>JAOABC010000009.1 GCA_026418535.1 Hydrogenothermaceae bacterium | reverse complement strand
CAGGCATATCTCTTGCAGGATGGTACTCCGGAATGTTCAACATAGTAAAGTTATAATCCTCAAACTCTACCTCTGGACCACTCTCAACACTGAACCCCATAGAAACGAAGATAGTAGTTATCTCATTTAAGGTGGCTATAACCGGATGGGAGTATCCCATCTTCCTCCAAGAGTGTGGGAGAGTGATATCCATCCTTTCCTCTTCTAACTTTAGCTGTAAAACCTTAGATTTTATGGATCCTTCTTTCTGTTTAAAGAGATCTTCTAAACTGTCCTTTACCTGGTTTGCAACCCGCCCAACTTCTTTCCTCTCATCGGGAGAGAGAGAGCCTAGAAATTTGAGTATAGAGGTGATGGCACCCTTTTTGCCCAGGTACTTAACCCTTACCTGGTTAAGTGAGTTCATATCTTCTACTGACTCTATCTCCTTCCTCGCTTCTTCTCCAATATTTAGAAGTCGGGCTAAAAGTTCCAAGGCATATCTCCTTTTAAACAGTTAAAGCTTCTTTTGCTGTTTGGGCTAATTTTGTGAAAGCTTCAGCATCGTTTACCGCCATATCAGCCAACACTTTCCTGTTAAGCTCTATCCCTGCCTTTTTAAGACCGTTTATAAACTGACTGTAGCTGAGGCCGTTTAGCCTTGCAGCTGCGTTTATCCTTATTATCCAAAGAGACTTGAACTGTCTTTTTCTATCCCTCCTATCTCTATAAGCGTAGGTAAGAGAGTGCATAACCTGCTCTTTAGCTCTCCTGTAGGACCTGTGTTTCTGTCCATAGTATCCTTTTGCAAGCTTTAGTATCTTCTTTTTATGTTTCTTCGAAGATGGACCCTTTACTCTCATATATCTCTACCTCCTTTTTAATTTAAGTGTTTGGCAGTAGTGCTTTTACTCTGTGCTCTATACATTCAGGAACATATTGAGGCTTCTTTCCTTGTCTCTTCCTTTTGGAAGACTTCTTAGTGTTGTAATGAGAAACACCACCTTTAGTGTACTTAACTTTTCCGGAAGCTGTAATCTTCAACCTCTTAGCAGCTGTCCTATTAGTCTTCATCTTAAGCTTTGCCATAATTTCCTCCTTTTTTCAAAAATTGCAAAACAGTATTATAACATATTTTAATTTTTTGATTAATTATGGTATAATTTCTTTCTGTTTAAATTTAAACACAGGAGGCAAGGTATGATCCAAACTATAGAATGGAAAGCTCTGAAGAGAATTAAGGGAACGAAATCAGAGATTAAGCAAAAAAGGAAAGAAGGCTACCTTCCAGCTGAGTTATACGGAAAAGGACATTCAAACGTATCTGTATACGTAAACAAAAAAGACTTTCTAAAGAGACCTAAAGGGCTGTTCTTTATCAACGTTATAGTAGAGGATGACGAGAACCCAAAACTTTGCATACTGAAAGATGTGCAGTATAACTACTTAGGAGATAAGCCAATACACTTAGACCTATACGAGGTAACCCAAGGGTTAGAGATAGATGTAGAGGTGCCTGTTGAGTTTGTTGGAAAGCCTAAAGGTTTAGAGCTCGGTGGTATATTCGAACCACACATACATTCCATAGTTATACGGACAACTCCTAAGAACATTCCGGAGAAGATAGAGATAGATGTATCTAACCTAGGACTTGGTGAAGTTCTACACGTAAGAGATATACCTCCTATAGAAGGTGTTAGAATTATGACCCATCCTGATGAAACCGTTGCGGTTCTATCTGAGCCTGAAGAGCCTTATACTGAAGAAGCTACGGGATAATGGTATCTTATGGTAAAGGCTATAGTAGGTCTGGGGAATCCGGGAGAAGAGTACAAAGAGACTAGACATAACATAGGCTTTATGGTAATAGATGCTCTTTTAAAGAGATTTGACAGCGGAAAAAGAAAGGAGAAGTGTTTCTCCCATCTTTACCAGTGTGAAGAGGAAGGTGTTCTATTAGCTAAACCCCAGACATACATGAACTTAAGTGGAAATGCTGTCCTGAACATAATAAAGGACTATAGTATATCTCCTCAAAATGTTCTTGTAGTTTACGACGACTTAGACTTGCCGCTTGGAGTAGTAAAACTTAGGAAAAATGGCTCTAGTGGTGGGCACAGAGGAATGAGATCTATTATAGAGCTTATAAGAACAGAGGATTTCCCAAGGTTAAGGATAGGGATAGGAAGACCCTCTGATAAGAGAGATGTGTCTAACTATGTCCTTTCACCTTTTAGCAAGGAAGAGAAACTACTGGCGGAGAAGGTGATAGCCCACTGTGAAGAGTGTATAGTTAATGTATTAAAATACGGTGTAGATAAGGCTATGAACTTCTGTAATAGAAGTTTAGTTTAATCCTTGCTTTCCCTTTTTAGGGAAGGCTGATAAAAATCATCCAAAAGGAGGTTTTAGATGAGACAGTATGAGTTGGTGTTTGTCCTGAAGCCAAGCCTTTCAGAAGAGGAGTTGGCTTCAAAGTTAGAGATTATCCAGTCTTTGATCCAACAGAACGGTGGAGAAGTGCTAGAACTCCAGAAGTGGGGTAGAAAGAACCTTGCTTACCCGATCCAGAAATTCAACTCAGGTTACTACTACCTGATAAACTATGCTTCAAAAAACTCTAACCTACCATCTATCCTAGAGTATAACCTAAGGATAGATGAAGCTGTTATCAGGTTCTTAAACGTAAAGTTGAAGAAGTCAAATGTGTCTCAAGAGCAGGTTTCTTAAGGAGAGAGTTCTATGTTAAACAAAGTATTACTCGTAGGTAGACTTTCCAGAAACCCAGAAGTCAGGTTCTTAGCTAGTGGTATGCAGATTACATCATTCACAATAGTGGTAAATAGAAGATATAAGAGCAAAAATGGAGAATGGCAAGAAGAGTCTTACTTTTTCGATGTAGAAGCTTACGGGAACGTTGCAGAAAGAGTAGCTAGTACATTAAGTAAAGGTTACCAGGTGCTACTCGAGGGTTCTCTGAGACAGGACAAGTGGGAGAGTCAGAGTGGTGAAAAAAGGAGCAAGGTAAAGATAGTGGCTGATAGAGTCTCCATCATCTCTAAACCTGTGTCCAAGAACGTAGATTCAGAGATAAACGAAGAAAGTATTAAGTTAGATATAGATTCTGAGAATATAGACGAAGATATCCCGTGGTAAAAAAAATTAAAGGAGGAAAATATGGCAAGCCAAACTCAAAATAAACCTTTCTTTCAGAAAAGGAAAAAGTTCTGTAAGTTCTGTGCTGAAAAAGTGGAACCAGATTACAAAAACGTGGAAGTTCTAAAAGAGTTTATATCAGAGAGAGGGAAGATAACTCCTAGGAGAATATCTGGAACATGTGCCCGTCATCAGAGGAAGTTAACTGTAGAGATAAAGAGAGCAAGACAACTTGCTCTAATTCCTTACATAGTAATGTAAAAGGAGGCTAAAAGAAAGATGAAGGTTATACTCGTGAAAGATGTTGAAGGTTGGGGAAGTTTTGGAGATACGGTAGAAGTAAAAAGAGGTTTTGCAAGAAACTATCTTCTACCTAAAGGTTTGGCTGTGGAAGCTACCCAAGAGAACATCAGACACATCCAGAACCTCTTAACCCAGAAAGCAAGGAAGTTAGAGAAAGAGAAAGAAAGAGCTGTGGAGCTAGCGAAAAAGATAGATGGAACACAGATAGAGATATCTAGGCCTGTTGGTGTCACCGGAAAAATGTATGGCTCTGTTACTACAGCTGATATAGTTGAAAAACTAAAGGAGAAAGGGTTTGATATAGATAGGAAAAAAGTCATGCTCAGAAACCCTATCAGGAATCTTGGTGGTTACACTATACAGCTGAGATTACACCCAGAGGTATCCGCTTCTATAAAAGTTGATGTAGTCCCTCAAGAGTAATGGAAAATTTAAAGGATGGGCTCTCTTTACCCTACGATGAAGAGTTAGAGAGAGCCGTCCTTGGTTCTATAATATCTTTTCCAGAAAATTTAGATCTGGCATTTTCAAGATTAAAACCAGAGGACTTCTTCTCTGAAAAAAACCGGACACTATACATTACACTTTTCTCTATATACTCTGATGGAAACTTCATAGAGCCAAACACTATAAAGATATATCTGGAAAAGACAGAAAATTACGACAAAGCAGGAGGTTTAGACTACATAATAAGACTGATAGAGGAGGCATCACCACCCTCAATCTTACCACAGTTAATAGACAGTCTAAGAGAGAAGAAAATTCTAAGAGCCCTTATCCAGACATCCCAGACCATAATACAGAAAGCAAAAAGCAAACCTAAGGATATAGACAGTCTTTTAGAGGAGGCAGAGAATCTTATATTCCAGATAACAGAAAACAAAGAGATAACTCCCTACTACTCTCTCTCAGATGTTATAAAAGAAACGCTCTCGATTATAAACGAACTTGCAAAAAAGGAGACAGTTATCACCGGTATACCTACAGGATTCTACGACATAGACAGACTAACTACAGGATTTCATCCCGGGGACCTAGTAGTAGTAGCTGCAAGACCTGGTATGGGGAAGACGTCTTTCGGGCTGTCCATCCTTCACCATCTTTCCATATTAAACAGTATCCCCACAGCCTTCTTCTCCCTAGAAATGTCTAAAGAACAGATAGCTATGAGACTTTTAGGGGAAGAAACGAGAATACCCTTAAGAAAGATAAGATCCGGCTTCCTGTCTAAAGAAGAACTGGAGGAGATAACGGATTTCGCTTTAAAGATGATGAGAGCTCCTTTGTACATAGACGATACAGCATCAATATCTATCTTGGACCTTAAAGCAAAAGCAAGGAGGCTGAAGAAAGACACAGATATAAAACTCATAGTGATAGACTATCTACAGCTTGTGTCCTCTGGAAGAAGGTCGGAGAGCAGGCAGCAGGAAGTGGCAGAGGTATCCCGGAACCTAAAAGCTCTGGCGAAGGAACTTAACATTCCCATAATAGCCCTGGCACAGTTGTCAAGACAGGCTGAGATGAGGTCTGATAAGAGACCACAGTTAGCAGACTTAAGAGAATCTGGAGCTATTGAACAGGATGCAGACTTGGTCATGTTCATCCACAGGCCTGAATACTACAAGAAGAACCCAACTCCTCAAGAAGAGGGATTGGCAGAGATTATAATAGCAAAGCAGAGGAACGGGCCTACAGGTGTAGTGAACTTAGCATTCATAAAAGAGATAACCAAATTTGAAAATTTGGCCCCTAAAGGCAGTGATATAATAGAAGAGGAATTTGAAGACTATGAGATAAACGAGAATGAGGATGGAGTTGAGTTCTGATGCAACTGCTTAAGTTTATAGAACATACTGGAGAGATTACTTCCTTTCTCTTAAAAACACTACTTGTGACTCTTTCTAAACCACCAAAAGTAAAACATATCCTAAAGTATATGGAAGAGATAGGAGTTAACGCTTCGCTTCTTATAATTCTCACAGGGTTCTTTACAGGAGGTGTTCTGGTAGTAGAGACATACCCAACTTTCCACAAGTTCAACGCAGAGTATCTCATAGGCGCTCTGGTATCCTTATCCTTATCAAGGGAGTTATCTCCCGTTTTAGTAGCTTTACTCGTTACCGCAAGGTCTGGCTCTGCAATAGCAGCAAATATAGGAACCATGAGGATAACAGAGCAGATAGATGCTCTTGAGGTGATGGCAGTAAATCCTTTTAGATACCTTATCGCCCCAAGGCTTGTAGCAGCAACAGTGACGCTTCCTGCCCTCACTATACTATCATACATAGCAGGGGTTATAGGTGGTTACTTTACAGCAGTTTACCTATACGGAGTTAACGATTATATGTATTGGGAAAAACTAAAAGATTTTACAGAGACAAAGGATATACTGGGTGGCCTATATAAAGCATCCTTCTTTGGAGGAACATTGAGCATAATAACTGCATACTTCGGATATATAACTAGAGGTGGAGCAGAAGGGGTAGGTAGGAGCACTACCACAGCTGTTGTTGTAGCCTCTGTCCTGATACTGATATTCGACTACTTCTTGACAGCCTTGATATACTAAAGATGAAAATATTAGATAGATACTTATATACCAAAATAACTCTATATTTCCTTATAATACTCCCTTCTTTTACTCTTGTATCCGGACTTATAGAACTGATAGAGCTTCTCCGAAAGGTAAAAGATGTAGATCTAAAGCTTATAACTCTCTATATTCTCTTAAAGATGCCGGAAAACTCTTACTACATAGTTCCAATCTCTCTCCTTGTAGCCACTTTTATACTTATCCTTGATTTAAAGAGAAGTAAGGAGATCTATCCAATACTGACAAATGGCATACCAATAAACTACTTGAACTCCAAGTTTTTGCTTTTATCCATAGCTATTACCTTCCTACAACTAGTAAATTTAGAACTTGTTATGCCCAAAACGGTCCCTATCTATGAGAATATATACCTGAAGTTAAAGAACATTCCGGAAGAGAACCAAAAAGCTATAGCCTACAACCTATGGTTGAGGTTGAAAGAGAACTCTTTCCTATACTTTGATATCTATGACTTTTCCAGTAAAACCGGGAAAGGACTATTATTGATAGAATTTGATGATGAGCTCAAGCCTATAAAGAGAGCTGAGGCTGAAAACTTCTCCCTTGAAGGAAAAACCTTGACACTGGAAAATTCAAGGTTGATAGAGATAAACTCCATGTCAGAGATAAATATAAACCAGTTTAAAGAAACGAGAAAAATGGATATACCCATAAGTGCTAAAGATATATACAGGCTTGCAAAATCTAAAAAGCCCATTTCACTGACAGATATATACAAGGTGGCAACTCTTGCTAAAAAGTATGGTTATGAGTCTTCATACCTCTGGAGTAAACTCTTCCAGAAGTTGGCAACTTTAATCTCCCCTCTCGTCTTGACCCTGTTTTCTATCAGCTTCTTCTGGGAAAGAGATTATTACAAAGTGTCTATCGGATTTTTGTCTATAATTGTTTATTGGTATGGAACTGCTTTGATTACAACGATCTCTGAAGGGGGAAAAATCCCATATATATCCATATTCAGTATAGACTTTGTATTCCTCTTAGTAGGATACATAAGACTGAAGAAAACAGGGTATACATTTGAGTGAGAATCAAAGGAGTAAATAAGGTAGGATAAAGGTTTGAACAAAGTAGATTAGAAGTATGACCATCATAGGGGCAAAATCTACATTGTAGTAAACAGTCGGAACTACAGACCTAATTCTTCGGTAAACTGGCTCTGTTACTGACCTTAGAAATTTAATAACAGGATTGTATGGGTCTGGATTTACAAAAGATATAAGAGCTGATAGGATAAGTATCCATTTATAGATTTCAAGGGCGGTGTTTAGTAAGTTAAATACCGCCCATTTTATCTCTATCATAGATTACTTTCCAGGGAAATCCACAAACTCAATTATAGACTCTTCTCCACCATCTCCCACTCTTCTCCTTTCTAATTTGTAAATTCTTGTATAGCCACCATTTCTGTCCTTGAAGAGGGGAGCTATCTCTTTGTATAGCTTAGTGGCAGACTTTATGTCTCCTCTAAGTCTTTGGGTTAGAAGCCTCTTAGAGTGGATAGTATCCTCTTTTGCTAAGGTTACAAGCTTCTCTACGAAAGACCTGAGGGCTTTAGCCTTCTGTGTAGTAGTTTGTATTCTACCGTGTTCTATCAGGCTCTTTGCAAGGTTTATAAAGAGAGCTTCTCTCTGTTCTTTAGGTCTGTGAAAACTTTTTGTCTTTACTCTATGACGCATAACCTTTCCTCCTAATCTTGAGATTTAGATGGTGCCAACTCTAACCCCATCTCAGCAAGGGCATCTATTATCTCTTTCAAGGCCTTTCGTCCAATACTCTTAGCCTCTTTAAGATCATCCGCTGAGAGTTTAACAAGGTCTCCTATCGTGTTTATACCTAACTTCCTTAGGGTGTTTACTGCTCTTGATGATATCTCCAGTTCGTCTATAGCCAAGGAAAGCTTATCCTCTTCTATCTTCAGTTCTTCCGGCTTTGTTACAACAGCTTTCTTTATAGCTTGTGCCTTTCTAACAGTAGGTTTCTGTAGGAGAGTAAAGTGTTCTATCAACATGGTAGATGCTTTAGAAAGAGCCTCATCCGGGGTTATAGTCCCATCAGTGTTTATCTCTATCACAAGTTTATCGTAGTCTGTCCTGCCACCAACTCTTGTTGGTTCAACATAAAAAGTACAGTTCTTTATAGGAGAAAAAGAGGCATCTATGTTTATCCACCCTATCTCTGCCTGCTCTTCCATCTCTTCAACAGTTACGTAGCCTCTTCCTCTTTCTATCCTGAACTCCATCTGGATCTTTACACTCTCCGTAACGGTGGCTATGTATACATCTGGATTAACCATTTCGATACCGTTTGGTAGTTTAATATCTTTAGAATAGATCCTCCCGGGACCCTCAAACTCTAGTATACCAAAGTCTCTCTCTATACTCTCATCAACTTTCAGCTTTATCTCTTTCAGATTTAGTATAATCTCTGTTATATCCTCTTTTACTCCCTCTAATGTTGTAAACTCATGGAAAGCTCCGTAGATTTTGACAGCTGTTATTGCACCACTTGGCAAAGAGGATAGGAACACTCTCCTTAGAGCATTACCTATCGTTATACCATAACCTCTCTCTAAAGGCTCTACATACAGTTTTCCGAATGTATCAGTCTTAGTAGCCTCGTCCCAGTATATCTTAGTTGGCATAACAAAATCCATAGATGGCATTCACCACTCCTAAACCGGCTAGAAAAACCGGTGCTGGGGTATTTGTTATCCGCCCTTTTGACCCCATTCCCAGCAGGCGGTTTTGGGATCTATTACATAGAGTAAAACTCGATAATATACTGGACTTTAACAGGTATCTCTAACTCTATCTCTTGAGGAATCTCTACTACTTTTCCTCTCATATTTTCTCTATCAAGTTTAAGCCAGTTAGGAACAGACCTTGGGTCTTTCTTCTCTAAATTCTCTTTAAGAATAGCAAGATTTCTACTCTTATCTCTAACTTCTATAACATCTCCGGCATCTACCCTGTAAGAAGGGATATCTACTTTCTGACCGTTAACTAAGAAATGATCGTGTTTTACAAGTTGTCTTGCCTGTCTTCTAGTTGTGGCAAAACCTAACCTGTAGACCACGTTATCCAACCTTCTCTCTAAGAGTTGAAGTAGAACTACTCCTGTGTTTCCTGCAGTTTTGGCAGCCTCTTCAAAGTATCTTCTAAACTGCCCTTCTCTCAATCCACCGTACAGAAACTTTAGCTTCTGCTTTTCCTGCAACCTCATTCCATAGTCAGAGAGCTTCTTCCTTCCTTGTGTTCTTCCATGTTGTCCTGGAGGAAAGTTCCTTTTCTGGAAAGAATCAATATCGCCGCCTACAAAAACTCCTAATCTTCTGCTTATTTTTGTTAAAGGTCCTAAATATCTGCCCATCTATTAAACCCTCCTTTTACTTGGTGGACGGCACCCGTTGTGAGGTATAGGGGTAACGTCTCTGATAGCTTTTATCTGAAGTCCAGCTGCAGCTAATGTTCTTATGGCAGGCTCCCTACCAGCCCCGGGACCTTTTACCCAAACCTCAACCTCTCTAAGACCATACTCATCCATGGCTCTTTTTACAGCCTTCTGAGTTGCTAACTGAGCTGCGTATGGAGTATTCTTCCTTGTTCCTTTAAAACCCTCCGTTCCACCAGATGCCCAAGTAAGGACATTCCCTTCTTTATCAGTAATAGTTACTATCGTATTGTTAAATGTTGATTGGATGTGAACTATTCCAGATATTACCGTCCTTTTTACTTTTTTAGTGACTTTTCTCTTTTTTGCCATCTTTCACTCCTCTCTATTTTCTCTTCTTACCTTTTCTTGTTTTGGCGTTTGTTTTAGTTCTTTGTCCTCTTACAGGAAGACCTGTTCTGTGTCTTATTCCTCTGTAACATCCCATATCAACTAATTTTTTAATAGCAACGGCTACTTCTCTTCTCAAATCACCCTCAACTTTGTAATTCTGCTCTATAAACTTTCTTATCGTGTTGAGCTCATCTGGAGTAAGCTCACCGACCCTTTTCATTCCATCTATACCTGTCTTTTCAAGTATCTCTTTCGCTCTTATCTTACCTATACCGTAGATATAGGTTAAGGCTATTTCTAACCTTTTCTTATCTGGTAAATCAACACCTGCTATACGAGCCATCTTTTATAGCCTCCTTAACCTTGTTTTTGTTTGTGTTTCGCTATCTCACAGATAACCATAACTCTACCTTTTCTCTTGATAATTCTACACTTCTCACATCTTGGTTTTACGGAAGTTCTCACTTTCACTGGTATTCCTCCTAAATTCTAAATATAATTCGTCCTCTACTAAGGTCATAAGGAGACAGTTCCACTTTCACCTTATCCCCTGGAAGAATCTTTATAAAGTGCATTCTCATCTTTCCGGAAACATGAGCCAAAACTTCATGGCCTGTCTCCAGCTGAACTTTAAACATAGCGTTTGGCAAAGCTTCCACTATAGTTCCTTCTAGAACTATTCCTTTCTCTTTCTCTTGTTGCTCTTTCTTCTTAGCCATATTCAATCTACCTTCGATAATATTTCTACTTTTCCACCATAGATAGCCACTGTATGCTCAAAGTGAGCAGCATGGGTCTTATCAGATGTGACCACAGTCCATCCATCTTTTAATTTCCTGATCTTACCCTTACCAAGGTAAGCCATAGGCTCTATAGCCAGAACCATACCTTCAACTATCTCTATATTCTCAGCATTACCTATACAGTTTGTAACATGAGGTTCTTCATGGGGCTTTCTGCCTATCCCATGTCCGCCGTAATCACACACGGGAGTAAGCCTGTAATCCGCTAAGACTTTCTCTATAGCTCTTGCCACATCTTTCAGAGTATTTCCGGGAACACAAACATTAATCCCTTCATAGAGAGACTTCTCAACACCCTCTATAAGCCTTTTTTTCCTATCACTCGCATCTCCAACTGCAACAGTTAGAGCTGCGTCACCGTACCACCCTTCGTATTCAATTCCAAAATCTATACTTACCACGTCCCCTTCTTTTATGATCTTGTTTTCTGTGGGAATACCGTGAACTACCTCTTCGTTTATGGAAACACACAGAGAGGCTGGGAACCCATAAAGACCCAAAAATGAGGGTCTAACACCTCTCTTATAAGCCTCTTCTCTTGCGATATCGTCCAAATGCTTCGCAGAAACACCTGGCCTAATTTCATCCTTAACTATCTCTAAAATCTCAGCTACAATTTTGTTTGCAACTTTAAGCTTTTCTATATCTCCCTTAGTCTTTAGCTCTATCATTTTTGCAAATGAAAATTATAACACAGAAGCTATTTTATTGTAAATAGATTCTTTATCACTAGTAGCATCCATAGATACTAACTTTTCCCTATAGTAGTCTATCAAAGGAGCAGTCTGACTATGGTAAACACTTAATCTATTTCTTATAACCTCTTCTCTATCGTCATCTCTCTGGATAAGCGTTCCACCACACTTATCACAGACACCCTCTTCTCTTGGAGAGTTGTACATCACATGATATACTGCTCCACAGTTTTGACAAACCCTCCTTCCAGATAATCTTCTTATCAGCTCTTCATCATTTATCTCAAACAAAATTACACGGTTTAAAACTCTCCCTTTTTCTGAGAGCAGTTCATCTAGAGCCTTAGCTTGGTTTAAAGTCCTTGGAAAACCGTCAAAGATTATATTACTCTGGGAGAACTCCTCCAGCTTTTCTTCTATCAATCCTACTATAAGCTCATCTGGGACCAACCTTCCTTCGTTCATATAGCTTTTTACCTGTAAACCCAGAGGAGTTTGATTCTTTGTAGCTTCTCTGAGTAAGTCTCCTGTGGATATTTGTATAAAAGAAAGTCTCTCCATCAGCAGAGCAGATTGTGTACCTTTTCCTGCTCCTGGTGGACCTAAGAATACTATAGTTTTAGACATCTCTATCTCTCCTTAAGAAACCTTCGTATTTCTTCATAGACAGATAAGCTTCTATCTGGTGAATGGTATCCAAGGCAACCACTACTACTATCAGTGCTGATGTTCCACCAAAATAAAAAGGCACGTTTAACCACTTTATAAGGAGCATCGGCAGTATGGCTATAGATGCCAAAAAGACAGAACCAGCTAAAATTAACCTGGTAAGGACAAAGTTTATGTACTCCACAGTATGACTTCCTGCTCTTACCCCAGGTATAAAAGCACCGCTTCTCCGAAGGTTATCAGCGATATCAACAGGATTGATCAAGATAGCAGTATAGAAATATGAGAAGAACACTATGAGAGCTACATATAAACCAAAGTATATGTAACTATGAGGGGAGAGAGCATCTACTATAACTTGAGCTACTTTACTACTCTGAGCAAAAAACTGTGCTATGGTTGCAGGAAACATCAAGATTGCCACAGCAAAGATTATAGGGATAACCCCGGAAGGGTTTAGCTTAAAAGGAAGATAACTGGCTGAAGACATAAGGGCGACATTCCTCCTTGCGTAGTTTATGGGGATCCTCCTCTCTGCTTCCTGTATGTAAACTATACCTGCAACAACCATCACTATAACCATTACAGCAACAGCCATCGTCAAGACAGACAACTCTCCCACCTTTAAAAGCTGATAGGTATGTATGATTGCAGGAATTACTTCAGCTACAATCCCGGCCAAGATTATCATAGATATACCATTACCAATACCAAACTCTGTAATCTTTTCTCCTATCCACATCAAGAAAACAGTACCTGTAGTTACTATCACAGTAGTAGTGACAACAAATGATACTGAATTGATTGATATTAAAGAGAGACCTGTTTCTGTCTTTATCGTAGTTAACCAGAGAGACAGACCAAAGGACTGAGCAGAAGCTATAGCTATAGTTAAATATCTAGTGTACTGAGATATCTTCCATCTACCGTACTCTCCTTCTTCTTTTTGTAATCTCTCTAAAGAAGGAAGTACGGCGGTCATAAGTTGCATTATGATTGAGGCTGAGATATACGGCATAACACCAAGAGCAAAGATAGAAAACCTACCTAATGCACCTCCAGAAAAGAGGTTATATATGTTAAAAAGAGCCCCACCTGCAGAGTTGAAGTAATTCATAAGAGAGATAGAGTCTATACCCGGAACCGGAATATGCGTTCCGAGCCTATAAACCGCGAACATCAGAGCTGTAAAAATTATCTTAGATCTTAACTCTTTTATCTGGAATATCTTTATTAGGGTTTCTGTCAACTTTTCTCCGTCTTAAACACAGTTTTATTCTATAACTTCAACAGAACCACCAGTAGCTTCTATCTTGGACTTGGCAGAAGAAGAGAATGCGTTAGCCTTTACAGTTAACTTTTTGGTTATATCTCCATTAGCCAGTATCTTAACACAGATACCTTTCTTCACTAGACTTTTTTCGACCAGTTTTTCAGGGGTAACCTCATCACCATCATTAAATTTAGATTCGATAGAGCTTAGGTTTACTATCTCATACTCCTTTTTATTAGGGTTTATAAAACCTCTCTTCGGGATCCTCATTATGAAAGGAGTTTGCCCACCTTCAAATCTTGCAGGAACTTTTGAATCTCCAGCTCTAGACGTCTGACCCTTCTCTCCTCTTGTAGAGGTCTTTCCATGGCCGGAACCTGTACCTCTACCAACTCTTTTCTTTCTATGTGTAGCTCCTTTATTTGGCTTTAACTCATGTAACTTCATTACTCAACTTCCTCCACTTTTACTAAGTGCTTTACCTTTTCTAAATTCCCACACACCATGGGGTTCTTCTCCAGTATTCTCTCTTGATATATCTTTTTCAGACCAAGAGATCTTAGAGCCTGTATCTGATCTTTTTTCTTCCCAATTAATCCTCTGACAAGCTTAACCTTTATCTTCATCTTACCGGTATACCTCCTGCGTATATCTTGTATTTCTTTAAGATCTTCTCTTCTTCTAATCCTCTTATCTTGCTAACTTGATCCGGAGACTTGAGCTTTAAAAAGGCGTCAAAAGTAGCTCTTACAACAGCGTTCGGATTAGTTGTTCTTCCTATTATCTTAGTTAAGATATCAGTAATACCAGCAAGCTCTAAAACTGGTCTCATAGGTCCGCCTGCAACGACACCTGTTCCTCTTCTGGCAGGCTTTAAGAGAACCACAGCAGAGTCGTACTCTCCTATAACATCGTGAGGGATAGTACCATCTATGATAGGTATCTTTATAAGCCTCTTCTTAGCGTCTGCTATAGCTTTAGCTATAGATGGTGGTACCTCCCTTGCTTTACCATGTCCATAACCTACATGACTATTACCATCACCTACTATAGCTAAGGTGCTGAAAGAGAACCTTCTTCCACCCTCCATAACCCTGGTGGTCCTTCTTATCTCAACAGTTTTCTCTATAAGTGTTAGCTCGTCCGGATTTATTGGATGCTCTTTTATTCTCTGCTCTATCAACTTTTCGATGTTCTTAACACCCATACTTTTCTCCTCTTAAAAGTTTAGTCCATTTTCTCTTAAAGAATCAGCAAAGGCTTTAACTTTTCCGTGATACAAAAAACCACCTCTATCAAACACTATGTTCACTACACCTCTCTCTTTTGCCTTCTCGGCGAGATGCTTTCCTAAATTGACAGCATCTTGGATAGACTTTCCACTTCTCTTTCCAAACTTCTCTACGTAGCCCTTATCTATAGTTGAAGAAGAGAGGATCGTTTCCCCTGTCTCATCGTTTATTAGCTGAGCGTAGAGAGCGTTCAAACTCCTATAGAAAGCGAGTCTTGGTCTCTCAGATGTTCCGAATATCTTTTTTCTTATTCTCTTATGCCTTATTATTCTACCTTCTCTTCTTGTTTTAACCGCCATCACTTCACCTCTTACTATTTTTTACCTTTACCTACAGTTTTACCAGCCTTTAGCTTGATGACTTCTCCTTTATACCTTATACCCTTTCCTTTGTAAGGGTCCGGTTCCCTAAAGGATCTAATTTCCGCAGCTGTTTGACCTACTTTCTGCTTGTCTATACCGGAAACCTTTATAATGTTAGTTCCTTCCATCGTTATCTGTATACCCTCCGGAATCTCATAGACAACCGGATGAGAGAATCCAAGAGAGAGCTCTAAGTTCTTACCCTTTACAGCACCCCTGTAACCAATACCCACTATCTCTAACTCTTCAACAAAACCTTCAGAGACACCCTTTACCATATTAGCCAGTATAGCCCTTGCAGTTCCATGAACAGCTCTACTAAAACTATCCTCTCCCCTTCTTTCAATAACGATCTTACCATCTTCTTTTTTAATAACTATATCTCTGTGAAAATTATTCGTAAGAGTCCCTTTTGGACCTTTCACTACTACAGTATTGCCAGGCTGGATATCAACCTCAACACCCTTTGGTATATCGATCGGTTTTTTACCTATCCTTGACATCTGAGCCTCCTTTTAGTTTTTACCAAACGTAGCAGATTATCTCTCCGCCTACCCTGTTTAAACGAGCTTCATGGTCTGTAAGTATACCCTTGTTGGTGGTTAAGATAGCTATACCCAACCCTTTTTGGACATAGGGAAGTTTCTCTATAGAAACATACTTTCTTAAACCTGGTTTAGATACTCTCTCGATTTTTGATATAGCTGGCCTGGTGTTTCTTCTGCCAAGATACTTTAGTTTTATTATCAGAGTACCTTGGCTTCCTTTTTTATTTTCTTCAGAAACGACAAAATCTTCTATGTAACCTTCCCTCTTCAGTATCTCAGCTATTTTTAACTTTATTTTAGACTCTGGAACAGAGACCTCATCTTTTCTGGCTTTTATTGCATTGTTTATCCTAGCTATCATATCAGCTATCGGGTCCGTTATCATTTCATCCTCCTACCAGCTTGCTTTTTTAATGCCTGGGATTTCTCCCTTGGATGCTTTTTCTCTGAAACATATCCTACACATGTTAAAGTACCTTATAAAACCTCTTGGTCTTCCACAGAGAGGACATCTTGCGTGAACTCTAGTCTTGAACTTTGACTTCTTCTGAAAAGATTTAACTACTAAACATTTACGTGCCATACACTTTTCCTCCTTCGGTTATGAAACTCTTATAGGCAATCCCATAAGAGCAAGAAGCCATAGAGCTTCTTCATCATTCTTTGCAGATGTTTCAATAATAATATCCATACCTCTGATCCTATCCACTTTGTCGTAGTCTATCTCCGGGAATATAATCTGCTCACTTATACCAAAAGCGTAGTTTCCCCTTCCGTCAAAGGACTTTGGGTTTAAGCCTCTAAAGTCTCTAACCCTCGGTAGAGCAACAGATATGAGCTTATCAAGAAAGTCCCACATCCTATCCTTTCTGAGAGTGACCTTTAGACCTACAGGCATACCTTTCCTTAGTTTAAAAGCAGCCTCAGACTTCTTAGCTCTAGTTATAACAGGCTTTTGTCCTGCTATAGCTACTAAGTCCTCCATAGCTCTATCAAGCTGTTTTATGTCACCAACAGCTTCACCTATACCCATATTTATGACTATTTTCTTTATCTTCGGTATCTCCATAGGACTTTTATAGTTAAACCTTCCCATCAACTTTTTGGCAACTTCTTCCTCATACTTCTTTTGAAGTCTTGGTTTGTATTTTGCTACGACAGCCATCCGCTATACCTCTTTTTTAATTTTTTCCCAGACTTTGTCTATTATTTCACCTGTCTTTTTGTTGATTCTGTATTTAACAACCTTTTCCCCTTCTAAACTGATTTTAAAACCAACCTTAACGGGTTTACCGACCTTTTCGTCGTAGTAAGCCAGGTTGGAAATATCCACGGGCTTCTCAACTTCAAATATGCCACCTTCTCTTACACCTTCTATCTTCTTTAAATGCTTTTTTACTATGTTCACGCCTTCCACAATTGCCCTTACTTTACCATTCTTTCTTAGTATAGCTTTAATCTTTCCTACTTCCCCTTTATCTTTACCAGACAAAACTACTACTTTATCTCCCTTTCTTAGTTTAAGCATTTATATTACCTCCGGGGCCAAGGATATTATCCTGTAAAAGCCCTTTAACCTTAGTTCTCTACAAACTGGACCAAGTATACGGGTTCCTATTGGCTCTAACTGGTTGTTGAGAAGAACAACAGCATTATCCTCAGCCTTAACATAACTTCCATCCGGTCTTGCTATTTCTTTCTTTGTTCTTACGACGACAGCTTTGTACACTTTCCCCTTCTTGACTGTTCCGTTTGGTATGGCGGACTTAACTGTTACAGTTATAACATCTCCAACGGTAGCATGCATCTTTTTTGCACTACCAGGTATGCCTATGCACTGGACTTTTTTAGCTCCTGAGTTGTCTGCTGTATTTAAGTAAGTCCCTCTTTGTATCATTTCTGGCACTCCTCTCGTTTAGTAAAATGGCAAATTAGTATTTTAACATTCTTCTCCACATAAATCAATTACTGTTTAAGGATCTCTACAACTACCCATCTCTTTAATTTAGAGATAGGTCTGAACTCTCTTATTCTAACTACATCTCCCACTTTACATCTATTCTCCTCATCATGGGCGTGGAATTTTTTAGTTTTCTTTATCTGTTTACCGTAGAGAGGGTGGGACATCTTTCTCTCAACAGCAACTACTACTGTCTTGTCCATCTTGTCACTAACAACTATCCCAACAAACTCTTTGATATTCTTCTTTGTTTCTGTCATCTAATTCACCTCTTAACCCTTTTTTAACGTTCTTTCATTCAGTATAGTTAAAACCCTTGCTATATCTTTTTTCGTCTCTCTTATTTTACTGGTTTTTGCCAAACTGCCGATAGCATTCTGAAATCTCAAATTCATAAGTTTCTTTTTTAGTTCAACTAACTTGTCTTTAAGTTCTTGTTCTGTTAACTTCTTAAGTTCTGACGCTTTCATCCTCTACACCTCTTGAGCTTTAACTAATCTTGTTTTTACAGGTAGTTTATGACCTGCTTTTCTGAAAGCCTCCGCTGCAACCTCTTCTGGAACACCTGCCAATTCAAAAAGTATATGCCCTGGTTTAACAACAGCGACGAACTGATCTAAATCACCCTTTCCTTTACCCATACGGGTTTCCGCTGGCTTTTTTGTTATGGGTTTTTGAGGAAACACTCTTATCCAAACTTTAGCACCTTTTTTTGCTTCCCTTACTATAGCAATCCTTGCAGCTTCTATCTGCCTAGATGTCATCCAACATGGTTCTAAAGCTTGAAGACCATACTCACCAAAATCTACACTATTTCTCCTTGAGGCTTTACCTTTCATTCTGCCTCTTTGTTGCTTTCTCCATTTAACTTTCTTAGGTTGCAATAAAGACATATCTCAAACCTCCTTAACATTCCTTAGATAGAGTGAAGTTCTTCTTCGATCTTCTTTAACACTTCTTCACTTTTTCCTTCCAGTCTATCACCCTTGTATATCCAGACTTTTATACCTAATATCCCGTACTTTGTAGAAGCCCTTGCGGTTCCATAGTCTACGTCCGCCCTCAGAGTCTGAAGAGGCATTCTTCCAGCCATGAACCACTCTTTTCTGGCAAGATCAACTCCACCTATCCTTCCACCAACCTGAGTCTTTATACCCCTTGCTCCGGCTTTCATAGCAGCATCTATTGCCTTCTTCATAGCTCTCCTGTGAGTGACCCTTCTCTCAAGTTGAAGAGCTATATCTTCCGCCACAAGTTTTGCGTTTAGTTCCGGTCTTTTAACTTCTGAAACATTAACAATAACATCTCTATTAGATGCTATCTTTCTTATGACCTCGTTCACTCTCTCTACTTCAGCCCCTTTGTTTCCTATAACTATTCCGGGTCTTGCTGCCACAACGTTTACCCTTATCTTATCCCCAAGCCTTTCTATTATCACATCAGCTATACCTGCCTGCTTATATCTTTCTTCAATAAACTTCCTTATAGCTATGTCTTCGTGGAGAGCTTTAGTGTACTTTTTCTTGTCAGCATACCACTTAGATTTCCAATCTTGGGTTATACCTAACCTGAACCCTATAGGGTGAACTTTTTGACCCACAACTACACCTCCTCTTTTCTTTCAGCCAAATAAACATAAATATGAGAGAACCTTCTTCTTATCATCGTAGCTCTACCGTGAGCTTTGGGAGTATACCTCTTAAGCATAGGACCTTGTTCTGCATGGATCTTTACTACGTAGAGGTTGTCTATATCCATTCCTTTGTTCTCTGCATTAGCTATAGCACTCCTTAGCAGTTTTTCAACTATCCTTGCGGACTTCTTTGGAACCCTCTGCAGTATAGCTAAGGCTGTAGCAACATCTTTTCCCCTTATAAGGTTTATAACCTGTCTTGCCTTAAAGGGAGAAAGATGGGCGTACCTTAAAATAGCTTTTGCCGTATTTTCCATTTCTACTCCTCTCTATTACTTTTTCTTAACAGTTTTTGCTGATTTATCCGGATGTCCTCTAAATGTTCTTGTAAGTGAGAACTCACCCAACTTATGACCTACCATCTCTGGTTGGATGTACACTGGTATGAACTTCTGTCCATTGTAAACTGCTATTGTATGCCCTACCATCTCTTGGGTGATAGTACAAGCTCTATCCCATACCTTTATTATCTTCCTGTCACCACTCTCGTTCATCTTTCTTACCTTCTTAAGTATCTTCTCGTTCACATAAGGGTTTCTATTTCTTTCGTTCCACTTACCTTTGTAACCCATCTTTATTTACCTCTACGTTTTATGATAAATTTGTCAGAGTACTTAGCACCCCTTCTAGTTTTGTATCCCTTAGTTGGTAGTCCCCAAGGAGATACTGGATGCTTACCGAAGGTCTTACCTTCTCCACCACCGTGCGGGTGGTCGACAGGGTTCATCGCTGTTCCTCTAACCGTAGGTCTAATGCCTAACCATCTAGATCTACCTGCTTTACCTAACTCTATAAGCTCATGCTCTGCCAATCCTACCGCTCCAATAGTGGCCATACATTTCTTATGGGCAAGCCTTATCTCCCCGGAAGGAAGTCTCAGCTGGACATAATCTCCCTCTCTACCAAGTATCTGGGCAGACATACCAGCAGACCTTACAAGCTGACCACCTTTTCCAGGGGTCAACTCAACATTGTGAACTAATGTACCAACAGGGATATTCTCCAAAGGAAGAGCATTCCCTATTTTTATCTCAACATTAGGTCCGGAAATAACAACATCTCCAACTTTCAGCCCTTCAGGCCAGATTATGTACCTTTTCTCACCATCTAAGTAGTGAAGTAAAGCTATCCTTGCAGACCTGTTTGGGTCGTACTCTATGGCGGCAACTTTTGCAGGAACACCAAACTTATCTCTTTTAAAGTCTATTATCCTGTACAGCTTCTTGTGTCCACCACCTCTGTGCCTTACTGTAATTCTACCTTGGTTGTTCCTACCAGCATGTTTTTTAAGAGGTTCTACAAGGGACTTCTCTGGTTCGGACTTTGTAATCTCTGCAAAGTCGTATAGTATAGTGTGCCTTGTTCCATTTGTAACAGGTTTTAGCTTTCTAACTCCCATCTCATTTCACCTCTAGATCTGCTATGTTTACAGGTTTTTCTGATACTATTCTAACGATAGCTTTTTTCCAAGCTTTTTTGTACCCTGAAGACCTAAAACTAAATCTCTTAGGCTTCGGCTTAACGACCAGGGTTCTAATGTCCTTCACCTTTACCCCAAATATTCCTTCTACAGCCTTCCTAATCTCTATCTTATTTGCATCCATGTCTACTTCGAATACTAACACACCGTTCTTTTCGTTATTCTTAACAGCTTTCTCTGTTATAATTGGTCTTTTTATTATGTCGTAGATGGTTTTCATTGCCCTAACCTCTCCTGAATCTTTTCAATAGCTGATTTGAAGATTAAGACTTTCTCAGCATTTAAAAGGTCGTAACTGTTCAAACCTTCAACAGGTAGTATTTTTACCTTCGGTACGTTTCTAAAAGATTTGATAACGTTCTCTAATTTATCAGGCAACACCAACAGAACCTTAGACTGCTCACATCCAAAGTTTTTTAGCACTTCTATCGCATTCTTAGTTTTAGGTTGCTCAAAGTCAAAATCTTCAATAACTATAAGCTCGTTGCTTTTTAATTTGAATGAAAGTGTGCCTTTTAAAACCTTTTTCCTTACCTTCTTAGGAAGAGCAAAGTAGTAATCTCTTGGGTGTGGACCGTGAACTACACCACCACCTACGAAGATGTTAGCTTTTATATCTCCGTGCCTTGCTCTACCTGTTCCTTTCTGAGGATATATCTTTCTGTTTGAACCCTTAACATCCGCTCTCGTTTTAGTGCTTGCAGTTCCGGCTCTCTTCGATGCGAGGTGCCATTTTATAACTTCCCATACAGTCCCTTCATTAACTTCCACATTGAATATATCTTCCCTTAAGTCTAATTTTCCAACTTCTTGATTGTTTTTATTCACTACGTTGTACTGCATTTATTTCACCTCATCCAAATGATTAAACATACAGAGCTTTTGATTTTTGTAATTTCAGCTTACCCTTTCTTCTATCAGATATAACACTGGATTTTAAGTAAACAGTAGAGTTTACAGCTCCGGGAACAGAGCCTTTTACCAGTATCACGTTCTTCTCCGGAATGATATCTACAACTTCAAGGCCGAGGACTGTGATAGTTTCATTACCGTAATGGCCAGCCATCCTCTTGGTCTTCCATACTCTACCGGGTTCAGTTCTACAACCTATAGAACCCACAGCTCTATGGTATCTATGACCGTGAGACCTCGGAAATCCTCCAAAGTCCCATCTCTTCATAACAGAGGTAAAACCTCTACCCTTTGACTTCCCTGTTATGTCTACCAGATCTCCCTTTTCAAAAACTTCCTCAACTCTAACTTCTTGCCCTACCTGTATAGATTCCCCTTCCTTAAGAGGAAACTCCTTTAAAACGTTAGTCGGCTTAACTCCTGCCTTTTTAAAGACAGCGAGCAAAGGTTTTGGCGTATTTTTTTCTTTTCTTTCTCCAAAGCCTAAAATAACAGCATCATAACCATCTTTATTAACAGTCCTTAAGTTAACAACCGGACACGGACCAGCCTGTATAACTGTTGCAGGCACAGTCTTCCCACCGACAAAAACTCTAGTCATTCCTATCTTTTTTCCAATTATGCCCTTTGGCATTTTCTTCACTCCTTTTAACTTAGTTTAATTTCTACGTCAACACCGGAGGGTAAATTTATATCCATCAAAGCCTCTATAGTTTGAGGTGTGGCATTTTCTATATCTATCAATCTTTTATGTATCCTCATCTCGAAATGTTCCCTGGACTGTTCAAACTTATGAGGAGATCTGTGGACACACCACACTCTTCTATCTGTAGGGAGGGGGATGGGACCCCTTATGATCCCACCACCTCTCTTTACAGTATCAACGATCTGCTTAACAGATTGATCCAGAACTTTATGGTCAAAGGCTTTTAATTTTATCCTGATTTTCTCGTGCATCTTCTCTTCCTCTCGTTAGTCAAGTATTTTAGTAACAACACCAGCACCTACTGTCCTTCCACCTTCCCTGATAGCAAACCTCATCTGCTCTTCCATAGCCACTGGAACCATCAACTCTACCTCTAACTCTACGTTGTCCCCTGGCATTACCATCTCTTGCCCTTCCGGTAGTGCTGTAACTGTCCCCGTTATGTCCGCTGTCCTGATGTAAAACTGTGGCCTGTACCCTAAGAAAAATGGTGTGTGCCTTCCTCCTTCCTCTTTGCTCAACACGTATACCTGCGCTCTAAACTTCTTGTGAGGGGTGATCGTCCCTGGCTTGGCTAATACCTGTCCTCTCTCTACTTCGTCCTTTGTTATTCCCCTTAGCAATACTCCTACGTTGTCACCTGCCATCGCTTCATCTAACCTGTC
>JAOABC010000008.1 GCA_026418535.1 Hydrogenothermaceae bacterium | reverse complement strand
GGAGAGGATGCTTTCCGGATACTTCAGATAATAAGGAACGAGAGGAGTTTTAAGGTGGATCTAATCAAAAACGGCCAACCAGTAGAGCTTACCTATACTGTGTATTGAAAATACTGAAACTCTGTACGATATATTTAATTGTATATTACCTGGAGGTCTATAAGATGAAAAGAACCCTTATTATTGGCTGTATGTTGATAATCTCTCAAAAGGTTTTGGGTGACGAATATCACTATAGAAATTTCTTACCTGGAGATAGAGCAGGAGGGATGGGGGGAGCTTATACAGCTGTTGCAGACGACCCATCCGGAGCATTCTACAATCCAGCTGGTCTTGCTCTGATGATAGGTAATAAGTTAAGTGTCAACGTAAACGCTTACCATATAGCTAAAAAATCTTACTTGAGTATTCTTCCTAAAACCACCGGTGGAGCTAATAACTGGGATCTAGTATCTTCAAAATTGATACCAAATTTCTTCGGTATAGCTCATAAGCTTGGGCCAGGTGTATTGGCATTCTCTTACGCTGTCGTAGATGCCACAAGTAGAGACCAGGAGCAAATTTTCTACAATATAAAAAGTGCTATCCCAAATAAATACATAACCAGATATGCGATAAATATAAACGATGATGATACTATATACAATATAGGGCCATCCTACAGTGTAAAACTGGCTGACAGTATCTCTGTGGGAGCAACCCTTTACGCCCATTATCGGTCTGGTAAAATTATAAGAAACCATCTACTTACCCTTAACGATAGCCAGTTTGAATGGTCTAATACATACTTATCATTTAGTGAATACGGTGTAAAACCTATATTGGGAACGATCATCTCACCTATAGACAAAGTCTCCTTTGGATTTACTGCATCAAAAATCTATTTACTCCATTCTGAAAACAGATTACAGTACACGTACAGGGGTATAGCTTCTGCCGGGTTTGGTGTTAATGATGTGAACTTTTACATTCACAAGACAAAAGATAAAAGAGACCTTCCTTATGAGTTTAAGGTAGGAGTTGCATACTTTCATTCTCCAAGATTACTGGTATCTGCTGATTCTCTGTATTACACTAAAACAGATGACTACAAAGAAGTGTTAAACTGGTCTGTAGGAACAGAATACTACATAAAAGATAACTTTGCCCTGAGGGCTGGTTTCTTTACAGACCTCTCAAATACACCAAAACTCAATCCGTACTTAACAGACCAAAGGGAGAACATAAATAACTACGGTATAACATTTAGTGGTTCTTACTTCACAAAAAATACCTCCATATCTATAGGTTTGATGTATGTTCATGGAAAAGGTGAAGCACAAGTGATATCAGGAAGCAGAGCTATTCAGGATGTGAGGTCAGATTATTTCACGGTCTTTATAGGTTCTAATTATCTATATTGATGGAGGGTTAGAGGATGAATGTCAGAGGTCCTTTTGTAATTTTGATTTTATCTTCTCTCGCTTACGGGAGAGAGCTTCTCTACATCCAAAGTCTAAAAGCCCCTATTTTTCAGAACCCTAAACTAGGCTCAAAGGAAGTTGCAATATTAAAAAAAGGAGATAAGGTTACTTCGATAGGAAAGTCTGATGGGTGGTATAGAGTAACTCATGGGAATGTAGAAGGATGGATTCCTTCCTTACTCGTAAGTAAGGAACCTCCTTTAGAGAGGATTTCAATTACAGAGCGAGAAGTGGATGTAAAAGATACGGCAAGAAGAAGAGCTTCCGGATACACAACAGCAGCTGCTGTTAGAGGACTACTTGAGGATAGGTATAGAGCCAATCAAAAGTACATGTTAGATCTAGAATCTATAGAATGGTTGGAAAGTCTGAATATTTCCAAAGAGAAAACTATAGAGTTTGAAGAAGGGAGAGACTGAATATATAGAGAAGTAATAGGGTTGGAAGCAATGCTACAGAATGAGACAATTTTGACCTGAGAACTGTAAGTGTTGCAATGGCTTTCCAAAAACCGCCAGCTGGAGTAAGGAAAGCCAAAAGAAGGCGGACTATAAATACTCCAGCTCTAAACTTGTAAGTTTAGATGAACAAGGGTAGTTGGATGAAATCGATATCGTACATTCTAATTTTAGTTTTTATGCTCTCTAACCTGTCTTTTGGAGACGAGTTAAGAAAAAGGGCTCATCTACACAAAGAGAGGTCACTATTGGCCGAAGATGTGGAAACGGAAATTTCATTTGGTAAAGAGTTGGCAGTAAAAATAGTAGGTAAATATAAACTTATCAAAGATGAAGAAAAAACAAAGTACATAAATCTTTTAGGTAGATATATTGCCAAACATGGACCAAGACAAGAGTTAAAGTATCATTTTGGTATTTTAGACACAGAGACTGTTAACGCTTTTTCTACACCTGGTGGATATGTATTTATTACAAAGGGATGTCTAGAATTAGTGGAAGACGAATCAGAGTTGGCCGGTATACTAGCCCATGAGATAGCCCATATCACCCAGATGCATATTATGAAAAATATAAATCTAAGAGCTAAAGAAAAAGGTAAAATGGGAAGCTTGGCTACAATCATAAAAGGACCGATGGGAACAGTTGAAGATATAACATTAACGCTTTTAGACGAAGCATACAAAATCCTCTTTGAGAAAGGGTATCAGTTAGAACAGGAGTATGAAGCAGATAGAGTGGGAACACAGCTTATCTACCTAAGTGGGTATGACCCAGAAGGACTAAAGAGATTTTTAAAAAGAGTTTTGGAAAAAGGTTATGGAGAACAATTGGAAAAAACGCATCCGAATATATCTGAAAGGATAAATGTTTTGGATGAGTTCTTAGAAAAAGACAATCTAAAGAACCTAAATTTAAAAAGAAACAGATATAGGTTTGAAAGGTACATAAAAAAGAGTCTTACAAAAAAGGAGTAAAAATGAAAGACAGATTCTCTTTTTATATTTTAGGGAGCTCTGGAGGAAAAGCTAAGAGAAGATTTTCGATGTGTTTCTATTTACCAAACAACACTTTGATAGATGCTGGAAATATCTTTGCATTGGAAAAAAGTGAACTAATATTAATCAAGAACATAGTTTTAACTCATTCGCACTTTGACCATATATGCGATGTTCCGTTTTTAGTAGATTACACTATAAATGAAAGGGAGGAACCTATAAAGATATACGGACTTCCGGAGACCCTAGAAGCTCTAAAAAAAAACATATTCAATGAGACTATATGGCCAGCTTTTGATAAAATAAAACTCTCAAAAAGCGGTAAGAGTACTATGGAGTATTTAGAAATATTTCCTTACAAGGAGTTCTATTTAGAAGGTTATAAAATATTTCCCATTTCGAGCAATCATACTGTTCCAACGATCAGTCTAGTAGTAAAGAGGGGAGAAAGGGGATTTGCCTATACATCGGATACTTTTAAAAATCCTATCTTTTGGGACTTTGTTAAAAAGGACAATCAAATTAAAACCGTTTTTGTTGACATCTCTTTTCCCTCTTCAAAGGAAGAGATAGCGAATGTAAGTTTACACAATACAGTAAGAACTTTATTAGAAGATATATCAAATCTAGAAAGAAAAAACTTACGTATCTATGCTGTACACCTTAAACCTACTTACGAAAAGGAAATTATTCAAGAGATAGATGGGTTGAGAAAAGAAGGAGTGAGAATACGCCCTTTAGTTGGTAAAAAGAGGTTCTCTCTATAGAGGTTATTTCTCCTTAAACTCCCATACGCCATCCCAACCGGAAGGCTTTTCTGCTAAGAGGACTTTACATCTGTTCAGGAATATCTTAGAAACTGTATCTGTAGGCACTATCTCAAGTATATCTCTATATTGGATAGAAGATTCTTCCCATCTACCTTTCAAGTATAGTTGAAAGGCTTTTTCTGTCAGTTCTGCTATCTTCTCATTCAAAGCAGAATACTCGGTAACTTCGTATATTGTTACAGGTTCTTTCTTTCCTTTAACTCTGACCAAATCTATCACCTTAACTGAAAATTCCTTCTCTTTTGCGTTTAACTTTTTGCATGTATATTCGGAAATCAAGATATTTACATCATAGAATCTAGTTAAACTCTCTAATCTTGAAGCTAAATTTACCCCATCTCCTATTACAGTATAATCCAATCTGTATTTTGAACCTATGTTTCCTAAGACAACATCTGCAGTATTGATACCTATCCCTATACTTATCTGAGGTAGACCTAATCTAGATAGGAATGGATTTACCTCTCTATTTAACACAGAAAGCATCTCTAGGGCAGACTTAACTGCTAAATAAGGATGATTTTCCGTTTTGATGGGAGCTCCCCAAAAGGCTAGTATGGCATCTCCTATAAACTTGTCTACAGTTCCAGAGTTCCTAAAGACCACCTCTGTCATACTGTCTAGATATATGTTCAACATCTCTACAATCTTTTCCGGCTCACTACTTTCTGTTATTCTCGTAAAACCACGTATATCAGAAAACAGTATAGATAGCTCTATCCTTTTTCCTTTTGTATCAAGGATAGCCTCTTCGGGTTTATTCAGTATATGTTGTATTGTTGCTGTTGAGACATACTTCTCAAAGCTTTTCTTGATCTTTCTCTTCTCTCTCTCCTCTTTTATACTAGTGTACGAAACCATTAGAACAATGACAGATGTAAAACTTACTATAGGTTTTACGAGGTCTACTACAATATTTTTATAGAATAGCCCAAAAGCAATAAATAGCCAGAAGAATACAAAATAAAGAGATACTAAAACCTTTACCATGAATCTCATATTGAGAAAGAAGATTAAATTTATTAAGGATACAACTACTATACTAACTAGCAAAATATGCATAGGTTTCACGAAGTTAAAAAAATCCTCTTTTATTATATTTGAGTATATAGAGGCATGCAGGAATACACCAGGAGTCAGAGTAAAGAGTGAAGTAGGTTTTAGATCCTCTAAGCCTATAGAGCTAGCACCTACAAAGACAACTTTACCACTGAACTCAGAGGGATCTACGTGAATATTTTCCATGTATCCTTTTTTTATGGCCATTATGGACGCGATAATACCACTCATAGAATAAACGTTATAACTACCATACAACTTAACAACATACTCACCATTTAATAGAGGAACAGAAAGAATATAATTTTCTCCTGATATTAAACAGCTATCCTTCGAATATACAATTCTGTTTACTTTCTTATCCGAGATAAGAATAGATAGTGGCAGAATAGGAAAGAACATCTTTCCGTATCTTCTAATAAGATGGGTTTTTCTGTACACTCCATCTTTATCCGGAGAAAACTCTACAACTCCTAATCCTTTTGAAGATATGTAGAGATCTCTGTAGGGAACCATATACTCATTGGTGGTAGGGAGCTCTGTGTCTACATGGACCTTTTTCAGAGAGAAGTTTGAGACTATCTCTGTTGGTAATGGTTTGAGAGTTTTTACCTCTGAGTCTAAATAGAGTTGTATAGCGTGATAAACATTTCCTGCCTCCTTTGTAGCTTCAGCTAGAATCGAATCTTGATATTGTTCTGACTTCTCAGTAAACAGAATATCATAAACTACTGCTTTTGCCCCTCCTAAACTTAAAAACTTTATAACATCTCCATGTATCTCCCGTGGCCATGGCCACCTTCCATAAAGAGAATCCATCATCTTTAGGGTAGGTTCATCTATAAGTATGATAACAACTTCTTCCGGAGCTTTCTGTGTTGATAGCGTAAGTTTAACTCTCATGTCAAACGATTTTGTCTCTAACCAGTCTAACATTGGAGATAGGTAGAAAATGAGAGTAATAAGTATAGATAGTAAGAAAATTAGATATACACTTCTAAATTTCATCCTTATACTTGGATTTTATTTTTATAAACTCTTGTAAATTTTCAAGGAAAACAGATAGAATGTAAGGGTCAAAGTCTTTTCCGGAGAGCTCTTCCATGTATTTTACTGCATCGGTTATGCTCCAGGCAGTTTTGTAAGGGCGATTTGATGTTAGAGCATCAAATACATCAATGATAGAAACTATTCTTGCCTCTACAGATATCTCATCTCCCCTTTTACCATATGGGTAACCTGTTCCATCCCATTTTTCATGATGTTCTAAGGCAATCCTAGAAGCCATCTGAAGAAGTTCACTCTCGCTATCTTTAAGTATTTCATATCCTATTATCGTATGTTTTCTCATTATCTCTATCTCTTCTCCCTCAAGTCTACCTTTCTTTAGGAGAACTCTGTCTGGAATACCTATCTTTCCTATATCATGCATAGGTGCAGCCAGCTGCAATTTATTACATAAGGCCTTTTCAAGATTTATCTTTTGCCCTAATGTCGAAGCCATAAATCCAATACGAACAATGTGGTTATAAGTCTCAGGGTCTTTATACTCAGCTGCAAAAGCAAGTCTGTATATAGTTTCTTTGTATGCATCTTCTATCTTTTTGTACAAGGTGGATGCCTCTATTGTATTTGCTGCGTAAATAGATAAAAGCTGAAAGAGTTTTAAATCTTCATCTGTAAAGTCTCCATCTATTTTATTTATAGCTTCAAACACTCCAATAACCTTCTTTTTAGTGTTAAACAGAGGTATAGATAGGATGTTCTTCGTTACGTATCCTGTCTGTTTATCAACTTCTTTATTAAATCTAGGGTCAGCATATGCTTCTTGTACTATAAGTGGAACTCCATCCCTAAAAGAAGCACCAACTATTCCTCTATTTGGGGCAACCTCTATTTTTACTTTCCCATGGGCCACTACAGTAAAAAGAACATCTCTATTTTCATCGTACAAGAATAGACTGCACCTATCTACATTAAGAAGATTTTTCACCATATCAGCAAGTAATGGTATAAGATTCTCTGGTTCCTTTTCTCTTGTTATTTCCCCAGCTAATTCTAAGAGTACTTCAAACTTTTTGGTGTTACTCAAATAGCGCTCCCCTAGCAAATATAATTTCTTAAATATAGAATATTATCCTATAATTTTCAAAATTTTTGGAGGTAAACATGATGGCGGACTTTACGAAGGCAGGAAATGACAGAGGAGATTTGGAGAAGGAAGTAAATCACATACTTATCTCAACAAAAATAACTCACCACTCCTACCTCGTAAACATACAGGACCTTACTAAAGAGGAGCTTGAGTTTGATCTTAGAGAGTATCAGAGACAGCTTGCAACTCAGATACTACCCTTAGTAAAAAAAGCAGAAGGGAGCAAAAGTCCAAGAATAGTAGACATGGCTTATGAGATAAAACAACTCATAGAAGACTTGATATCAAAGATAGAAGAGAGGATCAGACAGTCTTAGTGTTTACTTTCTCTGTCTGTTCTTTTAGGATTGAGGAGATCACTCCGTGTACAAACTTAACCGTTCTTTTTGGGACCCCATAACACTCCAAGAGTTCTAACATAAAGGAGATGATATATCCTATCTCTCTCAAAAACATCTGTTTAGGTAAGATGCTCCGCAGATACAATATATAACTGACCCATATCCGGAGGGTTGCTCTCTCTAAAAATCCTATTCTGTCCAACCTCCACCCTACAAGATGGGAAGAGATCAGGTGGTTTATTTCATTTTCATGTTGAGTGTATGTAGTAACTATCTGCCTTATCTGGTTTTTGTAATTCTCCGGAAGGTGTATCTCTCTGTCTATCTCTTCCACGGTTGTATCAAAGTCCTTTCCAGAGATATCCACAGCGTAGAAAAGTCTCAAAAGGTACTCTAATGTTAACTTTTTATACCTTTTTCTCTCTAAAAGTTCTTTTTTTCTCATAAACCTAAACACTCTTTATGATATTTACCATCTCTATAGCCGTCATAGCGGCATCAAAGCCTTTATTTCCCATCTTAGTTCCAGCTCTCTCTACGGCTTGCTCTATAGTGTCAGTGGTTAGTATACCGTAACTTATAGGAATCTCTGTCTCCAAAGATACTTGGGCTATTCCCTTAGTTACTTCACTGGCAACATAGTCAAAGTGAGGAGTTGAACCTCTTATAACAGTACCAAGACAGATTATAGTATCGTATTTTCCGGATTTAGCCAGTTTTTTTGCAATCAGAGGTATCTCAAAAGAACCGGGAACTTTAAAGACCTCTATACTCTCCCTATCTCCACCATGCCTGACTATACAGTCCACAGCACCTTCCAGCAATCTATCTGTTATAAAGCTATTAAACCTCCCAACTACGATCGCAAACTTTAAGCCATAAGCTGATAGCTGACCTTCTATAACCTTCATACTTTCCTCCTTTAAACTGTTTTTACAACATTCTTAACTTTATCAACAATATATTCAACCTCTTCCTCAGTTAAAGAAGCATGGATAGGAATTGCGAAAAGCTGGTCTTTTGCAAGCTCACTAAACTCACAAGGTAGATGTTCAGCATCCCTAAGCTGGTGTAATGTGTAGTCGTAATATACTCTAGCACCTATTTTGTTTTCTAGAAGTTTCTCTATTATCTGGTTCCTTTTAGAGTGCCGGAGAGGGTATATGTGGAAAACATGTTTCCTACCTGGAAATTCCTTTGGAAGAACAAGGCCTGGAAGGTCATCGAATTCAGAACTGTATATCCCGGCTATCTTTCTTCTCTTTTCGTTTGTCTCTTCTAACCTCTTCAACTGCCAGTAGCCTATACCTGCCTGAAACTCTGTTATCCGGAGGTTTAGAGCTGGATGAGCCCCAAACTCCACCCAATTAGATATTTTATCGTCAATCTCTGGGTTATTTGTAAGTATCGCTCCTCCTTCACCCATCGCTACGTTCTTGGAAGCGTAGAAGCTAAAGGCTGATAGATCTCCAAGAGAGCCTGCTCTTTTACCCTTAAACTCAGCTCCGTGAGCCTGTGCAGCATCCTCCAGTATTATCACTCCATTGCTTTTACAGATATCCTTTATTTTATCCATCTGGGCTGTCTGCCCAAAAAGATGAACAGGTATCACGGCCTTAGGTTTATACTTTTCTACAGCTTCAGCAAGCTGGTTTACATCCATAGTATAACTCTCATCTACATCAACAACGATGGGAGTTCCACCAGCCATATAAACTGCATCTATCGTGGCCATAAAGCTTAAAGCGGGAACTATAACTACATCCTCCTTTTTAGCTATACCTATTGCCTTCAGCGCTATATACAGGGCTGCAGTTCCACTACATATAGTGTGACAGTAGGATACTCCTATGTAGTTTTTAAATACCTCTTTGAACTCAACGGTCCACCGACCTCTGGTTATCTGTCCACTCTTTATTATCTCCAAAACAGTCTCTTCTTCTTCCTTTCCAAAGTATGGCTTTATTATCGGTATCACCTCTTTTATCTCCTTTATCTACTTATTTTTTCAAATTCCTTTAGGATTTCAAAAGCTCTTATAGAGCTATCACTAGAAGGGTTACCCAGAAAGTTTTCAATCATCAGTTTCAACTTGTCTACACCGTCTCTCTCTTTCATCCTACCATCTCCATAATAGATGGTGTCTTCTACAAAGTTCAGAATTGTCTCTTCCTCACTAGAGTAAAGATGCCACTGTCTTTTTAGGTAAGGATGTAGCCATGCTACCTGTAGTGAGAACTCTATACTATCGTTTCTTACATCAAGACTTACGATACTACTCTCCTCTTTTATACTTTCTATCCGGAAACTTCCAAACAGATAGTGGAATATGTACATATCATGCCATGCAAGGTCGTAAAAGGGGTTTATGTAGCCTTTACCAAGGTTTAATCTAAAACCCTCTCCCCTTTCCCAGCCATCGTTCTTCTGTAGGTTCTGGATGCTGTTGGACAGTAGTTCTATCTCAGAAACTGCAAACTGCACACCTTTCTTTTGAGCTAACTCTATGACCTCAGAGAGAGATTTAGTATCAAGAGCTGGTGGTTTTTCAACCATAACGTTCACTCCCTCATTTATACCAAGCTTTGCTACAGGCACGTGAGACTGGGGAGAAGTAGCAACGAAAAGGTGTGTTATACTCTCTTTGGATAGAGCTTTAGATAGATCTGTGTACTTTGGGACATCCTCAGGAAAATTCTCAAATTTACTACGATCAGAGTCTATCAGAACATAGTCTAGTCTCAACTCCCGGAATTTGTTCACGTATTTAGAACCCATATTCCCAATGCCAACTATACCTACCTTCAAAACATCTCCTTTGAAAGTATTTCTAAAAAATTAGACAAAAATTATACCAAAAATACTTTGTATTAAGAACGAGACTGTTTAAATTTTTTAAAAGAGGTTATGTCTTTTTAGCACTTCAGCAACCTTCTCTCTGTTTTTTTCACTCATCTTATATAGGGGTAATCTTAGTTCATCATCTTTTATAAGACCCATCATCTTAGCTGCCGTCTTCACCGGTATAGGATTAGTCTCTATAAACAGTACTTTAAATAGATCCCAGTATCTGTTGTGTATCTCCCTTGCTTGATCAAACTTACCTTCTAAAGCAAGTCTACACATATGAGCTATTTCTCTCGGGATTAGATTGTTTGCAACTGAGATCACACCTTTTGCTCCAACTGCCATCATCGGTAGTGTAAGGACATCATCTCCGGATAGGATTAAGACCTCCTCACTTGTTAGTGATATAGTCTCTGACACTCTTGCAACATTTCCTGTTGCCTCCTTTATCCCTATTACATTTGGAAAGTCTGCATGTAGTCTTGCAAAAGTTTCTGGTAACATATCCACCCCTGTCCTTGAGGGTATATTATAGAGTATAAGTGGAATGTTTGTTTCTTCTGCAATAGCTTTGAAGTGCTGGTATATACCCTCTTGGGTTGGTCTGTTGTAGTATGGAACAACCTGTAGTGATGCGTCTGCTCCAACCTTATCAGCAAATTTCGTGAGGGCTATGGCTTCGTGGGTAGAGTTGGCTCCTGTTCCTGCTATTATAGGTATCCTCTTGTTTGCATACTCTACTGCAAGTTCAATGAGAAGCTCATGCTCCTCGTACGTTAAAGTGGGAGACTCTCCAGTAGTTCCAGCTACCACTATTGCATCTGTTTGGTTTTCTATATGAAACTCTATGAGAGATTTTAGAGACTCTCTGTCTAAAGAACCTTCTCTAAAGGGTGTGATGAGGGCAACCACAGAACCATAGAACATATTCTAATCCTCCAGCGTTTAAGTTAAAATTTATTCATCTTAATTATACAACAGGAGCAATGTATGACAAACAGTATCATCATAAAAGACTTACAAGAATTGGAGAGTTTTGCAGAAGGTCTGGCTAGAGAGTTGAAAGGTGATGAGATTATTCTCTTAGAAGGAGAGTTAGGAGCTGGAAAAACTACTCTTACGAAGTTGCTTCTAAAACATCTTGGGGTCAAGGAGGATGTTACTTCTCCAACTTTCACTGTAATGAACGAATACTCCGGTAGATTCCATATAATATACCACATAGATATGTACAGGTTAAACTACTTTGATATATCTGATATAGCTGGCTATGGGGTGATCGTAGTAGAGTGGCCAAAGGGTGAGGATTTTAAGAGTTATAGTTTGCCTGTATACAGAATAAAGATCGAGGTTATAGGAGATAAAGAGAGAGTTTTAAGAGTAGAGAAGTTTTAGTTTACCCTCCCCAGATAACAGGGGAGGATGGTTACTGCATTATTCTAATATCTCTAAAACAGCTTTTTTGTTAGCTTTTCTTGAGACTGCAGCAAGTATGGTTCTCATAGCTCTTGCAGTGTTTCCTTTCTTACCTATAACTTTTCCTAGGTCTTCCGGTGCAACTTTTAACTCTACTACAGTGGTTTTTTCTCCTTCAATCTCCTTAACTTCTATCTTTTCGGGATGGTCTACTATGGCTTTTGCCATAAACTCCACAACTTCTGTAAGCTTTGCCATCTGTCACTCCTCCTTTGTTAGGATTTTTCAAGCTTGAAGGCCAAAATCTTTAAGAATCTTTAGGGCTCTTTCTGTAGGTTGTGCTCCTTTCTGTATCCACTCTTTAGCTTTTTCAACATCGACTTTTCCTGTTTTTAAGACAGGGTCATAGGTTCCTATGTACTCAATAGCTCTTCCTTCCCTTGGTGCCTTTGAGTCTATAACAACCATTCTAAAAACTGGATGTTTCTTTCTTCCAGCTCTTGCAAGTCTTATCCTTACCAAATAATGTACCTCCTTATAGATTAAAATGGTAGTTTAAAAGGAAAATTAATTTTACCAGATTTTCTAATTTTTTTCATCATTTTTTTCATCTCCTCATACTGCTTCAATACCTTGTTTACTTCCAGTATGGTTGTCCCGCTTCCCCTTGCTATCCTCTTCTTCCTGCTACCGTTTATTATGAATGGTTTTCTTCTTTCCTCCGGAGTCATAGAGTTTATTATAGCTTCTATCTTTACAAACTGTTTATCATCTATCTTCAGGTCCTTTACCTTCGAACCTACTCCAGGGATCATCTTAAGTAGCTGTTCCATAGGTCCGAGATTTCTTATCATCCTTATCTGATCTCTCAGGTCTTCAAGGGTAAACTCTGCATTCACAACTTTCTGAGCCATCTCTTTTGCTTTGTCTTCATCTATGGCTGCCTGCATCTTTTCCAGAAGTGTCTGGATATCTCCAAGTCCAAGTATCCTCTGGGCTATCCTGTCTGGGTAGAACTGTTCAAAGTTCTCTATCTTCTCTCCGGTTCCTATAAACTTTATAGGAACTCCCAAGGTCTTCCGGACAGATAGGGCTATACCACCTTTAGCATCCCCATCTAACTTCGTAAGTATAACTCCACTTAGGTTAACTGCTCTATGGAACTCTTGGGCTGTGTTTATAGCATCCTGACCCTGCATAGCGTCCGCTACGTAAAGTATCTCTGCAGGTTTTATCTTCTCTTTCATCTTAACCAGTTCTTCCATCAACTCTTGGTCTATATGTAATCTTCCTGCGGTATCAAAGATCAGGTATGAGAATCTCTGTTTTTTAGCATCTTCTATTACTTTGTCTGTTAACTTAAGAGCATCTTTTTCTTCTTCATCCACAAAGCAGGGTATATCAATAAAAGACGCTAAGGTGCACAGCTGTTTTGCTGCTGCAGGTCTTCGGACATCCACAGAGGCAACACCTACTTTAAAACCTTTTGATTTTAGATACTTAGCAAGCTTTCCTGCTGTAGTGGTTTTACCTGTTCCCTGTAAGCCAACTAGCATAATTATGGCAGGTGGTCTGTCTACCTTTGGGATGGAAGGTGGTTCCTCTCCTCCTAAGATGGATAGAACTTCATCATAGATTAGTTTGATTACGGTCTCTCCTGCTGTTAGACCTTTTATAAGTTCTTGTCCAAGGAATTTCTGTTTTACATCTGATATAAAACCCTTAACGATGTCGTAGTTAACGTCTGCATCTAACAAGGCTGTTCTTATATCTTTTAGAGCTTCATCCAGGGTCTCTTCATCTATCTTTTTAGCACCTCTTAACTTCTCTACAACACTGCTAAACTTCTCCGTTAATAACTCAAACAACTTCCTTCCTCCTGTTAAATATGGTCTGTATATTTATAAATTTTTCCGGAGAACCAGACTTTGCCAGGGTATACTAAACTCTCTCTCGCTTCTCATCTTTCCCAATTTCCCCTAACATCTGTTTAAGCCTTCTAAAATCTTCCACAGAGAGTTTCTCTTTACCATAGATATGCTTCTCTAACTCCTTAACAAAAAGAAGACAACTCACTCTAAGATCTTCCTCTTCTATTTTACTACAGAACTCCTCCAGTCCTTCTGCTTTCTCTCTTGTATAGCCGTATCTTTTTAGTTTTCTGTAGAAAAGGTTTAAAATCCTCTCTTCGTAACTTCTTCTTAGGTTTCTGTAAATTGTCAGGATCAATACTGTAATAGAAAAGATGGATAGTAAAGAGAGTAAAACTGGAACTTTCTCCCGGAGGCTGAAGGTTATCTTTGGAATTTCTGAAACCCTTTCTTTTATGCCTTTGTAGAGACTCATCTGTTTAGAGAAGTCATAGTTTACTATAAAAGCATTGTAGTAGTAGTTTACACTGTCAAAAAAAAGTTTTAATCTAGAAGGTCTATCTATAGTTTGCACAACCTCTTCCCTGACTGGAGGTGTAGGGTCAAACCTAATCCAGTAGTTATCTATGTAAGCTTCCACCCACAGATGAGCATCCTTCTGCTTTACAAGGTAGTATTTGCCTATATCGTTATAGGTGTTGGTTTTATAACCCCCAACTACCCTTGAAGGTATACCGTTAATCCGGAGCATAATAACCATAGCTGTGGCGAAGTACTCACAGTTTCCCTTTTTCTTCTTAAACAAGAACTCTTCAACCTGGTTCTCTCCAACTGGAAGATCTGAGAGAGAGTACTGGTACCTGTACAGTTCTCGTAGTATGTTCGTGGCTGTCTCGTAGCTATCTTTACCCTTAAGCTTCCTACCATAATCTAACACACTTTCCGACAGAACTTCAGGAAGTAGTAGGTAGTATTCTGTAGCGGTCTCTTCGTAGTATCTATCAGAGAGTATAGACCAGCCTTTGTACATAACTCTCTGGCTTATCGGCATTGTGGTGGTAAAAGTCAGATCTTTCCTTAAATAAGGGTAGTAGTCTTTATTGAACTTCCCAAGGTCTACTCTGTAAGGTATATCTATAGTAAATAGATAGTTCTCGTAGGTTGGCTCCAAATAGGCAGTATAGGTTATCTTTTTTGAGAGAGAAAACTCTCTCTTAAACCTAAGGCTATCTGGAACTGTGTTTTCCCATCGTTTTCCATCGAACTTGTTGAATGTAATACCCCTTATGTATATCTCCCCTATGTTCTCCATAGCTACTCTCATAGCCACTCCATTATTCTCTTGAATTGAGGAGACCTCTCCCAGGGAAACTTCATCACTAAAACCTGCCTTACCTTTTGGTTGTTGAGAAAGGATGTTTAACATAGGATAGTTAGTTCGGGGGATGAGGAAGAATAGGAGTAGAGAAACCGGTATTGCAAGAAAAGGGATTATTGAAGACTTAAAAGCTATGTTCTTTATCTGGGATAAAGACAGGTCTAAATTCTTTCCTTGTGTGTAGTAGGTAAGAGTGATTATAGAGAAGTTCAGTAAAAACAGATATATAAGTAGATAAAGGAGGAACACCATACTTATGGAAATCATAGAGTATCCGGCGAATATTAGAGCTATAAGTAAGTAAACCTGCATATAGTCTCTGAACTTCTTGTTCTCCAGTAGTTTTAGAGAGAGAAGTAGTAAAAGAGTCTCTATTATCGGAAGTATTAGGTTAGAGATGTTTATCTGTAAAGCCATGAAAATAAGTAGGATAATGGCAGAGATGTTTAGAAAAATCCTTGGTATGTAAAGTTCTCTAAAAAAGTCTCGGTAAAAAGCTAGAGAAAACAAAAGTAAAAATGAGAAGTTGTAAAGCAGGTTTGTATGGGGTAAAACTAGAATAAATATCAGAACAGAACCTAAGTATGTATTTATCTTTACCAAGCTTTCTAAGCTGTAAATTTTCTTCATAGAACCACTTACATCCGGGCCATGATATCTAAAAGTGTATTCCTCTGGTGTTTTGACTTCCCATAGAAAATATTTCCTCTGTACTCTACAAACAGATCTATGTCCATGTTGACACTTCTTATTAGTAGATAGGTGATACAGGATAATTTCTCTTCAAGGTCCTGGATCTGTACCTCTTCGAACTTCATATACACAGGAATGGACGAAGTTTGGGATAGCTCTTTTTCTTTTAGTGTATCTGTCTTGGCTGTTGCTTTCCAGTGGATGTACTTCACAGGACTTGAGCCTGTGTAGTCTCTTATGGATATCAGCTCTCCTTCATACCCTACTCTGGTTGTATCTCTCTCTCCTTTCTTCTTACTTTTCATGCCTAAACTCTGAAAGAGTTCGCACCTCTTTGGTTGAGGGAAGACTACTTTCTGGATATCCACATTATAGCTAAAACATCTTACAAAGAAACCAAAGGGAAATATACTACAGAATGTCACTGTTTGAATATTGAATACACCTCTGTCTTTTATCTTAAAATCTATAACCTTCTCTTCTCTGTTCTCCACTAAAGGGAACAGTATCTCCCTTCCGGATATATCTACCTTTATGAGAAAAGCTGGGAGGAATCTCTTCCTGTTTATAAGGGCTATCTTTAAGGGAAAATCTACATTTGCATACACTTCATCCGGAAAAGAAAGCTCTAATTGTAGATTTTGGACGTTCTTACGGCCTATGAACCCTGAGACTGCCATAAAACCCAAGAAAGCTGAGAGTATCAGAAAAAGTAAATTATTCCCAGTATTTACCGCAGCAAACCCTATAAAAAGGGTTATCACTATATAAATCCATCCAGCTTTTGTCATCTTTATACTAAAGGTACTGGGACTTGCTCTACGACGGATCTTATCACCTCTTCCTTTTGGTTTTCATACTCAGGTTTAAATATAACCCTATGGGTTATTACATACTTAGATAGGTACTTTATATCTTCCGGAATCACGAAGTCCCTTCCCTCGAAAAATGCTCTCGTTTTTGCTGTGTAAGTTATAGCAAGAGTCCCTCTAGTAGATAGCCCGCTGTCTAAATACCTACTCTCCCTTGTTGCCCACACTATGTCAAGTATGTAGTCTGCAACCTTCTCTGAAATGTACACTCTATCCTTTATGTATTCCTGTACTTCTACTACCTTCTCCTTACTAAGGATCGGTTTTATCTCTGACAGAACTTCCCTTCTGCTACCACCTATGATAATCTCCTTTTCGGCCTGTCTTGAAGGATATCCAAGGGATATTTTCATCATGAACCTGTCAAGTTGAGACTCTGGAAGAGGAAAGGTACCATACTGCTCTATCGGATTCTGAGTAGCTATAACGAAGAAAGGTCTTGGTAGTTTATACGTTTTTCCCTCTACTGTTACCTGTTTTTCTGCCATCGCTTCAAGTAGAGCACTCTGAGTCTTAGGTGTTGCTCTGTTTATCTCGTCTACTAAAACTATGTTGTTAAATATTGGTCCAGGGTAGAACTCAAACTGCTGAGTATTTTTGTTGTAGATAGATAGACCTGTTATGTCAGTGGGTAGTAAGTCTGATGTTGATTGAATTCTCCCAAAATCCATACCTAGTATCTTTGCTACAGCAAGAGCCAAGGTAGTTTTACCAAGCCCTGGCAGGTCTTCTATGAGCAAGTGTCCTCTTGAGAAGAGAGTTATCAAGGTAAGTTCTATAGACTTCTCTTTACCTTGTACGTATTCTGATAGAGAAGATATCACACTTTTAAGTATAGTTCTCTCCATATCTCACCCTAAAGCTCTATGTTGTCTATCAGTCTTGTGTTTCCTATGAATACAGCAACAGCTACCACATCACCTTTCTGGGCGTATTCTCTACTTTTTAGATTCTCCGGATGGACCACTTCAAGGTACTGTATCTCTCCTATCAGTGGGGCTTTATTTAGTACATCTAACCCAACCTCTTTCAGTCTCCAGACTTCAGAGGCACCCCTATCAAAAGCATCTTTGATTTTAAAGAGAGCCTTACTTATATATGTAGCTGACAGCCTCTCCTCTGGAGAGAGATATCTGTTCCTAGAAGACATAGCAAGACCATCTGGTTCTCTAACAGTAGGACAGGCTACAATCTCAACAGGTATATTTAGGTCTTTAACCATCCTCTTTATAATCTGAAGTTGTTGGTAGTCTTTTTTACCAAAGTAGGCTCTATCTGGAGAAACTATGTTAAAGAGTTTTAAGACAACAGTGGTAACACCTCTAAAATGTCCGGGTCTAAAAGCTCCACACAGGATCTCAGACAACTCTTTTACCTCAACATAAGTATTAAAATCCTCTGGATACATATCACTGTAGGAAGGGTAGAATATGTAGTCTACTTTTGCGTCTTTACAGAGACTATAATCCCTCTCAAAATCCCTGGGATACCTGTCTAGATCTTCATTCTTCCCAAACTGTAGAGGGTTGACGAATATACTCACCACTACGATGTCATTCTCTTTTCTTGCTCTATCTATGAGAGATATATGGCCCTGATGCAGATAACCCATTGTAGGGACAAACCCGATGGAATTTCCACCCTTCCTTATACCTCTTGACAGTTTAAACATATCTTCTGGAGAATGTATAACTTCTAACATTCTTGTTCCTTTAAATTTATTTATTGTCATAGGATTCTCTAAGTTAATATGTTATCATACCGGATTTGTAAATGCTTCAAAATAATCTCTAATCCAAAGTATAATTTTATATATCACAACAAAACAGATAGTTGAAAGGGTTAAGATGATAAGCGAAGCAACCAAAGATAGTATAAGGGCTTTAGTGTATATTGCGCTCTACGGGAACGGTAGAGAGTATGTATCCATAAAGGAGATATCTAGAGAGCTGGGACTTTCCTTTTACTTTCTATCGAAGAACATGTTAAAACTGGTAAAGGTTGGTATACTTCAATCTTTCAGAGGTCCAAAGGGTGGAGTAAGTTTGAAAAAAAAACCAGGAGAGATAAAACTGATAGATGTAGTAGCTTCAATAGATGGACTTTCTCTATTTGAGAACTGTCTACTCGGGTTTAGAGAATGTAGAGACGAAAAACCTTGTATCATCCATAAAAGCTGGGTGGAAGAAAGAGAAAAGTTATACAAAATGTTTAACGTGTCTTTAGAACAGCTGATAAAAGAGATTGAATCCGGAAAACAGGGAAACATCCTACTTTAACATGCCTTACAACTACAAACTAACATTATCCTTTATAGGCACAAACTACAACGGTTGGCAGAGACAAGAAAACGGTATAGGGATTCAGCAGGTTATAGAGGATAAACTCTCTGAATTTTTTAAACAGAATGTAACACTGATAGGATGTTGTAGAACAGACTCAAAGGTTCACGCACTGAAACATGTCTCTAACTTCAGAACAAAAACTTATAAAGAACCTGGGGAGATTAAAAGATACCTAAACGCAACCCTACCGAGGGATATATCAGTCCTTAGCCTAGAAGATGTAGACTATAGATTCAATGCAAGATTTGACGCAAAAGGAAAGACGTATCTGTATACAGTATATACCCATCCAAACCCCTTCCTCTTCGGCAGAGGATGGTATATAGATAAAAAGATAGATATAATTAAGATGTTGGAGGGTATAGAGGTATTAAAGAGGCATAGAAACTTTTTAAGTCTTTCGAAAAAAGGCAAGTATCTCCGGGAAGAGATAGATTTGAGAGAAGTAAAACTGAGCTTTGATGGGAGGTTAATACAGATAGAGATCACCGCCTCCCACTTCTTAAGGGGACTTGTAAGGGGAATAGTGGGACATCTTGTTGCTATAGGTAGAAGCAGTCTGTCTTTAGAAGAATTTGATAAAATAATAAAAGAGAAGAATCCAGAAAAAGGAAAGTTCTCAGCCCCAGCAGAAGGACTGTTTCTTAAGGATGTGTACTACTAAAAGGAGATGTTATGGAGAATTTTAGAGCAGGATTTGTTGCTATAGTAGGAAGGTCAAACGTAGGTAAATCTACACTACTGAACAGCATCATAGGGACAAAGATATCTATTGTAAGCCCAAAACCGCAAACTACAAGGATCAGGATACTTGGAGTAAAACACATAAAGGATGCCCAGATAGTATTCTTAGACACACCAGGGATCCAGAGAGGAAAGGACTTACTTACAAAGTCAGTTGTTGAGTCCGCTGTTGCCTCCATAGAAGATGCTGACATTGTTATGATGCTTATAGAGGCAGACAGTGGATGGACAAACGAAGACAGACAGATAGTCCAAAACTACATAGCAAAACTAAAAAAACCAACAATCTTGGTAATAAATAAGATAGATAAAATTCAGAGAGATCTGGTGTTACCATTGATAGACGAGTCTACCAAGATATACTCATTTGATGAGATAGTCCCTATCTCCGCACTGAAGAACATAAATATAGATGAGCTCATAAACACTGTAAAGAGATATCTTCCGGAGTCTCCTCCTCTCTTTCCAGAAGACCAGACTACAGACATACCTCTAAAACTCTATATAGGGGAGATAATCAGAGAAAAGGTGTTTTTCAACACCCACGAGGAGATACCTTACTCGGTAGCTGTAGAAGTGGAGAGTGTAAGAGAGGGGGACATAAACAAGGATATCCTGTTCATCGATGCAAACTTATATGTAGAGAAAGAGAACCATAAAGGTATAATAATAGGCAAAAAAGGTAGTATGTTGAAAAAGGTAGGCGCTCAGGCAAGGCAAGAGTTAGAGCTCCTTCTAAACAAGAGGATTGTCCTGAACCTTCATGTAAAGGTAAAGGAAAGATGGAAAGAGGATTTAAAACTCCTTAGACTGCTTGGTTATAACCAAATTTCTTAGGGCTATAGGATGATAAACCCAGTTTTAAACGTCTTAAAAGACACTATAGTAAAGGCTATAGGAAAAGGAGACTACAGAACATTAGAGAGAGTCCTTGTCAAGACCCACAAAGGGGACATAGCAGAAGTGTTAAAATACATTCCAAAGAGTGACAAGATAAAACTTATATCTTTTATCTTCAAAGTAGACAGTCGAAAGGCAACCCAAGTCTTCTTAGACCTGGACGATGAAGTTCAGATAGAGATTCTAAGAGGATTAACCCACAAAGAGGCCATAAGCTTCTTGATAGAACTTCCTACATCTGATATTGCAAGATTGGTAGAGAACTTACCCCAAGAAGTAAAGAATGGAGTATTAGAAAAGCTGGAGGATGAAGAGAAAGAGAAACTGGAGAGAATACTCAAAGAGGGAGAGAACAGTGTAGCATCTATAGTGAGAGAAGAGTTTGTTTCTATGCCGGAAGATTTAACTGTAGAACAAGCTCTAAACACTCTAAAGGAAATCACAACAGAACAAGAGACGATATACATATACATCATCGATGAGAAGAAAAGGCTTGTTGGTGTTGTATCTCTCTTGGAGCTTATAAAGGCACCGCTGAACGCTATGCTTAAAGATATCATGGTTAGGGATGTTGTAGTATCGAGGGAGAACCAAACTAAGGAAGAGGCCATAGAGCTTTTTAGCAGGTATGACCTGTACATTCTACCTGTTATAGATGAAGATGATGTACTAAAGGGTGTTATTTACATCGAGGACATAATCAACATCATCTCAGAGAAGACAACAGAAGATTTCTTCAAGATGGCTGGAGCTCAGGAAGAGGAGATGTTCTACTCAAACAAAATACTGAAGATAGCAAAACTCCGGATGCCATGGCTCTTAATAGCAACATTTGGAGAGATAATCACAGCCCTTATCATGGACAACTTTAGGTTCACGATAGAGAGTTTTTTACCTATAGTGTTTTTCATACCTATGGTTGCAGCTTTAAGTGGTAATATTAGCTCTCAGACAGCCATAATAACTGCAAGGGGACTGTCTACTGGTAAACTGTCCGAGAATGTTATAGACTACGTATCCTCTGTTTTAAAAGAGGTGAAGGTAGCAATGATAGTCGGTTTTTTCATAAGTCTGATAGTTGGAAGTCTGTCTTTCCTGTGGATGGGTAACCATCTACTTGGGGTTATAGTTGGTGTATCTATGTTTTTCAGTATAACTGTAGCAGCTATAACTGGCTCCCTTATACCCTACATAACATTCAAACTAAACAAAGACCCTACACTGGCAACAGGTCCTATAACGCTTACGATGAACGATATAATCGGTATATTCATATACTTAGGTATAGCTACCTACTTCATCCACTACTTAAAACTTTAAAGGAGGTTTTTATGTCTAAGGTCACTTTCGTTTTTCCTGGTCAGGGTTCCCAAAGCCTCGGAATGGGAAGAGATATATACGAAAACTTCCCAGAGATAAGAGAACTTCACAGTAGAGTGAACGAAAGGCTTGGCTTTGACCTTACGGAGATAATCTTTAAGGATGAGGAGAGACTGAACCTAACTACCTATACACAACCAGCTTTAGTCTTAACCTCTTATGGACTCTTTAGGGTTTTTACTAAAGAAAAAGGTATTAAACCAGATTATGTGGCAGGACATTCGTTAGGAGAGTTCACAGCCCTTGCTGTCGCTGGCAGTCTGGACCCTGTAGATGCCGTGTACATAACCTATATAAGGGGTATTCTCATGCAGTCGGCAGTTCCGGAGGGTGTGGGACTTATGGCTGCAATAATAGGTTTAGATACTGCAAAAATCGAAGAGACCCTGAAGAGAGTTAGTGGAGTTGTAGAAATAGCTAACTACAACTCTTATGAGCAGACTGTAATCTCCGGAGAGAAAGAGGCTGTAGAAAAAGTCATGGAACTGCTAAAACAGGAAGGTGCTAAGAAAATAGTTCCTCTGGCAATATCTGTTCCAGCCCACTCCTCTTTACTAAGGGAGAAGTCTGAAGAGTTTGGAGAGTACCTAAACAAGATAGATATCAAAGATCCTGTCTTCCCCGTTGTATCTAACATAACAGCAAGAGCCCTATACAGAGCCCAGGATATAAAAGAAGAGTTAAGGCATCACTTCTACTCTCCAGTTAGATGGGTTCAGACCGTTGAATTTCTGACAGGAGAAGGTGTAAAGACTATCTACGAGATAGGACCTAAAAAAGTTCTAACAGGCCTGATAAAGAGGATAGCAAAGGATATAGAACTTAAGAATATAGAGTCCTTAGAGGATATGAGGTAGATAAATGTCTGCTATCTTTGTAACAGGAACTGACACAGGAGTAGGTAAAACTACAGTATCGGCATCCATTGCGAGAGTACTGATAGAGAAAGGTTTGAGGGTTGGATACTACAAACCCGTTGAAACCGGAGTAGAAGGTATACCCCAGGATGGAAAACTTCTGTCAGATATTACAGGACAACCTTTAGAAGATGTTGTCCTTTACACGTACAAGAACCCCCTTGCTCCGTATCCAGCTTCCATTCTAGAGAAGAGGGATTTGGACATACATAGGATAGTTGAGCATTTTGAATATCTAAGAGCAAAGTACGACTTTCTGATAGTGGAAGGAGCTGGAGGAGTTTACGTGCCTATAAAAAGAGACTTTACCTACGTCGACCTGATAAAGAGATTAAGTGTACCTGTGTTGATAGTTGCACGGGCAAGACTTGGAACAATAAACCACACAGTCTTAACTGTAAAGGCTCTAGAAGGGGTAGAAATTATTGGGATAGTTATGAATGGTTTTTCTGGAGTGGATATCTCAGAAGAGACAAACCCTCAAGTTATAGAAGAGATGACAAGCATAAAAGTTATAGGAAGATGTAACTTCACAGAGAATCCCCTTGAAGAGTGTTATAGGAGTCTAAAAGGTATCTCCCTTTAGAGAAGAAGAAAGATCAAAAAGACAGATAGTAAATATCCTAAAGTAAATAGTAGAATGTAAGCCATCCTCTGTTTTAACCAGCCTGCCCCAAACAGGTATACATAAAGATACTTAAAAACAGAGTTAGAAAGCACAGCTATAAGCATGGACATCACTGCAACTTTTTGAGTGATACTCTCTATCTTTGTTAGGTTAGAGCTTAATATAACTATAGCATCTATGTCTATAACTCCGGATATCAGGTTTAGGGTATAGAGGCCTTGGTTCCCTAAATAAAAGTTCGAGACTTTTCCCGTAAAGGATATAAAGGTGTATATAGCCCCAAACTGGAGAATAGAGAGTATACCATAAAAGGACGGCTTATACCTGGATACTCTATACTTTCAGAGAGATAGGTCTTTTTATAGTAGAGATAAACTACTGCAAGATAAAGTCCAGTTAAAGTAAGAAAAGGCACAATCAGATAAGAAAAAAGATGGACATGTCGCAAGGAAAATAACTCTCAAGTTCATTACGGACCAGGATAGAACTATTCCTAGGAAGAGGGTCATAGTGTTTAATTCTTTTGAGAGCTTGGAGAAGTTGTAAGTGACAGCAGTACTGGATATCAATCCCCCTAAAACACCAACCATCAAAAGGGACTTCTGACCTTTCCACCTTAAGAGGATATAAGCTACAAAGTCTATAACCACTACTATCATGATAGCTTTCCATATCTCCTTTGGGTTGAAAAACCCAAAAGGGCCAAAGTACCTATCCGGAAGTATAGGGTATATAAGAACTGTAAGTGTTAAAAACTTAACTACAGAAATGATATCTTCGTTAAAGATGTTTCGTGAACTCTTCTAAGGGTTTTTTATGGCAAGTATGAACATGAGGAATATGCCTACAAACCCAGCTATATAGTAATACTCATGATATACAGCTACTCCGACGAGAAACGTTATTAAAACAGATATCTCTGTAGTTATGCCTCTATCTTTACTGTACTCCAGATAGAAGTTTAGGAGAGAGAACAGGACTACACCAGCAAAAGCTATGTATAAGATACCTTCCCAGTATCTTTCACCTAAGAAAGAAGATATAACACCAAGGAGAGCAATAAGAGGGAATGTCCTTACTCCAGCGAATATATCTTCCTTAGCTTTATACTCCCTCTCCATACCAATAATGAAGCTTATTCCCAATGAAAACAGAATTTTGTAGAGCAGTTGAAAATCTTCCATATTCTATTCCAAAACAGATATTCTCTCTATAAGCCTATCCTTCAAGTCGACGAAGAGAGCATTGAATACAAACCTACCTTCAGCTGGCTCATACTTCACAGGCATTCCGGTTATGAACTTCTGAATAACCTCATCCTTACTTACACCTATCACTGAATCTATAGCTCCAGTCATACCAACATCTGTTATAAAAGCAGTTCCCTTTGGTAGAAACCTCTCATCAGAGGTCTGAACATGAGTGTGAGTTCCAAACATTATATCAGATCTTCCGTCTACATAATATCCAAATGCCTGCTTCTCTGAAGAGGCTTCACCGTGAAAGTCTACTATAAAGTAATCCACATCTCTCTTCAAAGATTCGTATATCTCATCAAACTTCCTAAAAGGACAGTCCAGTGCACCTCCCATAAAAACTCTTCCCATCAGATTTATAACAGCTATCTTTTTATCTCCTTTATTGTATACACCGTAACCATTACCAATGGCTTGTGGTGGAAGGTTAGCAGGCCTAAGGAGGTTAGACTTTGAGGTAAGTAGGGGAATAACCTCTTTTTTATCGAAGGTATGGTTTCCGGATGTTATAACATCAACCCCAGCTAATATCATCTCATCAAAGACCTTCTGGTTTATACCGTTACCGTGGGCTAAATTCTCTCCATTTAACACCACAAAGTCAACAGAATAGTCCTGTATAAACTTCGGTAAGAGGGTACTTACTGCTCTCCTACCTGTCTTTCCCACCACATCTCCTATGAGTAAAACCCTCATCCATTACCCTCACTTAGCTACTTCAACAAACCTTGACTCTCTGATGGTTACCACCTTGATCTGTCCTGGAAACTCAAGCTCGTTCTCTATCCTCTTAGCAATCTCCTTAGTCAACAGGTATGCATCCTCATCTGACATCTTCTCAGCGTCAACTATAACCCTAACCTCTCTACCTGCCTGTATAGCGAAGGACTTCTCCACATTCTCAAAAGAATTGACTATAGCCTCTATCTTCTCAAGTCTGTTTATGTAAGATTGGAGGACTTCCCTCCTTGCTCCAGGCCTTGCAGCAGATAGAGCATCCGCTGCAGCCACCAACACAGCCTCCGGATACCTAGCAGGCTCGTCGTTGTGGTGGTACAAAATAGCGTTTATCACATAGTCAGGCTCTCCATATCTCCTTGCTATTTCAGCACCTACCTTAGAGTGAGCTCCTCCAACCTCGTGAGATATGGCTTTTCCTATATCGTGCATCAATCCACCCCTTCTAGCCATCTTCTCATCAAGCCCAAGCTTGGCAGCCATCATACCAGCAAGGTAAGCAACCTCTTTAGTATGCAGTAAGACGTTCTGAGTATAGGACGTTCTGTAGTTTAGCTTTCCGATGTAGTAGTAGAGTTCCGGATGGACATCTGTAAACCCAAGCTCGAGACATGTCTCCTCTCCAAGCTTCCTTATATGTTGGTCCATCTCCTGTTTAACCTTCTCCACTACCTCCTCTATTCTTCCTGGGTGTATCCTTCCATCAGCTATAAGTCTCTCCAAGGCGATCTTAGCTATTTCTCTCCTTAGAGGATCAAAGGATGAGATAGTTACTATATCTGGAGTATCATCTATTATAAGGTCTACTCCAGTAGCCATCTCAAAAGCTCTTATATTTCTCCCTTCTCTACCTATTATCCTACCCTTTATATCGTTACTTGGTAGGTCTACTACTGACACTGTATAGGTTGTGGTAGCTTCTGGAGCAAGTCTCTGTATAGAAGTAACTAAAGTCCATTTTGCTTCTCTTTCAGCGTTTTTCTTAGCCTCTTCCTCTACCTCTCTCATTATCTTTGCAGCTTCCAATCTCGATTCTTCTTCAACCTTTTTCAAAAGCTCCGCCTTGGCCTCTTCTTTCGTCATACTAGCTATTCTCTGAAGTTCAAGCATATACTGTTGTTCTGCAGATTTTATCTTTTCTTCCTTTTCCTTCAGTTTCTGCTCTAGAGCCTTTATCTCCGTCTCCAGCTTTGATATCTCAACAGCCTTCTTCTCTACCTCTTCCTCTCTGTGCTCCAACCTTGCTAGCCTCTTCTCAAGCTGAGCTTCTTTAGTAATCAGAGCCTTCTCAAGGTTTTGAAGTTCTTCTCTCTGGAACTTAAGTTCCTTTTCCAGTTCCTGTTTTCTTTTGAGAATTTCTTTCTCTATGATCATTTCAGCTTGGTCTTTCAACCTTAAAGCCTCTCTTTCTATCTCAGAGGCCTTCAGTCTAGCTTCCCTTTCGATACTTTCCACCTTTAACTTTGTTTCTCTCTCAGCTTCCATGATAAGCCTATCAACATCTCTTTGGGCTTGCTCCCTTATCCTATTAGCCTCTTCCCTGGCTATTCTCTCTATCTCTTCTTTTCTCTCCACTACCTTACTATACTCAGCCTCTTTTTCCTTTAGTTTTTTCTCTATCATAAATTTGCAGGCAGTGAAACCTGCAGCACCTGCCAAGACTGCAGAGACCAATCCTGTTATAATCTCGCTCATCTTTCTTCCTCCTTTCTTCTAATTGTTTTTGTTGGTGTTAGAACTATACCTACAGGTAAATCGTGCTGTTGAACCGGTATATCCTTTAAAACCTGAAAGTCGTAAGCCAATCCCACTGTTAGTACAATATCACTCTTTTCCAAAAACCTGTCGTAAAAACCTTTTCCATAACCAAGTCTATATCCCCTTTCGTCAAAAGCCACTCCAGGCACAACAACAACATCAATTCTGCCTGTGTAAACATCACCTTCAGGCTCTTTTATCCCAGCGTAACCTGTCTCCAGATGGGATATATCTGATACAACTACAGGAAGTATATGTCTTTCCTCAACCTTTGGCAAAAGTACAGTTTTTCCATCTTTCAATAACCTCTGAATTATACAGGTAGTATCAACTTCATTTTTGTGAGGATAGTAAAGCATATAGGTATAGAAAGACAGGATATCTGGCAAGGAAAAGAATCTCTCACATATTAGAGAGGAGTCCTCTTTAGACTTTTTGTAATGCTTTCTTATATCTATAAGCTTTCTTCTAAGTTGGTCTTTCAAAGGTGTCTAACCTCCCAATTAAGGCAACCAGAAGGTCAGGGCTGAAGATAGAAGACACCCACATGGGCCGGTGGGATGGAAGCCTATATTCTGAGCAAGGCCTCAATAGGTGGGTGGTCTCACTTTCTTCCCTTCGAGCTTCGTACAGAAGCTACCTGGAAAAGAAAGTATCTTGACCTTCCTTTCTCTTTAGTTATAGCCCAGAAAAACTTAAACCATCCCTGCCGAACCCCGCAGGCTCATTGGTGGTTTATTTATAAAAGGTTTTAAGACCATCTTATCTTCAGCTCCTAACTTCTAAGGTGTAACCCTTCATACTTTAATTTAAGCTTTCCTAACATTTCATCAACTGCGGTGTTAACCTCTTCATCCGACAAGCATCTATCCGGAGAGAGGAACTCTACAGAGAAAGCTAAACTCTTTCTATCATCAGATATGAAGAAGACATCGAAAAGCTTCACTTTCCAAACAAGAGGATGAGACTTGAGTAGATCTTCTTCAAACTCACCCTCTAGGACATCTCCCTTTAAAACAAAAGCAATGTCTCTCTTCACAGGAGGGTACTTAGGCAGTTCTTTAAACTTCTTTGTATGTCTGTTTAGATAGTAGGTTAGCAGATAACCTTCTTTCAAACCGTCTTTACCTATATGTCTTGGAACGTACTTTAAGGATATCTCACAGATATACACGTCCTGTTGGACCTCAAACCTTTCAGAGAGTTGAGGATGCAATTTACCAAAGTATCCCACAGAAAAACTACTTACCACTATATCTCCAGATTGGTAAGGATGTAAGTAACCTCTATTAGATTTAGTTAAGAGATACTCAACACCTAAACTCCTGATGTAAGAGTCTACAACTCCCTTGAAGAGAAGTATATCCCAATCTTTTGAGGTCATAAAAGCTCTCTTACCATCGTTATAGCTGTATCCATCTATACATCTACCAGTTGCCAAAAAACCCAGCCTAATCTCTTCGTAATCCTCAAAGAAAACAGAGGATATCTCAAATATGGACAGATCTTTCTGACCAAACCTTAGGTTCTCCTCCAATGTGCTAAACAGACCTGGTAAGATGGAGTCTCTCATAACACTCTGTGTCTTTAGGATATAGTTCTCTATCCGGATAGGTGGAATGGGTAGTGACAATTTGTTATAGAACTCTTCGGATGTAAATGTATAATTTACAACCTCTGTAAAACCGTTATCTAAGAAAAACTGTCTCGTTCTACTGAAGAATGTAAGCTCCCTATCCATCTTGAAAGAGTCCAGAGACAGTATAGGATAAGAAGGTTCAAAACTATCGTAACCTCTTATCCTTGCTACCTCTTCTATCAGGTCTATGTCCCTATTTATATCCATAGCTCTATGGGAAGGAACCTCAGATTCTATAGAATAGTCATTTAGATGAGATGGTATATCTAGGGAGTTTAGGATTCTCTCACACTCTTGCAGTTCCAACTCTACTCCAAGTACTTTCTTAACCTTCTCAGGAGTGAGAATAATCTTCTTTGGGATATAAGGCTTCTTGTACACATCTGTCTCAGCTGTAACCTGACCTCCTGCAGTACTAAGGATTAACTCGACAGCTTTCTCTTTGACCTCTTGACATGCCTCTATATCTACACCCCTTTCGAACCTGTAGGAAGAGTCGGTAGAAAGACCTAATCTCTTAGAACTCTTCCTTATAGAAACAGGATCAAAGACAGCTATCTCCAGAAGTATATCCTCCGTTGCTTCTGTTATTTTACTTTCCTCACCACCCATTATTCCCGCTATTGCAATAGGTTTAGCAGCGTCAGCTATCACTGTATCTGAGGATGAGAGAGTTCTCTCCACACCATCTAAGGTAACTATCATCTCTCCATCTTTTGCTCGTCTGACTACTACCTTTGAGTCTATTCTACTCAGGTCAAAAGCATGGAGAGGCTGTCCTTCCTGCAACATAATATAGTTAGTAATATCAACTACATTATTTATGGGGGATATCCCTGATTTTAGAAGTTTTAACCTAAGGTCTAACGGAGACTGTTTTACAGAGACACCTTTAATAACAACACCAACATACCTGTAACACCCTTCTGTCTCAATCTCAACAGGGAAGATTGGCAGTTGCCTTTCTTTCACATTTCCTCTATCTTTCTTTGGTAAACCAAATACAGCAGATATCTCTCTGGCAACTCCCCTTATACTGAGACAGTCTCCTCTGTTTGGGGTTATCTCTATCTCCAGTATATCCTCTCCCAAGGATAATAACTCTGAAGCGTCTAACCCTAGAGGAGTATCTGGGTCTAAGATGAAGAGGCCGTCAGACTTCTCCTCTACACCGACATCCTCCAGAGAGATTAGCATCCCTTGGGATTTCACTCCTCCAAAGTCAGCTTCGATGATACTCTTTCCACCTAATTTAGAACCTACTTTAGCCAATATTACTCTATGTCCTTCTGAGATGTTATCTGCAGCAGTTACGACCTGGTATGTACAACTACCATCACTAACTTGACATACGTTTAGCTTGTCTCTCTTTGGATGTTTTTCTACTGACAGGATCTCTACAGTGACTAAACCTTCTATCTTCTCTCCAAATTTAAGGAGGTTTGTCTCAAGTCCTGAAAGGTTTAATTTCTCTACAATCCTCACTGAAGGAATATCTATATCTACAAACTCTCTTATCCATGAAAGAGGAACTCTCATCACACCGCCTCTATCTGAGAAAGAAATCTCATATCGTTGGCAAACAGTAGCCTTATGTCGTTAATCTGATGTTTAAGCATCGTTATCCTCTCTATACCAAGACCAAAGGCAAATCCAGAGTACTCTTCCGGGCATATGCCGACAGCCTTGAACACCTCTGGGTCTACCATGCCACATCCAAGTATTTCCAACCAACCACTGTTCTTACAAACCCTACATCCAGAACCACCACACACGGTACAACCTATATCAACCTCGGCTGATGGCTCTGTAAATGGAAAGTAACTTGGACGAAACCTTATAGGTATGTCATTTCCAAAAACAGACTCCAAGAATGTTTTGAGAACTCCCTTTAAGTCCCGGAAAGTTACCTCTCTGTCTACCACAAGACCCTCTATCTGATGGAACATGGGGGAGTGGGTAGGGTCTATATCTTTCCTGTACACTCTTCCAGGAGTAATCATAGTTATAGGTGGCTTTTTTTGGAGCATAGTCCTTATCTGAACAGGTGAGGTACTGTCTCTTATACACATCTGACGCTCCCGACGAGCGAGCTAGCGAGTGTAGATCG
>JAOABC010000007.1:603-62706 GCA_026418535.1 Hydrogenothermaceae bacterium | reverse complement strand
GATTTTACATCTCTCAGCTGTGATTCTCTCAAAGTAGTGCTAGGAGTATGATTTTGTCACTGTAAACAGGTGGTCTATCTATCTTTTTGGTAGGTTTATTATGTTGGGATCTGTACTAATTGAAATTCTTCCTTTTGGATGTATGTCATAGCTATTTTATACTTATCTGATGGTTATTTTCTGGATTATTATTATAAATCTTATCTATCCTTCTTTCTTTAATTTTTAAACAGCCTCACCAAATTAATATTGTGATAAAATTTTACAACAATTAGCAAAGGAGGTTCACAGCTGAATGGCTATAGTTTACTTTGAAAACAGATTTGTAAGTGAAGAAAATGCAAAGGTAAGTATAAAAACAAACTCTTTCCATTATGGAACAGCTGTATTCGAAGGAATAAGAGCCTACTATAACAGGGAAGACGACACGATGTATGGTCTATTTTTTAAAGAACACTATCAGAGACTTTTCCAGAATATGAGAATACTTAATATGGAGATAGAAGAGAATATAGATCAACTTGTTGAGATAACAGCCGAGCTGGTAAAGAGAAACAATCACAAAGAAGATGTGTATATAAGACCGATAGTTTACTTCTCTGACCTGGCCATAGGACCAAAACTGATAGGTTATACCGCCAAAATAGCCATATACACCCTCCCCCTTGGAGATTACATAGACACAAACAAAGGGATAAAGGCCAAGGTGTCTTCATGGACGAGATTGAGTGATAACATGATACCCCCAAGACTGAAGGTCACTGGAGCATACGTCAACAGTGCGATGGCAAAGACAGAAGCTCTTTTGAACGGTGCAGATGAGGCTATAGTCCTAAATCAACATGGATACGTAGCAGAAGGGAGTGCTGAAAATATCTTCATAGTTCGGAATGGGAAGTTAACAACCCCTCCAGTTAACGATGATATACTTGAAGGTATAACCAGAAGTGCAATAATGCAGATTGCTAAAGACAACTCCATCCCCGTTGTGGAGAGAAGTATATCAAGAACTGAGCTGTATGTGGCAGACGAGGTTTTCTTCTGTGGAACAGGTGCCCAGATATCTCCAGTTATAGAGATAGACAACAAAAAAATAGGAAATGGAGATGTTGGTCCGATAACAAGTAAGATAAAAGATATATACTTTGACGCAGTAAGAGGAAAGGTGAAGAGATACAGGGATTGGGTAATATCTATAAAGTAGTTTTTAAGGATATAAAGAAGAGGCTGACAACTAAGTTTAAAGATCTGAATTTCTTGGAAGAGACTTTTCCGGAAGGAAGTTTGAACCTGTACTTTGATGTAGGTTATGGTGAGAAGTTTGTTATCTTTTTTCTACCTATAGATAGAGAGTTTAATCCTAACTTACTTATACACTTTGCTCCCCTTGAGGTTTTCTTTGAGTCCGTCCGGAGGTTTTTAGAGATAAAACCTCCAGTTGGATACAGAGTTAGGTTCTTCCTCTCTTCTGGAGGTTTTAAAAATCTACTGGACCACTTAGAGAAACTTGGAAGATATAGAGTTCTGTTAGTAGTTAACCTAGAAGAAACAGGAATAGGTAATGAGAAGATAGTCATAAATGGTTTGAGTGGTAATATCCTGTACAAAATAGATAAGATCTTAAATAACCAAGGGCTTTCTACCAGAAAGATAAACATAAAAGAAGAAAATCATTTAGAAGATAGAATAATGAGTACCATGCAATTCAGGTCTATTCCAAACAAATATAAAAATATTTTACCGAAAGACCTCTACGAAGTCAAGAGAAGGGATTATATAGTCCTACTAATATTTCTGATAATCACTTCGGTGTTTAAGTTATGAAAACAGCCTCATACGGAGTAAGACTCCTCACCTCTCTATCTGTAATAACTACTCTTTTAGTCTATAACTATGATTTTAAAATACCCTTAACCGTACTAAGCCTGATATATATCCTGCAGTATATGATCCTCTCTCCTTTCTCTAAGGACCCTACAATCAGATACTTTCTCTATCTTGCAGACTTTGGGTTTATAAGCTACTCAGCTTACGTAACAGATCAAGTCTATATACTACTGTTCCTTTTCACGATCTTAGCCACCTTAAGAGAAAAATTAGACCTGGCACTGTTTTTAACCACAACTTTTGCCTTATCCGGATTCTTTTTCTACAGGACTGGATTCTACGACTTTAATCTTATATACCTATCTTTAGCCTTATTAGTTGTAGTCTATATGATCTTGAAGGAAATAGGCTCAAAAGACAAAACGTACCAAAATCTTTTAGAGCTCACTAAGAGTATATACAGAGATAACCTCATCTGTAGTGATAGAATGGATTTCTACTTAAGATACTATGAGATAACCTCGTCTTTGAGAGAGCTCAAGGAGGGAAGTATATCACTAGACAGTTGTGTTGAGGTCCTGTACGAAAATCTAAACTGTGATGGAATCTTTATAACAGATAGAGAGAATCTAAACACTGTCTGTAAAGGAAAGTATTCCTGTGATACTAACATGGTAAACCTTGTTCAGGAGCTTGAAGTGGAAGAGATAAAAAGATTACTCTCTGTCAAGTTTGTGATAGTTAGGGAGATAGGGAAGTACACCATAGTAATACTCTATAAAAACTATGTTTTGATAGATAAAGAACTACTTGAGACTATGAGCTAAGAAGCCTATCTTTTAGGAACTCAACCGTAAGCAACATCTTCCTATCTTTCTCTAATATCTCTCTCATCTTCTCTATGGCGTTTATTATGGTCGAATGGTCTTTTTTCTTGAACATCTTAGTTATAGAAGATAGAGGTTCATCCGTCAGCTCTCTGGATAGGAGTATGGCAATCTGTCTGGCTAAAACTACTTTCTTTTTCCTGTTGTTAGCCAGCATATCGTTTAAGTTAACTTTAAAGTAGTTTGCAACTTCAGCCTGTATCTTCTCAATAGTGATGGGAGCCACTTTTTTAGACTCTACCACGTCTCTCATCAGATCCCGGACCGATTCTAAGGTTATATCTCTTCCCATAACTTCTGAGTAGGCTTTCAGTCTTTTAAGAGAACCCTCTAACTCTCTAATAGAACTGTCTACTGTTTTAGCTATAAATAGCATTATATCCTTCGCCAAGTTCAGACCCATCTCCTTCGACTTTTTAACTATGATCCTTAGCTTTGTATCTAGATCCGGCTTTGTAATCTCAACTATCAGACCACTTAAAAATCTGCTGATAAGTCTTCTCTCTATACCTTCTAACTTTGAGGGTGGCTGGTCTGAGGAGAGGACTATCTGTTTACCAAGGGTGGATAGGACGTTGAATATGTGGTAAAACTCTATCTGTGTTCTATCTTTCCCTACCAAGAACTGTATATCATCTATAAGTAGCAGATCCAAATCCCTGTACTTCCTTCTAAAGTCCAGTATCTTTCCTCTCTGGATGTAAGAGAACAGCTCTGATGCAAAAGTATCAGCTGTGGTGTATATAACTTTAGCCTCAGGCTGTTTCCGGAGTAAATGGTAAGCGGTAGCATGGAGTAAATGGGTCTTTCCCAAACCCACATCCCCATATATAAAAAGAGGGTTAAACAGACCACCTGGACTCTCAGCAACAGCTATACAAGAAAAGTAGGCAACCTTATTGCAGTTACCTATTATCAAGTTTTCAAAAGTATACCTTGGGTTTAGATTTAGATACTGGTAAAACTTTTCATCTCTATCTGGATTGTCCCTCCTGTATGGCTTTTTGTTCTCATCATTGAGAGATAGGATATGGATTTTTACCTTCTGACCTACAACATCATTTACAGTGTCCTCTATGACCTCTTTTATCTGAGATTCTATCCAGTCCTTAAAGAGCTTATCCGGAGTGTATATATACAGGTTTCCATCTGCCAGATGAATCTCATCCAGAGACCTTAAAACAGCCATGGAAGATGGGTCTATCTTGTTTCTGAGCAAAGATAGGACATTCTGCCATATCTTTGTTTCTACTATACTTTTTCCACCTTCCAAGAGAATCCCTCCTTGTGTCTTAAAGGGGTAAAGATTATAAATAATACGCTCACTGATTTGAAGAAAAATTTTTCTTGACTTTTAAAATTTATGTGATAGAATTGCCGTTAAGAATTCTTAACAATTCCTCTGGAGAAACTCTCTCAGTCTTTCCCTATCTTCACAGACAACAAACACTTCTTGGACCGTTGAACCTTTTTTTAGCAGGAGCTTAGCTCCTGCTAAGGTTTGGTACTGGTATGATATTCTCTTTTTACCAGCCTGAGCTTTGGGACTCGTGTATATTCTCCCAGGAATAGCAGACTTCACAGGGCCAAACTGGATCAAAAGCTCCAGATCTTTCTCAAAACCCTCTATAATAGAGTGTTCTCTCTTTACACCTTTCTTCCTGTATTTCATCTAAAATGGCTTTTCAGGAACACTTTCCCAATCCTTGAGGAACCTCTCCAACCCAATGCCCGTTAGAGGATGTTTTACAAGTTGGGCTATAACAGTGTAAGGTATCGTGGCTACATCAGCACCTGCGATGGCAGACTCTGTAACATGGATTGGGTTTCTTACACTTGCTACTATTATTTCACTACAGAACTGATAGTTATCCTTTATCTTCTTTATCTGTTTTATCAGGTCCATACCTGTATAACTTATATCATCTAGTCTACCTACGAAGGGAGAGATGTAAGATGCTCCTGCTTTCATAGCAAGTAAAGCCTGGGCAGGGGAAAAGACTAGTGTAACATTGGTCTTTATACCTTTTTTCTCAAAGTGGACAACAGCCTTAAGACCTTCCTCTGTGATAGGTATCTTTATAACTACATTACTACCCAGCTCCGCTAATCTTTCTCCTTCCCTTATCATACCTTTTACATCTGTACTTGCAACCTCAAGGCTAACAGGTTTGTCTGTAATCTCTGAGAGTATCTCCCTTACAACTTCCATAAAAGGTCTCTTTTCTTTCGATATGAGTGTTGGATTTGTGGTAACACCATCTAAGACTTTAAGCTCTTTTGCCTTCCTTATCTCCTCTACGTTTGCTGTGTCGATAAAGAACTTCATCTATCAACCTCCTTTAAGTTGTTTGTAAGGTGAATAAAACCTGGTCTCTAACCACTTCTTGTCGAACCACTCTATAGGGTTAACCTCTATGCCGTTTACGAGTATGCCGTAGTGGAGATGGTCTCCGACCGCAAGACCTGTTGTACCTGTCTTACCTATGACTGTGCTTTTGTCCACCATCTGCCCCATCTTTACATATATTTCGTCCAAGTGGGAGTATATAGAGTACACACACAATCCATGGTCTACTATTACACTGTTGCCGTATATGCCCAAGAAACCTGTAAATACAACCTCTCCTCTGTTGGATGCTTTAACAGGAGCATTCCTTGTGGAGGCAAAATCAAGCCCTTTGTGGTAAGCGTCTGCTCCTTCTATTATCCGACCCTTGTAGCTATACTTCCTGTAGTCTGCAAATCCACCGAGCTTAGCAGAGTTTTCAAGATAGCTAAACTGTCCCTCAAATAGAGGATCTCTATTCTTACACTCTGAGGACACTCTATGGATTGTGTCTTCATTCCTCTTCCTAATGTCCACATTTACGTACTTAAAAAGTTGAGTTTTATCCTGTATCTCTTTATCTGAAATGGTGGTTATCTCGCTCTCTATAAAGTTATCATCTATAGTAAGAGTGGAATTTGCATAGTCTATCTTTTTAAAACTATAAGGTAGGTTACGGACGAGGATATTATCTGCGAGGTCTTTTACCTGTAGGTTTATAGGCAACTGTTCTGTCTCAAAGTAAGGAAAGGTGAATGGGCAGATATAACCGTAGCTAAACTCCAAACATCTAAAACTGTGTTTACCTACTTTTACCAGTTTCTCGGCAAGAGGCTCTGACGATTTAAAGAAAATAAACCCTGTTCCCCCATTCATAATACTCTTTGTCCAGTTCACTATAGATATAACAGGTGGAGTAAAGTCTATACGTACAGCTTTTTCATACATAGAGTGTCTTCTTATCCAGCTTCCGTTTGACACCTTTACCTTTAAAGTAGCTCCCCCTTCAACCAGACCAAGTTTCTGAGGTAATATAGGTATGTTTAGATATACGCTTCTTTGATTTAAGTTCTGTTGTTCTAGTACTACAACTGTTCTACCGTTCTGGATAACGGATACTTTTATCGCCTTTACTCCAGAATTTCTATCTTCCACTTTCATTTTTAGGGTAAAGTCTCTACCCAAAGTATTAAAATCATTTAAGATCATTTCAGGTTTTGAAATATCTATCTTACCGTATAAGACCAATCCTACAATTAAAAATATTACCAATAATAAAGGAAATAATTTCTTCACTTATACTCCTTCCGATATTTTCCTTCCCATAAATGCCTTCTTTGCCATATACCTGTTAAAGGCGTCTATGTAAGCTTTTAAACTAGCTTCGATAATATCTGTGGATACAGCTTTTCCGGAGGCTACATTTTCTGTATCCTCAAACCTGACTATTACTCTTACTTCCCCCATAGCATCCTTTCCAGAGCTTAATGACCTTATAGTGTAGTCCATCAGTTTACCCTTTATCTCAAGAGCTTTTTCTACTGCATTTATAACTGCATCTATCGGGCCATCTCCAGATGCTGTGGACACTACATCTTCCCCATTCTTTACAATTTTAACGGTTGCTGTAGATATGAGGCCATTGCCGTTTAAAACGTGGAAGTACTCTAACTTAACCTCCTGGTCGAATCCAGAAAGCTCTTCAAGAATAAGAGCCTCTATATCTTCGTCAAAAACCTCTTTCTTCTTATCAGCAAGCTTCTTAAACTTGGTAAAAAGGTTATCTACATCACTCTCAGAGAGGTTTGTGTAACCAAGTTCTGAAATCCTCGCTTTAAAAGCATGTCTTCCAGAGTGTTTTCCGAGTATTATCTTGGAAGCCGGAACTCCTACGTCTTCTGCCCTCATTATCTCATAAGTCTCTCTATGGGCCAATATACCGTGTTGATGGATACCTGCTTCATGGGCGAAGGCATTGTCTCCTACTATAGCTTTATTCGGTTGGACAAAGCTTCCGGTGATCCTACACAGTAACCTACTCGTCTTGTAGATCTCCCTTGTGTTTATGGTAGTGTATATACCGTTAAAGTAGTCCTGCCGTACTTTTATAGCCATAACAACCTCCTCTACTGCAGCGTTTCCTGCCCGCTCTCCAATACCGTTAATAGTTGAGTGGACCTGTCTCGCACCATTCTTTACAGCAGCTAGAGAGTTGGCTACAGCTAACCCAAGGTCGTTATGACAGTGAACACTTATAATGGCCTTATCTATGTTTGGAACGTTGTTCTTTATATCTGCTATAAGTTTACCAAACTCCTCAGGAATAGCATAGCCTACAGTATCTGGAACGTTTATAGTCTTTACTCCTGCCTCTATAACAGCCTCAAAGATCCTATACAAGAACTCCCTTTCGGATCTAAAGGCGTCCTCCGCTGAAAACTCTACATCATCGGTGTATCTTAATGCATGCTTAACAGCATAAACTGCTCTCTCTAATACATCCTCAGGTTTCATCTTCAGTTTATGCTGCATATGTATAGGTGAGGTTGCTATAAATGTGTGGATTCTCCTATTCTCCGTGTAAGACAAAGCTTCTCCGGCTTTATCTATATCAGACTCTAAAGCTCTTGCAAGAGAGCAGACCTTTGCAGTTCTTACCTCCTGAGCCACCCTTTTAACCGCTTCAAAGTCTCCTTCAGAGGCTGCAGCAAACCCAGCCTCGATCACATCAACTCCTAACTTTTCAAGTTGGAGAGCCATCTTTACTTTCTCTCCCACAGTCATAGAAAAACCAGGAGCCTGCTCTCCATCCCTTAGTGTAGTATCGAATATATATACTTTTTCCATCTTAAAATCCTCCGTCTTAGCTTACTAAAATTATAGCACAATGGTAAAAATCCCCTGATATCTGCAATCATACAAAGCTATTTGACAGTATCCATCTTGATTCGATATAACTTCGCACAAATTCGAGAAAGGGCCTGAAAATACCTTCCTTCTCATTTTCACACAATGTATACTCTGATAAAATAGTACGAAAAAATGCCGAAAATCTATAAAAGGAAGGATGAGCAAAGAAAGAGTTATGGTTAGATATCTGATTTCTATAATACTAAGTTTAAATATGGCTTTTGCCTTTCAGATTAGGACCGGAGACAGAGGAGAAGATTTCAGAATAGTGTTCCAGATGAAGGACTCTACAAACTTCGATATTATTCAGATAGAGAAGTCTATCATCATAAAGATAGAAGAACCTCTAGAAAAGAGTAGAATCAACATAAACTCTTCACCCATCTCTGATATAGAGGTTTATCAATCAGAAGACAGAAGTAAGTCTTTGGTGTACATCCAGACCGTCTCTAACAGCCAACCAAAAACATTCACACTCTCAAACCCAAAAAGGATCGTGATAGATATAAAGAAAACAGAAACCCAAAATTTGGCTATCAAGTCAAACCCTTCACCCTTAAGACAGAAAGAAGAAGAGAGAGGGATAGGTAGTAAAGATTACATGGATTTAGAAAGAATCCTCTCTTCTATTCAAAAGGAGAAAGAAGATAATATAGAGTTAGATGTAAACTACTACGGGAAGAAAAAAGTTATTGTAATAGATCCTGGACATGGTGGTCAAGATCCTGGAGCTGTAGCCAATGGACTTAGAGAAAAAGATATAAACTTAAAAGTAGCAAAACTCCTAAAGGCTTACTTCGACAGAGATCCTAGGTTTGTAGCTTACCTAACCAGGGACAATGATAAATACATCACCCTATATGACAGAACTCTTATAGCACTACAGAAGGATGCAGACCTATTTGTAAGCATACACACCAACGCATCCGAAAATCCAAACCTAAGTGGAACTTATGTCTATACCCTGAACCTGAGAGGTGCAACATCAAAACTTGCGAAGATGGTTGAGGAGAGAGAAAACAAAACTGTGCTGAATGTAGTAAAAGTTAGTGCAAATCCAAACGTAAACAGGATAGTAGCTGATATGGCGATAAGTCACACTATGACCGAGGGTCTGAACTTTGCCAAGTTTGTTGAGGTTAACTTTAAAAACATCGTCAGAGACATAGAGTTCAGAAGGGTTGAGTCTGCTAACTTCGCAGTCCTAAAAACCCCCTCTATTCCAGCTATCCTCTTTGAAACAGCATTCATAACCAATGAAAGAGACTCTCAACTTCTAAAGAACGAAGCCTTCTTAGATAAAGTTGCAAGAAGTCTATATAGGTCCACATCAGACTATTTCTTTAAGTACAAAAACTTAGTACTGAATAAGAGTAAAGTAAATTGATACTAGGTATAGATATAGGAAACACAACTGTAGAGTTTGGGATAATAGAGGAAGGTAGAGTTACAAGCTACAAGTTTTCTTCAGACAGATATAAAACTGTGGATGATTGGTTAGTGAACATAGACTTTATCTCAAGAAAAGGCATTAATCCAGAAAGCATACTCATATCCTCAGTAGTTCCTCAGATAGAGGAGAAGATAGAGCTATCCCTTTTGAAGTTCTTTGGGATAAAACCTGTGATAATAGGAAAAGACCTACAAGTCCCTATAAAGATAAACTACGAAAATCCTCAGGAGGTAGGAATTGACAGGTTGTTAAACGCTTACGCTGGAGTAAAGTTGTCAAAACCACCTTTAGTAGTGATAGATTTAGGAACCGCCATAACCTTCGACATAGTGAACGAGAATGGAGAGTATGAGGGAGGGATGATATTTCCTGGTATGGAAAGCTCGATAGATACTCTCTTTTCTAAGACTGCAAAACTACCTAAGGTAAAGTTGGAAAAACCTGAGAGTTTCATAGGCAAGAACACTGTTAACAGTATACAGTCAGGAATATACTATGGTTATACATCTCTTATTGACAGAATGGTAGAAAAGATTAATATTTATCACGGTAGAGACTTTGACGTTATAATAACAGGTGGACACGGAAGAATGATATCCTCCGGTTTATATAGTCAACATAAGCTGATAGAGAATCTGTCTATGTTGGGGATTTGGTTTTTAGCTAAACAGCTATAGATAGAGGAGCAGAGATGAACATAAGACTCTCTATCTGTCCCCACAACACGCAGAAGGAGATAGAAAGATGGAAACTGCTAGTTAAGGAGTTGGAAAGAATCAGGCTTGGAAGTTGAATTTATCCCTTTTTACTCCTTTAAAGAAGAGTTTGGTACGCTTGAATCATGAATTCTTCCATATCCACTACGCTGGGCCCCTCAGACAGGTAGAACTTCTAACGAAGGGGTATCTACCTCTAGCAAAGTTTAAGGGTCAGGTGGATAAGATATTCTTTATCACGAAGAAAGGTATGCCGGAGAATGGAGAGATAAAGATTGCACTTCCTTTCTTAAAGCCTGCTGGCTATGGCTTTTTGGAGATGGATTTAAGTAGAGTTAGGCTGGTATTTACGAAGAACTTTGAAGTAGAGAAAGATGAAGTAGATATAGGTATCATGTACAATGAAACCTGGGAGCAGATAGATGATAAGAAGGAGGTAACTATCGCTGGAGAGAATGTTATAGAGACCCATAACATCTTCATGGTCCACAAGTCTGTTTATCAGATGCTAAAACCTATCTTTCTATCCCTTGAAGAGATGGAAGAGGCCACTGTGGAGGATGTGAAGAAGGCAGAGTCTATAATAAGAAAAATTGACATATTATCCCAAATCTGGCAACTGGGAAGCATAGCAAAGCCTCTAATGACCTCACCTTTTATAGGTGTGCTGATATACAGAGACAAGATAATCTACGCCAATGACTATGTTTTGAGTCTGATTGGGATAGATAGGGAAGAGCTGTCTACTATCAATATGTTTGACTTGATATCCGGAGTAGAGGATGAAAACCTTAAAAAAACTATCATCGAAAACCTTAATAAGAGACTAAAAGGAGAACATAGCATCTACGTATACGATATAATTCCTTTTAAAAATAAAAAAGGAGAACTGATATATCTAAAATCTTTCTCAGACACGGTTCTGTACATGGGAGACTATGCAGGAATATCTTTTTTTGTAGACAACACAAAAAGGATTAGATTAGAAAACCTTTATAATCTAGTCCGGCAGATAAATGAAGCAATAACAAAGTCTACTTTAGAGGAGGAATTTTTCGAGAAGGTTGTTAAAGCTCTTGTAGAAAAGATAGACCTTGAGCTTGTATGGATAGGAAAAGAAGAAAAAGACAGAATAGTGCCTATCTATGCTGACGGTAGAGCTAAGGGATACTTAGAGAATATAAATATATCTATACTGGAAAGTTCTGAAGAAAGCAATGATCCAACAGATAAAGCCTATAGAGAGGGAGAGGTAGTTATAAATCCGGATAGTTCAACCTCTCAGATGGTTAGACCTTGGAGAGATAATCTGCTTAAATTCCAGCTTTTATCCTCCGTAGCTATACCCCTGAAAAAAGATGGAAAGATTGAGTATGTTTTAAACATGTACAGTAAGTATAAAGATTTTTTTCAGGATGAAAATAAAGAAATTCTCTATGAGATAAAAAACGATATAGAATATTTCCTTTCAGAAATTGAAATAAGGAGAAAGAGCATAATAATCGGTGAAGCTCTAAAGTCTTCAAAATCTTGGGTTTTGATAACGGATGAAAACTGTAATATAACTTACGTTAACGATTTTGTCTGCGAAATGTCAGGATACACAAAAGAAGAGCTGATCGGAAAAATCCAAGGGTTTTTAAATCGGGATATTTGACAGAAGAGTTTTACAAAGAGATGTGGAGCAAATTATTAGCAGGAGAGAGTTTTGGGGGAGTTTTTATAAACAGGAAAAAGGATGGATCTATTTTTCACTTAGAAGAGTTATATACCCGCTAAACATATCCAGCAAACTTAAAATATACGTAAGTATAGGAAAAGATATAACTAAAGAGCATGAGATATCCTCCCAGTTAACCAAGCTAAAATTCTACGACCCCATAACAGGTCTTTATAACCTAAATGGCTTTAACTTTAGGTATACGGAAGAGATGAAAGAAAACGAGATGGCATGCCTTATACTAGTAGATATAGTAAACTTTACGAATATAAACAAAATGTATGGGTTTAAAACCGGAGATTATATACTGAAGTTTCTTGGAGAGAGGTTGAAAACAATTTTCCGAGATACGGATATAATCGGAAGGATTGGTAGTGATGAATTTGGAGTACTCCTGACCGGAATAAAGAAAAAAGATAGTTTACTTTTGGTCTTAGAGAAGGTAAAGAGTTTTCTTCAGAATAAGATAAATGTAGAGAATAAAAACATAGTAATATTTACTAACGCTGGTATTTCCATTTACCCTAATGACGGTAATAGCTTTGAAGAGTTGTACAATAAAGCCTCTATAGCTTTAAAAAATGCGAAAATTGAGGCTCCCGGCATTATAAGGTTCTTCAGTAGGGAGATGGAAGAAAAAACAGAAAAACTCAAATTTGCAGAAAGTCTTATAGTTAAAGCTTTGGATAAAGATCTGTTTAGATTCTTCTTTCAGCCATACTTTAACACATCTGACTTGATGATAGCAGGATTTGAAGCTCTTATAAGGATTGTTGATGAAGATGGAAAAATATACACTCCCAACCTATTCATAGACTATCTTGAAAATAGTGCTTTTTTGAGAAAGTTTGAAGAGTGGGCTCTGGAGGAAGTAATCTCTAAGTCACGGAAATGGGGAAAATGCATATCTGTCAATACATCAGCCAGAAGTTTTAGTGATGAGACATTCTTCGACAAACTCTTTAATATTTCAGAGGATGCTCAAATCACATATGAATTAACAGAGAGAATTTTTCTAAAAGAACCAGAAAAAGTAAAGAGGTCTATAGAAAAGTTAAAGACAAAAAAGAACTTAAAAGAACTTAAGAGTAGTTATGGATGATTTTGGAACCGGATACTCATCTTTAACTTACATAAAAGATATCTTCACAGATGTAATAAAGATAGACATCTCTTTCATAAGAAGCATGATGGAGAACGAAAGAGATAGAGCTCTGGTTAAGACCATAATAGATCTTACAAAAAACCTTGGTATGGAATCATTAGCAGAGGGGGTTGAAACACAGGCTCAATATGAGCTTCTAAATAAGATGGGCTGTACTTATGTCCAAGGATACCTATTCAGTAAACCACTTCCGGAGGATAAATTAGAAGAACTCTACAGCTTAAAAAGTGAAAATAAAATTGTCTGAAAAGATACAAGCCATAGCTACTCTTATTTTTAAGATTTTTTGTAGTCTTTCCGAATATAATATAGATAGTAAAATTTAAGGATGGTTTTTATGTTTAAACTTAGAGATTTGGATTTATCTTCCAAATTAAAGTTCATACTAAGGAAGCAGAAGAAATATGTTGGTATAGAGGTTGATAAAGACTTCTGTAGAGTAGCAATTCTTCAAAAAGAGATAGATTCTATATCTTTTCCAATTCTTCCTTTTGAGTTTGAGATAGTCAAAGATGAAGACCAAAGTGGTCGTATTTTAAGAGAGGAGATAGAGAGTAAAGGCCTAACTATAAAGCACGCTAACTTCAGTGTACCCATTTCTGAAACTCTCTTTAAGAATCTTAAAATTCCAAAAGCACAAGACAAAGAGCTAAGAGAAGCTATAGAGTGGAATCTAAGGGAAGAGCTTGGGAATCCTGAAGTCTCTACCGTATACGACTATGCAGTTCTTGCAGAAGAAGATGGTTTTTTTTATTTGGTTATAGTTATAACCAAGAGTGATATGATCAATAGGATTTTTAGCATAGGAGAAGCTGCAGGAATACAACCAATAGTAATAGATAGTGTAGGAATCTCCCTTATAAATCTTGCTTTACTACAAAGAGACAAGGTGGAAAGTCATAGTAAGGAGAATAACATATGTATTATACATTTAGATAAGAACGAATGCTATATGTTATTTTCCAAGGATGCCATAACGCTACAACCATTAGACTTTAACATAGAGAGATATGAACAGATGTCTCCAGACGATAAAGAAAGAGAAGTTATCAGGCTTATAGAAGAGATAAACTACTTTTTTTTAGCTATAAACGAACCAAGGATAATATACACATCAGGATTTTTTGTTAAATATCCGGAGATTAAGGCATACATGCAGCTAAGATTTGGCTCTAGGTTTTTCCTGGAAGATTTAGACCCAGCGATTGCCCTCGGCATGGATTATAGGAGTTCATTTCCTCTGCAAATTTTTGCTACTCCAATTTCTCTTGCATATAGAGGTATTGAGGAATGATAAAGATAAACCTCAATCCTAAGAAAAAAAATAAAAAAGGATTAGATCTATCTGGAATAAAGGGGGTAGAGCTAGGTAGACTCTATTCAGGATCAGATGCTATCTTAGCAATTATATTCATAGTTCTATTAGTATCACCTATTGTTTACTATTTTATTATTGAAACAGAGATGGAAAAATTAAATGAAGAGAAGCTGCGAATATTTTCTGAGATAAATAGGTATAAGATTATCCAGTCTAGAGTAGACAAAGTAAAAAAAGAAATTTCGGAGAAGGAAAAACTTACAAAAGTACTCAATGAGAAATTGAAAGTATACGAGAATTTAGCCCTCTACAAGACAAATACTGTTAGAATGCTTAGTTTTTCAATAAATTCTGTTCCTGAAGGCTTATGGTTAGAAAGTATAAAACTGTCCCTAGATAATGGTAACATTTTAGGATACGCATTTAACCCTAACCTCATATCTATCTACTACAAGAACCTGGAGAAAAACTACGATGTTTCCGTATCCAATATGGAGTTGAAGCTATCTAAGACTAATACGACGTACTACTTCTTTTCCTTCGACCTTAAAAAGTTAGGTGGTAATTGAGATGGAGTTTGTAGAGGAGTTTAAAAAAGCCCCTTTCTGGCAGAAATTAATACTTGTCTCTGTATTTGGAATAATAGCAGCCTATGTCATATATGTATTTGTAGTGGAAGATAAAAAGAAAGAGTTGAATACTTTAGAAGAGGAAGTTGGTAAGCTCAAATCAGAGTTGAATACGTTAAAAGCTGTTTACAATCAGGGTACACTGAAAAATGTAGATGAAAAATTAAAGGAGATTCAGTTTAAAAATCAAGAGATCTTGAAAAAAATCGAAGATATGGATAGGGTCGTTCCGAAAAAACCAGAGATGGATAGTGTACTACATCTCTTCTCTAAGTTAGCATCCAAACATAAGGTTGTAATAAGTGAATTTAAGGTTCTTGAAAGTAAAGATAAGGAGATAATTCTCTACTATGATGGGAGTGATGGTAAAGTAAAAACTTTACAAGAAGCTGAGAAAAAAGGGAAAGAAAAAAGCCAGGGAAAAGATAGTTCACAAAAACTACCAGAAAACTCCATAAAGTTAAGAACGGTAGATTTTAATTTCTCTGTAACTGGCAGCTCTAACTCGTTGATAGGATTCGTTGAAGAATTCTCTAAAATGGAGAGAATTATCCATATAAGGAGTATTGAAGCAAAAAGAGAGACAGGTTGGTTAAAATTCAACGTAGAGGCATCTACATACTACAAACCGGAGGATACGTAAAATGATAAAGCTATTATCTATGATTGTATATTTTGTGTCGCTCTCTTTTGCTGCAGATATACCTCCTTTACCTTCCACAGGGAAGCTTCCAGATTTAGGGCCTTTTACAGGTTTAGAGACGACTGTTGGTTACATCCAAAAAGAGAACGGAGAGAAGTTTTTAATATTAGAAACTCCGGAGGGAACAAAACTGATGAAAGTTAAGAAAGAGCCGAAAAAGATGTTAGATAGTAGAGATGGGTTGGTAAGATGAAGGTTAGATTCTTTCTATTTACTTGCTTTTTGGGTGCTTACACTTTTGCTGCTCATGGAGAAAAAATACTTATAGAGCTCAACAACGCAAAGCTTTCCACAGCAGTGGAGGCTATTACGAACATTTCAAAGATGAATATCATATGGGATAAGAATGCAATAGCCTATAGAGATAAGTTGGTTAGTTTGAGTATACAGAAACCGCTAGACAGTTATAAACTCTTGAACATGGTGCTTATACAGAATGGTCTTTTAGCAGCAAAAGACAGTAATTTAGGTGTTTACTACATAAAAGAGGCTGAAGAGTTCTCGGTTGCATTTCCGTTAGATGTTATAGGAACTATTGGCCCAGAACCGTTCAACAGATTAGTAGAGTACGCTAAATCTATAAAAACAGAGAGTGCTATCCTCGAGTATGACAATCTCTCTTACTCTCTTTACTACAAAGATATAAAAGAGAATGTTTCTAAGTTAAGGTTATTTGCTACTGACTACAGTAAGTATATGCAGGAAGTAGGGCAAAAACAGAGAGAACTTTTTGAAAAAAAAGGAAAACCTATAAGAAAAGACTATAGTATGTCAAAAGAAGATTTCAAAGAGATCGAAGAGTCTATAAAGTACAACTTAAGTCCATATGGAAGAATATTCTACGATGATGTAAAAAAAGTAATAGTTTTAATAGACTTTGATGAAAATATCCAGAAGGTATCTCCATTGATATCTAAGAAGATGAAGAGTAGAATAGTGTCAAAATGTTTCTATGTTAGGGAGTTAGAACCAGGAGAAATTTATAACAATATAAAGTACTCAGAGTTGAGTGATATAGGTAGCATAACATTCAAATATAAAAGCATAGACATTTCTACGATAGAAACAAGGTCTGGTATACCTCCGCAAGTAGTCCAGGTACCCAAATTAATGAAAACTGGAGAAGTTTCGGAAGAAAAAGAGACTTCCGTAGCTTCTCAACAGATGCAACAACAGATTGGAACTACCCCTTCCCAGCAGGTTAGAGGAGACTACATGATCTCTAAACTTCCTAGATTATGTATCTCTGATTATCCGGAGGTTATAGATAGAATAAAGTATAAATATGACAGAATTCTTTTAGAAAGACCTTACCAAGTTCAAATAGAAGCAAGGATCGTTGAGATATCTTCTGAACGTATTAAAGACTTAGGCATACAGTGGGGAGGTCAGTATATTAGCAGCAACTTATCCATTGTGGGAGCAAACTCTCAGAGTGTTATCTCTCCAAACTCCAGATATGCTGTAGATTTTTCAGCTGGTACACTTCCAAATCAGGGTTTCTCGTTTGGGCTAATTGCAGGAGGATTGACAAATTTTGTTGATGTAAGATTATCTGCTTTAGAGAGGATAGGTAAAACTAAATTACTATCTGCTCCAAAGGTTCTCACATCCGATGGAGAGACAGCGGTCATAAGGCAAGGTTACGAAATACCATACATAACTGGATCAACTGCCACAACCCCAGGAAACGTCATGTTTAAGAATGCTGTCCTACAACTTAAAGTAACACCATTTACATTTATAGATGGAAATATTCTCTTAAACATAGAGCTGTCTAAGGATGAGCCGGATTTTACTAGACAGTTAACTGGTGGGGCACCCCCTATATATACAAAGACCCTGATAAACAGGATATCTGTTAAAGATGGAAGTACAGCTGTTCTTGGTGGTATATTGGAGAAAAAGCAGTATTATTCTGAGAGAGGTATACCAAGATTAATGAGAATACCTATCCTTGGTAATCTGTTTAAAAATGACTATAGACAAGAAGCTTCAACAGAGCTTTTAATATTCATATCTCCTAAGATAGTTTATGAATAAAAATAAGAGGTTTGGAAAATGAAAAACAGTAAAGCCTTAGCGTCATTCTTAGCTTTTACTTCACTACTTTTTTCATCCTGTGGAGGTTCAGGAATGGCACCAGGAAGTGACTATTTTGGAACTGTTATACTTTCAACATCAATAGAGAAACCAACAGTGGATGTAGACTTAGTAGATCTAAAACTTGAAAACAATGTCTGTGTGCAATACATCCCAATGGACCAGTCAGAACTGCAAACCCTGACTTTTATAGTCAAAGAGAAAGACAATTCTCCATCAAATCTAAAAAAATCCAGTGTCTACATCTACGACTCAAAGCTTAGATTTTATCCAGCTACAAACTTCACAGATCCGATGCAAAGATGTTTTACAAGCTATGCAAGTCCTTCTATTAGCTTAGAAGTTACTAGTTCCTCGAAGGTAACTTTCCCTGTAATAGACCAAGATATAAAGAGCTGTTTAATTCAAAATTATGGTTCCATTCCTGCTATCTGTTCTGTCTACCAGTTTAACTTTAATGGGAACTCTGGTTACAAAGTTTATGCTGCATTAAGCTTTAAAGCTAAAGAGATATCAACTGGTATAGAGAAAAGTTTTGAGATAAATCTTGGAACATTCAATCTTTCTGACTACTATAGATCATCACAACCTTAGGTAAAGGAGGAGGGTTATGAAAGTGAAGGTATACTTAAAAATTTTGGCTATATTTCTTCTTGTGTACAATCTTGTAAGTTGCAAGGGGTCCAGTAGTTCTAATACTACTTACAATCTTCTTGGTCATGGAGAACCTAAATTACAAAAAAAAGCGTTAGTAGGTGATAATTTAGAACTGGTAAAAGAAAATGGTGAACAGCAGAATCCCCAGATAATCTACCTTAGAGACAAGAAAATATACTTCCTTGTTTGGGAAGATTGGAGAGATGGAAATGGAGATGTGTATGGGAAGTTTTTAAAGGAGGATGGTACAGCTTGCGGAACAGAGTTTAAAATAAATACAAACTCTGAAAAACATCAAACATCACCTTCTATTGCATACAGACAGAATGAAGGAAGAGTGCTAATCGTATGGCAAGACGGAAGATACAATACCAACGATGGGGGAATTTACTATAGGGCGTTGGATTTAGGGGAGGGGAACATTAATTGTAATAACTTTAATCCCGAAGGTAAACTTGGTAATGAAGGAAAATTGAATTACACTTCTATTTTTTCTGATAACTTAGTGGCTAGAATAAAACCAAAAGTCAAGTACAACGAAGTAAAAGATGAGTTTGTTATTGTTTGGATTGAAAATAGAGATCGTAAAAAATCAGTAAGACAAGAGTGTTTTAAAAGATCTGTGTTTTATAGCTTTGGTTCCGACTCTACTTTTGTAGGATACGCTAAAATAAAAGGTGATTTAAGCTCGATAGAAACAGATATAATTAGGTCAAGATCAAGTAATTCTGAATACAAAGTCAGAAAAATAAGCTATACAGAGCCCTCTCCTATGGAAGAAATACACACATATGAATATTTAGATAATATCTCCGGCGTAGATGTAGAGTGTGACAATACTTCTGGTATATGCTCTATAGTTGTGAGTGGAGAGAGGGCTGTAGGTAATCTAAAGTGTAGCTGTACAAACAATGGAGAAGGGGATAACGATAATGTATGTGATGATAATGACGTAGTTACTGAAACATGGGAGTATGAAAAGAATAACACGGTAAAAAGTATATACCAGATATATGACTTTGAAATAAACCAAGCAACAGTACTTAGAAAGTTAAATAGCGGAACGTCCCCTGCAGAAAATCCTGCCATAAAGATAGATCCTGTTACAAAGAGATTTTTAGTGGTTTGGGAAGACTTTCGTGATGGAGGCTTACAGAAGATATATGGAGCTCTACTTAGCTCTGGGTCTGGAATATATGGAACAGACTTTAAAATCTCTGACAGTGGTAGTTTTAAATATACATCTCCTAATATTGGTTATGATGATGTCAACCAACGATTTTTTGTAATTTGGCAGGACAGTAGAAATGGCTCAGTTTCTATAGAGAACATGGATATATATGGTCAGTACGTAGAATCTGAGGGAAGTTTTAGAGGTTCTAACTACTTCATATCAACACACAACGCAAATCAGCTATCTCCGGTTATTGCTTACAATCCTGACAAAAATGAGTTTTTAGTTGTCTGGAAGGATGGACGAAATAAAGATACATCCGGTTCAGATATATACGCTCAGAGGTTTACTTTAGGACAGCCTCAAATTGAAATATATACAGAAGATGGATCCATACTGAGACCTCCTCTACTAGACTTCGGAACATTAAATACTGGAAGTATAGCAACAAAGAGTATAAAGATAAGAAATATAGGAGATTCAAATCTAAAGATATACGATCTTTCCTCACTATCTCAGCCTTTCACTTACTCCGGAATAGATAACAAGTTAACGGATAGTGATAAAACTACTTATTTAGAGTTAGTCCCTGGTGCTGAAATAAGCATAACAATACAATTTAGCCCCAAGTCACCAAGTACCTACACATCCTCTATAACTGTACACTCTGATGCAGGTGATAAAATAATCAGTCTTCAGGGAAATAGTGTATCTGCTTTGATGTTTTTAGAAGAAGGAGATAATCAGAATAATGGTGAATTAGACTTTAAGCAAGTCAGAGTAGGTAGCTCTAAAGATATGATCATTAAAATAACTAACAATGGTAATATATCTTACAAGATAACAAACGTCATCTCTAACAATGAAAAATTTGAGATTCTAGAGATAAAAGACAGAGCTGCAAATTTTCCTATAAATCTAAATCCAGGAAGCTCCGTTATATTCACTGTAAGATATAAATCTGATTTCCGGGAAAATGCGACTGGAAAGATATATATAAGTACAGATAATCCATCCTTGTCCACAAATTCTATTAATCTTAGTGCAAAGGCAATAGCGCCGATATTGTATATAAACCAGAATTACTTAGATTTTGGTCAAATTAAGGTAAATGATAGTTTTAAAAAGGGAATATTAGTACGAAACACCGGGGATGATACATTAAATATATTAAGTTGTGGAGAAAATATATCTGGATTTGAAGTGGAGGAACCTTGCCCAAAAACTATAGAACCTGGGATGCAAGCGACTATTTATTATATATTTAAGCCAAAAGAAGTGATTGGCTACTCCGGAAAAATGCTTATAAAGACAGATGCAGGGGATAAAGAAATATCTCTAACAGGACAAGGAAAAGGAGCTAAAATATCCGTTAATTTAGAATCTATAGACTTTGGGATGGTAGCAGTAAATACGGAAAGCACAAAAGAGTTAGTTATAACAAATACAGGAAACGACAATCTTAATATAAGTAAAATAAGTGTAGGGGATAATTTTAGTATATTAAATATGCCAGTCACTCCAGTGAATATTATTCCAAATTCAAGCTTAAAACTCCTTATAAAATACACTCCAAAGTCTTCCGGAATCCATACAAGTAAAGTGAATATATCTTCAGATGTGATAAATGGAAGTATAGAAATACCTTTACAAGGAACAGGTGTTACTATTAATGTTGAGATATCACAATCAATAGTTGATTTTGGAGAAGTAAACATAAATGAAACAAAAAGTATGGTTCTAAGTATTAAAAACAACTCTTCAAAAGATATAAGTATCCTGTCTATTGACAAACCCTCATCTCCATTTACGATAGAAGAACCAAACAACAAGACGATAAAAGCCGGAGAGACTTTAAAACTGGTAGCAAAATTCAATCCAACAGTAACTGGAACTTTTTCTAGTACCCTATCTCTACTTTTTGATCATTCATCCACACCGACAGTAATAACAATAAAGGGAAAAGGAATAGGTAATTCTAAGACAACATCCACATTAGAGTTTGACAAAGAGATTATTAACTTTGGAAAGATTTTGATAGGACAGACATATGCCCAAACAATTGGAATAAAATCAGCTTCTAACACTAAAATTACAAGTATATCGATTTCTCCTCCTTATAAAGTCCTAAGAACACCACCATTCCAAGTAAGTTCTACTGGAGATAATATAACAATAACAATAGATGCTGATAAAGTGGGCATATATAACACGGTCCTTACATTAAAAGACAGTAACGGCAACGTATCACAGATACCAGTATACGGTGAAGTAGTAGATGTGTTAGTGGAAGGAGTTAAAGATTACAGCAAAATATCAAAAAATCCTAACATAAGCGGATTTAACTTCCTGACAGGTCTAAACATTGTATCAGAGAGATCTACACTATCTATCCAATATAAGAATCTACCATCAAGCCCTGTTCTGTACATAAAAAAGGGAAGTGATTATAAGCAGATATATCCACAAAACACTGCTTCTGAATGTGTTAGTAGCGTAAGCATACAAGGAGATAACATTAATATGGAGATTAAAGATAATTCAGATTGTGATATTGACAGTAGTAATAATGTAGTGTCGTCTCTCTATATAGGAACATCCTCTAGGGAAAACATAACGCCAACTCCTTCAACCTCAAACAATACACCTGTTTTTCCTCCTTCTCCAACAGGAGGAGGTGGATGTTCTATGGGTCGGGGAGGTGGACTGGATTTTGGATGGTTTATTGTTACACTGCTTGGAATTTTTGCAAGAATGACAAGAAGAGTACAGATTTAAAGATCTCCGGGAGATCCATCTTCCCTTAATTTTCCTTAAACCGAGATTGGCATGTATTTTGACTTAGAGCATTTGCGTAAAACTGAATATGATTAAAGTCACAAAGCTTGACAAAAATGAGAAAAAAAGGTAACATTTTGTTAGTAAATATTAATTATCTAAAAGGAGGTTTTACTATGAAGAAAGTCGTAGGTTTAGTGGCAGCAGGACTTTTTGCAGTTTCTGTAGCGAACGCAGGTCAAATTACTGTTGCTAACACTGACCTTGTTATGATCGGTGGTGTTTCTGCAGCTTACAGCGTTCAAGAAAACGATCACTCATTGGCAAACCCTGGTTTCTCCAAAGATGGTTTTGCGGTTAATAACTTTGTTCTAGCCTTAGCTAAGCCAGCACAGGATGGTGGAATAGGAGTAACAGCCGCTATAGCAAGTTGGCAGGCTCCAACTGTAGTTGCTAGCTCAGAAGTGGTTAACGGTAATAATATTTTAAATAATGGTTTAATAGGTTATGGTAAATCTACAGACTTAAAAGTTTGGAAAGCTTATGTAACATATAAACCTATGGCTGGTCTTTCACTGGATGCAGGTCTCCTCTGGTCTGGTTTTGGTGAGAAACCAGTAACTATACTAAACCCACATATCACAAGAGGAGTTCTATTCACTGCTAACCCTGTAGTCATGGCAGGTGCAAGAGGTTCTTATGATGCAGGAGTTGCTAAACTCTATGTTGGAACTGGTAAAGTTGGTGCACAACTAATGGCTCCGGTTTACAAGAATATTGCGGGTGTAGATCCAAAAGCTTATATAGAAGCCGGCTTAACTACAAACTTAAAGCAGGTAGGCCTACCAGTGGACCTTGGATTGCACACTTATAATGAAGCTGGTGGAAGAGATATATACGCTCTAACTGCTAGTACAGACCTTGGAATGGTTTCTCTTAGTGCAGAGATTGACTACTTTAAAGCAGATAAACCTCTACAAGTTGCTCAGGGTAACAGTGACTCTGCATTGGGTGCTGCTCTATGTGCCAACATAAAGCCTCAAGCTGGTATACAGATTCCTATTAGAATTGAATACGCAGATACAAAAAAATCTCTCCTAATACCTACAATAGTTGATTTTAATAATAAAAACTCTGTTTGGACATTTACAGTGACTCCAACTTACAACCCAACTAAGAATACGTTCATCAGAGGTGAAGTTTCTTATGTAAGTTCTGATAAGAAAATATTTATCAACGATAAAGGAGTTAACAAGGATACAAGAACAACTGGAGCTGTTGAGCTTGGCTTCTTGTTCTAACAGAGTTTAAGTTAGATTCATATCCAGGCGGGGTATTATCCCCGCCTTTTTTGTTTTTAGAGCAGTTCCGGAGGTCTTTGTTATGATATACAGAAAGATTATTATAGGTGGGGAGTTTGTAGATAGAGAGGAAAAGATAGATGTTGTATACCCTTATAATCTGCAGAAAGTAGGACAGGTACCAAGAGGTACTCCAGAGGATGTTGATAAGGCAGTTGAAAAAGCAAAAGTAGGGCTTGAAAGGTTAAAAAAACTATCTGCTTATCAGAAGTATGAGATACTGTTAAAGGTTGCTGACTTCTTAAGGTCTAAAAAGGAAGAGTTTGCAAAGACTATAACACTAGAAACCGGAAAGACTATAAAAGAGTCAAGGATAGAAGTGGATAGGGCTGTAAATACTATTACCATCTCAGCTGAAGAAGCTAAAAGAATATACGGAGAATATGTCCACATAGATGCATCTCCAAATGGTAAGGGTAAGAAGGGTTTCTACTTTAAGGAACCTGCCGGAATAGTTTCTGCTATCACACCATTTAACTTTCCTGTAAACCTTACTGCTCATAAGATAGCCCCAGCTATAGCTGCCGGATGTCCGTTCATCCTAAAACCCAGTGAAAAGACCCCCCTTTCCCCTATCATGCTCTGTGAGTTGTTTTTAGAAGCAGGAGTTCCGGAAGAAGCTGTCTCCATTATTCCAGGTTTTGCAGATGTAGGTCAGAGGATGACATCACATCCGGATGTAAGAGTAGTGTCCTTTACCGGAAGCTTAAGGGTAGGGGAGATCATCTCAAAACAGGCAGGCCTCAAAAAAATAGTGATGGAGCTGGGTTCAAACTCAGCTGTTATAGTAGACAAGACCGCAGACTTAGAGAAAGCTGCTAAAAAGTCTGTAGTAGGAGGATTTGCTTTAGCCGGACAAGTTTGTATCTCAGTTCAGAGAGTCTTAGTTCATGAGGATGTGGCTGATGAGTTTGAAAGACTGATGAAAGAGGAAGCATCAAAACTTAAATACGGAGACCCTATGGATGAAGAGACAGACGTCGGACCAGTAATATCTGTAAGTGAAGTAGACAGAATAAAAACGTGGATAACTGAAGCTACTATAAAAGGAGCCAGATTGGAACTGGGAGGAGAAGTAGAGGAAAAAACAGTATTCAAGCCTACGATCATCTCTCATGTTCCGGAAGATGTCAAACTGTTCTACGAAGAGGCTTTTGCTCCGGTTGTGGCTGTAAAGAGATTTAAAACTATAGATGAAGCTATATCTTTAGTAAACAAAACCAACTATGGATTACAAGTGGGAGTGTTCTCCAACGATTATAGAAATATTATGAAAGTTATTCACAATGCCAATGTTGGAGGAGTAATAATAAACGATATACCCACTTTCAGAGCTGATAACATGCCCTATGGTGGTGTGAAAGGAAGTGGGATAGGAAGAGAAGGTCCAAAGTTTGCAATAGAAGACTACACGGAAGTAAAAGTGGTAGTTTTTGACTTAGAATAAATTTTGCACAATTTTAGTGTAGTCATACTTCCCCCTTGAACAAAAAAGTGCAAAGGTTACTCTAATATGGAGCTAAAATATATGTTATAACCAATATTTCTTATTGGCATGTGTTTTGACTAAAGAATCTAATGGATATTGTTAAGTACTTAGACTATCTGGTTTTAATAAACTAAAGGACGGAGGTTAAATATGAAGAAGATTGAAGCGGTTATCAAGCCTTTTAAGCTTGATGAGGTAAAAGATGCTCTCACGAATATCGGAGTTTACGGCATGACAGTTACAGAGGCAAAAGGATTTGGAAGACAGAAAGGACATACAGAGCTGTACAGAGGCGCTGAGTATGTAATAGACTTTTTACCAAAGTTAAAGATAGAGGTGATTGTTGACGACTCTATGGTGGAGAAAGTTGTAGAGGCCATAACCCAGGCAGCAAGAACTGGAAGGATAGGAGATGGAAAGATTTTCATCATACCTATAGAAGATGTGATTAGAATCAGAACAGGAGAGAGAGGTCCAGAGGCCGTATAGTAGAGCACTTTGTTAGAGAAGAGGATAGTGTATCACTCACTAAAGGTTGTTAAGGTTGTTTCTGTTGAAAAATCCTATAAACTATTTTTAAAGGAGGTTTAGTATGTCGATGATTCAGTGTCAGACGTCAGATGATGTTCTCAGAGTTATCTCTGAAAAAGGGATAGCTTTCGTAGATTTTAAGTTTGTTGACCCTTTTGGACAATGGCAACATTTAACCATTCCAACCCACGAGTTTTCAAAAGAGTCTTTCCAGGATGGTATCCCCTTTGATGGTTCTTCTATCAGAGGGTGGAAAGGTATCCAAGAATCTGATATGTCACTTATTCCAGATCCAAAGACAGCTTTCATTGATCTATTTATCGATGAGCCTACTATATCTCTCATCTGTGATGTTGTAGACCCTATTACGAAAGAACCTTATTCTAGGGACCCAAGACAGATAGCAAAAAAAGCTATAGAGTATCTAAAATCTACTGGTATAGGTGATGTAGCCTACTTTGGACCAGAGGCTGAATTTTTCATTTTTGATGATATAAGGTTCAGTACAGGACCAAATCACTCTTTCTATCAGGTAGATTCTGAAGAAGCTTGGTGGAATACTTCCAGAGAAGAAAATCCAAACTTAGGTTATAAAATACCATATAAAAGAGGATACTTCCCAGTTCCTCCAATGGATAAGAATCACCACATTAGGATGGAGATGGTAAAAACCCTTGAGGAAGTTGGTATAACTGTAGAGAGAGAACACCACGAAGTTGCTACAGCAGGGCAAGGTGAGATAAACTTCAGGTTCTCAGATATAATAGGCTCTGGAGATAATATTCTAAAGTATAAGTATGTCCTGAGAAATGTAGGATACAGACACGGTAAATTCGTTACTTTTATGCCAAAACCTATAGCTGGAGACAACGGTTCAGGTATGCACGTTCACTTCTCCATATGGAACGGTTCTACAAATTTATTTGCAGGAAATAGTTATGCAGGCCTCTCTGAAATAGCCCTTTACGCAATAGGTGGAATAATAAAGCATGCTAAGGCTATAGCTGCTTTCTCAAACCCGACTACAAACTCATACCACAGATTAGTTCCTGGGTTCGAAGCACCTGTTAGACTTGCTTACTCTGCAAGAAACAGAAGTGCAGCAATAAGGATACCTATAGTCAACTCTCCTAAAGCAAAAAGGATAGAGGTAAGATTCCCTGATGCATCCTCTAACCCTTATTTAACATTCACCGCACTACTTATGGCCGCTATAGACGGTATAGAAAACAGAATCCATCCAGGAGAACCTCTAGATAAAGATATCTACTCTCTACCTCCGGAAGAGCTTGCAAACGTTCCTCAAACACCAGGCTCACTCCAAGAAGCAATAGACTCCTTAAAGGTAGACCATGAGTTCTTACTGAAGGGAGGAGTGATGAATCTAGACTTTATCTCCATGTGGATAGATGCAAAACAGGCAGAGGTAGACGCTATAAGACTCATACCTCATCCGAAAGAGTTTGAGCTCTACTTTGATGTCTAAAAATGTGAAGGGGGCTTTAAAGCCCCTTTTATATATCCTTTAAATTCTTTGATTTTCTTTTAGGATATTTCTTAAGCGGAGAGGGAGGGATTCGAACCCTCGGTGCAGGTTTTACCCCGCACAACTTCTTAGCAGGAAGCCGCTTTCGACCACTCAGCCACCTCTCCAAAAGCAGTCTATATTATATTGTTTTTTTCTTAATCTTGCAACTTTTTATGGGAATGCTGTTTAAAAACCCAAGAAACAAGGACAGATTTAGTTTTCAGACTATCAAACACTCTTTTAAAAAAATTAAAAATGCAAGATGGCGCAAAACCATCTTGCCAAAGGAAGCATCATTTTCCTAACTTTGACTCTATATCATAGATTGCCTTAGTAGTTTTTAGTATAGAGTCTGGATTTATGGAGATAGTATCTATACCTTGCTCTACCAAGAACTGAGCAAATTCCGGGAAGTCTGAAGGTCCTTGGCCACAGATTCCTATCTTCTTGCCCTTCTCTTTGGCTACTTTTATAACCTGGGCTATCATCCTCTTAACTGCTTCGTTTCTCTCGTCGTAGAGGTGTGCCACTAAGGATGAGTCTCTATCCAGTCCGAGGGTGAGTTGGGTTAAGTCGTTTGAACCTATAGAGAAACCATCAAAGTACTCTGCAAACTGATCTGCTAGTATTACGTTGGAAGGAAGTTCACACATAACATACACCTGCAGACCATTCTCTCCTCTCTTGAGTCCGTACTCCTCCATAACCTCAAGGACTTTTTTAGCCTCTTCCGGAGTTCTACAGAATGGAACCATCACTATAACGTTCTTTAGTCCCATTTTGTTCCTTACCCGGAGGATAGCTTTACACTCTAAACCAAACGCTGGTTTGAAATATTCAGAGTAATACCTTGATGCTCCTCTGAATCCTATCATTGGGTTTTCTTCTTCCGGCTCAAAGTACTTACCACCTATCAGGTTTGCATATTCGTTTGACTTAAAGTCAGAAAACCTTACTATAACAGGCTTAGGATAGAAAGCGGCGGCAATCTTAGCTATTCCGTAAGATAACTTTTTAACGTAGTACTCTTCTTTATTTTCATAACCGAAGGTCATATCTTCTATTGTCTCTGCTAGTTCTTTGTCTTTCTCTTTAATCTCATCAAACCTGATCAAGGCAAGAGGGTGGATTGAGATGTAGTTGTTTATGATAAACTCTTCCCTTGCTAACCCGACACCTGAGTTAGGTAAGAACGAAAAGTCAAAAGCACCCTCTGGAGAAGCTACGTTCATCATGATAGGTGTCTTGGTTTTTGGTAGTTCATTCAGGTTAAACTCCTCTACCTCATAATCTATCTTTCCTTTGTAAACATAACCTCTGTCTCCTTCAGCACAGGACACAGTTACCTCGTCTCTATTCTCTAAAACTTCTGTAGCGTTTCCACAGCCTACAACCGCAGGAACACCAAGCTCTCTGGCAACTATAGCAGCGTGGCAGGTTCTACCTCCTTTGTTCGTAACTATAGCTGCAGCCTTTTTCATTATAGGTTCCCAGTCCGGGTCTGTCATGTCTGTAACCAAAACTTCTCCCGGTTGGAAGTTCTTTGCGTCTTCAAGGTCATGGAGAATCCTAACATTTCCAAAGGCTACCTTATCCCCAACGGCTATACCCTCAACAACTCTTTTTTTCTCTCTACTCTCATACTGCTCTACTATCTTGTAGGTCACCACTTTTGAGTGGTCTTTTTGGGAGTGGATTGTCTCAGGTCTTGCTTGGACTATGAAGAGTTCGTTTATTTCTCCATCCTTAGCCCACTCACAGTCCATCGGTGTCCACTTTCCGTACTTGTTTGAGTAATAGTCCTCTATCTTCATCACCCAGTCTGCAAGCTTTAAGACTTCCGGATCGGAGAAACAGAACTTAGCCTGTTCTTCTTTAGAAACTGCTATAATCTTAGTTCTCTCGTCAGGAGATGTACCGTAAACCATCTTGTGAGTCTTTCTACCAAGTTTCTTCTCTATGATAGACTCGTAACCTTCCCTCAAGGTTGGTTTAAACACTAGAAACTCATCAGGTGTAACAGCTCCCTGAACGACCATCTCACCAAGTCCGTAAGAAGCATTTATCAGAACAACATCTCTAAAACCACTGTCTGAATCTATAGAGAAGGCTACGCCGGAGGCTGCAAGGTCAGACCTTACCATCTTCTGTACACCTACAGACAGACCTATAGCAAAGTGGTCAAACTTAAATGACTCTCTGTAAGATATAGCCCTATCTGTAAACAGAGAAGCAAAACAACTTCTTATTGCGGAGAGCAAGTCCTCGTCTCCTTTGATGTTTAGGTATGTGTCTTGCTGCCCTGCAAAAGATGCGTTAGGTAGGTCTTCAGCTGTAGCAGAGGACCTTACCGCCACATCAACCCTGTACTGGCTATACATCTTACTGAGGTCTTCGTATCTATTTATAATCTCATCTTTCAGATCTTGAGGAAAGACACCGCCTTTTATCATATCTCTTATAGCAAGACCTCTTTTTGATAGGTCTTCTATGTTGTTAGGGTCTAAACCTGTTAGAGTTTGTCTAATCTTGTCTTTCAGATTGTTGTACTCTACAAAGTACCAGTAAGCTTTTGAAGTAACTACGAATCCCATAGGGATTTTGATACCGAGGGGCGACAAGTTCCTGATCATTTCTCCCAAGGAGGCGTTTTTACCACCAACAAGCTCTATATCTTCCATTCCTACTTCGTTGAGCCACAGAACTAATCCGTCTTTCATAGGATTAACCTCCAATTATTTTTGTGAAATCTGCTATTTTCCCAAACATACTGCTGATTGTGCTTAAAAGGGAGAGTCTATTTCTTTTTAATCTCTCATCCTCTACCATAACCATAACATTGTCGAAGAAGGCATCTATGTAGGGTTTAAGTTGTAGGAGATAGTTTATCGCTAAATCAAAATCTTTCATCTGAACTGCTCTATCAAAAACACTCTTCAGTGAGTTTATCTCTTTAAACAGTCTGACTTCTTCTTCCTTCTCAAATAGTTCTGGGTCTACATTAGCTTGAAAACCTTCAGGAACTATGTTTACTACCCTTTTAAACACTGTTATAACTCTTTCATAATCCTGAAGCTCTTTAAGCTTAACCAATGACTGAACCTTCTTATATATAGAGTAAGGATTACTGTTCTCTACTGCTAAAACCGCTTTCACAATGTCAAGAGGGTAGCCCTCAGAGTGCAGAAAACTTTCAACCCTTAAAGCTAGAAAGCCTATCACATATGTGTTTTTAATAATCTCAGAAAGGTCTAAATGTATGGATTTACCAATCAGTATTCTAACTATACCGATTGCATTCCTTCTTATAGCAAACGGGTCTGCGGAAGCTTTTGGTAGTTCACCTATAGATATAAAAGATACAACTGTATCTATCTTATCTGCTAAAGATAGTATAGTTCCAAGCTTGGTCTCAGGTAGACTATCCTCGGCAGTTCTGGGAAGGTAGTGTTCAAATATAGCTTGTGAGACCTCTTCGTCTTCTCCCTGTTTAAGGGCATAGTGTCTACCTATCACACCCTGTAGCTCATCAAACTCTTTCACCATCTCTGTAAGGAGGTCTGTTTTTGAAAGCCAACAAGCTCTCTCCACTTTTTCTAACTGATCATACTGGATCAGGGATGCAAGGAGTTTTGACAACTCTAAGTTCCTCTCAACCTTCTCATAAACTGAACCAAGTTTTTCATGAAACTGTATTGTCTTTAGTTTTTGGATGTGGTCATCTAATCTCTTCTTTAAGTCTTCCTTATAGAAGAAAAGAGCGTCCTCTAACCTTGCTTTTAAGACCTTCTCATAGCCTATCTTTACTACCTCTCTGTCCTTTACAGCGTTATTTGATATGGCTAAAAACTTTGGGATAAGCTTTCCATCTCTTTTAAAGTTGAAGTATCTCTGGTGGTGTTTACAGACTGTCACTATCACTTCATCTGGCATAGTTAGATACTCCGGAGAGAAATCTCCAAGAATACCTACTGGAAATTCTGTGAGGTTTACAACTTCGTCTATGAGCTCCGGATCTAAAACAGGTTCTCCGGATACAGTCTTTCCAAAACCTGCAAGCTGTGTCTCTATGGATCTTCTTCTTTCTTCGTAGCTAGGTATAACGAAACCAAGCTTCAAGGTCTCCTCGTATAGAGAAGGATGGGCTATTTCTTTTCTCTCTCCTCTTCCAATCGGATTAGTCATAAATCTGTGTAGGTAAGTGTAGTTTGAGGCTCTTACCCCTCCTATCTCTAACTCTATCACCTTACTATCCAGTAGAGACAGTATCCATCTTATAGGTCTTGGAAACCGAAAGACTGTATCATTCCATCTCATTGACTTTAAGGATGGTAGGTTTTCAAAAACTTCCAGAACAGCATCCTTTATAAAGCTCTCCAGTCTTTCTCCTTCTCTCTCGATGTATGCACCTATATACTGACCTTTCTCGTTCTCTATCTTCTGTAGTTTCTCTAACGGAATCGAGTTCTTCTGGGCAAAAGAGATGGCAGCTTTTGTGAACTTACCATCTTGGTCAATGGCTAACTTGTATGGTGGTCCTACGATGAGGATCTGTTTTGGTTCCTCTCTTTCTTTAAGGTTCTTCAGATAAACAGCCACTCTCCTTGGAGTAGAGAAAACCCTCACATTATCCGGAGTTTGGAAGGAAAAGAAGCTACTAAACCTTTCTGTAAAGAAGTTGTAAAAGTGCTCTCTTAGTATGTTGGATGCTCTTGGTGGTAGCTCTTCACATCCTATTTCTAAAAGATATTCAGCCATCTAAACTCCTTTTTTATAAGTGGGTATCCAAGTTCTTCCCGGTGAGATACAAAGGCCTTAGCACACTCCCTTGCAAGATTTCTGACCCTTCCTATATACCTTGCTCGCTCATTAACGGATATAGCTCCCCTTGCGTCAAGGAGGTTGAAAGCATGAGAGCACTTTAGAGCATAGTCGTAGGCTGGTATAGGCAGATTTTTCTCTATCAGTTTGTACCCTTCCCTCTCAAACATATCAAAGGAGTTTATCAACATTTCTACATCACACTCTTCAAAGTTATAGATAGACCACTGTCTTTCAGCCTCTCTGTATATATCTCCGTAAGTTAAGCCTTCCGCCCAAACTATATCGTATACACTGTCCACACCTTGTAGGTAAGTAGCCATTCTCTCTAATCCATAGGTTATTTCAACACTTATATTTGGTAGGTCTAAGCTTCCAGCCTGTTGGAAGTAAGTAAACTGAGTTATCTCCATCCCATCAAGCCAAACTTCCCACCCTAAACCCCAAGCTCCCAATGTAGGACTCTCCCAGTCATCCTCAACAAACCTTATGTCATGCTTTATTAGATCTATGCCTAAAGCAGATAGGCTATCTAGGTAAAGTTCCTGGGGATTTTCCGGAGTAGGCTTCAGTATTACCTGAAACTGGTAGTAGTGTTGAAGTCTGTTTGGGTTCTCTCCATACCTACCATCCTTTGGTCTTCTGGAAGGTTCCACATAACAGACGTTCCAAGGTTCGGGACCAAGGACCCTGAGGAATGTAGCAGGGTTCATCGTCCCTGCACCTACTTCTATATCGTAGGGTTGCCAGAGTACACAGCCTTTTTCCAGCCAGTAAAGCTGTAGTGTAGTTATTATCTGCTGAAAAGTCATAATAACCTCTAAATACTTTGTTATAGATATTTTACAATAGAAATTCTTAGAAAAACTACTCCCTCCACTTAATAGAACATCCCATGGAGGGATACTGTTGGTGGTTTATAGGCTTTCCACTGGCTAAGTTCTCTATAGCCTCCTTAAGCTCCTGCTTTGTGACTTTTGACTCATCTTGCCAGTTGTCATCTATCCTTCCGTGGTATACAAGTTTTCTATTTTTATCAAACAGATATATATCCGGCGTGCATTGAGCTTTAAAGGCTCTTGCTGTATCTTGGGTTTCATCAACCAAGTAAGGGAAGGGTATACCCCACTCCTCTATCTTCTGTGCCATCTTCTCTGGAGCATCCTCTGGATATTTGGGATGGATGTTTGGATTTATAGCAACTGTATTTATTCCAAGCTCCTTAGCATATTTAGAAAGCCTTATCAACCTTGGCCAGACTGCTATAGCGTATGGACAGTGGTTACAGGTAAACACCACAAAGAGACCTTTTTCCCAAAAAAGTTCATCACTCCTGTATACCTTGCCGAAAGGGTCTTTAAGTTCAAAGGAAGGCATCAAGGTTCCAAGGGGTATATCCGTTGAGTAGGTTAAAGCCATAACTCAATCCTCCTTTATTCTATAAAATTTTAGTTCCTCAATTAACTGACTAGCCTCTATCTGACCCGGAGCAAAAGCATCACCTATGTAAGTATAAGTCATCAAACTCCCAAACACAAAACCTGCAACCCTACTGATCTTTCCAACCTCACCCATGGCTATAGCCACGATGTTCTTATCTCTGTTTCTATGTGTTATACAGAGTATATTGGCTACATCTTCCAGTTTATTAGCCCTAAAGGCAAACTTTACTATATCAGCTCCTAAGGACTTTACAGAGTCGATATAGTTCTGTATGAACTCCTCTGAGGGAGTCTTTTCAAAATCATGGTAGGATACTAAAGAAAGCTTACCTCTACTCTTTGCAAGCTCTATCACATTCTCTCTTATCCCATCAGAGGTAAACTCTATATCAAGTATGTCAGCTATATCAACAATAGACTCAAATATTTTCAACCTGTCTGTATCAGGAATCTCTCTTCCACCACCCTCTAAAAGGCTCCTAATAGTTATAAGTAAGTGAAAACCTCTCTGTTTTATCTGATTAGACAGAATTCTTACATAGTCAACAGATAGGTCTGACAGCTGGTCTACCCGAAGCTCTACCACATCAACCCCATACTCCTTTGACAGTTCTAATGTCTCTTCAAAGTTGTCATCTTTGATGGCCAAGGCTACCAGTGGATTCTTTCCAAGCTGTACCATAAGGAAACCTCATCTTTGTTTTATGTTAAAATTATACATTAACTTTTTTTAATCTTTAAAGTTGGAGGATGCTTATGAAACTACCAGCAAAGCTGGTTGAAATGGTGGTAGATTCCCTGATTCAAGAGCTCACAGATAGACACTTAATAGAGGCAGACAACCCAGAATCGTTCCGAGAGAACATCCGGAATATAATAAACACAGCAATAGAAGAAAACAAGAAACTCCAAGAAGAAGCGGAGAGACTAGTAACTCAACATATGCACATTCTAGAGAATGAAGATATAAGGTATAAAGCTGCAGTTATGAAGGTTAAGGAGAAGTTAGCAGAGGAGAAGAACATACACTTAGAACCGGAGGAGAGACTAAACCAGATTGCAAACAGAATAAAGAAGTATATAGAGACAGACCCTGAAGTAGAGATATTTGAACACCCAAACTACATAAGGAGAGTAGTTTTAGAGAAGCTAAAAAGTATGGTGAAGGAAGAAAGAGAGATAGATAAAGAAGTGAGACAAAGGATAAGGTCTTACTCGAAGAAAATAGTGGAAGGTACTCCAGAGTGGAGGATACTCTACAACAGGATATACGAGGATGCTCTCAGAAGAAGAGGGCTACTGTGAGGTAGAGCTTGAAACCATACTCAGAAACAGGTTATAGGATATTCTACCTAATAAGACCTGTTTTTAGGTTTTTACTCAGGATAAAAGCAGAGGGAGTGGAGAACATACCAAAAGAAGGTCCATGTATAATAGCCTCCAATCACAGAAGCTATCTTGACCCACCAGTTATAAACATAGTTTCTCCAAGGCCCGTCCTCTTTCTTGCAAAGAGAGAGCTATTTGAAGTTCTAGCCTTTGGATGGTTTATAAGGAAAGCAGGAGCAATTCCGGTAAACAGAGACGGGAAAGATATATCTTCCCTTAAAAAAGCTCTGAATGTGTTAAAGGAAGGGAACTGTATCGGTATATTTCCGGAGGGAAGTAGAGCAAAACCTAGAGAGTTCAAGAAACCCCGATCAGGAGTTGGATTTCTAATAGAAAAGGCTAAAGTTCCTGTGATACCTGTCTTAATAGAGGGTACTGATAAAGTACTTCCTGTAAAGTCAAAACTTCCTAAATTGTTTATGTATAATATTGAGGTCGTAATAGGTAAACCTGTAAACTTTCATGGGATAAGTAGCTACGAGAGTGTAGCAGAGAAAGTTATGGAAGAGATAAAAAAACTAAGAAGAGGTTAAATAGCATGTTTGATATAAAGGTAGCAAAGACAGCAGGTTTCTGCTTTGGAGTAAAGATAGCTGTCGATATGGCAAAAAAAGCTGGAAAAGACATAGGGCATGCTTACACGAACGGCCCGATAATACATAACAAGCAAGTGGTAAGTTATCTGGAAAACTTAGGTATAAAAGAGCTACAGGATTACTCTCATCTAAAATCTGGGGATACTGTGATAATAAGGTCACATGGGGTAGAGCCGGAGATAGAGAGAAAACTAAAAGAGATGGACATTAACCTACTAGATGCAACCTGCCCCTTTGTTAAGAAAGTCCATGATAAGGTAAGGCAGCTTGTAAAAGAAGGTTACTTTGTAGTTATATTGGGAGAGGAAGGTCATCCGGAGGTAGTAGGAACCCTAGGGCACTTAGAAGATGTAGGGGGACAAGGAGTAGTAATTGAGAGCTTTGAAGACCTGATAAAGAAAGTTCCTAAAAGGAATAGGATAGGGGTTGTGGCTCAGACTACTCAAAGTGAAGATTTCTTTAGAGAGGCTGTTGGATACTTAGCAGAGAACACAGAGGAACTAAAAATCTTCAATACAATATGCGATGCTACCTCTGTAAGACAGGAAGAGGTGAAAGAACTTTCCCCAACAGTTGACGTTATGTTAATAATAGGTGGCAAACACAGCGGGAATACTCAGAGGCTATATCAGATATCAAAAGCTCTAAACCCAAACACCTACCATATAGAAACTGCGGCAGAGGTGGAACCAGACTGGCTTAAAGATGTTTATAGAGTAGGGATATCTGCTGGAGCATCAACTCCAGACTGGGTAATACAAGAGGTTGTTAAAAAAATTAAAGATATTAGAGGAGCTCAGGATGAATGAGTTTGAGAAGGCAGTTTTAGAGGAACAGACAAGCCACTACGGCAAAGGCCAACTTATAAAAGGTAGAATAGTGAAGATATTGGGAGAAGATGTGTTTGTAGACATAGGACAGAAAGTAGAGGCAGTTATAAAACAGAGCCAGGTAGAAGGGTATAAAGAAGGAGACGAGATAGAAGCATACTTTACTGGAAAACGTTCTAAGGATGGTTACTTTATCCTAAACAGGAAAGATCTCATAGTGAAAGATAGATTTAGGAGTATAAAGGAGCTCTATGAGAGAGGGGAGAAGGTAAAGGCTACAGTCACATCTGTTTTAGAAAAAGGATACACAGTAGATGTGGAAGGGTTTACTGCCTTTATGCCAAAGTCCCAATCCAGCTCTGGAGAAACATTTCCAGTTGGATACACTTTTGAAAGTAAAATCATAAAGTTAGAGGAAAGGGAAAAAGGGATAAATTTAGTAGTATCAAGGAAAGCGGTTTTAGACCAAGAAAGAGAAGAAGAGAGGAAAAGAATACTCTCCCTTCTAAAAGAGGGGCAGACTGTAAAAGTTAACGTAAAAAAGGTGTTAGAAAAAGGTCTGATAGTTTCTATTGAGGGTAAAATAAATGGATTTCTTCCGAAGAGTGAGCTTTCTTGGGAAGGCTCAGTAAAACCTGAAGATTTTAAAGAAGGCCAACAGTTAGAGGTTATGATTATAGAGATAAGGAAAGAGCAGCCTATCTTTAGTTTGAAGAGGCTTACAGAAAACCCCTGGGAGAAGTTTGATAAGACTGTTGGAGATATATTGGAGTGTAAGGTAAAAGAAATAGTAAAAGATGGGATAGTAGTGGAGGTTGGAAAAGTTGAAGGTTTCATACCAAACATCCAGATCGCTCACTTTGAATGGGATAAAGCTAAGAAGAACTACAGAGAAGGACAGACCTTAAAGGTGAAGATAATAGAGCTTGATAAGGATAGAAGAAGGCTAAGGCTGAGTATAAAAGAGTTGCAGTGGAATCCGGTGGAAAAGTTTTTAGAGGAAAACCCGGTTGGTAGTGTAATCAACGCTAAGGTTAAGAATGTAAAACAAAAAGTCGCTTTTTTAGATCTGGGAGAGATTGAAGGTATCTTAAGGTTAGAAGATGCTACAAAAAATATTAATATCAAATCTATATCTTCTGTGGTTAAAGAGAACTCTACCTACCAGATGAAGGTCTTAGGGAGTGAAAAGGATAAAATCATCCTTGGGCTAAAACAGGTTTTGGAAGACAAGTTCAGTGAGTTTAGATCTAAGTATAAAGTTGGAGATGTGGTAGAGTTCCAGGTTAAAAAACTTATAGAAAAGGGATCTATAGTAGACCTTGAGGATAACTTGGAAGGGTTTATTCCTGTATCAGAGATATCCAAGGAAAGGATAAACATACCAAGTGACATTCTTTCTTTACATCAAAGAGGAAAAGCTAAAATAATAAGAATAGAGCCGGAGAATAAAAAAATCATACTCAGTATAAAACAGATGATCTTAGATGAAGAGAGAAGAAAAAAAGAAGAAGAGAGGAAAAGATTAGAAGAAGAGAAGAAGTGGCAGGAAGAGAATAAAAAAAGAGAGCTTCTTGAAAAGCTATCTCAGAAACAGGATAACAAAGACAAAGAAGAGTCCTCTCAGTTCCTTGGTACCCTTGGGGAGATTCTCAAAAAAAAACTAGAGGAAAAAAGATAGATGGTTGTCGATTTACTGTTCTTAGCTGGTGGGGTAGTTCTTGTACTTATCGCTGCAGAGCTTTTTACCAACGGAGTGGAGACCTTAGGACATAGGCTTAGTGTCTCAAAAAACTTCACAGGAAGTGTATTGGCTGCTGTTGGAACAGCTCTTCCAGAGACTCTTATACCTGTAGTAGCTATACTTTTTTTCACAGAAGATTCAGGTCATGATATCGGCGTTGGCGCTATCTTGGGAGCACCTTTCATGCTTGCAACAATAGCCTTTCCATTAATAGGTTTAACTGTAATCATAGGGCGTCTTATGAAAAAGAGGGGTATAACCTTACACACAGAGACTACAGGACTAAGAAGAGACCTAACATTCTTCCTTTTTGCCTACTCGGTGGCTCTTTTCATAGTTCCATTTGAGGACTACTGGCTTAGGGTTATAACTGCGGTGTTTTTAGTCATTTTATACGTAATATACGTCTTCCAGACCCTGAAGGGAGAGAGTGAAGAGATGGAGGCAACTGAGCATCTCTTTTTTGCTCCCAAAAACCCCCATCCTCCTATGTTTATTATAGTAACCCAGATAATTGTCTCACTTCTGGTAATGGTGGTAGGAGCTCATACTTTTGTCCACGGTGTAGAGAAGATAAGCTATCTTCTTGGACTAAACCCTCTTATCTTCTCTCTACTCATAGCTCCAATAGCAACAGAGCTTCCCGAAAAAATAAACAGTATAACTTGGGTATGGAAGAAAAAAGATACCTTAGCTGTTGGAAATGTGGCTGGAGCTATGGTTTTTCAGAGTACTATACCTGTTAGCTTCGGTATTATCTTCACTGACTGGAATATAACTGGTCTAGCGTTAGTATCCGGAATATTTGCTATAATCTCTGCATTCATAGTTTTGACAGCCTCTTACATCAATAGGAAGTACTTTGTTTATGGGTTTTCATTTGGAATAATCTTCTTTCTGTACTATGTCTACTTAATTGTCATCAATAACGTTTAGAGGTCAATATGGATCTAGATAAAGAGATACAAGGCTTGTCTGACCAGATAGAAGTTCTAAGAGAGAGGGTTAAGAAAGGGGATCACCACCTTATAAACGAACTTGCAAAACTGAGGAAAAGATTTAAAAAGTTAGCAAGACGGAAAGTTGAGACTCTCTCCCCCTGGGACAGAGTCCTGTTAGCCAGACATCCAAAAAGACCTCACACAGTTGATTACATAAATAACCTGATCACAGACTTTATAGAACTCCATGGAGATAGAAGGTTCGGGGATGACAGATCGATAATCGCTGGGTTTGGGAAGTTTGAAGGTAGAGCTGTGTGCGTTATAGGACACGAGAAGGGAAGAGATACTAAGGATAAGATAGAGAGAAACTTTGGAATGCCTCATCCGGAAGGGTATAGAAAGGCTATCAGGGTAATGAAACTCGCTGAAAAATTTAGAAAACCGGTTATAACATTCATAGACACTCCTGGAGCTTATCCTGGAATAGGAGCAGAGGAGAGGGGACAGTCCCAGGCTATAGCAGAGAGTATAATGATAATGGGAAGTCTGAGAGTTCCGATAGTAGCCACTGTAATCGGCGAAGGGGGAAGTGGTGGAGCTTTAGCTTTAGGGGTGGCTGACAGGATTATGATGCTTGAAAACGCCATATACTCTGTTATATCTCCAGAAGGATGTGCAGCTATACTCTTCAAATCTGCAGAGTTAGCTCCTCAAGCAGCTGAAAGCTTAAAGATAACAGCAAAAGACCTGCTTGATCTTGGTATAATAGACTACATAGTAAAAGAACCTCTTGGGGGAGCCCATCTACAGCCTATGAAGATGTACAGAATACTCCGGAAAGCTTTAAGAGATAGGCTAAAGGAGATAGAAAATAAAGATATAGAGAAACTTATGGAAGATAGACATAGAAAGTTTTACTCTATGGGAAAATTTTCTGAGAGATGAAGATACTCCTCTACCAAACTGCCTTCTTGGGAGACCTTATCCTGACTACACCCCTTATCCAGAGTATAAAAGAGACATTCCCAGGATCTTACCTATCTGTTATATCAAAGCCTTTTGGAAAAGAAGTACTCAAAAATAATCCTTACGTAGATGAGCTGATAACCTTTGACAAAAGAAGAGACTCAAACACGCAACTTATAAAAAAGATATATAAGAGGTTTGATGTTGCAATCTCCCCTCATCGCTCCCATAGAGCCTCTTACACACTTTTTCTTGCAGGAATCCCAAAAAGAGTTGGATTTAACAGAGGAGGATTCTCTTTCCTATACACAGATACAGTTCCTCACTGGTTCGATGGGACACACGAGATAGACAGGAACCTCTCTCTCTTGACTGTGTTTGAAGAGTTTAGTATGGAGAAGGCTAGTAGAACACCCTCTCTCTACCTTAGTGAAGAAGAAGACAGCTTCTACAAAAATCTTGGTTTAGAAAACAAAAACTACATAATCATAGCCCCAGGGTCCAAATGGAAGACGAAAAGATGGACTGCTAAGGGATTCTTTGAGCTTTCTAAGGAGCTTTCAAAGGAGTTTAGGGTAGTTTTTATAGGGTCTGTAGAGGATAGGGGGTTTATGGGGCAGATTCTGTCTTTTGGGAGCTTAGAGGTGTTAGACCTAATAGGGAAAACAAACCTTCGAGAGAGCTTTTCTCTTATAAAACACAGTAAACTCCTGATCTCAAACGATTCAAGCCCTGTCCATATGGCTGTAGCTTTCGGCACTTGGGTTATAGATATATACGGACCAACTGTGAGAGACTTTGGGTTCTACCCTTACAGGAATGGAGTGATAATTGAAGCAGAGGGGTTAAAGTGTCGCCCTTGTGGGTTACACGGCCATAATATCTGCCCTCTTGGGACTCATGAATGTATGGAGAGAATAGACCCAAAAACAGTAATAAAAAGTGTAAGAGAGATTTTATAGCTCTAATCCAAGAAGTCTCTGACTTTTCTACTTTCTGGAAGATGAACTTAAAGTAGTTTTTCTATATCCATACATGACAACTTCCGAAAGTTGGGATTAACCTATCCATCTTTTCGTAAGATCCCCATAGCTGTCTATTCTTCTATCCCTAAAAAAGGGCCAGGTTGTTCTGATACTGTCTATAATAGATAGATCTACCTCCCAGAGGATGTTTTCTTCCTCCCTGTCAGAGGCTCTGTACAGTATCTCTCCGTAAGGATCACTGATAAAACTCTGCCCCCAAAACTCTATCCCTTCGTTTCCATTTGGACTTGGTTCGAAACCTACTCTGTTTATAGAGGCTATGTAACAACCATTTGCTATACTGTGAGACCTTTGGATGGTTTCCCAAGCTAGATATTGCTGTTTTCCAAACTGTTCTTTTTCTGAAGGAAGCCAACCTATCGCAGTAGGGTAAAAGATTACCTGAGCCCCGGATAGTGCAGTAAGCCTTGCAGCCTCCGGATACCACTGATCCCAGCATATTAACACCCCTATGTCCCCATACTTAGTCCTAAAAGTTTTGTATCCTAAGTCCCCAGGTGTAAAATAGAATTTCTCGTAGAAGTGAGGGTCATCTGGAATATGCATCTTCCGGTATTTATCCAGGAGAGTACCATCCGCATCTATCACTATAGCTGTGTTAAAATAGAGTCCATCTGTAAGCTTCTCAAAAAGTGAAACAACAAGAACTACATTCCTATCTTTGGCAAGCTTCGATAGCACCTTTACAGTCTGGTTATTCTCATCTATCACCTCAGCGAGTTTGAAGTTGTTCCAATCCTCTGTCTGGCAGAAGTAAAGAGATTTAAACAGCTCACTCGTTGAGATGATGTTAGCCCCTTCCTTTGAGAGCTGTTCTATCTTATAGATAGTCTTGTCGAAGTTTTCTTTTAAGTCTGCCGAGTGTTTCATCTGTATAAGACCAACGTTCACTTTATCCATCATCACTCCTCTGTATTCCAAGCTTTACCATTTCCTGTAAAATCTCCGTTCTAAGACTCTAACCTTTTAGAACTTTTATGTAAAATTTTCTTTCTCGAGGTCCGTCAAACTCAGCAAAGAATATGCCCTGCCATCTACCTAAGGAGAGTCTTCCATTCTGTATGGGGATGGTAAGAGAGTTCCCGGTGAGTATAGACTTTATATGGGCAGATGCGTTTCCCTCTGTATGCCTGTAGTCTCCCACCCAAGGGACTAATCTTTCAAGGAAGTTTTTCACATCGAAGACCACATCTGGATCTGCATTTTCGTTTATAAACAGTCCTGCAGTTGTGTGGGGTACATAGACTACACATATCCCCTCTTGAACCTTACACTCTTTAAGGAAGCCGTAGACTGTGTCTGTTATCTCTATCAGATCTGTTCTGTAGTTAGTCCGGATAGAAAAGGTCTTAAACATCTAAAATCTCCCTGCCTAGAAGTTGTATCTATTCTATTCTATCTCTTATGAGGTTGTAAACTTCCATAACTATCTGGTTGTAGTCTTTGCTTTCTGGATATACTGGTTTAAGGAACTCTACAGAGATAGTTAAGGGTTTTGGGATGGTTGCATGTATAGGTAAGCTCTCAAAAGCACCCTTTATAACAACAGGAATTATGGGAACAGACAACTCCTTAGACAGGATAGCGAAACTTTTCCTAAACTCGAGGAGTGTTCCGTCCCTAGTCCTTGCACCCTCAGGAAATATAACTATGTTCTTCCCTCTCTTTAAAACAGCAGCAGACCTAAGAAGGGATTCCCTTAAGTTCCTGTTTATGTTTACCAAAACTATCCCAGACTTCCTGGCGATAAACCTCCTTAGGGTGGACTGAAAGTAACTCTCTTCAGCCAAGAAGTATGTCTTCTTCAAAACATTAGATGGAAGGGAAGCTATCATAAGAAAACCATCAAGATAACTCTGGTGGTTTGGAGCAAATATGACAGGAGAGTTAGGTATATTTCCCAGGCCTTTTACAGACAGTCTGTTGTAGAGTTTTAACACGATCTTTAACAAAGGCTTCATATACAGGGTAAGACAGTTCTCACAAAACTCTACCTTCAAATCTTGGTTTAATATTTTAGACCAGTCTACTTCTGAAACTTCAACCTTCGAAACTTTATCTTTTACAGATATGTATACCTTCTCGACGGTTGGGTTGTCCAGTAAGAAGTCTTCCGGAATTTCCAAGCCAAAGCTAATCTCTAAGAAAGTTATAAACTCCACCTTACCTAGTGAGTCAAGTCCAAGGTCTATCTCTATGTGGGAGTCTGGATATGGGGTAACACCTGTATAGTTTTTCAGGTATGTTTTAATCTGCTGATAGAGATCGTCCTCCGGCTCTGACACCTGCCTCGTTTCCTGCTCCTTAACCAAGAACTGGTCTAACATAAACCTCCGGATCTTACCAAGCCTTGTCTTTGGAAGCTCTCTGTTTACGATGGTGAAGCCGTTTATCTTTTTATAGGGGACTGCCTTTAGGTTATACTTATCTACCACGCTCCACTTGATGGTCTGGTATAGATTCACTATTCTTTCTCTCTTTACAACTTCGTAGTCTGGATAAAGGATGGCAAACAGCTGTCCATTCCTCTGGACTATAGCCACCTCCTTTACGATGGGGAATTCTTTCAGTATCTGGTTCTCTATCTCTTCCGGATTTACATTCTTCCCGTTTGGAAGGACGATTATTTCCTTTCTCCTTCCTGTTATGTACAGGTAGCCCTCCTCATCTATGTAGCCAAGGTCTCCTGTTTTGAAGAAACCGTCCTCAAAAGCCTCCGATGTTTCTTTCGGTCTTTTGTAGTAGCCTTTGAATACATTTCTACCATTTACCAGAATCTCACCATCTTTTATCTTTACCTCAACACCCTCTATAACCTTACCAACAGAGCCGAGTTTTACTTTATCTGGAGGGTTGAAGGAGACTATAGGGGACGTCTCTGTAAGTCCGTATCCCTCAACCACATTAAAACCAAGAGTCCACAGATCCCTTGCCACATCTAAATCAAGTCTAGAACCGCCACTTACAAAGTATTTAGCATTACCACCAAACTGTTGATGAACTTTATTAAACACAAACCTACCTACACTCTGACTACCGGTAAGTTTGACTACTCTATAGATAGTCTTCAAAAGCTTGTTTGAGTTTATTCTATCAAATATTCTCCTGTGAAAGAGGCTGTACAGTCTAGGGACACCTATAAGTATGCTGATCTTATAATCTTGAAACTTCTTAAGTATCTCTTCTGGAGTGAGTTTATCCAAAAATACTACTGTTGCACCTAGCTGTAAGGGAATGAGAAGACTCACCATGAGGGGGTAAGAGTGATGGAAAGGCAATATAGCAAGGGTCTTATCTCTAGATGTGGCTATCCCTACCTTCTCAACACTCTCTATATTGGACAGTAGATTGTCAAAACTGAGAACAACTCCCTTTGGTTTCCCAGTAGTCCCAGAGGTATAGAGTATCAAGGCTATTCCATCCCCCGAGAAAGAATCTTCACACTCAGAAGGAGTAAGGTTACTAAAGTCTAGACCATTAACCACTAATGTTTCCGGAAGGTTCTCTATCCCTCTTACAATCTGATACCTATCTTTTGAGGTGATAACCACAGATGGTTTACAGTCCTGTAAAAAGTACTCTATATCCTCCCTGCTACTCATAAAGTCAATAGGAACTGCTATCCCACCTTTACACCAAACAGCGAAGAGAGCATATACCCAGTAAGGACTATTTTCCGAGAGTATTATGACCCTGTCTTCCTGGTTTATCTTAAGCAGAGAAGATAGTTTAGAGACATTTTCCCTAAGCTGATTGTAAGATATCTTTTCCCCTCTGTATATAAAAGCAGTGTTCTCACCCTCTCTTATCCCAAACAATTCCTACCTTCTTCCATTTAAAGTTTCCTATAACTCTCCTAAAATTATACAGTTTTGGCCAGTTCTGGGCAACCTTGGAAAGTGGTATAATTTTTACCAAACTTCACCTTTATAGGAGTTAAGTTTATGAAGTATATGACCGGAGATGAGATTCGAGAGAGTTTTTTAAGATATTTCGAGGAGAAGGGACACAAGGTAGTAAAGTCTACATCCATAATTCCGGAGAACGACCCAACCTTGCTGTTTGTAAATGCTGGAATGGTACCTTTTAAGAATGTGTTTCTTGGACTGGAAACAAAACCTTACAGAAGGGCCACTTCCTGTCAAAAAGTTTTTAGAGTGTCTGGAAAACACAACGACCTAGAGAACGTAGGATACACACCGAGACACCATACTTTCTTTGAGATGCTTGGAAACTTCTCCTTTGGAGACTACTCTAAGAGGGAGGCTATAGAGTTTGCTTGGGAGTATGTAACGAAGGTTTTAGGAATTCCAGAAGATAGGCTACTTGTATCTGTGTTTGAGGAGGATGAAGAGGCCTTTAATATATGGAGTAGAGTGATAGGGATACCGGAAGAAAGGATTAAGAAGATGGGATATAAAGATAACTTCTGGTCTATGGGAGATACAGGACCCTGTGGACCCTGCTCAGAGATATACTTTGACAGAGGTGAGAAATGGGGTAATCCAGAGTTTGGTTCAGAGGAGGACAACAGATACCTTGAAATATGGAACTTAGTCTTTATGCAGTACAACAGAGATGAGAATGGAGAGCTCTACCCTCTACCAAACCCAAGTATAGACACTGGTATGGGACTTGAGAGAGTAGCATCAGTTATACAAGAGGTAGACAGTAACTTTGAGACAGACCTGTTTAGACCTCTGATAGAGTTCTGTGAGGATGTATCCTCTAAAAAGTATGGTGAGCATGAGAGAGACAGTGTGTCTATGAGAGTGATAGCTGACCACCTTCGAGCTATGACCTTCCTCATCTCAGATGGAGTCCTTCCATCGAACGAGGGAAGAGGATACGTCCTAAGGAGAATCATAAGGAGGGCACTAAGGTATGGAAAACATCTTGGACTCGACAGACCTTTCCTCTACGAGGGCGTAGACTACGTTGTGGAGAAGATGAAGAGGGCATATCCGGAGCTACTACCAAATAGAAACTTCATAAAGGCTGTGGTAAAGTCTGAAGAGGATAGGTTCATAAACACACTTAGGAGGTCTTACAGTGTCCTAATGGAAACAGTCCAGAAGGCGAAGGAAGAAGAGAGGAGGTATCTGAAGGGAGAGGAGGTGTTCAGGCTGTACGACACTTACGGCTTTCCCCTTGACCTGATGGAGGATGTCCTTAGGGAAGAAGGGCTTGTATACGATAAGAATGAGTTTGAAGAGTATCTTAAAGAGCAGAGGGAGAAAGCAAGAAAGAACTTTAAAGTTCAGACTAAAGAGGTAAAAACTGTTTACTCAGTGATAAAGTCTAAGTTTGGAGAAAGTCAGTTTATAGGGTATGAGCATCTCTCTAGTGAGAATTGTAGGCTACTTTCCATCATAAAAGGAGAAGAGGAATTAGAAAGGCTCTCCGAGGGAGAGGAGGGTGAGATAGTCCTAGACAAGACACCCTTCTACCCGGAAAAGGGAGGGCAGATAGGAGATAGGGGGATAGTTGAAGGAGATGGTTTCCTGTTCGACGTAATGGATACTCAAGTATACCTTGATGGAGTTATTGTCCACAGGGGTAAAGTTGTCTACGGAGAAGTCCAGAAAGATATGACTGTAATAGCAAAAGTAGACAAAGACAGAAGGGAGAGTATAACCAAACACCACACAGCAACCCACCTATTACACTCAGCCCTAAGAAACATACTTGGAGACCATGTTAAGCAGGCTGGTTCTCTGGTGGGGGATGAGCACCTCAGATTTGACTTTACCCACTATGACAGCCTGTCTGATGAGGAGTTAAAGTTGGTGGAGGAGTTCGTAAACAGAGAAATACAGAAAAACCACCCTGTTGTCTGTGAGGAGATGGGGTTTGAAGAGGCTATAAAAACAGGTGCGATAGCTATCTTTGAGGAGAAGTACTCAGACACAGTTAGAGTTCTAACTGCAGGGATCTCTAAGGAACTCTGTGGTGGGACTCATGTAAGCAGGACAGGGGATATAGGTTACTTCAAGATAGTCTCCGAGTATGCTGTATCTTCCGGAACGAGGAGGATAGAGGCGGTAGCTGGGATGAGGGCAGTTGAGAGGGGTATAAAGGAGAAGTCTATCATAAGGCAGCTTTCAAGACTCCTTACAATGAAGGATGAGGATCTGTTGGAAAGAGTGGAGAGGTTACTAACAACCATCAAGGAGAAGGAAAGGGAGATAAATCAGTTATCCCAGAAAGTAGCAAATCTAAAGCTGAAGGAAAGTATAAATGTAGAGGAGAGAAAAGGCTACAAGGTCATCTACGGAGAGTTAGAAGAGGTTCAACTTAACCAACTTCGAGAGATTTCTGACAATCTGAAGAACCAGTATAAGGATGTGGTTATAATGCTTCTGTCTAAAGACAGTCAGAGGGGAAAGGTTAATTTCCTTTTATCTATCTCCGGAGGTGTGAAAGACAGGTTTAAGGCTAATGAGATAGCTAAGGAGATAGCTGTTATACTCGGGGGAAGTGGAGGTGGAAAACCTGATTTAGCCCAAGGAGGAGGAACTAAGTTAGAAGAGATTCAGACAGCTATCCAAAGGTTTAGAGATCTGATATAAGTAATGAGCATTGATGAGAACTTCAGTAAGAAGATATATAAAGAGAAGTTAAGATAAAAATCTTTAGGAGGTGGTTTCATGCAAGGTGACCCTATAGGTGGTTTAATAAGTGCTATAGTTTGGATGGTGCTGCTACTTGGTATATTCTACTTCCTTCTATGGCGTCCCCAGCAGCAGCAGAGGAAGAAACACGAGGAGTTTCTGTCCAACCTTAAAAAGGGAGATAAAATAGTCACCACAGGAGGAATAGTAGGAGAGATAAAGTCTATAGAAGAGAAAACAGTGACCTTGAAAGTGTGTGAAGGCTGTCTTATAAGAGTATTAAAACCTTCTGTGTCCTCTTACTATCAGGAAGAGGAACAAAAATGAAAACAGAAAGCGGTGGACTTAAGTCCACCGCCTATCTCCTCACACCAATAGACAGCTCCGTCATAGGTAGTATAACACTTATCACAATAACAGCTATGATTATCCCTATCAGAGTCATAGCTAAAGGCTCTATCAGCCTTAGCCATCTGTCTACTGTTCTCTCTATCTGTCTTGTGTAGACTTCGGAGGCTGTAAAAAGCATCTCTTCCAGTTTTGAGCTCTCCTCTCCTGTTTTTAACAGATTTATAAACAGCTCTGGGAAGACATCTGCCTTTGAGAGGACTGAGGTTAGAGACTTACCCTTCAAAATCTCACCCTTAAGACTGTCTATTCTCTCTCTTAAAAACTGATTAGATAGACTGTTTATTGCCATGTTTATAGCAGTTGGTAAGGGAGTGGCAGATGAGAGAGAGATAGAGAGAATACGGGCAAACCGGGAGATGTTGAAAAACAGGACTATCTTTCCTACCACCGGTAACCTAAGAATAAACCTATCGTAAGAGACCCTACTGATAAATCTATCCTTCAGTATAAACCCAAGCAGGAGAACTGGAAGTAAAAAGACCAGATAGCTGAACACTTTAGACAGGAGTAATACCACCTTGGTTATAAGAGGAAGTTCTTTACCGAAACTGCTCAACACAGAGGCTATCTTTGGGACTACAAACGTGGTTGCAATCAACACTGACAGAAAGCTGAAGACTATCACAACAGCTGGGTAGATGAGGGCTGAGACTATTCTGCTCTTTATCTGGTAGACTGTGGAGAGAAAGTCAGAGGTTATCCGGAATATGATCTCTAAGTTTTCTCCTGTTTGGGCAGACTTTAGCATGTTAGAGATGTATTCTGGGAAAATCCTCTCTTCTTTGAAGCTGTCAGATATGGACTTACCCGATTCAATACCGGATTTGATACGAAGGAGAGAGTAGGATAACTGGTTATTTTCAATTTGAGATGAAACTAGCTGTAGTGCTCTTGTAAGGGGTACGCCACTCTTTAGGAGGGTGTGCATCTGTAAGAAGGCAAAAGAGAGCTCTTCTTCTGAGGGCTTCTTTGTTAAGAGGTTGGAGTAGTTGTACCTGTTTTCCTTCTCATACACCTGGATAGGAACTATACCCTGCTCCCTAAGTCTGAGAATGGTGGAATGTCTGTCCTTTTCTTTTATTGAACCCTTTACTTTCTTCTCTCCCAGGTATCCTTCGTAGTAGAACTCTTTCATCATCATACAATCCTAAAAGGAAAGTTCTGTTCCATTCAGGTTTACATTCATCCTTATATTTTCAGACTTTCCGTTAAATTCATCTAACTTTTTATCTTGAGAGATCACCTCGATTTGAAGGCTTTTCAAGGGTAAAAGTTCTATACTCTTGTTTTCTTCGTAAAACAGTGGATCTCCAAACACGTAAGGAAACTCATAGTACCATAGATAACCATCCTTTACAAAATAGACAGACTTAACTAGACCTTTTGAAAACTCTCCGGATGTATTGTACAGAGTGATAATGTAGTTATTACTACCAATTTTTTTTATGAATATCCAATTAGATGTTGAAAACCTCCTCTGAAAGTCCCAATAGAATTTTGCAAAGTTCTCTACCTCTACAGCTTTTTGAGAGATATAAATAGAGGAGTTTATGGAGTTGTAGAAGCTAAACGATATAAGGGAGAAAACCAGACCTAGCAGGGTCAGGACTATCAGAACCTCTACTAGAGTAAAGGCTCTAATTCTTCTGGATGTACACTTTGAGATATATACCTTCTCTCTCATAGGTTATCTCTTTTATCGGATATCCTTGGAGCTCTTTCTCAGTTTTCTTTAAGTCTGAAGTGTTTCCCTGTTTTATCTTAGAGTTAAGGTAGAGGAAGTTGTTCAAGAGTTTGTGGGTATACTCAAAATCAGACTGGGCTTTGTAGAGTAGGTTATAGCCTACGGTGAAGGTTATACCTATAACCGATATAGCTATTAACATCTCTAAGAGGGTGAAACCTCTACTGCCACACACTTATATCATCCTCTGTTCCTTCTGTCTTATCTGGACCTTTTGACCGGATGTCATAAGGTTTGTTCACTCCGGGGGAAAGATAAATAAACTCTTCATCCCACCCATCCTTCGGAAGTTTATCAAGGTACTGTTTCCATCTAGTTGGAACTGGGGGAGTGTTTGGCTTTTCTACCAGTGCTTTTAGACCTTGAGCTGTGGTTGGATAGTTTCCGTTGTCAAGTTTATACTGTTCTAAGGCATCTTTTAATGACTTAAGCTGAACCTTGGTAGTCTCTATCTTTGCCTCATCCACTCTACCTGTAATCCTTGGAACTATTAAAGCTGCAAGAAGTCCAAGGATTATTATAACTACCAAAAGCTCAATTAGTGTAAACCCTCTCTCTGTTCTCATCTTTATTCTCCTTAACAGAATTTATAATCCATCACTATATAATCTCAACATATAGAACCTGTTTACTACTTCTACTGTAGACGTAGTCTACCTGCATGAGCGTATCACCAACAAAGACTTTTATCCTTATATGGAATACATCAGATTTAACATCTATAAAGTTCTGTATCCTATATAGTATATCAAAGTTAAAACCTTCTACCAAAACTAAGTCGTTTACCGTTTTAAAGGGATTCTTTGACCTGTGATCCACTATTTTGGATGCTAAAGGCTGGTTTATCTTCTCATCAAGACTCATCAAAACCCAAATGGGGGCTGTGTTTATGTTTATCCTTCCTTGGGTGTAGACAGTGGATGTGGAGAGTAATCCAGGGTAGAAAGTGTTACTTACCATCTTACCTAACATATCCTCATCCTTTAGGCCTATAAACTGTAGCTCGTACAGAGAGTCCAGATCTTTCTTCTTTGGAGGGTATCTGTCTGAGATATATCCATCCTTCTTCCCAACCCAAACAAGTAGCCTTTCTAAGTAAGATGGGGAGATGTTGAGGTTAGTAAAGAGGTTCTCTACCACTTTCCGGTAGTGAGGGTCTTTCACACCGTTTAGGTTAACATACCGGTTTTCATCGTAGATAGTCACCTCAACCTTTACTCCATCCTTCTCAAAGTTTAAAGGATTAGCCCAACTGTCTTTTAGAGTATCTACTGTCTTATCGTCTATCTCCAGAAGTAGTTTAACCACTTCAAACACAGAAGAGGCTACATAGTAAGCTTGCTGTTTTTGGTATACAGAGACTACGATCCTGTTTGCTGAGTTTACCCTGCTGTAGGTATCCACAACATAGTAGCTAAAGCTCATGAACATCATCAAAACTAAAACTATGATCATCTTAAGTCTATGCGAGGGTTTAAGATAGTTCCGGATATAGTTATACTATAGCCAATAGATGACGCTACTGCGTTTATTTTACTGTTTAGAGGATTATCCTCCTGGTAAGATAGATTCCCAGAGCCACTTACCTCAAATCCCTCTACATCTCCCTTAAAGAAAAAGGTGTTGCCTTTAAACTCTATCTCGAAACTTTTTATACTCCTACCCTGAGCTTTTATCCCCCCTAGGTTAAGCTTCCCAAATACTCCATCTCTAGAGTAGAGCTTACCATCCACATAAGATGCGTAAGTCAGACAGGAAAGATTCTTAAACTCCCCTTGGAAGTCTTTAGATATGGATATATTGAGATAGGACAACTTATCTCCACAGTTGATGTCCAACTTTAACCCACTTAAGGACAGACCTACCATTAAATCCCCATCTTTCAGAAGAAGAGTGTTCTGATGGTATAACCTTACGTTCTTTAGTTTCATAGAGAGTATGCCCTCTTCAATCCCATCAGCCAGCAAGAATATCCCACTTTTCATCAAGATTCTGTCTAAGAAAAGAAACTTTGGGAAGGTGGAGAGAAGTAAGAAACTGACAAGCAGAAGGGTGGCAGTACCATAAAGGAGATATTTCACCATTTTATCTCTTCCGTATCCGGAGTAGTCTTTTTTCTCTCTTTTTCCATTATCCTTCTGTTTATCTCTTCTGAGATTCTCTGATGCTCTTGGGTTATCTTGGAAAGCTCTTCCGGAGAGGAAATGATGTAAGGGGTTAAAAATACAAAGAGAGTAGTCTTCTCTTTAGAGTCTGTTCTGTATTTAAACAGGTTTCCTAGTATAGGTATACTTCCCAAACCTGGGACTTGGTCTTGGGTTTTTATGTTCTTATCACTTACAAGCCCTCCTATCACTATCGTCTGTCCATTCTCAACCACTACATCAGAGTCCAGAGACCTGTTTGAGGTTACAGGAACTGCATAAGATATGTTCCCAACAGTAGGTCTGATGTAGTCTGTCACTTCCTGTAGTATCAGTTTCAAGCTAAGCCGGAGAGTCTCAGCTGAGGAGACTCTTGGGACTGTCTTTAGTGTGAGACCTACCTCTTTGTAATCGTAAGTTACGATAGGCTGGCCGTTTATATCAAACTTCACACCACTGGCAAAAGGTATAACGTTTCCTACTTTTATCTCAGCATCTTGGTTGTCTAAGGTTAACACTTTTGGGTTTGAGACGATATTAAAACCCGTTCCACTCTCAAGTAAAGAGAAAAGTAAAGCAAGGTCTGGAAAGAAGATGGAACTCCCACCAACTGAAACTGTCTTTCCATAGGTGTTTACAAAGCCAAGAAGAAAGCTACCAGATAGAAAGGACTGGTAGAGACTCTCCAGGGTACCCCCTCTAAAACTAACTCCTCCCTTCTCTCCTACAGCCTGCCATCTGACTCCTATCTGCAGCAAGTTCTTCGTGGATGCTTCCACTACAGTGGCGGTTATCAGAACCTGTTTTCTTCTTACATCCAAGTTCTCTATAAATCTCTTAAGCCCTTCGTACTCAGACTTTGTTGCGTAGACTATCACTGAGTTCGTACCAACATCGAAACCTATCCTCACCCCTTCCTTGGTTGTTATAGCTGGTATCTGCTGAGTCTGTTGGGCAAGGGAGGAAGTGGTCTGAGAGGTTGAAGATGGAAGAGGTTGAGTAGCGGTAAACCTGTCTGTTGGCTGAGTGGTCTGCTGGGGTAGAGGAGGTTGAGACGGCTGTTGAGATAGTAGACTTGCCTGGGTTTGAGGTAGCACAGGAGAGGCTCCGGTAAAGAGAGATTGGAGAGACCTACTGATCTCGTTTACAGTAGTAAACTTCAGAGGTATTATAAAGTAGTTCCTACCTTCTGTTATGACCCTCTCTGTATCCAGCTGGGATATGATCTCTATTATCTCCTTGTAAGTAGGCTCATCAGCAAATATCACTATACTGTTGCTGTCTTTGTTAGGGGAGACTATCAAGCTCTGTTTATTCCTTTGCATCACTTGGATGATCGGAGTTATAGTTTTGTTTATCTCCTCCGAATTCGCATACTTTAAATAGTATATATACAGAGCTCCTACCTTCTCTTTACTGTCTAAAAGCTTTAACATATCCTTTATCTTTGAAAGGTTAGCCTTTATCTCGTATACAACCAGTGCATTTGACTGGATGCTAACTGACACCTTTGAAGCTTTACTCAGGAATGGTCTTATGGTGTTCAACAGCTCATTGGCGTTTGTGTTTTCAGCCGTGTAGATAAAAAACTCCATCTCTCCAGAGTACACTTTTGCTTCAGCAGGTAGGACATTTAGGTTTGAAGATAGCTCCACCCGGACAAAGTTTCTGTCTTCTATAACAGAGTACCCGTTCATGGCAAGGATCAAAGTGAATAGATTATAAGCCTCTTCTATAGATACAGGCTTGGAAGATGTGAGAGATATCTTTCCCTTTACATCCTGAGACAGAATAATGTTCCTTCCAGTAATCTCAGACATAAAATCCACTATGTCTGATATCTCTGCATCTTTGAAGTTGAGGAGAACTTTCTTTGTTTTCTTTGTTTGTTGAACTTCTTCCTTTTTCTGATTTTCAGGATTTGCAAAACTCCCACTGTAGAAAAGCAGAAAAGAGAGTAGTAGACTCCATACAAAGGATATATTCATTCTTTAGCTCCTTCCTTTAGAAAGTAGACTCTTAGGAATCCTTCAACATCATCTACCATGATAAGCTCTCTGAAAAGACTGTTTAACTCATCCACATCATCTATCTTGTTTACCTCACTTTCCACCCATTCTGGAAGATGTCTGAGCTTAGCTTGGATGTAGAGCTTTATCACATCCCTTTCTTCCTTCAACAGTCCTTCTTTTAGTCTTTGTTGTAGTCCTTGCTGCAATCTTTGCTCTATACCTTTCTTCAGACCTTTCTCTATCCAAAACTCCACTACTGTCTTCATCTTCTTCTCCTCTTGGTTGTCAAAAAGTCCTTCCACATCCTCCGGAGATATCCTCCCTACCTGTTGTATATAGATTATACTCATTGTTACAAACAGCTCAATATACTCGTTGTACCTCCTCCTGTGCTCCTACATCATCTCCGCCAGCTCTAAAAAGAGTCTCTTCGCCTCCCCTCTCTTGGTATACCTACTCATCTTCTTCAATATATATATAGACATCATCAGTATATGGTTCTTACTAGAGAGAGTATTTATCCTCTCATCCTTTACCTGGCTTGTGTCAAATATCAGATACTCAAGAGATAGAAGGTATCTCTTTATCTCCTCCGGAAAATCCTTAAACCCTTCTGTAGTACTCCTTGGAATGTTCCACTCTTTGCTTCCGTGGTAGAAGACTATGGGTATCACAGCCCTTAGCTCTCTGTCGTTGATTATATCCTCTTCCCACACTGCCACGATGTACTTTGCTATCTGGAGTATCACTTTTTTGTCTAGATTTGATTTGTGTTCAAAGAGAATGTATATCTGGGATGGTTTGTTTTGAATCTGGCAGTTTATGGCAAAGTCGAGGTACTGTTTTTCTTTTAACTGGACAGAATACTTTTCCGTTGGCTGTGGTTCTATAGACTCTATCTGGACATGTTTGGATAGTTCTGGAAAGAACTCTTCCAAGAAGTCTCTGACGTTCTCTACTTTCTGAAAGATGAACTTAAAGTAGTTATCGTGGATGTTGTGGATGGTGTCTCTGTCTTGGAGTAGTTTTTCTATATTCATCATTTTATCACCGCTAAGACTTCTGATGGTGTAGTTATACCTTTTAGGACTTTATCTACTCCATCCTCGAACATAGTTTTAAACCCATTAAACTTAAGGTAGTTTAGTATATCTGTACTCTCTGTATTTTTCCCTATCATACTCTTAACCGTCTGGTCAGCTTCAAACACTTCGAAGATGCCGATTCTTCCCTTGTATCCACTTCCAAGACAGTGACTACATCCCTCTCCTCTGTAGAATGTGTAATCTTTAGACGGGTCCAACTTCAGTTCTACAAGCTCAAACTCTGAGGGTTTGTAGGGAACTTTACAGTTTGGGCATATTTTCCGGACAAGCCTCTGAGCTAACACACCCTCAAGAGAGTTTGCAACTAAGAAAGGCTCCATCCCCATATCTATAAGTCTTGGTATTGAGGAGACTGAATCGTTGGTGTGAAGGGTGGACAGGACTAAGTGTCCCGTTAGTGCTGCGTGGATTGCTATATCCGCTGTCTCGCTGTCCCTTATCTCTCCGACCATTATTATATCCGGGTCTTGCCGGAGGATAGACCTTAAACCTGTAGCAAACGTAAGCCCTACTTTAGGGTTTACTTGTATCTGACTTATACCTCTTATCTGATACTCAACAGGTTCCTCTATAGTTATGATGTTCTTTCTTGGGTCTTTAATGTAGTGGAGAGAGGCATAGAGGGTAGTGCTCTTTCCCGCTCCTGTTGGACCCGTAACCAGTACTATCCCGTAGGGTTTCTTTAACACTCTCTGGAAAACTGTGAGGGCTGAGTCTGAAAATCCAAGGTCTTCAAGGGTAAGATTAAATCCAGATTTGTCCAACAACCTTAAGACTACTCTCTCACCAAAGACTGTTGGGATTACAGAAACCCTCACATCCACATCCTTAGACCCTATCTTTATCCCTATTCTACCATCCTGAGGGACTCTCTTCTCAGCAATGTTCAGGTTAGATATGACCTTTATCCTGGACACTACAGACTGGTAAGTCTGGGTGGGTATTTTCAGGTATTCATGGAGGATGCCGTCCATCCGGAACCTCACAACCGCACCATCTTCGTAAGGTTCAAAGTGTATATCCGAACTGTTTAGAGTGTTTGCCTTTATTAGGATAGAGTTCACCAAGTTCACGATAGGGCTTTCTTCCCCAGAGGCTAGTATATCTAAGGATATACTCTCTCCTTCCTCCGAGGATGCTTCTACCACTATCTCCTCTTCAGAGAGTTTTTGCTGGAGGAGTCTACTAAACTCCTCATCCGGGATTTTCTTAAGAAGTACCGTTTTTCCAGTTAAAAACCTTATCTCCTCTACGTGCAAAAAGTTATAGTTCTGTGGGACTATGAGGGTTATCTTTGTCTCATCTTCTTGCTCCACTATAAGCCTGTAATCTCTAAGAATATTCAACGGACTTTAACCTCAAACTCAAAGTTCCCTAGGGGCGTTTTCTTTACAGATTTAGCAACTGAAGGAGGTTCCTTAGACTCACCCTTGATTGTGAGAACACCATCTATATACTCTACTTTGTATATCTTTACATCCTTTGGCAGTTCTACATCAAGCAGTTTCCTGGATAGGTTAAACTCCGGAGAGGTCTTCACCATAGCCTTCGTCTGTTCGTATACAGACACAACAGGTTGATCAGGAAAGACTTTCTTAAAGAGCTGAACCTGTGATCTTTTTATCTCCTTTATAAGGCTATCTGTATAGAACTTTACTCCTACATAGATAGCTAAATACAATAAGAGGACTACTGCAAATGTGTTTACTAAACTCCTCCGTAGCTCCGGAGAGACTGTTCCATCCTTAAAAGAAAGGAAGTTTTCTCCCAAAACACCCTTTAAAGCTGCACCAAACGCTGCAACCTCAGAAGGTTTACATACACTAGGTAAAGCCACCCTATCTACTCCAAACCTATCTCTACAGATGTTGTACAGTTTATTGACTTCCTTTGAATTTCCACAAACTAGTATACCTCCCTCTTTTAAAGGAAGCTGATCTATATAGTTATCTAAATTTAAGATAAACTGGTCTGAATTCACTGTGATAACTCTGTAGGATCTTATCTTTCCGGAAGCAACCTCCAGAAATGTAAACTTTCCTTCGTCTAGATCAAATATATACCCATCTTGACCTACAGTATACTTGAAAAATCTGAGGAGAGAAAACATCTCACCATCAAGAGCATAGTAACTCTCTGGTATATCAAAATTTTTTATAACAGCTATATGTAAGTTTCTGCCCTCTAAATAGAAGTCGTACTGGTAGGATCCAAACTTCTCTTCTACCTTAAGTTTTACATAACTCTCTACATCTTTTCTGTCCTTTATTTCCACTTTCTCAGTCAGATATAACAACCTATCAGAAGGAATTACAAACACCCTATTTTTAAAATCTCTTTTTGAGATTTCCCCTTTCTTTGAAAGGGATACTGTACTACTTCCATCTACCCCTGTAAAACCAAAACTTATCATATAGACTACCTTACAACCACCTCTATGAAGAAGTTACCATTTCCTGTGTTATCAGTAGCTTTAAAAAAAGCTATCTCAAACCCATTACTCTCTAAAATGTGGGAAAGTCTTGCCATGGAAACTGGGTCTACAAAGCTGAGATGGATTTCTATACTGCCTTCTTTCTGGGAGATATATTCAACTTTGTACTCGAAACTTTCAATAAAGCTTCTTACACTCTGCTCATCCTTACTCAAGGTTTTTGTGTACACGTTGTTGATCAAGAAGTTCATCTCTTTAAGCTGAAGATAGAGAGAGTAGTATCTCTGCTTGAAACTGTTGAGGTATGAGCCTACAGAGAATGCCAGCAACATAGACATTAAGAATAAAATTAAAGACACATTTTTCCAAGATAAATTAAAACTCCTAAGAATTTCCATCCTAGCCTGTATTCTATTTTAGGTAAGTACCTATATATTTTACCATACTGTCTTGAGCCTACGGAAAGCTAAGAGAAGTAAGAAAACCAGTAGGTATGAGAGCTGGTATCCTTTTGATAGATTACATCCACCACCTCCTCCAGAACTGGAAGATGTGTTTTGAGAATACGGTAAGAATATCTGAAAAGCTACAGAATTTGAATAACTGGAGGTTGTGTTGCCCATATAGGCGTAAACCCTGTAGTAGTAAGTCTTTCCGGATTGAACTTGGGAATCTTTGTAAGTTATGCTGTTTAGACTAAGGGTTGCTATTGTTTGCCAGCTTACTCCGTCCTGACTCCTTTCAACTTTATAACCAGACTCTAAATTAGAGTTATCTTTCCAGCTTAGAACTATAGAGCTTCCATCTGAAGAGACTGTCAACCCTGTAGGTCTTATAGGTTTTACCTCTGATGTGTAGGCACTGTATGCATCAAGTATACCTCCGGACATGACAAGACTCTGGAGAGACTCTACCTGTCTGACAGAAGAAACTATCTTCTCCTTTATCTGTATATGACTCAAGTTATTCTGACAAGCCATCAATAAAGCAGCAACCCCAGTAACGAAGGGAGCTGAGAAAGAAGTTCCACTGAGAGATTTATAGTCATTATTCCTACTTGTGCTCAGTATATCCTCTCCATAAGAAAGAAGATGGACACTCTTTACCCCAAAGTGAGAGAACCATGAAAGCTTTTCATCCTTAGATACAGAACCTACAGAGATTATGTTAGGAAGATCAAGGCTGGCAGGATACAAAGGATAAATATCATTATTACATCCATAGTTTCCCGCAGCAGCTACTACTAAAACACCTCTCTCGTTTGCATAACCTATAGCTTCTTTTAAAGCATTAGATGGCTCTACAGAATAACACCCTGATGGATATCCAAGACTGAGGTTTATAATCTTTGCCCCATTATCTACTGCATACTTAATGGCCTTGTAAAGTGAATAGATATCACCACTTCCATCTCTGTCTAATATCTTTATTGCCATGATCTTGACTTTCCAAGCTGCTCCGGCTATACCTTTACCATTGTCTGTAACAGCTCCAACTATCCCAGAGAGCATAGTTCCATGACTATCTGAATCATCATCAAATACATTATTGTCATTAGATACAAAGTTCCAACCGTAACAGTCGTCAACAAAACCATTCTCATCATCGTCAAGCTTGTTATCACATATTTCCCTAGGGTTCTTCCATATATTGTCCTGTAAATCTTCATGTTTGTAGTTTATTCCACTATCTATAACAGCCACAACTATATTAGAACTGTCTCTACATCTATCCCAGAGCTTTTCAAAGTTCAACTTTTTTAGGGCATATTGCTGAGAGTATTTCTCGTCGTTTGGGACAATCTCTTGTAACTTTTTAACTTTGTGGTTTATCTCTATAAACTGAATATCTGTGTTTTTCAACTTAGTTAACTCATTTTGTGTTACTTTCAGTAAAGTATTACTACCCTTTAACTTTACTACAAACTCCTGTGCTTCTGATATATAGAAGAAAGCTAGAACTGAAAATATAGAAATTAGATATTTCACTTTCACATCACTTCGTCTCAACATGGTATACTACCTTTCCATTTTCTTCAAAGAATATAAGCAGTTTTTTATTTTTCAAATCTTCTTTAGTGTATATTTTATCATTAATTTTCAGACTGTCTATCATATAAATTTTAAACAAATTATAGTCTTTATCTGTAAGGCCAAAGCCTGCGTTCAACTCGATAGAAGTTTTTTCATCTTCTACCTTCAAAAATAAATTGTTTAGCCTAAACACATATTTAAGATCATCAAAATTGAATAGAACGACCTTTGGTCTGTTAACTTCTTGAAGAGTCGATTTTATGTATACTTTAACTTTATTCTTCTTTAATAGAGTTGTTTCAAGGTTCTGTAAGCTCTCTAAGCTCTCTGTAAACTCCACTTTCTCCTGATTTTGAACTTTTGAATCCAAGCTGTTCTTGTTGTCGCAAGAAATCCCAAGTCCAATAAAGAAAAAAAATAATATCATACCCTTACCATATCCCATACTTAACTCCAAGTGTATTTAAAACTGCGGGGTTTGTCCCAACCCCCGCCAGGATAAACTTACTTTTGCTGAACAGTTATATTTCCGCTAGAAGGTAGAGAGGCTGAAGGTGAGCCTGTTAATGTAACTTTTTCTATACTAGAAACAGTGTAATATGCACTTTCTGCATTTTCGCAAGTCTTTACATTTTGGTTATATGTCCCACCCTGATAACTCTCACAGAAACTTTTCAAAGAAGCTTCACATCTTCTCATAGAAGAATTATAAGTAAATCCTTGTTTGCTGCATCTATACTCATACGTATTAGTGTTAGGATTGTATATATAATAATAATAATAATCAAAACATACTTCACTAGTAGAGTCATAATCTCTATCACTTGTGTAACAAATGTTCGGTCCTTTGGCTATATGTTTTATCTCTATTTTATAGTCATAATTGGATTCTGTAGACCTTTTTGCTCCTTTAACTAGGCAGCCTGAGATAGATTTTCCGTCTGTAGTGGAAAATTGACAGTTTTCAAGCACACCACTGGTCACATCCTGGTTATTTTTACCTTTTATAGTAATTTGAATATCCTCCTCCCGTTTAACATATTTACCCCAAGCATATTTTATCTCTATATTTTTAAAATTACTTCTTCCATCGTAAGAGGCAAAACCATCATAACTTCTATCTGTTTTTTCCTTTCCAAAAAGCAGTATTCTACCACCATTTGTGTAGTCTAATTGAGTATATATGCCATTTATGTTAGAGAAAGTTATATCGCTATAACCAACAATATCAAGAATAGAGCCATAATATTTACCATAATAACCGTAGTAATATGGATTTTTATAGGATTTTACTAAAAATTTACTTAACCCTGCAATATCTTTATTGCCCGGTAAGGACCAACTCCCTCTTAAGAGAGTATATGTCAAATTATTGTTACCACTTTTTAATTCTGCATATCCGCAGATTGAAGGATAGTAAGAGGTGGAGTTCTGCTGGTTCTGGTATATACAGATCTGGGTCAGCATCGGAAAGAGAGCAACTGTCTTGGAAGTAACCTGTGGTGTCAAAGTAACAGTTTCTCTATACAAACTGCAAGGATAATCAGAACATACAACGTTATCTTGGCTAACCGCAAATTGCACTATCTCAACACGTATACTGTAGGTATCCTCAGAAATAAGCTGAGGGTTCAGTCTTTCTGCCAGTGCAGGAACACTGATGTTAAGGTAAGCAGTTTTTTCAGATGGTAGTGGTACAGGATTTGCAGATGCTAAGTTCCCAGAGGTGTTTCCACCAGTAGAACCACTTCCTCCCCCACAAGAAACTAGGGCAACAGAAGAGATTATTATAACCCCTAACAAAACCTTTGTTGACAGTTTTTTCTTCATGGCAATCCCTCCTTAAAGATTAGTTTTTTTACCCTGAATTTTAATCTCTGTATTAGCTTCTTTACCAACATAAGTGCTTATGCTAGATTCTGAAGACTTTCCATCAGTATCAGACACAGTAACTTTTATGGTACATATAGCTACAGTATCAGGGGCAGTCCAAGTTGTATAATTGGATTCAGGATTATTAAAACTTCCCCCACAGCTTGATTCCCACTTATAACTTAAATTTGAACCCTCTGGATCATAAGCAGAAACAGATAATTCAACTTTTCCTCCTGTTGGGACACCAACCTTGTCTGCACGTATAGAACTTACAACAGGAGATTTATTTCCTACTTTTATAGAAAAGCTCTTTTGAGTAATTTTTTCTCCATCAGACACCGTTAGAGTGATTTTACATTCTCTTTCCATACTAGGAGCCGTCCAGACAGGGGAAGGGGAAGTAGAGTCATTAAAAGAACCACTACAATTATCACTCCAACTGTATGTTATAGGATCCCCATCTGGGTCATAAGCATAGCTGTATAGTTGAACTTGAACATTTTTATCTACATAACTCTTTGACGGATAAGCATAACTTATTACAGGGGGTCTATTGTCATATACTTTTACTGTTTCACTGATTTCAGTAGATCTACTTCCATCAGACACCGTTAGAGTGATTTTACATTCTCTTTCCATACTAGGAGCCGTCCAGACAGGGGAAGGGGAAGTAG
>JAOABC010000007.1:0-504 GCA_026418535.1 Hydrogenothermaceae bacterium | reverse complement strand
GAGTCATTAAAAGAACCACTACAATTATCACTCCAACTGTATGTTATAGGATCCCCATCTGGGTCATAAGCATAAGAGTATAAGTAGAGCTGTCCTCCTCGTTTTATTGACTTGATATAAATATTATAAAGGTAAACTAAAGGAGATCGATTTATAAGTGTAAAATCTTTCATACTTACTCTTTGACCATTATCAGACGATTCATCATCATCTGTACTTTTATCTACTTTAAAAGTAAGGAAATTGTTCCAGTTACCTAAACTATACATTTTTCCTCTTCTGTTACACTCAACATTTAAAGTATATTCTCCTTTGTCATTTGTGTAAACGGCTGTCTTACCAATGTCTGAATAAACATAGCCTCTATATGGTGAACCATCTTTTATAACTTTTCCGGATACAACACAAGCATAAGGGTCATCGATTTTACACGTATAGTGGAAGTTTGTTTGTCCATCATGATTTTGGCCTATTTTGCATGAGATTGATGGGTCTATATAAGTT
>JAOABC010000006.1 GCA_026418535.1 Hydrogenothermaceae bacterium | reverse complement strand
AAGCCCACCAGCGCCCATGATACTGATCGGGAGACCGATCGGGAAAGTAGGTCGATGCCAGGACTTTTCTTGTTTTTTATTGGATTCTAGTAAAGTTCTAATGTATACACTTACATATCATAATAAACTTCCTCAAGGCTTATTTTACTCAAAACGTTTATCAAAAACCTTTATTATTTTCTGCGTTAATGTAGTACCGTATGTTTATTTTATAACACCTTGATATAATATATTCAAATCAAGTTTATAAAGGTTTAAGATGGATAGAAAACTGGAAGCTTCCATATCTTGCTCCTGTGGACCGTTATCTCTGTCTGAAGAGAAGAATGCCGAGTGTTACCAATGTGGTATTCCCATAACCGGAAGGCCTCTGAAATTTGAGGTAAACGGTAAAATGGAAGACTTTTGTTGTTTTGGTTGTTATTTGATAAACAAGACTACAGGTTTAAGAGGAGACGAAGGAACTGCCCTTGCGTTTTTAGGAAAGTTTGGCTTTGGTTATTTCCTTTCTATGGTTGTCATGATGTTGAGTCTTTATATATATGGCTCTCACTTTGTAGACCCAAGTGATACTGAGATGAAGATGTTCATTGGTTTTATCAAGTGGATTATCTTTATCTTTTCTACTGTAGTTATGGTTGTTTTGGGAGTTCCTATTCTTAAAAACTCTTTTTCTAAAGAAAATTTTTTGAATTTTAATACAGACACTCTTATAGCTGTTGGAGCTTTTTCTGCTTACTTTCTATCTGTATACTCAATATTTACTGGAAAGAATGCTGTGTACTTTGAGACTGCTACTATGATTTTGGTTTTGGTAACTTTTGGTAGGTATCTAGAGACTTCTTCTAGGGTAAAAGCCTCTAACTTTATGAAGAATTTAATGGACTTGTCTGCAAAGAAAGCGGTAGTGTTGGATGGAAATAGTGAGAGGGAGGTTTTGGTAGAGGAGGTTAAGGTTGGGGATGTTGTCCGGATTTTACCCGGAGAGAAGATATCTGTAGATGGGATAGTTCTCTCTGGAATAGGACATGTGGATGAGTCTATACTTACTGGAGAGTCTAAGCCTGTTCTAAAAAAAGAGGGTGACTATTTGTTTGCTGGAACTACTTCTTTAGATGGGAGCTTTAGAATTAAGGTAGAGAAGCCTCAATCTCATTGGACTTTGAACAGGTTCATAGAGATAATGAAAGAGATAAGAAACACGAAGGCTCCTATAAACAGACTTGCCGATAGAATAGCTTTTTATTTCTTGCCTGTTGTTTTTTTTCTAGGGATATTTTCTTTTCTCTACTGGTTTTTCTTTGAGGGGTTTGAAAAGGCTCTTATAGTGAGTCTATCTGTTTTGTTGATATCCTGTCCATGTGCTTTTAGTATTGGAGCGCCGTTGGCTCTATGGATAGGTTTAGGTCAGGCTATGAAGGATGGTATAATTGTCAAAAGTGCAGAAGTACTGGAAAGATTGTCTATAGTAAAGAAAGTTTTTTTAGATAAAACTGGAACTATAACAGAAAGGAAGATGGAGTTGTCCTCTTTTGAGGGAAGTGAAGGGTTTAAAACTGTTATATACTCACTTGAAAGACAGTCAGAACATCCTATAGCAAAGAGTTTTATCTCATGGTGTAAAGACTGTGAAGAGAAAGAAGTTAAAAACTTTAAAATCCACTTTGGTCTGGGAGTAAGTGGTGAAATAGATGGAAGAAGGTACTACTTAGGGAGTGGAGAGTTTTTAAGGAGTTTAGGTGTAAGTGCTTCTATTTTTGACAGTCTGACTAGAAAGAGTGTAGAAAATGGGGAGGTTGTGGTCTATCTGACAGATGGGGAAAAGGTTTTGGCTTTCCTATCTTTTAAACAGAAGATAAGGAAGGAGGCAAAGATTGCCGTTGATGCTCTGAAAAAGATAGGGGTGGAGGTGGAAGTTTTAACTGGAGATAGTGAATATTTTGGGAAGACTATCCAGAAAGAGTTAGGTTTGAATGTTAGAGCCAATTTGCTTCCGGAGGACAAACTTAGAGCTATAGAGGAAGAGAAATCTGGAGGCAAGACAGTTACTATGGTTGGGGATGGTATAAATGATGCTCCTGCTCTAACTCTTGCGGATATTGGAATAGCTATGGGATGTGGGACTGATCTTACAAGGGAGTCTGCAAATATCAGCCTTGTAGGTGATGATTTAAGGAAGATACCTCTACTTATACTTCTATCTAAAAAAGTTAAGAGAGTAATATACTCAAACATGTTTTGGGCATTCATCTACAACATAATAGGTATAGGATTAGCTATAACAGGTAATCTGACACCTATATTTGCAGCCCTTGCGATGATTTTAAGTAGTGCCTTCGTCATAGGAAACTCTCTGAGGGTAAAGGCATATTGAGGATAGACTGTATACTACTTGCAGCTGGTTCCGGGAGGAGGTTTGGTGGGAAAAAACAGTTTTTAGAGATCAAAGGAAAGAGGATCGTAGACTTTTCTTTGGAAACAATATCCAAGATTAAGGAAGTAGATAGAGTAGTCCTAATTTTACCTCCAGAGGAGTTGGACTTTGAGGTAAGGGTAGAAAGAGAAGTGATAAAAGTAGTAGGTGGCAAGGAGAGACAAGACTCTGTATACAATGGATTAAAAGCCTTAGGAGAAAGTGATGTAGTAGTAATTCATGATTCAGCAAGGCCCTTTGCAACTGTAGAGATGTTTAAGGAGTCTATAGAAAATGTAAAAAGAGGGTGTGATGGAAGTATAACAGCCTATAGGGCTGTTGATACAATAAAAAGAGTAATAGATGGTGTTGTTTTAGAGACACTAGAAAGAAACCAGATATATATAGTTCAAACACCACAGGCCTTTCTGTATGAGAAACTCTTAAAAGCTCACTATTATGGAAGGGAAAGAGGAATCCTTGGGACGGACGATTCTTACCTTATGGAAATTATGGGCTATCGTATTTGTGTAAACGAGGGTAGCTTCTTGAACTTTAAGATAACCAAGAGAGAGGATATGCTCTTGGCAGAGAGATTAATCATTGCAGATCTTTAGAGTATCCTTTATCTTTATTCCTTTGAATCTGAAAAAGGAGGATTAGATATGGAGTTTTTAAAGAGGAATGAATCACCCTTAAATCAGTCTCAATGGCAAGAGATAGACAAGGTTATTGTGGAGACTGCAAAGAGGACTCTTGTAGGTAGGAGATTTATAGAGATTACAGGTCCTTTTGATCCATCAGTTCAGTTTACTACTGTGGATGTTATAGATAGTGGAGAAAGTGGAGCTTGTGGGCTATTTGGGGAGACAGAGTGTGGCGTTGTAAAGGTAAGGGAGAGGAAATATGCACCTCTACCTATCATTTACAAAGATTTTAAGTACCACTGGAGGGATATAGAGACTGCAAGCAAAATGGGATTACCTTTAGACCTAAGTATACCTGCAACTGCAGCTCATCAAGTATCTATAGCTGAAGATAAACTGATCTTTCATGGAGATGTAGAATCCGGATTCTACGGTCTTTTAAATGCCCCTGGTAGAAACACAGTAAACCTGTCTGATTGGAATAGTGTTGGAGAGGCTTTCTCTAACATACTCTCTGCAGTGGTTAAGCTAAATGAAAGTGGATTTTACTCAAATTTTGCCCTTATCTTAAATCCAAAAGATTTTGCCATGCTCCATAGACTTTACGGTAACTCCGGAATACTGGAAATAGACCAGATTAAAAAACTATTCGATGTGGGAGTATTTACTACACCGGTTATCCCACAACAATCTGCGGTGGCAGTAGCCACAGGTATAGAGAACATGGACCTATTTATATCCCAAGATATGATAACAGCATATCACAACTACGACAACATGGACCATTACTTTAGAGTCTTTGAGATATTGGCCCTCCGGATAAAGAGACCAGAAAGTGTATGCACGATAGAGTAGATATCTGTGATAGAATTTTCTGAGAAAATTTTGTGGAGGAGATATGAGAAGATTGACAGCATTATTGTTTGTGGTCCTATTTATGTTTGGATACTCAAAAGCTGCTGAAGTAGTTTTTATTGATGTTCAAGTTGTAGTGAACCAGTCAAAAGCAGGTAAAGATGCCCAAGGGATTTTAGAGGAAGTTGGAAAGAAGGCCCAATCTGAAGTAGAAGCAAAGCAGAAAGTTCTGAAAAATGACCAAAAGTCTCAGGAAGAGTTTCAAGCTTTTGCAATAAACAAACAGCAAGAGGTTTTAAAGAAAAGAGATGAACTACTTCAGAAGTTTATGAAGATAGTTCAGGAAAATCTAGAATCTTATGGAAAAGCTAAGGGTTACTCAATAATAATAGACAAGCAAGCTGTCCTCTTCGGGAAACCAGAGCTAGATAAGACAGATGAGTTTCTTAAGTACTTTGACTCAAACTACGAAAAAGGTGAAAAGATAAAGTAGATATGGCTCAAGTGGTAGCCCTCCTAACCGACTTTGGAACAAAAGACGGTTTTGTGGGGGCTGTTAAAGGAGTAATGCTATCTATAAATCCAAACATCACCATAGTAGATATATCCCATGAAATCGAACCGTTTGACATCTTAGAAGCATCCCTTATCCTAAAGTCCACGTATAGATACTTCCCAACAGGTACTGTATTCTTATCTGTAGTAGACCCTGGAGTCGGGACAGACAGGAAAGCGATAATAGTAAAGACCAGTAAATACATCTTTGTGTCTCCAGATAATGGTCTTTTAACCCTTCCATTGAAAGAAGAGATGATAGAAAGTATCATCAGTATAACTAATAGAGATTACTTTTTAAAAACAGACACCAACACCTTTCATGGTAGAGATATATTTGCTCCAGTTGTAGGGTACATATCAAAAGGGGAACCTCTTCATAATTTTGGGAAAGAGCTCCAACATATAGTGAAAATAGAAAATTTAGAGCCAAAGAAAGAAGAAGACAGAATAATAGGAAAAGTTCTTAAGTTTGATAGGTTTGGAAATGCTGTAACGAACTTAGAGTCGTTACCATCTAAGTTTAAAGTCAGATTTAAAGGTTTTGAGATAGACACTTTATGTAATAACTTTTTGGAAGGAAAGGAAGAGAGACCAAACTTGATAAAGGGAAGTTTTGGATTTTATGAACTATTTATCCCAAGGGGAAGTTTAAGAGAGACTTTAAAAGTTCAGGTAGGAGAACAGGTAGAAGTTTATCGTACATAACGTTAGAGATAAAGTGGACTACACTTACTAAAGGCAAATTCTTTGTCCTCTCATAAAGAAACCCAAACAGTAAAGATGGGAAAAAGGTAAGTATGCTATGTATATCTGTGTACAGGATGATGTGGGGTAATGTAAAGAGGAGGGAGACAGTTAAGTTTGAGTATAACTTCAGGAGATAACCCCGGAAGAAGAGCTCCTCAGCAAAGGCTAGTAAAAGTAAAGACAAAACATACTCAAACTCAAGGAACAAAAGGAAAGGAACTAAAAGAAAAACTGAAAAACTCCAGATACTCTTAAATTCAAGCCTATCCTGTTCTAAGAAAATCAGAGGAGACACTAAAACTAAGAAAGTAAAGATATACAGACCGGTAAATTTAGATAAGAGGACGGATAGTAAAAGTAGAAAGTATAGTTTCAAGTTACTGCTACCAGCCAGTCATCCCCTAGTTCACCGATTATCTCTAAAGTTGAATCGTAGTTTTGTTTTATGTCTTCAAGTATCCTATAGAGGTCTTCTACAAAATCTGGAGAAGTTAAAAGGTCCAGTATACCCTCTTTACCATGCCTCGTCCTTGGTAGAGTAATCCTATCATAACCGTTCATTACCATCGAAATGAAGTTCATCATCTCTGGATTACACTTAATTACTATGTTAACACTCTTAGTAGGGGGATTTTTGAGCCTTTCTGAAAGTTCTGAGCTTATCAAAAACCAGCCTCCCAAAAGAAAGTTTCTATATTTATTATATCAGTCTAAAAATGAAAAAAGGGGCTTTAAGCCCCTTTTTTTGTAGAAAAAAAATGAAATTATTACTTTTTTTCTTCTTTTTTCTCTTCCTTTTTTTCTACTTTCTTTTGCTTTTTTTCCTCTTCTTTCTTTGGGGCCTCTTGCTTAGCTTCAGCCTTTGGGGCCTCTTGCTTAGCTTCAGCCTTTGGAGTCTCTTTCTTAGCTTGTTCTGCGAAAGAAACTCCTACTGTTAAGAATGACGCTGAGAGAGCTGCTACTACTAACTTCTTCATCTTAAATACCTCCTGTTTTTTGGTAAAAGATATAGTATAAAAGAAAGATTACATGCTGATTACATTAAAATTACAACTGAGTAATCTGAAGAATAGAAGATTGAAGGATAATTTGTATTGGATTTTCAGTAGTAGTGCTAAGGGTGTGATTGAGTTACTGTAGGTAGGTTGTCTAACTCTTTTTTGGTAAGCCTATGTTGTTGGGATCTAAAAAGAATGCGAGTGGTGGGAGTCGAACCCACACGGTGTTGCCACCACGGGATCCTAAGTCCCGCGCGTCTGCCAATTCCGCCACACTCGCATATAGATCTCATAAAGAATGACCCCAACGGGATTCGAACCCGTGTCGCCGGCGTGAAAGGCCGGTGTCCTAGGCCAGGCTAGACGATGGGGCCATATTCGACTGTAGATGAGTCGCCTGGGAATCGAACCCAGGACCACCGGTTTAAAAGACCGGTGCTCTACCGACTGAGCTAGCGACTCACAAACAGATTAATATTATATCAATGTTTCTTCAATATTTCAAGATGTTCCAAGAGGTCGTTTGGTAAGTAAATTAGAGAAATTAATTTTGTAGCAGAATATGGAGTTAAAAATTTTTAAAAGAAAGGAATGTTAATTCTACTGACCTAATTGTAGTCGAAGTAGTCTACACCTCTTGTTGCTCTGTCATTCCATCCAGTTTTTTCCCAGTAGCCTTTATAATCGTAATCTACTATCTCTATTTCTTTTATCCATTTTACAGATTTGTAGCCCCACTTTTCTGGGCAGACTACTCGTACAGGATATCCGTGGTCTAAGGGTAGTCTGTCTATAACCTTTCCGTCTTCATCATAGTTTATACCGTAAGCTAAGATAGGAGAAAGCTCTTTCACGTAAGGAATCTCTATACTTGTGTGGTAATCATCAAAAGACCTAAACACAACCTTTCTTGCTTTCTGTAGAGGCTTTACTATAGATAATATTGTGTTTAAATCTACTCCTTCTACTAGTATTCTTCCGATTTTATCTCCTTTTGAGTTTGATACACACTCTAATACAACCTCTTTTCGAATTGTAGGTAGAGATTTTAAATCTTGGATTGTAAAATATCTTGGGTTTTCAACTTTACCATAAACTCTAAGTGTGTAATCCTTCAGTGTTCTTATAGCATTTGGAACACCCTTTATATCAACGATAAAAAGCTGGCTAGCTGGTGTATATTTACCAGGTGGAGGAAGTGAAGACTTATGTTTTCTAAAGGCGTCTAATACTCCAGAGAATCCTCTGTTAAAGCTCAGTCCCAATAAGGCTATAAATCCTAAAAAATCTCTCCTTTTCATGATAAACCCCTAAACTAGATGTAGGTATATCAGGAAAGTTAGAAGTAGAGTATTTAGAAAGATGAAAACAAACCACCTCGTTCTGAATAGATACCTCCGGAAGGTTATAGCGGTATGTAGTCCTAAAAGGACGTACATGACTGCTGGAAGTATAAAACTGTGTAGGGTATATGCGTCTCTACGGTCTATTATGTTCCAAAACATAGAACCTAATATCCTTGGTTTTTCTATCCAGTAACCGGTTACCGCCTCCAATATGAATGCTAAATACAGGAAGAAAGAACCAAGAAGAAAAGTCCTTCTTAGCAAGAGTTATCCCTCCGGTCTAGTTCTATCTTTCCACAACTTCCTGCTACAGAACAATCACTACACTTTCCCTTCACGTAGCTCTGTTTAAACTTCTTGTAGAGAAACAAAGTTGACAGAACGAATATAGCTACGGGAACAAAATATTCCATCTTTACACCTCACCTTTTTATTGGATAAATCTATTCTTTGATGCAGGACTTTTTATGATATAACTGTATCTAAAATCATCATGAATACAAAGCCTATAAGCAAACCTGTTGATGCAGAAACTTCAAAACCTTTTTTCTGTATTTGAGGAATGATCTCTTTTATAACTACAAAAAACATAGCTTCTGATGTAAAGGCAAAACCTAAGAATAGAAGTTCTCTGAAAGGGTAAAACAGTGTTATGGCAAATATACCTCCCAGTGGTTCTATAAGTCCTGTAAAGAGGGAGATTCTAAAAGATTTTACCTTAGAGTAACCAAACATGTACAGGGCAAGAGCAACCGCAAATCCCTCGGGAATGTTCTGTATACCGATACCAAGGGACAAGGTTATACCTTCCTCTGTCTTTCCTGTCATGAACCCTAAAGCAGAGGATATTCCCTCCGGAAAGTTGTGTAAGCTGACCGCAAGGACAAACAGCCATACTCTTTTTAAAGAGTCTGTGTTCTTGTCTGTTATTACCCTTAGAAAGTAGTCATCTGGAACTTTCTTGTCTAAAATCAGGAAGATAAAGCCACCTACAAGGAAAGCTATGGAAACCATTATAACAGCGTATATCTCAGGTAAAAAGGACTTTGAGAGCTCTAAAGCTGGGAAAAGTAAAGAGAAGAAAGATGCACTTAGCATAACTCCTGCGCTGAACCCAAGTAGACTATCCTGAAGCTTTGGAGAGATGCTTTTTCCAAATAGAACAGGAACAGCACCTACAGCTGTAAGGACTCCAGCTAAAAAACTGCCAGCTAAAGCTTCTAGTATCATATAAGTATCTTCCTCAGAGCTTCTAAAGCTCCCATAGGTAAAGGGATACCACTTACAGACTCTGGGATGTTGTAGTCTCGAGGGTTTATCCTTATAAGATTTCCCCCATACTCTCTACATGTCATCTCCCCAAACAACTTAACTGTAGGAATAGCTACACCTGCTCCAATCTCAATAATAACTAGCCTTTTTCCTCTATTTAACCTTAACCAACTGTACAGATTTGCCTGTTGTTTTTCTGTTCTATTTGGAATCCAACTACAGTCTCCGAACATCAGTATATTTGGTCTTGCCATCCTGCCACAGTTTCTACATCTTGGTAGAGGCTCTTTTGCTCTGAATGTTTCCATATCTACATCGATCCTAATACCCTCAGCAGACCAAATATCATCAGAGCAAGGCATGCTACACTGTAAGAAATGTATACTACCGTGAACTTCTATAACTCTACTCTCACTGAACCCTGCTTTTTGAAACTGACCATCTACATTAGAGGTGTACACAAAGTAGTTGTCCTGTTTTCCTTTTACGAACTCCCTTAAAAGATAGAACCCCTGATGGGGTTTGGTGTCTCTATAGATATTTAGTCTGTGTCCGTAAAAGGCCCATGCCAGATGAGGCTCTAATTTAAACCACCTTGGATTGGCTAGATCCTCAAAGGATAGACCTAACTTCTTTGCATGAGGATAGGCTCTCCAGAACCCCTCATCACCTCTAAAGTCTGGAAGTCCAGAGTCTACTCCCATCCCTGCTCCAGCTGTTATCAGAACAGCCTGGGCAGTTTGGAGAACCTCTTTTGCTCGATCTGTGTAGTCCATCATCATACCTCAAGTATAGAACTGGACTTATTTAGGAGGTTATACTCTTGGAGTTTTTCCTCAAACTCTTCTCTTCCCATTAGTCCGTATACGAAGTTCTTACCTTCTTCTACAGCAGGTTGGTCGAATGGATTTATACCGTAGAGTAATCCAGAAAATCCTGTTGCCATCTCATAGATGTATATCAACATTCCTATACTGTATGGGGTTAGTTTCTCTATAGATATGGTTAGATTAGGGACAGATGCTTTGATCAGTGCTGTTTTAGTTCCTTCCATCAGGGCGTCCAGTATCTGTTTTAAACTTTTTCCTTTTAGGTACTCAAGCTCCGCAGGAACATCTCCTTCTATCTTAAAGTCTCTCTCCATACTCTCAACCTTTAAAAAGGTCACTATTTTATCCTTCGGTCCATCTATGTAGAGTTGAATCTGAGAGTGTTGGTCAATAGAACCTATAGCCTTTACTGGAGTTTGCCCCAAACCTTCTTTTCCTAAACTCTCAGCCCAGAGCTGTCTATACCAATCTACGAATAGAGAAAGTCTTTCACTGTAACTCATCATAACAGATATACTCTTTCCCTTTTTTGTACTAGCTATGTAGTGTATGACTCCAATAAGGTAGGCAGGGTTTTCTAAGATTTTAGAATTACTACAGACTGTGTAGGCATACCTGCTACCCTCTAAAAGCTCTTCCACATCTATGCCAGAAGATATGGCAGACAGAAGTCCAACATTGCTCAAGACCGAAAATCTACCTCCCAGGTTTTTGGGAATGTCAAATGAGATTATTCCTTCTTGGTCTGCAAACTTCCTCAAAAAACCTCTTTGAGGGTCTGTAGTTATTATGAGATATTTTTTCCAGTCTTCTCCTACGTAAGACTTTAACATATTTAGGATCACTAAGAAGTTAGCAACAGTTTCCGTAGTGGAGCCGGACTTAGTTATAATGTTAAATACAGTTTTTTTCAGGTCTATCTGTTCTAAGACGGAGGAAAATTTCTCCGGGTCTACGTTATCAAGGACAAAGAACTTTGGATACTTTTTATAGTTGTAACCCAGACCATTTATACTCTCGTTTAATGTCTGATTCCCCAGGGCAGAACCACCTATTCCTATAACTACAAAGTATTCAAAGTTTTCTCTGATATTTTTCCCTACCTCTTTTATCCTTTCTAAATTCTGGAATGGCATATTCATAAAGTAAAAGTCTGTATCTCTCCGGAGGTTTATCTCTTCTTCTATCTTTGGAATCTGTTCCTGGAAAGACTCTATATCTTCCAAAGAAATTCCATGCTCCTCCCCTATTCTCTCAGAAAGCACGTTTGAATAGTCTAACTTAATCATTAATCTCCCTCCATACCTTTTGAAAATATTATAATAAAAAGTCCTACAAAAAACTTTAATTCATTTATAATTATGTTAGTAAATACTAACTAAATATAAGAGGTGTGGAAATGTTGAGAGTGTTTGAGAAGTTTATTCTCTTTTTAGTTTTTCCTGTCATTATTCTCACATCCTGTGAAGGGAAAGGAAAGCTCCAGATAGACAGTCCAAAAGGTGCAGATGTTTACATCAACGGGAAGCGTGTTGGGAAAACACCATTAATCATGGAATTAAAGGAAGGTAAGTATGATATAACTGTAGCCACTACAGATTTTGACAGAGATACAAAAAAGGGTGTTTGGATATACTACGATAAGATAACTAAGTTGGACTTCAATCCAAAACCTACCGGAATACTAAAGGTAGATACTATCCCTCAAGGAGCAGTAGTTATTGAGAAGAGAGACGAGATAGGTAGAACACCTTTCATAGATTATCTTCCAACAGGTCAACATCTTATAGTGTTCAAACTTGGTGCAGTTGGAACTTCCAGAAAAGTGTCTATAGAGTATGGAAAAGAGACATATCTGAAGGTCAATCTACAGAAGGCTGTTTTACACTTTGATGCCAACTATTCGGATGCTACTCTCTATTTAGATGGTAAAAAGATTGGTTCTTTTCCTCAGGTTGTAGAGCTGGAAGAAGGTCTACACAAGTTTACAGTAGAAAAAGACGTTTACAAAGATGACTTTAGCTTAAAAGTTAAGAAAGGAGATGAATTTAGAGTCACATTTAATTTGCAAGAAGTCCAGCTACCTAATGTAGGAGCCTATTCTCCCCTTATGTTTAGTATTGATTACAGATACTTCATATCCATTGGTAAAGTAGGTATATACTTCTGGGATACGAAAGATCTAAAGCCCCATATATCCCTATGGGACCCGGAGGATGTTAGAAACTTTGATAAGTTCTCTACGTTCACAGTTTCTGAAGATGGAAAGTTTACAGCCGGTTTAAAACCTATAAAGACTCTAGCTTATAAGTATAAGGATTTAAAAAACCCTCTAAAACTTATACTGTGGGACAACACCACTACTACTGTTAAGCTAAACAAACTGTTGGACTTAAATGCTGATTTTGTGGCTTTTGGGAGAGATCCCTCAAAGGTATACCTATTCGATAAATTTGGAAGAGTAGCCATCATAGACGCAAAAACAGGAAACAAGTTAAAGGACAGCTCCTTAGGAGAGCCTATAACAGCTGTAAAATCTCTATCTGATAAGATTTATTTAGGGACATCTTCTGGAAAGATATTAGTTTACGACACCTCATCAGACAGTATCTCAAACCAAGTCTCTGTTCATTCCTTAGCTATAAACGATATACAGGTATCAAAGGATAGGAAAACGGTTATAACAGCATCAGCAGATAAGACTGTAAAGCTAATAAACATCTCAGATATGTCCATTTTAAAATCAGTATCAATCACAACTCCTATTTTATCTGTTAACATCTCTCCGTCAGGAGCTAAGTTGATAGTAGGAAAATTGGATAAAACGGTGGATGTCTTGTCTTTAGACGGTTCTAAGCTGTACAGTATAAACCTAAACTACGCTCCTGTATCTGTTGGTTTTACAACTGAGGATATAACCATAACCGCTTCTTCTAGAGAAAATCCAACTGTAAACCTGTGGTATCAGGGACATCTACTTAAGAAATGGGTTCAAACTATAGAATAATATCAATCTGGGGCTTTAAAGCCCCAGATTCAAAAATAATAGTGATAAAAAATGTTAAAGTGATATATTATTTATTAGAATTCAACTTCAAAAAAGGTGAGAGTTGTGTGTGGAGTTTTTGGTGTTTATAACAATAAATCTGCTGCAGAGCTAACATTTTTAGGTCTGCATGCTCTACAGCACAGAGGTCAGGAGTCTGCTGGTATAGCTGTTTCTGATGGATATGACATAAACCTAAAACTGGGTCAAGGTATTGTAACCTCTGTCGTAAAAGAAAATGACTTACGGGATTTAAGAGGGAATATATCAATAGGACATGTTAGATACTCAACAGCCGGGGGCTCAAACCCGAAGAACATCCAACCGTTCTTCGCTCATTTTTATGGAGGTTCATTTGCAATAGCCCATAACGGTAATCTTGTAAACGCAGATAGACTGAGAAGAGAGCTTGAAGAGGATGGAGCTATCTTTAGGTCTACTTCTGACACAGAGGTGTTCGTCCATCTTATAGCAAGGTCAAGACAGCCTGCTCCCCCTCATATAAATCTCCATAAGAATGATGAGGACTTCCTTCCCCATGTTTTTGAAGTTATGAAGAGGGTAAAGGGTGCTTACTCCCTGGTTATACTCCGGGAGAAGCAGTTGATTGCCGTTAGAGACCCTTATGGTTTTAGACCTCTTGTTTTAGGCAAAAACAGAACAGGAAGTTATTTTGTAGCTTCTGAGACCTGTGCTCTGGACATAATCGATGCTGAGTATCTTAGAGATATTAACCCAGGAGAGGTCCTAGTTATTGACGATGCTGGTATAAGGTCCTACTATCCTTTTGAGTTTCCGGAGGAGCCGAAGAAGTGTATCTTTGAGTTTGTATACTTTGCAAGACCAGACTCTAAGATATTCAAAGAGTGGGTATATCAGATAAGGAAAGAGTTTGGAAGGAGGCTAGCAAAAGAGTATCCAATAGAGGCTGACTGTGTAATACCTGTCTTAGACTCTGGACTCTTGGCCGCAATGGGATACAGTGAGGTAAGCGGTATTCCTTTTGAGATAGGGCTCATCAGGAACCACTACGTAGGTAGGAGTTTCATACAACCAGCCCAAGAGATAAGAGACCTTAGTGTAAGGCTAAAGTTAAACCCTGTTAGACAGGTTATAGAGGGCAAGAGAGTGATAGTTGTTGATGACTCTCTTGTGAGGGGAACTACAAGTAAGAAGATCGTGAGTATGTTAAGGAGAGCCGGAGCTAAAGAGATACATATGTTAATCAGCTCCCCTCCGGTTATAAGTCCGTGTTTCTATGGTATAGACACACCTACAAGGGAGGAGCTGCTTGCTGCTAATCTGTCAGTAGAGGAGATAAGGAAGTTCATAGGTGCAGACAGTCTGAATTACCTCTCTTTAGAGGGAATGTTAGAGGCTGCAGATAGCTCAAAAGGTTTCTGTACAGCCTGTTTTACTCATAACTACCCTGTTTTGGATGAGTTATTCTCTGTTCAGGGGGTGTAGAGATGGTGAGAGTACTGATACCTTTAGCTGATGGGTTTGAAGAGATAGAGGCTCTATCTATAGTGGATATACTCCGGAGAGCTTCAGTGGAGGTGGTTTTAGCTGGTTTAAAGGATGGTCCCGTTGTGAGTGCAAGAGGAGTTAGAGTTCTTCCGGATACTACTATAGACAAAGTTAAGGCAGATGATTTTGAGATGATAGTCTTACCTGGTGGTCAGCCAGGAACTGATAACCTTAACGCAGACCCGAGAGTAAAAGAACTATTAATAGAGTTTTCCCAAAAAGGAAAATTAACCGGGGCTATATGTGCAGCTCCCTACGTCCTGGCAAACGCAGGTATACTACAAGGTAAAAAAGCCACATCCTACCCAACGTACAAGGAGAAAATTACTAACGCCGTTTATTTAGATGAGGATGTGGTGGAAGACGAAAGCATCCTCACAAGTAGAGGGCCTGCTACTGCGGCATGTTTTGCCTTTAAAATAGTTGAGAGGTTGAAGGGTAGAGAAACAGCAGAAAACATAATGAGGGCTATGCTCTTTAAATGTTAGAACACATAAGAAGAGCTCAGTGTGAGATAAAGAAAGCAGGGTTAGACAGTTTCCTTTTTACTTCAAGCTCCAATCTTTTCTACCTCTCCAACTTTTCCTCTTCCAATGCTTACATTCTCCTTCTACCAGACAGGGGATACTACATAACAGACAGCAGGTATTACGAAAACGCAAAAAATAGGATAGAAGGTTTAGAAATCATTCAGATAAAGGAAAGGAAGCTAAAAGAGATACTCTTAGAAATTCTCTCCGGAAACTCGGTTAAAACTGTTGGGTTTGAAAAAGATAAGGTTACTGTATCTTTCTATGAGAAACTCAGAGAAGAACTTTCTGAATACGAGCTAAAAGGTGTTATAGGCTTTTTAAACAGAGTTAGGATTACAAAGACAGCTCTGGAGATAGATATCATCCAGCAAGCTGTGAAGAAAACAGATAGAGTATTTTTACAGATCATAAGAGAGATAGACCACTTTCCAACAGAGTTATCCATACGTAGGAGAATAGTAGATCTGATTTTTCAAGAAGGGGGTAGTGGCGAGAGTTTTCCAGCTATTGTAGCAACTTCTATCCACTCAGCAATACCCCACTGGGAGACCTCAGATAGCAAGATAGAGAAGAATACCCCTTTACTGGTAGATATGGGGATGAAACTCTCCGGCTACTGTAGTGATTTTACAAGAACATTGTTTATAGGAGAAGTCAACAAAAAACTTCTTGAGATTTACAATGTAGTAAAAGAGGCTAACATAGAGGCAACATCTGTTGTAAAGGCAGGAATACCCATAAAGGATATAGACATAAGAGCCCGCTCTGTTATAGATAAATATGGTTATGGTGAATACTTCACCCACTCGACAGGACACGGTATAGGGATAGATATACACGAAGAACCACGAGTCTACAAGGATAATGAAGATGTACTGATGGAGAACACTGTCTTTACTATAGAACCCGGAATATATATTCCGGGACTGGGAGGAGTAAGGCTGGAAAATGTAGTAGTTGCAACTAAGGAAGGTCCAAAGATTCTAACAGAGACCTCCTTAGACGTAATACATATATGAAGATAAGTATCAAAGACTTTATATACTATAAATTCTTAAACTCTCTCTTTACAGGACTTTCTGTAGGTAGTGTTTTCAGTGTTTACTCACCTCTACCCCAGACTGTATACTCTATAGGAGGCATACTACTCTCTGTAGGGATGATACTCCTGGCAAAGATGTACAACAGGATTTTAAAAGTAAACTTCTTCTTTGCCTTTTCTCTTCTGGTAGAGATAGTTCTGCTGGCTGTTATGCTTCTTTTCCTTATAAAACCTTACGACTACATGACCGCTCTACTTTTTTACTCCGGATACCAGCTAACTTTTATCTTTGGAAGCTACCTTCTCAGGGCTGAGACGATTTTCCTCCGGCATGTGAGAGTCCTATCAAAGATAGATATATCAAAACAGGCTGGCTACTTACTGGGAATGTTTCTTTCTTTTGGGTTTTATAAGATACTGGAGACGGCTTTTAACGTAAAGGATAACCAAGATCAGGTTTACTATCTACACTTTCTTTTACTGTTTTTGGAGCTTTTCGTCATACTATCTATCTTTAGAGCTTTCCGAGTTTTTAGATAATTTCTCCTTACACTCTGGACATATACCGTATACCTCTATACTATGACCGAGGATATCAAATCCGTGGACCTCTATCAGCTCCTCTTTAAACTTCTCAAAAGGGCAGTTATCTATGATTACTATCTTTTTACAGCTCTGACATACAAGGTAGTTCTTCTTAGATGCTAGTCCAAAACGAGCCTTATCCTCATTCAACATATAAGCTTTTACCACAATCCCCTGTTTCTGTAACATATCAAGATTCCTGTAGACTGTAGAGAGACTAAGGTCAATACCTTTCTCCTTGAGCTTTAAGTATATCTCCTCAGCGTGTAAAGGAGTGATGTTCTCCTCTAGGAGCTGTATTATAGCCTTTCTCTGCTTTGTAGTCTTATAGCCTTCCGGAATCTTTATCTTAGACATCTACCCACTCAAAACGTATTTTAAACAAGGCTTAATATTATATCTGATATGACAGTATATATAAAATAGTTTTTTGCCCGTCTTGAAATCTCTAGAGCTCCCTAATCAATACTCTTTTAAATTTAGTTCTACAGTGTTGGCTACTATCAATTTTGGGTCTTTGTATAAGATAACTCCTCTACTATTTTGGTTGTTTTCTCTACCAAGTATGCCACCATATCTTGGTCTAAAATTTTTAACCTGTAGAAAATTGTAGAAAAATCCGGAGAATGCCCTAAATGCTCTGTTAGTATCCGTTGGATATTTCTGAAGGATAATTTATAGTGGACTCTCTTAGAGCCAGTAATATAGTAGAGTTGTTGTAAGTTGTTGGTCTGCCTTTTTTCTTGGTCTGCTTTTCAGGTTGAGAGTAGTACTGCTGTGTTAATTCTTCGATAAGGGTTAGTAGATTCAAAATATCATCTTTTTTATGCTTCATATTTACTCCACCTCTTTTTGATGATTGTTTTTTTACAAAACTATTATTATAAGTTGAATGAGAAGTTAGTTTTAATCATTGTGTAGCGTAACTCATTATTTATTCTGATTTTAGGAGTTTTTAAACAGCTTTAATGCCTCATTGAAGCTATATATAAAAGTGATATAATTATAGTTTTGAATAAAGTTTAGAGGTGAGAGATGTCTTTTGATTTTACAGAAGAGCAGATAAAGAGATACAGTAGGCATATAATCCTTCCGGAAGTTGGTGGTGTAGGTCAGAAAAAACTTCTAAACGCAAAGGTGTTAGTTATAGGGGCAGGTGGTCTTGGCTCTCCTTCCTTGTACTACCTTGCAGCCGCTGGAGTGGGAACTATAGGTATAGTGGATTTTGATGTAGTAGACTTCTCGAACCTCCAAAGGCAGATACTCCATAACACTTCAAGAGTTGGAGTGCCAAAAGTAGAGTCAGCTAAGATGACTATAGAAGCCTTAAACCCGGATGTTAAGGTTATAGCTTACAATGAGAAGATTCAGAAGAATAATGTCCTTGATATAATAAAAGACTACGACATAGTCCTAGATGGCTCTGACAACTTCCCAACCAGGTTCCTTATAAATGATGCATGCTATTTCTTAGGTAAACCCCTAGTTTCTGCAGCTATACTCAGGTTCGAAGGACAGCTTACAGTCTTCGACTATAGAGACAAAAAAAACTCACCCTGTTATAGATGTCTGTTTCCAGAGCCACCTCCTCCGGGGATGGTTCCAAGCTGTCAGGAAGCAGGGCTCCTTGGAGTTGTAGGGGGTATAATGGGAACCCTTCAGGCAAATGAAGCCTTGAAACTCATTCTTGAGATAGGAGAACCTTTGGTAGGTAAACTTTTAGTCTTTGACGCTCTTTACACGGAGTTTAGGACAGTCCGTTTAAGAAAAGACAAAAAGTGTAATCTATGTGGGGAAGAACAGAAGATAAAAGAGTTGATCGAGTATGAGCAAGCTTGTGAAATACACTTTTAGGGGTTAAGTATGGAGATAGATAGAGAGTTAGATTTAAAGGGAGAAGTTTGTCCTTTTACCTTTGTTAAGAGTAAGCTGATGATAGAACAGATGAAGACCGGAGAGGTTTTGAGAGTCATTCTTGATTACAGACCATCTGTAGACAATGTTCCTAAAAGCTTTCAGATGGAAGGACAAGAGGTTTTAGCTGTTAACCAGATCGAGGACAATCTCTGGGAAGTATTGGTGAGAAAAGTGAGATGAGGCTACTCATCATAACAGCAAGTAATCCATTTTCTGCAGACTACAACACACTTATAAAGCTTTCCAACGCTTCATTAGAGAGAGGAGACAAGCTTTATATATTCTTCATGGCAAATGGGGAATACTGTCTATTACAACCTGAAATTAAAGAGCTTGCTTCCAAAGGTGCTAAGATCTATTACTGTGCTCACAATGCTCATCAGAGGAATATACAGGTGGAGAGTTTTGCAGAGAGTAGTAGTATGTACGGACTCTCCAAATTGATCTCGGAAGTAGACAAAGTGATAGCTCTAACGTAGGAAAGATTATGAAGAAAAAGATAGTAGTTATAATCAAGTCAAATCCTTTTGGTTGGAAAAGTTTCGAGGCGTTGAGACAGGCTGTTGGTATGACAATGGATCATGATATTACAGTAGTCTTTATAAAGGACGGTGTCTATGCCCTTATAGACTGGAAGCCAAATCTTATAGGTGTTCCTCCCTCAGATAAGTCTATAGAGGCTCTTTTTATGTTGGGTGGCAGGATTTACGTAGAGAGAGAGTCCGTTAGTGAAAGAGGGCTCGTTAAATCTATAAAATACCTAGACATCCAGCAGAAATCAAAAGATGAGATATGTAAGCTCATCAGAAATGCTGAGGTTGTTCTAACATGGTAAACACTGTCTATCTAATCAAGAAGCCTGCAGATTTTCCCTTCGCTGAGGTTATTCAGGATGAAGATATTCTTATACTCATTCAAGACGCCGTTATAAGACAGCCTGCTATAAAGAACTGGTATGCATGTAAAGAAGATGCTTTGGCAAGGGCAGTGAAGATTCCGGAAAATAGGCTTATAGACTATCCGGAAATACTCTCTGTGATAGAAAAAGCGTACAAAGTAGTTGTATGGTAAAAAAGGTCGCTATCTCCCTAGGAGATCCAACGAGTATATCTCCAGAGATACTGGTAAAAGGATATAACTATTTTCCCCCTGATGTGGCTTATGTGGTGTATGGGAGTAGCAATGTTATAGAGAAGGCAAAAAGTCTTACATCTTCAGATTTTAGCTACCAGATTGTACATAATACCTATCACATCAAGGAGAGAGGTTTTTACTTAATAGATATTGATAACTACGACTTTGAGTTTGGTAGACCATCAGCCCTATCGGGAAAAGCAAGTGTATCTTACTTACAGAGAGCTGTAGAGGATGTCTTATCCTATAAAGTAGATGCTCTTGTAACTCTCCCTATTTCAAAAAGGTGGATAATGGAGTCCGGTTTTAAGTATGCAGGTCATACGGATTATTTGGCAGAAGTCTCAAAAGTCAAAGAGTATGTGATGGTTTTGATGTGTCCAGATTTGATAGTAGGTCTTATAACAACTCATATTCCCCTTAGAGAAGTTCCAACTAAAGTTGATACGGATAGAATAGTCTCTAAAACTGTTTTATTCAACAACTTCCTTAGGAACTATCTTGGAAAAGACAGACCTAAGATAGCCATTCTCGGACTCAATCCTCACGCTTCAGACAACGGCAACATAGGAGATGAAGAGGGTAAGATAATCGTCCCTGCAGTTGAAGAGCTTTGGGGTATGGGTGTGGATGCTACTTTTCCTTTATCTCCAGATACTGCTTTTGTAAATTACAGAGATTACGACGGCTATATAGCTATGTATCACGACCAAGGTTTAATACCTCTGAAGATGCTCTGTTTTAGGAGAGCTGTCAACATCACCTTGGGGTTGAGATTCATAAGAACATCACCAGATCATGGGACAGGATACGATATAGCAGGAAAAAACCTTGCAGACCCTTCTTCTTTAGTAGAGGCTGTAAGGTTAGCTGCTAGACTTATCGGTATTGTAGATCTCAAGTAAGAGGTCTCTTCCAACTTTCCTTATCTTCCGAACATCGAAACTTCTCACTTCAGATATATCCTCAAACCCAAGAAGGCCAACAGTATCTATACCATCTTCCCCAATGAGCTTTGGAGCTATAAACAGTGAGATTTTATCAAAAATGCCTTCTAGAATGAACTGAGTAAACACATCTTTACCACCCTCTACAAAAAGATGGACTATCTCCTCACGGAAGAGAGCTTGTAGGATATCCTTAAGATCAAACCTCCCTTCAGAGTTTAGAGGTAGCTTTACAGGTTTTAGATGTTTGAACTTCTCTAAACTGTCTGTCTTCGTGTACTCAGATGTGATCACTATTACTTTTGTATCCGGGTTATATACGTTATAGTGCAAAGGTACCTGAAGGTCTTTATCTATAAGAACTCTGATAGGCTGTCTCTCTATCTTTACTCCCCTTACTGTTAGGAATGGATTATCTCTCAGAGCAGTATTCTTACCTACTAAAACAGCAGTAGCTTCGTTTCTAAGTTTATGAACTAACTTCCTTGACTCTTCAGAGGTTATCCACTTAGAGCTACCTGTCTTAGTGGCGATCTTTCCATCAAGAGTCTGAGCTAACTTTAGATGGACGAAAGGTCTTTTTTCTGTTATATACGTAAAAAAATCCTCGTTAAGCTTTCTTCCCTCTTCTTGTAGCACCCCCACATCCACTCTGATACCTCTCTGACGGAGGAACTCTACTCCCTTACCTGTAACCATCGGATTTGGGTCAAGTATGCTGACCACTACTCTACTTATTCCCTCTTCTACTATCGCCAGAGTGCAAGGAGGTGTCCTGCCATAGTGACAACACGGTTCTAATGTTACATACATCGTAGAACCACGAAGATCATAGCCTCTACTTTTTGCGTCTGCTATAGCTTCTCTTTCTCCATGGGGTAGACCAACCTTCTTATGATAACCCTTCCCTATTATCTTCCCATCCTTGACTATCACAGCACCTACAGTAGGATTGGGGTGAGTCAGACCTTTCCTTTTTTTAGCAAGGTTTAAGGCAATTCTCATATAGTAGTTATCTCTGTTCACCTATACGTTTTCCTCGACGAATCTTTTTATATCCTCAAGCATCTTAATTCTATCTTCTCTGGAAACGTAAGGAACAGCAAATAAAAACTTGGATTTAACTTCTTTTATACCACAAAAACCATATATCGAGTAGTATATCTTTTCAAAACAGTCCTTTATTCCAAAGCTGTTAAGCTCGCCTTCATCTGCTCCAAAGGTGTTTATTATCAGGACCTTTTTGTCTCCAAGAAGTCCTACTATCTCTCCGTTTTGCTCTTTGTAAGCAAAGCCGTACGTAAACACCCTATCTATGTATCCCTTTAGAATAGCCGGCATCCCTGACCACCATACAGGGTGTATAACTATGATGGTTTTAGACTGTTTAATCATCTCCTGCTCTTTTTTTATCTCTTCCTTTACCTTTGAGTTTACGAATATATCTTGAAGCTCCTCTCCTGTCAGCACTGGATAGAAGTTCTCTGAGTATAAGTTCTTAACCTGGAAGCTCTTTCCCATACTGGTCAGCTTTTCTACAGTAGCCTCTTTTATGCTATTGTTAAAGCTGGTTGGATTTGGGTGGGCATACAAAATTAAGGCATCCATTCTAAACATCTTCCCTATAAAAACTTTCATCTCTAAATTTTACACTAACGTGGGATCTATCACACAGGGGCTTCCTCTTTGAGTGTCCACACCTACAGAGAGTTACTCTGTTTCTTGGTTTAAAACTTTCTCCGGAGATTGTCTCTATAGATATACCTCCCTTTACCCAAAGTGGACCACTTATATTTAAGGATACATCTTCAAGTATAGAAATACTCTTACTAAGCTTAGGTTCGTAATCTCGCCCTTCTCTATCCTTTAAGACTAATCTACCTGACGGGCAGTTTTCCACCTGTTTTATAGCCAACCTTCTCCTTTCCTCATCCTTACTGAATATTAGGACCCAAGTACTCTTATCTCCTATACAGAACCCTGCTCCACTACACAGCTCTTTGTTATCATAGAGTATAAGATCTCTTCCTTCTATTATCTCTGCACTCTGGTAGCAGTCTTTGTCTTTATAAGTTATAGTACCATTAAACCTTTCCCTATGAGAGCCATCACAGAAAGGTTTCTTCTTAGACAGCCCACATCTACATAGAGTATAGGACTGCCTTACCTCAAACGTTTCAACCTCCACATACTCTACTGGTACCTCTCCATCTCCTTTAAGTATCAACCTGTCTAATGGGATGCCACCCTCTACGATGTATGGACCATCTTCTCTTATAACTATCTTCATACCATCCTCTAAAATAGATTTTTTCTTAAAAATAAAAGTTCTCAAGGAAGATTACAAGATGAATTTTATCATACGAATCTAGAGTTTTATAAATTAGATTTTAGAAAAAAACTAAAGGAGAGATAACTTGTTGAATCTAATACCTCTTTTGATGCTGGCTCTGTCAGGTATTTCCCTGGCTGTAGATAATCCTTATGTTATATCTGTAAAGGATGCCTATAACCTCCTTAAGGATAATGACAGTGTATTTGTAGACGCTGAGAACCTAGACATATTTAAAAAATCTCACATTCCAGGAGCTGTAAACTTAGATTCCCTATATCTTCAGGATATTGCTATAAAGAACAACGAAAAACAGAGATGTGGATATCTTCCTCTCTGTCCAAAAACTGCAGCTAAGATATTCTCTCAGAAGGGTATATCTAACTCAGATACCTTAATCTTCTACTCATCCCAGGATCCACCGAACAAAGCTACCTACCTTTGGTTTCTCTTCTACTCCATGGGTCACGATGAGAAGAAGTTGAAAATATTGGATGGAGGACTACAGAGATGGATAGAGGAGGGTATGCCAACAGAAGAAGGGGAGGAGAGAGTATCTAAGAAGAGCTCTTATCAGATAAAACCAAGATTTGACGTTGTAGCAAAAAAAGAGGATGTTATCAGGCATGTTAAAAATTATCAAAACTCTGTAGATGATAATATCATACTTGTAGATGCCCGTACATTTCTTGAATTTACTGGAAGGCAAGAAATGGAAGAAATAAAGAGAAGTGGACACATTCCAGGAGCAAAATTTGTATATTGGAGGTGGTTTGAAGGGAAGGAAACTGCCTACAAGCCAATCGATAGACTCTCTGAAGAAATTAAGAAGATAAACCTTGACTTAAACAAGGATATAATTCTCTACTGCACCATTGGGAATAGGTCTTCCTTTGTGTTTATACTCTTAAAAGCCCTTGGAGCAAAGAAACTAAGGATATATACCGGAAGCTGGTACGAGTGGGGAAACGATGAATCTCTACCTTTAGAGAAGGAAAAGTACAGATAGGAGTAAGCTGTATCGATTCCTTTTGAATAAATGGCTGGCATTGCATAAAATATATAGATGGTTAACAGTCCTATGATTGCTACGGGGTGTTTATACCTCGAGGAAAGTCCGGACTCCACAGGGCATGGAGCTGTCGAAAGACAGGTGGGGGAAACCTCACAGAACAGGACCACAGAAAACAGACCGCCAATCCGCTTACCTTTATAAGGTAAGGACATGGAGGCAAGGGTGAAAAAGTGGGGTAAGAGCCCACTACCTATGGTGGTGACATCATAGGTCGGTAACCCTCTCCCGGAGCAATCCCAAGTAGGAAGGCGCTATTAGGCTTGCCCGGCCGAGTCTTCGGGTAGGGAGCTTAGATAAATTGCAAGAGAACAGAATCCGGCTTACTATAGGGCTGTTAGCCAATCTCTATCTTAAAGGTGGATATGTTGAAGATATACATCTTTACCATCTTTCCCCAGTACTTTGACTGTTTTAAAAGTGTTGGTATGGTGGCAAAGGCTATAAATCATGGTAAGGTTAGCATAGAGACGATAAATATCAGAGATTTTGCCAAGGATAAACACAGAACGGTTGATGACGTGGTATACGGGGGAGGGCCAGGTATGCTCCTTAAGCCAGAGCCTATATTTGAGGCTTTTGACTATCTAAAGTCAAAAGGAGCAAACCCTTACACCCTCATAACGGAGCCATGGGGCAGGGAGTTTGACCAGAACCTTGCAAGAGAGCTCTCGAAAAAAGAAGAAATTTTGATAATCTGTGGTAGATATGAGGGTGTTGATGAGAGGGTTAAGGCATTGGTAGATGAGGAGGTATCTATAGGGGATTTTATACTTAGTGGTGGAGAGCCTGCGGCTCTCATAATAGTGGACAGTATAGTAAGGTTGCTTCCAGAGGTATTATCTGATGAGAGAAGTATAGAAGTAGACTCCTTCAGTGATGGTTTGGTTGGATACTCAAACTATACAAGACCTGTGGAGTACAGAGGTATGAGAGTTCCAGAAGTCCTGCTATCTGGAAACCACAAACTAATACAGCTTTACAGAAGATGGGATCAACTTCAAAAGACTGTTAAAAAGAGACCAGATTTACTGAAGAAGGCTAATCTTTCAGATATAGATAAAAAAATGCTAAACTGTATTAAAATAGATAAAACCTTTCAACAGTTCTTAGAAGAGGAGAAACTTGGTTAATGTGATAAAGATACCGGTTGACATAATAGAGAGTCCTGATAGCTATACCATCATAGCTGATATACCAGGAGTAGAGAAGGAAAACATACAAATAACAGGTTCTGAAAACAGTGTGAGCATAAAGGCTTTAAGATACGAAAAAAACTTCTCCTCCGGAAAGTACATAGTTATGGAAAGGGTAAAAGGAGTTATGAGTAGGACTGTCAAATTCAAAAACTTAATAAACCTATCTAAAGCCAGAGCAACCTATCATAACGGTATCCTGACGGTTGAAATACCTAAGGCTCAGAACGAGTTTATAATAGATGGTTACTTTAAAATATTAATCTTTTAAAACTTCCAGGAGGTACGAATGCTGCCATTTGAAGAAGAAGAGAAGAAGTTGGAACTACCAACATCTTATCCACTAATACCCACAAGAGACATAGTAGTATTCCCTTTTATGGTATTTCCTCTTTTTATAGGGAGAGATTTTTCAATAAAAGCAGTAGAAGAAGCTCTGGAAAACAACGATAGATACATATTCCTCGCCCTTCAGAAGGATAAGGATATAGAGACCCCAACAAAGAAAGATATATACCAGATAGGTGTAATAGCAACCATAATAAGGATGATGAAGCTGGAAGATGGAAGGGTAAAAATCTTGGTTCAGGGGGTTAGCAGAGGAAAGATAAACAAGCTCTATAAACAAGAAAACTACTACAAAGTAGACGTAGAGATACTTGAAGATATATCTAACTTTGAGGAAAGCCTGGAAGTTGAGGCTTTAATTGGTTCTGTTAAGGACCTTATAGACAAGTCTATATCCTTTGGAAAACAGATAAGTCCAGATTTGGTTGATATACTAAAGTCCATAGATGAACCAGGAAAACTAGCAGATCTTGTTGCTTCTATTCTCAACATAAAATCGGAAGAAGCCCAAGAGATTCTTGAGATCTTAGATCAAGTAGGTAGGTTAAGAGTAGTCCACGATAAGCTGATAAAGGAAGTTGCCATACTGGAACTTCAAAACAAGATAAGAGTTGCAGCAAGGGAAGCTATCGAGAAAGACCAGAGAGAGTACTTTCTAAGACAGCAAATAAAGGCTATACAGGAAGAGCTTGGGGAGAAAGATGAAAGAAAAGAGGAGATAGAGAACTATAGAAGGAAAATAGAGCAGGCTAAGATGCCAGAAGAAGTGAGGGCAGAGGGGGAAAAACAGCTAAAGAGACTTGAAAAGATGCATCCAGACTCTGCAGAGGCAGGGGTTATTAGAACCTACCTTGACTGGCTTGTAGAGCTTCCATGGAGTAAAAGAACCAAAGACAGGCTTGACCTTAAGGTTGCGAAGGAGATTTTAGACAAAGACCACTATGACCTTGAGAAGGTCAAAGATAGGATCTTGGAATATCTTGCTGTTTTAAAAATAAAGAAAGAGAAAACCAAAAACAGGTCAATAAAAAGTCCTATACTCTGTTTTGTAGGCCCACCAGGAGTTGGTAAAACATCTTTAGGAAAGTCTATAGCTGAGTCCTTAGGTAGGAAGTTTGTAAGGATATCCCTTGGGGGTGTTAGAGATGAAGCTGAGATAAGAGGGCATAGAAGAACATATGTTGGAGCTTTACCGGGTAAGATAATACAGGCTCTGAAACAAGTAGGTACCAAAAATCCTGTAATAATGATGGATGAGGTTGATAAAATAGGAGCTGATTTTAGAGGGGACCCTTCTGCAGCACTTTTGGAGGTCTTAGACCCAGAGCAGAACAAAGACTTTGTGGACCACTACCTTAGTGTTCCTTTTGACCTTTCTGAAGTTATGTTTATCTGTACAGCAAACAGGACAGATACTATTCCAAGACCCCTGTTAGACAGGATGGAGGTTATAAGGCTATCAGGCTACTCGGAAGAAGAGAAGATGATGATAGCAAAGAGGTACCTTATACCAAAACAACTAAAAGAGAATGGCCTAGATGATAACACAGTTACTTTTAGTGATAAATCTATCCAGTTTATTATCAAGGGTTATACGAGAGAGGCAGGAATAAGGAACTTAGAGAGAAAGATTGGCTCTGTAATAAGGAAGATAGCTAAGGAGATTGTAGAGAAAGATAAGAAAAAGGATTACAAAGTTACACCATCTATGGTGAAAAAACTTTTAGGATCACCTATACACACTCCCGAAAAAGAAGAGAAAAGTGAGGTTGGGGTAGTAACCGGCCTTGCCTGGACTGAAGTTGGTGGAGAGATTCTGAAGATAGAGGCAACCAAGATGCCTGGAAAAGGAGGACTGATACTAACGGGCTCCCTTGGGGATGTGATGAAAGAGTCTGCAAAAGCTGCTTATTCCTACGTAAAGTCAAAAGCCCCAGAATATAACATAGATCCAGAAGATTTTAACAAGTACGATGTTCACGTCCATGTTCCTGCAGGAGCTATACCTAAGGATGGACCGTCAGCAGGAATTGCTATAGCCACATCTCTTATGTCTATCTTCACTGAAACACCTGTAAGGAACGATGTTGCCATGACAGGAGAGATAACTCTAAGGGGCAAGGTACTTCCTATAGGTGGCCTTAAAGAGAAGATACTTGCTGCAAAAAGATCAGGTATAAAAAAGGTTATCCTTCCTAAGGATAACAGAGACGAGGTAATGGAAGATCTCCCGGAGTACGTAAGGAAATCTATTGAGCTTGTTTTTGTAGAGAACATAGATGAAGTCTTTAAAATAGCCTTAGAAGAAAAAAGGGATAATAAAGTTGTTTCTCCGGAAAGCTAAGGTTAATGATGCTGTAGAGATCTTCCGGATACTGCAGCATTTTGCTTTTAGGGAGGTTTTGTTACCACGGAGTCTAAACAGTATATACGAAAATATAAGAGACTTTTTCGTATACGAAGAGGATGGAAAGATAGTAGGAGTAGGTTCCCTACATATATACTGGGAAGACCTGGCGGAGATAAAGTCCTTAGCTGTAGAGGAAGGTTACCAGAACAAAAAAATAGGAACCAAGATAGTAGAGGCATGTTTAGAGGAAGCAAAACAGCTGGGTATAAAACAGGTCTTTGCCCTAACTTATGTTCCAGAGTTCTTCAAAAAACTGGGATTTGAAGTTACGGACAAGTCCCTCTTTCCCCAAAAAGTTTGGACAGAGTGTATCCACTGTGTGAAGTTCAACGACTGTAAAGAGATCCCTGTATCCATAAGATTAGGTTAAGATGAGAAAGTGTATATATTTGATGAGACATGGCGAAAGTGAGTACAATTTAAGAAAAATAGTTCAGGGACACATAGACACGAACCTTACAGAAAAGGGTATCCTACAAGCAAAGCATGCCGGAGAGCTCTTAAAACCCTACCGAATAGAGAAGATAGTATCCTCAGACCTGAAGAGGGCCCACCAGACAGCCCTCACGATAGGAGAAGTTTTACAGGTTTCTGTTGTTTTAGATAGAAGGATAAGGGAGATGTACTTTGGAACATGGGAAGGACTCAGTTATGAACATATATACAGAAACCATCTCCAAGATTTCCACAACTGGCTTTCAAACCCTGTAAAGTATCCTCTACCAAAACAGGAAGAGATCTTATCCTTCGAAAGGAGGCTAAACTCCTTCTTGATGGATATCCACAAATACGAAGAAGAGAATATCTTAGTGGTTGGACATGGAGGTTCTATCCAAGGTTTGATATGTATTGTCATGAAGCTTGGTATGGAAAATCTTTGGAAGTTTAAACATGACAACAGCGGAATATCTCTTATAGAGAGTTTCAATAAAAATTTATCAGTGAGGTTTATAAATATGTCTTTCCACCTTGAAAAAATAAGAGATGATAGTATAGTAATACTCTAAGGCTCTCAGGAGGTTCTTAAAGTGGAAGAAATTATAGTTGTAAGAAGTAAAGGTAAAGTAAATTATCTGGAAGTGGCTACTTTTTTATTTCTTACCCTATCCGCTGTTCTTGGTGCTACAGCTCTTTCTATCCTCAGTGGAAAAGTCAGTAATATATTCATCTTTCAGCTTGCTGGTTTTATATATGGTTTGTCCGCTTTACTCTACATATTTCAATTTTTCTTTAAAAGTGAGAGAATAGGTAACCTGGCTACTCTCACAGCCTTCTTAGGATGGCTTACATCTACGGTAGGCCTGTTTGTCCGAGGTATAGAGTCTTACAAAATGGGTATATTCCATCCACCATGGACTAACTTGTACGAATCTTTGATGTTCTTCCCGTGGTTAGCTGTAGGTCTCTACCTATACATAGAGAGGGAGTACAAGACAAAATTCATAGGTGCTTTCTTTCTACCTATAGTGGCTTTCTTGGTTATATGGGGACATAAGTTCAATACCGACATAAGCCCGCTCGTTCCAGCTCTGAGAAGCTATTGGCTCTACCTTCATGTTATAGCCTCCTTTGTAGGGTATGCTGGATTTACAGTTGCTTTTGGAGCATCATTTGCTTACCTGATAAAGGAGAACTATAAAGAGGATAAACAGGTAAAACCTATACATCTGGGAGGGTTTTTTGTCAGTGGTCTGCTCAGTATTCTATTTGGATATCTAACACTCCACGGTGCAAAAGATATCAAAACCCTGATAATTGGAGTTGTGTTTTTTACCGTTTTGATCTCATCTTTATACTTTGCTACCTTTGTCTTAAAACCTATTGGAAACAGGTTGCCAGAAGATAGTATCCTGTCTGAGATAGCGTTCAAGTCAGTGGCTATATCCTTTCCTATATGGACTGCATCTATAATGCTTGGGGGAGCCTGGGCTAATGAGGCGTGGGGAAGTTACTGGAGTTGGGACCCGAAAGAGACATGGGCATTCATAGTCTGGCTTTTCTTTGCAGCGTACATACACGGTAAAACTATAGGAAAATGGAAAGGTAGAACATCTGCTTGGATAGCTGTTGCTGGCTTTGTTATGTTGCTAATCTGTTACTTTGGAGTAAACCTCTATTTCCCAGGACTTCATAGTTATGCAACAGAGTAGTCTGCTGTGGTATAATAAATTACTTGACTAAGCACACTCTCTATAAAAGGGTTGCCCTGTTTAGGGGTTTTCTTTATCAGAGAGTGGAAGAAAAAACCCTTAAAGGAGGACTGTTTTATGTCAGTAGAAGTTAGTATGAGAGAACTTTTGGAAGCAGGAGTCCACTTCGGACACCAGATCAGAAGATGGAATCCAAAGATGAAGGATTACATCTACACCAAGAGAAACGGTATCCACATCATCGACCTTTCAAAGACCGTTCCTCTGTTCAAACAGGCTTTAGAGTTTGTTACCAATGAGGTTGCAAACGGTGCAGAGATACTGTTCCTAGGGACAAAGAAGCAGGCTCAGACCATTATTGAAGAGGAAGCTAAGAGATGTGGGGCTCACTACGTTAACTATAGATGGCTTGGTGGTATGTTCACAAACTTTGAGACTGTTAGAAAAAGCATAGAGAAACTCAGAAAGCTCCAGAGAATGGAAGCGGAAGGTGCTTTCGAGATACTTCCAAAGAAAGAAGTTATGAGGTTAAGAAAGCAGAAAGAGAAGTTGGAAAAGTATTTAAGCGGAATAGTTAACTTAGACAGAATCCCGGATGTAATCTACGTAGTAGATACTGTCAGAGAAGATCTGGCAGTTACAGAGGCTAATAAGCTCGGTGTTACAGTAGTTGCGATAGCAGACACAAACTGTGACCCTGACAAGATAGACTACCCTATACCTGGAAATGATGATGCTATAAAAGCTATACAGTTGGTAACTTCAAAGATAGCGGATGCAGTGCTTGAAGGTAAGAAGATAAGAGAGTCTGTAGGTTTAACTGTTGAGTCTAAATCCATAGAAGAGGAATTATTAGCCAAGGAGTCTCAGGTTATAGAATCCGGATACATGGGAGCGAAAAACCACTCTAAGGAAGAGAAACTGTCTGAAATAATTAAAAAGGAAACCATAGAGAATATTGATGAAAATTTAGCAGAAGCTAAGGAGGAGCTGTAATATGGCGGTTGATGCAAAGCTTGTTAAAACACTTAGGGAGATGACAGGAGCTGGTATGCTTGAGTGTAAATCTGCCCTAGAGGAAGCTAATGGAGATCTAGAGACTGCCGTTGAGATATTGAGGAAAAAGGGAGTAGCAAAAGCAGCTAAGAAGGCAGGAAGAGAGACAAAGGAAGGTTTAATCCACTCATACATCCACACAGGAGGAAGGATAGGAGTACTGCTGGAACTAAACTGTGAAACAGACTTTGTCGCAAGGAACGATCTGTTTAAAGAGCTTGCCAATGAGATAGCTCTTCAAATAGCAGCTATGAAGCCTCAGTATGTCAAGAGGGAAGATATCCCGAGGGAGGTTGTAGAGAAGGAAGGAGATATAGCAAGAGAAGCTGCTATTGCCGAAGGCAAACCTCCTCATATAGCTGAGAAGATTGCTGAAGGAAAGTTGGAAAAATTTTATAAAGAAGTCTGTCTGTACGAACAACCATACATAAAGGATGATAAAAAGACTATAGAAGATCTTATAAAGGAGTACATAGCCAAGATCGGTGAGAATATACAGGTTAGAAGGTTTGTAAGATTTGAGCTTGGAGAGTAGTCTTGCCAATCCTATACAAGAGAATATTGCTCAAGCTTTCTGGAGAAGCTCTTATGGGGGATGAGGAGTACGGTATAGACCCATCTTTCGTTAATGAGCTATGTGATGAGATTAAGGATGTTTATGAGATAGGTGTCCAGATAGCCATAGTTATAGGTGGTGGGAATATATTCAGAGGTATCCAAGGAACTCAGATAGGGATGGATAGAGCAACAGCAGACTATATGGGGATGCTGGCAACTGTTATGAATGCTCTTGCTCTTCAGGATGTTTTAGAGAAGAAGGATGTCCCAACAAGAGTTATGTCTGCTATAGAGATGAGACAGATAGCAGAACCTTACATAAGAAGGAGAGCCATAAGACACCTTGAGAAGGGAAGGATAGTTATATTCGCAGCCGGAACAGGTAGTCCCTTCTTTACCACTGACACAACTGGTGCCCTCAGAGCTGCAGAAATAAAGGCAGACCTACTTCTTAAGGCTACAAAGGTGGATGGGATATACGACAAGGACCCCAAAAGGTACCCGGATGCTCAGCTTTTAAAGAGGATAACCTATCTTGATGCTATAAATAAAGACCTCAAGGTTATGGACCACACAGCCCTGACGCTCTGTATGGAGAACAAACTTCCTATTGCTGTGTTTAATATAAAACAGAAAGGGAACCTTAGAAGGATAGTCTTTGGTGAAGATGTTGGCTCAATAGTTATGTAAAGTTATGTAAGGAGGTATAAGATGATAGAGGAGTATCTACAAGAAGCTGAGAAAAGGATGAAAGGAGCGGTATTAAAGCTAAAGGAAGAGTATGCTGGGATAAGAACTGGTAGAGCTTCAGTTGGTCTTGTAGAGAATATAAAAGTTGAATACTATGGTTCAGAGATACCCTTAAAACAGCTTGCTACCATCTCTACTCCGGAGCCATCTCAAATAATGATCCAAACTTGGGATAAAGGAGCTGTAAAGTCTATAGAAAAAGCTCTTATAGAGGCAAACTTAGGAGCAAACCCTCAGACAGAGGGAAGTACTATAAGGTTAAACCTTCCACCTATGACAGAGGAGAGAAGAAGGGAGGTTGTGAAGCTCTTACACAAACTTGCAGAAGAGGGTAGAATAGCTGTAAGGAACGTGAGAAGGGACGAAAAAGAAAACATAGAAAAGCTCAAAAAAGAAGGATTTTCTGAGGATGACGTGAAGAAAGCTCTAGAAAAGCTTCAGAAGTTAACAGATAAGTATACAGAAGAGATAAATAAGCTTACAGAGGCGAAAGAAAAAGAGATCCTATCTCTATAATCAGCAGAGGAGTACATCAAAGAACCATCTTCTTTTCTCTTTTGTTTTTTGTGATAGAATTTATATTTTATTATGGATTTATTCTTTTTTAGAGGTTTTTATGAAAGTTGTTGATAGGGTTAGAGAACTTTTAGAGCCTATACTGAAGGAAAAGAACCTGAATTTAGTAGATGTGGAACTCTCCTCTGGAAAAAAACCTGTTTTAAGGATATACATACACAATCCAGAAGGGACTTCCATAGATGACTGTGAGTGGGTTAGTAAAAGGATAGGGGCTATCCTTGATGTGGAGGATCTTATAAAGAGCTCTTATACGTTAGAAGTGTCCTCACCAGGACTTGACAGGAAGTTGAAGAACCCTCATGAGTTCAACATATTTAAAGGTAGAGAGATAAAGATAAAGACATTTGGACCAGTAGAAGAGAGGAATGTCTTTAGAGGAAGGTTATTAGGACTTGAGGATGAAGATGTATTGCTTGAAGAAGAGGAGAGAGTAGTGAGGATTCCTTTAGATAAGATATCCTTAGCAAAACTTGAATTTTAGGAGAGGTGGATGCCTGTAAAGCTAAAGAACGTAATAGAGACTGTTGCAAAAGAGAAGAATATTCCAGAGGAAGTTGTAGAGAAAGCCTTGAAAGAGGGTATACTTCTTGCTGTAAGGAAAGAGTTTAAGATAAAAGATAGAGATGCAGTTAGGGTACTCTTTGATAAAAACAAAGATGAGTTAAAGGTTGTTTTAAGGAAAAAGGTGTCTCCGTTTGTATCGGACCCTATCTCTGAAATAGCTCTTGAAGAGGCCAAAAATTACGATGAGAACGCTGATTATGGGAAGATAGTTGAAGTTCCTCTGAGTTTAGAGGACCTAGGGAGGATAGCCCTCACTGTAGCAAAGGATGTTATATCTCAGAAGGTTGCGAAGGTTGAAAGAGACATCCTCTATGAAGAGTTTAAAGAGCTTGAGGGGAAGATAGTTACTGGAACTGTAAGAAGGTTCGAGAACGAGGATATAATCGTTGACCTTGGGAGGTTGGAAGTTATACTACCTGCTGAAGAGCAGATAAATAAGGAGAGATACAGTATAGGGGATAGAATAAGAGCCCTTATCTTGAAAGTGTCTAAAGAGAGTAGTTATGTTATAAAAGAAAAAAATAAGGTTAAAAGAGTTTTAAGACTATCTAAAGGACCTATAGTCATACTTTCTAGGACACATCCTAATATGTTAAAGAAACTCCTGGAGATAGAAGTACCTGAGATAGTTGAGAGAGAGATAGAGATAAAGGCTGTGGCTAGGGAGCCGGGTGAAAGAGCGAAGGTTGCGGTCTACAGCCAAGATAAAAACATAGACCCCGTGGGCGTAGTAGTTGGGTTTAAGGGTAGCAGAATCCAGAACATTTCTAACGAGCTCTCAGGAGAGAAGATAGACGTTATAGAGTGGAGTGAGGATCCGGCTAAGTTCATAATAAGGGCAATATCCCCTGCGAGGGCAAAGAAGTATAGACTCCTAACCAAGGAGAAGAGGGTAGAGATAGCGGTACCTAAAGATGAGCTTTCTTTGGCTATAGGTAAGAACGGTATAAATGCTAAACTTACCCATAAACTCACTGGTTGGCATATAGATATCCTCAGTGAGGAAGATTTTGAGAGGGTACAGAAATTAAAGACAAAATGAGAAGATTAGTGAGTTTACTCCAGTTAGCTTACAGAGCAGGTAGTTTGAACTTTGGTTATGATACTTTGAAAAAGTTCAAAGGAAATTATTTTATCTTGGCTGCAGGAGATCTTTCTGAAAGAACAAAGAGAGATATATTGTCTAAGTATAACTTTAAAACGTACTTTTTGTTCAGTAAGGAGAGATTAGGTAGTATATTCGGTAAAAACAGTATAGGGGTAGTAATAATTAAGAGAGATAACTTAGGGATAGAGATAGAGAGAACTTTGGAACAAACTTTAAAGGAGGCAAAATGCCTAGAAACATCACAGTAAAACAGTTGGCTGAGGAGCTTGGAATATCTGCTGAAGATGTGAAAAATGCCATATTAGAGGATACAGGTAGAAGAGTAAAAGCTAATGATAAATTAGAAGATGAGATAGTAGAAATTGTAAAGATGAGGTTTTCTAAGAAAGAAGATGTTGTAGTGGTAGAGGAGGAAAAAGTAGAGGGAGTTAAAGTCTTTGACTTCTACCACAGTTTAGGTATCTCTTTACAGGAGCTATCTTCAATCTTAAAGGAAGTAGGGTATCAGAAAGAGGTTAATAACCTTACAATTATAGAAAGAGAATTTGCAGATAAAGTAAGAGATAGAGTAGAACAGATAAGGCTAGAAAGAGAGAAAGAAGAGCAAAAGAAAGAAGAGAAGATAAAGTCAAAAGAAGAAGTGAAACCTAAAGAAGAAATAGAAGAAAGATTAGAAAAGCCTGTTGTCATAAAAAGGGAAGAAGTAAAGGTAGATCTTCCTCAGCCGGATAAAAAGGAAGAGCCTACTGTGATAGAAGGGGTAGTAACAGAAGAGGACAGATATCAAAGGAAAGATAGGTTTCCTAAGAGATACGAAGAGAGAAAGCCAGAACGTAGAGAACAAAGGGAAAGGTTTGAAAGGAGAGAGAAAAAACCCTTTGAAAAGAGAGAAGAGCAGAAAAAACCCTTTGAGAAGAGGGAAGGGTTTAAGAAGCCTCAAAGAGAGGAGATGCCTAAAGGTATAGTAGAGGGAAGGAAGCAGGAGAGAGATGAGAGATTTACAGCTCCAGTTTTACCTCAATCCATAAACGAAGAGAAGAAAGTAGAGAAGAAAGAGACGAAAGAAGAGAGAGAACTCCGTCTTAAAGAAGAGAAAGAAGAGATGGAGGCTCTCAGAAAACTGATGGAGGCTCACCCAAAAAAGAAGAAAACCCAGAAGAAAGATAAGAGAGAAGAAGAAGTTTCTCAAGAGGAAGAGGTGAAGATAGTCTCTATTCCGGAGGTTGTAACAGTCCGAGAGTTAGCGGATATGTTGAATCTTCCAGTAAACCAGATACTGATGGATCTTCTGCAGAGAAAGATACTGGCTACCGTTAATCAAACTATAGACCCTAAAGTGGCATTAGAGATAGCTGAGACTCACGGATTCCTTGCAGAGATAAAAGTTGAAGGAGAAGAGTCTACGGAAGAGAAAGTAGTAGAGGAAAAACAGGAAGAGTTAGAAGAGAACCTAAAAGAGAGACCTCCGGTAGTCACTGTTATGGGTCACGTAGACCACGGAAAGACAACCTTACTTGATACGATAAGGAAGACTGATGTGGCCGCAAAGGAACACGGTGGTATAACCCAGCATATAGGTGCATATAAAATAAAACTACCAAACGGAAAAGAGATAACATTCCTTGACACCCCAGGACACGAAGCTTTCACAACACTTAGAGCAAGGGGTTCTAAAGTAGCGGATATAGCTATTCTCGTAGTTGCTGCTGATGATGGAGTTAAACCTCAAACTGTAGAGGCGATAAACCATGCAAAGAGTGCCAAGGTTCCGATAATAGTGGCAGTTAACAAGATAGATAAGCCAGGAGCAGACCCTCTCAGAGTAAGACAAGAACTTACCCAGTATGGTCTCATATCGGAAGAGTGGGGTGGAGATACTATATTCGTAGATATCTCCGCAAAAACAGGAAAGAATGTGGAAGAGCTCCTTGAGATGGTATTGCTCGTAGCTGAGATACAACAGCTAAAGACTAACCCTGATAGATTAGCGGTAGGAACAGTTATAGAATCTAAACTTGACCCGAAGAAAGGACCTGTTGCCACAGTTTTGATAGAGAACGGTACTCTCCATGTAGGGGACTACTTTGTAGCAGGATACAGTTGGGGAAAAGTTAAAGCCCTGTTCAATGAGAGAGGGGAAAGGTTGAAGTCTGCCGGACCTGCTACTCCAATCGAGGTTCTGGGGTTCGACGAAGTTCCTTCGGCAGGGGATAAGTTCTTAGCTAAGGCTACAGAAAGAGAGGCTAAATTACTTGCAGAGGTTAGGAAACAGAAGAGAGAAGAGGAGCTCCTTGCCAAGAAAACGAGGATACATCTTGAGAATCTGTCAGAGGTAAAAGAGATAAACCTCATAGTAAAGGCAGATGTTCAGGGTTCTTTAGAAGCTCTTAAAAAGTCTATAGAGGAACTATCCTCTAAATTTGAAGAGGTGAGTATCAATATAGTCCATACTGCAGTTGGTCCTGTAACAGAGAGTGATGTAATGCTTGCTGCAGCTTCCAACGCCATCATAATAGGCTTTAACGTTAGACCTGATGCAGGAGCAAGGAAAGCAGCAGAGGAAGAGAACATCGATATCAAACTGTACAACATTATCTATCAGACGATAGAAGAGTTAGAAAAAGCTATGAAGGGAATGTTAGCACCTACTCTGAAAGAGGTACTCCTTGGTGTAGCTGAAGTGAGACAGACCTTCAAAGCAAAAGCGGTTGGAACTATAGCAGGATGTTATGTTACAGAGGGTTTTATAAAGAGAAGTGCAAAGGCAAGGCTGGTTAGAAACGGTGTAGTTATATACGATGGAGAGATATCTTCCCTGAAAAGGTTTAAAGATGATGTGAAAGAAGTTCAGAGGGGTTTTGAATGTGGTATCACCTTGAAAAACTTCAATGATATAAAAGTTGGAGACCTGATAGAAGCCTATGAGGTTGTTGAAGAAAGAGCTGTATAAGGTAAAGGTTGTTGAGATATTCCGGAGTGTTGAAGGGGAAGGAAAGTGGGTCGGTCTTCCAGTTGTATTTGTCCGTCTTGAAGGGTGTAATCTAAGGTGTAGCTGGTGTGATACAGCATACTCCTACGATGGGAAGAGTTACAGAGAGTTATCAGTAGATGAAGTTTTAGAGGAGGTATCTAACTTCAATGTCCGGAGAGTGTGTATAACTGGAGGAGAGCCTTTCTTCTCGAAAAACCTACATATACTCGTAGAGAGGCTAGTAGAGGATGGTTACACTGTTTTTATCCAGACAAACGGAACTCTCTGGAATGATAACTTTTCAAGTTTAAACTGGGGAAAAATCTACATAATCTGTTCACCTAAACCACCTTTCTACTTTGTTCATAAAAATCTTATACCCTACATACGAGAACTTAAGTTTGTGGTTGATGAGAACTTGGATCTGTCTCATATATTCAAAGATGATTACAGAGATATACTAAAAACAGATGTTGTTATCCTACAGCCGGAGAGCAATAGAAAGGAAATGGTCCAGAAGGCTCTGGGCTTACAGGATAAACTGTTGAGGTTTGGTGTTGAAAGTAGGATTATACCTCAGTGCCATAAACTTATGAACCTCCCTTAGTCTGCAAAGGTATTTAGTACCCTTGCCATCTCCATCTGCCTGTTCATAACATACTTAGCTATAGCATCACTTAATCTTACTGAGATATCAACAAAAGACGCTCTCACTTTGTAGAGTATCCTTATTTGTAGGGTAAGATTTTCCAGAGATGTTTAATTTCACGTCGTGGATATTGTTTTCCCTAATTTCTAAGTTTTCCGGAATCTTGAACCCTATTCTCCTTCCGATATGTCCCTTACGTGTAGACATACTCCTATAGACTTATCTTCAAGGGTTATGGGGTTTTTGGTAGAGCACTTTACACGAGGGTACTTTCTCTTTAGTTTTGGTTTTATAGCGTAGGATGGAAAGGATGTGATCAAGAACTCTTTGTTCCATATTATAGGTCTGAGGACTAATATATCTTTGTTGAACTTTATGTACAGCTCTTTGGATTCATTTATGGCGGCTTCTATCTTACCGTTTATTTTAAACTCAATCTGTTTTCTAGATTCTTCCACATCGTTTATATCAAGAACCTGTTTTATAGGTGCTTCATGGTAGAATAGGTAAACCTCTAACTTCTTATCTTTCTTTATTTTTTCTATCAGTGCCTTTATGGTTTCCTGAGTCTCCATCTCTTTATCCTTGCTATTTACTGTTATAATTTTAACATAAAAATTTATGGTATTTGTATGGAGAGAGAGATCTTATCCTGCTTAGTTCTCAGTGGTTTGAAAAGGATTGGAAGTAGGACTTTCAAAGCCCTTGTTGATGAGTTTGGTAGTGGAGAGATGGTTTTAAGTATAGATAAGGAGAGAGTTTCTAAGTTTGATAAGACTGTAGTGGATATTATCTCTTCCGTGAAGGAAGAAGACTTTGAGAAAGCTTACAGAGAGATGGAAAAGGCTCAGAAATTGAATATCAGGATAATTCCTTACACCTCTGCAGAATATCCAAGATTGCTAAAAAGTATACCAGACCCTCCTCCTGTGTTATACGTGAAGGGAAATAGTCTTCCAGATGAGAATCTACTCTCTGTGGTGGGGACAAGAAAGCCCTCTAATTATGGTAAGTATGTGGTGGAGAATTTATTGAGGCCTGCTGTTAAAGAGGGGATCTGTGTAGTTTCCGGAATGGCAACGGGAATAGACTACTTATCCCACAGTGTTGCACTGGAGGAAGGTGGTGTGACAGTAGCGGTTTTAGGTAGTGGGGTAGATGTAGTCTATCCTCCGGAAAGTAGAAAACTCTACTATAGGATACAGGAGAATGGCTGTGTGATCTCAGAGTTGCCGATAGGAGCTAAACCTTCCAAGTACACATTTCCAAGTAGAAACAGGATAATTGCCGCTTTATCTTATGTCACCTTCATTGTAGAGGCTCCGGATAAATCCGGATCTCTTATTACTGCTCAGTTTGCCCATCAGTATTCAAGGTTGATTCTCACAGTCCCGGGAAATATAAATATGCCTACCCTCTCTGGAAACAACTCTCTTATAAGGCAGGGTATAGCTGTTCCCATTAACTCCTTAGAGGATCTGTACACAGAACTACCATTCCTGAGAAATAGAGAGAATAGTTCTCCATACTTAGGGGGTGAAAAACTTTCAGAGTTGGAAGTTGAGCTCTTGAATTTTTTAGGGGTACCAAAACATACAGATGAGATCTTAGAGAGGTTTAATTTTGACAGCAGGGTCGATGAGGCTTTAATCTGTTTAGTTTTGAAGGGGATGATACAAGAGGAAGGAGGTTACTATTATAGGACAGGGTAAAAACCCTGCCCTTTAGGTTTTTACTCAAAGAGGAACTTATTCTTTGGTTCGACGTTATCTGGAGCATCTTTTAGGGACACCTTTATCTTACCTTGCTCGTCTATATCTATCACTTTAACCTTCAGTATCTCTCCCAACTTTATAACATCCTTTGCTGACTTTACTCTCTCTCTACTTATCTGGGATACGTGTAAAAGGGATAATCTACCTGGCATCAGCTCTAAGAATGCTCCGTAGTCTTCTACTCTGGTTACTTTCCCAAGATATACCTCTCCGAGTTCTATCTCCATTATCAGCTCATTTATCATAGAGATAGCTTTTTCTGCTGATGTTTTGTGTAAAGCGTATAGTTTCACAAGACCATCCTGCTGTATGTCTATTTTGACACCAGTTTCATCTATTATCTTCTTGATGTTCTTTCCTGCAGGTCCTATTATAAGACTTATCTTCTCAGGTAGCACCCTTAATTTTGTAACTACCGGAGCATATGGAGATAGTTCCTTACGAGGTTCTGAAATTGCTTGGTACATAAGGTTTAAGATATACTCCCTTCCAGCTTTTGCCTGTTGCAGGGCTTTCTCTAAGATCTCTTTCGTTAACCCCTTGACTTTTATGTCCATCTGGATAGAGGTTACACCATCTCTCGTTCCAGCAACTTTAAAGTCCATATCTCCTAGATGGTCTTCATCCCCGAGTATATCTGATAGAACCACAAATCTGTCCCCTTCTTTTATAAGACCCATAGCTATACCAGCAACGTGTTTTTTTATAGGCACACCTGCATCAAATAGAGAAAGAGAGCCACCACATACTGTAGCCATAGATGTAGAACCGTTAGACTCTAATATATCGGATACCACTCTTATAACGTATGGGAATTCCTCTTCTGAAGGTATTAGAGGTTCTAAAGCTCTCTCTGCCAAATTTCCGTGTCCTATCTCCCTTCTGGAGGTAGCCCTCGGTGGTTTTGCTTCACCTGTACTAAATGGTGGGAAGTTGTAGTGGAGCATGAATCTTTTCATAACCTCTCCTGCCTCTATACTCTCCTCTATCTGTCCTTCTGACGGAGAGCCTAGAGTAGTGGTGACGAAAGCTTGTGTCTGACCTCTTGTGAATATAGCAGAGCCGTGGTTTCTTGGGAATACTCCCACCTTAATCCAGATAGGTCTTATCTCTTCCGGTTTCCTTCCGTCTATCCTCCTTCCTTCTTTTAGTATCTGGTCTCTCATGACCTCACTTACTATTTCTTTATATAGGAAAGAGGCTTTTTTGTGTTTATCCTCCGGAATTTCTAAGGATGTCAGGGTTTCTTGGAAGATTTTAGCTATCTCACCGTTTCTCTGCTTTTTATCTTCTATTAAAAATGCCTCTTTTACTCGATCGTACGAGAACTCTTTGATCTTCAATTTTAGAGTCTCTGCTTCTTCGTCTACCTGAACTTTGTACTTTGGTTTGGAGAACTTATCTCTTAACTCTCTCTGGAGATGGATTAATCTCTTTATTTCCTGGTGACCAAATAGCATAGCCTGTAGTATAACATCCTCCGGAACTTCATTAGCACCACCTTCTACCATCACTATAGCGTCTTCAGAGCCTGCCACCACTATCTCTAGGTCTGAGTCGTTCTTTTGCTGGTATGTAGGGTTCACTATAAACTCACCACTAACTCTGCAGACCCGCACTCCTGCTATAGGACCATCAAAGGGGATATCACTTATGTGCAAAGCAGCGGAAGCTCCCACTATACCAAGTACATCAGGGTCAAACTGGTCATCTGCAGATAGAGTGTAGACTGTGATTATAACATCGTTATAAAAGCCTTTTGGAAAGAGAGGTCTAATAGGTCTATCTATGTTTCTTGCTACAAGGACTTCTCTGTCTGAAGGTTTCCCTTCTCTCTTTACAAAACCACCAGGTATCTTACCGTAAGCATATGACTTCTCTCTGTACTCTACTGTGAGGGGGAGAAAGTCTGTATCCTCCTGAGGTTCTTCAGACATCACAGCTGTCACTAAAACTGCAGTATCTCCTTGTCTGACTATGACTGCACCGTTAGCTTGGCCTGCAAAGTAGCCTGTCTCTATGGAAAAAATAGTACCGTTCATCTCAGTTTGGACTTTTATCTCTTTCATCTTTCCCCTCTTTAATGGTGTTTAGGTTTAGATAGCCAGAGGGATCTGGAGTCCTGGACTTCTGGAGAACTCCGATATGTTTTGATACCCCTATAACTTTCGTAGCTTACTTATTTCCTGTGGATTCTCTTATCCCTAGGGTCTCCACTACTTTTCTGTATCTTTCTTCACTCTTTCTCTTTAGATAGTTTAGTAGTTTTCTTCTCTTATTAACCAAGCCTATAAGTCCTCTTCTTGAGTGTAGGTCGTTTTTGTTAGCTTTTATATGTTCTGTCAAGTTTTTAATTCTCTCTGTAAGAACAGCTATTTGAACCTCTGGAGAACCTGTATCATTCTCGTGCAGAGCAAACTGCTTGATAATTTCTTGTTTCCTTTGAGAAGTTATAGACATACATACCTCCTAAACTATAAAAATTTATAGATTAAATATTATAGCACAGTTTGTTTGTGGACAGATGATTGAGTAGATGGTGGGAAAGGAGGGAATCGAACCCTCACGGGGTTACCCCCAAGGGATTTTAAGTCCCTCGCGTCTGCCAGTTCCGCCACTTTCCCAACTGATAGTTAAAATATTATATGAAAATTTTTTCATTTATGCAAACAGATCTACTTCTTCAAAGGAACGGATCTGAGGATTGTTAAATTTCTCTATCCATTTAGCATCTCCTTCCCTTACAACTCTGTAAACTCTCATTCCTGTTTTTGATGCAGATAGAACTTCTTGAGGGTTATCAGAAAGGAAAAGGATTTCTTGGGGATGTAAATTTATACACTGAGATATCCTCCTATAGGAGTCTTCCTCAATTTTACTGCCTATTGTGGTATCAAAGTAGCCAGAGAATAGGTATGTTATATCTCCATAGTCTGTATGAGAGAAAAGAAGTTTTTGAGCTTTTACAGATCCAGATGAGTACACGTATAGCTTTATACCTTTCTCCCACCATTCTTTTAACTTTCTGTATGCATCCGGGTAGACAGGACCAGTAATGTTTCCAGATCTATAACCACCCTCCCAGGTCATTCCCTGGATCTGCTTCAGAGGTGTAATCTTCCTATCCTCTTTTATCCACACTCTGAGGGTATTTACAATTTCATGGAACGATAGACTTTTTCCCTCTATCTTTTCTACTTCATCGATAGCTTTCTTAACATCCGGATTTTCCCAGTTTTCTCTTAGAAACTCTTCCATCCTATCGTAAGAGAAAGGAAACAGGACTTCTTTAACGAAGGATATAGGTGTAGTTGTCCCTTCTATGTCCGTTATTATAGCTCTTATTTTCATGTACCACCTCTATATTAGACTGTTTCCTGCAAAGCTGTAATAGTCCTTTTTGCCGATTATTATATGGTCTAAGAGTTCAAATCCCATCTCGTTAGACAGATGCATTAGTCTTTTTGTAAACTCTATATCCTCACTGGAAGGTTTAGCAGATCCTTCCGGATGGTTATGAGATAGGATTATACCATTTGAGTTATACTTAAGAGCATAAAACAGTACATCTCTAGGCAAAACCCTAACTACGTTTAAAGAACCTACAGCCACTGTCTGTCTGTGTACTATCTCGTTTGAACTATTTAAATAGAGAGCAACCAATGTTTCCTGTCTTTCTTTAGAGAGGTACTTCAGATATTTAACCGCGTCCAAAACACTGGATATTTTTTCTTTCTCCCCATCTTCTCCCGAGCGCCTTATCATCTCTCCTATAGCCATTATCTGCAGAGCTTTAGCCTTACCTATCCCCTTTATTCTCTCTAATTGGTCTAACTTCACATCTTTTAAATATTTTATACCTTTACTACCAGCAAGAACTTTTGCTGATAAGCCAATCACATTTAGACCTTTTGTTCCAGAACCAAGAGATAGAGCCAACAGCTCCTCATCAGAGAGTGACTCTATTCCGTACTTTAAGGCTTTTTCTCTAGGTAACAGCTCTACAGGTAGCTCTTTTACACTTTTTCTGTATAAGCCTCTTTCCTGTTTCACGGCTATAGCTTAGTTTCTTTCCCAGTAAACCCTTATATACTTCCATCCTTCCGGATAGTTTAGTTTTAGGTCACCTTTGTAAGCTCTATGAACTGCCTCCCCTATTCTTCTTGCCAGATGCTCATAGGTGGTCCTTATGACTGTCTGTCCCTCCTCTTCCTCAATATCTATGATCCTTTCTAATGGTCTGTATCTTTTCTCCTCCTCTTCTACATTCCTAATTAGATTCATGATCTCATCCTTGTGTTTTTGTAAGAACTCTCCTTTTAGGTATGTTACACCACCTTCGTAGTTATCCGTAATCCTTCTACAAGCAGGACAGATTATCTTCTCAGCGTTTTCTGGAACTTCCTTAGGCCACTCAAATATACCATCGTGAAAAACCACCCCACATTTCTCACAGACAGAAGGGTCATGATACTTCTCTTTTGTAAAGTAAGGATCATGGACGTACTCTTGAATTAACTTGTCTTTTCTGGTGCTCATCTTCTCTCTCCTGAAATTCTAAGTATTTTAGGCTTAAATTTTACCATAAAGCTTTAGTTTTGTAATATTTAGTTGAGGCTGTTTTAAAAAACAGAAACCGTTAATACACGATGATGTTATAGTATTGTGTTAGGATCTGTAATACTCTAGTTAGTTTTTAGATTAGGTTTATTTGTTTATTTCTAGCTGCTCTTTCGATAATACACTTTCATATAGATCGGCTTATAAAAGCGAAGTCAGTAAAGCTGGTATAATTTGTATCCTTAAATAAAAACCTGGGAAGGTGAATATAGTATGTCTAAGGATTTTGTGCATTTACATCTGCATTCCCACTACTCTCTACTCGATGGAGCTATAAAAATAAAGGAATTGGCAAAGAAGGCTCGAGATTACGGATATAAGGCGGTAGCCCTCACGGACCATGGAAACATCTTTGGTTCTATAGAGTTCTACCAAGAGATGAAGAAGGTAGGGGTTAAGCCTATAGTAGGTATGGAAGCCTACTTTACAAATAACAGATTTGAGAAAAAGGGTGAAGGTTCTGATGATATTCTAACAGATAAAAACTACCATCTTATACTACATGCTAAAAACAAGATAGGGTTTAAAAATCTGATGAAGTTGTCCTCTATAGCCTATACAGAGGGGTTTTACTATAAACCGAGGATTGATTGGGAACTGTTAGAGAAGTACAGTGAGGGTCTTATCTGTCAGACAGCATGTTTAAAGGGGTTTGTTCCGTACTTGATAGCCAGTGGAAAACTAGAAGAAGCTAAAGAGTACGCAAAGAGACTGAAAAATATATTCGGAGATGACCTTTATCTTGAGATACAGAATAACGGCTTAGAGGAGCAAGACTTAGCCAATAGAGGTATCATCCAGATTGGGAAAGATTTAGGTATAAAGGTGGTGGCTACAAACGACTCTCACTACCTGAACGAAGATGATGCTACAGCTCACGATATCATAAAAGCTCTTCAGATGAAGAGCACTCTAAAGGACCTTAAGGAAAAAGGAAAGGCTTTTAAAGTTAGGGGACTTCACTTCACAAGACCAGAGGAGATGTACCAGAAGTTTAAGGGTTATGAGGAATACTTGCTTAACACTATGGAGGTGGCAGAGAAGTGTGAGCTTGAGATTGATACAGTAGAAACAAGGGGATATCTGTTCCCTAAGTTTGAGATACCTCCAAAGTTTTGTGATATGTCTCCATCTGATTACTTCGAAAAGCTCTCTAAAGATGGTTTAGACAGAATTTTGGAAAGGAAGAAGAATCTCTCTCTGGAGAGGAGAAGAGAATATGTAGAAAGGTTGGAGTACGAGATAAATGTTATAAAGAGTATGGGTTTTTCGGAGTATTTTCTAATAGTCCAGGATTTTATAAACTATGCTAAGAAGAATGGAGTTCCTGTTGGTCCAGGAAGGGGTAGTGCAGCAGGTTCTTTGGTTGCTTATGCTTTGGGTATAACTGAAGTAGATCCTCTAAAGCATGGACTTATATTTGAAAGGTTTTTAAATCCAGACAGAATATCCATGCCAGATATAGACGTTGACTTTTGTATGGATAACAGAGATAAGGTTATAGATTATGTTAGACAGAAATATGGTAAAGACTCTGTAGCCCAGATTATAACCTTTAACTTTATGAAATCTAAAATGGTCATAAGAGATGTAGCAAGGGTGCTTGGTTTCTCTTACCAAGAGGCGGACAGAATAGCCAAGATGATACTTCCAGGTCCAATACAAGGTTCCACTCTAACCATAGAGGAGAACTTACAGGCTCATCCGGATTTTAAGCATCTGTACGATACAAACCCACAGGTAAGAGAGCTTTTAGATCTGTCAAGAAAGCTAGAAGGTTCTGCAAGGCATACTGGGATACATGCAGCAGGTATCGTTATAGCCCCTGGACCGTTAGATGACTATGTTCCGGTTTACACAGATAAGGACGGTCAGTTTGTCACACAGTTTGAGATGAAGACCATTGAACAGCTTGGATTAGTGAAGATGGACTTTCTTGGCCTAAAAACCCTCACAGAACTAAACCAGATGAAGAAACTCATAAAAGAGAGACATGGTATAGACTTGAATTACAACGCCCTAGGTTTGGATAATGAGAATGTTTTTAACCTCTTGCAATCCGGAAAAACCACGGGAGTTTTCCAGCTCGAGAGCAAGGGTATGCAGGACCTACTCGCCAGACTAAAGCCGAACCACTTTGATGAGATTATAGCTATCCTTGCCCTATTTAGACCAGGACCTCTGATGAGTGGGATGGTTGACGAATACATAGAGAGAAAGCATAGTAGAAAAGAGATTGTATACCCGTTTATGGAGATAAAAGATATACTGGCTGAGACCTACGGACTGATAGTTTATCAAGAGCAGATAATGTTCATAGCTAATATCCTTTCTGGGTTTACCATGGCAGAAGCAGACACACTACGGAAGGCTATAGGTAAGAAAAATCCGGAGACGATGGCTAAGATGAGGGACAGGTTTATAGAAGGTGCTGTAGAGAGGGGTTTTGATAGGGAAAAGATTACAAAGCTCTGGGAAGATATAGAGAAGTTTGCCTCTTACTCCTTTAACAAGTCCCACTCTACCGCATACGCCTACCTTTCCTACTGGACTGCATGGGTGAAGACATACTATCCAGAAGAGTTCTTTACAGTTAAGCTATCTACAGAAAGTAATGATACTAAATTCCTGAACATCCTAAACGATATGGAGAACTTTGATATAAGGTTATTACCTCCGGATATAAACAGAAGTGGATCTGAGTTTTGGATAGAAGATAAGAAGACTATAAGATTTGGTCTTTCAAAGATTAAAGGAGTTGGGGAACAATCAGCCGTTAAGATCGTGGAAGAAAGAGAGAAAAATGGAAGGTACACAGATATCTTTAACTTATGTGAGAGGTTAGACTCAAAGAGTTTGAACAAGAAAGTTCTGGAAGCTCTTATAAAGGCAGGGGCTTTTGATTTTGAAGGTGTAGATAGAGGTATTCTTTTAGATAATGTTGATAAAGCCATAAGTAACGGTCAAAAGATGAGGGAGGGTAAGCTGTCTGGTCAGAACTCTCTTTTTGGGATAGTGTCTCAATCTGCTCCTGTAAAACATACATATGAAGGTTCTAAAAAGTTAACAGAAAGAGAGAAATTAAAGATGGAGAAAGAGGTTCTGGGATTCTATCTCTCTGGACACCCTCTTAGTGTTTACAAAAAAGAGTTAAGAGGAAAGGTTAAAAAAATATCTCAGTTATACGATGAAGCCTTTTCAACCAAAAAAATACAGTCAGGTTTTAAAACTACTATAGCAGGAGTTGTTGACAGTCTAAAGTATAAGAAAACGAAAGCAGGAAACACGATGATGGTCTTCTCTCTGTCAGACGAGACGGGGCAGATAGATATGAGAGCTTTTCCAGATAAGTTAGAGAATAAGAGTATAATAGCAGATGATAGTATAGTAGTTGTAGAGGGCACAGTGGAAATAGATGAAGAACAGGAGATACTGACAATGACAGTAAGTAAAGTTTCAGAGATAGATAAGTTTTTAGAGGACATGAGAGGTTTAAGGATAAAACTCTCTAAAGAGAAGGCTATGAACGGTATCGTTGATAGCCTAAAAGAGATTTTTATCCAACATAGAGGAGATAAAGAGGTGATACTATGTGTATACGAAAATGGGAATTTCTACTGTGAGATAATGCTCCATACGGACTTTCATGTTAGATACGACGATGAGTTTAAGCACAGATTGTTTAAGGTTGTTGGTGAGAGAGATGTTGAGATATACTACTAAAAAGAGTGGGTGAAGTATGCAGATTATAGAGACAGATAAAGCTCCACGGGCTATAGGTCCATACTCTCAGGCTATAAAGTATGAAAATCTTATCTTTATATCCGGACAGATTGCTATAGATCCGGAGAGTAACCAGTTTATAGGTGGTGGGATAGAACAGCAGACAGCTCGAGTGTTAGAGAATATCAAAGCTATACTCCAAGAGGCTGGTCTGAACCTAGACCACGTGGTAAAGACCACTATATACCTTAAGAATCTTGAGGACTTTGTGGTAGTAAATCAGATATACAGTCATTACTTTAAAGACCATAGACCGGCAAGAGCCACCGTAGAGGTAAGTAGACTTCCTAAAGATGCTTTAATCGAGATAGATGCTATAGCCGGGCTTTAAGTCTCTTCTGAAGGATATTTAAGAACATCAAGCTGTTAGAGTCCTTCAGGAGAAGGTTAACTATAAAGTATACTACAGATGACAGGACTATACCAATAAAAAGCGAAAACACTGGATCAATACCTAATAGTTTTACACCTTCGATCGTTATAACCATAGATGCGGTTGCTAAAAGGTTCTTTAGAAAAGAGATAGATATATCTCTCATGTCCAACTGGAAGTGGGACTTAAAGTAGAGGTAAGCTACATTTAAAAACCCCCCTAGAGAAGAAGCAAAGGCAAGTCCAAATACACCCCAGCCAAGGATGAATGTGAATACAAGGGCAGATACTACACTTCCAAACACTCCAAAGGCTGTTGACACAAGGGGAGTTTTCATGTCACCCTTTGCAAAGTATCCACTTTTAAAGGGTCTAGTTAGGGCATATCCTAAGAACCCTACACTGTAGCCTACGAGGGCATAGTAAGTAAGGGTGGCATCCTCCTGACTGAAGTTACCCCTGACTAAGAGGATGTCCACTATCTCTTGGCCGAGGAATACCATACCAGCTGTAGCAGGAAGAGATATGAATATAGAGAACTTCATCCCTGTCTGTATACTTTCATAGAATTCCTTCATCCTGTTTTCTACATGCTGTTTTGAAAGAGATACCAGTAGGGCATTCCCAAGACCTATGATGAATACTCCCAACGGAAGTTGAAAAATCCTGTTTCCGTAGTAGAGGTACGTTATCGCTCCTGTAAACAGGAAGGAGGCCAGAACAGTATCTATCACGAAAGAGAACTGACTTACACCAAAAGCTGCAAAAGCTGGAAGCATCCTATTTAAGGTTGTCTTTATCTGTGGATGTCTCTTCAATGTAGGCCTAAAGATTAAACCTTCCCTGAAAGCTTGAGGCATCTGAATGGCAAACTGTAAGAACCCTCCAAGAAGGGCACCGTAAGCCAAGGCGTATATGCCGTAAATATCTGCAAGGAAGATAGATGTGAATATAAAAGATAGGTTAAGTAAAGCTGGAGAGACAGCAGGAATAAAGAATCTGTCTTTTGTATTTAAAAGAGCCATAAAGAAAGATGTCCAACCTATCAGGATTAAGTAGGGGAAAACTATCCTCACTAGTTCGACAGTTATCTCAAAACTTTCAGAAGTTTTAAAACCGGGAGCAAGCACCTTGACGAACCAAGGGGCAAAGATCACCACTAAAAAGGTTATGACAGAGAGGATAAGAGTGTAGTAGCTAAAAAGAGAGGATGCATACAGTCTTGCATTCTCCGGAGAAACCTTCTCCTGTTGGGAGTATATGGGAATGAAGGCTGCGTTAAAACTACCTTCCCCTACCAATTGTCTGAGAGTGTTTGGTAATCTCCAGGCAACGTAGAAGGCATCTGTGAGAGCATTTGCACCAAAGTAGTAAGCAACAGTAGCATCCCTTATGTATCCCAATATTCTACTTATAAATGTAGCTACGGAGAATATTATTGTGTTCTTGATAAAGTTCATCAGATCCTTATCCGGAAGGATGTCCTCTTAAAGAACTTGTTTCCCTTGTTATCAAAGAAGGTTATCCTTACAAAGTAGTTCCCACTTGGGACTTCTTTACCTTCCATGTCTTGACTGTTCCAACACCACTCTTTTTTCTCTGTATTTTTTATGTTTGTGATCACTTGAAGAGACATCGGGGAGAAGATTGGACTCTCCGGTTTATCCTCAGAGAAGATGGCCCATGGAGCTGAGGAAGGAAGGATTATATCCCCTCCAGAGAGGTTTTCAAAAATGAAACAGACCTTCTGACCTTTCTTATACTCAGTATAATGGGTGTAGAACTTTGTGTATGGCTCTTCAGAGGACTGGTCAACCACTTTATTTGAAAAAGCCATCCCATGAGATATAATTATTAGAGCTAAAAAGATTGAAAGCTTCATCAATTTAACCTCTCTGATTGAAGTTAAAACTATTATAACAGGAGCGAAGATGTTCAGAGTAGCCATCGTAGGAAGACCAAACGTGGGAAAGTCATCCCTTTTTAACAGGATAATAGGAAGAAGGAAGTCTATAGTGGAAGACATTCCGGGAGTCACAAGGGATAGGATAGTCTCAACTACAGAGTGGAGGGGGATAAAGTTTGAGATAGTAGATACAGGGGGATACATAACCGAAGATGAGGATAAGTTTGCCCAACACATAAGAGAACAGATAAAGAAGGAACTTGAACTGTCTGATATGTTTGTCCTTGTGGTTGACGGTAGAGAAGGGACAACCGTTGTGGATAAAGAGATAGGAGATATGCTAAGGAGAGTTCAAAAACCTGTAGTGGTAGCGGCAAACAAGATAGATGACCCGGAGAAAGAGAAATTAGCCTATGAGTTTTATGAGCTTGGATTTGAGGAAGTTGTACCGATATCTTCTATACAGAAGTTCGGAGTAGCAGATCTACTTGATAAGATATACGAAAAGATTCCTGAATATGAGAAGGAGCTATATCAAGAAGAAGAGGAAGAAGAGAAAGATTATATAAAAGTTGCCATAGTGGGAAAACCAAATGCAGGAAAATCTTCTCTACTGAATAAGATACTGGGTGAAGAGAGAGTCCTTGTCTCTGAGATACCTGGAACCACAAGGGATGCGGTTGATATCCTTTATCAGAAAGATGGAGATAAATATCTTTTTCTGGATACAGCCGGAATCAGGAAGAGGTCTAAAGTAGAGTACGGTGTTGAGTTTTTCTCAGTAGGAAGGAGTATAAGGGCTATAGAGGATGCAGACGTAGTAGTCCAGGTTATAGACGCAGAGGAAGGAGCAACAGAGCAGGATACAAAGATAGCTGGCCTAATCCAGAGGCAATACAAACCAGCAATAGTAGTTCTAAACAAGATAGACACGTTAGATACTAAAAAGGTGGAAAAGTCTGTAAAGAAGACCAGGGAGAAGCTTTACTTTATAGACTATGCACCGTTAGTCTTAACATCTGCCAAGAAGGGTATAGGAATAGACGAAGTCTTAGAGAAAGTGAAGGAAGTTTACAAAGAATCCTTTAAGAGAGTCTCAACAGGTCAGTTAAACAGAGCTATAAAGCAGATACTATCTCTTAGACAACCTCCTTCTTACCAAGGAAAGCCTTTAAAAATATACTATGCAACCCAGCTTGATGGAAAACCTCCTGCCTTCCTCTTGTTTGTAAACAAGAAAGAGGGTTTTAAAGATAACTACGTAAAGTTCTTAGAGAACAACCTCAGAAAAATATTCGGATTTGAAAATAGTCCAATAAAGCTCCTGTTTAGAGGAAAAGAAGAGGAAAGAGAAGAGTAAAAGTGTGGTATAATTTTTAGCTAAAAATTTTTTAGATGGAGGAATGTAATGCACCAGCTTATAAGAGAGATCGAACAGAAGTATATGCCTCAAGACATACCTGAGTTTAGACCCGGAGATACTGTAAAACTACACCTGAAAGTCAAGGAAGGTGAGAAGGAGAGAACACAGATCTTTGAAGGATTGGTGATAAGGGTTAGAGGTTCTGGTCTTGGAAAGACGTTTACTGTCAGGAAGGTCTCTTACGGAGTTGGAATGGAGAGAATATTCCCAATAGCTTGTCCTTCTATACAGAAAATAGAAGTAGTTAAGAGAGGTATCGTCAGAAGAGCTAAACTTTACTACATCAGAAATCTCAAAGGTAAAGCTGCTAAGATCAGAGAGCTCAAAGAGTGGGAAATTAAGAAGAGAGCTGCTGAGTCAAAAGCTGCAACAGAAAACAGAAATAATGGACAGTCTTGAGAAGGAAATCTACAGTAAAGGGTACGAGAGAATAGTAGGTATAGATGAGGCTGGTAGAGGACCCTTAGCGGGTCCTGTTGTATCAGCTGCTGTTATACTCCCAAAAGATATACGTCCCTTCATAGATATAGACTCAAAGAAACTATCAGAAAAAGAAAGGTTAAATCTCTACAATATCATCTTAGATAAAGCTATAGCCGTAAGTGCAGGTTTTGCATCTCCAGAGGAGATAGACCAGCTTAACATCCTTAATGCTACCAAACTTGCATCTAAGAGAGCCTTGGAAAACCTAAAAGTGTCCTTTGACTTTGTTATTACAGATTACTTAGACTTATCCCTAAAAAATCAGCTTTCTCTAAGAAAGGCGGATGAAACTGTTCACTGTGTGGCTGCGGCAAGTATAATAGCTAAGGTGGTGAGAGATAGGGTTATGTTGGAGTATAGAGATATTTACCCTAATTTCTCCTTCCACAGACATAAAGGTTATCCAACAGCTCAGCACTACAGAGAAATAAAGATCTTTGGTATTACACCAATCCACAGGAGGAGCTTTAAGCTCAATAGAGGGGAATGATAGATGATAAAAGAATTGATAGGAAAGGTTGTAAACAGGGAAAACCTGACTTCTTCAGAGATGGAGTATCTGTTTGAGAACATAATGGAAGGCAACCTGACGGATGCTCAGATAGGTGCAGTCCTTATAGGTCTGAAGATGAAAGGGGAGAGTATACAGGAGATATCCTCCGCTGCTAAGGTAATGAGGGAGAAGGCTGTAAGGGTTGATGTTAGGGACAGATCGAAGCTGGTGGATACCTGTGGAACCGGTGGTGATAAAGTAAACACGTTTAACGTATCTACCATATCAGCTTTTGTTGTTGCTGCTGCTGGAGGAAAAGTTGCAAAGCATGGGAATAGGTCTGTATCCTCTAAGTGTGGAAGTGCAGACATAATGCAAGCCCTTGGGGTTGATATAGAGATGCCAGTAGAGAAGGTAGCCAAAGCTATCGATGAAATTGGGCTTGGGTTTCTGTTTGCCCCTCTCTTCCATCCGGCTATGAAGAACGTTATAAGACAGAGGAGAGAGATTGGAGTTAGGACTATATTTAATATTTTAGGACCGCTCTCAAATCCAGCACAGACACATTATCAGCTTATAGGAGTTTATGATAAGGATCTTGTTGAACCTGTCACGAATGTTTTAAAGGAGCTTGGGCTAAAGAGGGCTTATGTAGTCCATGGTTTAGAGGGTTTAGATGAAGTCTCTCTCTCTAACAAGACGTTAGTTGGCAGATTAGAAGATGGAGAGGTAGAGGTATACACAGTTGAACCTGAGGATTTTGGTTTAAAGAAGGTAGACCTAGACTTTTTGAAAGGTGGAGATGTAGAGTTAAACAAGAAGATAGTCATAGACATTCTATCCGGAAAAGATAACAGTCCAAAGACCGATTTTGTGGCTCTAAACTCAGCGTTCTCCTTGCATCTGATAAGGGTCGCAAGTACAGTAAAAGAAGGTGTTGAGATATCAAAAGAGACTATACACTCTGGGAAACCTATGGAGATACTAGAGAAACTCAGGAGTCTGTAAGTAAGGTATAATAGATATTAAAAAAATAGAGGTGGTGGTATGAACTGTAAGCCTTTGGAAGGGAAGTTAGCCTTTGTTACAGGTTCAAGTAGAGGAATAGGAAGATCTATAGCTTTGAAACTTGCATCTATGGGTTCTGACGTTATAGTAAACTACTACAAGAACAGAGAGAAAGCAGAAGAGGTTGTAAAAGAGATAGAAAACCTTGGAAGGAAGGGGTACACTATCCAAGGAGACTTCGGAGTAAGAGAAGAGATAGATAGAGTATTCGATGAGATCACTGAGAAGTTCGGATATTTGGACATATTCGTGAGTAATGCAGTTGCTTCCGGAAGGGAAGTGATAGGAGGTTTTGCTCCTTTTCTAAGGCTCAAAGAGAAAGGAACTCTAAGGATATACAATATCACAACTTTCGGTTTTATATGGTCTTCCCAGAGAGCGGTAAAACTGATGGAAGAGAGGAAAGGGAAGATAGTTGCCATATCCTCAACAGGAACAACAGACTATATGCCAAACTATGCTATACATGGCTCAGCAAAGGCTGCACTCCAGACATTAGTGAGATATTTAGCTGTTGAAGTTGGTGAGATGGGTATAAACGTTAACTGTGTGTCTGGAGGTCCTATAGATACAGAAGCTATACAACTCTTCCCAAACTACGAAGAGGTAAAGGAAGGAACTATAAAGTTAACCCCATTAGGTAGGATGGGACAACCAGAGGACTTGGCTGATGTGGTTGCTTTCCTATGCACGGAAGAAGCAAGATGGATACAAGGTCAGACAATCGTTGTAGATGGAGGTCTCTCTCTAGTAAGAGGCAGAAAATGATCAGTTAAAGTAGGAACTTCTGTCAGATATCTCTGAGAGGTAGCCAAGTAGAGCGGATGCCTCTTGGAGGTTATCGGAAACATCAAGAGTAAAGCTCTTCAAGCTCTTCGTGTTGTTCATTATATTTTCAAGTTCCATCATGTTGTAGGCTAAGAAGTCTAACATGTCTTTATCTTTTAAGATGAAGTTTTCTGGAAACAGGCTGTTGTAAAGTTCTAAAGAGGGAAAGGTATATACTATCCATGCTAGAGTGCTGAGGGATATGTCGTAGATCTCACTTAACTTCTCTTGACTTTTTATATCCATTACTTTGCCTAAAAGCCTGGATATTCTGTCTAAACTGTCTGAGAAATGTTTTAGGATTTTGGCTATATTCTCTGCAGAGATTACCTCTTCACTCTCTATGATCTTGTTTATCTTTTTCTGCTGAAAATAGATGAATGTCTCCGTATCTGCTATCAGTATGTTTATCTGTTCTTCGTTCATAACTCCTCTTTATAAAGGTATTTTGAAATTTCTTTCTTTAATTTTAACATAATTTTTGTATGCATTTGGGATATCCTTGACTCTGTTAAGTTCATAATGTATCCTATATCCTTCATAGAGAGTTCTTCGTAGTAGTATAAGGTGATCAGAAGTCTCTCTCTATCATTAAGGTGGTTTTTAATGATGTTTAGGAGTATACTCCTTAACTCTTCCTCTTCAACTATCTTATCTGGAGTATCGTCATCTGTGGCTATGAACTGCCACAGGGCTTGTTCTTCTCCATCTTCATCGTTTATACTGGAGTTTAAGGATATTAGTATCTTGTTAGAGATACTCTCGGCGTACTGTATATAATCCTTAACATCCATTCCTAAATACTCTGCGATCTCTTCTGTCTTTGCTTGTCTACCTAACTTCGTTTCTAACTCTATGATTTTGTTCTCCAGGTTCTTCAATTTAGACCTTATACCTCTTGGAGTCCAATCTAACTCCCTCAGGTGGTCTATAATTTGCCCCCTTATCCTTATCTCTGCATATGTGGACAGCTTTATACCCTTGTTTTGGTCGTACTTGTCAAGGGCATCCATTAAACCCAAAACACCAACTTGAATCAGATCCTCCTCTTCTACAATCGGTGGGAGATTCTCATGTTTTATGCTCTTCACGATGTATTGTATCTTTGGGAGGAACTCTTTTATTATCTGATCTCTATTTTGGACTCTATCATGCATGATGTCCTCCTTCTCCATTTTGAGATTATATTAGCAAAAGACGTGCCAACAATCGACAGTAGAGAATATAAAAGGTTAAAAAATAAGAGTGCAAACTTAATGTTGCACTACATAAGAATGATAAGAGCGTATGCTAATGAAAACTCTCTCTCATGAGAGAGAGAAATATCTATTTGACAGTTATTTAATATTTCTTTTCTGTGGTGCAGTATGACTTCTGCAGGTCTACCACTTTTACCCACAATCTCTATGTCTCTAAAGGACAGAACTTCTCCAAAAGCTTTATAGAAGGCTTTTATAAAAGCCTCCTTTCCTGCGAATCTTGCGGAGAGACAGTTGATAAACTCCACTTTTGATTTACAGTAGTATACTTCGGATGGGAGATAAATTCTATTTAAAAACCTCTCCCCAAACCTACTGTAAGCCCTCTCTATCCTTCTGTTACTTATTAGATCTACTCCAGAGAAGATCTTCATCTGTTTATCTTCTGTAGTATCTCCTGAAGTACTTGGAAAGGAGTCTTATCATCTGATGTTACGGATATGTTCGCCAGGCTGTAGACTTCCTTCCTTTTTTCAAACAGCTCAAGGAGTTTATCCTCTGGAAGCTTCAAAAGAGGTCTGTCTTGGTCGTTCTTGCATCTACTTAGTATCGTATGGATACTGACTTTTATCCAGATAACTGTTCCAGAATTCTTCATAAGTTCCATCATACCTTTATCAGCTCCTAATCCACCTCCGGTAGATACGACGAATCCACTTCTTTTTATATACTCCATCAGTTTATCTTTCTCTGCTTTCCGGAAGTATTCTTCTCCAAGATTTTCAAACATCTCCTTTATACTCATACATTGAGACTTTTCTACTTCTTTGTCTATGTCTACAAACTTCATCCCTGACTCTTGAGCAAGTAGTTTTCCGATCGTAGATTTACCACTTCCCATAAAACCAACTAGGTATATGTTCCTCAAACTATCTTAACCTCTTCTTCCTGAAATTCACCCTCAACCAAGTACCAACTTCTAAAACTCTCCACTTTACCACCTTTTACAGACAGTATGATGTAGGAGATGTCTTCTACTGCATACTCAAGGTCTGTTTGAGATGGTCTGTCTGGATGGTCTGGATGGGAGTGGTATACGCCTACTATCTGTAATCCTTTAGAGTCTGCTAACTGTTCTACCCTCATGTAGTCCTTTGGAGATATTTCGAATCTGTCGTTAGCTCTCTCTCTATTCTGATTCTCTACCTGGACGACTTCAAAAACCTCCCTTATGTTTGACGACTGGTAATCTACTTTCCCAACCATAAAGCCACATATCTCAAAAGGATACCCTTTCTCTGACTGGGTTTTAATCTGTTCCAAAAGTGAAGAGTTAAGTATAAGCATACACTACCTCCTAATCCTGCCAGAGGTTCATACAGTTTCTCACTTCTTCTAATGTCTGTTTTGCAATCTGCTGTGCTCTATCTTTACCAGATTTTAGGATTCTGTGTATATCGTCATCAGATATGGACTTTCTCTTTTCTCTCACAGGTTCTAGAAATCTTTCTAAGTTTTCCAACATCGTTCTCTTGCACTCAATGCAACCGATCTGGGCATTCTTACATCCTTCGTATATAGATGAGACAGTCTCTTTCGAACTGAATACTGTATGGTATGTGTATACATTGCAAACCTCTGGTCTTCCTGGGTCTGATTTTTTTACTCTCTGAGGGTCTGTCTTCATAGATAAGACCTTTTTAGATAGCTCTTCTGGAGTATCGAATAAGTATATGGCGTTGTTGTAAGACTTGGACATCTTTCTACCATCTATACCTAGTATCTTCGAAGTTTCTGTTAGTAGTGCCTTTGGAAGAGGGAAAATCTCGTTATAGAGTCTGTTGAACTTTCTTGCTATCTCTCTGGTTATCTCTACGTGAGGAAGCTGGTCCTCTCCAACGGGAACAGTCTCTGCCTTGTATACAAGTATGTCTGAAGCCATTAAAACCGGATATCCAAAAAAACCAAAAGTGTCTATCTTCTTCCCTATCTCTCCCTCTGTAAGGTTTTGTATCATATCTGAAACACTTTCCTCCTTTAATCCTGTATCCAGGAGTTTAGACTTGATAGATTCAAAATCTACTTCTTTCTTGTAGTAAAAAGCTTCATGGATTGTACTTTTCAGAAGTTCTTCATCCACTTTTATACCTTTCCCCAAAAGAAAGTCTCTAACATACTGGAAGTAAAGGTTGAACTTCAGGTCTTTATAAGAGGGGTTGAGTTCAAGCCAGCTTTTTGGTGTTATCATTCCGAAGAGGAGGCTTAGCTCCGCATGTTCTTTAACTGATGACTGGAGGAAAATTGTACTTTTGGTTGGGTCTATACCACAGGCAACCCAATCCCTAACCAAGTCTTTTATGTTATCTTTTAAATCCTTTGTATCTGTGTATCTGTTTGTAAGGGCATGCCAATCTGCAACAAAGAAAAAGCATTCCTCACTACTCTGTAGTTCTAACCAGTTCTTTATAACTCCGAGATAGTGTCCTAAGTGAAGCTTTCCCGTTGGACGCATACCGCTAACTATTCTCAAATTATCACTCCTGAATACTGTATTTTAAGAGAATATTATACTTGAGGATTTTTGAATGTTATAATATCATCCTGAAAACTAAACAGGAGGATAAAACCGTGGCTATAAAGGGCAGAGTTTGGAAGTTTAAAGATGATGTAGATACAGACGCTATAATACCTGCAAGATATTTGGTTACAACAGATCCGAAAGAGTTAGCTAAGCATGTAATGGAAGACGCCGATCCTACTTTTCCAACCAAGGTAAAAGAAGGAGATATAATAGTAGCCGGAAAGAACTTTGGTTGTGGTTCCTCAAGGGAGCATGCTCCCTTAGCTATAAAAGGTGCTGGTATATCCGCTGTGATAGCTGAGTCTTTTGCAAGGATATTCTTTAGAAATGCTATAAACCTTGGACTATTGATCATAGAGTCTCCTCAGGCTGCGAGGGAGATCATGGAAGGAGATGAGGTGGAGATAGATGTTGATAAAGGTATAATAAGGGATATGACTACTGGTAAGGAGTACACATTTAGACCTCTTCCGGAGAATCTACAGAGGATTATGAAAGCAGGAGGTCTTATGGAATACGCAAAGGAAAGGTTAAGGAATGCTGGATAGGATAGTAGTTCCGATAGACTTTACAGAAGTCTCCCATATAGGGATAGAGACTGGAAAAGAGATCTCAAGGAAGTTTGGTAGTAAACTCTACCTTCTGTATGTCCTAAAACCTATAAGGAATATTCCTTCTGATATAGTACGAGAAGAGTTTGACGCTCTTATGTCTCTCCAGGAGAAGTTAAAAGAACAGACCAAGGAAACCTTAGAAGGATACGCCTCTGAAATATCTTCAGAAGGTGTGGATGTGGAGTACTCCATCTTAGAGGGTGATGAGGTGGAGTCTATACTGGACTTCTCTAAAGAGAGAAGGATAGAACTGATAGTCATGCCTTCCCACAAGAAGACTGAAGTTGAGTTAAGAGCCCTTGGAAGTGTGTCTCTACGGGTATCCTCTAAAGCAAGCTCCTCCGTTTTAGTGATCAAAGGCAAACCTCTTACAGAGATAAGTAGGATCCTTGTAAATTACGATTTCCTTCCAACATCCATAAAAGCCTTTGAGAAAGCTCTTGCTATAGCAAAAAGGTTTGGTTCCAAAATAATCCTTCTTCACGTAGACAACGAGGAACACCATACCCATCTAAGATCCATATACCAGAAAGTTTTAGAGAAGAAGAAAACCCTCCTTGAAGATATAAGAAATCAGTATAAAGATGTAGAGATGGATACTTTACTTATAAAAGGAAACCCTAAGGAAGAGGTTTTGAAGATTATAAACCAAAACAGCTTTGACCTTGTTGTTATAGGAAGGAGAAATCCAACAGACAAGTCGCGAATTTTCTTAGGAAGTCTTGCATTAGAGGTCTTGAGGAACTCTCCAGTTTCAGTGTTGGTATCAAGGGGAGATGATGGGTAGCTTTTTAGCTTTCTTGGTTCTTACCGGCTTTGTTTTATCATCCTCCGGAATGACTTTAGACATAAAGTCAGATAATCCTCTCTTCTACTATGGTGTATGTAAAGTAGCAAGAGATAGAAGCGATACAAATACTGCTTACATATACTGTAAGAGAGCTCTGGAGCTGTCTCCTTACACAGCCTCTTTCCATAGAGAGACTATAATGCTCTCTCTGTCTTTAAACAAGAGAGAAGAAGCTGAAAAGCTACTTAAACAATATCTTGAAGTTTTTAGGGATACACCTGATAGTTATCTTTTTGCCTCTGTTTTCTACACTATTACAAAGGAGAACGATAAAGTTATATCTATTTTAAGTGATGGTTTGAGAAAATTTCCGGAAGATGAGAGGATAATGACCTCTCTCTCTGACGCCTACATAGAGGTTAAAGATTTTGATAGAGCTGTATCCATACTGAGCAGATTGGCCGAGCTTAAAAAGGAAGACCCTTCAGTATACTATCGGATAGCGAGGATATACCTTTTCAAAAACCAGATTAAAAAAGCTGTTGAGAACCTAAAGAAATCTCTTCAAGTGTCCAAATCCTACAGACAGAGCTGGTCTTTGCTTGGAGAGATATACAGGCAGACAAAGAGCTTCGATGAAGCCATAGATGTGTACACCACAATTTTAAAGGAAGACCAAAACAACTTAGAAGCCCTAAATAGACTCTTTCAGGTTTATGTTGATAAAGATGACTTTCCAAATGCGGCAAAGACGATAGACAGGATAATCCTTCTAAATCCTAAGGATAAGGATGTCCTCTTGAAGAAGTTTATGTTGTATCTAAAAGCTGGAAAAATTAAAGAGATAATATCTCAAATAGAGAATACAGTTAAGGATGATCCAGATAACTACTCTCTTAAGTATATCTTAGGAATGGCCTATGAGTCTGATAAGGAGTTAAAGAAGGCAAAGGGGATATACGAAGAGTTATACAATACCAACCAAGACCCAGAGCTGGCAGACAGGTTAGGACAGGTATACGTCTCTCTTAAAGAGTATGACAAAGCCTTGGACCTCTACAATAAGCTCTACATCTCAAACCCTAAAGATTACAGAATATTACTTATCATGGCTGATATTGAGGATAAGAGAGGTAATATAAAGCAGGCTCTAGAACTTACATCTGAGGCTGAGAGGATAAAGGGAGATGACCCTACAGTTCACTTTGTAAAGGCTGTGTACCTGGATAAACTGGGAAGATGGAAAGATGCAGAGAAGTCTCTCTATAGAGCTTTAGATCTAAGGTCAGACTACGGAGATGCCCTTAACTACCTGGGATATACATACATCGATAGAGACATAGACATAGACAGAGGGATGGAACTGGTTAAAAAAGCATTAGAGGTGGTTCCAAACAGTGCGGCATACCTTGACAGTTTAGGATGGGGCTACTATAAGAAAGGCAACTACCAGGAGGCTCTGAAGTATATAGAAAAAGCTCTAGAGAAAATGCCTGACGACCCGGTGCTAAATGAACACTATGGAGACGTTCTACTGAAGCTTGGCAAAAAGGAAGATGCTGTTAAGTATTACAAGAATGCCCTTAAGCTCATCAAAGAAAAAGGAGAAGGAGAGCCGGGACAGAAAGAGAGAGTCTTAAAAAAGCTCAGATAGAGAGGTTAACGTGAAGAGAGTTCTTTTCTTTTTTGTTTTTGGAGTTGTTTTTCTCCTGTCTTCCTGTGCTTCTAAAGTCTTTCAGCCTGGATACTGTGATAATCTCTTTAGGGAGCAGAAGCTTATAGACAATGCTATTCCAGAGAATTTTAACTTTTCTGCTTCTGCCTTGGTATCTGGACTTCCTGTCATAGTTAACGGTAGTTTTTCAGAAGAGGGAGACTCTGTAAAGATATCATCACCCTTTGGTAAGACTGTATTAACCATGCAGAAGAAAGGAGGAACACTGTGTGTGAGGATGGATGGTTTTCAGTCCTGTGATGGAGATAAGATACTCTCGATGGTATCTCTCTATATTCCACAAGCTCAGTCATTTACAGATATTAATATCCTTAAAGGTTTTGTTTCAAAGAAATTTTTCCTAACAGATTCTGATAAGTATGAGTGTGATGGAAGCTATCTGAAAGTCTTAAGGAAAGATTACACCTTAATCTATCAAGACAGAAGTCTGAGTCAGATAGTATACAAAAACTACAGAGTTGAGTATGGTTTGAACAGCCAGATAGAGGTAAAAGATGGTGCTAATACTCTTATAAAAATAAACCTTTCAAGTGTAAACTTTGAGAAAAAATAAAGCCTTTGGAGGTGTGTAGTTTTGGTAGATTTTGATCGGTTAGAAAAGATTGCAAGAGAGCTGAGGAAAGAGATAATCAACATGGTTTACAATGCCCAATCCGGACATCCAGGAGGGTCTCTCTCCGCAATAGACATCCTAACCGTCCTGTACTTTGGTGGAGTGTTGAGGTATGACCCAAACAACCCGGACAAGGAAGACAGAGACAGGTTTATACTGTCTAAGGGGCATGCCTCTCCCGCTTTGTACTCCGTCCTCTCTTACGCAGGATACTTCCCCAGAGAGGAGCTCTCCACGTACAGAAAGACTAAAGGTTTTGCTTTAGATGGATACAGTAGACTCCAAGGACATCCAGCATGGCAACACAATAAACACGGAGCCCCAGGAGTGGAAGCTTCTACTGGCTCTCTTGGTCAAGGATTATCTGTGGGAATAGGTCAAGCTCTGTCCATTAAACTCTGGGGAAAGGATAGTAGAGTATACGTTATGCTTGGGGATGGAGAGATTCAGGAAGGTATGGTATGGGAAGCTGTTATGTTTGCCGGTCATCACAGGGTGGATAACCTCTGTGCAATCCTGGATAACAACAATCTTCAGATAGATGGAGATGTGAGGGAAATTGTAAACATCCATCCTCTCAAAGAGAAGTTTGAGGCTTTTGGTTGGCATGTGGTGGATATAGATGGACACGACCATAAGCAGATATACGACGCATTCATGAAAGCAAAGGCTACAAAAGGTAAACCTGCTGTGATTATAGCAAGGACAGTGAAGGGTAAAGGGGTCTCCTTCATGGAGAACAACTTCAAGTGGCATGGTGTCGCTCCAAGTAGAGAGGACTACGAGAGAGCTTTAGCTGAATTAACTGTTTAGGAGGTTATTTGATGATGGCTGTTACAGATATAAAGAACGCACCGAAAAAAGCCCTGAGAGACACTTATGGAGAGATGTTGGTAAAGTTAGGGAAAGAAGACCCGGATATGGTGGTCTTAGATGCTGACCTTTCTGAGTCTACAAAGACGCATAAGTTTCATATCACTTTTCCGGATAGATTTTTCAACGCAGGTATAGCAGAACAGAATATGCTGGGTTTATCGGCAGGATTTGCCTATACAGGTAGAACCGTGTACGCCTCTTCATTTGCTATATTCCTCTCTGGAAGGGCATGGGAAATAATACGTCAGCAGATAGCCTACAACGGATTGAACGTAAAGTTAGTCGCCTCTCACGGTGGTGTCTCTGTTGGTCAAGATGGAGCCTCTCACCAGATGAATGAAGATATAGCCATTATGAGAGCCCTGCCAAACATGAACGTGATAGTTCCCGCAGATAGTGTTGAGATGGAGAAAGTTTTAGAGAAAGTTCACTATATGAAAGAGCCTTTCTACATAAGGATGGGAAGAGAGAAGTTTCCAGTTATCATGCCTGTAGACTATGAGTTTGAGTTAGGTAAGGGTTTCTTACTAAAAGAAGGAGATGATGTGTCAGTTATAGCCTGTGGAGTTATGGTATCTATAGCTTTACAGGCAGCCTATGAGTTGGAAGAGGAAGGTATATCTGTAGAAGTTGTAAACATGGCATCCATAAAACCTATAGACAGGGAGCTTATAAAGCAGACGGCTACAAAAACAGGAGCAGTGGTTACATCGGAAGAACACTCTGTGATAGGTGGACTTGGTAGTGCAGTTTCAGAGGTTCTCTCTGAGGAAGGTTGTAATGCAGTTCTAGTTAGACATGGTATTGAGGACAGATTTGCTCTTTCTGGTCCAGCCTGGGAAGTTATGGATGAGCTTGGACTGTCTGTAAGTGGCTTAAAATCAAAAATAAGACAGGCTCTCTCCAAGAAATGCCAAAAGTAAAGATCTGTGGTATTACCCAGCCTCAACAAGGAAGGGATATATCCTTGCTTGGGGCTGACTATATAGGTGTTGTTGTCTATCCTAAAAGTCCAAGGAATGTAAGTTTAAAAGATGTTAGGGATATAAAGGATGCTATTTCTGGAAATACCAAGTTAGTGGCTGTTGTTGTAGATCCTGATAGAGAGCTTGTGGAAGAGCTCTTGAAGATGGTTGATATCATCCAGTTTCATGGTAATGAGAGTTTAGAGGTCCTGGAGCAGTTTCCAAAGGAAAGAGTTATAAAGGCATTTAGAATCAGAGATAAGAGAGATTTAGATAAGTTAAAGTCATTTATAGAAAAAGGATACACTGTCTTAGTGGATGCCTACGTAGAAGGGCAGTACGGAGGAACAGGTAGCCGTCTTGATGTAGAGCTACTGAGAGACTTAGTTGGGATATGGGATAAGATGATAGTAGCTGGAGGTCTGTCAGATGAAAATGTTGAGCAACTACTCAAGGAGGTTAAACCTTTTGGGTTAGATGCTTCCTCCAGGTTGGAGATATCCCCAGGTATAAAGGATTTAGAGAAGGTAAAAAGGTTCATAAGGGCTGTAAAAGGATGAGTCAGATTATGAAAAGCCTTAAACCTATCTGGGAGGAGAAGAGTTCTTTTATCTTAGACCTGTTGTACAGAGTTAGGATTACACCTAACTTCCTTACAGTTTTTAGCATTGTGTTTGTAGTTGTTGGATCATACTTTGTATATATAGAGGAATTTTTGTTAGGTGGTATCTTTATCCTCATAGGTAATATCTTCGATGCCCTTGATGGTGCTCTTGCAAGAAAGTATGGTTTAGTCTCAAAGTTTGGTGCTTTTTTAGACTCTGTGGTAGATAGGTATGCTGATATGATTCCTCTCTTTTCTATTTTGTTACTCTTTAAAGAAAGTTTTTTTTATTCGGTTCTGACTATACTTGCAATATCAGGCTCTCTGATGACAAGCTATGTTAAAGCAAGAGCTGAAGGTTTAGGGGTCGATTGTAACGTCGGCCTTTTTGAGAGGCCTGAAAGGTCAGTAGTCTTAATTCTTGGCCTTATCCTAAACATACCTACAATATCCATCTGGATACTGGCTATAGGATCAAACTTCACAGTCCTGCAGAGGACCATTTGGGTGTATAGAAGATCTTTCTGATGTAAGTCATAATTTTTAGTGTTGAACTGTAAATAGGGCCTCTCTATTTTTATTACTAAACATCAAGGAGGTCAATATCATGAAAACTTTGAGGAGATTTTTTATCCTTCTGTTTTTTACCTTTGTAGGTCTTTCTTCAGCCCAGGACTATGGTAATGTTAACTTTGAGAAAGGCTATTATTATGTAGTTGTAAAGAATGTAAAGTTTGAAGCTGTAAATACTATTTTACAGGGGGAGATAAAAAGTCATAAATGGGGAGTAATACATACGATTAACGTGGATAAATCTACCCACTCTCCAGTTCCGCATAAAACCTACCTACTCTGTAGGAGTGATTATCTTGAGAGGGGTATAAGGTTTAATAAAAATGTTATAAGTGTTGTTATACCTTGTAGAATCTCTATATATCAAGACGGTAATAATGTGAAGATACTGGTTGAGGATGTGGAGGGGTACAGTAACATGTTTGGAATAGAGGATACTATGTTTAAGAGTTTCTTAGCTCAGATATCAGAAGAGATGAAGTCTATACTTCAAAATACAGCTGATAGGTTCCATAAAAAACAGAACTTTCCAAATATGTAGTTTGGTATAGTGGGAGTCAATCACACTCCCACTTATACCCTACACCTCTAACTGTTTTTATACAATCTCCGTATTTACCCAGTATATCCCGTAGCTTTTTTATGTGAACGTCTATGGTTCTATCGTACACATCTTTGTCCCACTTCCATATATACTCCATTATGTAATCTCTTGAGAGGACTTTACCGTTTGCGTTTACCAACGCCATAAGGAGTTTAAACTGTGTGGTTGTTATGTTTACAGGTTTCCCATCCACTAAGACTTCGAACTTATCCGGAAGTATCCTTAAATTACCAAATTTATACTCGTTCTTCGCCGATATAAAATGGATGTTCTTCGTTCTTCTCAGGATTGCTTTTACCCTTGCAAGTAGCTCTCTGAATGAGAAAGGTTTAGTTACATAATCATCTGCTCCAAGTTCTAAACCTACTATCTTGTCTATCTCTGTGCTCTTTGCAGTAAGCATTATAAGTGGTATATGTTTAATTTCATCATCAGACTTCACTGTTTTACAGAACTCAAGTCCATCCATCTCAGGCATCATGAGGTCTAACACTACCACATCCGGCATATCCTTCTTGATGTTCTCAAAAGCTACTTTTCCATTTGGAAAAGACTTTACATCAAAGCCCTCCTTTTTAAAGTTATAACTTAGAAGTTCGTTGATATCTTCATCATCTTCTATGATGTAGATCTTTGTTGTCATCTCTCCATCTCCTGGTATCTATTAGGTGAAAATTTTATCGCTATAACCCTCATTAAGATGAGTAAAAAAGCTATAGAAGTTAAAGTAAGAGCAAAAACTTCTGATATGCTGTGTTGGTAAAGACCAAGGATCAGTTCTCTCAGTATTATTATGATTGACACATCTATGATTAAGTATATCCGGATTCTCCGGTATTTAAAGTAGTCGTTTATACTCTTTATCACTTCTATTGCCACAAAGAGAGATAGAGTATGGTGGATGAAATGTTTGAACATCTGGTTAGTATCTGGATAACTCTCATAAACACTGTATATAAGATTATAAACCCCTAATACCAGACCAAGAGATATTATAACTTCTAAAACGAACAGTGTAACCCCTATAGAGAAATCTAAAATATTCACTCTCTTTATTACACCTAAACTTTCCATATTATTATTGTATAAAGTTATGTTTAATGGATTTTTAAGGGAATATTAAGAGATTTTAACAGTTTTACCGGGACTTACTCCAGCATAGGAGGTTCGGCTTATCCTTGCTTCCTTCCGGACCTGGGGAGGTTCACCGTCTCCTACCTGGAGAGCCCCGAAAAGCGAAGCGGATGGGGCGGGATTCGAACCCGCGGTAGCGGGATTACCACTACACAGCATTTCCAGTGCTGCTCCTTCGGCCACTCGGACACCCATCCTAATTGCAGGCTATATATTATATTACAAATCCAAAAAATAAAAGGAGGTTTTTATAGTTCCAATTTTAGTGTTCGTATAGGTTCTTCTGTAGGTTTTGAGAAGAAGTATCCTTGCATATAGTCAACTTTATTCCTGAGGTATAAAAACTCCTCCTTGGTCTCTACACTTCTGCTAACAACTTTATATCTGCCTCTTTGGATAAATTTATCAGAACTTTTAAAACAGATTGGTTAAGCTGTTGTTCGTGAATGTTTCTTACAATTTCCATGTCTATCTTTAATTATATCTGGTCTAAGTTTTACTAAGTGTTTTTAAATTAGAGTATCCAGAGCCAACATCGTCTAAAACAACCTTAAAACTTCTATCTTTGTAAAACTCCAGTATCCTATTTAGATAGTCCAAGTCTTCTACTCTATGGCTCTCCACAACCTCAAACACAAGTTTACTGTGATCAAACTCGTAATTTTCAGCTATTCCATCGTTGTCTTTAGGCAAGTCTCTGGGTCGTGTATACTGGTAGGTATGAAATTTATGAATATCATATAATCTGACAGTCCAAATTCAGGGGCGGTTTTTATAGATATCTCTCTACATACTCTGTCTAAGTAGTTTATCGTCTTTGTTTTTTCAGTGGTTTTAAATATGTAGTTTGGATATATTAACTTTCCATTTTCTTCATAGCCTCTAACTAATATCTCGTATCCGATAATGGTTAGTCTATGACTATCTACTATAGGTTGGAGGAACATATTAATCCTACCGTTTTTTAACATATCTATGTAAGTATGGTTCTCTAATATCTCAAACCAGTAATTTAAAGGTTTCATCCTCTTTAGAAAGAAGAGGCTGAAGTTTTCTTCTTTATCTAGTATAGACATCTGAATGCTTTCCTTCTCCACTTCAGAGAAGTTAGATCTGTCCTTTAGTTTATTTAAGAAGTCAAGGTAATTATCCACTCTTAGGTTTATGATGTAACTGGAAAACTCTTCGTAAACATCGAACTTTTATTAAGGGCTTTAAGAACTTTATCTATTTTTTGGGCAAATTATGTCTGAGTCTAAGACTATGTACACATTACAGTATCCGGAAGGTACTCTACTTATTTGCATACAGTTATTACATTTCATTGGTATTTACCCCCTATCTTTTCATGTTATATTTAGTATATCTATGCTAATATAATCGTTATAATCTTTCATTGTAACTTAAAGAGATAGGCTGTTATCTATATTAGATTAATCTTGCAAATTGTGATGTCAATTGGATTTTTAAGGCGGGTTTTGGGATTCTTCTTATCATAGTTGCTGTTAGTTTGTACATAAATCTGCAGAGAACTATCAAACCAAATATAAAAGTAGGGACTATGGACTGGTTATGAAATCCTATATTTAGCCAGAGAGCTTGGATATATAGATAATACTATTCTGGTTGAGTATAATACAACTTCTGAAGTCTTGAGAGGTTTAATAACAGGAGTTATAAACGTCGCTGCTCTTACTTTAGACGAGGCTCTGAAACTTTATCAAAGTGAAATAGATGTTAAGATTGTGATGATTTTTGACTATTCTTACGGTTCCGATGTGGTTATAGTCAAGGATTATTTGAAATCTATAGACGATTTAAAGGGAAAGAGGATAGGAGTTGAAAATACAGCTCTCGGTGAGTTTGTTCTATACAGATTTTTGCAGAAGACGGGGCTGAAGAGGGAAGACGTAGATGTAGTTTATCTTGAGTTACATGAGCATATGGAAGCTTTTCTTAGAGGAGATGTTGACATAGTTATCACATTCGAGCCGGAAAAGTCAAAGATACTCTCAAGGGAAGGTAAAGTTATCTTCTCCAGTAAGGAGATACCCATGGAGATAGTGGATGTTCTGGTAGCAAAAACGGATATACTAAAGGAAAACTAAGGAGGAGTTAAAGCTCTTTTGGATGGCTATTCTAGAGTATTTGATTACCACCTAAAACATAGACAGGAAACTCTGAAAGCAATGGCAAAAAGGGAGGGTATTAGTCCGGATAAAGTGGAGATAGCCTTAAGTGGTATGAAGTTGCTATCTAAAGAGGAGAACAGAAGAGAGGTAGAGAGATGTTTGGATTTTTCAAGGAAAACAAAAGCCGGTCTAATCCACAGTATTACCAGGAGGAGAGAGTTCAAAATCCGGACAACTAAGAGCTGGAGAGTCTCAAGAGGGAGTTAAAAGAAGAGAGAAAAGGCTCATTTGTACAAACAGATTCTGGAAAACTTGAAGATGGAGGGAGTGTTTTTAGCACACACGGATTTAAGCCAGGCAAAGACGGTAACAGAATTGTATATGTAAACAGGGGAGGAAAGAAGATTATAGACAGTGCCTCCGGAGAGGTAAAGAGTAAATTGGGATAGAGATGAGCGGTTCTAACATAGAAGGAAATTCTATCTATACATTCCATAAAGACCCGGAAAGGATAAAACAGGCTCTGAGGGATTTAAAACTTGGATAAATCCTGAAGAATGCAGATATACCTATCGGTAGTGTGATTATAGAGTCTAACAGGTCTGCTATAACAGACCTTGATGGAAATGTAAATACTACCTTACTATGTGGATTGATGCTACGTGGGATGGTTTATAAATGACATGGTATTTGAACTTGTAAGGGGGTTTGTAAAAAGCTACTATGAAACAGCAAAGTCTTATATTCTATCTGAGATATTGAAAAGTTACATACAGAAAGATCTCTTCTCTATAGTAAACAGTCTTAAAGAAAATGTAAAAGATCTTGAGTCTGTAAAAAACTCCACAGAAGAGACAAAGGCAAAAATAAAAGACATAGAGAGTATTCTACAACTTATACTCAGTATATCAGACCAGACTAATCTTCTCTCCCTTAATGCTGCTATAGAGGCTGCAAGGGCTGGAGAGATGGGGAGAGGCTTTGCGGTAGTGGTAGATGAGATCAGGAAACTGGCTGAGAGAACCGCTGACAGCACAAACCAAGTCCGGACAGTTATTGATAAGATAGTTAGCGATGTGTCTCAAACCACAACCGGTATAGAGAAGTTCTACAAGGAAATAATCTCAGCCTCTGAGCTGTTTGATAGCATACTTAGGAGTATCTCCAGTATCCTTTCTGTAAACTCCAGAGGCTGCAGAGCGCACATTGAAGAATATGGGCAATAGTATGGAGCTTGTATTTAGAGTGGAAGGCATTACAAATGATGTGTCTATAAAAGATTTCGTCTTTGTGGCTAAAAGGTTTAGACCATGGAAACTTGATTATAAAGTTTGTAGATAAGCTGAATAAAAAGGACTATGCAGCGATGGCTGACCATACTCAGTGCGACCTTGGAAAGTGGTATTACTCTGTAGGTACAGATGTGATGAAAAAGTATGGGGATGAGTGTGTTTATGCTTACAAGGAGCTTGAAGAGTTTCATATCAAATTCCATAAAGAAGCAAACCATATACTGGAAGACATGAGAGTAGGCAGGTCATAAAGTGCTGTCAAGGAAACATTAAACTTCATAGGATATTCTTATCATATTGTAGAGAGACTGGACAAGATGATGGAATGTATAAAGAAGAATAGACATCTAATCATGTAGAAGTAGGATAAGATGGGAAAGTTCAGGCCTCAGCCGAAGGATGTAGAGAGATAGGTTCCCCTGGATAAATTACTAGTCTCAAAAACTGATACTAAAGGTATAAAAACCTATGCGAACCCAGTGTTTGTGGAGATATCCGGATACGATGAAGGCGAGCTTATAGGGGCTAACCATAACATAGTTTGTCATCCGGATATGCAAAGGACGGTGTTTAGGGTTATGGCAGACGATACAGCAGGGAGAAGAGGTATTTGCCTTCGTGAAGAACATAAGTAAGGATGGAAGCTACTACTTGGTATTTGCTCATGTAACTCTTACATTCGATAGAAGTGGAAAGATAATAGGATACCAGTCTGATAGAAGGTCAATAGAGAACAAGGAAGTTTTAAGAAATGTTATAGAGCCTCTGTACAGCAAGCTTTGGGAAATAGAGAGCAGTTCTGGGATAGAGTCTGCTCTATCATATCTCAACAGCGTTGTCAGAGAGAAGGGCAAGACTGAATACAATCATCTAATTCTTAGTCTCTATTAAAGGAGGATCTACATATGAACGTATCAAGCTTGAGCAAAGTCCAGTATGCTAACATTCTCTCGATATTCATTTTTACTGTTGCTTTAGGTTTCGAGGTATTTAAATATGGGTTTGACTTTATTAGAATTTTAAACATTATAAACTTCATAACAGCTTGGTATATACTTATAAACATCCGGAGGGTTCGGTCTTTCATAAAAAGGGCATCCTATGTTATAAAAGAAGCAGAAAGGAGACCTTGAAAAGAGATTGGTAAAAGAAAAGGAGGGGGAGAGCTCATCCAACTTTCTTATAACATAAACTACTTACTTGACCAGGTAGAAGTTTTTATGAGGGAAATAAGGTCTCCTATAGAAAAGGCTTCCCAGAGAAAATACTGGAAGAAGGTGATAAGTGATGGGTTCAATAGAGTTTTTAAGGATATAGCAGAATCTCTTAAACAGCCTCTTGACACTATAGAGAAAAACAATAGGTTCATTGAAAAGACTCTACTGAATGAGAAGCTATCTAAGCTTGGGGGTGGGATATCAGCCAATCTCCTTATTATAATGAAGACCTGAATAAAGTAATCTCTGATATTGAGGAGATAAAGAGGGATAGTCTGAAAACTTCAGAGATTTCAAAAGATGGTATAAGACAAGTTGAAAATATTGTTAGAGACTTAGAAAGAGTTATAGATATGATAAAGAGCTCTAACGAGGTTATAGTTGCTCTTGCGGAAAAGACATCAAGCATAACAGAGATAGTGAATCTTATTAAGGATATAGCTGACCAAACTAATCTACTTACTCTTAACGCTGCAATAGAGGCTGCAAGAGTTGGAGAGATGGGAAGAGGTTTTGCTATGGTTGCAGATGAGGTAAGGAAATTGGCTGAGAGGACTCAGAAAGCAGCAGAGGAAGTGGCAAAAGTGATAAATGAGCTTCAAGAGCAGTCTAAAGAGACAGCTGGAGAGTCAGAGAAGATGGCCTTAAAAGCTCAATCTGCAGCCAGTGAGATAGGAAAGTTCAGGAATATCATTTTTGACTTTAAAAAGTCCGCAGACTCTACCGCATCTCTAGCTACACTTATATCTGATAAAGCATTCCTATCTGCAAGAAAGTTAGACCATATAATCTTCAAAAACAGAGTGTATTCCTCCGTAATCAATGAGTCTGTGGAAGGTACTTTTGCTAGCCATACACAGTATGCCTTCGGTAAGTGGTGTTACTCAGATAGGGCTAAGAAGTTCGAGATAACAGACACTTTCAAGGAAATAGATGCTCCTCACAAAGAGTTCCACGATGTTTTTCTACCTGTGGTAGAACTCATCAGGAGTGGAGGGGATATTTTGAAACACAAAGAGTTTGTCTTAGAAAAGCTAAATAGAGCAGAAAATGTCTCTAAATACTTGTTTAAACTACTGGACAAGATAGTAAAAGAGGAAATGGCTTCAAAAAATAAAAGAAGGGAGGTTTAGTGATGGTCCGTGAAGAGTTTAATCAGTTAAACCAGTTAAGTGGAGCAGATCAGAAAGAAAGATAGCAAAACAGAGTAATTTACTAGCACTAAATGCTGCGATAGAGGCAGCAAGAGTTGGAGAAGCAGGGAAGGGGTTCTCTGTAGTAGCAAGTGAGTTTAGAAAGCTTGCAGATAACACTAACAAGATAGCTTTTGAGATAGAGGGTGCAGTTGAGAGGTTAAAGGAAAAGTTGGAACACTGTAAGGAGGGATGGGATGCAGGACTATGGACTTCCAGAGATACTTAAGACAGGTCAGAATGAGTTAGAGATAATAGATTTTAGGTTATACGAGGATAGAGACGATGGGAGTTATAAGTGGATACTTGGGGTGAATGTTGCTAAAGTTAGAGAAGTTTTAAGGATGCCTACCCTTACAAGAGTTCCAAATATGCCGAAGGAAGTAGAAGGTATGGCAGAGATCAGATGAGAGCTTATACCGGTAGTGAGTCTCTCAAAGTGGATGGGTATACCCGAGCCTGCAGAGAAAAAAAGGTATCTCCTGTTTATGGAGTTTTTAAGGGAGAAAGTAGGTATTATCATACACAAAGCTAACAGAATAAGAGGATATCCTGGCAGGGTATAAAGAAAGCTCCAGATGTATTAAACAGTAGATTAAACGGAAGAATTACAGGGGTGATTGATGTAGAAGATGGGCTACTTTTGATTCTTGATTTTGAGGGTATCCTCCACGATATGAACCTACTTCAGATTTTCAACCTACCTCAAGACCAGGAAAAGAGGGAAGCCCAGAAGAAACTCAGGATACTTGTGGCAGAGGACTCTGCTGTAGCTAGGAAAATTATAAGAGATATCTTAGAGTCTGCAGGTCGTGAAGTAATCATCACAGAGAGTGGAAAGCAAGCTTGGGAGAGATTAAATCAGATATTCCAAGAGTCCAGTAGCTATGGTAAGAACATAAGAGATTACATAGACTTAGTCCTAACAGATATAGAGATGCCGGAGATGGATGGCTTGACACTTACAAAACTTATAAAAGAGACTCCTGGGTTTTTTAATATTCCAGTTGTGATAAACACTACTCTGTCTGATGAAACAAACCAGCAGAAGGCTAAAACTGTCGGGGGCGGATGACTACTTGGTTAAGTTTGATGCTAAACATCTTCTTGAGCTTGTAGAGAAGTATGGAGGTGGGAAATGATTCCGGGTGAGTTAAGGGAGATTTTTGATGAATTTGTAGTTGAAGCGAACGAACATCTAGAGAGCTTAGAGTCCAAGCTGTTAGATTTGGAGAGAGACCCAGAAAACCAAGAGTTAATAAATACGGCATTTAGGAGTATACACACTCTAAAAGGCAGAGCAGGATTCCTTGGGCTTACCGCTATAGTGGAAACAGCCCATAAGCGGAAGACTTACTGGGAAAAATAAAGGAAGGTAAACTGAAGTTTAGCCATAGATATATCAGAAGTCTTACTTAGAACTGTTGACTTTATAAAAGACGCTATAAAGTTCTATGAGGATGGAGAGGAAGTATCCACTCCAAAAGACTTAATAAACAGACTCTTAGAGCTGCAGGGAGAAAAACCTCAAGATTTGGACAAGGAAGAGTCTGTAGGCTTAGAGAGTTTACTGGATAAATATGGCTTATCCTACTTAAAAGGTAGATCTGTTGAGGATATTCTTGAAGAACTTGTCTTACTACCACCAGGGAAAAGACCTCAGGAGATAGTGGACTATGTAGACAGTCTTATTGTGTCTCCCAAACAGCCTGCTCTTATGGACTTAATCCAGAAGATAGAGGAAGAAACTGCCCAGAAGATGCTGGAAATTGTAGAGGAAGAGATTATAAATAGAGATTTAAAAGAGAACGGTACATCAGAGAGTAGTGAACCTACTGAACCTAAAAAGTGGAGAAGGTTTCGGAACCTAAAAGCCAAGCAGAGCAACCGAAAAAAGAGGCTAAAAAAAGAAGAGGAAGAGAGAGTTTTAAGAATAGACGTTCAAAAGATAGAGAACCTGATAAACCTTGTTGGAGAGCTGGTTTTAGACAGAAACAGGTTGATTAGGACTGTGGCAGAACTCACCCAAAACACTCCTCCAAACAAGTACACGGAAGAGATAGAGAGTATAGCTTCCTCTATAGACAAGATAGTTGAGGACTTGCAGCTTGCTGTCATGAAGACCCGGATGCAACCGGTTAAGAGGTTATTCCAGAAGTTTAGTAGAGTGGTCAGAGATCTGTCGAAAGTGGTAGGAAAAGAAGTTGAGCTCATTATACAGGTGAAGATACAGAGATGGATAAGTCCATACTTGAGAGGCTTGAAGAGCCTATGGTCCATCTAGTCAGAAACTTCCCTTCCATGGATTGGAAACTCCGGATGAAAGAAGAGTCTTAGGTAAAGTTCTGTTGGGAAACTAATACTGAGAGCCTACTATCAGGGAGATAGAGTATACCTTGAGGTGGAAGATGACGGAAAAGTATAGACCCAGCAAAGGTTGCTCAAAAAGCTCTTGAGAAGGGATTGGTGACTAAGGAACAATTAGAGAAGATGACTGAAAAAGATATCCTAAGGTTGGCATTTATACCGGGGTTCTCTACGAAGGAACAGGTGTCAGAGATATCCGGTAGAGGTGTTGGTGTGGATGCTGTTATGAATACGGTCCTAAACTTCAGGGAACTATAGATATCTGGAGTGAGAAAGGAAAAGGAACTAAAATATCCATGGCTTTCCCTCTCGCAGTGGGGATAATCAGGTCTCTACTTGTGTCTGTAAGTGGTAGGAGATTTGCTATCCCTATTTTTGGTCACGGAAATAATTCCTGCGGAAACTGCGGAAGTGAAATCTCTGTCCGGAAAAAGTGTGTTGATACTGAGAAACAATGCTCTACCCTTGATAAATATCTACGAGATGCTTCATATACTTCCTTCTAAGACGGGATACATCATAGTATGTCTTATAGGAAATCAGAGAGTAGCCTTTACTGTAGAAGACCTGTTTGGAGATGAGGAGATAGTGGTTAAACCCCTTGGTAAGATATTCGGAGATCTACACGGTATATCCGGAGCAACCATAACAGGAGATGGGAAGATAGTACTCATACTGGATATAGTGGAACTGTTGAAGAATAAAAACTTCAGAGTTTAAAGGGGGATGAGTATGGATATAGTTAGATCTGGAGAGAAAAACCTGTTATATACGGTCAAGAAACGTTAAAAGTCCATGAGTTTTTAGGTGTAAAGATAGAAGGAGAGTTTATGGGTATATCTCTAAGACATGTATTGGAGATATCTAAAAATTTGGAGATATTCCCAGTCCCACTTACCCACTCTTACATAAGAGCTGTGGTCAACTTAAGAGGAGAGATCCTTCCAGTTTTGTCAGTAAAGGAGATAATAGGTATGCCCCAGTCTGTAGAGACTACTAGGTTAATCATCCTAGAGACAAACCTGGGGAAGCTTGCAGTAGAGGTAGATTCTGTTTACGGAGTAGTAAGGATAAAAGAAGACCAGTTAGAGCCAAATCCTATGAACAGTATATACAGTGATTACCTTTCTAATGTTGCTCAGACGAAAGATAGGTTCATAAGTATTATAGATTTAGAAAAGCTGTTTCCAGAAAGGGAGTAGATGGATAGCCTGTTTATTCGAAAGTTGATAGAGTTTATAAGCTATAAAAGGATGGAGATATTCCAGGGGATGTTCTATAAACTCTACGAGAAGTACGATGGTGATTGGGATAGGTTTGTAGATGACTGGTTTGAAAAATACTCTTATACAACTTCGAAGGAGTACTTTATAGGGGATGCTTTCAAAGAAGATTTTGATATCTTTTACAAGACTAAGAAGAACACTTTGAAAGCTTACGTGAGAGCATATTGGTCGTTCTGTCTTAATCCTCAGAACAAACCTCACCACGTGAAGACAGCTATGGAGTTTTTTGGTCTTAGTGAGTTAGATGAGCAGAAACTAAAGAAAGCTTACAGAAGGATGGTTAGAGAGTACCATCCGGATATACATCCAAACAAGAAACTGGCAACTCAGAAAATTGTGGAGATAAATCACTACTACCAGATTCTGAAGGCTTACATAAATAAATTTGGAGGTTGAGTTTATGGAAGACATAAAGAATATTTTATCAACAATACTAAACGAGGCAAAACTCCTTGAGGATAAAATAGGCCAGATAGGAGCAATTACAAAACATACGGGAGAGGTAGTGGTACCTACCGCTTCAGAGAGTCTGAGAGAGGTTGTAAAGTTTACGGAGGAAAGTTCTAACAAGATAATAGAGCAGATTGACAAAGTGGAGCAAAACTGTCATGAAATAGGAAAGATTTTGGATGAGCTTATAAACCTAAATCCTATAAACAGTATAAAGGAGAAGCTATTCTTTGTAAAGAATAAGAATCAAGAGAATATGAACATACTTCTAAAAGTCTACGAGCTCTTCTCTTTTCAGGACCTTTCCGCACGACAGATAAAAGAGGTTATAAATATACTTGAGGATATAAAGAGAACCTCCTTGCTATAGCAGTCAGCTCTATAGAGTTTTCTAACCTTACAGCTGAGATGAGGGAGATTGATAAAGGTAAGGTCCACGAACTTTTAGCAGGAGATAGGATCTTTCAAGATGATGCAGACAAGCTACTTGAAGAATTAGAACTATAAAGGAGGAAAAAGATGGGATTTCCAGCTAATTCAAAGATACTGACAGTAGATGACACGGGAACAATGAAGAAGATTATTAAGAGTCTACTTGCCCAGCTCGGGTATAACAACGTAGATGAAGCTGAAAACGGAAAAGATGGTCTATACAAACTAAAGCAGAGTAAATACGATTTAGTCTTTTTAGACTGGAACATGCCGGAAATGGACGGTATAACTCTTCTACAGGAGATAAGGAAAGATCCTCAGTTAAAAGATATACCAGTTATAATGGTAACAGCTGAGGCTAAGAAGGAAAACGTCCTTTTAGCTATACAAAGTGGTGCTAACAATTACATAGTGAAACCTTTTACTGCAGAGACCCTTAAAGAAAAGATGGATAAAGTCTGGCAACAAATAAAAGGTTAGGAGTTTCCAGTATGAGAATGTTTGGATTTGGGAAGAAAGAAGATAAGAAACATGAGGTACCTCAGCAACAGAAGAGTTTTGAGGTAGATGGAAGGTGGGATAGGTACTACCTGAAAGGCTTTATCCTTCCGGATTTAGGGGAAGTGGTTTACATAACTAAAAATTGTATACATAAATACTTTCAAAGAGAACAAAGAACTTCAGCCTGGGATGTATGCCCACGTAGATATGGGTGGGAAGAAGTATAAGGCCACTATAGTAGAAACTTCAGAAAGGGATCTGACTTTAGTACTTCCGGAGGAGTTTGAAAATCTAGAATTTATAAAGAAGTATACTCAAGCTCTGGACTCTTTCCAAACTCCAAAGAGAGTGTCTATATAGGATAAAGACATAGATGATGTGAAAATCTCCTCAGATTTAATATCCCTGTTTAACCTTCTTACAGAAGTAGAAGACCCTAACACAGATGCTCTTCAACTTAAAATACTTTTTGATATCCTACCACCTTTGAAAAACAAAGTTATAGAAATTGCAAACAGTGTAGGAGAGGGTGCTGTAGAGGAGATAAAGGATGAAACAGCTATACTAAGACTTGGGTTAGACAAGCTAAGAAAAGTGGTAGGAGAATACTTCGACCTATTCATAGCTAACTACAAGCCGGAAATTGAAAATTTTGAGAATCTAAGCCAGCTTAACTTTACTAAGGTTGAAGCTTTCAATAGGATTGCACCACTACTGTCCTTCTAGATAAGGAGGAAGGCAGGTATAGTTCTTCTATTACTAGACATAGTCTCTTCTGGAGCTTCTATCTTCTACAAAAAAAGACAAAGACTACAAGAGAATCTTAAAGAACAGTGTATAGTTTTATTCCTATCCTCTCCGGAAATACGAGAAGTTTATGTTTGGAGAAGACTTTTTATCTGTGAACTTCGAGTTTATAAATAAAAGAATAAAGGCTCTAACAGATGTGTACGATAGCTACAAACTGGGGCACCTTATGCTGTGCCCTCACTACAGTATAGAAAGAGAGGCTATAAACCTATCAAACAGAAACCTCAAGAGAGCCTACATATACTACATAACCTTCCTGATGGTAAATAACTTATATACAACGACAAAAAGAGCGGATACATATTGTATAACCGTCTAAGAAGGTTTGGTATGTCTGTTAACGAAGCTGTTGACTTCCTTAACGAGATAGTTTTCACAGTGAACAAATCTCTCTCAAATATACGCATAAAACCATACCTAAGGTCTCCATCCCCACCATCCTACAACTTAGATGTTTTAAAGGTATTTCCAGAGACTGTAGACTTTAAAAACCTGTACGATAGATTTAAGGAAGTGGGTAGCGATAAGGAGAATAGAGTCGTGATGAGAACTCAAGACCTGACGTTCTCATCCCTGCTATTTTGGTATCTGATAAACGATGGAAGTTTAGGGCTATCCTCTAAGACATTCACAGTGATTCCAGCTAAGGCAGTTCAGAATCCGGATAGTCTTCTGGTAGAGAACCTCTCCTCTTTCGATATCCTGTACTTCAAGGGATTAGACGACTTAGACCCAACCCTGTACAGAGAGTTTTACAAGCTCTGGAAGAGCTTTGAGGGAGTGATCATCGGAGATTACTCTTACTACAGCTTTATAGACTATGACCCACAAAAAATACAACTGTTCCACATAATAAAAGAAAAGAAAATAGACACTCCCCTCTACACAGAGAACAACAAAGTCTACGAGTTTGCTGTAAGACAAGTCCAGGATGATTACACTTGGCTAACCGGAAAAACAGATTACAGGAACCTTACAGAGATATTCAGTAAACATTATTACACTATAGACTCCATTTGGAACCTTATTCTATCTTAAAGTATGAAGGGGGCTTATAAGCCCCCTTGTTGTTAGAAACCTTCAGGTCTCTTTACATCGTAGAGTATATCATCTGTTGGATGTCTGTACATAGGCATATCAAGACGTTTTTCATCGAGGTAGTGTCCTATAAACCCTATAGACCTTCCAAGGACAAAGAAGGCGTTAAAAGCCCCAGCCTCTATAAGTCCATCTATATCCTTATCTGTGTATCCCAGCTCTCTGAACATATCAACCAGTAGAACCCCGATAGTTCCATCAACGTTTAGGATAAGGTTCTCTTTCTTAGAAGTGGTAACTTTCTCCACTTCTAAAGCATAGCCTAAAAGCTCTATCTTAGGGAAATTCCTCCTTGCGTAATCTTTGAGGAGCTCTACCCTTTTATCCGGATTCTTTGTAGACTTTATCCTGTGTCCTATACCTGGAATAGGTATCTTCTCCACCGACTTCATATACTCCACAAAATCAGCAGGGGACATCTTCTTCTCAAAAGCCATTTTAAAGTACTTTGCTGCCCCGTCTATAGCACCTCCAAACCTTGGTCCGATTGTGAGTATCCCTGTTGCAAGAGAAGACATAAGGTCTTTTCCCGCTCTTGCAGTTACCCTTGTGTTGTGAGCTCCAGAGACAGCAGGTCCGTGGTCTGCAACAACCTTAATAACCATATCTATAAAACCAGAAGCCCATGTTGGGAACTTCCGCTTAAACCACAGTAGCCCTACTACATCAGCTATAGACAGACCCTTTTCAATAACTTCACTGATAGGTAGTCCACAGTAGGTTGCCTCCTCTCCTCTATCGTCTGATATAGTACAGATGAAGTTCGTTCCTTTCCTTACCTTTCCTTCTTTTATAGCTTTGTTTATATCCTCCGGAATCGGTGGAACTTCCGGCTCCACTACAGGAGCAATTTTTCCTTCTCCTCTTAACATCTCGTATATACCCTTTATAACGTGAGGTAGCTCGTTGAAGTTGTTAGGGACATGTATACCAACCTCTCTCATGGCCCTGTTCTTCGCGTCTGCTGTTTCCCTGTCTGCTCCTGCTTTTGCTCCTGCATGTCCAAACTGGACTTCCCCACCGAAGAATTTAGATATAGTTCCGATACACCAACCTATAACAGGTTTCTTTATAAGTCCATTTTTTACAGCCTCTATAACTCTGTATTCAGCCTCTCCTCCTACTTCTCCAAGAAGAACCATGAATTTAACTTGAGGGTTCTGTTCAAATCTCAGTATATGATCTAAGAAGTCTGTTCCGGGAAACCTGTCACCACCTATAGCTATACCTTCTGCTACACCGTCAGCATTTCTTGAGATGATGTTAGACAACTCGTTAAATAGGCCTCCTGACCTTGTAGCCAAACCTACAGAACCTGCTCTGTGTAGTTTTGAAGCTATGATGTTCTCTATAGTTCCTCCTGTGTTTGCTATCCTGAAGGCTCCAGGAGTTATACCTCCAACAGTAGCAGGGCCTATTATCCACTTGCCTCTCTGTTTTGCTTTTATCCTCATATCCCTTGCGTATCTCTCTGGGATACCTTCCGCAGTGATGATGACTGTCTTTATCTGAGGTATTTCGAAAGCCTCAAGAGTAACTGGGTAAGCAGTTCTGAAGGAAGCAAAGTTTAGTAGTACGTCAGCTTCCGGATGGAATTTTGCAGCCTCCTTAGTAGATCTATAGATAGGGATCACTATCTCTCTTGTGCCGTAGAAGAACTTTTCAAAAGACCTTTCAGAGGTTGGAGCAACGATCGCGGTTATACTTGGGCTTCTACCTACAACATAGTCATAGTCCAGCATCCTCTGTATCGCTGCGGTGTTTAGGTTCCAAAAGATAGCTTTTGTGTTTTTGTCAAATAAAAGGTAGTCAGGTTTGTTCATATCTTAATCCTCCTTCTTTTATGCCACTTTTTCTTCTTCAAGGGCTTTTCTGACTATATCTGTCATATGTAGTTCCGGACCATAAACTTCTATAGGTAGACCAAGCTCTGTAGCTACCTGTTTTATCTTCTTCAATCCAACTTCGTAGTTCGGACCTCCCCTCCTGACGTAGATTCTTATTCCAACCTGTCTCATCTTCTCGGCATACTCTTTGAAAGCATCTATTATTCCATCGAAGGTCTTTGCAACATCTGTAAAGTTTGCTATGGCACCACCTATGAGCAGTATCTTTGGTTTTCCGGAAGGATGTTTGTTTCTAGTTAGTAGGTCTAAGACAGTCTTTACGTACTCCCTTGTCTCTGTTCTTGTTGGGTTTCCTGAGTACTCACCGTAGTTTGCAAGCTCACTTACATAACTCATATCTGCTACAGTATCTGCATACACAACAGAAGCACCACCACCTGCAACCAAGGTCCATATCCTACCTTCAGGGTTTAGGATCGTCAGTTTTAGAGAAGAGCCAGATTTCTCATCTAACTCTTTTATATACTTTTCTTCCGGCGTTAGATCCCTTCCAAACCCAGAAGGAAAGTCTAACTCACCCCATTTCTTACCAGCCACAAAGCTTGCTGTATCATCAACCTTTCCAACGAAATCAAGAAGATAGACTTTGTTTCCAACCATAACTAGAGGGTTTACCTCAAAGTAGACAAAGTGTAAGTCCCTCTGCATCTTGTAAGCTCTTATAACAAAATCCCCGTACTTTTCCTTGTCTTCTATCTCTTTTGGTATGTTGGACTTTATAAGGTTCTCTATCTCTTCATCTGTAGCGTTTGGTGGAATCAGCACTTCAGACACTTTGTCCCAGTTCTCTTCTACGTCTATACCACCAAAGGCTGACATGTAAACAGTATCTCCCTCATCACCCATTGAAAAGGCTATGTAGTATTCCTCTTCAGGTTTGTGAGGTATGAAAGGTTCTATGAGAAAGTGAGTTAGGTGTCCTTTTACACCGTTGATTTCCACCTCCTCCTGCATCTTCTGTTTAATCCAGTTAACTGCGTCCTGATAGTTTACATCCCCAGGTTTGTTGATCTTGAATAGGACCAGTCCAAGCTTTCCCCTCTTTCCAAAGAGCATATCTGGTTTTGCCACTAGTGGAGTTTCTAAGAGCCAAGGGTTTTCCTCTGGTAGTTTCTCAAAGTCTGTCTCCGGACCTACCAAAACAGATCTGAACTGATACTCAAAAACATCACCAAGATAATCTTTCCAGTTTTTAGCTATAATCCTCTTTCCATCAAACTCCCTGATTCCACGTTGTGCCATAGAACTCTCACCTCATAAAGTTTTTTGTACTTATCACCTATATACTAACATTATACCTAAACTTCATTTAAAAATCAAACACTGTTTTATTTTTATTGACTTTTAAATAAACATAATGCTATAATGATTTGCAATAAAACGATGTTTTAATAAGGAGTAGGTGTATGGATAACGTTTTTTGGTGGAATGGTAAGGCCGTTGTACCTCAAGAGGGTAGTTTTATCACACTAAATCCTGATAAAACCATAACTGTCCCGGATAGCCCTATAATTCCATTTGTAGTTGGGGATGGTATTGGACCTGAGATAACTCCGGAGATGATAAAAGTAGTGAACGCAGCAGTTGAAAAACAGTATAAGGGCTCTAAGAAGATCTACTGGGTTGAAGTTTTAGCTGGAGATAAAGCAGAAGAGAAAGGGTTAGACAGGATGCCATCCGAGACACTTGAACTACTAAAGCAGAGTGTTGTCAGTATAAAGGGGCCTCTTGGCACACCTGTAGGCAAGGGTGGCAAGTCGTTGAATGCAGTTTTAAGACAGTCAATGGACTTCTACTCAGCCATCAGACCTGTATACTACATGGGACAACCATCACCTATACCTAACCCTGAGAGGGTGGATGTAACAGTTTTCAGGGAAAACTCTGACGATGTCTATATGGCTATAGAGTACATGGCAGGGACTGAAGGAGCCAGGAAGGTAAGAGAGTTTTTCATAAAAGAGATGGGTGTATCTGAGGGTGCTATACCTGAAGATGCTGGTGTAACTGTCAAGCCTATGTCCGAGTTTAAGACGAAAAGACACGTAAGGAAAGCTTTCAGGTATGCTCTTGAGAACGGTAAAAAACATATAGCTATAGCAGGGAAAGGGAATATTATGAAGGCAACAGAAGGTGCCTTCCTAAACTGGGCCTTCGAGGTGGCGGATGAAGAGGAGTTCAAAAGGAAGATAATAAAAGAAGGAGAGCCAGGAGAAGGACAAGCGAGGATATATAAAGTTATAACAGACCAGATGTTGATGCAGTTAGTTTTAAAGCCAGAATACTATGATGTAATAATAACTCAGAATCTAAACGGAGACTATATATCCGATCTTGCATCTGCTTTAGTAGGGGGACCTGGGTTTGTTCCAAGTGGGAACATAGGGGATGGATATGCTCTTTTTGAGAGCACTCACGGAACAGCAAACGATATAGCCGGTAAAGGTTTAGCTAATCCTCTGTCTATAATCCTCTCTGGAGCTATGATGCTTGAGTACCTCGGTTGGAAGGAAGCAAGCCAGCTTATATATACTGCTGTTAAGGATGTTATATCTCAGAAGAAGGGCACACCAGATATAGCCTCAGGGTTCAGGAAACAAGGTTTTGATGCAACAGAACTTTCCACCACCCAGTTTGGGGATGAGATAGCTAACAGGATAAAAAATCTATAGAGAGAGGTGAGATAGATGAAGGTAATAGTAAAACAGAAAGAGGACTTTCACTTTATAGGAAAAGGAGATGCAGGTATTGAACTGTCTATCGATGCTGCAGCCTACGTAGGTGGTAAGGGAAGAGGTGTGAGACCTCCGGAGCTTCTTTTCCACTCTATAGCAGGTTGTATGGGAATACACGTCTACGAAGCTCTCCATAAAGCCGGAAAAGAGGTAAAAGACATCACAGTAGAGACAGATGCAGAAAGGAGAGAAGAGTATCCAAAGGTGTTTACAAAGATATACTTAAAGTTCACTGTTAAGGGTGATCTTTCTGAGGATGATGTTAAAAACGCCATAGAGACATCTCTAAACAAAACCTGTAGCATAGCTTACATGATAAACCAAGTCGCTCCTATATCTTATGAGTTCAAAATAGAAAAGTAAGGAGTGTAATTATGTTTAACAAAATACTGGTTGCAAACAGAGGAGAGATAGCCTGCCGTATTATAAAGGCTGCTCATGAGCTTGGTATACAGACAGTTGCTATATACTCAGATGTAGAGTCCACCGCAAGACACGTTAGAATGGCAGATGAAGCTTATATGATAGGAGCTAACCCTTTAGACACCTATTTAAACAAACAGCTTATAATAGATCTTGCTAAGGCTGTTGGAGTTGACGCTATCCACCCAGGATATGGTTTTATGGCTGAGAATGAAGAGTTTGCCAAGATGTGTGAAGATAACGGTATAACCTTCATAGGTCCTTCAGCCGAAGTTATATCTCTTATGGGAGATAAAGCAAGGTCCAAAGAGATAATGAAGAAGTTTGGAGTACCTACCGTCCCAGGTAGTGATGGGATACTGAAAGATGTAGAAGAGGCAGTCCACCTTGCCAAGGAGATAGGTTATCCAGTTCTTTTAAAAGCATCCGCTGGTGGTGGTGGTAGAGGTATAAGAATATGTAACAACGAGGAAGAACTCCGGAAAAACTACGAGCAGGCTTACAAAGAGGCAGAGAAAGCTTTCGGTAGAGGCGATCTCCTGCTTGAGAAGTACATAAAGAACCCAAAACACATAGAGTTCCAGATTTTGGGAGATAAGTACGGAAATGTGATACATCTTGGAGAGAGGGACTGCTCTATCCAGAGAAGGAACCAGAAGCTGGTAGAGATAGCTCCATCCTTGATACTCATAGAGGAGAAGAGAAAGTACTACGGGGAGATATGTGCAAATGCTGCTAAACAGATAGGTTACTACAGTGCCGGAACAATGGAGTTTGTCTCAGACTTGGATGGTAATATCTACTTTATAGAGATGAACACTAGGATACAGGTTGAGCACCCTGTTAGTGAAATGATAACTGGTATTGATATCGTGAAAGAACAGATAAAGATAGCAGCAGGACATAAATTAGAGATAAAACAAGAAGATGTTAAGTTTAACGGTTTTGCGATAGAGTGTAGGATAAACGCAGAAGACCCTAAGAAGAACTATGCTCCAAGTATAGGTACTATAAAGAGATACTACTCCCCAGGTGGTTTTGGAGTAAGGATAGAGAGTGCTGCTTCCGTTGGGTTTGAGGTGACTCCTTACTTTGACTCCATGATAGCCAAGCTCATATGCTGGGGCAGGAATTACGAAGAAGCTATTAGCACTACAAAGTCAGCATTAGGCTATTTTGAGATAGCTGGCATAAAGACCACTATACCTCTCCTTAAAGAGATAATGAAAGATCCTAAATTTGCCGAAGGCAAATTTACAACTAAATACCTAGAAGAGAACCCTCATCTTTTAGATTACAAGGAAGAGCTAAGTAAGGATGAGGTAGTGTCTTTCATCGCAGCTTCTATAGCTGCCCACTACGGATTATAAGTTAAAGGAGGTTTAAGATTATGAGTTTAAAGCTCTTTAGAGAGATGTTGGAAGAGAGAGGATTAGAAGTTGCTCCACCGAGGCCTATAAAGATAACAGACTTAACACCAAGAGATGGTCAGCAGTGTAAACTTGCCACAAGGGTTAGAACGGATGACCTACTACCCCTCTGTGAGAAGATGGATAAGGCAGGATTCTATGCTGTTGAGGTTTGGGGTGGTGCTACATTTGATGTATGCTTGAGATATCTAAAGGAAGACCCATGGGAGAGACTCAAGACTATAAAGTCTGTTATGCCGAATACAAAACTCCAGATGCTCTTTAGGGGTCAGAATATAGTTGGATATAAGCCAAAGTCTGACCAGGTTGTTAAGAAGTTTGTTGAAAAGTGTATAGAACATGGTATTACTGTTTTTAGGGTGTTTGACTCTCTGAACGACAATAGGAATATAGAAGTTGCGGTTAAGGCTATAAAGGAGTTTGGTGGAGAGGTTCACGCTGAGATAAGCTACACAAGAAGTCCTGTTCATACCCTTGACAAGTGGATGTCCTACGCAGATGAGCTGATAGATCTGGAGCCAGATTGGATATGTTTTAAGGATGCTACTGGAATCCTAATGCCTGAAGAGACTTACAACATCATCAGAGGACTGAAGTATAAGGTAGGAAATAGGATTAAGATAGTGCTTCACAACCACGATATGAGTGGAACAGCTATAATGAATCATATGATGGCTATCTTAGCTGGTGTTGATATGGTTGATACTGTCTTGTCTCCTCTGGCTTTTGGTTCCTCACACCCGGCTACTGAAAGTTTGGTGGCTGCCCTTCAGGATACCCCTTACGACACAGGTTTAGATTTGGAGATCCTGGATGAGCTTGCTGAAATAACAAGAGAGATCAAGAGGAAATATAGGAAGTATGAGACTGAATATGCAGGTGTTAATGCAAAGGTCTTAATCCATAAGATACCTGGTGGAATGATCTCTAATATGGTTGCCCAACTTATGGAAGCTAACGCTTTAGACAAGATGGAGGAGGCTTTAGCAGAAGTTCCAAACGTAGAGAAGGACCTTGGGTATCCTCCACTTTTAACTCCGTCTTCTCAGATAGTGGGTGTTCAGGCTGTTCTAAACGTTATCTCCGGAGAGAGGTATAAAATAATAACCAAGGAAACAAGGGACTACGTAGAAGGAAAATATGGAAGACCTCCTGGCCCAATATCTAAAGAGCTTGCTGAGAAGATACTTGGATCTGGAAAAGAACCAGACTTCTCTATAAGGGCTGGAGACCTTGCAGACAACCAAGAATGGGATAAAGCATACAACGAAGCTAAATCCATCCTTAATAGAGAGCCTACAGATGAAGAGATTCTCCTATTTGTTCTCTTTCCATTACAGGCTAAGGATTATATTATCGCCAGGGAAAAAGGAGAGTTAACAGTTCTTCCTGCTGATGCGGTAGAGCCTAAAGAGATGAAGCCAGACGGCTTAGAGAATGTAGCTCCTGTGGAGTTTGAGATAACTTACCACGGAGATAAGTTTAAGGTTAAAATAGAGGGTGTATCACCGGAGCAAGATCCATCAAAACCAAGGAAGTTCTATGTAAATGTGAATGGAAAGTTAGAAGAAGTTCAGCTACAGCCTTTAGCTGTTACATTGGTTGGAAGGTCTGGAACTTTTGCACCTGCAGCGTCTGCATCTGCAACAGCTTCTCCAGGTAAACCAAGACCTGAAAAGCCAGGGGACGTAGCTCCACCTATGCCTGGTAAAGTTTCAAAGATCCTTGTTAATGTTGGAGACCAGGTTAAGAAGGGTCAAGTTGTGGCTATGGTTGAAGCTATGAAGATGGAGAATGAGATACACTCTCCAATAGATGGAACAGTAAAGGATATATTTGCTCAAGTGGGAGATAATATAACTCCAGATGAGGCAATTTTAAGAATAGAGTAATACATCCATTCCCCCTCATTCCCCCTAAGGGGGGCTTTTTTATTACTTAAGAGCTGCTTGTGTGTTTTATAGACTTCGCAATACAATAGAGAATCTTTGATTTTGTTTCTAAATATTAACAACGGTAACTGTTACTACTTAATTGTATCGAAGTATAAAACCTATAATCTCCGAACTTAGGCTTGTTTCAACGATTTTTGGGTATGTAACAGAAAATATATTCCTGTTATGTGAGATTCACTGCAAAAAAAACATCAATTTACGGTTATTCATTTTAAAATCTATTTTGATTTAAACCACTTATAATGGGGGTTCATCTGAACCGTGTGGGATGTAAAAATCAGCGTCGTATTAAATCCTTATAACTTCCCAAACTCTCGTTCCATCTAAACTGTTGGGATACAAAGAGGAGGGGGACTCGGTTTTTTTCATTTTTATACCTCTTTGTTGTGTCTCAACTGTGGATATCTTAGTGTGTCTATAAGAAAAATGTGTTTAAGATGGACGTGTTTAGTTTTGATAAAAAGTTTGAGAATTATGCAGATGACCTAAAAGAAGCACAGCTAGACTCTTAACCTTTCTCCACTATCACCTCAAAAGTCTCTTTTTTAAAAACCTTAATACTAGATTTGTAGATAACTTAATCACAGTCCCTACTATTAAAACTTTCATTTTAAAACCCTTCTTTTAAAGGATTTAACACTATTAATAAATATGTCTTTAGTCTATTTCTGAATACAGAATACTATACGAGCCTTAACTTAATAGAGCATATAGTTTTAATAACTATAGAGGATTAAAAAGTGGTATTATAGGGTATAAAGTTTAGATGGAGTTTGATATATGTTCGTAGTAATAGCTGGACCATGTGTGATAGAGAGTAGGGATGTTTGTTTTGAAGTGGCTGAGGTTATAAGGGAGTTAAAGGATGAGTTTAGAGATATAAGGTTTGTCTTTAAGTCTTCTTTTGATAAAGCTAATAGAAGTAGTATAAGTTCTTTCCGGGGTTATGGTTTAGAGTTTGGGCTTATGGTTTTGCAGGAAGTTAAAAGGAAGTTTGGTTTAGAGGTTTTGACTGATATACACGAAAGTTATCAGGCTAAGGAAGTGGCAGATGTGGTTGATATAATACAGATTCCTGCTTTTTTGTGTAGGCAAACTGATCTACTGGTTTCTGCAGCTGAGACTGGCAGGGAAGTTAATGTAAAAAAAGGTCAGTTCCTCGCTCCTTGGGATACCAAGAATATAGTAGAGAAGTTGAGACTATCTGGATGTGATAAAATCTATCTTACTGAGAGGGGTACAACATTCGGTTATAACAACTTGGTTGTTGATTTTAGAAGTCTTCCTATTATGAAACAGTATGCTCCGGTTATATACGATGTAACCCACAGTGTTCAGCTTCCTGGAGGTCTTGGGACTGCTTCTTCCGGACAGAGGGAATTTGCTTATCCTCTGGCTAAGGCTGCAGTAAGTGTTGGTGTGGACGGTCTTTTCTTTGAGACTCATCCGGAACCTTCTAAGGCTCTATCAGATGGACCAAACCAGATACCATTGAAAGAGTTTCCAGATATGTTTAGAAAACTACTGAAACTCCGGGAGTTTGTCTTACAGAATGAGGTTTAATTTAGCCTTTTTTTTACTTGCCTATATCCTCTTTCTGTTCTCCTGTGGTGTTAAGGGTAATCCAAAACCACCTCCTATAGATCAACCTTCCTCTGTAGAAGATATAAAGGTAAAGCAGATTGGTGGTTTTGCACTGGTTTTGTTTAACTATCCAAAGTTATACATAGACTCAAGACTTATAAAGGAAGAGACAGAGTTTAAAGTGTTTAGAGATTACAGAGAAATAAAGGTGGATATAGCTAACTCTGGAACACTATACTGGTTTTTCGAAAAGCTGTCTGAAAAACAGCAGTGTTATGAGATAATCGTAAAAACAAAGAAGAGGTCCAGTAATCCTTCTAAAAAAGTCTGTATAATTCCAAAGAGTGTTCCTTCTAATCCTTTCCCTGATTTAGTCTTAGAAAATACAGATGATGGTGTGTTGATAAAGTCGTACACTTTAAATAGGCTCAATCTCTATAAGGTTAACTCTCCAGACAGTTTCTATCCTATCTTCTTGACAACCTTTGAGGATACTTTTCTTGATAGGCAGGTTATGGAAAACACCTCTTACTGCTACTACTATACCTTCTACCTTGAGGAGAATGTGGAGTCAGACTATTCAAAATCATTTTGCATAACTTACAGGGATACATTTCCTCCAGCTCCGGCTACCATGGGTAAACTTGTTTTGAATGAAGATGGCTCTGCTACTCTTATCTGGAATGAGAGTAGTTCTAAGGATGTTGTTGGTTATGTTGTATATAAGAACTCAAGGGTTATACTGAATATTCCTATAAAGACTTACTACTTCATAGATAAAGACTACAGAGAAGGAGATGTTTATACAGTATATGCTGTGGACAAGGCAAACAACAAAAGTAAACCTTTGGAGATAAGATGAGGCTAAAGATAGAGAAGTTTGTGTATGGCGGACACGGTATAGGATACGATGAAGGTAAGAGCTTTTTCGTGCCCTATACTCTTCCTGGGGAAGAAGTTGAGGTAGAGATCTTAAAAGATAAAAAAAGTTACTGTGAGTGTGAGCTAAAAAGGATTGTAAATACATCTCCTCTGAGACAGGAACCACCTTGTAGCTACTATCAACTCTGTGGAGGATGTGACATCCAACACACTCCCTATCAAAACCAGATAAATCTGAAAGTGGAGATGCTCAAAGAGCAGTTGATTAGGGTCGGGAAGTTAGATAAGGAGATAGATGAAGTGGTGGTGGAGAGTATGGAGGCTTTTAGGTATAGAAACAGGGTTCAGTTTAAGTTTGATGGGAAAAACTTTGGTTTCTACCGGAAAGAATCTAACCAGATAGTGGATGTAAGCAGTTGTCTTATTTTAAAGGAGGATATAGATGAGCTTATAAGGCCTTTAAAGAGATTTTTAATAAAATACGGGCTTTGTCCGTCATCTATACATATATTTTCCAATGAAAAGAACGAGAAAGTTGTCCGGTTTGTGTTTAAGGATAGGTCGGATCTTCTAAATGTAGTACCAAGAATAGATATAATACATGAAGAGATTTCGCCTCTTATAAGAGGAGTTACATTTGAGGCTGATGGCCAGAAGTTAGGACTGGGGGAAGGTTTTCTGTTCTACAGGGTTAATGGATACCTGTTTAGGGTTTCTATAGATAGCTTTTTCCAGGTGAATAAATTTCTTGTAGGCAGATTGATCAGTAAAGTTATAGGTGAGATAGGGGATGAAGGTTTCAAAAGAGTGTTGGACTTTTACTGTGGTGTTGGGACTTTCTCTATTCCTACTGGTTTTTATGCTGGAGAAGTTCTTGGTATAGAGTCTAACGACTCTGCTGTTAGGGATGCAAAGGCTAACGTGAGGCATAATAACCTTAAGAATGTTAAATTCTTAAAGGCTAAGGTGGAGAAAGGTCTGAAGTATGCTTTTGATTTTAAACCGGAATGTATAATCTTTGATCCTCCAAGGGGTGGAGTTGGAAGGGATGTTATAGGTAGAATCTCAAATATTAGTCAGGTTAGAAAGATTGTGTACGTGTCCTGTAATCCCTCTACTCTTGCAAGGGATGTTACTTATCTGGCAAAGTATAGTTTTAATCTCCGGAGGATAAAACTGGTAGATATGTTTCCTCAGACTCATCACATCGAGAGTATCTCTGTGTTTGAAAGGGACTGATGGAATATCCTCTCTCCTATCTTTCCACAGAAGTGAGCTCCAAATATGACTACACAGAGTTTGCTTTTTCTTATAGCTGTTTGGTTTTTATAAAGAAATGAGGTTATATCTTGAAGTTCGTAGCCTCCTGCTCCGTAGTAGTCTGTGTCACTGTAAAAAACTTCCATCTCAAGGGCTTTTAGATTTCCTATTACTAAGTTCTGAGACTTTCCAGATGGATCAAAATCAGACTTTAGCTGTATCTCAATCTTAGCACCTAGGTTTATGTCTTCTTCCACTAAAAATACAGGATCCGTGTTAAATCTCATCTCATCATAGAGAAAGTCGTCAATTTTATTGATCTTCCATATCTCAAGGTTTGACTTGTGTAGTCTGTAGATCTTTTTCTCTGGAGTTTCAACAAACTTCTCTACTCTATCCCGGAGTACACCTTTTACAGAGACGGAGTAAGGTAAAACTTTGTGGAATATCTCTTTACCATCTATTTTCAGGATAGAGGAGGTTAAACTCCACTTTATAAAGCTAAACTGTTTCTCAAAACATTCTATACCTAGGTTTTCAGCAAATAGTCTTATCTGTTTTATAAACAGTAGTTCTTCCCTAGATCCTGCTAATCTACCTTTACTGAAGGATGTTAGTTCCGGATAGAACTTAACTTCCATTCTCTGGCTGAAAAGTCCGTATACACAGCCACAGTAGTTCTGATGGTAGAGTTGAAATTGGCGGGATAGCAGGTTCATCTTCTCTACCCCACATTTTTTCCTAAAATCGAATGTTAAAAACTCAAGCCCATACTTGTTTGCTACTCTTTCTCCTATACTTTTTAAAACTTCAAACTCTTTTTTCGGGCTCATCATCAGTACAGTGGTGAGATAGTTGGCTCCCAGCTCTTTTGCCAGTTGAGCAGATTTCTCCAACCTTAGGTCGTGACATATACTACACCTTTCACCTCTTTCTGGCTCGCTTTCGTATCCTTTTACCCTCTGAAGCCAGATATCTAACTCATACTCTCCCTTTATACACTCTATTCCAAGACTATCACAGACTCTCTTGGTTTCTATCCATCTTAGTTCATACTCTTGCTGTGGATGGATGTTTGGGTCATAGAAGTAGCCTACCAACTCCTTATCGGGCATTTGATCCTTTATTACTCTTAAAGCATAGACGCTATCAACTCCACAGCAGATATGAACTAGTATCTTTCCCATGTTTAGAACATTCCTGGAGGTTTACCTTTTGATACTATCAACCTCTCAACAGGCTGCCCTTCTATTATATGCTTTTGGATTATCTCCTCAACATCTTCAGGTTTTATATTTCCATACCAGATAGCATCCGGATATACAACAACATTTGGTCCAAATATACAAGGACCAAGACATCCTGTTGGTGTTACTGCCATCTTGTTAAACAGTCCCTTTATCATAAGAGCCTCTTGAAACTTCATAAAAATCTGGTCTGAACCTTTATCTCCACATGAAGGCATACCTGGTGGTTTTCTCTGCATACATACAAAAACATGCCTAAACTCTGCCATCTAAAAACGACCTCCTAGAAATTTATTCCTAAAAATTAGTTTACAGCCGAAGGCCGTCGGTTTGAATGATTTTTATTATATAAAGTTAGAGAAATAGGTGGCTGTTACTGTATCCATAGACTGGATATGGGAGATGATCCAAGGTTTGAAAGTGTAGATAAGGTAATCTTTCAACATCTCAACATCTCCCCTATCTTCTAATAACTTTTGAATAGACTTTAACTGGAAAAGTATCCTATCGTGCTCTCCTCTGTGTATATCGTATGCAAAAAAGTTAAACTCCTCCATCGTCTGATTTTTAAACGAAAAGTGAGAAACTACATCATCTATAAACTCCTGATAAACACCTTTGATGTAATCTAAATCCACTTGTTACCCTTAAATGTCTCAATACTTTGAAACAGATGGTTTAGCAACTCTACTTTTCCCTGGAGTGTATCCGGTTCATCTCCTCAAGAGGGACTGTTGGAAGCTGATCAATCTGTATAAACATAATATATCCTCCTGAAAATAAATTTAAGATAAATAAATTTTAAATTCTTAAATTTTGAATAAGGATAATCACTAAGTGATGTAGTTATGTTAAAATTAATATTTAACCTAACCATACGGAGGTTTTTAATGGCTGGTCACAGTAGATGGCACAACATAAAGAACAAGAAGGCTAAAGTAGATACCCAAAGGGGAAAGATATTTACGAAAATAATAAAGGAGATAACAGTAGCAGCGAGGTTAGGTGGCGGAGACCCGGAGGCTAATCCGAGGCTCAGGATGGCGATAGAGAGAGCAAGAGAAGTTAACATGCCTTCAGAGAATATAGATAGAGCGATAAAGAGAGGAACAGGTGAGCTTGAAGGTGTGAGTTATGAAGAGGTCCAGTATGAAGGGTACGGACCTGAAGGGGTAGCCATCATAGTAGAGACTATGACGGACAACAGGAACAGAACAACGGCGGAAATCAGACATATCTTCTCTAAGTATGGAGGTAATTTAGGAACCACTGGATGTGTATCTTTCCTGTTTGAGGACAAGGGAGTTATAAGCGTAGAAAAGTCAACTATATCTGAAGAAGAGATATTCGAGAAGGCTATAGAGTCCGGAGCAGAGGATGTGATAACAGAGGATGATTACTACGAGATAAGAACTTCTCTGGATCAGTTGTACTCTGTTAAAGAAAGTCTAGAAAAATCCGGAGTGAAAATAGCCAAAGCAGAATTGACAAAGATACCAACAACAACAGTTCAGATAAATAACGAAGAAAGTGCAACGAAACTCATGAAACTCTTAGATGCTCTTGAGGATAACGATGATGTGCAGAAAGTTTACGCTAACTTCGATATCCCAGACACGATGTTGGAGAAGATAGAGGGATAAATTTGAAACTCCTATCTTTTGACCCTTCCAGTAGTAGAACAGGTTATGCCTTTGGTGTGCTAGAAGATACTCTCTGTATAGAAGAGTGTGGTGTTATAGACTTAAAGAGAAATAAGAACCCTCTCTCTTTCTTGTTTGAAAAGGTTACAGAGCTGATCAACAAATACAGTCCTCACAAAGTCTTGTTAGAAACTCCATTTTACAGTATAAATGCCCAGACACTGATAAAACTGGGAGAAGTGAGAGGTGTTATTCTACTTGCTTGTCAAACTAAAAGAGTAGAGTTGGAGGAATTTAGCCCTGCAGAGGTTAAGATAAGTATAACCGGTTATGGTAGAGCCACAAAAGAGCAGGTGCTATCTATGGTAAATTACGTATACAACCTTCAGATAAAAGATTATGATATTGCAGATGCCGTAGCCATCTTGCATAGCTACAGTATGAGGGTGGAGGTATGAGAAATATCTTGCTGGCTGTTATACTGATTGTAAGTTACTGTACTGCCCAGACCTGTGAAGGTATGTACAATGTTTATAGCAGTTGCTACGATATAACAACTGTAATGATGGTTACTTAGCCATGCAGTCTCTTATAAACTCTGTAGGTCTGAAAGTTCTAGTAAATTAGCATCTATCTGTAAAAGCTCCTGTGAGAATAAGAAAGCAGGTATAAAGAAGATATCAAAAGAGGAATTTATGGCAGTAGTTTGTCCGGCTGAGAAAAAAAGAGAGGTTGAAAAAAGTGCAAATTCTCCTGGCAACAACTAATGAGGGTAAGGTTAGAGAGTTAAGAAAACTGCTAGAAGACTTTAGGGTAGAGATTATATCTTTAAAGGATGTAAGTATAAAGTTTGATGTAAAAGAAGACCGTTCCACTTTTTTAGAGAATGCTCTGAAAAAAGCAAAGGAGTATGCTCTGTACTACAGTATACCTGTTGTGGCTGACGATAGTGGATTGGTTGTAGATGCTCTTGGTAGTATGCCGGGAGTTTACTCTGCAAGGTTCTATGAGATAGAGTTTGGTGGAAAGGTAGAGGATCAGGCTAAGACTACAGACCAGAAGAATATACAAAAGGTTTTAAAACTTATGGAAGGAGAGAAAAACAGAAGTGCCAAGTTTGTTAGCTGTGTAGTGTTCTACTCTCCGGAGGGTTGGGGACTGTTTGCAGAGGGAGAGTGTATGGGAGAGATAACTGAGTATCCTCAAGGGAATAAAGGCTTCGGATATGACCCTATATTCAAGCCTGAAGGATATGATAGAACTATGGCACAACTTGATATAGATGAGAAAAATAGAATTAGTCACAGAGGCAGAGCATTCTCTAAACTTAGCGAAAAGCTATCTAAAATAATCACTTAAGAAGGTCTAGTATACTCTTCTCTATATCCTTTTCATCTCTTGTGGTCTTCATCACAGAAAGTATGTTACCATCCTTGTCTATAAATACAACGTATGGAACATCCACCTTGTTTATGTTGTAACCCTTTATAGCATCTGTTCCTGCAAGCCATACAGGTACCTTTAGAGGTATTAACTTTTTCGCTTCCTTTACCTCTCTTTCATCAGACTTACTGAGAAGAGGAGCTACGAATAGAACTCTATTTTTGTACTTGTCGTAAAGACTGTTTATCTTTGGTAGAATTTTATAGGTATCTACATCACCGATAGCCCAGAATACCACCACTACAGGTTTACCCTTTCCAGCTATTTCAGAGAGTTTAACAACTTTTCCTGATTCATCCTTCCCGTAGAAATCTGCAAACTTCTTCTCTGTCAGTTCTGACCCATGAGAGATTGAAAAGAGTATCAACAGCATCCAGTATATAAACTTCATCTTTTTAAACCTCTTCGTAAGTTTTGACCATAAATGTAGGTTTACAATCCTAAAAATCAACGGATTGTCAGAGCTATGTTATCCCGTAAGTCTAATACCTCTGAAGCTGTCTTTAGACTGAAGGCGTTTGCAGATATTAGGGATTTTACAAGCTCAGCATTAAGTCTGTGCCCTCCTTTAAAGGAGACTATCTGACCTATAACCGGATAACCAAGAAGATACAAGTCTCCTATAAGGTCAAGGGCTTTGTGCCTTATAGGTTCATCATCAAACCTCAAACCTTCCTCATTTAGAACCCTATCTCTATCAAACACTACTGCGTTCTCTAAAGAGCCTCCTTTAGCTAGTCCCTTGCTTCTTAGATACTTAATCTCTTCAAGGAAGCAGTAAGTTCTAGCGTTGTATATACCTAGGAAGGAATCTTTACTATCCGGAATGTATTCAAATCTTCTGTTACCTATTATACTGTTCTCGTACTTAGCTTGGTAAATAACCTTGAAAGTGTGATAAGAAGAAGCCTTTATATATTTATCCTGAAGGACAACCTCTACAACTTCCTCTATCACAGCGTAGACTTTCTTCTCCTTTAAGGACACTATACCTGCTTTTTTTACAGCATCCACAAACTCTTTACTACTTCCATCCATTATCGGTAGCTCTTCTCCTTCTATCTCTATAGTGATGTTGTCTATTCCTGTAAAGTACAGTGCAGCCATAATATGTTCTACTGTTCTGACTGTCTTTCCATCTTTAAACAAGGTTGTGGAGTAGTCAAAGCTGTGAGCGTAATTTATGTTTGCTGGTATTACAGTAGAGTCTTTAACAAACTTTATACCTTCATTCTCCTTTGCAGGGATGAGGTATATACTGCTTTTCTCTCCCGAGTGTAGTCCTATACCCTCTATTTTTACTGGGTTCTTTATAGTCCTTTGGAATTGGCATATCATTATTTCTCTCCCTTGTTGAAGGTTAAACTTAAATACAATCAAAATCTATGCCAAACATTCGTAGCAAACAGGTGAAGTTTAAAGAGAAGGGAGATTTTCAATTTTGCAAAACTGGTAATCAGTTCTCTAAAGACAGTCTTTTCTCTCTACTCTCAGATAGAATCCGGATTATACTCTCCTCATCCTCTCTATCTATAGCATCCTTTAATTTATTCAAAGACGAGATGAACACATCTATCGTCTTCAGTAGGTTCTCTTTGTTTTCTAAGAATATATCTTTCCACACAGTAGGAGAACTTGCCGCTATCCTTGTAAAGTCTTTGAATCCGGCTCCCGGATACTTAAACAGGTCAATGTTAAACTCTTTTGAGAGTTCTATCAGACTGTTTACGAGGGCGAAGGCTATTGCATGGGGTAGGTGGGAAACACTGGCAAAGACAAAATCGTGGAGATGAGGGTCCATTATCTCAGGAAGAGAGCCTAAATCTTCCCATAGTTTCTGGACTCTTCTCACCTCCTCTCGGTTATCCTTTACTGGGGTTAAAATCAGTCTTGCTCTTTTAAATAAGCCTGGTCTGGCATTCTCTATACCTTCTTTCTCCGTCCCTGCTATAGGATGGACACCTACGAAAAGGTTAGGTTTTAGTATCTCCTGAAGTCTTATGACCACATCTCCCTTAACACTGCCTACATCGGACACAATGGTCTCTTCCTTTATGAATTTCTTTAGAGTCTTTGCCACCGTATCAAATGTTTTAACTGGGGTGGATATTATCACTAAATCCACATTCTCCCAGGGTACTTCCTCATAGCTTCTGAATCCTTCTTCTATGACCTTCAACCTTAAACCAGTCTCTACTCTATCTTTACTTAGATCTAAACCGTAGATACGGCCTTTGAAGCTTTCTTCCTTCAGGGATAGAGCTAATGATCCTCCAATAAGACCAAGTCCTACTATAAGTATACCCTGAAAGTTCCCAAAATCTTTTTCCATATCTCTCCTTTACTTTACCAGTAGTACAGCTACTGGAGATACAGCTGTTATGTAGGATGTTGTGCTTCCAAGGATTATCTCCTTTACGTAGCTGTCTCTATAAGCTCCAAGGATTACTAGGTCTATATCTGGACTTTCTTTTAGGAATTTCTCTATCTGCTCTTCTGCAAGCCCATACTTGTCTACAAACTCAGCCTCGCCGTTGAGTATGTTCTTAATCCTCTTCTTAAACTCTACAACCTTTGATTCATCCTTTGCTCTATCTTCAAATACAGATATCACCTTTATCCTAAATCCTAACTTTTCCTGTAGGTGTTTTGCGTAGTCAAGGCTATGGACAGACTTCTCCCTTCCATCGAAACATACAAGGACATTGTTTATTGGTCTGTATCCACTAGTAGGGACTATCATAACAGGACAGTTAGATTTCCTTGCTATCCTCTCTGCCGTGGAGCCTAGGAGTGTCTTTATTATCTCTCCGTGTTCTCCTTTCTTACCTATCAATATGATATCTTCTGGGTCTGCCATCTGGACTATCTCGTAGTCTGGGACTCCGTAAGCTTGGGCTACCGTACAATCCCCCCCTTTCTCTCTACAATCTTTTGTAAAGTCATCTAGTATGAGCTGGCTTTTTTGGTCAAGGATTTCCCTTAATTTCACTGTAAAGTCTCCGAAAGTAGTAAAGCCTAATCCTCCTGCTATGTCTGCCATAAATGGTCCTTCAAACATCCTTATGTCTATTATGTTTATACCAACTACAGGTCTCTTTAGATGCTTTGAGAGGTTTATACCATACTCTGCTGCAACCTTAGAGGCTTTTGAACCGTCTAATCCTACTAGTATTCTTCCTATCATAATATTCTCTCTCTTTTGTTAAAATTACTCCAAGATTTTACTACTTCTTGAACTGCCTTTTCAAATTCATCTTCTGATGTTTCCCAGACGAGTATACCAGCTTTGGATATAAGGAATCTAACGTCAAAGTCTTCCGGATGGTTCTTCGTTATGACAATGTCAACACCAAGATTAGAAAGGAGCTTCCCTATCTCCCTCTCAGATTTCTGTATGTAGATATGTTTCACAGTATCCACTTTACCGTCTTCCCTGATGTCAACTATCACAATCTTCGATCCTTCAGAGAAGTCCTTCACTTTTCCGTCCTCTTCCGATAGAACAGCTATCTTTAAACCTTCTTGTCTAACAGGCTCGTAATGTATGACCACAGAGTCAAGGTTTTGAACTTTTTCTTTTATCTGTGTAGCAAGTTCATCAACTATCCGGTGAGCTTCCCTCAGTCCAAGATTGTTAAGAAGGAGTTCAATCTCAACAAACTTATGACTACCAGCTACTCTTCCTCTTATTGTTTTTATCTCGACTACAGATGGATGTTTCAGTAGAGTAAACTTGATAGCATCTATATCTTCCTCACTTAAAGAGACATCCAATAAGACTTTTATACCTTCTTTGAAGATCTCGTATCCACTGTACAGGATAAACAGAGCTACTACCCCTGCGGCATACTTATCTACATCCTGGTATCCCATCATCACTCCAAACAAACCTGCTAAAACTATTGCTGAGGATAGGAAGTCTGCCCATATGTGTTTCGCATCTGCTATTAACGTCGGGGAATTTAGCCTCTCTCCTACTTTTTTCTCAAAATGAGAGTATACAAAAGTAAGGACCATTGCTACAGTTATCACAAAGATAGCATACTCTGGCTTTTTTACCTCAGGCTTGTGTTCATTTAGCAGAGATTCCTTTAGAATCTCGTAGGATGCAAAGAATAAAAAAAAGGATATCACAATAGCTGTAATATTCTCTATTTTATATAAGCCATAGGGAAAGTTTGAGAGTTTTTTTGCTGAAAGTTTTACTCCTATGAAAGATATAAAAGATGCTACCAAGTCAGAGAAAGAGTGTATAGCCTCTGCTATGAGAGCGAGAGAGCCTGTTATGAAAGCAAAGATCAGTTTAAGAATGGAGAGAAAAAGGTTTAGGAGTAGTGAACCTATAATCCATCTCTCTTTTAGGTGCTGATCTTTCAAGTTTTTGATTCCTTTATCAACCTTAAAAACTCATCGAATACATTGAATGAGTCGTGAGGTCCTGGTGCTGCCTCCGGATGGTGCTGTATAGAGAATACAGGATAGTTTTTATGCCTCATCCCTTCTATAGTGTTGTCGTTCAGGTTTATATGAGTTATCTCTATATCCTGGGGTAGTTTTGTTTCGTCTGTAGCGTAGTTGTGGTTCTGGGCAGTTATCTCAACCCTTCCAGTTTTAAGATTCTTTACAGGATGGTTACCTCCGTGATGTCCAAACTCAAGTTTGTAAGTCCTTCCACCAAAAGCCCAAGATAGAAGCTGATGACCAAGACAGATACCAAACATGGGTATCCCCTTCGGTATAAGCTTCTTTATCTGGTCTATCTGGTATTTCAGTGTAGCAGGGTCTCCAGGACCATTTGATAGGAATATTCCATCAGGGCTTATGGATAGGACTTCTTCTGCTGATACGTTATAAGGGAAGCAGACTAACTCTAAACCTCTGTCCACAAGAAGCCGGAGGATGTCTCTCTTTACACCGTAGTCTATCACTGCAACTTTGTATTTGAACTCTGTCTGTTCTTGATAACCTACTAGCCACTTCCAACTCTTCTGTGTCCATCTGTATTCTTCCTTTCTTGATACCTGTGCCACTAAATCAAGCTCAGATATATCCGGTATGCTCCTGGCCTTTCTTACAGCCTCTTGAGGAGAGATATTCCCAATCCCTATGTAACCTTTCATAACCCCATAGTTCCGGAGAATCCGGACTACTGCCCTGGTATCAACCCCAAATATACCCACAACATCGTTATCGTTGAGGTATTCTTGAAGACTCTTTGTTGCCCTGTAGTTAGAATAAACCTGAGGTATATCTTTAACTACGAACCCATTTACCCAAACCTTTTCAGACTGAGGGTCTTCAAAATTAACACCATAGTTTCCAACTTCTGAAGGAGTCATAACTACTATCTGACCTTTATAAGATGGGTCTGTAAGTATCTCTTGATAGCCTGTCATTGATGTGTTGAAAATGACCTCTCCTCCGGTTTCACCTTTAGCTCCTTTGGAGAAAGTCCATCCGTAGAAAAAGTGTCCATTTTCCAATGCAAGTATAGCCTTTTCCATAAAAAACCTCTACAAAAAATTAGCTAAAATATTTTAAACTATCTTTTCTTACTCTTAATGTATTCTTAATGTTCTGCTATCTTCAAATCATTCAAGATAATCCCTCAATATGATAATAGGTATATGGATGGAGATAGGACCAGGAAATATCTAGTTTATATGATTGTATTGGAGTTAATATTTTTGGTATTTTTTGTGACATACTGGATTGTTATTGTATATCAATGACTTTTGTTTTTTTACAGCTTCCCTTTTTCTCCTTGTTTAACGGAGTTTTTTATAATAAAATATAAGCTTACCTTAAAATAATTTTTGAGAGGAGAAAAGTAAATGAACGTAGTGGTGGAATCTCAAGAACTTGTTAGAACCTTAACTATCTCCGATGAGGGAGATAAAGTAAAAGGTATATTTGATGAGGTTTTATCAGAGATATCTAAAGTTGCAAACATTCCCGGATTTAGGAAGGGTAATGTTCCAAAGAATATAGTGAAGGCAAGGTATAAAGACGAGATAAAAGAGGAAGTAGCAAGAAACTACGTTAATAGATATCTAAATGAAATTTTAGAGAGAGAAGGTCTAAAGCCAGTAGTTCAAGAGGTGCTCTTTGGGGAGGTAGAGTTAGAGGAAGATGAGAAGTTGAAGTTCAAGGTAAGTTTTGAAGTTGCTCCAGAGTTTGAACTCAAGCCTTACGAAGGTATAGAAGTAGAGACTATAAAGGCAGAAGTTAAAGAAGAGGATATCCAAAAAGCTATTCAGAATATAAAGGAGAGAAATGCAAAATACGAACTAGCTGACAAAGAAGTGGAAACTACAGACCAAGTAAAGATTAAATACTTTATAGAATCTAGAAGTGGTGAAAAAGAAGAGGATGAATTTGAAACTGTAATTGGCTCTGGAACTCTAAGACCAGAGATAGAAGAACAACTAAAAGGAAAAAAAGCTGGAGATAAGGTAGTTTTGGAGGATGCACCTTTATACAACCAAAAGGGTGAAGAGATAGGAAGAGCAAGAATAGAGATAGAGATCCTTGAAGTTAGGAAGAAGGTACTACCTGAGTTTAATGATGAGTTTGTAAAATCTATAAACTTGGGAGAGAATGTAGAGGAAGCCAGAGAAAAGATAAGAAAACAGATAGAAGACCAAATTAAAAGCCTCCAGAACCAGGATATACAGCAGAAGATACTGAATAAATTAGTTACTGAGTATGACTTTCCGGTTCCAAACTCCATCTTAGAGAAAGAGTTTGAAAATTTAGTAAACAGGTATGCACAGCAGTTAGAGAGTTATGGTATAAAGCCAAACAGAGATATGATAAATGCAGCTAGAGAGTCTCTCCTTAAAACCGCCACTAACAATGTGAGAGTTATGTTCATCTTAACAAAGATAGCTGAGAAAGAGAATATAGAACTCACAGATGAGGAAATAGATCAACAGTTGCAGAACCTTTCGAAGGCATATAACACCTCTCCAGATGAACTAAAGAGGTATCTTGAAGAGAAGAATATGATGGAAGGTATAAAATCTGATATAAGAAGACAGAAAGCTCTTGACTTGATAACCAAAAAGGCAAATATTAAAGAACTATCCAAGGAAGAGTTAGAACAGAGCATAAAACAACAAGAAGAAAAAGTAGAGGAGAAAAATGGATAAAATACTAAACCAATTAGTCCCAATAGTTATAGAGCAGACTCCAAAAGGTGAGAGGGCTTACGATATATACTCAAGGCTTCTTAGGGATAGGATAATACTCCTTGGAACACCTATAGACGATTACATTGCAAACCTGATAATAGCCCAGCTTCTCTTCTTGGAGGCTGAAGACCCGGAAAAAGATATATACATGTACATAAACTCTCCAGGTGGTGTAGTAACAGCCGGTCTTGCTATATACGACACGATGAACTACATAAAACCAGATGTAGTCACGATCTGTTTAGGGCAGGCAGCTTCAATGGGAGCATTTCTACTCTCGGCCGGAGCCAAAGGAAAAAGGTTCTCTCTACCAAACTCGAGAATCATGATCCACCAGCCTCTTGGTGGTTTTCAAGGTCAAGCGACAGACATAGAGATACATGCTAAAGAAATACTGAGACTAAAGAGGATGCTAAATGAATACCTTGCGAAACACACAGGGCAACCTATAGAGAAAATAGAAGCTGACACAGAGAGAGACTACTTCATGTCTGCTCAAGAGGCTGTTGAATACGGTCTTATAGATAAAGTAATAGAGAAAAGAGGGGATAGGTAGAGGATGACAAAGAAAAAGTGTTCTTTCTGTGGAAAAGCAGAAAGCAAGGTAAAGCTCTTAGTAGAAGGCCCAAATGGGATAATGATATGTGATGGCTGTATAGGGAGCTTACACACCATACTGGAAGAGCAGCTTGAGGAGAGGAAGTTTGAAGGTTTGGAACAGTTACCTACTCCGAACAAGATAAAAGAGATATTGGAGCAGTATGTTATAGGTCAAGAAAAGGCAAAAAAGATACTTTCAGTAGCTGTATACAACCACTATAAAAGGATCTACCAGAAAAATCTCTATAAAAATAAAGATGTGGAGATAGAGAAGAGTAATATACTCCTCATAGGCCCTACTGGCTCTGGGAAGACACTTCTAGCTAAGACACTTGCAAAGATATTAAATGTTCCGTTTGCCATAGCTGATGCAACTAACATAACAGAGGCTGGGTATGTTGGAGAGGACGTGGAGAGTATACTGGCAAGACTCCTTCAGAATGCGGACTTTGATGTAGAGGCAGCTGAAAGGGGAATAGTTTACATAGATGAAGTAGATAAAATTGCTAAAAAATCGGGAGACAACCCTTCTATCACTAGGGATGTATCTGGAGAAGGTGTCCAGCAGGCACTCCTTAAGATACTGGAAGGAACAATGGCAAATGTCCCCCCTCAAGGAGGAAGAAAACATCCACACCAGGAGTTCATCCAGATAGATACTACAAATATACTCTTCATATTAGGAGGTGCCTTTGTTGGTCTTGAGGATATAATCAGACAGAGGATAGGGAAAAAAGCTATAGGTTTTGGAGCGGATATAAAATCTAAGAAGGAGGAAAAGAGCCTCCTCTCTCAAGTTAGAGTTGAAGATCTTATAAAATTTGGACTCATCCCAGAGTTCCTTGGAAGGATACCAGTTATAGCCACTTTAGAAGAACTAGATGAAGACATGCTGGTGAGAGTCTTAACAGAGCCGAAGAACGCTCTTGTAAAACAGTATCAGAGTCTTTTGGCTATAGATGGTATAGAGCTGGAGTTTACTCCGGATGCTCTAAGAGAGATAGCAAAGGAGGCTATAGAGAGGAAAACAGGAGCAAGGGGATTGAGAGCTATAATTGAGGATATAATGCTGGATGTTATGTTCGATGCCCCAAGTAGTAAAACTCTCAAAAAAGTGGTAGTAGATAGAGAGGTAGTTAGGAAGGAGAAGCCACCTGTACATATACACGAGAAAGTAAGTTAAAAGATGAGTAGTATAAATAGCATAAGGTTCATAAAGAGTGCTACTAAGCCTCAAGAGTTTCCCCTTCCAGATAAGCCGGAAGTTGCTGTAGTTGGAAGATCAAATGTAGGGAAATCCTCTCTTATAAACGCTATATTTAAAAGATCTGTAGCAAAAGTCAGTGCTACTCCGGGAAAAACAAGACTTATAAACTTTTTCTCCTTCGGGGACGATATTTACTTTGTTGACCTACCTGGTTATGGTTTTGCCTCTGTCTCAAAATCTGAAAGATTAAACTGGCAGAAGATGATAGAGAACTATCTGCTGAACAGAGAGAACTTGAAGATGGTTATAATGCTTGTAGATAGTAGGTATCCACCTACTAATCTTGATTTTCTAATGAAAGAGTGGTTAGAGAGTTACAGTATTCCATACGTTGTTGTGGCAACAAAGGTAGACAAGTTAAACCAGAGCGAGAAGGCAAGGGTTAAAAAGATGATAAAGAAAACATTAGATTTGAAGCACGATAGGATAATGCTAACCTCAGCAAAAGAAGGGATGGGTATAGGAGAGCTTATAAGCTTTATCTTTGAAAACATTAAAAACTGAAATTTGTGATATACTATTATATTAATTTTTTATTTAGCGGAGGTATGTCCATTATGTATGCTATTGTTAAAGCAGGTGGAAAACAGTATAAAGTAGAGAAAGGAGTGCTGTTGAAGGTTGAGAAGCTACATGTGAAAGAAGGTGATACAGTAGAGCTACCTGCTGTCTTTATTAGAGGGGATGACGGTTCTTTAAGAACTGAAGGAACTGTAAAGGCAACAGTTTTAAAGCATGATAAACACAAAAAGATCTTGGTGTTTAAGTATAAGCGTAAAAAACATTACGATAAGTTAAATGGACACAGGCAACCTTACTCTTTAATAAAGATCGAAGAAATAGTTTAAGGAGGATAGAAGATGGCATCAAAAGCGAGTGGTGGTTCTACACGTAACGGTCGTGATAGTATATCTAAACGCCTTGGTGTGAAGAGGTACGATGGTCAGGTTGTTAGAGCAGGAAATATCCTTGTAAGACAGAGAGGAACTAAGATTTACCCTGGGAAAAATGTAGGTTTAGGAAAAGACTATACTATCTTTGCCCTTATAGATGGGAAGGTTAAGTTTGAGACTTCAAAAGGAAAGAAGGTAGTAAGCGTATATCCACTAGAATCCTAAGATCTATGGGGACCTCCGGTCCCCATCTTATACGATGCTCCATATCTATAAAAGAAAGTCTGATATACTTAGAAGCATTAGAGATCACTTTTACCAAACAGAGGCCATAGAAGTTATTACAGATATAGCTCAAGAGTATCCTAACTTAGATCCTAATGTATATCCGGTTGAGGTTAATCTTTTCAATGAAAGGAAGGGAAGGCTAAAAAGATATCTCCATACCTCGCCGGAAATCCAGATGAAAAAGATTCTCTCTAAGGTAAAGTCTCATATATTCCAGATAACCAAAGTGTTTAGGAATTTTGAAGGCTCAAAAAAACATAAAATAGAGTTTACTATGCTTGAGTGGTACAGGGTCGGCTACAGTTTAGATGATCTAATGGAGGACACAAAAGAAATATTCTTAACATCCTGCAGAGCTGTTCATTGCTCTGATACTTTTTTCTTCAGGGGCAAGAAGTATAACCTTAGGGATTGGGATAAGGTCAGTGTGGATGAGGCTTTTTATCGTTATACAGGTTGTTACCCAGACATAGACAGTTTAAATAGCTTCCTTCGGGAGAAGGAAGGTTTGTTGAGGCCTATAGAGGAGTTTGAGGAGATCTTCTATAGGGTGTATGCTTTCTATGTTGAGCCAAGGTTGGGGGCTGAGAGGCCAGTATTTATCTACGATTATCCTCCAGAGTTTGCAGCTCTTTCTAGGGTTGTGGATGGAAAAGGAAAGAGGTTTGAGGCTTATATAGATGGGATTGAGCTGGTGAATGGATACTGGGAGCTAAACGACCATCGGGAGCAACGGAGAAGGTTTGAGGAAGAAGTAAAGAAGAAAAGGAGAGAGGGGTTTGAGTACACTGTAGACGAAGAGTTTGTGGAGGCTGTCAAAGAACTTCCGGAATGTAGTGGGGCATCCTTAGGTATAGACAGGCTCTTCATGGTTATGTTTGATAGAGAGGACATACACTTCTAATCAAATAGAGCGTCCACAAACTCCTTTGGGTTGAAGGGTTGTAAGTCGTCAAGGTTTTCTCCAACTCCTATAAACTTTACAGGTATCCCAAGCTCTTTACATATAGGTATTATCGCTCCACCTTTTGTGGTTCCATCTAATTTAGTTATCACAATACCACTAACATCAGCAGCTTCTCTAAATGTCTTTGCTTGGTTTATGGAGTTCTGTCCTATGGTTCCGTCTAATACGAGGAGGGTCTCGATAGGTTGGTTTGGAGAGAACTTTTGAATAGTCCTCTTTATCTTCTGGAGTTCTTTCATAAGATGTTCCTTTGTGTGTAGTCTTCCTGCAGTGTCTACGATGACTATATCCTCTCCTCTACTCTTGGCACTGTTTATGGCATCAAACATTACTGCAGATGGGTCTGCACCACTCTGATGTTTAATCATCCTTACTCCAACTCTTTCCGACCACACCTCAAGCTGGTCTATAGCAGCAGCTCTGAAGGTGTCAGCGGCAGCAAAAACTACAGAATAACCATCTTTCTTGAGTAGATATGCTAGCTTTCCTGCTGATGTAGTTTTACCACTTCCATTTATACCAAGAAAAAGTATCACGTCAGGTTTTTCTCCTGTGAACCTGATATCTCCTTTACAATCTTTTAGTATGTCGTAAAGTTTTTCCTTAAGAAGCTCTTTTAGCTCCTGGCCTTCTGTTATCTTTCTCCTTTTACTCTCCTGTCTTAAAAAAGATACTATTTCTTTGGTGGACTTAACTCCAACATCCGCCTTAAGCAGAACGGCTTCAATATCCTCAAAAAGAGATTCATCTACTTTTCTTCCAAAGGAAATACTACTAAAGCCTTCGATAAGTTGTCTTTTTGTCTTCTCTATCCCCTTCTTTATCTTTTCGAACATAGATTTGAACATCAGCTAAACCTCTGAGAATTTTAAAATTATTTTACACAAAATCTTTGCACTTTTTTTGTGTATATTTGTTTTTAAAAATCTAAAAGATGAATTATAATATATCTTTCATTTTTTAACTTCAAAGGAGGTTTTTTTGCTATGGGCAGTGGTAGCCCGACGAAAATTTTTGAAAAAATCATTAAGGAGGAAAGAAAATGGAAAAAACCCTCGGACTGCATATCTTAGCTGACCTTTACGGAGTTGATTTTGATAAATTAGACCATGTAGAAGACATCAAAGCACTTCTTGAAGGTGCTGTAAAGTATGCAAATCTAAGTAAACTTTCTTCTCACTATCACCAGTTTAATCCTTACGGAGCAACAGGAGTAATTCTACTAGAGGAGTCTCATATCTCAATCCATACCTGGCCAGAGCACGGATACGCTGCTATAGATGTTTATACCTGTGGTGGGAAGGAGAAAACTTTCAAGGCTATGGAGTACATAATTAAAACTCTAAAACCTAAAAGGATAGACGAGAAGATATCTGAAAGAGGTATAATTCCTGCTAACCTTGAAGAGGGTATAAACATAGAGAGAATAGACCTGGTTCAGGTTTAACTGATATACAACATTGATTATCTCCAAAGAGTGTATTAACTTTAGATATGTAATTCCATGCTTGGAGGGAGAACTATGCTTTCTGAGAATTTAAAGGCTCTACTTAAAGATCTAACACCATCTGTAGTGGCTACCGTTTTTGACAGTAAAGCGCATCTTGCCTTTGTGAGCTGGTTAATCGCTAAAGATGAAAAAACTCTAAGGATAGCTCTAAGTTCAAACTCAAAGACTGTGGAGAACATAAAGAATAATTCTTACGTTGGTGTCTCTGTGTTTGGTCCGGAAGTTGCATCTACCATATATGGAACCGGAAAAGTGATAAAGGAGAGAATAGAGAACATTCCTTTTCCTGTATCTGTTGTGGAAGTTGAGATAGAGAGTGTTGTAGATAACCTCTTCCCAGGTGCTACTGTTAAAGGCGTTATACCTTTTGAACATACTGGAAATATCCAAAAGATGGTAGAGTTAGACGAGAAAGTTCTAAAAGCCTTGAAAGAGTAGGAAAAGCCCCGGACTGTAAAGTCTGGGATTCATACTAGAACGAGTCTGTTTCTCTTTTTAAACTCCATATCTATAGCTTTAAGAACTTCGTTTTTGTACTTAGGTAGGCACCAGTGTGGAGCTATAAGTTCTTCTTCGGAGGCTTCTCCAGTGATCCTGTGGACTATTATATCTTTCGGTAAAATGGATAAGAAGTCTACTGCAAGTCTTGCATACTCCTCTATGGTTAAATCTTTTATCTCCCCTCTGAGAAACTGTTTTTCCATTACTGTGTGTTTTACTATGTGAAGGGGATGTATCTTTATACCGTCAACACCGAGGACTGATATCAGTCTAGCTGTTTCCATCATGTCTTCGTAGTCTTCCCCAGGAAGTCCAAGGATGACGTGGACACATATCTTTATACTTGGTCTTCTCTTGGTTCTGAGGACAGCGTCAACGAACTCTGCCACACTATGGGCTCTGTTTATGGCTCTCAGGGTTCTGAAGTGGGCTGTCTGTAGGCCATACTCAACCCATACTTCCGGCTTCTCTGCCGTATAACTGGCTATCAGATCAAGGACCTCTTCTGGGACACAGTCTGGTCTTGTCCCTATGGACATTCCTATTATCTCATCATAACTCATAGCTTGGTCGTATACCTCTTTTAGCTTCTCAACAGGGGCGTACGTGTTAGTAAAGGCTTGAAAGTAAGCAAGGAATCCTTTTATGTTTTTGAATCTGCTCTTGTAGAAAGCCATACTCTTTTCTATCTGGTCTTTTACGGTTTTTTTTGACATGGCGTATGGGCTAAAGGATAGATTGTTACAGAAAGTACACCCTCCGGAGGCTTTAGACCCATCTCTGTTTGGACATGTAAAACCAGCATCTATAGCGACTTTTTGGACTCTACCACCGTACTTATCCTTCAAGTAGTCGTTCAGTTTCCTATAGTAAGCCAAAATTACCTCCCTTTCTTTAGTTAAAAGCTAATATATAACAAAAGTCTGATTTTCACAATAATTTTAAACTAATTTCAAGTTTTTGTTTTATAATAATATCCCTAAAAATTTAGTTCTTATGGAGGAAAAATGTTTAAGGTTCTTATCACTGACGACATATCCCCAAAAGGCATAGAGATCCTAAACCAAGAAGAGTCTATAGATATAGACTACCAACCAGAGATAAAGTGGCAAGAGCTTCTAGAGATAGTTGGGGATTATGACGCTATCATCACAAGGAGTAGGACACCTGTAACAAAGGAGTTGTTAGACAGGGCTACCAAACTAAAAGTGATTGGTAGGGCTGGGGTTGGTGTTGATAATGTAGACTTAGACGAGGCTTCAAGGAGAGGGATACTGGTAGTAAACACACCTGGAGCAAACACTATTGGAGCTGCAGAGATAAGTATAGCCCATATGTACGCTGTTCTAAGGAAACTACACCTTGCTCATGAGTCTATGATGAATGGTGAGTGGAACAGAAAGAAGTTTATGGGTGAGGAGTTGGATGGTAAAGTGGTCGGTATAATAGGTCTTGGTAACGTAGGCTCTCAGGTAGCTATAAGGTGTAAAGCAGCAGGCTCTAAGGTTATAGCCTACGACCCATACATACCAAGGGAGAAAGGAGACAGGCTAGGCGTTGAGATAGTGGAAGATCTATACGAGCTAATAAGAAGGTCTGACATCATCACATTACACTGTCCTCTCACAGAAGAGACAAAGAATATGATAGGTAAGAAAGAGTTTGAGATAATGAAGAAAGGAGTTTACTTCATAAACTGTGCTAGGGGTGGAATAGTGGATGAAGACGCTCTGTATGATGCGCTACAACAAGGGAAAATTGCTGGTCTTGGGCTTGATGTTTACTCAAAAGAGCCTCCAGACGATAGGATAAGAAGACTGTTTGATTTTCCAAACATAAGCTTATCCCCCCATATTGGTGCAAACACCTACGAGTCTCAGGACAACGTGGCTATAAAGATCGCTCAGTATGTGGTAGATGCTCTGAAAGGAAAGTTTGTAGAGGTTGCTGTAAATGCTCCGTTTACTATCACTGAAGGTTTTGAGAGTATCAAGGCTTACCTTGAACTTGCTGAGAAGTTAGGAACTTTCTTGACCCAGTACGCTGGAGGACATTTCACCGAGATAAACGTAGAGGTTAGGGGAACTATAAGGCAACATATAGAGCCAATAGTTGCTTACTTCTTGAAAGGATACCTTTCTCCTGTCTTAGACAGACCCATAAACATCATAAATGCTCCTTTCATAGCAAAGGAGAGAGGGATAAATGTTGTCACCTCTACTAGGGAGGCTGGCCTTAACTTTAAGGAGTTTATAAAGGTTACCGCTAAAGGGGACGGTAAAGAGGTGGCCATAGGAGGGACTGCCCTGTATGATAAGTTCCCAAGGATAATGTTGGTGGATAACTACTGGATAGATATAGAACCTACTGGTGTTATCCTGATGTTTGAGAACAAGGATGTTCCGGGAGTTATTGGAAAACTTGGAACACTTCTTGCAAGACACAATATAAACATAGCAGGGTTTAGGCTTGGAAGGTTAGAGAGGGGTAAAGAAGCTCTCGGTGCTCTACAGCTGGATGATAAGTTGAGCGAAGCAGTCCTGCATGAGATACATCAAATTCCAGAGATAATAAGAGCTAAACAGGTTATTCTATAGAATAAATGGAGGGTAGAATTTGGCTGAAAGGAAGATAAGAGTTGCTGTAGCTGGTTTGGGAAACTGTGCGAGTTCACTTATACAAGGTATTTACTACTATAGAGATAAGAGAGATATTGAAGCCTCCGGTTTAATGCATGAGGATATAGGAGGCTATAAGCCTTGGGATATAGAGATAGTAGCAGCCTGGGACATAGATGTTAGGAAAGTTGGGTTTGATGTAAGTCAGGCTATATACGCCCAACCAAACTGTACTACGGTTTTTTACCTAAACGTTCCAAAGATGGGTGTTAAAGTTAGGATGGGCAAAATCTTAGATGGATACCCCCATCATATGAAAAACTACCCTCCAGAGAATGCTTTCGTCCTTTCAGAAGAGAAGGAAGACGATCTTGAGACTGTAGTTAGGGTGCTTGCGGAGAGCAAAGCAGATGTCCTAATAAACTATGTTCCTGTAGGGGCGGAACAGGCAGCAAGGTTTTATGCCCAGGCCTGTCTTGAGGCAGGAGTCTCTTTCATAAACTGTATGCCAACCTTCATCGTATCTGACCCTGAATGGGCTAAGAAGTTCGAAGACGCAGGTATTCCAGTTGTGGGAGATGATATAAAATCTCAGGTAGGCGCCACTATAACTCATAGAGTTTTAACCCAACTTCTTCTAGAGAGAGGTGTCAAAATTGATAGAACCTATCAGCTTAATGTTGGTGGAAACACAGACTTTTTGAATATGTTAGAGAGAGCAAGGTTGGAGACTAAGAAAAGGTCAAAGACAGAAGCAGTCACTTCCATGATACCTTACGGTTTAGACCCAAGGAGTGTCCATATAGGACCATCTGATTATGTTCCATGGCTAAAGGATAAGAAGCTGGCATTTATCCGGATAGAAGGTAGACTTTTTGGTGACGTTCCTATGAACCTAGAGTTAAGGCTTGAAGTGGAAGATTCTCCAAACAGTGCAGGAGTAGCGATAGACGCCATCAGATGTGCCAAGCTTGCAAGGGATAGGGGGATATCAGGACCTCTCTACTCTATATCCGCCTATACCATGAAACATCCTCCAGTTCAGTATAAAGACCATGTTGCAAGGCAGATGGTTGAAGAGTTTATAGCAGGATTGAGGGATAGATGATAGTGAGGGTGAAGGTTAAACCAGGAGCAAGTAAGGATGAAGTTAGGAAGATAGAAGAGTGTCTGTACGAAATTAGAACGACTTCCCTACCAGAAAAGGGAAAAGCTAATAAGAGGATTATAAAACTTTTGGCTGAGTTTTTTGGTGCCCCAAAGAGTAGAATCTCTATATCGAGGGGTGAAAGTTCTAGAGATAAGGAGGTTTTTATAAATCTTTGAGGAGGTGTATTATGAAAAAGTTAGTTCTAGTAGGTAGTTTGGTTACAGTTGGTAGTGCCTTTGCTATATCAGGGTTAGAGGTTGATGTCTCCGCAGGTGTGATAAGTCACAAGCCAAGTGGTGTGATCCAGTATCCGGTTCCGGGAGGAGATGTGATAGACATAAAAAAGGATCTTGGACTTGGTGAAGAGTCAAAAGTGTTTGGAAGGGTTAAGTTTGAGCATTTCTTACCTCTATTGCCAAACTTGTATCTGCAGTACATGCCGATGGAATTTACGGGCAGTGGAAATATCTCTAAAAGTATAAAATACGGACAAACAACTTACACGGCAAACACAAAAGTTGACTCAAAAGTTCAACTTGATAGGTTTGATCTAGGCCTATACTATGGTATCCCATTATCTGGATTGGCAACAATGGGAACTTTAGACCCGGAGATAGGAATAAATGTTAGAATAATGGATTTCAAGGGCTCAATTACCGGAAGTTCAGGGAGTCAGATTAAAACAGAGTCTAAGTCTGCAACTATACCTATACCTATGTTGTATGGAGCACTAGGAGTGAATCCCTTTGTTATACCAGTGTCTTTTAGAGGTGAGATCAGGGGTGTATCTGTATCTAAAGTGACTTATTATGACTGGACTTTAGAGGGCAGAGTAAAACCGCTAAAATTGATTCCCCTATATCTATCTGCTGGATATAGATATGAAAAACTGAAGATAGACGATATAAGTGATATCTATACAGACTTGACAGTAAAGGGGCCTTTCTTTATGGTAGGAGCAAGTTTTTAGTTAGCCTGTTTATTTAAGACGGCAGACTAGATATCTGCCGTTTGCAGAATAACTCGCCCACCGTAAACCTAAATAAGATGGAAATAGAAGATATGCTATAGTAAATATAGTCAGCAGGTTTTCTATAGTATATCTGAAAGTGAACAGAAACATATGAACGCGATTCAGGGTTCATCTTCTCTTAGAGATGCTCTTTATGTCGGGTTTACAACATAGAAGAGATGGATATGGTTGATTTAAAAGAAGTGATAAATAAAAACCATGGATGGTAGTTATAAGGCTAAAACCCTGTCTCAAGAAGAGGTTGACAGTATAGTTAACACACCTGTGGAGAGGTGTGGAGCTATGTTTTAGATTCTAAAATTAAATTTGTGTTAAAATATAGAAGATATTTTGGTTTTAAGAGGTGCTCTTTTGGACTTTAAAGGGAAAACAGTCCTTGTAACTGGTTCTACCAGAGGGATAGGGAAGGCTATCGCCAATGCTTTTGCTATGTATGGAGCAGATGTGGTCATAACCGGAAGAAATAGAATAGCCGCAGAGAGTATAGCTAAGGTTATAGAGTCTGAGTATGGGGTGAAGGCTTACGGTGTCCATTTAGATCTTGCTGGGGATGTGTCTTCTTCTATAGAGGAGATTTTCAGCTTAACCAACAATAAAATCGATATACTTGTAAACAATGCTGGGATAACAAAGGACACTCTCTTTATAAGGATGAAACAAGAAGATTGGGATACTGTTCTAAGTGTAAATTTAACAGGGACGTTCAAAGTTACTCAAGCTGTAGTAAAGAACATGATAAAACAGAGGTATGGTAGGGTTATAAATATATCATCTATAATAGGTTTTATAGGGAATGTGGGGCAGATTAACTATTCTACAACGAAGGCTGGTTTGATAGGCTTTACAAAATCTTTGGCAAAAGAGGTTGCATCCAGGAATATAACCGTAAATGCGGTAGCTCCAGGTTTCATTGAGACAGACATGACTGAAGTCTTGACGGCAGATATAAAAGAAGGTTACTTAAAACAGATACCACTTGGAAGGTTCGGTAAGCCTGAAGACATTGCTAATGTGGTGTTATTCTTAGCCTCTGATATGGCAAGCTACATAACAGGAGAAGTTATTCACGTAAATGGTGGAATGTATTAAAAAAATCACATAGGAGGTTTTAGAGATGTCTATTGAGCAAAGAGTAAAGGAAATTATAGCTGACCAGCTTGGTGTTGAAATCGAAAAGATCACTCCGGAAGCCAAGTTCGTCGATGATTTAGGTGCTGACTCTCTTGATGTTGTTGAACTAATCATGGCCTTTGAAGAGGAGTTTAACGTGGAGATTCCTGATGAAGACGCTGAAAAGATAGCCACTGTTGGAGATGTTTTAGATTACATAAAATCAAAACAAGGGTAAAGAGTATGAGGAGAGTCGTCGTTACCGGTTTAGGAGCAGTAACACCCATAGGAAATAATGTTAAGGACTTCTGGACAAACCTAAAAGCAGGAATAAGTGGGATTGATGTGATAAAAAGGTTTGACCCAGTGGCATACAACCTTCCGGTAATAATCGCCGGAGAAGTGAAAAACTTCAAACCGGAGAATTTCTTAGACGCAAAAGAACTCAAAAGGATGAGTGACTTTGTTAAGTTTGCAGTGGTGGCTGCTAAGGAGGCTATCACAGACTCTGGATTAGAGCTTGATAAAATAGACCTAAACAGAGCGGGTGTTATTGTTGGAACTGGTATCGGTGGCTTGAGAGATATTGAAGATCAACAGAGGGTTCTGATGGAGAAGGGTGCTAGAAGGGTATCTCCTTTCTTTATCCCTTCTGGCATATCAAACATGGCTTCTGGGTATATATCTATAGAGTTTGGATTCAAAGGTCCAAACTCCTGTGTTGTGACAGCCTGTGCAACAGGAACTCACTCAATAGGAGATGCATTCAAGATAATTCAGAGGGGAGATGCAGACATAATGATAGCAGGGGGAACAGAGTCGGCCATAACACCCCTTGGTATAGCAGGTTTTGCAAACATGAAAGCCCTCTCAACTCGAAACCAAGAACCTCGGAGAGCATCCAGACCATTCGATGCAGATAGGGATGGCTTCGTCATGGGTGAAGGAGCTGGTATACTTGTCCTTGAAGAACTTGAGCATGCTAAGAGTAGAGGGGCAAAGATATACGCTGAGGTGGTTGGATACGGTTTAACGGGAGATGCATATCACATAACAGCACCATGTGCTGATGCAGATGGAGCAAAGAGGGTTATAACTATGACTCTTAACGATGGAAAGATAAATCCGGAAGAGGTAGACTACATAAACGCCCACGGAACTTCAACCCCTCTTAACGATAAGATTGAGACTCTAGCTATAAAAGAAGTATTTAAAGAACATGCCTATAGACTAAAAATTAGCTCTAACAAATCTATGATAGGACATCTTTTAGGTGCAGCAGGAGCTGTTGAGGCTGTAGCCACTGTAAAAACCATACAAGAGAGTATCATACCCCCAACGATAAACTACGAGAAACCTGACTCTGACTGTGATTTAGACTACGTCCCTAACAGAGCCATAGAGCATAAAGTTAAAGTTGTTATATCAAACTCCTTTGGGTTTGGTGGGACAAACGCCTGCTTGGCTTTCAAGGCTTATGAATGAGATGCTCCAGTCTCTTAATGATAAGTTGGACATACTAGAAAAATCCTTAGGTTATGTGTTTAAAGATAGGTCTATACTGTTAGCTTCAATTACTCACAGATCCTTCTCTGCAGAGTACTACAAAAAAATTCCTGATTATGAAGTGTTGGAGTTCTTAGGTGATGCGGTTCTTTCTCTTATAGTAAGTGAAGTCTTAATAAAAGAGTTTCCTCAAGCCCGGGAAGGAGAGCTGTCTCAGATAAGGTCGGCTATCATAAGTGAGGTATACCTTTCAAAGCTTGCTAGAGAGCTTAACCTTCAAGACTATATCCTCATAAGTAGAGGGGAAAGGTATCAAAAAGGTAGTGAAAGAGACTCACTTCTGTGTGATGTGTTTGAAGCTGTCTTTGGGGCTATGTATATAGACGCAGGATACTCTATAGATATTCCCAGGGACATCTTCCTGATGTACTTCAAAGATAAGATCATAACAGATATAAAGACAGATAACATACCAAGAGATTTTAAGTCTCTACTGCAGATAGAAACTCAGAGGATATATGGAACCTTACCAAAGTATAGACTCTTAAAAGAGGAAGGTCCGGAGCACGAGAAGATATTTACTGTAGAGTGTAAGGTGGACAACATCACCACCATCGGGAAGGGAAAGTCAAAGAAAGAGGCAGAAACACAGGCTGCAAAAGAGGCTTACCACATAATAAAGCCTGATATTTAAAAGGAGAGAATGGGGATAAAAAATGAGACTGGGAGTTAATATAGACCATATAGCTACTTTAAGGGAAGCTCGAAAAACCTTTGAACCAGATCCGATAAAGGGAGCTCTCATAGCCATAGAAGCGGGAGCTGACCAGATAACCCTACATCTTAGAGAGGACAGAAGACATATACAGGATGAAGACCTATTTAGGTTGAAGTGTGAGTTAAAAGATATGACAACTCCTATAAACTTGGAGATGGCTCCAACTGAAGAGATGCTGAATACAGCTTTAGATGTTCTCCCAAACACAGTCACGTTAGTTCCCGAGAAAAGACAGGAAATTACAACAGAAAGTGGGCTAGATGTGGTTTCCCTTAGGAGACACTTGAGGAAATATATAAAACCTCTAAAGGATGCAGGTATAAGGGTCAGCCTTTTTATAGACCCGGAGGAAAGTCAAATAGATGCATCTGTTGAGGTAGGGGTTGACGCAGTTGAGCTACACACCGGAGAGTATGCTAACGCTTACGGTTCAAATTTAGAAAAAGAGTTGAACAGACTGAGAAGATCGGCAAGGTATGGAAGAAGAGTAGGTTTAGAAGTCTTTGCAGGACACGGTTTGAACTACCAGAATGTTAAGGCTGTAGCATCTATAAAAGAGATACAAGAGCTGAATATAGGACATTCTATCATCGCAAACTCCATATACTGGGGTCTTTACGAAGCTGTAAGGAGAATGAAGGAGATAATACAGGAGGCTTATAGATGTGCGGAATAATAGGCTACGTTGGGGATAGGGAAGTAGTTCCAGTTTTAATCCACGGACTGCATAGGCTTGAGTATAGGGGATACGACTCGGCAGGAATAGCTGTTTTGGACAAAAATAACAGTCTTGTTATAGAGAAGGTGGTTGGGAAGATAAAAGACCTTACAGAACATCTTTGGAGAAGGAGTATAAACGGGAATATAGGTATAGGACATACAAGGTGGGCTACCCATGGGCCCCCTACAGCTGAGAATGCCCATCCTCATAGGAGTAAGGATAATTCTATAGCTGTAGTTCATAACGGTATAGTGGAGAACTATGCAGAGCTAAAGCAGAAGCTTGTGGAGAAGGGTTATACTTTTTTGTCCCAAACAGACACTGAGGTGATAGCGCATCTGATAGAGGAGCTCTTTGAGGAGAACCTGCTTAAGACCACTCTAAAAGTGGCAAAACTCCTAAAAGGAGCTTATGCGGTTGGCGTTATAAGCACGAAGGAACCGGATAAGATAGTCGCCCTTCGGAAAGGTAGCCCTTTCATAATAGGTATTGGTAAAAGTGAAAACTTTATAGCTTCTGATATTCCTGCTGTTTTGGAGTACACGAATAGATTTATAACACTGAATGATGATGAGATTGCAATTATAACGAAGGAGCGTGTGGAGATATACAACCTAGACGGTGAGAGGGTGGATAGGAGCCCTTTTACTGTGAACTGGGACATATCTATTGCTGAGAAAGAGGGATACAAGCATTTTATGCTTAAGGAGATCCATCAGCAGCCAAAGAGCTTGACTGACACCATATCCGGCTTTCTTTCTAACTTAGATAACCCTGTCTTTAAAGAGATAGACAGATTTAGTAGAATATACATCATAGCCTGTGGAACATCTTACCATGCCGGGTTAGTTGGAAAGTTCTGGATAGAGAGGTTTACTGGTATTCCAGTCATACTTGATTATGCATCTGAGTTTAGATACAGACATTCACCAATAGATGAAAATACATTGATAGTAGCTATAAGTCAATCTGGAGAGACCGCTGATACACGTTTTGCAGCCATAGACTCTAAAAAAAGAGGTGGTAAAGTTCTCTCTATAGTAAACGTAGTTGGAAGTTCTCTGTCCAGAGAGAGTGACTTTGTTATGTACACCTACTGTGGTCCGGAGATAGGGGTAGCAGCTACAAAAACTTATACAGCTCAACTTATAACCCTCTTCCTATTCTCCCTGTATGCAGGGCTAAAAAAGGGAATTTTAAACCAAGTTACTCTTGACCAATTTAAGACTGAACTCACCAGGCTCCCTAAAGCTGTCGAGGAAGCCCTGAAGAGTGAGGAGAAAGTGAAACAGATAGCTTACATATACCAGCATGCTCATAACTTTCTCTTTTTGGGAAGAGGTTTGAACTTTCCAACAGCCCTTGAGGGGGCTCTGAAATTGAAGGAGATATCATATATCCACGCTGAGGGTTACCCTGCCGGTGAGATGAAACATGGACCTATAGCTTTAATAGATGAGATTATGCCTGTTGTATGTGTGGCTCCGGAGGATGAGTTGTTTGAAAAAATGTTGTCTAACATCCAGGAGGTAAGGGCAAGAAAAGGAAAAGTGATAACGATAACAGACGGCCAAAACACAGAGCTATTGAACCTCTCTGATGAGGTGGTGTTTGTTCCAAAGGTAGACCCTATCCTCTCACCCATAGTGAACGTAATACCATTACAACTTCTAGCTTACCACATAGCTACACTTTTAGGTAAGGATGTAGACCAACCAAGAAATTTGGCCAAGACTGTTACTGTGGAGTAATCTTCTCTAAAGTTATCTCTGTTTTGCCTTCTATATCTATCCGGTATGGGAGGATCTCTCCTCTCTTTAGGTATACCGAGATTCTCTTAGTCTTGCTCTGTGTAGTTATGAAATGAAAAATTTTGTATAGTTCATCCTCCGACTTTTCTATCAGAACTGGAGCGTTGTTTATTAATATCTTTGCGTTCAGTACTTTTTCCTCAAACATACTACCATCTCTGAAGAACATAGCTATAATAGGAAGCCACGGTCTCTTTTCGTATACCTCCTTATTTTGATATATCCTCTCCTTTTCCTTCTCCTTTTCGTATAGAGCCTTATAATCTCCTTGGTCTAAGTATACAAAGTCGTAGCTGTACAGAAACCTTAGACTCTTGTAAGTCTGCCCTCTTGCTTCTATCTTTCCCTCCTTCATAGAAAAGTACACCTCACCTAAAGCAACTCCAAAGGCATACACTCTATAAACAGAGTAATTCTTCTCCTCCTGTCCGTTACCTGAGGGTTGGTTTGTGATGTATATAGGCTCTGTCCGGATTGGAGTTTCATTCTGAGCTTTTGATAGCATAGAAAAACATAGAAGGAATAGTAGCAGCATAAACTTCATATTCATTCTTTGTTTAGCCTTTTATTTAATTTTTGAACAGTATATACAAAAGAGGCATGAGACCAGACTAAGGGACATACAGAAAGTGGTTCTCCGGAAGTTGGATGGTACTGCTCTGCCAGAAGGCCTGCTTGACTCTTCCTTTTGATAACCCAGTTTATCAGTTCAAGGCTTTTGTCTATCCTATCTGTGTCTGTGTAGTAGTTTGCAAGCCAGAGGGTAGTTATTATCCACGGGTTTCCTGGAAACTGGTCAGAGACCCTATGGTAATAGTCGTTCTCGTACCTCGCCAAACCGCCTATACCCCCTCTTATCCAGAGCTTCTCCTCCACAGCTTTAACTGTGTTTTCCATCCTGTAGTCATCCGGAGAGATTACACCGAAGTCTGACAGTAATAGTAGGCTACTCTCCACAGTCCTATCTTTTGTTAACTCTCCATCTTTGCTTAAGTATACACCCCTTAGGAATCTACCAGTTTCTTCATCGTACATATAGTCTAGTATAGCCTCCCTCATCCTCTCTGCCACTTCTCTGTACATTATACTTTCCTCTCTGTTTCCAACCAACTTAGCTAAAGAAGATGCTGATACCAACCCTGCATATACAGAGGATGCTGTGTATGTAAATATACCCCTTCTTTCCTCCCATAGATCGTAGCTTAGAAGAGGCAGCCCTGTCTTCTCATCTGTGTAACTATACAAGAAGTTAGCAGCTTTTCTAACAAAACCACTGTACATGAAATCTATAAACTCTACATCCCTCGTGTTTAAATAGTGGTTATAGAGAGCTACTATCACCAGGCTTGTCTCATCCTCTTGGATCGGTAGCTGGTAGTTCTCTTCATCATCAGACCATGGATGCCAACTTGATCCTGCTGTCCCATCTGGGGAGTATTTGTGAAGTAAAAAACCCTCTTCTGTTATATGTCTTCTACAGAACTCAAAGAACTTTTTAGTTAAATTCGTATATCCGGCGTTATCCATAGGTATACAGATAAAAGCCCCATCCCGAGGCCAGAGATAGCTGTAGTGGTCTTTGTTGAACTTGTATATGGATGTATCGTTAGCAGCAACAACGGCTCCATCATTGTCAAAGTGAGCTCTTATAACTAGTAAGCTCCTCTGATACATACTCTTTACGTCAAGGGGTATAGGAGATATCAGGGTCCTCTTGGTATTTATCCAGTTATTCCAAAAACCGTCTGTCTCTTCTAGTAGATGCTCCAAACCTTCTCTATCCAACCTCTCTTTTGTATTTACTATATCTTCGTATCTCTTGCCTACAATATGGTAATAGAAAACTCTTTTCTTCTGCTTTCCTTTAACATTACCAACTATACACCAGCCACTATCTATCTCTCCTTGCATGATTTTCGTCTTTCTTAACTCTCCTTCCTCTATCTCTTTCCATGAGCCAGTTGAGTGATTTCTCTTAGAAACTGTATAGGTATACCCATCCCCTCGGGATGATATGTATATGTAAGTTTTTCCCTTATAGTGTATCAAACCATTTAACTTCGGGTTATAGTAGGCTGTGTTACCTATGTCAGACTCATTCAGGTTGAAACTGTGGTAAAAACATAACTTATACTCTCTCTCTTCTTGATTGAGGTTTTCTAAGTCTATCTGGTATATGAGTATATCTGAATATTTGTGGATTGTAGCATGGATAGTTAATTTTACACCAAGTTCTCTATGAAGAGTATTGATTATCGCCACAAGAGACCTCTCTCTGTAAGAGAAGTTTGTTTCCCAACTGTCATCTATCCATCTGAACTGGTTCCCAAACCACACACCGATGGAGATAGGATTAGAGTTTAGGTGGTTATACATCCCAACGTAAGGAAAGTAGTAGTCTCTTATAGTTAGATGTGAGTCTATGTTTATGAAAAACCTTCCGTTACTTAAAACTATCTCTCTTTTCATCTTCTCCTTCCTTCTTTAAGAGTCTATCTATCTGAGATTGAGGTATATAACTGTACTCTCCTGGTCTTAGACCTTTAACTGATATATCTCCTATTTTAACTCTAACCAATCTTAAAACTGTATGATTAAAGGCCTTAAAAAATCTTCTTAGTATCCTCTTCTTTCCACTGTGTATCACTGCTTCCACCCATGTAAAATCCTTCTCAACCTTCATTATCCTTATACTGTCTAGTTTGAAAAAACCATCCTCTAGTTCTATACCTTCTCTCATTTTCTCAAGAGTTTCCTGGTCTATAACTCTGTCTACTTTAAGATGGTATACCTTATCCACTTTAAACCTTGGGTGGGTTAATCTGTGGGCAAAATTTCCATCGTTTGTTAAAATCAGTAAACCTTCACTGTCAAAGTCAAGTCTTCCTGCAGGGAAAACTTTTTCTCTTAGATTTATCTCTCTGAACAAGTCTGTTAGGGTTTTCTTTCCGAATTTATCTTTACCTAAGGCTGTTAGGTATCCTCTTGGTTTGTATAACCGGATGTATACTACTCTCTTAAATGGTTTTATCTGCTTACCTTCTACTTCAACTATATCTTTTTCAGGGTCTACTTTTAAGCCAAGCTCCCTAACTACTCCAGAGTTTACCCTTACCCTTCCATCCTTTATAAGCTCGTCAGCTTTACGGCGGGAGCAGTATCCACTCTCGGCTATATACCTGTTTAACCTAATCATCTCTTCGAGATAATTATAAACTTCCTATCAGGAAAACCTCTGAAAGATAAGGTGATGGTAAACTCTCTAAGCTCCTCTTCAACATCCCTTCCTTTCATTATTATCATCTTTCCTCCAGGTTTGAGGAGGTTTTCACCTACCTTTAAAACCTCAAAGGTCTCTCCTGTTGCTCTACTCAGCACAACATCAAACTTATCACTTATATCCTCTGCTCTCTTACACAGTACTCTGTAGTCTAACTCTAACTCTCTCCTCAGTGTTTCCAAAAAGATACACTTTTTACCCACAGACTCTATCAGGGAGAGGTTCGTCTGTGGGTAGTATATCTTTAGTGGGATACCAGGAAAACCAGCTCCAGTACCAAAGTCCGCCACCTCTTTACCTTTTACGTTTAGCTCTATAAACTTAAATAGCTTTACAAGTGTAAGACTGTCAAAGAAATGTTTTGTTATAATTTCTTCTTTTTTCCGAATAGAGGTAAGGTTGTAGACTTTATTCCACTTCAGGAGAAGTTCTAGATATATTTCAAACAGTCTAATTTTCTGTTGGTCTATTTCTATAGAGTTATCCCTACAGAGCTTTAGAAGGGTTTCAATCATTTTAAGACCTTTCCGGTTTTTATGTAGAAGATGTAAAGGTCTAACTCAGCCATGCTAAGTTTCATATTCTGACAGATGTTTATCAGAGCGTCTTCACACTCCAGATAAGCTTTCTTTGTTAGTGTCCTTCTTTCGTTGACTAAACTATTCTCCACCAAAAATCTGTATATATGCCTATCTACTATGGCAATATCTTCGAAACCTACATTTCTTAAGAAGTGAGATGCCTCTTTATACCCATATCCTTCAATTTCCCTTACCAGGATCCCTCTCGCCTCCCTACCACTTTTCATAGAGACTACACCCTCTATCACTTCTGTTTTGTCCCGGAGCTTCACTATCCTTTCTGCCCTTTGAGAAGCAAACCTATGACCTTTACCTCTTATGATCTCAAACAACCTGTTGTAAGGATACTCCCTAAAGCCTTCGATCCCTATCTCTTTCTGTATTCTTATACCCAAGGAGGCTGAAGAGTTTGCTGTAAGTATACAGAAACAGCTCTCTGAGAAGATATCAGCATTATACGGTTCTAAATCTAAGAACGGATAGAAAGAGAAAGACGTTATACCATTAATACTTAAATTTTTAAACTGTCCTAACCTCTCCTGCACTAACTTTCCTACCTTTTCCCTGGTAGATAGTATCTTTTCTTGGACTATCAAATCTTAGGCTTTCCTCTTAGAATATTGTAGCCGTTGTAGAATATACCTTCTTCATCAGCGAAGATGTTGTGAACTATTTCCCTGTCTTTTAGAGAAACTTCTTTACCATTTAAAATCATAGTAAGTTGATTTACATTTCCAATAGTTTCGAAAGTTACTTTATTCTCAAACCTTATAGTTTTGCTCTCTCCTTCTTTTAGGTTGAATATGATCTTCTCTCCGTCTATGATAGCCGTTATCCACACATCTCCTTCTGACTTTAAGGTTATCACTTTCTCGACATGTTGATATTCCAGATTTTCCTGGTTTACCTGTAGGTTGGCTGTACTGTTCTGGTCAATCTGAACATCTATCTGATTACGGTACACTGCGTTAGCATACAAGAATATGGCAAAAAGTATTAGAGCAATACTGTACGTGAGATACTTTGAGCTATAGAAGAATTTCTTACTTTTCTGGGGTTTTAGAGTCTCATCCGGTTGTAGTAGTATGTATACGTCTATATTGAGGTATTTCAATACTGCTTTTGCTTGAAGAATACCATGGTGGGTTTTAATATAATCAGGGTCTTGTTCTATTCTTATGATAGTACTCTCCGGAAGGGATACCTGTTTTGCAAGATCAGATACTGATAGACCTCTAACCTCTCTCTCTATCTTTATAATCTCTCCTAACTTCATGTTTTACCGGAAAAGTTTATTGATAAGGATATTTTAACACAAAAATATTAATAAATGATTGTTAAAATTTTAATATAGCCTTTGATATAATTTTTCTCAGAAATCAAGCACTGGAGGAAAAATGTTACCACCGGAGAAGCAGTTAGAGCTTATAAAGAAAGGGGTCATAGATATCATAGATGAAGGAGAGTTGTTGGAAAAACTCAAGGAAGGTAGACCTCTGATTGTAAAGGCAGGTTTTGATCCCACAGCTCCTGATCTGCACCTTGGACACACGGTTTTACTACAGAAGCTGAGAACTTTCCAGCAACTTGGACATACAGTATACTTCATCATCGGGGATTTCACGTCCATGATAGGAGACCCCTCTGGAAGAGACAGAACAAGGCCACCTCTAACTAAAGAGCAGGTTTTAGAGAACGCAAAAACTTATGAACAGCAGGTTTTTAAAGTCTTAGACCCACAAAGAACCATGGTGGTCTCTAACAGTGAATGGCTTGGTTGTATGACTGGAGAGGACTTGATCAAGCTCTCTGCAAAATACACTGTCGCAAGGATGCTAGAGAGGGAAGACTTCAAGAAGAGGTTCAAGGAGAATGTCCCTATATCCATCCATGAGTTTATCTACCCATTACTTCAAGCATATGACTCTGTAGCCATAAAGGCCGATGTTGAACTAGGAGGTTCAGACCAGAGGTTTAACCTACTGATAGGTAGGGATATCCAAAAAGAGTACGGTATAGAAAAGCCACAGGTAGCTATACTACTACCCCTGTTGGTAGGAACAGACGGTGTTAAGAAGATGAGTAAATCTTATGGAAACTACATAGGTATAACTGAACCTCCGGAGGAAATGTTTGGAAAAATAATGTCTATCTCAGACCAGCTTATGTGGAGTTACTGGGAACTTTTAACAGACTTAAGTTTGGAGGAAATAGAGAAGCTAAAGTCAGATACAGAGAGTGGAAAAGTGCATCCTATGGATGTTAAAAAAGAGCTTGGAGTGTATATAGTGGAGAGGTTCCACGACAGAGAGTCCGCTATAAGGGCAAGGGAGTATTTTGAGAAACTGTTCTCAAAGAGGGAGATGCCAGATGATGTGCCTGTTGTGTCTGCGTCCTCTTTGGACATACAAAATGGTAGGATCGAGCTTTTTGAGTTGATATACTTACTGAAGTTAGCTCCCACCAAGTCAGAAGCAAAGAGGCTTATAAAGCAGGGTGGGGTTAAGATAAACGGAGAGAAGGTTTATGACTTTCAGCTTGAGGTAGAGTTTTCCAGAGAACACATTATTCAGGCAGGAAAAAGAAAGTTCGTTAGATTAATTCCTTAAGGTAAAATCCAGTAAAGGCTGATATAGAACCACAGAAAAAGCCCACTAACACATCTATAGGGAAGTGGGCTCCCATATAAACTCTCCCATAACCTATAACTAAGGATATTAAAAATAGAACTGCAGACAGAACTGTATCCGGATAAAATAGTGATACAGAGAATATAGTGAAAACATAAGCACTATCTGCGGAAGGAAAGCTCTTGAGAGACACAGGTTCAAGTAGATGAACATTTTCCAAAAGAGTGAACGGTCTTTTGTGTCTAAATGTATACTTTAGCAAAGGCATAAGTATCCCTGTTATAATTAGACTGATAGCAAGATGTATGTATCCATTATGGTCTGTACCAGACAGCCAGAACATTAACAGGTAAACGGGTAGAGAGTACGACTTACCCATGTAGAAAAACCGCTTGTAAAAAAGATCCAGTATTCTAGACCGCCTTGAGTTTATGTAGTAAAAAAGTTTAACGTTCCACTCTATCTTTACTTCCCAATCTCTACTCATCATCCCACCGTGAAGCTGTTTGTGATGATAACAGGTCTAAACCCAAAGAACAGGTTGAAAATTTTAAAGTCGTATTCATAGACCTCTAACCAGTATTTTCCTTTTTCACTCAGCTCCAACTGAAACTCTCTCCTGTCTGTAGTTAAAATTTCATGGTTGTCTTTAAACACCTTTGAGACCCTTTTCTTGTTCGAAAGGATCACAAACATCCTACCTCCAGACTTTACCTTTTCCCCTAAAATCTTGTATCCTTCATCATCTTTAACCCATATGTCTACCATGTTCTGATTTATAGATAGGTAAAGGTTACCACTCTTTAAAGAGTTCAACACATCATCTTTTGAAGATAATGTCTCTTTACAGTATACCATGTTGACCAACCATCTGAATCCGGCTCTGTAGGAAGGTATCAAAACACCATGGGTTTTCTCCTGATATACGAACTTAACATGAAGGTCAAGGCCCCCTACTATTTTAAGGTCTTTTGCTCTATCAAAGTAAAGCTTGCGCCATTCGCCAATAGGAATAAGGCAGTTCCATTTGTAGGTAATATCCCTTGTAAATGGATATATTAGGATATTCTTAAGTAGGGCTAAGCTAGTCTTAAACTTGTTCCAGACTATAACATCCTTGGGGTCTATAAACTCGTACAGATGGTCTTGTTTAAACTCTCCCTTCCATCTGTAATGCTCGAACTCAAAGTTATGGGGATGGGAGATCACTGGTATCTGATTGGCAAGTAGGAGCAATCTACCCTCCTGAGTGTTTTTTTCTACACCAGCAAATATTTTTTCATCCTCAAAGAATCTGTACTCATCGTTGTTATGGTCTGTAACAAAAACAAAGTCAATCCTATTCTCCTCCATAGCTTTTTTTATGTCTGATGGCTTACCTAAAGAATCGAAAGAAAACTGTGTATGAACATGGGCTACTACTTTGTATACGTGGAACGAAGGTTTTGTTTCTTTACTATCTTTAGCCTCTACTGAATTTAATTTAACTACTCTTACAGGAGAGAAGTTAACATATAGAAGTATAAAAAAAATCAACAGTAGAAAGATCTCGGTTATTTTAAGTACCTCCAGTTTAGTAGTTAAATATTTTAATCCAACAAGTAAGGTTTATAGTAATAATCTAGAGAATAATCATCAGATAGAAGGTGAAATGGCGAGGCAGACCCCTTTTTACAGTGACTCTATCATACTCCACTACAGATTATCTAAAAACTCTTGACGAAAGATTGTTAAATGTATATAATATTTTCTGCAAAGTTAAACGTGCCGGTGTAGCTCAGTCGGCAGAGCAGGTGATTTGTAATCACCAGGTCGTGGGTTCAAGTCCCACCGCCGGCTTTAAGAGATTTGAATAGGAGAGGTAGCCAAGTGGCCAACGGCAGGAGACTGTAAATCTCCCGGCGAAAGCCTTCGGCGGTTCGAATCCGTCCCTCTCCATAAATTCTGCGGGAGTAGCTCAGTTGGTAGAGCATCTGCCTTCCAAGCAGATGGCCGCGGGTTCGAGTCCCGTCTCCCGCTCTCTAAGGTTAAGACGTAAGAAGGTTATTAGCCTTTTTACGTCTTTTTATGTTTTAATACGCCCAGGTAGCTCAGTCGGCAGAGCACACCCTTGGTAAGGGTGAGGTCGCGGGTTCAAGTCCCGTCTTGGGCTTAAATAAAAAACAGTCCCCCTCAAATATCACAGGAGGTAAAAGATAGATGGCAAAAGAGAAGTTTGTAAGAGGAAAAGAGCACCTGAACGTAGGAACCATAGGGCACGTAGATCACGGTAAAACAACCCTAACAGCAGCTATAACATACGTCCAGAGCAAAAAAGGACTTGCTAAGTTTGTAGGATACGGAGATATAGATAAAGCTCCGGAAGAGAGAGAAAGAGGGATCACAATAAACATAACCCACGTAGAGTACGAGACAGAGAAGAGGCACTATGCACACGTAGACTGTCCAGGAC
>JAOABC010000005.1 GCA_026418535.1 Hydrogenothermaceae bacterium | reverse complement strand
AAAACAGCCTCCTTAAAAACTTGCAAAATCGAAAAAAAGGTTATATAATTTTTAACTCGAAGTTGGCCAGGTAGCTCAGTCGGTAGAGCATGCGGCTGAAAACCGCAGTGTCGGCGGTTCGATTCCGCCCTTGGCCACTTAATATATGATACTAGTTTCTTTTAAATCTTCTAAGAGCTCCTTAGCACTTCTACTTAAAACCGGATGAACTATCTCCGGATTTATCTCAACTAAAGGAACCAATACGAAATCTCTTTCATGGACTCTTGGATGAGGAACAGATAGCTCTTCGTCATTGTAGACTTCAGAGTTGTATAAGAGTATATCTATATCTATCTCCCGAGGTCCCCAACGAAATCTTTCCATCCTACCAACCATCTTCTCAACGTCCTTTATAAACTTAAAAAGAATTTTTATATCCATATCCGTCTCAGCCTCTATAACCATGTTAAGGAAAAGATCTTGGTTTTCAAATCCGACAGGTTTAGAGATATATATCTTTGATGTTTTTGTTATTTTTAGTTTCTTTCCTAACAGGTCTATAGCGTTCATTAAGTACTTGGTCTTGTCTCCAACGTTACTACCTAAACCAAGATACACTGTATTTTTCAAAAATCTATTCTCCAGATAAGTTAAGAGTAGACTTTCAGGATGTTGTAGTAAGTATCTCTTTGGGCAGGGATGAAGCCAGCTTCCTTAATCAACTTGACCATTTTTTCTGGTTTCGGTACTGAAACCTTAAAGCCTGTAGAGGCTACCACGTTCTCCTCTATCATTGTACTACCAAGGTCGTTTGCCCCAAAGTTAAGACCTATCTGTCCTATCTTCATAGTTTGGGTAACATGAGATGACTGGATGTTATCGAAGTTATCTAGAAATATGCGAGATAGTGCCAAGACTTTTAGATACCATGTGGCAGTAGCAGGTTCTAGGTGGTCGAGCATTGTGTTCCCTTTCTGGAATGTCCAAGGTATAAAGGCTGTAAAACCTCCAGTTTCATCCTGTAAATCTCTCACATTCTTAAGATGCTCGATGATGTGTTTTGGTTTTTCCACATGGCCAAACATCATTGTCGCAGTAGACCTCATCCCAAGCTCGTGGACTGTTCTGTGAACTTCCAACCATTGAGAGGTAGTTGTTTTATTGGAAGATATTAAGACCCTTACCTCATCTGATAGAATTTCCGCACCACCTCCAGGAAGAGAATCTAACCCTGCTTCCTTAAGAGTCTTTAAAACCTCTTTTACACTCATCTTCTCTATCTTTGCAAGGTAGTTGATCTCAGTCGCGGATAAAGAGTGTATCTGAATCTGAGGGAATCTCTCCTTTATACTTTTAAACATCTCTATATAAAAGTCTATTCTCAAATCTGGATTTAGCCCCCCTTGCATAAGGAGTGTAGTTCCACCCCAGTCGATTAACTCTTGGACTTTTTTGAATATCTCTTCCATCTCTAATACGTAACCATCTTTGTCAGATTTCCTCCTCTGAAAAGCACAGAACTTACACCCTACTACGCAGATATTTGTGTAGTTGACGTTTCTATCAACTACAAAAGTGGCAACATTATCCGGATGTTTCCTCTCTCTCACTAAATCTGCTAACTTTCCCAGAGTAACTAAGTCAAACCTCTCCAACATCTGAAGGGCTTCTTCCTCTGTTATCCTATCACCATCCACAATTTTGTCTATGATGTATGTATTACCATCAATTTTTAACATTCTAAACCTCTACAACATTTTTATATATACCTTCTGTGTATCCCTTGAGATTTTCAAGGGTTATATCCAGTATTCTGTAAAGAGCATCTTTTGTATTGTAAGCATTGTGGGGGGAAACTATAACATTCTCATCATGTAGGACATAGAAAGCTTCCATAGCTTTTTTTAACTTTATAGCCGGAATATCATCCCTTTTTAGAAACTCTTCCTCTATCCATATATCTTCAGCTTCAAAAGTATCTAGTCCTACTCCACCTGCTAACCTTCCCTCTTTCAGAGCTTGCACTATAGCCTCTATCTCTACCACTGCACCTCTGGAAGTGTTTATCAACATAGCGTCTAACTTCATAAGTCTTATGTTGAACCTGTTTATAAGATGATGAGTGGATTTATTGTAAGGCACATGGATAGTGACTATGTCTGACATTCGAAGTAGGTCTTCCAAACCTGCGTACTCTACACCGTATTTCTCTATCAGATGCTCTTCCTTCGACCTGTCGTAAACTAATATCTTCATCCCAAAACCATGGGCTATTCGGATTACATGCTGACCTATCCTTCCTGCACCTATCACTCCTATCGTTTTTCCCATCAGGTCTATTCCTGTCAAACCACTCCTTGAGAAGATACCCCTCGTTGTCCTCTCTATCATTGGCTTAAACTTCCTTGCTAAAGTTAGTATCAAAGCAAAGGTATACTCTGCAACTGTGTTATTTCCATATCCTGGAACATTACATACTGTTACTCCTTTCTGTTTGGTATAGGCTACGTCTATATGGTCATATCCGGTAGACCTTGTTATTATCAGTTTTATGTTTGGAAGTTTATCCAATACATCTCTGTTTATCTTTGAGTAGATAAATGGAACTGCTATCTCTGTATCCTTGTAAAGCTCCACACTAGCATCATCTAAAGGTTCTTTGGTAAAATTTACTTCTCCATCTATCCCTAGATCCTTCATCTTCTTCTCAAGGTAGAGCCTCTCCCAGTCCTCAACTTCAAAGAAGTTTATCTTCATCATTCACCCCTCTTTAAGAGTTTTATTAATTATAATATATCCAAAGAAGGAGAGTTGATATTTGAAAATGAGTAAAGCAAAGGGTATAGGATTTGGCTTAACTTCCGGAGTTATAACTACTCTGGGGATGATAGTGGCGATATACTTATTATCGGAGGATAAGGCAATAATAGTAGGTGGAATTCTATCTATAGCCATAGCGGACTCTGTGTCCGACGCCTTTGGTATGTATATATCCAAAGAGTCTGATAAAAAAAGGAATTTAGGGCATATATGGAGTGCAACTCTCTGGACATTCCTGTCTAAGTTCTCCATCACCACAACCTTTCTGATTCCTGTCCTCTTACTGCCTCTGTCCATCTCTATTCCTCTGTGTGTCGTTTGGGGGTATCTACTGCTTACGGTCTTGAGTGTAAAGGTAGCAAAGGATAGAAAAGACAGTGTTTTATATGCTGTCTTTGAGCGTTTATCCACTATGACTGTGGTTTTATTTGTTGTCTTTCTAACCGAAAGGTTCATATCAAGATTTCAATAGTTTAAGCTCATTCCTGCATACAAAGACCTACCTGGAGAAGCATAACCATCCACAGTTTGATAGAACTTGTTTGTTATGTTGTTTAGTTTTAGATTAAGGGATAAGTTCTTGTTTACTCTGTAGTTTAGGTTACCATGTAGTAGGAAGTAGTACCCTGTATTTACAGGGTTAAATTGACTATCTCTTCTCTCTCCTATATACTCTCCAAAAATGGATAGGTTTAATCCGGATGACGGATGGTAACTGATATTTAAATTTATCTTGTCTTTGGATATCCTGGGGAGTCTCTTACCATATTTGTCTGTAGCCCAAGTGTAAGTATAACCGCCCCATAGGAGCAAATTTATACGTTCAATCGGTTGTTTAAAGGTTAACTCAAACCCGTTAACTTTGGAAACTCCCTCTATATTTGTGTACTTTAAAGTTTTACTATCAAAATCTATCAGATTGTCTATCCTATAGTTAAAATAGTTAACAGATAACCATCTGCTGATTATACCTACGTCGAAACTCTGGGAGTCTTGAGGCTTAAGATTATGGTTTCCATAAAGAGAGTAGAGATTATACAGAAGGGGAACTCTATATCCTGTTCCATAGTTTGCGGTTAAGTCCAGTGCAGAGAGTAAACTGTATCTTATGCCTACCTTATAGGTAACCTTGTCCTCAAAGGCTGAGTATCTGTCTAACCTGAGACTCTCTGAGAGAGTGATCTTCCCATGCTTGTTTAGGTTTGTAATAAAAAATCCTGTGTTGTGGTAGTTTTTATCAAGATTGATGTCCTTCTGAATGAAGTCCTGTCTTGTTAGGCCTACAAGTAAGAATGAGTCTCTGTAGTAATCCCATCTACCTTTAATCCCTAACTCCTTTAGCTTTCCGTTGTAGGAGTTATACTTTATCCAGCCTGTTGGCTCTGTGTAGTTTCTCTCAAAGTCTGATAGGTTATAGTGTACTGTCAATCTAACATCTGAGATAATTTTATCGTAGGTTAAGTTGTAGAACTTGTATAGCTGATGAGAGACGTTGTTTGCATCAGCAAGCTTATAGGTAATGGGGTCGTAGCCGTCGTAGTGGGTTACACTATCTACACTCCGGAAGTTAAACTCCAGCCTATCTGATTGTGTGATGTTAAGTCCTACCTTTAGGGTTAAGGTATCATTTCTGTATGGGTCTGGTTCCATACCAAACTTGTCCCACCTTTTCCCATAGTCTATGCTTTCCTTTCCTGGCTCTACTGCAGATATGGACTGGCTGTCAAACCTGTGAACTCCTAGCCGTAGATAGAGTCTATCGTCTCCATAGGATAGGGTTGCTCCATATCTTCTGGTTATAAAGCTTCCATATTCAACGTATGAATCTGTAGAAAAGCCTTTTTTTGGTTTCTTTGTGATGATATTCACAACTCCAGATACAGCATCCGCTCCCCAGACTCCTGATTGACTACCTTTTACAATCTCTACTCTCTCTATATCTACAGGTAGGATGTGCTCTAAACTTATTCCATTTAAGTTGGTAGGGTCATTTACCCTTATCCCATCTACCATAAAGAGTGTATCTACCTGTCTGAGTCCTCTTAGATAAACCCCTGTAACCTGTCCAAAGCCACCGTTCGAGGTAAAACTAAGACTTGACAGGCTACTCAATAGCTCCAGTAGGGTGTTTGGGTTTCTGTCCTCTATCTCTTCCTGAGACAGAACATCGATAGATGAAGTTGTCTCCTTTTCACTCACTTGGGTCTGATAGACAGATAGAATAACCTTCTCTTCTCCGTAGGTTAAACCTCCGGAAAGAATAGCTAAAACTAAGAGCTTCCTCATAGTGCCTCCTGCAAATGCAAATTATTTGCATATATTCTACTACAGATTTTTAAAAATTTGATATAATATTCATGTACTCTGGGGTGGTAGCTCAGTTGGGAGAGCACCTGCTTGGCGTGTAGGAGGTCGGGGGTTCGAGTCCCCTCCACTCCACTTCAAGAAAGGAGTAAAAAATGTCTTTAATCTTAAGTAACTTCTCAATCGAAGACTTTAGAATTGGAATCCCTTTCTCCTCATTTGGAGCAAGGGTATGTTATACATCAGGGGATTTAGATTACCTACTTCAAGATCCAAGAATTGTAGAGAAAGAGAGAAGGGCTGAGTTTTTGTCTAAACTTGGGAATTACAAGCACTTTTCTGTATTCGCCCACTCTTTTGTTTATAAAGAAGTTGGAGAATGGACAGCCCTCAGGATAGCTGCTACTAAGTTTAAGTCTGTGTACAATCCAGATTATCCTGATGTGATTGGTATCTCTTTAAGGCACTACTTGGAAGAACTTTTGAACTCCTGTGAAGAGGATTACTATAGAGCCTTTGAAAGAATTGCAGAATTTGACACTGAGATAGAGATCCTTGGAAAAGAAGAGAACACAGTTCTCCTGAGTCTACAGACAGACTACGATGGTTGGGCTGTATTCTATATCGATGGGGTAAGCAGGAACATGACCCACCAGCTTGTTAGACACACGAAACTTAACTTTTCCCAGAGAAGTCAGAGGTATGTAAAAGAGGATGAGAACTATACTGTGATTCCACCATCTATAGAAGAAAGTCTACAGGCTCTTGAACTTGCAAAATCAATAGATAACCTATCTCAAGCTATCTACAACACCTTTGTATACCAGTTTAAGATAAAGAGAGAGGATGCAAGATTTATACTACCATCCGGAAGAAGAACCAGCATAGTAGTATCCGGAACATTAACAGACTTCTACGACTTTATAGAAAAAAGGGATAACACTCACGCCCAGTGGGAGATAAGGAGAGTAGCTCAACAGATGAGAAGACTGTTAGAGGAAAATGTTAAATCAAAGGATTAGACTATACAGAAGATTTAAAGAGATATCCTTAGAGCTATCAAAGTTAGGTATATACAACATCTATGAATACTTCAAGGCACTGTTTGGATTGGAAGTTGATGATAGGGTTAAACCTCAGAGGATAAGAGAAACCCTAGAGAAACTCGGTCCTTCTTTCATTAAACTGGGTCAAGTCTTGAGCATAAGACCAGATATAATACCCCAATCTATAATACGGGAGCTTATAAAACTCCAAGACAATGTTGATCCCGTTCCTTTCGATGTAATAAAAGATATAATAGAACAAGAGTATAAAAGACCCATCGAGGATATCTTTTTAGAGATAGATCCAATCCCAGTAGGCTCAGCTTCTATATCCCAAGTTTACAGAGGCAGACTTAAATCCGGAGAAGAGGTTGCTATAAAAGTAAAAAGACCAAATCTTGAGGAGCTTATAAACACAGATGCAGAGTTATTTCTAAATATAGTCTCTTTTTTAGAGAAACATTCAAAAACAGTCAAAGAACTACAGATAAAATCTGTCATACATCAATATCGTCAGACTACTCTGAGAGAGGCTGACTTTGAAATAGAAGCAAACAACATATCCACCTTTCGAAAGAACTTTAAAGGATTTAACAATAAATTCTACATCCCGACTTACTTTCCCCAGTACTCTACAAAGAATGTCCTCGTTTTAGAGTATATAGATGGGTTCAAGATAGGCTCTAAAGAGGATATAGACAAATACAATCTAAATGGAAAACTGTTAGCTGAGATAATAACAGATACTTACTACAAAATGGTGTTTAACGATGGATTCTACCATGCAGACCCTCATCCAGGAAACTTCATCATAAAAAAAGACGGAACAGTCTGTTTGATAGATTTTGGTATGGTAGGGACAATGTCTAAGGATAGAAAAAAGCTACTTTACGAGCATATCTTTGCGGTTGTAAACAAAAACAGTGAGTTAGCCCTAAACTTCTACGAAGGGATGGGGATGATTACGGAGAAAACAGATTTAGAAAAACTTGAAACATATGTCGATTTCTTCATAGACAAGTATCACAACAAAACTCTATCAAATATAAACTTGAAGGATATGGTTCTAGAGATAATAGACTTAGTCAGGGATTGTAATTTAAAGCTTCCCACTTCTCTAGCTTACCTTGGGAAAGCATCTATCGGGTTAGATGGGGTTATAAGGGTTTTAGACAGTAGCTTCAACCCTACCCAGAGGTTAACTAACTTTTTGACAAAGAACCTATCAGACAGACTCCAAGAGCTCTTTGAAGATGCAGCAAACACTATGAGCTTCTACTATCATCTCCCTATGAAGTTAGACAGATTGATAAAACTCTTAGATATAGAGAGACTAACTCTCCGGATAGTGTTCAAAGATCTAGAAGAACTACAACAGTTTTACCAAAAACAGTTAATAAGACTAATCCTCACAATCCTCTCAGTGGGAATGCTGATCTCCAGTGCTCTTTTCTATACAGCAAAGAAAGAACAACTTGGAGATATCTTCCTTATATCAAGTCTTATATTAATATCCTCTTTGTTTTACAGACTAATCAGGAAACTGTAAAAATTTCACAGAAAACCGAAAAGTATACTAAAGTATAGTAATGTTATAAAAAGTTTAAGGAGGTCAAAGCTATGTTGAAGAAGTTAAAAAACCCATTAGTAGCCCTATCTATGGCAGGATACATGACATTTCTATCAATCTCCCCAGCAATAGCTTCTATGGTTGACTCTACCCTATCCTCTAAACAAGAAAACATCCAAACCCAAAGGGATGTAGATTTAGAAAAAGTCCAGAGAGCTCTTGAGAATAAACTGGTAAAGGAGAAATTAAAAGCGTATGGTTTAACAGAGGAAGAGGTTAAAGAAAAGCTCTCCCAGATGTCTGATCAGCAGATACAAATGTTAGCTCAAGCGTCAGACAGGGTCTTAGTAGGGGGAGATGGAATTGGAGCAGTTATAGGTGTTTTAATGATCGTCCTTTTAATTATCATAATCCTAAAGTTACTAAATAAAGAGATAATTATAAGATAAGTTGAGGAAGTTTCTATTTTTCATACTGGTATCCTTGAACCTATCGTGGGGCACCCAGATAGAGGGTGTACCCTTTGTAAAACAGAAGGATGAATACTGTGGACCTGCCTCCTTATCCTCAGTTTTGATGTTCTATGGATACCATATCTCCCAGGAGGAGATAGCAAAGGAAGTTTACATACCAAAGTTAAAGGGCGTGCTGGTAACAGATCTGGAGAATTTTAGTAAAAAACTAGGATTCAATACAGTTTTAAAAAGCTCAACCATAGAAGATATAAAGAAGTTCTTAGATGAGAGAAAACCCATCATAGCCTTAATAGATATGGGTTTTTGGATTTTATCAAAACCCCATTACATAGTGGTATTAGGTTATAACGACAAGGGTTTTATAGTTCATACTGGATATGAGCCGAAAAAGTTAATAGACTACAGAGAGTTTGAGGAGAGATGGAAAAAGTTGGGAAGTATTGTGCTCGTAGTTTACAGATAATCTTCATCGCTTTAACATCCCTCATAACCTCCTGCAGCATTCCAAAAGTAATCGTATACGAAGACCCACTAACAGCCATGGAACACAACGACCTTGGAGTTGTCTACGAAAAGAAGGGACTTTTGGATATGGCAGAGAAAGAGTATAGAAAAGCTATAAAGAAAGACAGCACTTGGTATTTACCATACTTTAACCTTGGAAATGTGTACTATAAGAAAAGAGCTTTAGATAAAGCTTTTGAGCTCTATAAAAAGGCTTTAGAAATAGAGGAGCATCCGGATGTTTTAAACAACATAGCTTATGTACTATATGAAAAAGGAGATTACACAGAAGCTCTAAAGTTCATTGAGAAAGCCATTACGATAGAGAAAAAAGATGCTTACATAGATACTTACGATAAGATAAAAGAGAAAATAAACCCTCCCCGAAGGGAGGAAAAGGGGTATTAGTTATATCTTAACTACATCTACTGCTCTTGGGCCTTTTTCTTCCTGAACTATGCCAAACTCAACCTTCTGCCCTTCTTCCAGGTTTTTGAACCCAGAACCTTTTATAGCTGAGAAGTGAACGAATATATCTTGACCATTGTCATCCCTTGTGATGAAACCAAAACCTTTTTTTGAGTCAAACCATTTAACTGTTCCTACTACTCTCAAAGTATAACCTCCTTACAACCTTACAACATTAGCTGCTTTAGGACCTTTTTCATCCTGAGCAACTTCGAACTCTACTTTCTGACCTTCCTCAAGAGTCTTAAAACCTCTTGATTGAATAGCTGAGAAGTGAACAAAGATGTCTCCTTGACCATCATCCCTTGTGATGAAGCCGAAGCCTTTCTTTGAGTTGAACCACTTGACTGTACCTGTGATACGCATGTAACTAAAACCTCCAAAAATTAATTAAAAATTCCTCTTACAGAAGAGGTTTAAAGAAACACTACCTCTATGGGTCTATCTCTTCTTGGGATTCCCCTCTTTGATGGCACTTCTTTAAACATCTTCTATTCTATAAGTAAATAGTATGGGACTTTTTCAGGATAAAGTCAATACATTTGTGCACTTTTTTGTTGCAAAACTATCGTTATTTCATTCTTGTCAATTTGACAAAAAAGTAATATTATTTTCCTCATCACAATTCTAACTAGCGAGGTTTTTAGAATGGAGATCTCATACTTAAGGATATCTGTAACAGATAAATGTAATCTTAAATGTTTCTACTGTAGACCAGAGAACATGGAGTTTATCCCCTATCAGGAGATTCTCCGGTATGAAGAGATTGGAAGACTAGTAAGGTTTCTGAGTAAATATGGACTGAAGAAAGTTAGAATAACTGGTGGCGAACCTCTGGTAAGACCCCAGATAGAGAGACTTGTGGAGATTTTAGCTGATATCCCCCAAATAGAAGATATATCTATGACCACCAACGGCATAACATTATCTCAGCACGCCGAGAAACTGAAGAAGGCAGGCTTAAAAAGAGTCAATATAAGTATTGATAGTCTAAAACCGGAGCTGTTCTATCAGATTACAAAAGGAAGGTTAGAGGATGTTCTTGAAGGTGTAAAGATAGCCAAGAAGGTTGGGTTGAACCCAATAAAGGTGAATGCTGTTATCATTAGAGGATTAAACGAAGAGGAGGTTTTAGACTTTGTAGAATTTGGGATAGAGTACGGAGTAGAGGTAAGGTTCATCGAGATGATGCCGTTAGGACAGGGCTCTATCCGGTGGGAACAGGAAATGGTAAAACCCCTTGACCAGGTAAAGGAGAAAATAGAAGAGAAATTTGGAGAACTGATATCAATAACTTCCATTGGTAGTGGTGCCGCCAGGGTATACGAGATACCATCCTATAAAACAAAAGTTGGGTTTATAACTCCGATGTCTAACCCTTTTTGTGATGGATGCTCAAAGCTCAGACTAACAGCAGAAGGAAGTATAAAGCTCTGTCTGCGAACAGATGAAGAGATTCCGATAAAAGATGTTTTAAGGAATGGTTCAGACGAGGAGCTGGATGAATTTATAAGAAAAGTTCTTATAGCAAAGGAGATATCAAACTTGAAGATACAAAAATCTAACTACTCTTTCTCTGACTGTGTAAGAGTGATGACCTCAATAGGTGGATAGATATAGTATAATCTTTTTATGAAAGTAAGTGTAGTTATCCCTGTATATAACGGAGAGAAGTTTATAAATAGGGCTATTTACTCAGTTTTAAATCAGTCTTTTAAAGATCTAGAGATAGTGGTAGTTGACGACTGTTCCACGGATAAAACCGCCCAAATCATTTTTTCTGAGTTTAAAGATCATATAGGAAAAAGTATTTTTTATTATAAAAATGAGCAGAATATGGAGAGATCTTACAGTAGGAACAGAGGAGTAGAGTTTTCAAAAGGAGAGTTCATATTTTTCCTTGACTACGATGACGAATGGGAGAAGAGCTACCTAGAAGAGTCTATAAAGTACTCTGATAGATACGATATAGTGTATTCTTTTCCAAGGACTTTTATAGATGAAAAAAGTGAGGTTGTAAGGATTTCCAAGAAGAGGATTCCGGAGGATGAAGGGAAGATATTATTCTCCGGACAGATAGGATATCCTTCTGCTTCTGGTTTTAAGAGAGAAGTCTTTCTGGGATACAGAGACGATATAATCCTCCGGGAAGATTGGGAGATATTTATAAGAAGTTATTTAAATGGTATTAGGATAAAGATTATAGACAATACAAAGGTAAAGATTAGAGAACACGGTAGCAGAACCAGTAGGAATTTGAAGATGTTGTTTTCTACTATGAAGGTATACGAAGATTACATAGATAATGTTCCTGAAAACTACTTAGGGGATTTTCTGTTCCATATAGCTGAGATGAATTTGAGATTTGGTAACCTACCAAGTGGATGGAAAATACTTCTAAAGGCACTAAAGAAAGAACCTTCCCTCCTAAAGAACAGGAGGAACTTACTCTCATTTATAAAGAGGGGTGCAAGGCTGGATAGGTATATATCTTTCATTAAAAAACAGTTAAAAGTTTAATACTATAGCTTTATCTCCGGAGTTTACGAAGTTTAGGAAAGTAGCAGCTCCTGCTGGTTTTTCTACACCTTTTATCAGGTCTTCATACTTGTAACCAAAAAGCGTCATAGCAGTCTGACAGGGGTATAACTTTATATCTAAATCTTTAGTATCCTGGATAAGTTTTTCTAGAGATGGAACCTTGTGTCTTTCCATCATTCCCTTCATCATAAAAGTAGCAAAGTCCATCATACCTGGCATAACCGTAAGTATCTGTGGTACAGGAACAGGCATCGGCATAGCTGGATTACCTATAGGAGAAACTTTTAACTCTCTGTGTTTTTCTTTATGGATCGCGTTTAGTCCATAGAAACTGAAGAACATCCCTACTTCCATCCCCATAGATGCTGCCGTTGTTCCGATTATAAAGGCAGGCATCACTTTGTCCAACGTTCCACTTAGTACGATTATTCCTACTCTTGTGCTCATCCCATACTCCATATATAAAAATATATTTTCTATATATCATCCTAACACTCTAAGTATATCATTAAAAATGACGTATATCATTAACGTCCCAAGTAAGGCAAATCCAAAGTAGGCAAGGTACTCTTTTGCCTTCTCCGGAAGTGGTCTTCTTATGATGGTTTCAACAAGAAGAAGGAGGATTAATCCACCATCAAGAACCGGAATTGGTAATAGATTAAGATAGCCAAGCTGTAAAGACATAAAACCCATAGCAAACAAGAATGTAGTTATACCTGTCTCTAAAGCATCTCCGGAGAACTTTGCAATGGAGAGAGGACCTCCTAAAGTCTTGAAAGAGACATCCCCTGTTATAAGCCCTTTTACAACACCAAATATAGCCATAGTTAACTCTTCAGTTTTATCTATAGCCTTAGCTACAGCATCTACAAAAGAGTACTGTATAAGTTTTTGTTCAAAAAAGGGAGATATCCCTATAGTGTACTTTCTAACCTCTTTATTATACTCGGGAGATAGAGATAGACTGAGTACCTTTTCTCCTCTTTTTACTATAAGATTAATCTGCATATCCTTTCTAACAGACTGCATAAAGTCTGCAAACTGATACCAACTCTTTATCGGCACTCCATTGACTCCTATAATAATATCCCCTTTTTGGATACCAGCCTTTGAAGCTGGAGAACCCTCAAATACACTTCCAACCTTAGCCTCTAACATAGGTGAGATACCTATCCTATCCTTAGATAGGTCTTCGGGAATAGATACTAGTATAGCTTGAATCTCCCCATTCCTTTGGATCTCCATCTTTACACTCTTTCCGGACTTCATACTTACAAACATCATGAACTCTTTCCAGTTTTTCACGTCTTGCCCATCCACCTTTAAAATCCTATCGAAAGGCTGTATTCCGGCTTTCTGGGCAAAAGAGCCTTTATCTATATAACCAACTTCCACAGGTTTTGAAAGGTAAGCTGGCTCACTTATACCAAACATATAAACAGCCACAAATAAGACAACAGCAAGGATGATATTAAAAAGAGGCCCAGCGAAAGCTATCAACATCTTCTGCCAGTTTGGTTTTGCGTGAAAAGATCTCGGGTCATTAAAAGCGGACTTATCTACACTACCCTGTACAGGCTCAGTCATAGAGTCCTCACCGTACATCTTCACATAACCACCAAGGGGTATGGCAGCTATCTGGTAAACTGTTCTATCTTTGCCTTTCCATTTTATCAGAGCAGGCCCAAACCCTATAGAAAAAGACTCCACCTTAACGCCAAAGAGTCTTGCAAATAGGAAATGTCCAAGCTCGTGTATAGTAATCAAAACACCCAGTAGTATCAAGAACGCCAAAAAAGTCATCCTAACAAAAACCTCCAAATTGATTTTAAAGGAAAATTATATCCCAAAACGTCAATAAAACTACCTGTTAGTGCTATTCGTTTTTATTTTTTTAAAATGAACTTTCTTAAGTTCTTGTTGTAATTCTCTAAGTATATCTACCCTTCCTTGGCTACTGTTTGCAGGTTTTGTGATAAGCTCGAATATATATTTTTTGGAGTTCCAATCTTTATGCCTTTCTTCTTTTTCTCTGGAGGTTAGAGTATGTATTTTAGCGCCAGAGCTGTTTATCTCATTAAAGCCTTTAAAGTTTAATTTCAAAGGTGCTTCCTTTTCCTTCTTTGCTTTTGACAGAGATCTCTCCTCCATGGGCTTCTACTACTGCCTTTACTAAACTCAAACCAAGACCACTTCCACAGACAGATCTACTCTCATCTACCATATAAAACTTTTCGAATATTTTATTAATCTTATCCGGAGGTATACCAACACCTGTATCTTCTATTCGGAGAGATATACCTTTCTGCTCTCTACTCAAGGATACAGCAACCTTCCCCCCTGGCATATTGAACTTTATAGCGTTATCCATAATGTTTGCGATAGCTCTGGAGAGCAGTTTTGAATCAGCTTTTATAGTTATATCATCCTGTATATCACAAGATACCTCAACAGATTTTGAGGATGCATAGTCTTTAAAGAGATAACATAACCTTCTTATAGCCTCGGATAGGTTGAAATCTTCGATCTTTAGACTGTATGCTCCAGATTCAATCTTGGATATAGTTAGGAGGTCTGCGATCATCTGATTTATTATCTCTGTCTCCTCTAAAACATACCCCAGCAAGTCAGTACAGTCCTTAGACAGGTTATTCTTGATCATGGCATTTTCTATAGAGGACCTTATCCTGGCTATGGGAGTCTTCAAGTCATGGGCTATACTCTCAGAGGTCTCCTTTACAGTGTTTACAAGAACCTGTATTCTGTCTAATAGATGATTTATAACTTTTGATAGGTCATCTATCTCGTCACCACTTCCTGTTATTTTTATCCTACTGTTTAAGTCCATACTGTTTGATATGTTCTTTGCTATCTCTGATATTTTCTTCAGTTTACCGGTTATGGTAGCGGTAAGTATAAACCCTCCAAGGATCGATATGAAGAACGCTATTCCAGAAGACAGAAAGAAGATGTCCTGTAGACGGTTAAGTAATTTGTTGTTTGAGTGAGTAGACTTTCCAACTATCAGAAGATGCTTTGAGGACAGTTTATACAGGACTATGTAGAACTCATTACTCTTCTTAACTGCATAGTAGTCTATTTTCTCTTTCATAAAATTTTCCACTTCTAAGCCTGAAGGAAAGTCCCCTATAGAGAGTATAAAACCTCTATTTCTGTCGTATATTCGCAAGAATTGCTCCGACAAATTTAGAATCTCTACCTCCTTGCTTATCTGTTTTAAAAGACCCTCCAGTTTTTCCTGCCTGTAGAGTATCCGATAAGATTTTGCCTTCTCGACTAACTGCTCAGAAATCTTTCCGTCTAAGTAGACCTCAAAGAAAGAGTAAACCATAAAAAACAGGATAAGAAAGGAGAAGAATATTATGGAGGTATACAGGAGTATAACTCTAAATACTATCTTCTTATAGAACTTAGTCGCTCTTAAGAACATATCCAAAGCCACGAATTGTGTGTATCAACTTCTTTTCAAACTTTTTGTCTATTTTCTCTCGAAGTCTATGGATATGGACATCAACGATATTGCTCTCTATCTCAAAGTCTATATCAAAAACATTTTCCAGTATCATATTCCGGGTAACTATCTTTTCAGCATTCTCAAGAAAATATTTGAGAAGATCAAACTCTTTGGCGGTTAGATCTATCTTCTTTTCTCCTCTTCTAACCTCCTTTTTCACAACATCGAGAGAAAGATCCTCATACTTAAGCTTAAGTATATCCTGTAACTTCTTACTTCTTCGCAAAAGAGCATTTATCCTAGCTATGAGTTCCGGAAAACTAAAGGGCTTCGTTAGATAGTCATCGGCACCTATGGATAAACCTCTAACTTTATCCTCAATTTCAGACTTGGCACTGAGGATCAGGATGGGAGTATTTATATCCTTTACTTTTATAGTCTCCAATATTGAGTATCCATGAACCTTTGGCAGCATCAGGTCAAGGATTATAATGTCGAAAGGTTCATACTTTATATAGTTTAGAGCTTCCTCTCCATCAAAAGTTTGGGCCACATTGAAATTAAGTTCTCTCAATCTCTTTGCTATCTGATCTGACAGTACCTTGTCATCCTCTACCAGTAGAATCCGCATCCTCATCCCTCAGGTAGTTCTTTATTAAATCTTCGATTACATCTCTCTTTAATATACCTACAAAAGTGTTGTTGTATACAGCTGGTATCTCTTTAAGCTTTTTTCTCAGCATCAGCTTGTACGCTCTCACAAGGTCTTCTGATGGGTCTAACACATAGTTATACTTCCTAGCAAAATCTCCTGCATTTCTACCCTCTAGCTCATAGGAAGGCAGTTTCTTTAAGTCTTCGTATAAGAGAAACTTAATATCACCTTCAGAAGTTATAACAGGATAGATGTATGTCCTGTAGAAAGGAAAGTACATCTTGAGATAGTTATCAACAGGTTCATCATAAAACAGAGGACTCATTGTGGTAAGGAAGTTATCTGCTCTGTACCTTGATAAGATTGAGGATATTTTGGTAGACAGATATGCCTGTTTTGACGCTTTCCATATAAACACACCTAAGAATATTAGCCACAGACCGTTTATAAAGTATCCAAACAGAAAAGATACTCCCCCCAAAAAAATCAGGAAGAAACCAAAGTATCTTCCAAACTTTGAGGCTATGTATGTAGCTTCCAGGAGATCTTTCTTAGACCAGAGAATGGATCTTAATATCCTCCCACCGTCCAGTGGAAAGGCAGGAATGAGATTAAAGACAGCAAGGGACAGGTTTGCCAAAAACAGGTAGTTTATGAATCCATTAAGCAGGTTATCTTTAGGGTAGATGTAAGCAAAGGAGAAAAACATCCCTGCTAAGAAAAAGCTCATAATTGGACCTGCTATGGCTACTTTGAACTCTACCGAAGGGTGTTTTGGTTCTTGCTCTATCAGAGCAACTCCTCCAAATATAAAAAGATAGATATCCTTAACAGGTATCCCATGCTTTATTGCTACCAGAGAGTGAGATAACTCATGAAGTAGAACGCTCAGAAACAAGAATACAGCCGAAACAGTGGCTACAAGCCAGTATTGAAAGGCAGGTAAGTTAGGATACAGGCTAGGGAAAAATCCTTCTGCTAAGGAGAAAGATATGAGAATAAAGGCAAAAAGCCAGCTTATATCTATATTCACAGTTGTTCCGAATACTGTAAATATGGGATAGGAGTACTTTACGGTCAACGTTTTTTCTTCCTCTTCCTTTTTGGCTTTAGAATACTATACACTATATCTGTAAATATATGCATAATCTCAGACAAAAGAAGGCCAATAAGGAAAGATAAAAAGAGAGGATGCTTTATAAGCTCCATAAAATTCAAGTTTAGCTTTAGTACTTCTATATCAAGAGTAGACTCTAGAAGAAAGCTTACCAAAATGGCGATAGATAAGAACACAACAGCTAGATATGAAAGCTTAAGGAATATTCCATAGAAGGGAATATGGGACATACCTCTGTGAGAGAATATCTTAGTATAGGGGATCCAGATAAACCTAAGAAGTTTCCATCTTTTATTTGGATTTGACTGTATGATGTCATTGTCCGGTGTAAGGAAGAAAGTTCCTACCATATATCCGGAGGTAAAGGCAAAAAACTCTGTAGGTTGTAAGTAGTAAACTATTGGTGGGAAAGCTAATAAGTTAACTAAGTCATGTGTTCTTCCGGAAGCCAAATCTCCATCTACTCTGCTAAATTTATAACGTAAAACTCAGCTCTTCTGTTAGTAAATCTATCTATTTTCTTATCGTTGGAGGTTAGGTACTTATCCTTCCCAACACCCTCTATAAATATCCTTGAAGGCTCTATACCATTCTTTACAAGATAATTCTTCACAGATTCAGCCCTCTTTAATGCAAGCTTGCTATTGTAATCTTTTGAACCTATACTATCTGTATAACCAGCTATCTTCACCTTTACATCTCTATGCATCTTTAAGAACTTTACAACTACGTTCAAGTAAGGTAGATACTCCTTTTTAATATCTGCTCTATTAAAGTAGAAATGAACCCTTACAGGTTGATTAAGAGGGTTTACCTCTTCTCTCTCTTTCCTTATCTCTTCTTTCTCTTCTTTTTGAGGGAACACAGTTTCCTCTTCTTTCTTCATTCCGAAAGATATCTCCTTTCTGTCAACCACATTAGGATTCAGACCCAGCTCTATCTCTTTATAACAAGGAATACCATCCCCATCATTATCACTGTAGATATTTTTCTCAATGAGAGATAGATAGTATTCTATCCTTATAGGATAACTCAAAGTCTGTATAGATCCTTCCTTTACTACCGATCTCTTCTTCTCTTCTCTCGTGGTCTTAGACTTTCCTCCCTTTAAACTCTCGATGTAGGTCTCTGCATATGCAAACTCAACAGGAGAACATTCTTTACCATGCATCTCTGCTAACTTTATAAGTCTGTCCTCATACTTCGATACATCGATAACTATATTCTCTGCCTCTGAAGAACCTACCCAGATAGAGATTAAGATCCCTGCGATAAATAACTTTCTCATCTTTCATTACCTTTACTGGTTTTTTCAATAGCTTTTAAAGACCACTCTATAGATTTTTTAGAGGCTTCTATAGAATTTTCCAGATTAAAGTTAGAAGCACTCTCTTTTGCTATATTGTAGTAAGCAGAAGCTTTGGAATACTCATAGGGAGCTTTTACACTTGCTCCAGACTCGTACGCTTTTTTCAGCGCATCCCTTGCTTGGTCCAAATACTCTGAGGTAGTTATAGTATGATTCTTTGCAAATGCAACACCAAACAACACTAGCACTGAAAGTATCATCTTCCTCATTAATATTTTCCTCCCTTTTAGCACTTTTTCGTCAAAAAATACAGTTTACTTTAATTTAATTATTATAATATTAACATCCTAATCAAGCCAGAGGTATTTGATGACAATAAGAGAAATATTGAAGGATAGAATCTTAGTTATAGATGGTGCTATGGGGACAGTTCTCCAGTCTACAATCATCCCTATGGAGGCATGGGATGGAAAAGTCGGATGTAATGAGATTCTGAACATAAATGCTCCGGAGATAATAAGAAACATACACCTTAAGTATCTACAAGCTGGAGCTGATATCATAAAAACAAACACATTTGGAGCTCTCCCTTGGGTGTTGGATGAATACGGAATAGGAGATAAGACTTACGAGATAGCAAAAGCTGGAGCAAAGCTTGTAGCAGATGTTTGTAAAGAGTTTTCAACTCTTGAAAAACCAAGATTTGTTGCTGGTTCTTTTGGTCCAGGAACAAAACTACCATCCTTAGGACAAATAGATTATGACACCATGTACGATGGTTATAAAGTTGCAGCTTTTGGGTTGATAGATGGAGAAGTTGATATCTTCTTGTTGGAAACCTTTCAGGACCCTCTACAGATAAAGGCTGCTTTACACGCTTTACAGGATGCTTCAAGAGACAGAGGGCTGGAGATTCCAATAATGGTCTCTGCAACCATAGAAACCTCCGGAACTATGCTAATAGGAACAGACCCACAAACATTAGCAACTATAATGGAGCCCTTTGACATACTAACCCTTGGGTTCAACTGCGGAACAGGTCCAGACTTAGTTGAAAAACATCTGAGAAAGCTGTCTGAAGTTTGGTCTGGATATATCTCAGTCCATGCAAACGCCGGGCTTCCGGAAAATAGAGGAGGATACACCTACTACCCTATGGGAGCCCAAGAGTTTGCAGAGAGAGAGTCAAAATTCATAGAGATACCTGGAGTGATTATAGTAGGTGGTTGCTGTGGAACAACCCCAGCCCATATAAAGGCACTCTACGAGAAGGTAAAGGACAAGAGACCTTTCCCACCTGTTGGAAGACAACCGAGGGCTTTGGCTTCTCTCTACTCTACTCAACCGCTAAAACAGGACCCTCCTCCATTCTTAGTAGGAGAGAGGACTAATGCAACAGGTTCAAAACAGTTTAGAGAACTTCTCCTAAAGGAAAACTATGATGCTATACTGGCAATAGCCCAAGAACAGGTAAGGGCAGGAGCTCATGCTCTGGATGTGTCTGTTAACTTTGCCGGTAGAGATGAGATTAAGGATATGAAAGAAGTGATAAGTAGGTTCGTCCAGAAAGTGTCTATACCTCTCATGCCAGACTCCACCCAACCAAAGGCATTAGAGACTGCATTAAAACTGATTGGTGGGAAGCCTATCATAAACTCTGCAAATCTGGAAGATGGTGAGGAGAAGTTTGACAGAGTGTGTAGACTCGCAAAGAGGTTTGGGACTTCACTAGTTCTTTTAACAATAGATGAGAAGGGTATGGCTAAGACAAAAGAGAGGAAGTTGGAGATAGCTGAAAGAATGTTCCAAAGAGCTGTAAAAGTCCACGGTATACATCCAGAAGATCTGGTGTTCGATATGCTTACCTTCACCGTTGGAAGTGGTGACCAGGAGTACAGGGATGCGGCCGTACAGACTATAGATTCTATAAAGGAGTTCAGTAGTCTACACCCTGAAGTTGGTTTTGTCTTAGGCATATCCAATGTATCTTTTGGATTGGATACAAACGCCAGAAAGTATTTAAACTCCATCTTCCTACATCACTGTATCCAAGCAGGACTTACGATGGCCATAGTAAACCCAAAACACTTAATTCCATTCCATAAGATATCTCCTGAAGATAGAGATGTCTGTGAGAACCTCCTTTTCAACCTGTGGAAGGATGGAGAAGACCCTTTATTTAAGTTTATAAACCATTTTTCCACGAAGACTGTCCAGATAAGGGATGATAGAGAGGATAAAAATCTACCAATAGAGGAAAGGATAAAGAAGTATCTGATAGACGGTGAGAAGGATAAACTGATCAAAGCGGTTGATGAAGCGAGGAAGGAGATATCTCCGGAGAGAATAATAAACGAGATCCTAATAGATAGTATGAAGTACATAGGAGACTTATTCGGAGAAGGAAAGATGCAACTTCCCTTTGTCTTACAGTCTGCAGAGAGCATGAAAGTAGCTGTAGACTACCTTAACCAATTCTTACCTAAAACATCCAAGAAGAACAGAGCAGTCTTGGTACTTGGAACTGTAAAGGGAGATGTTCACGATGTAGGAAAAAATCTTGTGGATATCATACTGACAAACAACGGATTTAAAGTTATAAACCTAGGGATAAAGGTGGAGATTGAGGAGTTCATAAGAGCCTACAAGGAACACAACGCTGATGCCATAGGGATGAGTGGCCTACTTGTAAAATCTACATTAGAGATGAAAAATAACCTTGAAGAGATGAAGAGGAGAGGTATAAAAGTCCCTGTACTACTAGGTGGGGCAGCCTTGAACAAGAAGTTCGTGGATGAATACTGTAAACCTGTATACGACGGTCCTGTTTTCTACTGTAGGGATGCTTTTGATGGTATAGAGGCTATGAGCCGGATAGAGAAAGGTATATTCGATACAGAGCTGTTCGTTGAGACAAAGGAGATTGAGCTTAAGGAAGAAGAGAGTATACAAGTTCCGCTGATAGAAGAGATAAAGATGCCCGATAGAGATCATCCTGTTCCAAACCCTCCCTTCTGGGGAAGGAAAGTCTGGATATGTGAAGGGTCTGAGGAGTTTGAGTACATAAGGGAGCTTGCCTTTGAATGGATAAACAAGGGAGCACTGTTCAAGAGAGCCTGGGGATACAGAAGAGGAGACAAGAGTTTTGAAGAGTATAACCGGCTAAAACAAGAGGAGATACTCCCAAACTTTAATCGGCTTAAAGATATGCTTATAAAGGAGAATATCTTCCAGCCTATCATAATATACGGCTACTTCCCTTGCAGGTCAGACATAAGTCTCAGAAAAAAGATGGGGGATAATAAAGAGAGTTCGCTGTACCTGTTCTCTGAAAGAGAGGGTTGGTATGATGCTGAGAGTGTAAACAGAGATCCTTTAGAGAGTGTTGTAGAGAGGGCTGTACTGAGAATGAACTTTCCAAGGAGTAGCAAACCTCCTTACAGGTCTATACCTGATTTCTTCCACGACGATAGACACGATGTAGTCGCTCTTACTTTTGTGTCAGCAGGAAAAAAGATATCAGAAGTGGAGAGCAGGCTTTTTAAAGAGGGGAAGTATAAGGAGTACCACCTTTTCCATGGACTGGGAATAGAGCTTACTGAGGGTTTAGCAGAGATTGTCCATAAGAAGATAAGAATTGAGCTTGGTATAGCCCGAGAAGAAGGGGAGAGTTTAGAGGATATAAACTGGAAAGTTGGTAAGTATCAAGGTGTAAGGTATTCCCCTGGATACCCAGCCTGCCCAGACCTTTCCTTAAATGATAAAATTTTTCAACTTCTAAAACCTCAGGAGTTTGGAGTAGAACTAACAGAGACACACTTGATAGTTCCGGAGCAATCTACTGCTGCCATTGTAGTCTACCATCCGGAGGCTAACTACTTTAGTGTCTAAACTTATGGTATATCTCCTCTATAAGCTGGAAAAGGTCTAACAGGTCTTTTGGCTCTGGGAAGTTTACACTGCTTACAACATCCTCTATGAACGAGTGAATCTGGGTAAACTTTATATTTCCAGAGAGAAATTTGTCTACAGCTATCTCATCAGCCACTGTTAAAACTACAGGGTAGATACTCCCTCGCTTTCCACACTCTATCGCTAACTTTAGAAGAGGAAACTTTTCAAAATCTGGTCTGTAGAAAGATAAGGAGCCTAGTTCTACTAGGTTTAGAGGTTTTATCTCCAACTTTTCTCTTCCACCAAAGATTGCGTAGGATATAGGTATTCTCATATCTGGATGGGACATGTTGGCTATAAAAGTTCCATCCGCAAACTCAACCATACCGTGGATTATACTCTCTGGATGGACCACCACATCTATCTTGTCGTACTCAAAACCAAAGAGATAGTGAGCCTCTATAACCTCAAGCCCCTTATTTAGGAGGGTGGCACTGTCAACGGTTATCTTCTTACCCATACTCCACTTTGGGTGATTTAAAGCCTCATCAACAGACACATCCTCCAGCTCCTCCTTTTTCCAGTAAAGGAAAGGTCCTCCGGAGGCTGTAAGGACTATCCTATTTATTGGATTGCCCTTCTCACTACTTATTATCTGGTATATGGCTGAATGCTCACTATCTATTGGGACAACTCTCTTAAGTTCATCTTTCAATATCTCACCAAGACAGACTATAGACTCTTTGTTTGCTGTGGCCAGCTTTTTCCCAGCTTTTAGCAGTAAGTATGTAGACTTTATACCACTTATCCCACTAACTGCGTTTATGAACAAGTCTGACTCTACTTCAAGAAGTTTTTCTATAGAATCACCATTTATAACCTTACTACCGTAAAACTCTCTACCATCGAACTTTTCGATGTATACGTACTCCGGCTTAAACTCCAACACCTGATCTTTTAACTTCTCCGATGGTTTTGAGGCCCCAAGGAGCTTGGTAGATACTTTGTACTTATACATCCGGAGAACGTCAAGGGTCTGACTTCCGACAGAACCAGTAGAACCAAGAACTGATAACTTTAACAAAAACTACTCCCTAACAGCCTTGATGATGTATCCAAAGAACTCGTTATCATCTTTAGAACCAATAAACTCAACCCTGTCGTTTATTACTGTCTTTGGAACAGTTATAATGTTGTAAGATGTAGCCAACTCAGGAAAGGAGTAACAGTCTAGCACTTCAACTTTTATCTTTTCTGATAGGTAGGCAAAGCTAACAGCCTTGATAACCGCTGGAAAACACCAACCACAGCTCTGAGCAGTAAATACCTTTATATTAACCTCTCTATCTATCATATCCAAAAAGTCCAAGATCCTATCAGATACCTGGTAGTTACCTTTCTGGAAGATCTTTACACTCTCCAAGAAAGCATCCAATTTTAACTCTCCGTAGAACACAATCCTAGCAACTCCCTTGTCATCCGTTATAGCAGTAGCAGGGGAGTATTTACAACCTTCATATTTCTCTAGCTGTATATCCGTCTGTCTTCTTAGTTCTTCCAGCAGAATATCTATTCTTTTAGAACTATTACAAACCAAAATCTTCACCACGTTAACCACTCAGAGAGAGTTAATCCAAATATTATATTTGATTTTTGGATAAACTGTTATATAATATTTCTCTCAAACATGGAGGATGTAGCTCAGCAGGCAGAGCACAAGGTTGTGGCCCTTGGGGTCGCGGGTTCAAGTCCCGTCATCCTCCCTTAATGTGTAAAGAACTGCTTTTTATAGACAGAGAAAAGCTCATTTAGTGTCACTTCTAACTTTTTTCGAGATGCTCTGTTTGGGCATACATCTTTCATCAGACTATACTTACAGACCTTTCACCCTCTTCCAAATAACCTACTATGTAGGGCTTCTCTCCCAGATCTTCTAAGATGTTTATAGCCTCTTTCTCGTCTCTCCTGTCTACTGATATAATGAGACCTATACCCATGTTGAAGATCTTGTACATCTCTTTTTTCTCTATTTGACCCTCTCTCTGTATCCATTTGAACACAGGTAATATCTCCCATGACCCCTCTTCTATAACAGCTCTTAGGTTGTTGTTTATAACCCTTATGAGGTTCCCTGGTACACCACCACCGGTTATATGGGCTATGGATTTTATATCTACTCTCTTTGATAGTTCAAGGATAGATTTTACGTAAATCTTCGTAGGTGTTAAAAGCTCTTCTCCTAAGGTTTTCCCAAATTCATGGAAGTAATCTGAGTATCTGTATCCTTTCAGTTCTATCAGCTTCCTTACGAGAGAATATCCGTTGCTGTGGATTCCGGAGGATGCAAGTCCAATCAGGACGTTTCCAGCCTCTGTCTTACTACCGTCTAACATCCTCTCTCTTTCCACAATACCAACAGCAAAACCTGCAAGGTCGTATTCACCTCCCTGGTACATACCCGGCATCTCTGCTGTCTCACCACCAACCAAAGCACATCCAGATAACTCACATCCTTTGACTATTCCCTTTATAACGTCCACTGCTACGGAAGGTTCTAACCTTCCGGTTGCAAAGTAATCTAAAAAGAACAGTGGCTTAGATGTTGTGGTGATAAGGTCATTTACACACATAGCCACTAGGTCAATACCTATGGAGTCGTGTCTGTTTAGTGCCTGAGCTATCTTTAACTTGGTTCCAACACCATCTGTTGAGGATGTTATAACAGGCTCCCGGTAGTTTACTAACTCAAGCAAGAAAGCAGAAGCAAACCCTCCTATAGGAGTTATAACATTTTTGTTGAATGTCCCTTTTACTAACGTTTTTATCTCCTCTACGAACTTATCAGCTTTCTCTACATCAACTCCTGCGTCTTTGTAAGTTATCATCTTTACCCTCTAATTTAGAATTTAAAAATGTATATCAGCAGATGGAGTAGTATCCAGCTATACAATCCTGCCAAAACATCATCAAGCATTATACCGATACCCATCGGATACTTTTCAAGAAGTTTTATGGGTGGAGGTTTGATTATATCAACTATCCGGAATATTACAAAACCAAGAATAAAGTAAGTGAGGAGTTGGTTTAATTGATAATTTTGAGGATCTATACCAAACATCGTTATCATGTATCCGGCAACTTCATCTACAGTTACAAAAGAAGGGTCCTTATCTGAAACTTTCTGACTTACAGTATGGGATGCCCATATTCCTATAAGAATAACAGAAATAGTAATAGAGAACTGAGCTAAGAGACCTTTATCCCAGTACAAGTAAAAGAACGGGAGAGCTCCTAAGGTTCCTACTGTTCCTGGGACTATGGGAAACCTTCCAAGGTAAAAGGAAGACGCTAAAAAGAAGGCTATCCTTTCTCCAAAATTCATAAAAACTCCACTTCCTTACAGATTTAGAATATAATTATATCATACCCATTCAGGAGGTTCTGTTTATGGACGTTGGTACATGGTTTCCTATCATAATACTAGGGATGGTGATACTCACTTTTATCATCTTTGGTATATTCGTATACTTAGACAGAGGATAAGGTGGATAGGTTCTACTTCATAACCGATAGGAAAAAGTTCAAAAAACCTTTTCTGGAACAGATAAAAACCATCTTGGATAAAGGTATAAGAGTTATTCAAATCCGGGAAAAAGACTTACCTGATGATGAGCTCTTCTTTCTGCTAGAAGATACTGTTAAGGTATCCCAAGGGTACAATACTAAGATATTTGTAAACTCAAGGGTAGATATGGCAGTTTTATTCAACCTTGAAGGAGTCCATCTTCCGTCAAAGAGCATTCCAATCCAACAGATAAAACACAAATTCCCTCATCTGAAGGTAGGCAAGTCCTGTCATAGTCTGTCTGAAGCGATAAAGGCCCAAGAAGAGGGGGCAGACTACATCTTCTATTCTCCCATATTCCATGTTGAAGGTAAAGGAAAACCTATAGGTATAGATGGATTACTAGAAGTCCTTAACTCTATAAAGGTTCCAACTTATGCCTTAGGTGGTATAACTAAAGATAACATAAAGAAGGTTTTAGATACTGGTGTGTATGGAGTAGCTGGCATTAGGATGTTCTTAGAGGATTAACGGTGAGAAGAGAGAGGAACATCTTACTGAGAGATGCTGATCCCCAAAAAAATTTGTCCAGATGTTATCTATGGATTTTCAAAGCTGGAACTGTACTAACATGGCATACAGTATGACAGAAATAAAGCTTAAAGGTTTACAAGGGGGATTAGAGAAGGGTAAAATAGAAGAACAGAAGGAGTATGGGTTTTTGTAGATGTTCTAGTGATTTCAAGAGAAAAAAGTCTATCTTATAGGAGAAAGGGATGAAAGTACTATACATCCACGGTTTTAACTCAGCAGGATACGGAGATAAGATAAACTACCTAAAGAGAGCCTTTGGTGCGAGGAACATCATATCTCCAACCTTAGATTACGACCCAAAAGAATCGGTATACCAGCTTGAGTTTCTTACTCAGGCAATAAAGGAAAAAGACAGACTGTATATAGTAGGAACATCTCTTGGTGGTTTTTATGCTCTATTCTTAAGCTCAAAGTATAGAGTGCCCTCTATATTGATAAACCCATCCATAGACCCTTGCAACTCTCTTAAAAACCAGGTTGGACCCCAAACGAACTTTAAAACTCAAGAGAGCTACACTTTTACCCAAGAACATCTTGAAAGTTTAAGGAGTTTCTATGTGGACAACTTAGAACCATTGAAAGATTTAGTTTATGTATACTTGGATGAGGATGATGAGTTACTGGATAGCCGGAAGACTGCAGAGTACTTTAATGGTTTCTATGTGGTTGTATATCCAGGTGGTAATCATAGATTTATCCATATGCAGGAACTTATAGAGGATTTTAAAAGGATTTTACAGGAGGATATATGAAGAAAAAGGTGATAATTTTGGGAAGTGGACCAAATAGAATAGGACAGGGAGTTGAGTTTGACTATGCTTGTGTCCACTGTGTATGGGCAGTAAGAGAAGAAGGTTATGAGGCAATAATGGTAAACTGTAATCCAGAGACAGTTTCTACAGACTACGATACGTCAGATAGACTGTACTTTGAGCCTATAATTCTGGAGGATGTGCTAAATATAATAGATAAGGAGAAGCCTTTTGGAGTTGTAGTCCAGTTTGGTGGACAGACACCCCTCAAACTTGCAAAGCCCCTTGAGAAGTTGAACATACCTATACTTGGAACTCAGCCAGAGAGTATAGATATAGCCGAAGACAGGGAAAGGTTCAGAGAGCTAATAATAAAACTTGGATTAAAACAGCCAGAGAGCGGAATAGCAAAATCTAAGGAAGAGGCCCTTAAAGTTGCTGAAGGAATAGGCTATCCTGTTCTGGTGAGACCCTCTTACGTCTTGGGGGGAAGAGCTATGAGGTTAGTGTACGATGAGATTGAGCTCATGGCTTACATACAGGAAGCTGTTAACGTCTCTGAGGATAAACCTCTCCTGATAGATAGGTTCTTAGACGGTAGTGTAGAGCTCGATGTGGACTGTGTCTCTGATGGAGAGGATGTCTTGGTTGGAGCTGTGATGGAGCATATTGAGGAAGCAGGCATACACTCCGGAGATAGTGCAACTTGTATTCCCCATTACAGTCTACATGATGACATAGTCATAGAGGTGAAGAACCAGACAAAGAGACTGGCTAATGCTCTTGGTACTGTTGGTTTGATGAATGTCCAGTATGCCGTAAAAGATGGAGAGATATACATAATAGAAGCAAATCCAAGGGCCTCAAGGACAGTACCCTTTGTAAGTAAAGCTATAGGCTATCCCCTTGCTAAGATAGCATCAAAAGTTATGTTAGGAAAGAAACTACGGAAGCTCCTCCCGGAGGTGTTTAACATACACAGTCCACATCCAGCTTCAGACTTCCTAAGTAGAGACTTTAACCTGTACGCCATAAAGGAGGTTGTGTTCCCCTGGAACAGGTTTCCAGAAGTAGACCCTCTTTTGGGTCCGGAGATGAAGAGCACAGGAGAGGTTATGGGTATAGACAGAGACTTTGGACTTGCTTTCTATAAAGCCCAAGCTGCAGCAGGATCCAGTTTACCATTGGAGGGTAACATATTCATCTCCGTAGCAGACAAAGATAAACCTCAAATAGTAGAGATAGCTAGAAGTTTAGAGGAACTTGGTTTTAAGATCTTTTCAACATCCGGAACATTTAATTTCCTAAAAGATAACGGTATAAGAGCAATCCTCGTTAACAAACTGTCTGAGGAAAGACCAAACATTGTGGACAGAATTAGGAACGGAGAGATATCTATGATAATAAACACCCCCTCTGGAAAGAGAGAGAGGTCAGATGCTTACTATATCAGGAGGGCTGCAGTAGCAAACAAGGTCCCATACTACACAACCATAAGAGGTGCGGCTGCAGCTGTTGAAGCTATAAAATCTTTTAAACGTAAAGGTTTAGAGGTTTACTCACTACAAGACTTGAGGAGCAGAAAATGATAAGTTACTACCAAGCTTTAGAAACAGTTATAAACAACACAAAAGAGATATCCAACGAAAAAGTTTTCTTTACACAGGCTTTAGGAAGGGTTTTGGCAGAAGATATCTATGCTGATGAGGATAGTCCACCAGAAGACAACAGTGGAATGGATGGTTTTGCTGTAAGATTTGAGGATATAGAAGGTGCATCTGAAGACAACCCTGCTATTTTAGAGTTAATCGGAGAATCAAAAGCAGGGGGAGAGCAGTTTAGTTTGTTCCCAAAAACTGCTATTGCGGTCTACACAGGAGGGCTGATACCTTCTGAAGCAGATACAGTGATCCAAAAAGAACTTACAAAAGTAGAAGGCAGTAAAGTCTATATCTTCTCCTCCCTAAAGAAAGGAGCAAACGTACGTAAGAAGGGAGATGATTATAGGAAGGGAGACCTATTACTCCAAAGTGGAACATTGATCAGACCTCCAGAACTTGGGATACTATCTTCAGTAAACAAAGCGTTGGTATACGTGAAGAGGAGACCACGGGTTGGTATTCTGACAACCGGAGATGAGATTTTAGATGTTGGGGAAGAGAGAAAAAAAAGATCTCAGATAAGAACATCAAACACATATACACTCTACGGACAGGTAATACAGGCAGGAGGAGAGCCAGTAATCCTCGGTTTTGCTAAAGACAGTCCAGAAGATATAAGAGAGAAACTAAGATGGGCTAAGGACTGCGATTTACTTCTCACCAGTGGTGGAATGTCAGTAGGAGAGTATGATCTAGTTAAGGACTTTGTCGTAGAAGAGTTAGGAGTAGAGATAGTCTTTTGGAAGGTGTCCCAAAAGCCTGGAAAACCTGTAGCTTTTGGTGTATGGGGAAGAGAGAGAGAGAAAGTTTTCTTTGGAATACCTGGGAATCCAGTAGCCTGTATAGTAATCTTCGAGACTCTTGTTAAACCTGCCATAAAGAAGATGATGGGCTATAGAGATCTATATAATCCTGTGATATATACAACAATCACCAAAGAATACAGTAGGAAGTCTGGAGATAGGTTAGAGTTTGTGAGGGTGAAGGTAAGTTATTCATCTGGAGAGTTCTTATCAGAGCCTTTAGAGAAGCAAGGTTCTAACATCTTAACAAGTATGGTAAACGCAAACGGCTTGATGATAGTAGAGGAAGGAATAAAATCTATTCAAGAGGGTGAGAAAGTTAAAGTTATAATATTCGACAGGGAGTTTTTGGATGGGAAGGGTCTTTAAACTTCTACTGGTCTTTTTTGTGTTGATTTTGGTGTCCTGCACTCAGGTTGAAGACCCACTAACGGGACAGAAAACTCTAACATTACTACCTACAGAGAAAGAGATAGAGATTGGTAAAAAATATATCCCTTATGCTATAAACGAGAACGAAGGTCTTTATCCGGATAAAGAAGTTCAGGAGTACATACGTAGATTAGGGCATAACATAGCAAGAGTAGCTCCGCGGAAAGTGGAATACCAGTTCTTTATAGTAAACTCCAAGGATGTAAACGCTTTTGCACTTCCAGGAGGACCAGTATTCATAAACAGAGGACTGATGCTAACCTTAGATAACGAATCTGAGCTTGTTGGGGTTTTATCCCATGAACTTGGACATATAAACGCCAGACACCACGCAAGGTTCTTAGAGAAAACCTACGGATTAAACCTGCTTCTAAACGTTCTTGCAGTAGCAACGGCCGAATCTTCTTATAGAAATGTAGTTCTACAAGTTGCACAGGTGGGAGCTGGTCTGCTACAGCTTAAGTTCAGCAGAGATCAGGAAAATGAAGCAGACTCTCTTGGAGTTAGGTTCACTTACGAGAGTGGTTATGACCCAAGGGGTATAATATCTGTGTTTAACAAGTTTAGGAGTATGGAAGCTAAACAGAGACCTCCAGAATGGCTACTTACCCACCCACTTCCAGATACAAGGATAAAGAATGTCTCTGAACTGATAAGCACAAAGTTTCCGAATAAACTACTTTTAAAGAGAGATTCTCCGGAGTTTGTTTACATAAAGCAAAAAATAGCAAATACAGCTCTTTCTTACGACTACTTAGAGAAGGCAAAAGAAAATATCAAAAACAGAGATTTTAGATCAGCTCAGAAAAACCTAGATACTGCAATATCTCTTTATGAAGAGAACATATCAGCTCACACTTACAAATCTTTCGTATGCTACCAGTTAAAAGAGTATGATTGTTCATACAGACATGCCTTAAACGCCAGCAAGATAGATGAGTCCTACTTCCTAGCAAAACTTTTAACCGGAGCATCTTTAGTTAAACTGAACAGGAGCTTTGAGGCTATTAAACAACTGGAAGATGCAGCAACATTGATAAACTCAAATCCGGACTTATACTACTTTCTAGGTGTAGCTTACCAAAACACCGGAAACAGACAGAAAGCCATAGAAAATTTTAAGTTTGCTTTATCTATCACAGATGGTAATAGAGGATGGGAATCAGAAGCAAAAGAGAGATTAAATATCCTCTCCAGATAGACTATACTACTACTCTGTTTCTTCCATCTCTTTTAGCTTTGTATAGCTTCTCGTCAGCATCCTTCATAATTTCATCTATGTGTTTTTGGTTACGAAGTTCTGATACACCAAAACTTGCTGTAATTCTTATTGTCTTGTTCTCATAATGTAAGGGAGAGCTTTCCACCTTCTGCCGAAGGTTTTCTGATACCTTTCTTGCTTCTTCTAAAGATGTATTCGGTAAAAGTATTAAGAACTCCTCTCCACCTATCCGGAATATATAGTCTGACTTTCTTAAATTCTCTTTCAGGATACTTGCAAAGTGTTTCAGAGCAGCGTCACCTGCAAGGTGACCATACGTGTCATTGATCTTCTTGAAAAAATCTATATCTGTTATAATAAGGCTCACAGGCTGACCTGTAAACTCAGATATCTCTAAATGTTTATTCAATATCTGGTTAAGGGCTCTTCTGTTCAGAAGTCCCGTTAGGAAATCTTTAGAAAACTCCATAGATATAATCTTAGCATTTACGTATACTACTTTGTTAGCTAACCACAGAGATGTGGACTCCATATCTTTTAATATGAAGAATATCTCTTTGTAAAGATTGTGCTGCTTATAGTCAAAACATATGTCGATCAAATCGTGAAAGTTTTTATGGAACTGTTTAATCTGCTGGTACATAGAATCATCGTCTATAACTAATTTTCCATTGTTATGGAGCCACTTTCCAAAATCACACTCTGTATGTTTAATATTTTGAAACTCTGACTCTCCTAATAAATTCTTTAAGAATTTTCTAAAAAATTCGAAATGATTGTTCAAACCCCTTGATAGAATCTCATTATAATCTTTTATCTTAATATGTTGTAAGAAAAAATCTACCCTAGATATAACTTCACGGATATAAGATTCAAGATAACCCCTTGAGAATTCCTCTATTATGTCATCAAACAGCCTTTCAACCCTCTTTGCTTCTCTTAAGTCTATGTTATTTGGCAGATGGGATATGAAGTTCTTCCGGAGAAAATCAAAAAAAGATACAGATTCAACGAACAAAACACGTCTGTGGTAGAAATCAATACCCTCTCTGTAAAACAACTCTATCTTACCCTTATCTATAAACACCTCTTGTAGAGAAAGCTTTATAGTCAGAATACTGTCTTTACATATGAAAGATTTGAAGTTTTTCTCTATGAAGGTCGAAAGTCTTGTAAAGATTATATTCATCTTCTCTGGTGTGTAATACTTTAAAAGGTCCAAATTTGTTCCTCCTATTTATAAAGTATTGAAAACATCTCTTCACTCCACTTTAGAGCATCCATAGATTACCAGCAATATCTGCATAATTCAACATAAAACCTTCTAAAACCTCCCTTGCCTCCTTAACCTTATATATATTCTGCTAGGGTAGTATTTATCTCATCTACTGAGATGCCTGATAGACAGAATCTATACCCATATACCTTAAGCTCCTTTATCTTATCTATAAGACTCTTGGATTTTAACTGATTAGAAAGTACCTTTATTACAGATGTTTCTCTTGGAAGAAGAGAGGTAAAGTCCGTAAATATGATCACATCTGTCGTAAGACTTATGAAAACTGACTTACTACCCAAACTTTTCATCATGCCTATATCTGTAAAACAGTGTACAGCTTTTTAACTAACAGATTAAAATCTACTGACTTTTCTGAAGCATCAAAATCGAACCTTATTTCAAAGCCAAAACTTTATCCTGAAAATCGAATATAAGTATCTTACTCAAGAAAACAGTTTCCATAGGTAATCTTTTTATTAGAGTAATAACATTATAACAGATAAATTTAAAGTCACTTTCTTAATAAATAAAATGTGACACCTAAAAATCCTACCAGGAGAACAGTCGGATAAAGGAATCCAAACAAAATATCTTTCTCTGTTAACTTTACAAACAGATAGTTTGTTAGCATATAAAATATACCTATAGATACAACTAAAGATAAGAGTACTTCTTTTGACCTCTGTAGAGACAATCCAGAGACAAAGCCTATAAATCCAACAAACATAAAAGGTATAAAGAAAGAGAATCTATCTATCAGTATAGAGAACATCTTGTTAGTGTTCACAGAACCCTCTCCAATCCTCTTTATAACCTCTGAAGTCTCTAGATCTTCTACTGCAACCTCCTTCAAGGAGGATACATCTAAACTAAAACTGTATCTACTGAACTTCATTAAACGATAAGAATTCTCGGTTGGTATTTGGATGTAACCATCTTCAAGGATTACGTAGTTTCCTTGGAAGCTTCCTCTCCTGGCTGTAATTAGAAAGCTGTTTGACTTGTTCTGGAGAATAATCTTCTCAAACCTGTTATCCTCTTTCTTGTCTATGTATACGTATACCTTCTCACTTACTTTTGAGAAGCTCTTCTGTTGTAGACTATCGAGTAGATACGACCTTACCTTAGTAGTCAAGAATTTAACTCTCTCTCTGTTTGCATACGGTGATAAGGTGACAGAAAACATAAGAGCCAAGATTGAAAATATAACACTCCAGATGACAACAGGCTTGAGTAGCTCTCCCTTTCCTACTCCAAGACTGTATATGGCGTATACTTCTTTGTTCTCCTTTAACTTTATCCCAACAAATAACCAAGCTATAAAAAATCCAAACAGAACTGTAAACTTTGCAAAGGATAAATTTAACAGAAGTAGTATTCTCATAAGATCAAAGAAGTTCATAGAGTATACGAACTTTGGTAGATGTATCATCTGGGATGAGAGTATAACCATAGAAAAGATCAATATAAGTATGAAAAAATTCTTTACAAACTGTTTTGAGATATACCTATACAGGAGTTTCATAGTCTATCTTTCAGTTTGTTGAATATCCTATCTTGTAATTCAAACATCTCTTTTTCATCCTCTTCTGACTTTTCGTGGTCATAACCTAAAAGATGGAGGATACCATGTATCAGAAGTCTTAAGACCTCCTCTTTGTATGCGTATTCTGTGCTCTGGGCCTGTTCTTTTGCGAACGGTGCCGAGATTATCACATCTCCTAGCAGTCTATACCTGTAACCTATGGTCTCTTCCATTGGAAAAGAGAGAACATCAGTGGGTTTATCTTTTCCTCTCCATTCTCTGTTAATATCTCTTATTCTCTTGTTGTCAGTTATGGTTATACTTATCTCTACATTACTTAATGCTAACTCCTGTAGTATCTCCTGGATTATCCTCTTTAAGAAATCTTTTTTTATATCTCTGTCGTAGACTTCTTTATTTATCAGTATTCTGTTCTTCATACCTGTTATAAGCCTCTATTATTTTCTGAACTATCGGATGTCTTACTACATCTTTTTCTGAGAACCTTACGAACCCGATACCCTTTACTCCTTCAAGGACTTTTATAGCTTCTATTAATCCAGACTGGGATACCTTAGGTAAATCTATCTGGGTTATATCTCCTGTTATCACAGCTTTAGAACCGAAACCTATACGGGTTAGAAGCATCTTCATCTGTTCCCTTGTGGTGTTCTGAGCTTCGTCAAGTATTATAAAAGCATCGTTCAATGTCCTTCCTCTCATAAAAGCAAGGGGAGCAACCTCTATCACCTTTTTCTCGAGCATATCTACAACCTTATCTGGGTCTACCATATCGTAGAGGGCGTCGTACAATGGTCTTAGGTATGGGTCTACTTTCTCTTCTAAGGAGCCTGGCAAGAATCCCAGTTTTTCTCCAGCTTCTACAGCTGGTCTTGTAAGGATTATCCGGTTTACCTTGTTCTGTTTTAGGTAGGATACAGCAACTGCCATTGCAAGGTATGTTTTACCTGTCCCTGCAGGTCCTATACCGAAAGTTATGTCGTTATTCTTTATAGTCTCCACATAGAGCTTTTGAGAAGGTGTTTTCGCCATTATAGGTTTTTTCCTATAGGAGAAAAGTATAGTCTCCGGAGCTGGTTGTATGGCCTTTTCTTCGTTCTCCTTCTCTAACTTGTACCCTAAAGCTAAGTTTCTTACATCCTGACTTGAAAGGATATGTCCTACTTCAAAGTAGGATGATATCTTCTCCATAAACTCTTCGAATCTGTCTAGATTCTCCTCTTTTCCAGATGCTATGATAGAAGTTCCCCTGGCGAATATAGTAAGGTCAAATATTTCCTCAAAGTACTTTAGGTTCTCATCCTTTGAACCAACTACGCTGAAGAATGCTTGGACTGGTATTTGAACTTCTAACCTTAGAATCTCTCTAACCTCCAAACTTTTTTAAAATTTATTCCAAACTAAAGCTCAAACCAGCCTTCCGGAGGGTTTATATAGACCTTTCTTCCTTCTCTGTCCACTTCCCCAACAAACTGCTTTATGAAAGGTAGATATCTCTCCTTACCGTCTTCACAGGCTATAACTAAACTTGCCTGTGGTAGTCTATCGTCCACTTTTACGATCTTTCCAATCTTCCTTTTTTCTTGGAACACTTCACTGTCTATTAGCTCAAACACGAAATACTCATTTTCATCTGTAGCTGGTAAAAAGGTCTTAGGGATGTATATAAGGCTGTTTGATAACTCTTTAGCTTTTTCCAAGCTATCGTAGTTCTTGAATTTTATAGTACCTTTCTTCCTGTTCATAGCCTGAACTTTCAGAGATAAAAAACTATCCTTTATCTTTAAAAACACATCCTCCGGAAGGTAAATATCTAAAAACAGCTCTACCTTCAAATTTCCATCCACACCAAAGGTTGAGTAAACCTTACCTACAGCTACAAACTCCTCCATCTCTCTCCTAATAAACACATTTTGGTAAGTCCTTTAAGATTTTCTCTGCTTTCTGCTTTATCTCATCATCTTTATACTTTAAAACCTCTCTCAGCAAACAGGAGGCTTCCTTTCTCTTCTCTGCCCTCAGGAGTATACTAGAAGCCTCAAACCTCGCATTTACATTTATTATATCAACTTCCGGATTTATGTAGATAGAGTTCAAGAAGTAGTTCAATGCTTTGTTCATATCCTTATCTTTGTAGATCAGACCGAGGTTATAATAACTCTCTCCAGCTACTTTTGGGTTGTCAGATTTTGTGGCTTCCTGGAAGTATCTCTCTGCTTCCTCTCCTTTACCTAGACCTACGTAGGCTTTTCCGATGTAAAGAGACAGATTCCTCTTGTCTGGATATTTTGAGTATAGCTCTCTAAGGTACTCTAGAGATCTGTTAAAATCTCCTTTATTCAACAGTAGTTGAGCTATTGTAAATTTAACCTGGTCGTTATCCTGGATCTGATAGTAAGTATGTAAAGCGTTATCTATGTCTCCCTGCATCTGGTAGATTTGTGCCAACAACATCTTAACATTAAACAGGTTGTCAGAGTTTGGGTACTTTCCTATAAAGCTAAGACAGCTCTCTTTTGCTTTCTCTAAGTCCCCCTTTTTTAGGAACATGTTAGCAAGTTGATACAGAGCCATCTCTGACTCTTTAGTGTTCTTAGCCACTACCTCTGTGTATATCCTCTCAGCTTCTAGGTAATTGTTCTGTTGAGTATAAATCTGGGCTAACTGTAGCTTTAAGAGAGGAACCATAGGATAATCTGGATAGTTCCTTATAAACTTCTCTAAAGAGGTTTTTATATCTCCAGAGCCTTCCTTACTCTCAAGTAGAAGTAGGTTATATGAGGCGTTTATAGCATCCTGAGTGTTTGAATACCTTGATATGAAATCACTGTAAAGACTCCTTGCAATATCAAACTCTCCCAAGTTGTAGTAAGAATCTGCTACTCTCAGGAATGCTTTTTTCACCATCTCATCATCCTTTCCACCATACAACCGGAGAAAGTCCTTAAAATGTAAAACAGCTATATCGAACTTCCCTTCAGAAAAGTAACTGTAAGCATAAAGGTAGAAAGCTTCTTCAGAATATTTACCCTCTCTTTCCTTTAAGGTTTTCAACACAGACCTGGCTTTCTCTAAGTCGTTCTCTTTTAGGTGTATGTACGCCTTGAGTAGGGTAGACTTCTCGTTTGTACTATCCTGTATTAACTCTTTGGCAGACTTTAGGTCGTTTATATTGTAAGCAGATACTGCTTTCATATATCTGTCTCTAAAAGATTTAAACGCTTTTTCGTAATCCCCTTTCTGGAAGAAGTACCATCCAAGGAGGTTGTAGGCCTTCTCTGGGTTTATCTGCCTGAGTTTTAGGGCTGTATCTACGAAGTTCTCGTCATCTCTAGTCTGAAGGTATATATCTGATAGATACTCTAAAGAGACCTCCTCAAAGCCTCTTTGGTCTGTAAGTCTACTGAAAAATTTCTCAGCTTCAGAGAACTCTCTCATCATATACGCTGTATATCCAGCGTACAACTGGACAGCAGGCTCTTTTCTCTTAGAGGGCATCTCCTTGAGAATACCCATGGCATAAGAATAATTCTTCATATTGTACATACTAACAGCTATGTTAAGGAGGATATCCTCTTTATAACTATGATACAGGTATAAAGCAGTCTGAAGATGTAGAAAGCCGTTTAGATAGTCTCCTGATTTTAAAAGTTCCTCTCCCTTCCTTAAGTACAGGTCCTGGGAGAGCTCCTCATCTCTACTCTGTAAGACTTGTGTTATGGGTGTTAGTAAAGAGTTGTCTGAAAGGGCTTTACCGTAAAGGGCAAGGTTGGACAGTCTATCGGATAAAGATACCTTCTCAAGGTAATAATCAAAAGTTTTGTAAGCTTGACTTATCCTTCCAAGGTAGTGGTTGGAGAACCCATCCAACACAAACCCCTGTCTTTGTAAGGCAGGAGTCTTTGCTGTAAGCTGTGTTTTTATTACTCTCTCATACTCACCTCGGAAAAAGTAGGTGTACTTCTTCAGGTAACTACAGTATCCAGATATGGATAGGTCTACCTTTCCACAATCTACACTAATAGACTTTCCAAAATCTCTTTTTTCTAGAATATAGATAGACTCTTCCATGAACCTTCTGTCCAAATCCTTATCATCTATATAGTTAAGTGCTTTCTTACTTCCATCAAAATTCTTACTCAAAAGATTGACTATAGCTAAAGATAGGCAGACCTCTTTTGTAGGGTTCAGAGTACAGCTCTTCTGGAGGTGTTCAGAAGAAGCCGAAAGATTATAGTTTTTAAACTCTATGTACCCAAGGAGGTAGTAGGCATAATAGAGATAGGGAGAGTCTTTGTACTTATTAACGAACTCAAGGAGGTCAGACTTTGCAAAGATCAAGTTTCCGTTGTTGAAGTTGTCCATTCCTCTTGATAGTAGGGCATTGGATAGTGGTATACCAAGGTAAGACTTTGGCTTCTCTATAGATAGAAAGGGAAGATCATCTATCCCACCTATCAGGATGGATACCTTGCTCTTTATATCCAGTTGTAGCTTAAAACTGAAAGGCTGGAGTTGTGGTGGAGGAGTTATGGTTTCCCTTTTCTCTACCTTTACGTTTACAATCTCCACTGGTATATAGACTGGCTGTAGTTCTATAGGTGTGTTGGAAAGAGATTTCCCTGATAAAAGGAGGAAAAATAACAGATTAAACAGGATAATCTGCATAAAACAATACCTCTCTACTTTTTACAACATCCATCTCTATCTGTTCTTTTAGTTTCTCTACACTCTCAAACTTTAACTCCTCTCTTATAAACTCACAGAAGTAGACATTAACGAAACTACCCTGACTCAGCTCCTGTTTGAAACTCTCTATAACATGAGCCTCCATAAATAGGCTTTTGCCGTCTACTGTGGGTCTGTATCCATAGTTTATTACAGCGGAATAGACCTTACCATCTATCTGGATAAAACCAGCATAAACACCTTTCTTTAGACACAGGTCTTCACCAGGTTTTAGATTTATCGTAGGAAATCCTATACTCCTTCCTATCTGGTTTCCTCTCACTACCCTCTCCCTAAGGAAGTAGTTCCTCCCTAATAACTCTCTCACCTCTCTGACTTTCCCTTCAGCCAACAGACCCCTGATCTTAGTGCTACTTATCCTCTCATCCTCTAGTACTACGTCTTCTATACCTTTAACTTCTATACCTATCTGCTCTCCATACTCCTTTGCAAACTCTACATCTCCTTCCTTGTTCTGGCCAAACTTCCAGTCCTTCCCAACTATTAACACTCTACATCTAAGCCTTTCTTTAAGGAAATCCATAAACTCTTTTGCTGTTTTACTGTAGAATTTCTCGTTAAAGTCTACTGTTAAGATATAATCAACAGAAAACTGTTTTAGCAAGTATACCTTTGTCTCCAAGTTTACAATAGAACACTTAAAATTCTGAGGAAACAGAACTTTTCTTGGATGAGGGTAGAACGTTACAACTACAGAAGATATGCTTGATCTCTGAGACTCTTCTCTTAGTATGTTAAGTATCTTCTGGTGTCCTATATGGATACCGTCAAAGTTCCCTATTGTACATACAGTATCATTCTCAACCTTTAGGTCGTAAAGAGACAGTATCTGACTCATCTCTCCCCTTTAAGGAAAAGCTCTGTAGCTTCCTGTATCACACTGTAGCTGAACCCTCTATTTTTAAGGAATTTAAATACTTCTTGGAAAGTTTTTTCTCTCCGGAAGGACCTTTCCAGTAGGTTTAATGCGGACTCTAGCTCCTCCTCAAAGGATAGGTCCACCCTTCTAACACTCTTACTGTAGAGTCTTCTGGTAAACTTGGCTTTACTATCCCCTCTAATTACAGCTCTTTCTTTCGCTCTCTGTAGAAGCTTTTCATCGTTCAATATCCCTTTTTCCTTTAACTCTGATATTACACACTCTACTTCAGAGTCCTTGAAACCTTTTCTAATCAATTTACTCCGGAGCTCTTCTTCAAAGTAATCTTTCTTTGTAAGGAGATAGTATGCATACGACTTAACATCCATCAGAAACTTTCAAACCCCATACCTTCATCTTCTCCAGCTGTTATTCCTTTTATTTTCAACTCAACATCGGAAGGATTTGTGGCATATAGAAGGGCACTATCGTAAGTTATCATACCATTGTTATAGAGGTCTATAACAGCCTGGTCAAAGGTTTGCATGCCGTACAACTTTTTACCTTTCTCCATATAGTCACTAATCATGAACAGTTTTTCTGGGTCCTTAATACATTCTTGGATCGCTCCTGTGTTTATTAGTATTTCTATAGCTGGAACAACACCTTTTTCATCTTTCCTGGGAATGAGCCTTTGACATACGATAGCTTTCAAAACATCAGACAACATCAACCTAAGATGGTTCTGTTCTTCAGAAGGGAACATGTTTATTATTCTATTTATAGTATCTTTTGCGTCGTGTGTATGTAGAGTTGAAAGAACAAAGTGTCCAGTTTCAGCTGCCCGTAAAGCTGTTTGGATTGTTTCAAGGTCTCTCATCTCTCCAACCATTATAACATCAGGATCTTCCCGGAGAGCTGCCCTTAGGCCTGTAGCAAAGGAAATGGTATCACTCCCTACTTCTCTTTGAACTATGTAGCACTTCTTGTCTCTGTACACATACTCTATAGGGTCTTCTATCGTTATTATGGTCTCAGAAACATTTTCATTTCTGTAGTCTAACATAGAAGCCATCGTTGTAGATTTACCAGAACCAGTAGGACCAGTAACCAAAACTAAACCCCTAGGTTCTAGAGCTATCTTTTTTAAGACCTCCGGTAGATTCAGAATTTCAAACTTTGGTATCTCCGTCTTTAAGGCTCTTAGATTTATAGCATAGTTTCCTCTCTGCCTATATATATTAACCCTGAACCTACTTACAGCTTGAATAGAGTAAGAGGTATCCACCTCTCCATTTTTCAATAGCTCCTGTTTTTTTATTTCTGAAGAACCTATAATCTTATTTATCCAGTCAATAATGTGCTCTGGTTTTATTACGCCAAAACCTTCTACGGGAACAACATCACCGTGTATTCTGGCCTTTGGTACAGAGAAGGCTTTTAGATGAAAGTCTGTAGCTCCTAATGACAGTCCTTTTTTCAAAACTTCATCAAGTTCCATTCAAAAACCTCTCCTTTATCTTTTCTTCTAACATCTTTACAAAATCTGAGTTATGTTTCAGATACTCCCTTGCTTTCTCTCTGCCCTGTCCTAACTTTATCTCTTCTCCAGCTTCAGACTTGTAGGAATACCAAGCACCGCTCTTCTTTATCAGTCCGAGCTCTTCTCCTATATCTAGTATCTCTCCCTCTTTAGAGATCCCCTCTCCGTATATAACATCAAACTCTGCCTCTTTAAACGGCGGTGCGAGTTTGTTCTTTACCACCTTAACTTTAACTCTACTTCCAACCCTATCACCACCTTCCCTTATGTCCTGTTTCCTTACTTCCATCCTCATATCAGCAAAGAACTTTATAGCTCTTCCACCGGTAGTAGTTTCCGGATTGCCGAACATAACCCCAACCTTCTCTCTTATCTGGTTTATCAGTATAAGAGCTGTGTTACTTTTGTTAACTGTACCTTTCAAAACCCTCATAGCCTTAGACATGAGCCTTGCGTGTAGCCCTACGTTTGAATCTTCTATATCTCCCTCTATCTCTGCTTTTGGGACCAACGCTGCCACAGAGTCTATGACTATCACATCCACTGCATTACTCCGAACCAATGTTTCTGCTATCTCTATAGCTTGCTCACCGTAATCTGGTTGAGAGATTATGAGCTCATCTAAGTTTACCCCGATTGATTTAGCATACTTAGGGTCAAAAGCGTGCTCTGCATCTATAAACACAGCTCTACGCCCAACCTTCTGAGCTTGGGCTATTATGTGAAGAGTTAGAGTAGTCTTTCCGGAAGACTCTGGGCCGTAGATCTCTATAACTCTTCCTTTCGGAATACCACCTATTCCGGTTGCTATATCAAGTGTTATAGAGCCAGTGGGGATAACTTCAACACTCTTTATTCCCTCGGAAGACAGGGTCATAAGAGAGCCTTTTCCATACTTCTTCTCTATCTGGAGTATGGCACTCTCTAAAGCTTTCTTCTTTGCCTCTAAGTTCTCTTTTACTTCCATAAGTTTAAAACCTCCATAATCAACCAACTACTCTTGGGACTACAAAAAAACCGCCTTCTCCCTTTGGAGCATTTAAGAGAGCTTCCTCATTTTTTAGTAAACTAATAGGTGTATCCTCCCTATAAGAGGTTTCTTCAACGATGAGCTCATAGAAAGGAGGAACGTTATCAGTATTCACCTCCCCTAAATTCTCTATGAAGCTAACTATATCCATAAACTGTTTTGGGAAAGTCTCTACCTCTTCCTCTGACAGTTTCAATCTTGCAAGATTTGCGATACTAAACACAATCTTCTCTTCCATCTTCACTCCTTATGATAAAAATCATTTTAAATTTATTCGCATATGAATATATTATATCTAACTTGATTTGTATCCCCCTCCCTCCCCCTCCATATCTGGCTGGGAGCAATCCCAGCCCTTTTTATTTTTTCTTCTTTGAAAGCTTAGCTCTTATAAATTTAAGAGCTTCCGCAGGCTTTTCTAACAGATCCTCTCTTCCATATTTTATTAAAACATTTTTCTGTTTTTCTGACAACTGATAGCTATATAAAGCTTCTCTTCTGGCCTTATCTATAAACTTCTTGAGAAGAGTTCTATCAGACAGCTCTCTATCGGTAAGTTTTAGTCCCGTTTTTTCAGCTAAAGTTTTTGCGTACTCTACCTGTTTTTCTGAAGGAGATTTTTCTGCATGCTTATCTATGAACTCTTTTAGTTTTTCTGGGTCATCTAATATCTTATCTATGTTTTTTCCATGCTTCTTTGCAAGATCAAGGGCATAATCAAGCATCTTCTTAGAGACTACAGACTTTTCTCCAGATGTAGACTTTTCGTATAGTTTTTTTACAAAGCTCTTCCAGTCCTCCTTGTTATCCTCAACCTTGTCTAAGAATTCCTCCATCCTTTTTGTAAACCCATAATCTATAACCCAGTGGTACTTCCTGTTTAGATAATCTACAAGATGGAATGCATTCTCAGTTGGCTTTAAAGAGCTTCCTTCTTTAACTACGTATCCTCTTTCTTTTATAGTCTTTATTATAGTAGCGTAAGTGGAAGGTCTTCCTATTCCTAACTCTTCCAGTTTTTTAATTAAGCTACCCTCTGTATACCTTGAAGGTGGCTTTGTAAACTTCTCCTCTAAACTTATACTCTCTATTCTAAGTCTTTCTCCTTTCTTTAAGATCGGTAGTTGATCTAAATGCTCCTCTTCCTCCTCTATCTCGTATATAACTTTGTATCCTTTAAATACTACAACACTTCCAGAGACAATGAAGTTGTATCCTTTTATATCTAAAGTTATGTTGGTCCTCTCAAAAATAGCATCCTCCATCTGACTTGCCAAAGTCCGGTAGTATACTAGCTTTAAGATGTTAATATGGTCTTCAGAGAGTCCCTTTTCTTTTGCCAACTTTACATATTGTGCTAAGTTTACGAAGTTAGTTATCCTTATGGCCTCATGAGCATCTGCCTGTGTGTTCTTTGACTTATAGACCCTTGGAGATCTTGGTAAATATTCCTTAGAAAACTCCTTCTCTATTAATTCTCTTATACTTACAACAGCTTGCTCTGATAGTCTTGTACTGTCTGTTCTGTGGTATGTTATCATACCACTCTCGAACAGGTCCTGAGCTAAGATCATAGTCTTTTCTGGAGCAAACTTCAGAACAAAGTTTGCCGTCTGTTGTAGTGTAGAAGTGGTAAATGGTGGTTTTGGAGACCTCTTTATCTTTCTTTTGCTTATATCCTTAACTGTTGATTCCTTCTCCAGAGATATCTGAGAGTATACACTCTGAACCTCTTCTAAATTCTCTATCTTCCGCTTCTCATACAAAGCGGTGTACAAAGTCCCGTCTTTTTCCACATAAGCCGTTAGGATGTAGTATGGAGTTGAGGTAAAGTTCTTGATCTCCATCTCCCTTTCCACTATCAGATGGACAGCAGGAGATTGGACCCTACCTACGCTAAATCTACCACCTATCTCCTTAGACGCTATAGGAGAGAGTATATAACCCACTATTCTGTCCCCTACCCTTCTACCAAGGAAAGCATTAAATAAGCCGAAGTTTGTTCTTTCAAATTCTGGAGCTTCTCTTATCTTCTGGAGAACGTGGTTTTTAGTAATCTCGTGGAACTCTGATCTCTTTATAGATTTTGCCTTTTTTTTCAGTTCTTCGTACATAAAATATCCTATAGCGTAGCCTTCCCTGTCAGGGTCTGTAGCTATATATACCTCTGCATTCTCTGCAAGTTTCTTTATCTCTGCAAGTATCTGTTTATGCTTTGGAGATTTAATAACAAATTCTGGTTCAAAAGTCTTTAGATCTACACCCATCTTATCTTCTGGTAAATCTTTAAAGTGACCTACAGTAGCCTTTACTAGGAAGTCTCTCCCTAAAAAGTGAGCTATCTCTTTAGCTTTCTTTGGAGACTCTACTATAACTAGCTTCTTCATTTATCCTCCTGGTGTATGGATCTTAAAGCATCATCCCTCTGACGGCAGGTAGCACACTCTCCACAGGGAGGATTGGTTCCCTTATAGCAGGAGTATGTCTTGTCAAATGGAACCCCCAAACTACTTCCTAGTTTAACTATATCTTTTTTCGTCATTCCTAGAAAGGGTGTAAAGACCTTAATCCTGTTCTTTTTTTTTGCAACCATAATAGAAGAAGCATTTATAGCGGCTTCTACAGAAGAAGCAAACTCAGCTCTACAATCTGGATATGGAGAGTCTAATGAGTGTATACCTATACCTATGTTTTCAATCTCGTAAATATCCGCGTAAGATGCTGCAATAGAAAGGAATATAAGGTTCCTCATAGGAACGGTGGTTATAGGTGGTTGGTCTGGATAGTCTTCTAAAGGAACAGTTACATCTGTATCAGTTAGGGCATTCCCTTTCAGTCCTTTTAGATGAGGTATATTCACTACAAAGTGTTCTTTGATACCTGCCATCTTTCCTAATGTTAGAGCATACTCAAGTTCAACCAGATGTCTCTGTCCGTAGTTAAACGAGATAGTGTAAACTTCACTAAACATCTTCTTCGACAGCCATAGTAGAGTAGTACTATCTATACCTCCAGACAGAAGGACTATTATTTTCTCACCCTTAATCAACTTTCTCTCCTGTTGCTCTAAATTTTAGAAAGCTCTCTATAAAATCATCAATTCCACCATCCATAACCGCCTGTATGTTTCCAGTTTCAAAACCTGTTCTAAGGTCTTTCACCAACTGGTAAGGCTGGAAAACATAGGATCTTATCTGACTACCCCAGCTAATATCCTTTTTCTCTCCTTCTAACTCTTTCTGCTTCTCTTTCTTTTTCTCCAGCTCAAGCTGGTACAGTTTAGACTTTAGCATGTTCATAGCTTTCATTTTATTTTGAAGTTGAGATCTCTCACTCTGACAAGCCACTACTATACCTGTTGGTATATGTGTTATCCTGACAGCGGAATCTGTTTTGTTTACATGTTGTCCACCAGCTCCACCTGCCCTGTATGTATCTATCCGGAGATCTTCCTCCTTTATCTCTACATTTATATCCTCGTCCAATTCTGGAATAACAGAGACAGCAGCAAAGGAGGTATGTCTCCTTTTGTTTGCGTCAAAAGGAGATATCCTAACAAGCCTGTGGACCCCCTGCTCTCCCTTTAAGTATCCATAAGCATATGGACCCTTTACAATCATTGTAGCACTCTTTATCCCGGCTACATCATCAGGCTGGTAATCTATGATCTCTGTCTGGAACCCCCTACTCTCTGCCCATCTTAGGTACATCCTTAAAAGCATCTGAGCCCAATCACAAGCCTCTACCCCTCCAGAACCTGCTTGCACTGTGAGAATAGCATTCTTAGGGTCCATCTCTTCAGAAAGAAGACTATCAAGTTGTAGTTTACTTAAAAGCTTATCTAACTTATCTATATCTTTTTCAACCTCTATGTAAATTTCAGGGTCTTCTTCCATCCTCAACAGGTCTATGTACTCTTTAACATCCTTCAGCATCTTCTGAGTCTGAAGAATTTCACTGAGTTTTTGATCTAACATATTTCTTTTTGCAGATATCTCCCCAGCTCTCTTAGGGTCGTTCCAGAAATCTGGTTTTCCCATCTCTTCATCTAATACCCTTAACTCCTCTTCTAGCTTCTGTGGTTTAACAGCATCGTACACAAGCCAGAATTTTTCTTCTATCTGTTGTAGCTTTTCGTTTAGAGTATCTACTATCATCCTCTGACGGTACACCCCTTTATTAGTTTCTATTCAATATATCACTTTGTCTTTAGGTTCTCAAGAGCAGGTAAGAGACTGTTTAAAAATCCAAGAAACAAGGACAGAAAGGAAGAAGTTCAATTAGTACAGATCCCAACATAATAAACCCACCAAAAAGAGAGGTAGACCACCTGTTTACAGTGACTAAATCATACTCCTAGTACAGAAATAAAGCTAAACATTATGTATTAGGTAGATTTTGTTTATGGAATGTTATGATTATAGTGGAGTTAATATTTTTGGTATTTTTGGATATACTGAATTGTCGTTATGTATCAATCGTTTCTGTTTTTTTTTTTAACAGCTTTTTTCTTTTCTTCCTTTGAAGAGTTTCCTATCGGTGGAAAGATACTCTTGTAAGGATTCTTCCAAAATACATTTGCTCTTGTTGACCTGTAGCTCCAAACAGTAACAGTTACAGAGAGAACTATCCACGGGGGAATGAGTATCTTCAGTAAAAGCTCTGTGTCACTCTTTTCTATTTGTTGAAATGCTGTAGGGTCTACCATGAAAAGTTTTTCTCCTTGAAAAGTCCACTATGTATGATATCTTATTGTATTAAAAATTCAAGGGGTAGTGTTTGAAGAAGTTAAAGGTAAGTGTAATAAGCCTTGGATGTCCAAAGAACCTGGTTGACACAGAAGCTTTAATGGGTAGTTTTAAGGTTGAAGAGGTTGAATTTATATCTGACTCAGAGAGTGCTGATGTTATATTGATAAACACCTGTGGGTTCATAGATGCAGCAAAAGAAGAATCTATAAACGCTATACTGGGAGCTTGCCAGTATAAGAGATATGGAAATAAGAAAGTTGTAGTAACCGGATGTCTTGTAGAAAGGTATAAGCAGGAGCTGGAAAAGGAGATTCCGGAAGTAGATCTGTTTGTTGACTTAAAGACTCAGAAAGATATACCTCTTAAGGTTGGGCTCTCAAGGAAAACTAAACCTGAGAGGATAGTTTCTACACCAAAACATCTTGCTTATCTAAAGATATCGGAAGGATGTGACCATACGTGTTCATTCTGCGCTATCCCAAACATAAGGGGAAAGCATAAGAGTAGACCTATAGAGTCTATTGTAGAAGAAGCTAAAATGCTTGCTGATATAGGTGTGAGAGAGTTAAATATAGTCTCCCAAGATACAAGTTATTACGGTTATGACCTTTACGGTAAGCCCATGCTATTTGAGCTTCTAAAAAAAATTGAAGAAGTTGATGGAATAGATTGGATAAGGCTTTACTACCTCTATCCTTCAACGGTTGATGAGGACTTCTTCAAATTCATCTCTGATAGTGAGAAGATACTCAGGTATATAGAGATGCCTATTCAACACAGTGAGGATAATCTACTCAGAGATATGATGAGAGGTTATAGAAAGAGGAAGCTGTACCAAATTTTAGATTGGAAGGATAAATATACTCCAGATATGGCCATAAGGAGTTCTGTTATAGTTGGTTATCCTCTAGAAACAGAGAAAGAGTTCTACAGTATGTTGAAATTCTTGGAGGAGGCAAAGTTCGACTGGTTAGGTGTTTTTACCTACTCCCATGAAGAAGGTACACCAGCTTATGAGAGGTGGGAAGACAGAATTTCGCATCAGGAGAAATTAGAGAGGTTCAATCAGGTTTTATCTATTCAAGAAGGGATAACTGAAGAGAAGAACAGAGTCACAGTAGGTAAGGTTTTTGATATTTTAGTAGATGGTTTTTCAGAAGAGTGGGAAACTCTGCCGATTGGTAGGAGTTATAGGAATGCTTATGATATAGATGGTATCATATACATAGAATCCACAGAACCAGTGAAGCCTGGAAGTATCATAAGAGTAAAGATAGGAGATGTTGTTGATAACTACGACCTTGTTGGAGAGGTAGTTTGAGAAAGATAAAGGATATAAGACCATTAGAGCTTAGAGATGGTTTTTTGTATGTTATAGACCAGCTTAAACTTCCCAAAGAGCAGGTCTGGGTTAAACTTGAAAATTTGGAAGACTATGAGTTAGTTATTAAAGATATGGTCGTAAGAGGAGCTCCACTTATTGGTATAGTAGGGGCCTATGGTTTTTATACTGGAATAAAAGAGGGTATAGAGCCTTCAGAGATCTCTTACAGACTTAAGAGAACAAGGCCAACTGCAGTTAACCTTATGTGGGCGGTTGACAGGATGGAGAGGTTCTACTATTCCTACAGAGAGGATGATAACATCTTACAACTACTTCTAAAAGAGGCAAAAAGGATAGAGTTGGAAGACTACCATGGAAACAGAAGTATAGGTGGGTATGGTGAAGTTTTGGTTCCTAAAAATGCGAAGATTTTAACTCACTGTAATACTGGTTCCCTTGCTACAGCAGGATGGGGAACAGCCCTTGGAGTTATAAGGTCTGCCTATGAGAATGGAAAGGACATAGTGGTCTACGTAGATGAGACAAGGCCTTACTTGCAGGGATCGAGATTAACAGCTTGGGAGTTACTCCAGGAAGGGATAGAGCACTACATAGTGACAGACTCTTCAGCAGGCTTTCTTATGTCTAAGGGTATGGTAGACCTTGTTATCGTAGGAGCTGATAGGATAACCAGAAGAGGAGACGCGGCTAATAAAATAGGCACGTATGGGTTGGCTGTTTTAGCTAAGTACCATGGAATTCCTTTCTATGTAGCAGTACCTACATCCACTTTTGACCTCTCCATAGAGTTTGGTAGTGATATACCTATAGAAGAGAGAAGTTTAGAAGAGGTCAAAAGATGTGTAGGCTGTGACATAGCCCCTGAGGAGTCTGGAGCTTTAAACTACTCTTTCGATGTAACTCCTGCAGAGTTAATAACCGCAATTATAACCGAAAAAGGTATAATAGATAATCCAGATAGGGGAAAGATAGAGAGGTTCTTTGGAAAGAAGTAAGGAGGTTATCCGATGAATGTGGTTACAATAGGTGGAGGGACTGGACTGTCATCTTTACTCAGGGGTATAAAAAAGTTTGTTCCGGAATACATAGATAAACTGTCTGCTATAGTGACCGTTTCAGACAATGGTGGTAGTACGGGGATCCTCCGGAGACAGTTAAACATACCAGCTCCTGGAGATGTAAGGAACTGTATAACTACTCTAGCAGAGGATGAAGATATCCTCACGAAAGTTATGCAGTACAGATTCGAAGAGGGAGAGGGTTTGAAAGGTCACAGTTTTGGAAATCTATTCTTGACGGTCCTCACAAAGGTAACAGGAGACTTCCTCGACGCTGTAGAGATAACATCCAAGATCCTGAACATAAAAGGTGAGATAATACCCTCTACAGACCAGATGGTGAACTTGGTGGCCAGGTTTACTAACGAGGAAGTTATAAGTGGTGAAGTGGAGATAACTGAATACGGTAAAAAGTTGATAGCAAAGATAGAAGATATATGGCTTGAACCGTCTGATGTAAGAGCTCCCGAAAAAGCCATAGATAGGATACTCAGTGCTGATGTTATCATCATCGGTCCAGGAAGTCTGTTTACTAGTATAGTGCCAAACTTCCTCATCAAAGATATAAAAGAGGCAATTTTAAAATCTAAGGCTGTTAAGGTATACATATGCAACGTTATGACACAGTATGGTGAGACAGATGGGTTTACAGCTTCAGACCACGTTAGAGTTATGAACAGAGTGATAACAGGTGAGAAAGACAGTAACATAATGGACTATGTTATACTGAATACCCAGATACCTCCAGATCAGGTTTTGAAGAGATATTTAGCCGAGAACTCTGAGCCAGTTGTTGCCGATGCAGGTAATCTATCAAGGATGGGTTTGAAGGTGTACGCTAGAGACCTCTTAAACGAAGGAAACTATGCAAGACACGACCCAGACAGGTTAAACCAAGTTATACTTGAGATCTTGCAGAATATAAAACAGTTGAATGTGGTATAGAAGATACATAACCTGTTTTGACAGTCGGTATTTAGAGAATGTAGAGGTTGAGACTGTTATAGTTGGTTCTGGATTGGCTGGTATATCTGCAGCTTACTATCTTTCAAACCTTGGAGTTAAAATACTCCTGATTACAAAAAAGAAAGCTGACAGGTCAAACTCTTTATTAGCCCAAGGTGGTATTGCAGCTGCCATAGGTCAGGAAGACTCTACAGAATACCACTTGGAAGACACACTTTTGGCTGGTAAAGGGCTGTGTGTTGAGAAGAACGTAAGGATACTTGTAGAAGAGGGACTAGAGAAGGTTGTAGACCTGATAAATATGGGAGTGGAGTTTGATAGGGATACTTCTGGTAGGATAAAACTTACAAGAGAGGGAGCTCATAGGATAAACAGGGTCCTTCACTCAAAGGATAAGACAGGGTTTCAGATAGGTAAGAGAATCTTTGAAGAACTAAGAAGTAGAGATATAAAACTTATGGAAGGTTATTACCTTCAGGAGATAATTACAGACGATAACGGAGACTACTCCTCAATCTTGATAACAGATGGAGAGAAGCAGTTAATTGTAAACTCTAAGTCCCTTGTCATAGCTACCGGAGGATACAGTGGAGTATACGCCCGAAATACTTCCGCTTATAACATCGGAGGAGATGTTATTGGAGCTGCCTACAGAGCAGGATGTAGTCTTATGGACCTAGAGTTTATACAGTTCCACCCTACTGCTATACATATACCAGATAGACCAGGATGGCTGATATCCGAAGCAGTTAGAGGGGAAGGGGCCTTATTGATTGATGAAAATGGAGATAGGTTTGTAGACGAGCTAAAGCCAAGAGATGAAGTGGCAAGGGCAATCCTAGAGAAGTATAGAGAAGGAAAAAGAGTATTTTTAGATATATCACCTCTTTTAGACAGAGGGTTAGATTTTAGGGATAGGTTTCCTAACATATACTCTATGCTGAAAGAGTTTGGTATCGAGGACCTCCGGAAGATACCAGTGAGCCCTTCAGCTCACTACAGTATAGGGGGAATAAAGGCGGATATAAACGGGAGAACAGATATAAATGGTCTATTCGCCATAGGTGAGAGCTCCGCTACCGGAGTCCACGGAGCAAATAGACTTGCAAGTAATTCACTTTTAGAATGTGTGGTCAGTGGATACAAGGTAGCTTACTCTGTGTATGTTTATAATATGTATGCTAAAATAAGTAGTGTAAATGTTTATAATCAGACTGAAACGAAAGAAGAACTTGAAAAAGAGAGCAGAGAAGCTCTTCTTAAGAAGATAAAGACCATTATGTGGGAAAACGTAGGACTTGTTAGAACAGAAGCCTCTCTTAAAAAGGCTATAAAACAGTTAGAGGAGATATCAGAGTTCTTGGACAGTTTTTGTAATGTTAGACATATAAAGGACATCTCTATCCTTTGTAAAGGGGTAGCCTTATCTGCCTTGTTGAGGGAAGAGAGTAGGGGAGTTCACTACAGAGAAGATTTTCCGGAAGAAAGAGACTCTTTTAGAAAACACTCAGTTTTAAACCGAGATTTTAAAATAAACTTTATGGAGGTATAAGCCATTCAGGAACTAAGGATCAACAATCATATCAAAGCAAGGGAAGTAAGGTTGATTACAGATGAAGGACAAAATCTAGGTATAGTTTCTCTCGAGGAAGCTCTCAGGTTAGCCCAGCAGAAAAATTTAGACCTGGTAGAGATATCTCCAAACGCTAATCCCCCTGTCTGTAAGATAATGGACTATGGAAAGTATAAGTTTGAACAGAAGAAGAAAGAAAAGGAGGCTAAGAAAAAACAGCACGTTCAAGAAGTGAAGGAGATGAAGTTTAAGCTGAATATAGAGAAGCACGACTATGAGACCAAGATAAAACACATAAGAGAGTTTCTTCAAGAAGGAGATAAGGTAAGAGTTTGGATATGGTTCAGGGGAAGAGAAAACGTCCATCCGGAGCTTGGGGATAAGCTTGCTCAGAGGATAATCCAAGACCTGTCTGATATTTCAAGTGTAGAGAAGAACCCTGTGAAGGAAGGTAAGAACATGATGTTCACCCTAATTCCAAAACAGGAGAAAAAATAGTATAATATTAACATATTAGCCGAAGTGGCGGAATTGGCAGACGCAGGGGACTCAAAATCCCCCGCCCACAAGGGCGTGCGGGTTCGACTCCCGCCTTCGGCATTACAAAAGTTGGAGGAAACTGTATGTATAAGCTTGACGTAGTAACTCCGAAGGGATTAGCTTTTACTGGGGAGGTTTACCAAACTGTTATAACAACTGCTGATGGGGAGATAGGTGTTTTAGAGAACCATATGCTCCTACTTACAAACGTCAAACCTGGAAAACTTAGGATAGAGAAAGGTAACGGAGAGATAAAGGAGTTTGCGGTCACTTATGGGATCCTTGATGTGGCAGGAAACAGAGTGATCGCCCTACTTGAGGAGATATACGACATAGACTCAATAGACTTACAGCAAGAAAAACAGCTACTTGAAGAAGCGAACCAGAAGTTACAGTCTGAAAATCTAACAGACCAAGAGAGAGAATATTACCTAAAACAGAAAGAGAGGGCAGAGGTTCTTATAAACCTTGCAAAAACTTCCTGACAACGTTCGGATAGAAGAGGACGAAGATATCTCCCCCTTTATAAGGGGGAAAATCAGTATAATCCAAAAAAAGAAAGGTTACCGTTTTAATGTAGACTCTCTCCTTTTAGTCAGTTTCGTAAACCTATCACCATCTAAGGTAGTCATAGACATCGGAACCGGAAGTGGAATCATACCTCTGCTTCTAAACCTGAAGATACCAAAGTTAAAACTCTACGGTTTAGAAGTCCAAGAGAGCATGTTCAGTTTGGCCAAGAAGAACTTTATACTCAATAGTTTGAACGCTGAGTTAAGACTCGGTGATGTTAAGGATGTGAGAGATATCTTTCAAAGTGGTTTTTTTGACTGTGTGATCACTAATCCTCCTTACTTCCATCAAGGTAGTGTAGAGAGGGCTCAGGTCCTTGCAACATTTGGGGATTTTGTTAAAGCTGCCTCTTACCTCTTAAAGAACAAGGGAAAGTTTTACTATATATTTCCAGTTAGTAGCTTTATAGAAAGCTTAGAGACTGTAAAGAAGTACAGACTACAACCAAAAAGGATTAGGTTTGTTCATCCTTCTATAATGGAAAAAGCAACTCACTTTATGGTTGAGTGTCTGAAGTCAGGAAAAGAGGGTGGGGAGATTGTGGAAAAGCCATTGATAATGTATGAGAACCCTAAAGAGAAGAGGTACACTCAGGAGGCTTGGAATCTCCTGGAAAACTTTCCTGATGTGTTAGAATAATTTTATTAACAATATCTCTTTTAGGGGGTTTTGCATGAAGATAGGGGTATTACTGGCAGGATGTGGTGTTTTTGATGGTGCTGAGATACACGAGGCTACTCTTACCTTATACTTCTTAGACAAGGCTGGTGTCGAGACTGTAGTAATGGCTCCCGATATAGAACAAAAAGATGTTATTAACCATCTAACCGGCGAGCCTATGAAAGAGAAGAGGAATGTCCTTGTTGAATCTGCAAGAATCGCCAGAGGTAACATAAAGAACATAGAAGATGTAAAGGTTGAAGATATAGATGGTCTTATAATGCCTGGTGGCTACGGGGTAGCCAAGAACTTCTCAGACTTTCTTGAAAAGGGAGCTGACGCAACAGCTATATCTCAGGTAAGGAGACTGTTAGTAGAGTTATTGAAAGCTGGTAAGCCTATTGGTGCCATCTGCATCTCACCGGTTATAGTTGCAGCAGCTCTAAGGGAAGCAAAACCAACTATCACTATAGGAAGTGATGTAGATGTTGCAAAAGCTATAGAGGATATGGGTGCAAGACACCTAAACTGTCCTGTTAGTGAGATGGTAGTAGACGAGGAGAACAAAATAGTCTCTACTCCAGCTTACATGTTAGGTAGGTCTATAAAAGAGGTAGCAGAGGGTATAGAGAAGCTTGTTAACGAAGTTATAAGACTTACAAGTAAGTAGATGAGGATACTGAGATCTTCAGAGATAGCTCTTGTTGAAAAGAAGACTATAGAGGAGATAGGTATACCTTCTCTGGTGTTGATGGAAAATGCCGGAAGGTCTGCCTTCTTCCATATAAGAGACAGATTCAAGGATAAAGAGAGGTTTTTGGTAGTAGCAGGTTCTGGGAACAACGGAGGGGATGGAGTAGTTATATCAAGGTATCTGAAGAGGGAAAGTAAAAATGTTATTCTACTAGTTTTAGGAGACAATTTAGAAAAACTCTCTCCAGATAACGCAAAGAACATTCAGATATCTCAGAAGTTCGGCTTGGAGCCTATATTCATAATAGAAAGAAATTTACATATCCTTGAAGAAGAGATCAAAAAGTGTGATGTCATCGTAGATGCCATATTTGGGACAGGCTTTAAACTGCCTGTTTTTGGATACAGGGGAAAGGCTATAGAGTTAATCTCAATCTCAGGTAAGCCTATAGTTAGTATAGATATCCCTTCTGGGTTGGACGCAGATTCTCACAGGATCTTTGAACCATCCATAAAAGCTGATCTAACCATAACATTTGCGTATAAAAAACCCTGCCACGTCCTTCTTCCGGCTTCTGAAAGATGTGGAGAGGTTGTCCTGGTAGATATAGGACTGGACGATAGGTACGCTGAGGACTTCCATAGGTTTTTGATAACTCCAGAAAACCTTAAGTTTCCAAAGAGAAAGAAGACAGGGCATAAGTACACCTTCGGACATGTGGGTATCGTAGGGGGTAGCGTAGGTAAATCTGGAGCCGTCATAATGTCTGCAAAAGCATCCACAAAAGCTGGTAGTGGACTGGTTAGTGTGATAGTTCCGGACTGTATAGACCAGATAGTCCAGACCAACTTGATAGAGGAGATGAGTTATCCCCTTCCTTCTATAGGGGGGATGTTCTCTGAGGATGCCTATCTGAAGATTCCAGAGGTTGTCAGCACGCTTAAGATATCATCTGTGGTTGTAGGCATGGGCATGTCTGTATCCAATAGCAGCAGGAAAATTGTAGAGGAAGTCCTGAAGCTTCCAAAACCTGTTGTGGTAGATGCAGATGGTCTAAACAATCTTTCTACTATTCCAGATTACAAGTTCCTACTGGGAAAGAGAACTCATCCTACAGTGTTGACTCCTCATATAGGAGAGTTTTCGAGACTTACAGGTTTGAGATCTGAAGATATCTTTGATAGGATGGAAGAGATAAGTTTAGAGTTCTGTAAACAGACAAACAGCTACCTAATCTTGAAGTTTTCAAGGATGATGATAGCTACACCCAACGGAGAGATTTTCTACAGCACAACTGGAAATCCTGGTATGGCTACAGCTGGGACAGGGGATATCCTCGCTGGGGTAGTTGGAGCTCTCATAAACAGGCTAGATATCCTTGATGCTCTAAAACTTGCTGTATACAGTCATGGAAGAGCTGGAGATTTGGCTGTTTTAAGGTATTCCCAAGAAAGCTTAAAGGCAACAGATCTTTTAGAGTTTATAAGAGTTGATAGACCATAAGAAGTTTATAGATGTAGCCTACAGGGAAGCTTTAAAAGCTTTTGGGAAAGATGAAGTACCTGTCGGGGCAGTAGTTGTGAAAGGTGGTATAGTTATATCTAAGGCTCACAATCAGAGAATAGTCAAAAAAAACGCCCTGTACCACGCAGAGGTATTAGCAATAGAGAGAGCCTGTAAAAAAATAGGCACCTATAGACTTGATGGATTCAGTATATATGTAACCTTGGAACCCTGTTTGATGTGTGTTGGGGCTATTCTCCAGGCAAGGATTAAAGAAGTAGTCTTCTGTAGTAAGAACGAGAAAGAGGGAGCTATAGTCTCAAAGTACACAGTTCTTGATGATAAAAAACTCAGTCAGAGAGCGGATTATCTGTTTATTCCTGATGAGAGGTGTTCAGGTTTACTAAGGGAGTTTTTTAAAAGGAAAAGATAATGTAAAATAGAGACCATAAGTTAGTAAAACTTAGAAAATCTAAACTAAACCCTCTTGGGGGAAACCTACTCTGCTGTTTATTCTTCCTCTAACTTAAGACTTTTAACCATTTGATGTGGATCTAACCACCTATCCTTATGAGGCTATTTTAAAAACTAGGATTTTCTGACTTTCAAGATATTAGATATATTGTATAATAGACTTTCAACATCCTAATCTTTAGAGGTAAAAGATAGATGGAAACAGTTAGAGTTAAGATAGACGGACAAGAGATAGAAGTTTCTAAAGATACAACCATCATAGAAGCTGCGAAAAGGTTGAACATACTTATACCCACTTTCTGCTACCACGAGAAGCTTCCTATATTTGGTGGCTGTAGGATATGTTTAGTCTATGATGTGAAGATGAAAAGGTCAGTTATAGCTTGTGGCACTTACGTTTATAATGGTATGGAGATAGAGACAGAGAACCCTCAGGTGAGAAAAGATAGGGAGTTCATCTTACAGATGTTGTTCTCAAGGCATCCTTTAGACTGTCCTATCTGTGATAAAGCAGGAGAGTGTGACCTACAGAACTGGGGAACATACTGGGGGCCTCAAAAGAACCTACTACCTATAGACCCAACAGAGAAGGTTAGGCCGGAGGAAGACTGGGAGAGTAGCTATCTTGAGTATGTATCCAATAGGTGTGTTTTATGTATGAAATGTGTATCAGTCTGTGATAATATAAACAAGTCCCATTCCCTCTATCCTCTTGAAAGAGCCTTTGAAACTCTCATTTCTCCTTCCACAAAACCTATGGACACATCAAGCTGTGAGATTTGTGGTCTGTGTGTGGATATATGCCCAGTTGGAGCTATACTATTTAAACCCTTTAAGTTTAACGCAAGACCTTGGCTTTTAAAAGAAACTTATACTCACTGTGGATTCTGTAGTCTAAACTGTCCTGTGGTGGTAAACCACGATGGTCAGAATGTCTATAGGATAAGGAGTACAGCTGAGCTTGAGGTTTGTAGTAAGGTTTACCTTGGTTATGACAGTCTGAACCACAACAGACTTAAGAGTATAAAGTACGGAGAGAAGTTTTTAGATGTCAAAGAACTCTTAATCAAACTACTAAATTCTGAAAAAACAGTTGTTTTTGTATCTTCCTATCTGTCTTCTGAAACACTGCAGACTTTAGAGAAGATCCGGAGAAGGTCTAAAGCTCACTTCACTTCAGATATCTCCCTATCTATTTTGCCCCTACTGGAAGGCTACGGTGAAGACTACCATATGTCGGACTTTGATGTTCTAAAGCAGTCCTCTAAAGTCTATGTTATTGGGGATGATATAGTGGACACAAACCCAGTCCTAAGTTGCTACCTACCAGAGGGTTTAACATACGTTGGAGATAGTTTAGATAGACTCAAAAAGTTAAATCCGGAAGTAGTGGAGTTATCCGGAGAAGACATCCTATCCTTCTTAAGAAGGATAGAAGAAAACTCTACAGTGGTTTATTCCTCTTACTTTTACGGTGAGTTAGCATACAGATTTGGCAAACTTCTCAGAGAGCTTCAAGAGATCAAGGGTTGTAAAGTGTTTATAATTCCCCCGACTGTGAACGCCTTCGGCGTTGTTAATAAGATAGAGTCTTTAGAGTACCTTCCTGAAGTTATCAAGGAGATAGAAAGAGGAGAGATAGAGAATCTAATATTGTTTGGCGAAGAGATAGTGGAGTGGATAGAAGACTACAAGTTTAAAGATATATGGGACAAATTAAAAAGAAAAGTTCTGTTTACTCCATTTGAAGATGGTCTTTCTCTTATTGCTGATGTATCTATTCCTCTAAACAGTTGGGTAGAGGAGAGTGGCTCCTTTGAAGGGTCAAGAGGTATTCGAAAAATAAAGCAGGCACTGAAGGTAAACTTCTCAACAAGACAACTTTTAGAAGATGTGTGTAGATCTCTAGCAGAGACAGAGAGAAGAACTCAGTTAAAAGTGAAAGACTATACACTGCCAGATTTTATAACTATAAACCAAAAAAAGATATACGACGTATCTTACTTCTCCCTCCGGTCGAAGAACTTGATCAACTGGAAAGAAAAACTGACAGGAGAGACTATAGATGAACATTAAGATGGGTGTTGCAAAAGCAGGAATAAAACCCTCGGGAGACTATGACATATTAGTACTGAAATTTCCCCCCTCTGTTTATGGGGCAGTCTTTACCCAGAACTCTCTTGCAGCCGCCCCAGTTATATACGATAGACTCGTATTTAACATACAAGAGAAAATATCAGCTATAGTGGTTAACAGTGGAAACGCAAACGCAGCAACCGGAGACGAAGGTTTCAGGAATGCTCAGAGGATGGCAGAGGTGGTAGCTGAAGAGTTTGGTATAGAGAGAGAAGAGGTTATGGTGTTCTCAACTGGAATAATCGGAGTTCAACTTCCAATGGACAAAGTGGAAGCAGGTATAAGGAGAGCTATCTCAGAGATGGGGGAGTTTGATTTAGAACTTGCAAGTAGAGCCATATCTACCACCGATGCTTTTTATAAGTACTACCAAACAATCGGTATTGTAGATGGTAAGACTTTTCAGGTTAAAGGAATAGCCAAAGGAGCTGGGATGATCCACCCAAACATGGCTACGATGCTCGCATACATATTCACAGATGTTAAGATAGACAAACCTCTGTTAGAAAAAACAACAAAGTTAGTAGCCGATAGAACCTTCAACTCTATATCTGTGGATGGATGTGAGAGTACAAATGACAGTTTTATAGTAGTGGCAACTGGAGATTCTGATGTGGTTATAGATAATACAAACAGAGTATACTTTGCAAAAAAAGTGTATGAGATAGCTTTAGAGCTTGCGAAGATGATAGTTAAGGATGGAGAAGGAGCTACTAAGCTTATAGAGATAAATGTCTATGATGCTCAGTCAAAGGAAGAGGCTAAAGCTGTAGGGGAGGCTATAGCTCGCTCAAACCTCTTTAAAACGGCAATGTTTGGGAATGACCCAAATTGGGGTAGGATTCTATCTTCAGTAGGGCAGTTGCATATAGGAATAGATTTTTCAAAAGTCAAACTGTACATAGGAGACTTCCTTATATACTCTGGAGCTCCTGTCGATTACGACAGAAAAAAAGCTATAGAATACCTGAAAAACAGCCATGAAGTAAGGATAGATCTGTATCTATCCAGAGGAGAAAGTCAGTGGACATTCTACACCTGTGATTTAGGGTATAAATACGTAGAGATAAACGCAAAGTATACTACTTAGATCACTACCAGAACATCCTGATTGGCATACTTAACGAGAGCTGTAGAAGTGCTTCCCATCAGTATTCTCTTTAGCATTCCAGCTCCTTTCCTCCCAACCACTATCAGTTCTATACCATTTTGGTCAGCATAACTCATAAGTTCCTCAGCTGGATTTCCCTCCAATATCTTGTAGTTTACCTCTAATCCATTTTCTTTAATCCGTTGGATGACTTTTCCAAGTATCTTCTCTTCTTTACTCATCTCTTCCTTCTCAAACTGTTCTACGTCTTCCGGGGTTATATAGTCAAGGTATCCAAGCTCTAAAGGTCTGACCACTCCGACTACATGTAGATTAGCTCCATAGCTCTTTGCTAATTCGATAGCTCTACTCAGAGCTCTCTCCGAAGCTTTAGAACCATCATAACCTATCAAGATACTTTTATACACAGACTTAACCTCATTTAACTATTATATTCAGGATTTTACCCTGAACGAATATAAATCTGTGTACATCTTTTCCATCTATCCACTTTTTAACAGTATCGTTTTTTAGAGCAACCTCTCTAACTTCTTTCTCTGTTGCAGAAACAGGAACTTTTATAGTTGCTCTTAACTTTCCGTTTACCTGGACAGGGATCTCTTTCTCACTCTCTACCAGTAATAACTCTTCCGGTTCAGGGAATGGTTGGTCTATAGTGAACCCCTCTTTACCTATGGCTTTCCAGAGATGGTCTGCAATAAATGGTGTGAAGATGGATATTAAAAGTATACTCTTTTCAAAAACCTCCTTTAGGAGGTAAGGATTCTTCTCTTTATATCCTTGTAGTTCATTAAGTAGCTCCATTAGAGCCGCTATTCCTGTGTTAAACTGAAAGTTCTTCTCTATGTCTATTCTTACCTTTTTTATTGCCCAGTGGAGTTTTTTTCTTATCCTGAGATCTTCTCCGGAGAGATTTTTAAGGTTTTCCTCTGTGTATTCTACATCTTTAACAAGCTCTAAATTCTCTGTTATGTAGTAAAAAAATCTCCTTATAAACCTATGGGCTCCCTCTATACCACTCTCTGTCCAGTCAAAGTTGTTTTCTGGAGGTGCTGCAAAAAGGACGTACAGACGAACAGTATCAGCTCCGTATCTCTTTATCATCTCATCCGGATCAACTGTGTTGTGTTTTGACTTTGACATCTTGTCGGACTTGCCAAACTGCTCCTCGATCTTGGTCAAAACTCTGACGTCTACTCCTATCTTCTCCAGTAGTAGCTTTCCATTATCGTTTAAGTTTAGATGATTATTCTCTAAGACATCCTTTATTCTTCTGTTATCCATTCATCCTCTCCAGTTTATGCTTTAACTCTTCTACTGTAGCGTTTTCATCTAAGTTAAGGATTTCAAGGAGCTTCTTTATACTGACCCATTTCTTTAATACCATCCCCTGGGTTAGTAGTCTCTCAAAAGGTTCATCTATCTCAACTAGCCCTAAATCTCTTAGAAACTTAACGAAGAACCTTGAGTAAAGTAAGTGGAGGACCGCGTGTTCTATCCCACCGATGTATATATCCACAGGCATCCAGTAGTTCGCCTTCTCTGGGTCAAATGGCATTTTTTCGTTCTTTGGATCTGTGTATCTCAAGAAGTACCATGAGCTATCTACAAAGGTATCCATGGTGTCCGTCTCTCTCTTTGCTGATCTTCCACACTTTGGACAGATGGTGTTTATAAACTCCTCAACTTTGGAAAGAGGAGATCCGCCTATTCCTGTAAACTCTACACCCTCCGGAAGTATAACAGGCAGATCTTCTTCAGGAACAGGCACAATGCCGCAATCTTCACAGTATATTATAGGTATAGGAGTTCCCCAGTATCTCTGTCTTGAGATGTTCCAGTCCCTTAGTCTATAGTTTACTCTTTTCTCTCCTATACTTTTCTCTTTGAGAAACTCTGTTATCCTTTCCCTGGCTAAACTTGAGAGTAAGCCGTTGAAATCCCCGGAGTTTACAAGTATACCTTCTCCTTCATAAGCTCCCTTTTCAAACTCCCACTCCTTGTCCAGACTGACTACCACCTTCATAGGTAGACCATACTTCATGGCAAACTCCCAGTCTCTCTGATCATGAGCAGGAACAGCCATTATAGCTCCTGTTCCATATCCCCACAGGACGTAATTTGCGGTGTATATGGGAACTTTCTTCCCTGTTAGTGGATTTACGGCATATCTTCCTAAAAATATTCCTTCCTTTTCCTCTATAACTCCTCTATCTCTTGTTGAGAGAGACTTCATCCTCTTTACAAAATTCTCAACTTCTTCCTTCTGAGGAGTTCCATTTGCAATTTCCAACGTCAGTGGATGCTCTGGAGCTAAAGCTATAAAACTTACACCAAACAGTGTATCTGGTCTAGTAGTGAACACATCTATACAGTGCTCTGAATCTAAAACCTTAAACTTAATGGATGCTCCCACGGATTTACCTATCCAGTTTTCTTGCATGGCAATAACTTGAGGAGGCCACTTATTCTTAAGAGTCTCTAAGTCTTCAAGGAGTTCTTCAGCATATGCTGTTATTTTAAGATACCAGGAAGGAATCTCCTTCTGCTCCACAAGTGTAGAACATCTCCAACATCTACCCTCTATAACCTGCTCGTTAGCCAAAACAGTAAGGTCATGGGGACACCAGTTTACAGTGGCTGTCTTTCTGTAAGCTATACCTTTTTCAAACATCTTCAGGAATATCCACTGGTTCCATCTGTAGTAATCCGGATTACAAGTAGCTACTTCCTTTTCCCAGTCATAGGAAAGACCAAGTCTCTTTAGCTGCTTTCTCATGTAGTCTATGTTTTCGTAAGTCCACTTAGCAGGATGGACACCACTCTTTATGGCAGCATTCTCCGCAGGCATTCCAAAGGCATCCCAACCCATCGGATGTAGTGTGGACTTTTTGTTCATCCGGAGATATCTGTTTATCACATCCCCTATAGCGTAGTTTCTTACGTGGCCCATATGTATCTTTCCAGAGGGGTAGGGAAACATCTCAAGAACGTAATACTTCTCACCTTCATCCTTTGTCTTGAAAATGTTGTTCTCTTCCCATTCTTTGAGTAATCTTTCTTCTATCTCTTTAAAGTTGTACTCCATCTTCTATCTCCTTCTTTTTTTCCTTACTCACTCTCCCTGTAGAGCTCTATAGACCCGTCTTCTTTCAAAAAGCCTGTTAAACTCTCATAGGATGAGTAGTAGTAAGGGGTATAAGCCTCAAACTCCGCTGCGCACGTATCCACAACCTTGTAACTGACAGGTATCCTTCTTTTTCTTATCTCTTCCTCAGAGGTTCTTAGAAGTCTTGATAGCTCTCTGTCTGAGAATCCCCACTGTTTAGCCTTTTCCAGCTCTGACTCTGTTATGGTATGTATATCCTTTGTGGAGAGATAAGCCTCGTAGTCTACTATCTCCTTTATCTGACTTAAGAACCACACGTCTATGTGGGACAGCCTATTGACCTCTTCTACACTCCAGCCTCTTCTAAAGGCCTCTGCTATGTACCAGAGCCTGTCTGGGTTTGGTTTTATTATCTTTTCCTTCACCGTTAGGTCATCTGTATCTTCTAGTCCTAAATAGAGTCCGTACCTACCGAGCTCTAAACTCCGCAGAGCCTTCTGCAAACTCTCTTTAAAAGTTCTTCCTATAGACATTATCTCCCCTACGGACTTCATCATAGTGGTCAATGTTGGGTCTGCTTCAGGGAACTTGGGGAAGTCGAACCTTGGTATTTTAACTACTACATAGTCTATAGTTGGTTCGAAGGATGCCGGAGTTTTCTTTGTAATATCGTTGGCCAGCTCATCTAAGGTGTAGCCTACTGCAAGCTTTGCTGCTATCTTTGCAATCGGAAAACCGGTTGCTTTGGATGCAAGAGCTGAAGAGCGGGAAACCCTTGGGTTCATCTCGATAACATAAAACTCTCCAGTTTTAGGGTTCTGAGAAAACTGGACGTTTGAACCCCCTGTTTCAACTCCTATCTCTCTTATCACCGCTATAGAGTAGTCTCTAAGTATCTGGTACTCTCTGTCTGAAAGTGTTATCGCAGGTGCTATGGTTATACTGTCTCCTGTGTGGACCCCCATTGGATCTAAGTTTTCTATGGAGCAGACTATAACACAGTTATCGTTCTTGTCCCTCATCACTTCCATCTCGAACTCTTTCCATCCTATCACAGACTCCTCTAGTAGAACCTCTCCAATGGGAGAAGCTTCTAAACCTGCCTTTACCTTTGGAAAAAATTCATCTATGTTGTAAGCTATACTTCCTCCAGTTCCTCCTAATGTAAAGGATGGTCTGATGATCACCGGAAAACCTATCCATCGTATTACATCCTCGGCCTCTGCTAAGGACTTTACCACAGAACTCTTTGGCATAAAGAGGCCTATGTTCTCCATAGCCTTCTTGAATAGGTCTCTGTCCTCAGCTTTCTTTATAGCGTTGTAATTAGCTCCTATGAGCTTTACACCGTATCTGTCTAGTATGCCTTTCTCGTGGAGGTCTATCGCAAGGTTCAGGGCTGTCTGTCCACCTAAGGTTGGAAGAATTGCATCAGGCCTCTCCTTCTCTATTATCCTCTCTATCACGGGTGTTATAAGAGGTTCTATATAGGTTCTGTCTACTATATCTGGGTCCGTCATAATTGTGGCTGGGTTTGAATTTACTAGGATAACCTCGTAACCCTCTTCCTTTAGAGCTTTTGCTCCCTGTGTTCCAGAGTAATCAAACTCTGCAGCCTGACCTATTATGATTGGCCCAGATCCTATAAGCATGATTTTCTCTATGTCTGTTCTCTTTGGCATAGTTTACCTCTGGATATTTTAGATAAATATTTTACCCTAAAAATAAAAAAGCCCCCTTTATGGGGGCTTTGATAAGTATGGGAGGTGAGTTTACCCTTTAGAATTCCATATCTCCCATTCCACCTGCACCGGCACCTGGGAGTTTTTCTTCCTTCTCCTTGATCTCAGCAACTAAGCACTCAGCAGTTAACATAGTTCCAGCTACAGATGCAGCGTTTTGTAGAGCTGTTCTTACAACTTTAGTTGGGTCTATTATACCAGCTTCTACCATGTCTGCATACTCACCTGTAGCAGCGTTGAAACCGTAGTTTGGATTGTCTACCTCTTTGATCTTTTCGATCACCACAGAACCTTCAAATCCTGCGTTGTACGCGATCTGTTTGATAGGCATCTTACAAGCATTCTTAACTATTTTGATACCCCAAGCTTTATCAGAGTTCTCTTCGTTTATGTTGCAGAGAGCTCTTGATGCTCTGTAGAGAGCTATACCACCACCAGGGACTATACCTTCTTCTACAGCAGCTTTCGTAGCATGGACAGCGTCATCAACTCTGTCTTTCTTCTCTTTTAGCTCAGCCTCTGTAGCAGCACCAACTTTTATTATTGCTACCCCACCAGCTAACTTAGCAAGTCTCTCTTGGAGTTTTTCCTTGTCGTACTCGGATGTGGTTGTTTCTATCTGCTTTTTGATCTGCTCTATTCTAGCCTTGATATCCTCTTGGCTTCCTTTTCCACCTATTATTGTAGTGTTGTCCTTATCTACCACTACCTTGTCAGCCTTTCCAAGCATGTCTAAATCTACAGATTCAAGTTTAATTCCAAGGTCTTCTGTTACGGCGGTTCCACCTGTTAGGATCGCTATATCTTGAAGCATAGCCTTTCTTCTCTCACCAAAACCAGGAGCCTTAACGGCACATACTTTTAGGACTCCTTTTATGTGGTTTACTACCAATGTTGCAAGAGCTTCACCTTCAACGTCTTCAGCTATGATGAGCAAAGGTCTGTTTGTTTGAACTACCTTTTCAAGGACAGGTAGGAGCTCTCTTATGTTGTTTATCTTCTTTTCGTAGATAAGGATGTATGGATTCTCTAGAACAGCCTCCATTTTCTCAGCGTTTGTTACGAAGTACGGAGATAGGTATCCTCTGTCAAACTGCATACCTTCCGTAACATCCAGTATGGTGTCTGCACTCTTAGACTCCTCAACTGTTATAACCCCGTCTTTTCCAACTTTTTCCATAGCGTCAGCTATGATCTTACCTATCTCTGGGTCGTTGTTTGCAGATATTGTAGCAACTTGCTCTATCTCTTTTCTTCCAGAGACAGGTTTAGATATCTTCTTTAGCTCCTCTATAACTATCTTAACAGCTTCGTCTATACCTCTCTTTACGTATACAGGGTTAGCTCCGGCAGCTATAGCTTTTAGACCCTCTTCGTATATAGCTTGAGCTAAGACTGTTGCGGTAGTTGTTCCATCTCCTGCTACATCTGCAGTTTTGGAAGCAACCTCTTTCACAAGCTGAGCACCCATGTTTTCATACGGGTCAGAGAGTTCTATCTCCTTGGCAACTGATACTCCGTCTTTTGTAACAGCAGGAGAACCCCACTTTTTCTCAAGGATAACCTCTCTACCTCTTGGACCAAGAGTAACCTTTACAGCATTAGCTAACTTATCCACACCGGCTTTTAACTTAGATCTTGCTTCATCTCCATAGATTAGTCTTTTTGCTGCCATTGCCCGTCTTACCTCCTTATCTTAAATTTTTTATTGCTCTATAATTGCAAGGATATCTTCTTCTCTTAGGATGATCAATTCCTCACCGTCTACTTTAACCTCGTTTCCAGCATACTTGCTAAAGTAGACCTTGTCACCAACTTTAACTTTGAGAGGGACACAGTTTCCATTCTCAAGAAGTTTTCCTTCTCCTACTGCTACTACCTCTCCTACCTGAGGCTTTTCCTTCGCAGTGTCTGGGATGATGATACCTGCAGGAGTTTTTGCCACCTCTTCCTCTACTCTTTTAATAACAACCCTGTCGTATAGAGGTTTTAGCTTCACCATACTGTCTTACCTCCTTGCTCTAAATTTTTTTATTACATTTTAAATAATACACCATAATCTCACTTTTGTCAAGAGGATTGATTATATTAGCATAATATTATTTTACTAAGTTAAACTAATATCTTTTTGGAGTATAATATTTCAACCGCTGTTTTGGGAGTGAAGATGGACATCTGTACCAGGGTAGAGATTGTAAGGAAGAAGATAGAGAGGGCTTGTGATAGGGCTGGGAGGAACTTAGAAGAAGTGATACTCCTGGCAGCCTCTAAAACTCAGTCTGTGGATAAGATTCTAGAAGCTTACAGATGTGGTGTAAGATACTTTGGTGAAAATAGAGTTCAGGAAGGTGTAGAGAAGATAAATGAACTCATAGACTACAAGGATATACATTGGCATCTGATAGGTGGGCTTCAGATAAACAAAGCAAAACATGCTGTAAATTACTTTCAGATCATCCACTCTTTAGACAGAGAAGAACTTGCTAACGAGATAAACAAAAGAGCTGAGAGGATTGGTAAGATACAGAGTTGTCTTATAGAGGTAAACTTTGGAGAGGAATCTAAGTATGGTGTGGATGAAGATAAACTGTTTCAGTTGTTTGAATACTGTCAGAAGAAAAATAGTATAAAAGTTGAGGGGCTGATGGCTATACCTCCTTATTTCGAAGATGTTGAGAAGGTTAGGCCTTTCTTTGCTAAGCTTAGAGACCTGAAAGAACAGCTTGAAAAGAGTTATAATGTTAACTTAAAGCACCTATCTATGGGTATGTCTCGCGATTTTGAGGTTGCAATAGAGGAGGGTGCCACCATAGTTAGGATAGGAAGTGCTATATTCGGAGAGAGGAGCTGATGATAGATAGAGATATACTTCAGGTTCTCTGCTGTCCAGCCTGTAAAGGGGACCTAGAAGAGTCAGAAGGATACTTGGTGTGTAGAGTATGTGAACTGAAGTATCCGATTGAGGATGGTATACCTATACTTCTCGTAGAAGAAGCAAAAAGAGATGATAGAGATTAGAAACCTGTCCTTAGCTTTCCTTACTCTGATAATACTGTTTCTGCCTATCTATTTTATAACCCCATCAAACTCTGAAAGCTCCGTCAGATTAAAAGAGATAGATATCCAAAATCTCGAACCTACTTTAGGGGTAGAGGGAGGTACAATAAGAAAAAACCTGTCTTCAGACGCTAAGACACTAAATCCTGTAATGGCACAAGAGACAAGCTCTACAGCTATAGTATCACCCTTGTTTAACGGTCTTACAAGGACAAATCTGAAAACGTTACTTCCAGAACCGGACTTGGCAGAGAGCTGGGAGAAGAATGAAGATGGAACAGTTTGGAGGTTCTATCTCAGAAACGTCAGATGGTCTGATGGAACACCTCTCACCTCCGATGACGTTGTCTTCACGTACAACAGTATCTACTACAACGACAGTATACCCTCTTCCTCTAAGGATGTCCTGACTGTTGAGGGAAAATCTTTCAAGGTTAAGAAGATAGATGACCGGACTGTTGAGTTCACTCTCCCAAAACCTTTTGCGGTCTTCCTAAATGCTTTATCTCAGCCTATTCTTCCGAAACATAAACTTGAGAGAGCTGTAGCTGAGGGTAAGTTTCCTTCTACATGGACTGTAAACACAGATCCTTCAGAAATAGTAGGAACAGGACCATACAGGATAGTCAAATATCAGCTTGGGCAGTACGTCCTGTATGAGAAGAATCCGTACTACTGGGAGAAAGATGCGAAAGAACAAAAACTTCCGTATATGAAGGAAGTGAGGGCTCAGATAGTAAAGGACCCTGACGTCTCACTGATAAAGTTCTTATCCGGAGAGGCTGATTTTTACAGTGTAAGACCGTCAGATTTAGGTAAGTTGAGCCAGCAGGCGAAAAGGGGAGACTTTACCATATACAACCTTGGAGCCACTCCATCTACTCTGTTTATCGTGTTTAATCAGAACCCAAACGCTCCAATTCCACAGTACAAAAGAAAATGGTTTGAAAACAAAATATTCCGTCAGGCTATCTCCCATGCTGTTGATAGAGAAGGGATCGTGAGTATGGTCTACAACGGGCTTGCAACCCCCATATATACTGCTGTAACACCTGCAAACAGAAGACTGTACGACGAGAACTACTACCTAAAGTATGAGTACAACCTTAAAAAAGCAAAGAGGATGCTACTGTCTATTGGGTTCAGAGAAGAGAGAGATGGTTTTCTCTACGATAAAGATGGAAATAAGTTGAGTTTTAACCTGATCACGAATGCGGGAAACAAGGAGAGAGAGTCTATAGGTAACATAATAAAAGAGGACTTGAAGAAGATAGGTATAGAGGTTAATTTTCAAGGCCTTGACTTTAATAACTTAGTATCCAAGCTTATGTCAAACTATGACTACGATGCGGTTATAATAGGTTTAACTGGTAGTATGGACCCATACTTTGGGCAGAATGTGTGGTTATCTTCCGGACAGATGCATATGTGGAACCCAAAACAGAAGAGACCAGCTACAGAGTGGGAAGAGAGGATAGACAGTTTTTTCAATCAGGCTGCCGTTGAGCTAGACCAACAGAGAAGAGATATCCTCTATAGAGAGGCTTTCAGAATAATAGGAGAGTACCAACCCATGATATTTATCGTTGCACCTCAAGAGTTAATAGTGGTTAGGAACAAGCTAAAGAATGTGTTTCCTACTGTTTGGGGTTGGTATAAGGATGAATATCTCTTTGTTCCTTAATGATTCTTATATCCTCTACGTAGAACTCTATACTTTCCACACCTTTGTAAGATGACACTGCTGGTGTGTAAACCACATCCAAGAACTGACCTACAGCCAACTGTTTTACTACCTCACCACTCTTCCACCATTTACAGATGAAGGTCTTTTTTTCACTGTCAACTAGTGTGAGGACTATCAGAGATCTGTAAGGCACTTCAAAGTATTCAAGTCTGAGGTTTGTAGCTAAGAACTTTGGTTTTGGGTTTTTCTCCCCAAAAGGTTCTAGTATGTATATTTCCTTTATTTTCTGCTTATCCCAGTAGCTAAGGGGGATCTCCATATCTATTTCCTTTACTGCCCAAGGCTTCTCCTCAGCAACGTCTTTAATCGACCTATCTAATCTTTCTTTAAACTCTTCTATCTTATCTGAACGTATTGTAAAACCAGCGGCTGCAGAGTGTCCACCAAATTTCTCAAAAAGGTCAGAACACATACTTAGAGCTCTGTATATGTTCACTTTGGATACACTCCGGGCAGAGCCAACAGCCTTTCCATTTTCCTTAGTTAGAACTACAGAAGGTAGCATATACTTCTGAGCCAGTTTCCCTGCTACTATACCAATAACTCCACTGTGCCAGTTCTCCTCGTCTACAACGATAATATTTTTGTATGGGTAGTTTAGAAGTTTTTTCTCTGCCTGGGAGGTAACTTCATCAGTTATCTTTTGTCTTTTCTTATTTAAACTTTCCAGTTCTAAAGCTAACATCTGAGCTTTTACGTTGTCGTTAGTAACAAGTAGCTTAACTGCTTTTCTTGCGTCAGAGAGTCTTCCGGAGGCGTTTATCCTAGGACCTATGTAGAAGCTTATATCTGAAGATGATATTTCCCTATCTATACCTGCATGTTCTATAAGCTTCTTTATACCTACTCTCTTCTTTTTGTTTATCTCTTCTAACCCTGTCTTTACCAGAACTCTGTTTATGAAAGACATGGGGACTAAGTCTGTTACAGTTCCAAGGGCTACTATATCAAGAAAGTTCCTCAGTTTTACATCTACGCCCAGGAGTCTCTTTAAAACAGCTATGAGATAGAAGGCTATACCTACAGAAGCAAGATGTTTAAATAGAGGGTTTATATCCTCAAAGAATTTTGGGTTTATGATATTTACACCTTCAACAAAATAAGGAGGTTTTATCTCTTTCCATCTCTCTGAGGGTTCGTGATGGTCTAAAACGTACACCTCTAATCCAAGCTGTTTTGCTAATAGTAGCTCTTCAAAAGCATTTGTTCCGCTATCTACAACGATTAGAACATCTCCATACTCAGAGATGGATTTTATTGCATTCTTGTTTAAACCATATCCTTCATCAAACCTACTTGGTATATAGTATTTACAGTAAGCGTTAGTATTTCTAAAAAAGTTTACCAGCATAGATGTACTAGTTATACCATCTGCATCGTAGTCTCCATAAACTACTATCCTCTTGTTTTTCCGGATACTTTCTGTTAGCTTCAGAGCTATCTCTTCAAGATGGTTAAAGAAAGAGGGTTTTAGTAGGTTGCTTAAGCTTGGGACTATATACTCCTCTGAGAATCTATCGTCAAAGAGCTCTTTTCTGTTGTAAAGCAGTTGGCCTAGGACTTTTCCATACTTCTCCAGTAAAAACTGAGAGGGCCTATTTATCTCCCCTAACACAATCCACTGATATCCGGAGAGTCCCACCTTCATCTACTTTTCCTTTTTGAAAACCTAAGCAGCTCCCCATTTAATGCATCTATCACAGCGTATCCATTAGAACCACTAACTCTATATACACATATATTTTCCCTTTTCTCTTTGGAGAGTTTCACACTGGTGATGTTTCCAACATAACTCTTCGCAATAGATTCTACCTTGTTTAATGGGATTGTTTCAACGCACTCCGAAGCTATGGACACTGAGGATAAAAAGATTAAACAAAGCAAAATGAGTTTCATAATGGACCTCAGAAAAGTTTTTAAAAATTATATCACAGGTTTATAATAAGATAGTGAATAAAGTCCAAGGAGATTATCCCATGCTTGAGGAGACAATTGTTGATATCTTTCAGGAAAGTAGTAGACTAAAAAGAGAGTTCGTCCAAGAGTATGCTGAGGATATAGTTAATCTGTCCATATTTCTTGGAAAGAGACTTAAGATGGGATACAAGGTTCTAATATGTGGTAATGGTGGTTCTGCTGCAGACAGTCAGCATTTTGCTGCGGAGATAGTTGGAAGGTTTGAAAAAGAAAAAAAACCATTCTCGGCTATAGCCATCACAACAGACAGTTCGATCCTAACAGCTATAGGAAACGATTATGGGTTTGAGAATATTTTCTCTAAACAGGTTGAAGCTCTCGGTAGAAAGGGAGATATCCTTATTGGTATATCTACAAGCGGAAACTCCAAGAATGTGATAGAAGCAGTGAGGATAGCAAAGGATATGGGCATATTTACTGTTGGTTTTCTTGGGAGAGACGGAGGAAAGTTAAAGGATATAGTGGACAAAGCTTTTATTGTAAGGTCAGACTCTACCGCAAGGGTTCAGGAGGTACACCTAACATTGGAACATGCTATCTGTAGTATACTAGACCTGTACCTAACTGGGGAAATAGAGAAGTGATTTAGATGAGTCAAACTGGAGAGTTTTTAAAGAGAACTGCCAAAGAGCTTGCAGATATTGAAAGAGAAGGTAGAGTTCACCCTCTTTCTGTGATGAAGAGAAAGAATAGAGAAAAGAAAAAGCATTTTTTTATAAAGTTTACTCTCATCGTTGCTTATCTTTTTATCATCTACGCCGGCTACGACCTGTACAATATGAAGACAGATTCCTACAGAATCCTGGAGAACTTTTTGAATGTAGAAGAAGTGGTTAAAAGTGTGGAGAAAGTGTTATCTCAGAGTGTAAGTCTGGAAGATGTCAGACAGAGGCATATAAAGTCTGAAGAGGAGATAATTGAAGATATAGCCAAAAAGAGTATAAAACTTCCTGATCTGAAGAACATAACTAGCAACATACCTCCTATAAACCTCTCCTTCTCCTCTCAGCAGATATCCGTTCCAGAGGTTATCCTTTCAAGGTACGACTTCTTTGTGAAGAAAGGGAGAGAGTATGAGTCCGCTGGTAATTACAGATACGCTATATTCTTCTATCTCCGAGCGTTTGCGGAGAAGCAGACAGACTATACCCTGAAGTATAAAGTAGCATCTCTCTATCACCAAATAGGCCAAGAGGAGTTAGCCTTAGAATCTGCAAAAGAGGCTCTCAGTATAAAACCAGATTATCTACCTGCATTAGAGTTCCTTATAGATGTATACTCAAAGACCGGAAAGAAGCCTGCAGGGTTTATAGAGATACTAGAGAGGGCTAGATCCTACCATCAGAACAATAAAGATATAAAGTATACCCTTGCAAAGCTATACAAGGAAAATGGAGACTACAAAGCTTACGAGGAGATTATGGCGTCTTTGAAGGAGTAAGTCATGAGGTTTATAGATACATTACCTATCCTTATCCTAGACAGAGACCTGAGGATTATGAAAGTAAGTCAGTATCTTGTGGATATGCTTGGTTACACTGACTCTGAACTATATGAAGAAGATATAACCCTAATATTTGACAAGAATATTAAGAATCTCCTTGAGTCTCAATCTTTCCTGTGCACTCTAAAGGGAAAGACCGGAGAACTGTATAAGCCTTACGTCATCTCCCAAAAGCTCTACGACCTGAATGGTGCACTTAGTGGTTACCTTTTACAGCTTGTTAATCAGACTCTACCATCTTTTAAGGAAGACTTCTTAACTTTCAACACTCAGAATATAAAGATGAAAAAGATGTTGGAGAGAGCTTCTTTAGTGGCTCAGAGCGATGTTTCTGTTTTGATTGTTGGAGAGACAGGAACAGGAAAGTCGAAACTTGCAAGGTGGATACACTTCCATAGTAATAGGTCTAAAGAGAACTTCGTCTCTGTAAACTGTTCTGCCATTCCAGAGACACTGTTCGAATCTGAGTTCTTCGGTTATGAGAAGGGAGCTTTTACTGGAGCGGTGAACTCCAAACCTGGGAAGGTGGAAGTAGCAGACGGAGGAACCCTCTTCTTAGATGAGGTTGGTGATCTATCTCTGATCTCCCAAGCGAAGCTCCTTATATTCGTAGATACGAAAGAGTTTGAGAGGTTAGGAGCCAATAGAATAAAAAAAGTGGATGTTAGGATAATCTCCGCTACTAACAAAAACTTACTAGAAGAAATAAAATCTGGGAATTTTAGAAGTGACTTATACTACAGGCTTGCTGTTATAAAGATAGAGATACCCCCTTTAAGGGAGAGAAAAGAAGATATACCTCTAATAGTTAACAGTTTCCTGTACAGGAAAAACAAGAGGATGACTACAGAAGCTATGAAGTTCATCCTGGAAAGAGATTGGTACGGTAACGTCAGGGAGTTAATAGCATTCCTCGAGTCTGTGTCTATCCTCACAGGGTCAAAGGGTATAGTGGAGCTCAAAGACCTTTACGAAGAAATAGTGTCTTTCGAACCAGGTGTAGATAAAGTCAAAGTGGACGAAGAGTTCCTCTTCAGTGAGGAGAGAAGGATAATAGAAGCTCTGAAAAAGGCAAAGGGAAACAGAAAAGAGGCTGCCAGACTACTCGGAGTCAGTCCGGTCACCCTCTGGAGGAAGATGAAGGAGTATAAGATCCAGATCTAATTTCTCTTAGACTTCTCTAAGACCTTCTTCCTTATCCTGATACTATCTGGAGTTACCTCAACAAGCTCATCATCCTTTATCCACTCTAAAGCTCTCTCGAAGTCCATCTTCTTAGCTGGAACTATCTTTATGTTTTCATCGCTACCTGCAGCTCTGATGTTAGTCAGCTTCTTTTCCCTGGTTACGTTCACATCAAGGTCGTTTTCCCTAGAGTGTTCTCCAACTACCATCCCTTCATAAACTTCAGTTCCTGGGTCTATGAAGAATATTCCTCTGTCCTGGAGGCCGAATATAGCGTAAGGAGTAGCCACCCCCTTCCTATCCGCTATCAGTGCCCCGTTAAGTCTTGTCCTTATCTCTCCCTGCCACTCTTCCCAACCTTCAAATATGGTATTTAGAATTCCTTCACCTCTTGTGTCTGTCTTAAATTCGGACCTGTATCCTATCAGACCTCTTGAGGGGACTATAAACTCAAGTCTAACTCTACCATATCCATGGTTTACCATATTCACCATCCTTCCCCTTCTACTACCAAGTTTCTGGGTTACAGCTCCAACGGACTCCTCCGGAACATCCACCAACACTCTCTCAACAGGTTCGTACTTCTTCCCATTCATCTCCTTCACTATTACTTCCGGTTTAGAAACCCCAAACTCATATCCTTCTCTCCTCATCATCTCTGCTAGTATAGCTATCTGAAGTTCACCCCTCCCCATCACCAAGAAGGAGTCCGGGTTTTCAGTATCTTGAACCTTAAGGGCAACGTTCGTTAGGGTTTCTTTGTAGAGTCTATCTCTAAGATGCCTGGAGGTAAGGTATTTACCACTTCTACCTGCAAAGGGTGAGTCGTTTACGGAGAATATAACAGAGATAGTTGGCTCTTCTACTGTTATAGGTGGTAGTGCTACAGGGTTGTCTGGGTCTGATATAGTGTCTCCAATAGTTATATCCTCTATACCAGCTATAGCTACTATATCCCCAGCTCTTGCTTCCTTTATATCTACTCTCTTCAATCCTTCGTACGTGTACAGAACCCTTACGATTCCTTTAACTACCGTTCCGTCTTTCTTTATTACGCTTACCTGTTGGTTCTGTCTGACTGAGCCGTTGAATATTCTACCTATGGCTAGTCTACCTACAAAGTTGTCGTAGTCTAAGGATGTTATCAAGAACTGGAAAGGCATCTCTTCATCGTAGGTTGGTGCCGGAATGTACTCTATTATTTTCTCAAATAGGGGCTGTAGGTCTGTAGATACGTCCTCTAGGGATTCTTTAGCTATCCCATCTTTCGCTATAGTGTAGAGGATAGGAAACTCAAGCTGTTCCTCCGTAGCGTCAAGGTCTATGAACAGGTCATATACCTCGTTTATCACCTCCTGTATCCGCGCGTCAGGTCTATCTATCTTGTTTATCACAACTATTGGTGTTAAGTTTGCTTCTAAAGCCTTTTTAAGGACAAATCTGGTCTGAGGTAGGGGCCCTTCTGATGCGTCCACAAGGAGTATGACTCCGTCTACCATCTTCAGGGTCCTCTCAACTTCTCCTCCAAAATCTGCGTGTCCTGGTGTATCCACGATGTTTATCTTGAAGTTCTTATACCTAACTGCAGTGTTCTTTGCCATTATGGTTATTCCCCGCTCTCTTTCCAGGTCTATGTTGTCCATAACCCTTTCAACAACCTCTTGGTTATCCCTAAATACACCAGCCTGTTTTAACATCCCATCAACCAGTGTAGTTTTCCCATGGTCAACGTGGGCTATTATCGCTATGTTACGGATATCTTCTCTGTAAGACACTTTTCTTTCTTGTTGCTCTCTTTTTACTACTTCCATCTTATCTCCTTTTTGGTTTTTTTAATCTCTATAAACTACTTTTCCGTTGTAGAATGTGTATTTAACCTTCCCTATAAGCTTCCTTCCAAGTAGAGGTGTGTTCTTACTTTTAGAGAGGATCGTCTCTTCGTTCACCTCCCAGCTCTCGAATGGGTCGAATATGGTAAACTCCGCCTTTTCTCCTACCTTTATCTGAGGAGGTTTAATCCCTATCAGTTTTGATGGGTTAGTTGACATAACCTCTACCATCTTTTTAAGATCAAGATAATCTTTCTTTACAAGCTCGAGGAGTATGGGTAGTGCAAACTGTAGACCTACCATACCAGGAGGACACAGATGTATATCCATCATCTTCTCATGGTGTGCGTGGGGTGCGTGGTCTGTTGCTACACAGTCTATTATTCCTGAGGATAGAGCCCATCTTGTGGCCTCTATATCTTCATAATTCCTTAAAGGTGGAGAAACTTTTGCATTACAGGAGAACTCTGTAAGCTCATCATCTGTAAGGTATAGATGGTGTGGGGTTACTTCTGCTGTAACCTTTGCCCCCATAGCTTTTGCCCATGCAACTATTTCTACAGAGAGCTTTGATGATATGTGGCAGATATGGACAGGCATACCTGTCTGTATAGACAGTATACAGTCCCTTGCTACCATTGTATCCTCAGATTCTGGCGGTAGAGGCGGTAGCCCTAATACTGCCGCTATCTCTCCTTCGTGGGCAACACCGTTATTGGATAGGCTCAAGTCTTCACAGTGGTCTGCTACAAAAGAGCCTATAGAGCCTGCATACTCCATAGCTTTTCTCATGATGAAGGAGTCCATCACAGGTAATCCATCGTCTGTGAAATAAACCGCTCCAGCCTCTTTCAGCAGAGCCATCTCTGTCAACTCTCTACCTTTCCTACCTTTGGTTATGGCTGCCGAGGGGAGGACCCTACACAGACCGACCTTCTCCCCTTTCTCTATCACATACCGTATCAGGGAAGCTTCGTCCAGGGTAGGTGTTGTGTTTGGCATACAGACAACTGTTGTGTACCCTCCAGCTACTGCGGCTAAGCTTCCAGTGTATATGTCTTCTTTGTATGTCTGTCCAGGGTCTCTAAAGTGAACATGTATGTCTACAAAGGAAGGAGATACAATTTTTTCTGTAGCGTCTATAATCTCACATCTTGGGAAAGGTTGTATACTTTCCTCTATCTTCGTTATAACCCCGTTTTCTATCAGGATGTCAAACTTTCCCTCTAAGTTGTTCAGAGGGTCTATCATATATCCGTTCTTGACTATTACCATGGCACTCCTCTTACTGTTCTTTAGGTTTAAATTTATGGGATGTCCGAGAGAAATTCAAACTACTGGATCAATTTACCAAGTCTTGATACCCTTATGGAGGGCTTCTTCAAGTCGATAGAAAAGTATATAATAAAAGCCTGACCTATCACATAGTCATCCGGTACAAAACCCCAAAACCTGCTGTCTTTGGAGTTATCTCTGTTGTCTCCCAACACGAAGTAGCTGTTCGGAGGGACCTCTACAGGTCCGAAATCCGCACCTATGCCATCTTCAACTTCCATAACGGTATAAGAGTAGGCTTTATCATCTCTCCTGTATGTGGTCTCAATGTACTTCTTTACCTTTTCGTTCTGTTCCTCGTAGTATCCTATGGGTTTTCTGTCCAAAGGTTTGCCGTTTATGTAGACTATATCGTCTTTTACTTCTACTATGTCTCCCGGAAGAGCTACAACTCTCTTTATGAAGTCTATACTTGGGTCTTCTGGATATTTAAAGACGATAATGTCTCCTCTGTCTACCTTGGCAAGTCTGTTGTTTTTGTGATAGAAAGTTATATCTGTGAATGGTATACCTATGTCCCAGTTCCCGTACACTAATTTGTTTACCAGGATAAAGTCTCCAACTAGAAGAGTAGGTTTCATAGACCCCGAGGGGATGTTAAAAGCCTGGACAAGGAAGACTCTAACCAAGGAAACCACTATAAATATGAAAATGATTGTCTCTAATATGTGTTTTATCTGTTTTTTACTCATTCCACAAACCTTTTTTCTCTCTTCTTGCTCTCTGGAAGCACTCTGTAAATTCTTTCTCGTGTTTCACATTCGGGGGTATTGTAAGAGGTATAGCATAGCCATTACATATGATCTCTCTGTTTACCATCCTCCCATCCGGAAGGTATACGTACGCAAGTAATCTTCCGTACTTATCTCTCTGTTGGACATCAAACTCTAGATATACTCTATCTCCTTTCCTGAGAAGAGAGCTAGTAAATTCCTTGGCTTTTTTTCCAAGGTCTACTATACTCTCAACATCTCTGTTTAGTTCTCTCTCTTGAAGTTGGGCTCTTCTGTTAAGCCTACTTTCTGGAGTGTCTATACCTATCAGTCTTACCTTTTCTTCCACAGAGTCCATAGAGACCACTATCGTGTCTCCGTCTACCACTCTCACCACTGCAACCTCTTTCAGGTCTTTAGGTATACTTTCTCTTTTTTCTGCTATACATCCGATGTTAAGCAGAAGTGTGATAAAAACCAGTAAACTGTGAAATACTTTCATATTACCTCTTCCTAAGCTGAGCTTCATCTGTGTCATCAGCAGGTTTTTTAACCTCTATTGGGACAACCTTCACAAACTTTTCTACTTCTTGCTTGAAATTGCTTAAAATCTCTTTAGCCCTCTCACTATCTGTGTAAGCCTTGTGTTTTGAGATAAGACTTCTTATCTCTTCCCTGTCTTCGTCTTCCAAAAGCTCTATCTTAACGTAAGACTTGTTTATAAACTTGTCTATATCCTGGCCTGGAGTGTAGATGTAAGCGATACCACCTGTCATTCCTGCGCCGAAGTTTACTCCAACCTTTCCTAGAATAACTACAGTCCCCTGGGTCATGTATTCACAACCATGGTCTCCAACTCCTTCCACTACAGCTACAGCTCCACTGTTTCTTACTCCAAATCTCTCACCAACTATTCCAGATATGTAAACTTGCCCACCAGTAGCTCCGTACAGGATTGTGTTCCCTGCTATAACGTTCTCGTGACTCTTTCCTTTGAAGTTATGAGGTGGTTTTATAACTATTATACCTCCAGCCATACCTTTTCCTACGTAGTCGTTCGCCTGTCCGGAGAGGAATAGGTTAAGACCATGTACACAGAAGGCTCCAAAGCTCTGTCCCGCCGTTCCAACTAAGTTCAGTTCTATCTTCCCATTTCTCAGACCTTTATTTCCATACCTCTTAACTATTTCGTAAGCTATCCTCGTTCCAAAGCTTCTGTATATGTTCCTTATTCTGTAGAAGCCAGAATATACAGAATCACTTTCGATGGCTGGTAGTATATCTGGAAGTATCTCTAAGTCATAAGGCTGTTTTGATGGTGGTATAGGGTTAGCTTCTTGGATAGCCTTTCTTGGCTTACCTTGAGGTGTTTCCTTTAGTATATGTTCTAAAGAGACGAACTTTGCCTTGAAGTGGTCCTGAGGTATAACTGGTCTTAACAACTCAACCCTTCCAACTATCTCGCCTAAAGACCTGTATCCCATATCTGCGAGATACTGTCTCACCTCTTCCGCCACAAACTTTAGATAATTTATGATATGTTCAGGAGTTCCGGGAAACTTCTCTCTTAACTTCTTATCTTGAGTAGTTATACCAACAGGACAGGTGTTTAGGTGACACTGACGGGCCATAACACACCCCTCTGCAATCATAAGGGCAGTTCCGAACCCAAACTCCTCAGCTCCAAGGAGAGCTCCTATCACAATATCTCTACCTGTTTTTATACCACCATCAACCCTCAGTTTTACCCTACTTCTAAGGTCGTTCTCTATCAGAGCTTGCTGAACTTCAGTAAGTCCAAGCTCCCAGACTGTTCCTGCATTCTTTATAGAAGATAGAGGAGATGCTCCTGTTCCTCCATCGTGTCCGGAGATGTGGATTATGTCCGCAAAGGCTTTTGCAACTCCAGAGGCCACAACCCCTATACCACTCTCAGAGACAAGTTTAACAATTATCTTTGCATTTGGATTTATCATCTTAAGGTCGTATATGAGTTGGGCCAGGTCTTCTATTGAATAGATATCGTGGTGAGGAGGAGGAGATATAAGAGTTATACCTGGTTTTGCATGTCTTAAGAAGGCTATATAAACATCTACTTTTTTACCTGGCAACTGTCCGCCTTCTCCAGGTTTAGCCCCTTGGGCTATCTTTATCTCTATCTCTTCTGCTGATAGTAAGTATTCGGGAGTGACCCCAAACCTTCCGGAAGCCACCTGTTTTATCTTACTGTTCTTTATAGTTCTATACCTTGCCGGGTCTTCTCCACCCTCTCCGCTGTTAGACTTCCCACCTATCCTGTTTAAAGCTTCTGCTATAGTCTCATGAGCTTCTCTACTTAGAGCTCCTACGGACATCCCGGCCCCAACGAACCTCTCCATGATCTTCTCAATAGGTTCCACTTCTTGTATAGGTGTAGGTGGTCTGTCTGATACTATCTCAAGAAGATCTCTAACTTCAACAGGTTTTTCCAGGTAAGCAAGCTCTGTGAAAGCTTTGTACTCCTCTAACTTTAGCTGTCTTACGGCTCTGTGGAGGGATGTGAGAGCTTTTGGGTTCCAGGAGTGGAACTCTCCACCTTCTCGCCTGTGCCTGTACTCCCCGCCAACAGGAAGATCTTTCAGCTCTCCGGAGAAAGCTTGATTAAACCTAAAAAGAGTCTCCTGAGCTATCTGTTTTACCCCTATTCCTCCGAGTTTTGATATCGTTCCCGGGAAGTACTTGTCTATTACTTCTTGGGATATACCCAGGGCTTCGAAGAGAGCGGAGCCTCTATAACTCTTTATCGTAGCTATACCCATCTTTGACATTATTTTCAGTAGCCCTTCATTTACAGCCTTCTTGTAGTCCTTAACAGCATCCTCAAAAGTTATCTCAAGTTTTCTGTCTTCAACTGTAAGATTTTTGATTATCTGGATTGCCATATAAGGGTTCACAAGGGTTGCTCCGTAGCCGATAAGAAAAGCTATACTGTGTGTATCCCTTACTTCCCCTGAGTCGGCTATTATACTGAACTTACTTCTCTTACCCTTTTTTGACATGTAGCTGTTTACAGCTCCAACAGCTAAGCCCATCGGAATGGGTGCTCCCTCTACAGATACGTTCTTGTCTGATAGGATGATAATGTCTTTTCCACCATCTACCGCTTCCTCCACTCTTTGACATATCTCATCTAATGTAGGTTCTAAAGCTGTCTCATAAGGTGGGAAGACTGTAGGGATAATCTGGACTCTATCTGGATATAGGTCTATGATCTCCTGCATCTCGTTATCAAAGATGATGGGGGAATCAAACAGTATCTGTGAAGCGTGCTGAGGTGTCTCCAGTAAGAAGTTTTCTTTCTTTCCGACGTAAGTCTTCAGAGACATAACCTTCTTTTCCCTTATAGGGTCTATAGGTGGGTTTGTGACCTGAGCAAATCTCTGTTTAAAGTAAGATGACAGCATCTTGGGTCTTCTTGATAGAACTGAAATAGGCGTATCATTCCCCATGGAGTAGGTAGGTTCTACTCCTTTTAGAGCCATCTCTTTTACTACCATGTTTATCTCATCTTTGTCGTATCCGAAGATTATGAGCTCTTTAAGACAGTCTCTGTATTCTACTTCCGGATATTCTTTGGTAGAGTAGAAAGGCACTATTTTAGACTCTACCCACTCTTTGTAGTTCTTATCTTCGGATATGAGGTCTATTATTTCCTCTGAGAAGTACATCTTTCCTGTCTGTATGTCTAAAGCTATCTTGTCCCCAGGGCCAAGTCTACCTTTCAGTTTTATTCTATCCTCTTCAAACTCAACTACACCAACCTCTGAAGCCATTAAGATGGTATCATCTGTGATGATGTACCTTGCAGGCCTTAAACCGTTCCTATCCAGCTTACCCCCTATAAATCTTCCATCTGTGAATGCTATAGCAGCTGGGCCATCCCAGCTTTCGAATATGCAGGCAAAGTACTCGTAGAATGCTCTCTCTTCCGGTGTAAGTCTTTCATCGTTTTCCCAAGATCTTGGAATCAGGATATTTATGGCTGTTAGGATATCTTTTCCGGAGTGAATCAAAAACTCAACAGCATTGTCTAGGGATGCAGAATCGCTATCACTGTCCTTCGTTATGGGTAGTATGTAGTCTGCAAGGTCTCCCCAAACTTCTCTTATGTCTTGTTCTTTGGCTCTGAGCCAGTTTCTGTTTGCAGAAATGGTGTTTATTTCACCGTTATGAGCTAAGACTCTGAAAGGATGAGCAAGTCTCCAGTTTGGGAATGTGTTGGTTGAGTATCTCTGATGGAATATGGCATAGACTGTTTCGTAATCATTATCCTGTAGGTCATAATAGAAGTCTTTTAACTTTGGAGCGGTTATAAGCCCTTTGTAGACTATGTTCTTTGAAGAGAGAGATGGTATGTACAGTTTCCTATAATCTGGAATATCAGCTAGCTTCTCTATCTTTTTTCTGAGGATGAAAAGGTCTCTTTCAAAGTTATCTGTTTTTACCCCCTCTTTTGATATGAACGCTTGGAGTATGGTTGGCTGAGTTCTCTTTGCTATCTCTCCTATCTCGTCCTCTTTTATAGGGACCTCTCTCCATCCTATTAGCTTAAACTTCTGGTTTATAATGTCTCCTATCTCTGCTTTTAACTCTTCCTCTTTCCCTCTGGGTAGGAAGAAAACACCCACTCCTAAATCTTCCTGGGAAGGCACTGTATAGCCCAGTCTCTTTAGTTCTTTCACGAAGAACTTGTAAGGTACCTGGGTAAGTATTCCTGCTCCATCTCCTGTCTTACCGTCAGCACTCACTGCTCCCCTATGGTCTAAGTTAGAGAGAGATTCCAATGCTTGGTTTAAAATTGCATTTGTTCTTTCTCCTTTTATATTTGCTATGAATCCAACGCCGCAAGCATCTTTTTCTAACAACTTTCTACCTCTTATAGTTATTCTTTCGAAGTAAACAAATATTTTAATATATTTTTGGGGAGAATGTTGAAATTTGTCGAATAAAAAGGCGTTTTATTTGAGAAAATTTTCTATTGGTTCAGGCTTTGAGAAGTAGTATCCTTGTCCGTACTTTATACCTATATTCTTTAGGACATTTAGAATATTCTCGTTCTCCACAAACTCAGCTATCACTTTTATTCCCATATTTTTACAGAACTCGTTTATCATCTTTACAACTGCTCTAGATACATTATCTTTGTGTATATTCCTGATGAGGTTAGCGTCTAACTTCAGGTAGTCCACTCTCAGTTTTAGCAGATATACGAAGTTTGAGTATCCGGAGCCAAAATCGTCTATACAGATCTCATAACCAGCATTTCTAAACCTTTCAACCACCTTTAAGATCATGTCATAAGTAAGTATATCCTCCGTTTCTACTATTTCGATCATTAACCTACCTCTTAAGTCTGGAGTTATGATACTCAGGAGGTATTCTACAGTAGACTGGTTCAGTATGTCCGCCGGTTTTAAGTTTATACTGAGGGAGATATCTTTATACCTGTTTAGGACAGATATGTTATACTCTATTATCTCCTTAGTAAGCTTGGAGTAAAGGAAGGTGTTCTCAATAACATTTATAAATTGGTAAGGTGTTATAAGAGAACCGTCCTCTGCTACGATTCTAACTAAGGCCTCAAAGTGAGATATCTCTCCTGAGTCTATGTCCACTATAGGTTGGTATATACAGACTAGCCTGCCATCTTCTAGAGCTTGTTTTATTTCCGAAACTTTCATGGCCGTCTGCTTAGAGGATGTGACCTCATCGTATATCTCTATCCTATTTCTTCCCTTATGCTTTGCCTTATAAAGAGCTACATCTGCTTTTTTTATGGCTTCATCTATATCTTTCATCTTATCGGTAGACAGGTTTACACCTATTGATACTGTAGTTTTTATATAGTCAGAGTCAGATATGTATATTTTGTAGTTTTCGATGATACTTCGGAGCCTCTCTACAGAATTGAGTATATAGCTTTCTTGCTCTCTCCCTTTCTTCATAAAGAGGAGGAACTCTTCACCCCCGTATCTTATCAGTATATCATCTTTCCGTATGTTGTTCTTCATAAGATTTACAACTTCTTTCAAAACCTTGTCCCCTACATCGTGTCCGTAAGTGTCGTTTATCTTCTTAAAAAAGTCAACATCTATCAGTAATACTATGTAGTTCTGAAGCTCTAAAAACTTCTTAAGGTCTTCAAGAAAGTTCCTATTGTAAACTTTAGTTAGATTGTCTACTATACTTTTCCTATGATGGTATACAGCCACTACTGCTGAGATAAAAATAATGTTTAGACTAAGTATAGATATCCCTATCAAAGCTAAGATAGACTTCTTTATAACAGATAGTATGTGCTTTATTTCCTGAAGTTTCTGTATAGAAAAGTCTATAACAAGGATGGCTAATATTTGGTTAGCTTTAAAAAAAGGTTTATAGAGTGTGATCCCCATAGTCTCTATATTCCTGTGGATCAGAATCTGTGGTTTCTTCGTCTTTAGAATCTCGTTTACCACATTTTCTTCCTCTGGAAGCAACTGTATAGGAGTAAAAGGTAAAAGTCTATCTTTCCTAGATGCATCTATCCACACCATGAATTTATCATCCACTTTCATGAGTAAAAAAGTATACTCTACGTTTCTTAGGTTTAAAGTCTCCAGAATTTCAGAAAGACTATTATAATTGGTCATTGTAAAACTCTTAATCTCGGTTTCAGGTATCCTCTTTAATCTTTTTGATAACACATTCAACACAGATGAGGAGAAGTTTTCTATACTGTTAAACTCCCTATTTACCACAACAGAGTGTATCTTCTCTTCTATATGTGAGAAGTTTAAAACTATCAAGATATAAATTACAATAGAAAGTAGGATAACGGATATACTGGTTTTATCTCTGCTTAGCTCCTTAAGAATCAGATTTAACATTCAGAGTACCCTCTTTTCTTATTATATACTTTCTGTACTCTTCCGGAAGTTGGATATCGAACTTCCTTATATTTTTATTTATAAATAGAACCTGTGGCCGTCCTTTCTTCCAGAACACTACACCAACTACATCATGGCTACTGAACTCTGTACTTCCAACTACCAAAATAGGCTTGTTGTAGTCAGATCTTTTATCTGAGGAGGAGATTATAAAGTCCGCCTGAGTACAGTTTGTTAATATGAGAGAAAGGGCATACTGCTGGATGTAGGAAGAAGGATAGTCTATTACACAGATCTTAGGATTACTCTTCCCTGTTATATCAACAACTATCTTTTCTATGATCTTCGCTTCATACTTTGCTAAATTGTCTTCTCCATATGAGGAGAGATTAATCAACAGTATGAGAAAGATAAACTTAAACATCTAGAATACCTTCTCAAAAGTAAATACGAACTTTCTCTCAAATGAGGGGAAAGACACAACATCTCTCTGAGGTAGTATAAAAACAGATTTTGGACTGGAGTTTAGTATATTTTCTCCTTTTAGCTTTATGGAGGTTGTGTTGCTGACTTTGTATGTTATACCTACGTTGTAGTTCAAGCTGTCCTTTATATCTTTCCCAAGGATTTTAAAACCTTTTCGGTATATAAGCTCATTGTATAAATCGAACCTGTCTGTGGAGTTGAACATCTTCAGATAACCACCATCTGTACTAGACATATCATCAAAGTTATTAAAACTTTTGAATAGATCTATAGAGATCCAGTTTTTTAGGTTAAACTTATACTGATAGTCTAATGATACATAATGACTTTCTAAGGGCTTTTTTATATTCTCACTGTATGGAAGAAAGTCTATCATATCTTTTGTCTTTGTATAATCGTAAAAGAGAGCTATGCTATGTTCTTCTTTCTTATAGGACAGCTCTACGGAAGCTCCTGTTAACTTCTCTAATAATAGGTCTTTACCACTCTTTGACATCTCTATCTTGTAGAATGAGGGAGGAATATATACCCTGTTTAAAAACCCTTTTATGTATAGAGAATCTGAGAGAAAGGATATATACCCTAACCTAGCTATATAATCAGCCAGCTGTTTGTAACCTCCATTCCTATGATGATGGTCTACTTTCAAGCTTGCTATAAACAGGTTTTTATCTGTTATGTTGAATTGGTTCTCTATAAAGGCTGTGTATAAAACTACCTTCGTAAGTGGTGTTATGATATCTGTAGTATTATTCCCTGTCATAGTTGCATACTTTACAGTGTCTATGGTATTCTCTTTTAACTTTACCGAACCACCGATCAGTAGACTGTTACTATCAGATTTAAACTCTTTAGAGGCGTAGAGTGTGTATTTGTTTAGATTTCTCTTCTCATAGTAGTAGATAGGTATTTTTAATGGGTCTATAGGGTCTGGGTAAAACGACGGGGAAAAAACACCTCCACCAGTTATCTCGTTCTCAAATTCTCCAGTTCTTCTGTTTAGGTCTACAGATAGGTTTATCTTCAAAGATTTATCTGGAAGTAGTCTCTGGGTTAGGTTTAGGTATAAGTCCTCTGAAGATGTTTTTGATGCAGTTGGAGTAAAATCTGGAGCAAGTCCACCGAAGACGTCTCTCTTTACATTTACATAGCTTAAATCTATACTAGTGTCGTAGTATTTAAACTTTAAAAATAGGTAGTTTCCTTTTATATCTCTACTTATACTACCATTGTAGTAAGAGGAAAAATCTAATGTTGAGTGGTTCACCACAAGGTTATAGGAGATGTTGTCTTTTATAACTCTTGCGTCGTTGAAGCTTAAAGTGTAGTCTTTTTTGTTAGATGAGGAGATCCGGATAGTAGAGGAGTTCTCTCTAGAAGGCTCTTTAGTGTACAGCTTTATTATAATCAAAGACGGCTCGTTTCCAAGTCTGACAGCTCCAGAGCCATAGTATATCTCTATATGGTTTATCCCATCTAGAGAATAGTTGTCAAACATGAGGAATGGGTTGTCTGTGTGTATGGAACTCACTTCGTGATCATCTATGTACAGTCTGTAAGATGTATTCACCCCTGGTATACTTCCAGCTGATATGAGTTGGTATATACCGAATCTGTTTGGTATGTAGCTGTGCAGTTTTACAGACTTTAGGACGTCTGATAAATTGTGAGCTTGCATTATGTCAAGCTCTTTTCTCGTTATCACTACATAGTGTCCGAGGCTCTCTGTTCTAGTTTTTTTAGATAGATCCGCTACCTCTTCATACTCAGATAATAACTCTTCGATCTCTATACATTTTCCTACTTCAGCAGTTGTTAAAAGACAATACAGTAAAAGAAATGCAAACCTACTCTTTTTCATTATTATATGTCTCCTGTTTTTGTATTATAATTTTATCATAACGTATACTCGGTGAATTAATGCTGACAGGAAAACTTGAGAGCTTTGGTCTGATCGATGTTCTTAGTTTGATAAAGAAGGATAGAAAAAGTTGTATTCTTACTGTGGAATACTCAGATGAAAACAGTTTGTACGTGGTAGTCTACTTTAAAGATGGAGATCCTCTATTTATAAGGTTTCTTAAGAAGAGTTTTATGGTTTATCTTGATCTAGATTTTGATTCAATTTTAAAGAAAGAAGGACTTACAAAACAGGATTTACTTAAGATCCTTGTAGAGAGAATGCAGGTGCTGTTATCCTTAAAAAAGGGTGGTTTTTCTATAACTTCTGGGTTTGTAAAGCTCCCTACTGATATAAAGCCGGAGTTAAACACAGAGAAGCTAATTATGGCTCTGTCAAGGAGTCTATCAAAAGAGGAGGTCGATAAGAAGATAAACGATGATAAGATGGTTTTTGAGAAGACCGAAGAGGCAATGTCTATAGCAGAGAGGTCATCTCTAACAGATTGGGAGAAAGATGTACTCCGTATGATAGACGGGGCGAAGACACTTTCTGAGATAGAGTCCAAAGTTCTACTTGAGGAGATGCTTAGGAGAACAATCACCAATCCGGAGGAGCTTAAAGAAGAGGTGAAGCTTGCCTTTAGAAGGGCTGTGTACGGATTTTTAAACGCTGACATAGTAAAACAGAAGCTGAGAATAAAGAAACAGGATAATGTGTTTGATAGAATACTACAACTTCTTGATTTGAGAGCACAAAAAAAGTTAGAGGTGTAGTTATGAAAGAGTATGCTTTAGAGATTGCCCAGAGAGCAAAGAGAACAGTTAGGGCATTAACAAAACTTACAACAAACATAAAGAACAGAACACTTTTAAGGACATCTGAGTTGTTGTTAGAAAGGAGAGAAGATATCCTGAAAGAGAATAGGAAAGATTTAGAGAACGCTGAAAAGAAGGGGTACTCAAAGGCTCTTTTAGACAGGTTGGCTCTTGATGAAAAAAGGATAAGACAGATGGCTCAAGTTCTTAAGGATGTAGCTTCCTTGCCAGACCCTGTAGGGGAGATCATAAACATGTGGACAAGACCAAACGGTCTAAAAGTAGGGCAGATGAGAGTTCCTCTTGGAGTGATCCTGATAATATACGAAGCAAGGCCGAACGTAACTATAGAAGCAGCATCCCTTTGTATGAAGTCATCAAACGCTGTAATACTCAAAGGAGGTAGTGAAACGATAAACTCAAACAGGATCTTGGTTGAAATTATAAGACAGGCTTGTAGAGAGACAGGATTTCCAGAAGATGGGGTTATGTTTGTTGATTCTACTGATAGAACGGTCGTTAATGAGCTTTTAAAACTTGAGGGCCTTGTAGATGTCGCAATACCAAGAGGTGGGGAAAGTCTTATAAGAGCTGTCGCTGAAAACTCAAGGGTTCCGGTTATAAAACATTACAAGGGAGTTTGTAATCTTTACGTAGACGATGAAGCAGATATGGTGAAAGCTCTAAACATAGCCTACAACGCCAAAGTTCAAAGGCCATCTGTCTGTAATGCCATAGAGAACTTAATAGTCCACAGGGAGATAGCCGATAAGTTTCTTCCAGAAATAGCTTACTACTACATGAAGGCTGGAGTTGAGATGAGATGTGATGAGTACAGCTATAATCTTCTTAAAAACAGTGAAAGACTTAAGGATGCAAAGATAGTTCCGGCCAAAGAAGAGGACTACTATGAAGAGTTTCTAGACCTTATCATAGCGGTTAAAGTAGTGGACAGTTTAGATGAAGCTATAGACTTTATAGAAAAGTACGGCTCTCAGCATTCAGAAGCAATAGTTACAGAAAATTACACAAAAGGGATGGAATTTATTCAAGAGGTTGACAGTGCAGCTGTATATATAAATGCATCCACAAGGTTTACAGATGGAAATGAGTTTGGACTTGGGGCTGAGATGGGTATATCTACAGATAAGATACATGCGAGAGGACCTATGGCATTGAAAGAGCTTACTATACCAAAGTTTATCATCTTTGGAAACGGCCAACTCCGAGAGAATGTTGGTATACCTCAGGAAGAGGATACCAGGATTGACAGAGAATCTTGCAATTTAAGATGAAGAGGCTTAACTTTTATCTGTATCCTGGAGGACTCTATGTTTAACATAGGCGATTTAGTTAAAAAGCTGAAAGATGTATTATCGGATGATGTAAGGGATGAACTGAGAGAGTTTAAAACCTCTATAAATGATAGACTTAATGGTTTTCAGAGTTCTCTAAAATCCCCTGAGTCCAGACTGGTGAATATAGAAAACCAGACTAACAAAAGGATTGACTTTATAATTGATGAGTTAAGAAGCGATATAAAGGCAGTAGACAAAATATCTGATATTCACAGAGATCTAAGTAGAGGCTAAAGTTTTAAGATGAAGAGTATATTAGATTTCTATAGGGCGAAGGAAAAAGAAGAGAAATTCACCTTTGTATCTACCTATGATTACTGGTCTGCTAAACTATGTGAAGAGGCCGGAATAGATGGCATTCTTGTTGGAGATTCCCTATCTATGGTAGTCCAAGGGAATGACTCCACCCTTCCAGTGAGTTTAGAAGAGATGATATACCACTCTAAGGCTGTAAGGAAGGGGGCTCCAAACACATTTATCGTGGTTGATATGCCGTTTATGAGTTATCATGCATCTGTAGAGGATGGGGTGAAAAATGCCGGTAGAGTCCTAAAGGAAACCGGCGTGAATGGAGTTAAGATAGAAGGTGGAAAAAAGGTGGCTCAGCTGGTGGAGAGGTTAGTATCTATTGGTATTCCGGTGATGGGTCATATAGGTTTAACTCCTCAGTTTGTTAATCAACTTGGAGGGTACAAAGTTCAAGGAAGGACAGAAGAGAGTAGAGAGAGGCTTAAGCAGGATGCAAAAGCTCTAGAGGAAGCTGGATGTTTTTCTATAGTCCTTGAAGCTGTACCTGCTGACCTTGCAAAGGAGATAACAGATAGTCTTTCTATACCTACAATAGGTATTGGAGCTGGCTCTGTAACAGATGGTCAGATACTGGTCTTCCATGACCTTATAGGTGTATTTGAGAAGACACCTAAGTTTGTAAAAAGGTACATAGAAGTTGGAAAAATGATAAAAGAGACTCTGGAGAAATTTTCTAAGGAAGTTAAGAATGGAGTATTTCCCTCAAAAGAACATGAGTACTAATAGTGTAAATATATCAAAGAGCTTGAAAGACGCTATTCATGTAATTAGGAAAGGAGGTTTAGTCATAACTAAAACAGATACCATATACGGCATTCTAGCGGATGCTACTAACAGAGAGAGTGTAGAAAAGATATACACACTAAAGGGAAGAGAGCTTGATAAACCGTTTATAGTTTTAATACCGGATATACGGTACTTAGATTATTTTCAGGTAAGCTATACAGAAAAGGGAGAGAAGATTCTTTCCACGAGAGGGATCACCGTTATATTTAAGCTACAAGATTCGGATAGATTTGGCTATATACACAGAGGGACAAAGAAGATAGCTTTTCGGATTCCAGATGACAGAGAGTTTTTGAATTTCCTTCAAGAGATTGACAAACCAGTAGTTGCTCCCAGCGCAAACCCATCCGGATTAGAACCAGCCAAGAACATAGAGGAGGCGGTATCTTACTTCCAAGATAGAGTGGACCTGTACATAGACAGAGGAGAAGTTTCCTCTAATGTACCCTCAACCATAGTTGAGGTAGAGAACGGGAGAGTAAAGATAGTCCGTCAAGGCTCAAAACAAGTTTAGGGGAGAAGAATGAAAATAAAGACACACCTTAGTATACACCAGAGGTTTTCTGGAACACTTACCCATATAGAGGAAGGTACTAGAGGGTCTCTAAGGCTTTCTACTACCGAGGAGATGGTTGCAGATGAGAAAGGTCTTATACACGGTGGTTTTCTGTTCTCTGCAGCAGACTACTTGGCTATGATAACTGTGAATCATCCAAATGTGGTCCTTGGAGCAGCTTCTGTGAAGTTTTTAAAACCTGTAAAATTGGGGGATGAGGTGTTGTTCAAAAGTGAGGTTATCCAGACTGAAGGACAAAAGAGTCTGGTTAAGGTGGAGGGGTTTGTTGGAGAGGAAAGAGTGTTTGAGGGGGAGTTTAAGTGTTACTCTCTACAGAAGCACGTGTTAGAAAGATGAGGTACTATAGTGTTAAGATGAGAGCTTCGAAAGAGGATAAACATATATCCGGAGGGGAGAGAATAGTAGAGAGGAAAGCTCTAAAAGAAGTGATAAACAGCCTTATAGAAAGACCTAGAGATTTTGATTTTCTAAACATAAAGGTGAAACTTGTCCAGAAACTGAACTACATAGACAGGTCCTTGAAGATAGAAAGTTACTCTTTTCCAGACACACACCAAGCAAATGCCTTTGCTGTAGAAATAATACATAGATACACAGGAATAGATAAAGTTAGAATAGAGAACTTTATAAATCTTATCCATATAGGAGCCTCTGACAGAGGAGATGTTATGAGAGGGGCTATGCTTGTGGATACTGATGGTAATAGGTTGGAAAGGGACAGGAATAGGGGAGTTAGGACCACAGGTGTAGATTTTGAGGATAGGGAAAAAGTAAGGAGTAAGCTTATAAAAAAAGGGTTCACAGATAGGACCCTGGATGCTCTTGCTATAGCTACTAAAAATCTCAACTATCAAGATATTCTTGGGGAATACTGTATATCGGATGACCCTAACTACCAATATGGCTATGTTGCGGTAAAAAGGAGTTATATAAGGATACATCCCTTAAAAGAGAAAGGTAATGATAGAGGGGGAAGGATTTACTTCGTCAAGAAAGAAGTAGACCTGGATAGACTATACAACTACTTAGAGGAAGAAGAATTTCTAATAAGAGAATTGGTAGAGATTCTATGAAGAAGATATTTATCCATGGTTGGGGATTTTCAAAAGATGTTTGGAAAGACTACTACTACATAGATGATGCTCTATTCTTAGACCTACCTTTTCACGGAGAAAGTACAGACAAGCTTTCTTCTATAGAGGACTTTGCTAGAATAGTATCTGACAGAATAGATGAACCTTCTGTTTTGGTTGGGTGGTCTGTAGGAGCCACTGTTTCACTTTTAACGTCCCTAATAAACCCTAATGTGAAGACTCTTGTACTTGTTGGATTTTCCCCAAAGTTCTCAGATGAGGAGTTAGGAAGTAGTCCAAAGATGGTCAAGGCTTTTTTTCACAATCTCCGTAGGGATTACGAATGTACTGTACTGAACTTTAGAAAAAGTGCCGTAGGATCTGTGTATCCATGTCCATTTCCAAAGAGAGATGGAGCAACGAAGTTACTCAAAGACTTTGCAGACTTAGATATTACAGGCCTTTTAGAGAATGTAAAGGTTAAAACCTTTCTTATCAACGGGACAAATGATAGAATAGTTAACAAGAACGCAGCATTCTTTTCTAAAGAGAGAATAAAGGATAGTGAAGTGATCTTTTTAAACTCTCACCATGGACCATTTTTAGAGTGGGACCTGTTCGAACTCCTAGATGATTGATATAAAGAAAATATATAGACTGTCTTTCTCAAAGGCGGCAAAAACTTACGAAGAAGAGGCTTGTATACAGAGAGAAACCGCAAAGATTATAGCCAGTAAGTTAGAACTCTACTCTGGCCTTGGTCTTGACTGTGGTTCTGGAACATGTTTTGTCAGCGAACTCCTTCCAGGGAAAAGGTTGGTAAACCTAGATATATCAAAGTCTATGACTAAAGTCTGCAAATCTAAAGGTTATAAAGTAGTAGTTGGAGATGTGGAGTGTCTTCCTTTTAAGGAAGAGGTCTTTGATTACGTCGCCTCCAACTTTACCCTTCACTGGACAGATTTAGAGGTATCTCTTTGGGAGATAAAAAGAGTGATGAAAAGAGGATCCACCTTTATTTTTTCCATTCCGGTGGAAGGTAGTCTGAAAGCTATACATACAATCCTCGGCAACTCTTTTTTTCAGTTTTATCCAGAGAGTGTTGTTGAGTCTATCGTATCAAGACATTTTAAGCTCTCTAACAGCTACAATAAAGACTTTGAGATGATTATGGATGACGGACTTTTATTCCTCAGACATCTACATCTAACTGGTTCTATGGTTAATCCAAGGGAGCTATCTATGAAAGAAAAACTATCTATCGTAAAAAAGTTTGCAACCCATACAGATAAGACCCTCCTGAATTTCAACGTGGCGTTCTTTGAGTGTGTAAAGGTTTAGTCCCCTATCTTTAATAGGTCTTTTAGTTCATCTTCCAGCTTTTTACACCTTGGACACACTGTAGAGTCTCCTTTGTAGGAGAAGGGTACTAGACACTCACTACAGGAGACCATAACGTGAGATGCTAACACCTTATATCTGTTTTCTGTAAAGTCCTTCACAGATAGTCTCTCTTCAAGATGGAGACACTTCTCCGGACAAACATCATGGCATATCTTACACTTTATACAGATAGAAGGGTTAAAAAGGATCTTCATTCTGTCATCACTGTTTGATATGGCTCCAGTAGGACATATATTCCCACATATACCACAGTTAGTACAGCTGTTGCCTATCCATTTATCTGAAGTAAACCTTATCTTTGATACATCAAAACTCCCTTCTTTGTCTTCAAGGGTGGATAGTCCTTGGATAAGCTTAACTCTTTTTTGGGGTATAACCTTTTCAGAGACTATATTCTTAAACTCTGCCTCTCTCTCCTGTGGCTGGGGTGGAATAGGGAGTTTGTCTTCTATAGCCCAGAAAGCTAAAGCGGCTGTTTTCTTTGCAAAGAGTTTTAGTATAGACCTTCTACTACTTTCACTCTTCTGCTGGGGTAGATATCCCACCTCTTCCATAAGCACTCTGTGATCTATTCCGGAGGATGAGAGTAGGTAGTTAGCCTCCTCTACGTTTTCCTGTATTACTTTTACTTGCCTGTTTATCTGGCACTCTTTACAGTGAGCCATATCTAGAACAATATCAGACTGTCTGTTTATCACAATAGTGGCCAGATGTTGACTATCCAGGCTGGACAAGCATGGGACGTTCAATTTACAGGATACAAAATTTTCCGGAGATCTGGAAAGAGTTTTTACAAACTCATTAGGATTAAATCCTCTCATCCGGAAACTCTCTGTTGGACAGTTTCCTACACAGGCTGCACACTCAACACAGTCTTGAAAGTTAACATGAACTTTATCATTCTGCATAGATACTGCTTCAGAAGGACAGACCTCTGAGCATCTACTACAGTCTGCGTATCTGTAGTAGACTCTAACACAGGAGTATATATCAAAGTATAGTCTATCTGTCATGTTTACACCGTTAGGGATTGAAGTTGGGTATCTATGTACTCATAGTCTGAGAGCAAGAACTCTAACGTAGTCTGACATACATCTTTGTAGAAGGGAGTCTCTGATGTATCTTTTGCAGATAGAAGGTATATTGGAGACCACTTTAGAAGATGGTTTTCCAAGAACTCTTTCTGAGTTAGTATATATCTCCTCTCTTCTTCTTTGTTGAACATGCTGTAAGCATTAAGCTGTTCCTGTATAAGAGTTATCATAAATTCCATCTCCACTGCTATGTGGTCTGGAGACAGGACTCTTGTCTTATTTAGGTCTATCTCATAACCATGTTCAAGGTAAAATTGGAGAGCAGGGTTCGTTAGAGATGGGTTTATGTATCCTTCATCGTTCATAAATACAGACTCATAGGGGTATACGTTCAAGAGGAACACAGTTGTATAGTCTACATTAAGCTCTTCCTCTACTAAAGACTTGCTGTCCTTAGAGAAGAACTCCCTCCACTCTTTACACGTTGGAAAAAAATCTAACAGATCTGGACTGCTCTTTATAGTATCTAAAAGCTGGACATCTACTTCCTCTATCAGTAATCTTGATAGAAATCCGTACATATTAATACGAGCCTGATTCTCTTGGACCTTTTCGTTCATCGGCTACCTCAGAGATATTTGATTTAGAGTAATATAAAGGAAAGGCGGGTTTTTTTCAACCCGCCTTTATGATCTATGCAGATGGGAATTTCCAGTACTCTTCATCTATCTTAAACCATGGTCTTGGGAACCATTTTGGCCTTCTGTACCCTTCCGGACCAGGACCTGGTCTTGTTAGCTGATCTCTCCAAGCTTTGTAAACTTCCCATGTTCTGTTTATGTCTACAAAGACATCCCCTATCTTATCTTCCGGACCAGCTTTTTCTACTAACACTTTCTTGTGCCAGCAGTGCATACCTGATATAGGATCTGGGTTCGCAGGGAATACAGCATTTTGGAACACCCCGGAAGTTCCTTTCCACCAAATATACTTTGTATCTTTGTTAAACTCAGGATACTGCCATGATTTGAATGGTTTAATACCTTCTTTAGTTCTCATAAAGTACTTTCCGTTTTGAGATTTTATATCTACCAGTACACTACCGTATCTCATAACCCCAAGTTCATGCTCAAAACCAGGAATTTTTACCTCGTTTATCAGTCTCCATCTTCCATTGTGGTGGGAACATGCTAACACTCCAGGCCTTGTAGCTTCTGTAGGTGTGGCCATTCCAACAAAGTAACCAGTCTCTATACCAGTTAATGTATCTATAACTCTTAATTTTATAGGGTCTCCTCTCTTTATACCAAGTCTCTCAGCATCTTTTTTGTGTATCCATATAGGGTTATGGTTTTGTGCTATCTCCATACACCACTTAGAGTTTATAGACCTTGTGTGGACTAAGTAAGGTAGTCTATAGATCGGATTAAGAACGAAGGCGTTTGGTTCAGTTATGTAATCGTGGTGAACTTGGGAGACTATATGTATCATCTGTTTTCTGTCTTCTCTGTTTCTTGGGTATATTGGAATAGCATACTCTGGCCATTTCCAGTCTACCATCGTCTTTGAGAAGAACTCTATATGTCCGGAAGGAGTTTTCCATCCATTGATTATTTTACCATCCTTGACTATACCTATCTTGTGCTTCTTACCACTTTCCTCTACATGGTATACGCGGTCATCCTCTATCTTTATCTCACTTTCCGGTATCCACTTTCCTTCGTACTGGTAAGCTTTCTTCTCTTGATCGTATGGGAGAGGCTTTTCGTGGATGTTATATACGTCTGTTGCTTCCGTCCAAGCTCCCCTATCTCTCATGTACTCAAATGGGGTGACTCCCATCTCCTGACATACCTGAGATAGCTTTGGAAGTTTGGAGAATACAGCATTGTAGTATTCTTCCATCGTTACAGGTTTTCCTGGGTTCTGTTTGGATTCCCAGTATTTTCTTATCCCGAGGGAGCCATCAGGGTCGATAGCAAAAGCAAGGTTTACAAAAAACTCATCTTCTTCCCACACCTCTCCAAAACCGACTTTTTTATGAGCTTCAAGGGTGGCCTTAGCAGGGTCATTTGGCTTCCATCCCATTTTCTGTAAAGCTATTCTAAGAACAGGTTGCCTAAAGACCGTCCACTTTTCAGGTTTAGTAGGTTCTGATTGTTGGTCAAATCTTTCTCCTGCTAGTCCCATAGGAAGAATATAGTCACAGTAGAAAGCTGTTTCTCCCCAGTTAGGAGAGAGGTAGATATTTAGACCAAACTTATCCTCTCTCACGAGAGCCTCTACCCATCTAAATCCATCTGGGTTTATCCAAACAGGGTTATATATCCTACTGAACCAAACCTCTACTTTGTCTGGTATTTCCAACCCCTTCTGTTTCCACTTTTCCCTCCACTCATCATCCATGAGTAGATGCGGCAAGAGATAGCTTAGTTCATAAGTGGACATTGGCCATTCTGGTGGCCACAGTAGCTCGTTCCACGCCTTCACAGGTTCTGGAGTCTCTGCCACGCAGGAATCTCCACCTTTATCCCCTAGGGAGAGTGTGTGCCACTTATACCATCCTGTTCCTCCAGGTCCTCCAAGTGCTCCCATCATAGCCATAAGGATTGTTCCTGTTCTTCCAGCTCCTATCCATCCACCTCTGTTCCCAGCTGCCACAGCTCTCCAGTGGTACTGGGTTATCCTATCCCCAGCCCAGAGAATCATCTCGTAGAGTTTATCAAGCATAGATACTGGTATCCTTGCTTCCTGTGCGGCCCATTCAAAGGTATAATCTTTGTATATATCTTTTAGAACTGCCACAAAGTTGTCGAATGTTTCTCCGGTAGGTAGTTCTGTGAGGGACCCTTTCTCCTTGAGGTAGTTTAGGTAGTCTTTAGCTGACAGGAACTGCTTCCAGTTAAACCACCTTTCTACAAACTTCTTGTTGAACTTCTCTTCTCTAACAAGTCTACTAATCATAGCGATATTTATAGCCCCTTCAGTCCCGGGCCATGCAGGTATCCAGAGGTCTGCTATACCTGCAGAGTTAGACATCCTTGGGTCTATGACTACAAGTTTTGCACCTTTTGCTCTTGCATCTGCTATATATCCTGCATGTTGTTGGTAGTAGTGTCCAGCATCTGCAGCGTGAGAAGATACAAGTACTATCAGTCTAGAGTTTGCAAAATCAGGAGAAGTCCTATCATCTCCAACAGTTATGATGTTTCCAAATCTTCCGTTAGAGGAGCATATGTTAGTGTGAGTATTTCTTCCGTCAACTCCCCAACTGTGGACTACCCTTCTCACGTGGAAACCGTTCTCGTTCGGTCTTCCTACATGATACATTATCTGTTTTTTAGATATCTGGTCTCCTTTTAGTAAGACTTCTCTCATCCTTTTACCAATAGTCTCTAAAGCTTCTTCCCATGTAGTTCTGACCCACTTATTCTCACCCCTCTTACTACCAGGAGCTCTCTTTAAAGGGAAAGGAATTCTATCTGGGTCATACATCTGGGATAGGGCTGCATACCCCTTTGCACAGTTTCTTCCTCTACTTCCACTGTGGAAAGGATTTCCCATGAATTTTCTTACTGTCATAGTATCCTTGTCTATCCATGCTGTAAGACCACAAGCAGCTTCACAGTTATTGCAAACTGTAGGAATAAGCATGTAGTTTATAAGCTTCACTCCATCCCTTAAGGTACCACCTTCCTTTTTCCAGTAGTCTCCTGCAGGCTCTTTCCAGTCATTCCACTTTTCGAAGGGGGGATAGTAGTCTAACCGTTTTGGTTCAAAGGTTAGCTCTTGGTTGTTAGCAACTCTATTGTCAGCCTCTGTCTTCTCAAACACACCCTTTGCTAAAGCTGCTCCACCAATAACTGCAGCGGCTCCCTTTAGGAAGTTTCTTCTATTGGTTTTTATCATTTTTTGCCCTCCTTCTTAGCTTAATGGCAACATCTGTGGACCTAAAAGCCATGCGTGTTTTATAAACCAGAGCCCAAATATCGCTGATGCTCCTGCCATCGGTAAGTACTCGTACTTCTTCTTCTCGTTAGCTATCCCTACCATCACCATAGGGACTACGAACGTAAGTATCATACCTATCCAGAAGAATGGAGCAAGCTCTCCGAAGGCGAGTATCTTGGCAACTTCGTAGGAGAACTCACTGTGCATCTTTGCAAACATTAGCTCCCCTACGTACATCAAACCGGATAAGAACGCAGAACCTAAGAGTATGTATCCTAACTCTCTCTTTATACTCTCATTCTGGATGTTGTACAAGAACATGACTATCAGGTAAGCTGCAGAACCTGCTATCGCTGCAGAGAGTAGCATCTGTATCATCTCAGCTGGGAATATCCATATCTCCCTTGCAGTTGACTGTCCCATGATCCCTGCTGTGTATATAGTCGAGAAGAATGCGAGGACTGCTCCAGGTATCATAAATCTATCAAACAGTTTCTTGTTTCCACTAGCCCAAGACCAGAAAGATATAAGTAAGATAACTACAAATCCTGATACCACCCATGCTCCGAGAGTAACTGCGGATGTAAAGTGAGCAAACAGGAATATCTTCCAGAACCTGAACATATGGTGTAAGTCTAATACTGTGACCAAGAGGGTTATGCCTATGAATATCAGACCTAGTATAGGTATCCATTTCCTGAAGAAGTTATCATTATCCGGATACTTTTTGATAAAGTACAGTCCAAGTAAGAAACTTCCGGTAGCTATGCTCTTAGCCCACATGTTGGTGGAAACGAGCCATCCCCATACTACTTTTGGCAGTGCTACATCAAAGGTTACTTCTGCTCCAAGCATGATCAGTGCCCTCCTATATGGTCTAAAAATTTAACTTCTGTAAAGAGTGTATAACCTTCGGGTCTCTCAGAAGCAAGAGGGTCAAGTGCAACTGTAGATCCTCTAACGTAGAAGTGTTTAGGTTTTGTGTTCAGTTCTGGTTTTCTTACCATCACGTCTTTATGCTCTTTTAAGTATTTGGATATCTCGCTCTCTGGGTCGTCAAGGTCTCCGAAGATGTTTGCATGGGTTGGGCAGGCAACAACGCAGGCAGGCATCATACCTACTTCTATCCTATGGGCACAGTATGTGCATTTATCTGCTGAGTTGGTTATCGGGTCTATGTATATGGCGTTATAAGGACATGCCATCATACAAGAGGCACAACCTATACATCTGTTGTGGTCTACGTTTACGATGCCGTTTGGTAGGTAGTGGAGAGCGCTTACTGGACATATCCTCTCACAAGGTGCATTTTCACAGTGGTTACATCTAAGTGGGACAAAGTGTCTCTTTACTTCCGGGAACTCTCCCTGGTCTATGTACTTAACTCTGAGTCTCCAACTGTTAAGAGGAACATCGTTTTCCGCTTTACAGGAAACAGCACAGGCCATACAGCCCATACATCTACTCAAATCAACCAAGAAACCAAGTTTCATTTTATCCCTCCTGTTGTTTATAGGATAATAATGTACCAAGTATAGAAATTATTTCAACTATAAAAAATATAAAATAGCCTTAAAGTGAAAAAAACCCGTGGTGTACACGGGGTTGAGTATGGCATGAGTTATAAGCATCCTTTGAAAAACCCGGCTTTTGGTTTTGGTGATATCTTGTACTGCTGAGCCTCTATAACAGGAAGTTCTCCCTGTTTGTCTACAACTTTTCCAGTTACATCTATGTTTCCACCAAAACCATGGTCGAGTTCGAAGATGTATATATTTCTAGGTGCTATAGAGTAGAAAGTGTTCTCTGTAACATCATAGATGACGTATCCGGTTTTTTCTGCCTCAACTGGAGGACAGGATGATAGAAGTTCATAACTCCCGGTTTCCTTTGCTTTCTCTGCACAGGATTTAGCTGTTATAACTGCACTTGATAGTTCAATCTCCTCTCCCACATTCGCTGCAACGGATGAGAGTTGTATAGATGTGATAGCTAAACAGGTTAGGATCAACTTTTTCATGTCATCAACCTCCTATCTTAAACTCTTTAAATATTCAACCATATCGTTTAAATCTTGCTCTGCTAAGTAGTTATAAGGAGGCATCTTGGATGTTTTTTTGCCTTTGTTATCTTTTGTGTACCAGCTGTACATCTCGTTGTTAGGATAAGCACCGTTCTTATCCGGAGCTTGGGATTTATCGTAGTGTCTGTTGATATTAAGGTTTCTTATAACTACAGCAGAGGGGTTAACTATAGACTCTTTCAGGTATACTGGGTTATTGTATCCCCCTATCCTAGATAAGTTCGGGGCCAAACCTTCCGGAGCGTTTTTCTGGTCTGCAAAGTTATGGCAACCTATACAGCCGTTCTGGATAAGGAGTTCTCTACCTCTCTCTGGATTACCTATCTTCCCGTATCCCCAAGATAGATAGGAAATGTAACCTTTATCTGGATTGACACCCTCCACCTTCAAAAACTTCCAGTTAGATATATTCTTCACGCCATCCCTATTCCCGTTATCTCCATCCCAGACTGCGAAGGATACAGGTATTATTCCAGTCTTCAAGTCTGTAGGTTTTATAGCTTTTTTCAGTACTGCTGTATACTCTTTCTTCTCCTTATCGTAGTCTAAACTTAAGCTAAAGTCTTTATATGAAGTCTCTGTAAGAGACCCAAAGCCTTCAGAGATAAAGGACTTTACATAATCTCTGTTTTCAACGTTCTTCTTGAGATAGACTACAACCAGATTTTTTTCATTACCCATACCTATGTAGGGGAGAGTTTTTCCTTTACCGTAGGAGAGAGGAAACTGGATAGATATACCATCTCCGTATCTGTTAGTTGTAAAAAGTGGTTGAACGGAGTGGGTATAATCTTTCCACTTCACTACTACGTAAAGCTCTTTTCCGGTAGTAACAGAGCCGACTTCTAACTCTGGTATCTGAGCATCTTTAGTGTTCTTGTCGTTCAGGCTAACGGATGTCTGTGGATAGACTTTCACTTTTTTAAACTCTAAAGCTGAAGGATTAAACTTCTGTGTCTTCTTTACGTTTATAACATCCTCCTCAAAACCGTCAGCGAAAGACAGGCTTACACACCCTACCAAACCTAAGGTGAACAGTTTTAACTTCATCTATAACCTCCTTGTTATTCGATTTATAGGGGGATATACTCCCTTTTGGTTGCATTAATGGTGTTTAGCTTTGGAGCTATCCTTTTGGGGGAGCATCTTCTCGTGGAATGTGTAATCCTTTATCTCCACTCTTTTGGTATTTGCACCCTGTAGGTATCTTTGGTCTATAACTTTGAAGAATTCAGAGCCTTTTAGTTTTTTGTCCACCTGTTGTTGATAGTAGTTGTTGTCCAGTCTGAACATGTCTCTGTGGGAGTACGCTATCAAGATGTCCATAAGCTCAGACTCTTCTCCTCTTGCTCTCTTCTCTTGCTCTTTCCTGAGAGTTTCAAGGGCTGTGTGTACCTCCTTTCCAAAGAGGAGCTCTAAGTATTCGATAGGTGTTCTTCTTGAACCTTCTACAGGCTGCATGTTCTCATCGAACTTTGGTGGCTCAAACAGAGGTGGAACGTAGTATACGTTTGGTTGTGTTCCAAAGTCAGGTCTTAAAGGAAGAGCTACTTTGTATTTGTGGACTAACTTATAAACTTGACCTGCTTCGTCATCTAAGAACCCTACAAATCTTATTCTACCTACACACTGATGAGCACAGGCTGGAGGTAGACCCTTCTCTACCCTTGGGAAGCAGAATATGCATTTTTCAGATTTAGATATTTTAGGGTTGAAGTATATTTTCTTGTAAGGACATCCTGCTATACAGTATCTGTATCCTTGACATCTCTCAAGGTCAACTAAAACTATACCATCCTGCTCTCTCTTGAATATAGCCTCCCTTGGACATGCTGCCAGACAGCCAGGGTTAGAGCAGTGGTTACATATCCTTGGTATGTAGAAGAAGTAGGAGTTTGGATACTCTCCACCACCTACATCCTCGTCCCAGTTCGGACCCCACTCTAAACTGTCCGTCTTTGCCTGGAAGAGAGAGCCGTTTATCAGTTCATCGTGGTTGTAATCCCACGGAACACCGTAGTCTAACACCATATCCGGAATAATACCATCCCTAAGATTACCGCTTTCGTCGAAACCACCACCTGCTTCCATCCAGTTCCTTGGGTATCCATACCCTGGATGAGTTTCAACGTTGTTCCAGTACATATATTCTCTTCCGTTTCTGTTGGTCCACTGGGTCTTACATGCAACAGTACAGGTTTGGCAACCTATACATTTATTTAAATCCATAACCATAGCAAGCTGTCTTTTTGACATCTATATTCCTCCTCTTAAACTTTTTCTATATCTAAAGAAGTCTCATAAGCGTGTTGGTTTCCGTCCCAATTTCCACCGAACTTAAGATGTCCCCAACCGTCTGATAGCTCAAGTAGGTTTAGTGGAGACGCTACAGTCTCGTTGTGTCCTTTTCTGAACTTGTAGAAGAAAGGTTCCCATCCGTGCTCTAGTATGACAGCATCTTTAGGACAAGATGGATATACTTTAGCCATAGCGTAAAACTCACCTAGAGAGTTATACAGTCTTACCTCGTCTCCATCTTTTATGCCTTTCTTCTTAGCTATCTCTGGATTTATCATGATATAAGGCTTTCCTCTTTGGAGTCTCATGAGTATAGTAGAAGTCTTGTAGGTGGAGTGGATAGACCATCTTGCATGAGGTGTAAGTAGAACAAATGGATATTTTCTTGGTCTGATTGGTTCTTTTGCCGTTGGGACATTGGCTCCTTCCTGTATCCAAAGTTCGTGGTCTACGTAGTAAGTTATCCTTCCGGATAGTGTCTCGAAATGTTCGTACAGGTATAGATTGTTCTCAAAGAAGTTGTAAGGTTTGTCTGGATACAGAGGAGATGTTTTTCCGCCTTTCTCGTTCAATGTAAGGTATCCACCCCTTTTGAACATAGACTCTATAGTGTTTGGTTTGAACTGCTCTGTGTGTTCGAGAGCTAACTCAACAGCATCTTTATCTGTCCTGAGTTTTCCGTTTATCGTAAACTCTTCTACTACCTTGTCAAGGTCTCTGTATCCTGTTTTTGAGAATTGAGGATCAGGTATTTTTATGTACTTTTTGTCTCCAGTTTCTTTGTACTTCTTCATAGCTATCTCTTGGAGTTTCTCTACTATAAGAGTGCATATCTCCCACTCCGATTTAGCTTCTCCAACAGGTTTTAAGTTTGCAGGTGGATGAGCTAGGTTTGCAAACCTGTGATATCCAGGATTTGTCCTTAGATCCCATACCTCGTAGTGGGATTTTGCAGGTAGGAGTATATCAGCGTAGTTTGCAAAGTCAGACATCCTAAAGTCAACGTATGCTATGAACTTAGCCTTCTCTAAGAAGGCCTTTTTGTAAGAAGTTCCTTTGTTCCTTCTGAACCTTGCATCTGCAAATAGTAGGAATGTCTGAACATCGTTCCAATACGGTTTTCCTTTATTAACACCCTTGTCTCCTTCTGACATAGAGAGCATCTCTTCCACTTTCTTCTTGTACTCAGCCTTAGACATTCCCATAACTTGTTTGAATGTGTCTTCTTCGTATAGTTTATCGAAGTCTTGCATCATATTTCCAAGGACGAATTCACTCACGAAACCAGAGGCAAACCTATGCTGATACTTTCCACCAAATCCAGAGATAATATCAAGACCACTTATGGACCACTCGTTCTCAGAGTTAAATCCACCGTAAGGTCCAAGTCTTCCACAGAGAGGAGTTATAGATGCTATAGCTCTTTGAGCAAGCATACCGTTGAAGTACTTTCCTATAGTAAATCCCATAGATATAGTTACAACCTTTGGAAGAGCTATATCTTTAGCTAACTGTTCTACTATCTTTGGATGGACGTTCGTAAGTTTGAACACCTTCTCTGCTGCGAACTTCTGAGCCTCTGCCTTGGCGAGTTCAAACACAGGGGTCACTTTCACTTTAGAGCCATCCTTCAACTTGACTTCGTAAACTCCCTCCAATGCAGGGTCTATATCCCAACCTACATCCTTTAATCTTAATGTTTTCACCGGGTTTCCTTCAGAACCAGGCATAACAGTTAGCTTTCCGTTTTTCAGGTTGTAAGATAAGAATACTTCATGTTCTTCAAAGTGCTTTCCATGAGCTTTCTCTTCCATATTGTGGAATATTTCCTTATCGAACATAGGCTCCTTAGTGTCTATGTCTGAAAGTCTAAGAAGCTTCTTGTTGTCTAACCTGACTAATAAAGGTAGGTCTGTGAAGGTTTTTATGAAGTTTGGCTTGTAGAGTTTTTTCTGGATTATCTCGTTTATGATAGACATCGCTAAGAAACCATCGTATCCTGCCCTAACTGGAACCCAGAGGTCTGCACTCTTACAGGTTGCATTGTAATCTGGAGTTATAACGATCACCTTACCGCCGTTGTACTTACCTTCCCATACCCAGTGAGCATCTGGAATTCTAGATTTGTTAGGATCCTGTCCCCACCAGATCTGGACGTTTGCGGTATAAACAAAGTCATAAGAAAAACCTATATTACCTTCTCCGTATACTAAGGATACTCCGGGAAACATATCACCAACGTAAGAAGCTATGTAAGGCCTGACAGCACCGAGTAGAGTTCCAAGTCTTTTTCCGGAAGCTGCTCTTGCTTCTGTGAGCATTCCTGCTCCTAGGTGAATATAGTTTCCTTGAGGTCCTACCGTTAGCATAGTCTCGTATATCTTCGTTGCGACCTCTGTTATTGCTTCATCCCAGCTTATTCTCTTCCACTTACCTTCCCCTCTTTCTCCAACTCTTTTCATAGGGTACAGTATTCTGTCCTTCTCGTACATAACCTGAGAATGCTGGACACCTTTATTGCAACCCCTTGGGTTTGCATCTGGTATTTTTGGGTTAAGGAGAGGGTAGTTTGCCGCTTGGTTCTCTCTTGTGACGATACCATTTTGAACCCATACGTCCCATGCACAGTTTCCTTGGCAGTTGACACAGTGGTAGGCAGTTCCGTGTTCCTCCTTTCTACCGTATGTATAAGCAAACTCCTTCCTGTACATGTTCTCTACAAAAGAGCTGTTCGGATACTTCTCCCTTGGGTTTTCTATTATCATAGCGCTGTTTTTAGCAAACGCAGAAGAAGTTCCAAGGGTAGTAGCCGCACCTGTTGCGGACATAACTTTTAAAAAGTCCCTTCTTGATATTGCCATTACTTTACCTCCAGGGTATTTTTTTATTTATAAACATCCACCACCACCGCCAGCTTTAGGTGGTACATATTCACCTGATTCGTCAGGAAGACCTGCCTCTTGCCAAGCAGCCATTCCACCTTGAAGGTTTTGGACATTTTTGAACTTTTGAGCACATTTCTCAAAAATCTCTTTGTTCCCGTTTGTAGATACAATTACAGTATAGGCATAAGGGTTTATCCTTTTAAGAGCTTCTTGTAAGCTTTCAGATGTCATCTTTGACTCATCACATCCTGGGAATGGAATAGCTCCAGGTACTCTTGAGTCTTCATAACCACCCACATCGTCATCAGATGTAAGTTCTCTCACATCTATTATCTGAACTTTCAGCTTTGGGCTTGATAGTTTATCGTAGAGCTCCTGGGCTGTTATGGGTATATTCCTCTGAATTTCTGTCTGCTTCTTCCCTAAGAAGATAAGGTAGACAGAGAGAACTAGAATAACCACTATATATACAACTCTCTCAACTTTAGGGTTCATTACTGATTACCTCCAGTTTGTGTCGCCGAAGTGGAAGACTCTTTTTTTTCCAGTTCAGATGTCTGCTTGCTTGTTCCAATTATAGCCACTATTAAAACTATTATTCCTATCCAGTACAAAACTCTCTCAGTCGTGTTCATCTCTCTTCACCTCTAAAGATCAGTCGTATACTTCGTCAGAAGACTTCTTAGCCTGGATAAACCTTTCCCATCTTCCCATGTATATCAGGTTCGCAGTTATAACTCCAACTACAAAGTAAGTAGCGGACATAATCATACTGCCTACAGACAGTGTAGGATAGGCAGCTAAGAAAGCTCCAGTTGTGCAACCTCCACCTATCATAGCTCCCAGTGCAAGGAAAAGTCCAGCAAAGAAGACCAAAACTATCCTGACTACAGGTATAGGGGCTACTCCCTGAGCAAATGCAGGAGGTACAGGGTCGAACTTAAATCTACCAGATATGAGGGCGGCTATTAGTGCTCCAGGTAGAACACCTATAAGTAGTCCAGCTCTATACATAGTGCTTTCGTTTATCTTTGGTAGGGCGTTAGAGAGGGGATATCCTATCTCATGTCCGATCCATCCAACAAGTGAGAGTAAAGCTCCGGAGAAACCTAAATACTCTCCATGGGACGTTACTATGGCTATTATTGAGCCTGCAGCCACACCACCAACAGCCCAATGCCACTCTCCCTTTATTATCTTCTCACTTAAACTCCTATACTCTTCCTCTTGGTAAAGCTTTTTAGCAGGGTCTAAGTAATCCGCTATGATAGCAAACACTAAGAAAAGGATACCCCATGCCACAGCTAAGGGTCCGTAAGGCACTCCTAAAACACCGTACAGCGTGATGTCGACTGAATGCCCAAGTATGCCTGCTTCTACCAAAGATGGCTGGATTGAGTTATACAAAAGTATACCAACCACAAGACCTAATACTCCTGCTATAGATAAAAACTTACCAGCTCCAACTCTGGCCACACACGTTCCAGGACAAAAGCCCGCAGAAGCCATAGCTATACCAAACATGATACCACCTATAACATGTGCTATCCCTAGATATCCCATAACCCTTGGAGCGAGGTTACTACTTTCAGTAAAACCGAATATTGCAGCTAGTCCGTATATGATGGATGCTGTGGCTATTCCGGTAAAGGCAAACTTCATTATTTTAAGGTCCCTCAGTAGGAGCATACCCTCAACTCTTGAGTATCTGACTGCCCCAACCTTAAACAGGACTACTCCAAAGAGAGCACCCATTATGATACCTTTTATGAGATATTCAGAATGATCCATGATACTGACCTCCTAGACTGATAAAAAAGAAGGTGGCTCTAGGCCACCTATGTGATGTATATTACTGTTCGATAGGAAGAGATTGGTCATTACCCCATTCGTCCCAAGAACCTACGTAAACTTTAGATTTTTGATAACCTGCAAGTTTTAGGGCTGCATACACGAAAGAACCCCTTCCAAGGCCAACGTGACAGTAAGAAATGACAGTTTTATCCGGAGTAATACCAGCTTTCTCTAAGTCTTTCTTGATTTTATCAGCAGGCTTAAAGAGAGGCTTATCAGCTTCACCGTTAGGGTTTCCTGCTATCTTTTTCCACTCAAAGAACTTAGCTCCTGGGATGTGTCCACCCCTGGCAACCTGTATATGTTTTCCTGGAGATTCTAAAGCATCAAGCAGAGTTTTACCTGTGTACTCTTCAAATCTTCTTGCATCTAGAACAACGTAGTTAGTATCCTTAGAAGCTTTTAGAACTTCATCTTTGGTAGCTAGTATATCTTTTCTTAATTTAACTGTGAACTTACCTGGAGTAGGTTTCTTAGCAGGACCTGTCTCGACCTCATAACCCTTTGCTTTCCATGTAGCAAAACCACCATCTAACATCTGGACTTTGTCTACACCGTATAGGTATAAAAAGAACCATACACCAGAAGCGTTTGGTCCTTTACCATCATCGTAGGCTATAACGTGAGAGTTGTTGCTTATTCCAAGTTCAGAGATAAACTTCTCTGCAGTCTTTTCACACATAGGAAGGCCAGCACATTTCTTTATGTCGCTTAGGTAGTGCAGGTCGTGAGCGTATGCGTTAACAGAACCTGGTATATGACCTTTTGCAAAGTCTTCTGGCTTGTCTCCATTTACGAACACTGCCTTACCTAAGAGAGCTTTCGCTTCATCTACAGAGATTAGTAAATCAGAGGCGTTCGCTGTAGAAGCAAACACTCCAGCTACAGCCAAAACCAAGACATTTTTCATGAAAAACCTCCTGTTTAGATTTATTCACATATAAAGATATACTAATACCGTTCGATTAGCAAACACTAACCTATTCAACTGTAAAACCATGTTTTTAAGGGGTTAAGTCGAAAATGTAACCTTACAAACTTTATGCCAAAAGTTAAGAAATCTTAACAGTAAGGTTTTGATTTTTTAACCGAGTTAGATAGTATTAACTAATTAGGATATTCGAAAGGATGAATATTTCAAAAATAAATATAAATTTCAATATGAAATGAGCAAAGAGTCGTCCCTTTTAAGGTGTTATAATATTTTTGAAACTCTGAGGCATGAGGTTAAGATGGAAGAGATAAAGAAAGTGTCTATAGAAGAAGAGGTCAAGAGTGCATACATAGACTATGCTATGTCTGTTATAGCAGGAAGAGCTATTCCAGATGTCCGGGATGGCCTAAAACCTGTTCAAAGGAGAATACTTTATGCAATGTATGAACTGGGACTTTTGCCAGGTAAACCTTACAAGAAGTCTGCAAGAGTTGTTGGGGAAACTTTAGGTAAGTATCACCCTCACGGAGACACATCTGTTTATGATTCCCTCGTCCGGATGGCTCAAGATTTCACTATGAGATATCCTCTAATAGATGGTCAGGGTAACTTTGGTTCTATAGACGGAGACCCACAGGCTGCGATGAGGTATACAGAGGCTCGTCTTACAAAACTTGCTGTTGAGATGTTGGAGGATATAGAGAAAGATACTGTGGATATGATGGCAAACTTCGACTCCTCCCTGCAGGAGCCTACAGTTCTACCCTCTAAATTCCCGAATCTCATATGTAATGGGGCTTCCGGAATAGCAGTCGGCCTTGCTACCAGTATACCACCCCACAATTTTAAAGAGATAGGAGAGGCTCTTAAGTATCTTGCCCAGTTTCCAGATTCCACAGAAGAGGAGATATGTCAGTTTGTGAAAGGTCCAGATTTTCCTACAGGAGGAAGTATAACTACACCCCACCAAGAGATGGTCAGTATCTACAGGTCTGCAAGGGGGTCCATAACTGTAAAAGGTAAGGCAAGGATAGAGAAACTGCCAGGAAACAGACAGAGGATAGTTATCTACGAGATACCTTATCAAGTTAACAAAGTTGAGCTGATAAAGAAGATAGTGGAGTTGGTTAGAACCGGAAAGGAAAAAGGAATATCAGACCTGAGAGATGAGTCTGACAGAACCGGAATAAGGATAGTGGTAGACCTAAAGAGGGATGCAAATCCGGAGAAAGTCCTAAGGAAGCTCTATAAAAGCACTCCTTTAGAGAAGAACATCCCTATAAACTTCACAGTCTTAGTAGATAAACAGCCTAAGGTCCTCACCTTAAAGGAGATACTACTTGAGTTCATAAAACACAGGATAGAGGTTATAACCAGAAGAACCAAGTTCGAACTTGAGAAAGCTCAAAAGAGACTACATATAGTAGAAGGTCTGTTAAAAGCTCTTTCAAATCCAGATGAAGTTATAAATATAGTTAGGTTATCTAACGACATAGCAACAGCCAGAGATGTTCTATCCTCCAAACTTGGGCTCTCTAAACAGCAAGCAGAGGCAATCTTGGATATGAGACTTGCAAGATTTACAGCCCTCGAGAAGGAGAAACTCTTTCAGGAATCAAAAGAACTTCAGGCCAGTATAGACAGATACAACCTAATCCTATCTAGAGATGAAGAGAAGGTGAAAGTCTTCGTCCAGGAGGTAGACTACATGCTCTTTAAATACGGAGATGAGAGAAAGACAACCTTCTCTGTAGAGAAAGAGCTTACCTTTAAAGAGGAGTTTTACTTTGCAGTTACGAACTTCGGAAAGATAGCTAATTTCAAATATGAAGAGATATCATCAGAGGATTACATCCAAAAAGTTATAAACAGTGTATCTTCCCGTTTAGAAGAAGGGGAGAAGGTGTTGTCCATCCAGAAAGTGGAAGGCTCAAAGCCTGTAATCTTCATAACCAAGTCTGGAAGAGCTTTCTGGAACCTGGTAGTAGACCTTCCAAAAGGAGAAGATAGACTCTCAATAGAGGATGAAATCGTTGGAACTGCCTACCAAGGAGAAGGGAAAGAGAACAGGATATTCATCGTTACAAAGAAAGGTATAATAAAGAGGATGTTTGATGAAGATATATTCTACAAGTCTCAGAACCGTAGTATAATACCTCTCTCTGAGGATGATGAGGTGATAACCGCCTTCGCAGACCAAGAGAACACATTCCTAGGTATCTACACCAAGAACGGAGATCTGCTCATCTTTGAGAGGAATGAAGTTAGGGTTACTGGTGATAAGGCTAGAGGTGTTGAGTCTATAGACCTTGATGTGGGAGATGAAGTGGCAGGAGCTTTCTTGCTCAGCGAAGATAGACATCTACTCGTGGCGACGGAGTTTGGATATATGAAGCTCGTAGATAGAGAAGAGATTCCTGTTAAGAAAAGAGGACAGAAAGGTCTTCTGTGTGTAAAACTCAGTAAAGATGATAGGGTGGCTACAGTTATACCTGTAAACTTGGAAGACAGCGTGATGATGAACAGTTATGGAGGTAAACTTTTAAGGCTAAGGATAGATACTGAAACATTCCCTATACTCAAGAGAACAGCTTCCGGAGATAGGAAGTTCAATTTCGAGAGCGATAGGATTATAAAGGTCTTGAGGGTGTAAAAGTGACTGTAAGGATACTACTTATACTTGGTGTAGTCATAGGCTTGTACGCAGTACTCAACAACATCTTTGGACTTTTCAATTTAGGGACGTCAGATCCTATCTTAGTCTTTGGGAAGTTTCTGATAGCACTCTTTCCAGTTATAGCCGGGATAGTTATAGTTTTCGTCGCTCTTTCTGGTTTATTTGGGAAGAAGGAAGGTGGAGTAGATGAGAAAAGAGATAGAGAATCTTAAGAGCTACCCTATGGAGGAGCTAAATAGGATAAAGGCTTCTCTGAAGGAAAAAGGTGTAAAGATATATGACTTTGGAACAGGAGACCCAAGAGAACCTACACCAAACTTTATAAGAAAGGCTCTTGTAGAGGCAGTTCCAGAAGTTAGTCAGTATCCCTCTGTAGCAGGTAGGAAAGATTTAAGAGATTCTATAGCCTCCTACTTTAAAAGAAGGTTTGGAGTGAGTTTAAATCCGGATACTCAGATAATACCCTCAGCAGGTTCCAAAGAAGCTATATTCCACTTCTCCTTAGTGTTTATAGACACAAATGAGGATAAAAGGAGAGTAATATTTGGAACCCCTGCTTATCCTGTCTACGAGAGGGGAACTATCTATGCTGGAGGAATCCCAAACCCTGTAAAGCTTAGGGAAGAGGATGGATTTCTTCTCAGACTTGATAGATTAGACAAGTCTGTCCTTGAAGAAACGAAGATAGTGTGGATAAACTATCCCCACAACCCTACTGGAGCAACAGCTACTCCTTCTTACTACAGAGAGATGATAGATCTCTGTAGAGAGTACAACATAATACTGTGTTCTGATGAATGTTACTCAGAGATCTATTTTGAGGAAAAACCAAACTCAGCCCTTGAGTTTGGCATGGAGAACGTGGTAGTCTTCCACTCTCTTTCAAAGAGGAGTGGTATGACGGGATACAGGTCTGGTTTTGTAGCAGGGGACGAGAAGATCATCTCTCTATTCCGCAAAGAGAGAGCAAACTTTGGTGTTGCCTCCCCTGACTTTATCCAACTTGCTGCAAAATCTGCTTGGGAAGATGACAGACATGTAGCTGAAAGAAACCTTGTATTCCAAGCTAAAAGAGATCTTTTTTTAGAGTTCTTCCAGAAGGTGGGTATAGAGTACATACATCCAAAGGCTACTTTCTATTTCTGGATAAAGACTCCATCTGGAGTTTCCTCTAGAGAGTACGCTAAAAAACTCCTTGAGAAGGGTATAGTGGTATCGATAGGAGAGAACTTCTGTAGTGGTAAAGAGGTATCAGATGGAAGTTGTGAAAGTAGATACTTCCGTATTGCCCTAGTTCCAACACTGGAGGATTGTAGAGAAGCTACAAAGTTATGGAGGTCTATTCTTTAGATAGTTCTCAGATACTCCAAACATAAGAAGGTAAAGTGGTAACAAGGCATCCCAGAACACAGAAAATATAGACCCTATGAATATACAAGATAGCATAAGTAAAGAAGGGGCTAACAGCAGATCTTCCACTAATGAGAACTTTAAGCTAAATATGAACCTGTAGTAGGAGAACATCATCAGAAATATACCCAGTAGTCCAAAGATTCCTCTTACTATGAACTCTGATATGAAGATAGTAGACTCATAGTCACTTCCGTTGAAAGATTTTGGTTTAAGTCTGTTTCCACAACCAACACCGTGCCCTACAAAGAGATTGAACAGGTTTAGATTCTGTATATCTTTTTTTATCACCTCTAAACCTTCATTGAGAAGTTGCCATCTTCCACTTGCAATAAGGTTTGCAGTTTCATCGTTTAGACTAACCTCTCCCCTTGCCACTTTGTATAAAACCTCAAACCTAACATCTCTTTTTACCAAGTAGAGTGAAAAGATCAATCCGGATACCAGCACTACAGAGAATATGACTGTTAAGATTTTCTTTGGTATAAGCCTCCGGTAGATAAACATCATTATTACCAGTGTAACAAAAAAGCCTAGTATGGAGTTTCTTCTTGCTGAAAGTAGGGCAAAAATCGTGAAAACTGTAAAGGATGAGCCGTAGAAGATCATCTTAACAGTTTCTTTATACTTAGATGAAAGTATAAACATAGATAGGGAAGCTATAGAAAAAAGTGAGAACCACATACCTATTTCAAAAGGTCCTCCCCATAACATTCCATACTCACCTAAGAATTGATACTTATATAAAGCTACCGGTGCCAGAATCCAGCCTATTCCTATAAGGATCAAGTTAACTTTCTTAAAACTATCTAAACCTAGCTTCACCCTATCTTTTAATAAATACAGAAAAGGAAAAACAGACTGTTCTACAGCCTTCCCTACAGAGCCGTACAGAGAGGTACTTATGAGAGTTGGAAGAGAGTAAAGAGATAGTCCACCAAGAAGTTTTCCTCTGATATTTATGCTTTTTTTAACAGAAAAATATACAGTGTACAAAAGCAGAATAGAGGTAAGAGATTCAAATACAGAGATAGAAACAAAAGCAGATACTATCAAGCCGTAGATTATGTACTCTTCTTTCTTTTTCATGCACCACCTCTTAGACTGTAATATATAATATCATGATAAAATTTAAGAGGAGGTTTGATCATAACAAAAATCTGTATAGTAGGGTTAGGATATGTAGGGCTACCTTTGGCTGTCCTCTTTGCCAAAAGGTATCCAGTTATAGGATACGACATAAATCCGGAAAGAGTGAGAGATATACAGGACGGTTATGATAAGACTAAAGAGGTAGACTCTCAGGAGTTAAAATCTGTAAACATAGAATACACAACAGACCCTTCTAAGATATCCCAAGGGGACGTGATAATAGTAACAGTTCCCACACCTATAGACCAACACAACATCCCAGACTTAAGACCTATCTTATCTGCTACAAGAACAGTCGGTATGTACATGAAAAAGGGCAGTATAGTGGTATATGAATCTACAGTGTACCCTGGTCTGACTGAGGAGGAGTGTGTTCCATTACTGGAGAGAGAGAGTGGGATGAGATGGAAAGAGGACTTTTTTGTAGGCTACTCTCCAGAAAGGGTAAATCCAGGGGACAAACAGCACACCATAGACAAGATAGTAAAGGTAGTCTCCGGGGATACTCCGGAAACCACCAAAAGATTGGCTAAGTTGTACGGTAGTGTAATAACGGCAGGAATACATATAGCACCAGATATAAAGACAGCAGAAGCAGCAAAGGTGATAGAGAACACTCAAAGAGATATAAATATAGCCCTTATGAACGAGCTATCCATCATATTCAACAAGATGGGTATAGACACAAAGGCAGTTTTAGAAGCGGCAGGGACTAAGTGGAACTTCCTAAAGTTTGAGCCAGGTTTAGTTGGTGGACACTGTATAGGAGTAGACCCATACTACCTAACATTTAAAGCCCAAACACTGGGATACCATCCAGAGGTGATCTTAGCAGGAAGAAGGATAAACGACAATATGGGCAAGTATGTAGCCGAGATGACAGTCAAAAAACTTATAAAAGCAGGCAAATCAGTAAAAGGAAGTAGAGTCTTGATAATGGGTCTAACCTTTAAGGAAAACATCTCAGATATAAGAAACACAAGAGTAATAGACATATACAGAGAACTCCAAGAGTATGGAGTAGAGGTCTACATAACAGACCCTTTTGCCTATCCGGAGGAAGTAAAAAAAGAGTACGGAATAGACCTGGTTGAGGACCTCTTTACAGAAAAGCCTTACGATTGTACAATAGTGGCAGTAAAACACAGGCCATTTATAGAGGATTTAGATTTTAAAGTGTTTAAAGACCTGATGAATTCAAATCCGGTCTTGATAGATGTAAAGGGGTTATATAGTAAAGAAAAAGCTCTAGAAGAAGGTTTTATATACTGGAGGCTATGATAACAGGAGGTTAAGTTGAAAGTTTTAATACTGTCGGGTGGTGGTGGAACAAGGCTGTTTCCTCTATCTAGGGATAAATATCCTAAACAGTTTATTAAGATATTCGATGAGGAAAGTCTGCTCCAGAAAACCGTTAAAAGGGCTCTAAGGTTGGTTGATCTAAAGGATATATTAATCTTAACAAACAGAGATTACGTCTTTCATGTAAAGAATCAGTTAAAGGAGATATCTAGTTTAGATTTTAATAATATAATACTGGAGCCCATCAGAAGAAACACTGCTCCTGCCATTACTGTTGGGGTCCTGTATTTGATAGACAAAAATATGATAGACCCACAAGAAGCTATTTTAGTTCTGTCTTCTGACCATCTGATCCATCCGGATGAGAGATTCCTTGATTACGTTATAGCAGGTGAAAACTTAGCAAAGATAGGATACATAGTCACGTTTGGAATAAAGCCTACTGAACCTGAAACAGGATATGGATACATAGAGATAGATCCAGCTGCTGAGTTGGAAGGTGGTTATAAAGTAAAGAGGTTTCATGAGAAACCATCCGTCGAAAAAGCAAAGGAGTACATAAACTCCGGTTTACACTTCTGGAACAGTGGTATGTTCTGTTTTACTCCAGAGACATTCATAGAAGAATTAAAACAATGTAGTCCGGATATATTTGAGAAAATATATGGAAAGAGTTTTGAAGAAGTCTTAGAAGGGTTTAAAAGTATGCCGGATATATCCATAGACTATGCAGTTATGGAAAAGACATCTAAGTCTGCAGTTGTACCTATGGATATATACTGGTCTGATGTTGGCTCATTTGAGGCATTGTACCAAGTTCTTGAGAAGGATGAATCTGGAAACGCTTCAAAAGGGAGTGTGTACAATTTAGGTTCAAAGAACAATCTTATAATATCCAAGAGGAGTAAAGTATGTACTATAGGAGTTGAAGACTTGATAGTGGTAGAGGCAGATGATGTTGTCCTGATAACTAAGAAAGGTGAGGGTCAGAAAGTAAAACAACTTGTTAGTGTCCTAAAAGGAAATCCTGATGCCAGATCTCTTACTGAAGTCCACACCACAGACCACAGGCCTTGGGGAAAGTTTACTCTCTTAGATAAGGAAGATAGGTTTAAGATAAAGAGAATAACAGTTAATCCACAGGAGAGTCTAAGTCTACAGATGCATTACCACAGAAGTGAGCATTGGATAGTAGTAAAAGGAACTGCTTTAGTTGTATACGAAGATGAAGATGGTCAACTCCGGGAAAGATTCGTAAGAGAGAACGAAAGCGTCTATATACCAAAAACCACAAAACATAGACTTATAAATCCAGGGAAGATACCTCTTGAGCTTATAGAGGTCCAAGTTGGAGAGTACGTGGGGGAAGATGATATAGTAAGGTTTGAAGATAGATATAAAAGAGTATAGAAGGAGGATTCTGATGAAAAGAGCACTTATAACCGGAATAACAGGTCAAGACGGTTCTTATTTGGCTGAGTTTTTATTAAGTAAGGGTTACGAGGTACATGGACTTATCAGAAGAGCAAGTACTTTTAATACTCATAGAATAGACCATATATATGTAGACCCTCATTCTCCACAAGCAAGACTATTTTTACACTATGGGGACCTCTCTGACCCTGGTCAGCTTACGTCAATACTATACGATATAAAACCTGAAGAAGTTTATCACCTTGGGGCACAGAGTCATGTTAAAGTAAGTTTTGATATGCCGGAATACACTGGGGATATAACTGGATTGGGAACCACAAGAATATTAGAGGCCATAAAGAGAAGTGGTATAAAGACAAAGTTCTATCAGGCTTCATCTTCTGAGATGTTTGGAGCTTCTCCTCCACCTCAAAGTGAGAAAACCCTTTTCTATCCAAGAAGTCCCTATGCGGCAGCCAAGGTTTATGCTTATTGGATGACTGTAAACTACAGAGAAGCTTACGGTATATTTGCATGTAATGGTATACTATTTAACCATGAAAGCCCAAGGAGAGGGGAAACTTTTGTAACAAGAAAAATAACCAGAGCCTTGGCTCATATACTAGCAGGAAAGCAAAAAAAACTCTACTTGGGAAATTTAAACGCAAAGAGAGACTGGGGATTTGCTCCGGAGTATGTAGAGATGATGTGGTTGATGCTTCAGCAAGATGAACCAGATGATTATGTAGTAGGAACTGGAGAAAGTCATTCAGTGAAAGAGTTTGTAGATAAAGCTTTTTCTTATATTGGGGTTGAAATTGAATGGAAGGGAAGTGGTGTAGAAGAAAAAGGGATTGTTAAATCTGTGGATTCAAAATGGGCTAATGTAATAAATATGGGAGATACAATTATAGAAATTGATCCTAAATATTTTAGACCTACAGAAGTAGAGCATTTGCAGGCAGACATTACAAAAGCAAAAGAAAAGCTTGGTTGGGAACCAAGAACTACATTTAAAGAGCTAGTGATGATAATGGTAGACTATGACCTGAAAAGACTTGGCTTAGAACCTCCTAGCGGTGGTATAACAGCCTGTATTGACAAAGGATTCTGCTATACAGACCATGAGTTAACTTATATACCAAACACAGAGAGGGCTCAAAGTTGAAGGTAAATAAAAATTACAAGATATTTGTAGCCGGTGGAACCGGCATGGTAGGCAGTAGCATTATAAGAAATCTGATCTCAAAAGGTTACTCTAACATAGTCTCTAACTATCACCGTAGAAGACCTCTGGAAAATTATGGAGATAAAGTTAGCTTTTTTCCTTTAGACTTAACAAGACAAGATGAAACGGAATATTTCTTTGAAAAGGAAAGACCTGATTATGTTTTCATGGCGTCTGCAAAAGTCGGTGGTATTTTGGCAAACAATACTTACAAAGCTGAATTTATATATGACAACCTTGCTATAGCTTTAAATGTTATTCACTCTTCTTATAAGTACGGTGTTAAAAAACTTCTAAACTTAGGTTCTTCCTGTATATATCCAAAGCATGCGCCACAGCCTATGAAGGAAGAATATTTACTTACTGGAGCTCTTGAGGCTACAAATGAACCATACGCTGTTGCTAAAATAGCAGCTATAAAATTATGTAGATACTATAACGAGCAATATGGGACAAACTTTATATCTGTTATGCCTACCAATCTATATGGACCAAACGATAACTTTGACCTTTTTACCAGTCATGTTTTACCTGCTTTGATAAGGAAGTTTCACCTTGGTAAGGCTTTGATGGAAAAAGACTGGGGCACTATCAGGAAGGACTTAACAAAGTTTTCGATTGAAAGTGTTGATGGTTCTGCAGGAGAGATTGAAATCTTAAAAATTTTGCAAAAGTATGGTATTTTTCCGGATTATGTAGAAATTTGGGGTTCTGGAGAAGTTTATAGGGAGTTTTTACATGTAGATGACCTTGCCGATGCTTGTGTGTTCTTAATGGAGAATATAGATGCACAACAGATGAAGAGTTGTTGTCCGGATTATTTTGTAAACGTAGGAACTGGAAAAGATATAAAGATAAAAGACCTTGCCATTATGATAAAAGATATAGTAGGATACAAAGGAGAGATAAAGCACGATCTTTCTAAGCCAGATGGAACACCGAGAAAGTTGTTGGATGTTAAAACTTTACTTCAGTTTAACTGGAGACATAGCATTCCATTAGAAAAGGGTATAAAAGATGTCTATGACTGGTATGCTTTCTAAAATAAAATTAAGGGGGTTGTTAGAAAATGAAAGTGGTTATATTAGCCGGTGGATTTGGAACCAGATTAAGTGAAGAGACGGATATTAAACCTAAGCCAATGGTAGAAATAGGTGGTAAACCTATTATATGGCATATAATGAAAATTTATTCCTATTATGGCTTTAATGAGTTTTTAATATGCCTTGGTTATAAAGGTTATTTAATAAAAGAATATTTCGCTAATTACTTTCTTCATATGTCTGATATTACTATAAACTTAAGAAGCAACAAAATGGAAATACATGATATTAAGTCAGAGCCGTGGATAGTGACATTGGTGGATACAGGATTAAACACAATGACTGGTGGCAGAATTAAGAGAGTAAAGGATTATATAGGAAATGAAACTTTTATGCTAACATATGGAGATGGTGTAGGGGATATAAATATAGTTAAACTTTTGGAATTTCATAAATCTCATGGAAAGTATGCTACTTTAACAGCGGTTCAGCCATCTGGTAGATTTGGAGCGTTGGATTTAGAAGGAGACTTTGTTAAAAATTTTCAAGAGAAACCAAGGGGAGACGGATCTTGGGTAAACGGTGGTTTCTTTGTTCTAGAGCCAGAAATTTTTGATTATATAGATGGTGATGAAACTATTTGGGAGAGAGATCCTTTGGAAAAATTAGCAATTGATGGTCAACTTGTAGCGTATAAACATACCGGCTTTTGGAAACCTATGGATACATTGAGAGACAAGAGAGAACTAGAAAATTTATGGAATAGTGGTAATGCACCTTGGAAAATCTGGGGAGAAAAGAGTTTGTTAAAGTGAAAACGATTTTGATAACGGGTATTACAGGATTTTTAGGCAGTTATTTGGCTTATAGGTTTTTGGATAGAGGTTATAAAGTTGTTGGTTTAAAGAGAAGTTTTTCAAATATTTGGAGAATAAGTGATATTTCAGGTGAAATTGTTCTCTACGATATTGATAAAGCAGATTTAACCCTTATATTTAAGGAAAACAAGGTGGATTTTGTTTTACACACTGCTACTTCTTATGGAAGAAAGAAAGAATCTATATCTAGCATAGTAGAAGCAAACCTTTTATTTCCGTTAAAACTTTTGGAATTGTCCATATTTTTTGATGTAAAGGTTTTTTTTAATACAGATACTATGCTTAATAAGTTTGTAAGTCCATATTCGATCTCTAAGAAGCAGTTTTTAGAATGGTTAAGTTACTTTAGTAAAAGTGTGAAGGTCGTAAATTTGAGACTGGAGCACATTTATGGTCCAAAAGACGATGACAACAAATTTGTAATTTGGCTAATTTCCCAACTCTTTGGAGAAGCTAATGAGATAAATTTAACAGAAGGTAAACAAATGAGAGACTTTATATATATAGAAGATGTAATTGATGCTTATGAGATAGTGGTGAGTAATGAAAGCTTCTTTAAAGAAAGTTTCAATGAAATTGATATAGGAAGTGGGAATTTATTAACAATAAAAGACTTTGTTTTAACTGTGTATGAAACAGTTAAGAAGTATAAGTATATAGAAAAGAAAATGAACTTTGGAGCTGTTCCATATAGAGAAAATGAATTTATAGATATAGAAAAAAATTTAACTCCTATTTATAGTCTTGGATGGAAGCCTAAAACCACGATTAAAGAAGGTCTACAAAAAACAATAGAATGGTGGATGGAGCATAATCATGTTACTTGAAAAGTTTTATAAGGGTAAAAAAGTATTTATAACAGGCAATACTGGATTTAAAGGTTCTTGGTTAACGTTATGGCTTAAATACTTTGGAGCAGAAGTGATTGGTTACTCTTTACCTCCTCCTACAAACCCAAATTTATTTGAGATTCTTGATCTTGAGAAGGATATAGTTTATATTGTAGGAGACGTAAGAGACATAGTTAAGTTGAAAGAATCAATAAAAATATACAGACCAGATATAGTAATACATATGGCAGCTCAACCTTTAGTAAGATACTCTTATTTATACCCCAAAGAAACCTATGAGATAAATGTGATAGGCACTCTAAACTTATTTGAAGCTGTTAGAGAGTGTGACTCTGTAAGGGTTGTAATTAACGTCACAAGTGATAAATGTTATGAAAATAAAGAGTGGGTTTATGGTTATAGAGAAGAAGATCCAATGGGGGGATATGACCCTTACAGTTCGAGCAAAGGATGTGCGGAACTATTAACATCTGCTTACAGAAATTCATTCTTTAATCCGAAAGATTATGGTGTTAAACATAATGTTTCTGTTGCTTCTGTTAGAGCTGGAAATGTTATTGGTGGTGGCGATTGGTCAGAGGATAGATTAATACCTGACTGTATCAGGGCGCTCTCTAAAAATGAAACTATAAAATTGAGAAAACCTGAAGCTGTAAGACCTTGGCAACATGTTCTTGAACCTTTATCTGGATATCTTTATTTAGCCTACAAAATGTGGAAAGAACCTACAAAATACAGTGGAGGTTGGAATTTTGGTCCAGAAGATGATGATATTATAACAGTGGAAGAAATAGTAAAATTGGTTGTGAGTATATGGGGTAAAGGGGAATACTCCATAATTCGTAATGAAGACTTTCATGAAGCTGCTTTGTTAAAGTTAGATACAAGTAAAGCTCATTTTTACTTAAAATGGAACCGAGCTTACGATGTTAAAACATCTCTTTTCGAAACTGTAGAGTGGTATAAAAACTTTTATCAAGGTAAAATTTCTATGTTCGATTTTACCATCGAACAAATAAAAAAATATGTACGCACAGCAAAAGAACACAATATCTTGTGGGCAACAGAGTAATTAACATATGGGAGGAATATAAAATGTCTAATTTATTAAATTATAAAGAGGTAGAAAAGCTCAAAAGTGGAGGTGACTATAACCACGCTGCTAGCCATATAAAAGAGGCTTTGAAAGAACTCTCAAAACTTTACTTTGATATGGTTAAGAATGAAACCAGTGTATATATACCACCTTCTGGAAAAGTACTAGATGAGAATGAACTTTACAATATGATAGAAGCTTCATTAGATATGTGGCTGACTACAGGTAGATTTAATGAAAGGTTTGAAACTAAGTTATCTCAATTTTTGGGTGTAAGGTATGCTTTAACTACAAACTCTGGTTCTTCTGCTAATCTTCTTGCCATATCTGCTCTAACATCTTATAAATTGGGAGATAGAAGGTTAAGAGAGGGTGATGAAGTTATCACTGTTGCTGCAGGATTTCCTACAACGGTTGCCCCAATTATTCAAAATAAGTTAGTCCCTGTATTTGTAGATGTAGAGTTAGGAACCTATAATATAGATGTGAACCAGATAGAAGAATCCATAACAGAGAAAACTAAAGCTATTTTCGTTGCTCATACTCTAGGAAATCCTTTTGATGTTGAGAAAATATTACATATAGCTGATAAATATAATCTATGGTTAATAGAGGATAACTGTGATGCTCTCGGTTCAAAATACAATGGTAAGTATACAGGTTCATTTGGACATATATCAACTCTTAGCTTTTATCCTGCTCATCATATTACTATGGGGGAAGGAGGTGCTGTTTTAACGAATGACTATGAGTTATACAAAATAATAATGTCTTTTAGAGATTGGGGTAGAGACTGTTGGTGTCCGCCAGGTAAAGATGATACTTGCAAAAGGAGGTTTAAATGGAGTTTGGGTAAATTACCACCTGGCTATGATCATAAATACATATATTCTCATATAGGATACAACTTAAAGATAACGGATTGGCAAGCTGCTATAGGCTTGGCTCAGCTTGATAAACTGCAAAGTTTTATAGAGAAAAGAAAAAGAAATTTTGAAATTCTCTATAAAAACCTTTCAAGATTTAGTAGTTATTTTATTATTCCAAAACATTTGGACAACTCAGAGCCATCCTGGTTTGGATTTCCTATAACTGTGAAGGAAGATGTTCCGTTTAGTAAATTTGAAATAGTAGATTTCTTGGAGCAAAATAGGATTGGAACTAGACAATTATTCGCAGGAAATTTATTAAAACAGCCAGCATTTACAAACCAAGATATAAAATTAAGAATCAGGAGCAGTCCTTTGCTTAAATCAGCTCAGTTGGGTGAGGAACATTACTCTTTATTGCCAAACACAGATTATATTATGAAAAATACTTTTTGGATAGGAGTTTGGCCGGGCTTAGATGAAGAAAGTTTGGATTATATGATTAAAGTCTTCGAAAAATTTATAGAGAAGGGGGTATCTAAATGAAGTATCTTATAACTGGAGGATGTGGATTCCTAGGTTCTAATCTATCTTTAGAAGTTTTGAAAAGGAAAGAAGATCTAGTTGTGTTTGATAACCTTTACAGAGCCGGTTCTTATAATAATTTAGAGTGGTTACAATCTAAAGGAAACTTTAAGTTTATTCATGGAGATATTAGAGTTAGAGAAGATATAGAGAGGGTTGTTCAAGAGGAGAAGCCAGATGTTATTTTTCATCTTGCAGGGCAGGTAGCGATGACTACATCAATAAGGAACCCAAGGTTTGATTTTGAAGTAAATGCTGTAGGTAGCTTTAATTTATTAGATGCTGTAAGGAAATTTTCTCCTGATAGTATAGTTATCTACTCTTCCACAAATAAAGTTTATGGGGACTTAAACTGGGTTAAATATGTAGAATTAGATAGAAGGTATATAGCTCTTGATTTTCCAAATGGTTTTCCAGAATCAATTCCTATAGACTTTCATTCGCCGTATGGCTGTTCTAAAGGTGCTGCAGATCAATACATGTTAGACTTTTATAGGATTTATGGAACTAGAACAGTTGTGTTTAGGCACTCTTCAATGTTTGGTGGAAGACAGTTTTCTACATATGATCAAGGTTGGATAGGATGGTTTTGTAAAAAGGCGGTTGAAATAAAAAAAGGTATTCTCAAAGATCCTTTTACTATACACGGAAATGGGAAACAAGTTAGAGATGTTTTGTATATAGATGATATGATAGACTTATACTTTTTAGTTGTAGAAAATATTGAAAAAGCAAAAGGGGAAGCATTCAATATAGGTGGAGGTATAGAAAATAGTTTATCTTTACTAGAGCTTTTTGGCATTTTGGAAAATACTTTGGATGTAAAAATGAGATACATATCCTTACCTGAAAGAGAGAGTGACCAAAAAGTGTTTATAGCAGATATAGGCAAAATACGAGATTTTGTTGGTTGGAAACCACGTGTTAGTAAGATAGATGGAATAGAAAAGATGATAAGTTGGATAAATTCTATTGTGTAGATGATGTATAGGTTACGTATTAATACAGATATAAGAAGTATAAACTATAAAAGACAGGTTTTATACTCATTTATATTTAAGGGGTTTGCATTGGCTTTGAGCTTACTTTCACTACCGCTGATGATAAAATATTTAGGGGTTGAGAGATATGGAGTTTGGAGCACAATACTTTCTATTCTTTCGTGGATAGTTTTTTTCGACCTTGGTATAGGCAATGGATTAAAGAATAAAATTTCTGAATATATGGCAAAAAATGACTTTTTGAAAGTTAAAAAGTACATATCAAACGCTTATGTGATGGCAACTTTGATATCTTTAGTAGTTCTTAGTTTGTTTTTATTTCTTAATGCATTTTTAAATTGGCAAAAAATTTTTAATACAACTTCAATACCAAATAAAGAGCTTTATTTTGCTATAAATATATCTGCTTTTTTTATATTTTTAAATTTTATATTTGGTTTAATAAACCAAATTTTTAGTGGACTACAAAAGACTTCTGTAGCCGTTTTTTCTCAGTTTTTGATAAATCTTTTAATTTTGATATGTTTATGGATATTATATAGCTTCTTCAGTCCATCTTTGGTGTTAATATCTATTTTCTATGGCTTCTCTATTTTATTTTCTACTATTTTAATCTCTGTATATTTTTATACAAAAAATAAGCAATTTATACCTTCTTTTCGCTTTTTTGATACCAATTATATAAAGTCTTTAATATCATTGAGTTATAAGTTTTTCATAATACAAGTAGCTGTGTTGGTTATTTTTACTACAGATAAGATTTTAATTACTCAGTTATTCGGTCCGGAGTATGTAACTGCATACGATGTTGTTTATAAACTTTTCTCTGTGATAACTGTTTTCTATGGGATTATCTCAACACCTCTCTGGCCAGCATATAGTAGTGCTTATCACAAAGGTGATTTTAAATGGATAAGAAACACAATGAAAAAGCAGTTTAAATTTTATTTTTTTATTTTGATAGTGGTATTTATTTTAACTGTCTCATCTAGAGAAATTATAAATATATGGGTTGGGAACATATCTTTAGATTATAAGATTACTATATCTATAGCTATATTTGTTTTAGTTTCTGTATGGAATAATATTTTTGCTATGTTTATAAATGCTATCGATAAATTAGATATCCAGTTGTATACTTCATTATTTGGAATTTTCTTAAATATACCTCTTTCATTTTTCTTTGTTAAATTTTTTAATACAGGAGTTGAAGGTATTATTATAGCGTCTATATTATCTCTGTCGCTTTTTTCTATAGCTGGACCAATACAATCTTTTTTAATATTAACTAAAAGAGGAGGAAGTCTTTGATGAAAGATAAATTATGTAGCATATTAGTTCCTGTTTATAATAGAGAGCTTTATATTCGGGACACTCTTAGAAGTGCTATGGAGCAAACATATGAGAATATTGAAATTATAGTTGTTGATAACAATAGTACTGATAACACGTGGAATATTCTTAAAGAGATGGCCTCTACAGATAAGAGGATTAAAATCTATAGAAATGAAGAAAATATTGGTCCTGTCAAAAACTGGAAGAGATGTATAGATTTAGCATCTGGAGAATATGGTAAGATTTTGTGGTCTGATGATTTAATATCTCCAGATTTTTTAGAAAAAACTATACCTTTTTTACAAGATAAAGAAGTGGGATTTGTTTTTACCACAACGGAGATTTTTGGTGACGATACTGAAAAAGGTATGATTACGTATAATATAGGAGATACTGGCGTTTATGAAATAGAAAGGTATATACACGGTATACTAATTGATGGAAATTTTCCTGTTTCGCCAGGCTGTGCTCTATTTAGATTAGAAGACCTAAAAAAAAGTTTAATAGTAGATGTTCCAAATAAGGTTAATAGTGATTTTGCTATGCATGCTATAGGAAATGATTTGCTTATATTTCTACTTACAGCTATAAGATATAAGTACTTTGCTTTCATAAATGAGAAACTTTCATTCTTTAGAGCCCACAAAGAATCTATATCTATTTCTTCTAGAGCTTCTAAAATTGCTCTTCATTATCTATTGGCGAAATCATATTTCGTGGAAAACTTTAGAAAAGATTTGATAAAAAAGAACAATACTATGATTTACCTAAACTCTTTAAGGTTTAGGGAGGATGCGAGACGGTATAATCTTGATAGAATTGAAAACTACTATCTGTTTAATAAAGATTACAGAATAGACTATTTATTTTTAACACAAAAAGTATTAAGATGGTTTGTGAATAAAATGAAGATAAAACTTCTCAGGTTTTAAAAATAGAGAAACTTTCACTTAAAGTAGGTAGAATCCGATTAAAAATTTTTGACACTATTTCTCCAGAATTTAAATTTAGTATAAACCTTCCGGAATTTAGGATACAGGACTCTAAGTTTATAGGCAATCCGGAAGATAAATATGAGACTTTGTTCTTTCTTCCAGAGGGTGAAGGGAGGAAAGGAAAAGGTATCTTAAGAACTAAAGGATATTTTAAGTTTAGTTATAAACTTGTGGATAATAAAGGTACGTTTGTGATTTAGATGGGGATCCTGTAAAGCCTGCTCCGGAAAATGTGCAAGTAAATAAAAAGATTATCTTGGAAGTCTTAAGGAAAAGAGTCCGGATATTGACTTGGATGAAATTACAAAACTTCCGCTTATTACTGTAATAACCGTTGTGTTTAATGGTGAAAAATATTTAGAAGAAACAATTCAAAGTGTAATAAACCAAACTTATCCTAATGTTGAGTATATAATAATAGATGGTGGGTCAGCAGATAAAACTTTAGATCTTATCAATAAATATGAACGTTATATAGATTATTGGGTTAGTGAAAAGGACAAAGGTATTTACGCTTGGAATAAGGTACTAACTCTCTCTTTTGGTCATTGGTTATCCTTTTTAGGAAGTGATGATTATTTTGATTTTAACTGGATAGAGAATCTGTTTTTAGGAATCATAATAAAGATATAAATTTGATATATGGTGATATTGTTCATGTTTTTCATAACGAAATGTTTCTAGTAAAACAAAAAGCAATTTTTAGACAATGATGGAGTTTCTTGGAGTGTATAAGATTTGTTATCAGCTAAAACTGAAACTCTTAGTAAGATTTGTTTTTAAATTAAACACTGTAAACCCGGTTATTCAGTACAAAATTAGATGTAAGAGAGGTGTTGGTTTGGATAAACGCTTAACTAATAGTATTAGTAGTAGAGTATTAGTTTTTATTTTATCTTTATCTTTTTATAGTGAAGGCGTCATTTCAAATCTCGGTGTGCTCCCAGTACAAACATTTCCATTAACTATTTTGTTTTTTCTATTTTTTGGGTAGCTTTTTTAAAAGTGGTGAAGCTTAGGAAAATAACTATTTTTATATTTGGTATATTTTTATATCTTAATATTATAAATCTTTTTAACCTTTTTGTTTCAAATTTTGAGTTTTTTCAAAATTTTCTAAGGCAGAATATTTCTTTGTTTTTGGGAATAAGTCTTTTTGTTTTTTATCATATTTGTTTAAAAAATCTACTAAGGAGCATATAAAGCTTTTCTTATTGTACGGGTTATATGTTTTATTCGTATTAGATATACCGGAGCTTATCTTAACAGGAGGGAATAGAACAAAAGGAATACATATTGTCATGAATAACTACTATTGTAGCACTTTTGACTACTTTTTCAAGTACGGCATTTATGCTTTATTTGTTATAATTTCGTGTATAATTATACTAAGCTTTAGGAATATTAAATTTTTTCTCAAAACTAGCATGGCACTCTTTTTAGCATTTCTTTTATTATATACTTTCCTTTTTATTTTGTATAAAAATAACTATGCCAGTTATATGATAGAATCTTTAATAGTCTCTTTTTCCGACTCAGACAAGATGTATAGTATTCATAGCTTTTCAGATAGATGTCAAATATTTTTTGTTATTCCATATGTATTATCAAACATAAGCGAAGTGATAGATCTATTTTTATACTTTTTGGTAGAGGGTTGGGTTCAGAAACTTATTACTTTTACCAAATTTTTCCCTCTAACTTTGAATATTTATTTGAAACCATACCAGAGTTTGCTGACTTCTTTACAGTCAAAGATATTTGTTTATGGAGGAGTTTTGTTATCCTTATTAGTTCTTTTACTAGTCTTAAAGTCAGTAAAAGATTTTGGGAGAAAAGATAGAAAACTTGCAGGAATTTTGCTGGGTATATATATGCTCCTCAAGTATGTTGGGTGTATTAACTTTTCCAGTTATTTGGTTTTGGCTTGCATATCTAGATAATTTAAAAAAGTTTATTTCTGAATTGGATTCTGTATATAAACAAACGGAGATTATATTGAAAGTCCTGCTATTATCTTGTCAGTTTTCTTATACTCTAATAGGGTAATACAATATTAAAAACTACTGGCTTCCTGAGATGCTGGCAAGGCACTTCAAAGTTGATTTTGTAGATGAAATAGGATTTTCTTAGAAAATTTTCAGAAAACATATCCGACTTGTCGGTTTTTCCTAAATTTTATCCTCTGTATTTTTGTAACTTTAATTAGTTATGTCTTTTTTAAATGCAAATTCCTTTTATAGTGTCTAAAATAAAAAAATCTTTACTTATAAAGCTTCCTTAGTTTATAATAAATACAATATTGTTAATAGCAAACATAAGCAAAGGGAGAAAATAAAGGTTTGGTAGCTTGCCATACTTATTTGTGATGGAGTCTCGTAGTGAATATAAGGGTATTAAGTCTCTAAACATAATAGAGGTGGAAAATGTTATACAAAAGATCTACAGTGCTTTTTATATCGCCACGGCTTCCTTATCCTCCGGTAGGAGGGGATAGGTTAAAAAATTACTGGTTGTTAAAGATACTTACTAAACATTTTGATGTCCACCTTGTTTCTTTAACAGATACAGACGTGCCTGTTGAATTCTATAAGTTTGCGGAAGAAAACGGATTTTCGTGTAGAATTTTTAAAAAGAATAAGCTTTCATACTATGCAAATGCTTTTAAGGGTATTTTTTCAAATAAACCGATACAAATTAACTATTATTTTTTCAAAGACGTTAAAGCATATATAAATTCAATTATATCTAAGTTTGATTTAATAATAACAAGTTTAATTAGAACCAGCGAGTATGTTATTAATATAGATAAACCTAAAATTCTAATAATGACAGACTCTATAGCGTTACACTACAAAAATGCTATAAATAAAACAAACTCTAAATTCTGGAAGATACTATATAAATTAGAAAGTGATAGATTGATTAGCTACGAAAAAAAATGTATAGAACTCTTTGATAAAACATTATTCGTAAATAAGAAAGAAATGGAGTTTTTTAATGAACCTTCAAAAACAATATGGAATCCTAACGGAGTAGAGGATATACTATTTTCTTACGAAAAATATAATCCAGAATACAAAAACTATATTACTTTTTTTGGAAAAATGGATTACCAGCCTAATATTGATGCTGTATTATGGTTTATAAAAAACGTATTACCAATACTAGACAAAGATATTAAGTTTTGCATAGTAGGCGCCTATCCTCCAAAAATGCTACTAAATATGCAAAAAAAAACATAATAACATAGTAGTTACAGGTTATGTAGAAGACCCTTATGAAATAATAAAATCGTCTCTCGTCGTGGTTGCACCTATGCAAACAGGAGGCGGAATACAAAATAAGATTTTACAAAGTATGGCGTTAGGAACTATAAATATGGTATCCAAACTTGCTTCAATACCAATAGGAGGTGAAAACTGGAAACACTATATAGTGGAAGACGATCCAAAGAATATAGCAGATATAATAAATAGTATTAAGAGAGATCCAAAAAAATATATGTATCTTAAACATAATAGCAGAGAATTTGTAAAAAATAACTTTACATGGTCTATATATGAAAATAACTTGATAAAAGCTATTGAAGAGGTTATGAACGGAAATAAAGCCAAGGGTTTGAAAGTTTGATACTCCGAGATTTACAACTTCATCATTCTAAATGAGAGTATTTATATGAAAATACTAATATATACCAATCATCTTGGGAGAAAGGTTATTAATGGAACGGCGATTACTATTTTAGTAAGAGATTTGGTGGAGTTTTTGGTTTCAAAAGATTGCGATGTTTTGGTGGTGGGTAATAAGGATTATGTTGAAGAAAAGATTAATGTAAATTATGTAGCTTTAAAGAAAGAAAGGAGAATTAACGGTGATTTGGCTTATGCGTACAGATTGTCCAAGATAATAAAAGAGTTTAATCCGGATATTGCTTATAGTTTCATGAGGCCCATGAGTATAAATCTTGGTTTAAGTACTCTATTCTATAGAAATCCAGATACTCTTTATATAGGCAGTATTCATAATGCAAATAACTTTCTTTCTTATAGGAATAATATCTATACGCCTTACAGATATTTTGTTAAGACTATACTTAATAAGCTAAGCTATATCTCTGCACCTTCTGAAGCCATTTTAGAAGACGTAAAAAAAGCATTTTTCATAGATGATAAAAAGCTTGTTTTTCTCCCAAATTTTATAAACTTTGGAAGAATAGATAAACTTTCAAAGGAAGAAGATATAGAAGACGATAATTATATTTTGAATATAGGAAGATTGGTAGAACAGAAAAATCAAGAAGCTCTAATTAGGATTTTTAGTAGATTATCTAAGTTATATAAAAACCTAAAGCTAATTATCGTAGGAGATGGAAATTTGAAGAGTTATTTAGAGAGAATGGTTAAAGAGCTGTCTTTAGAGGGTAAGATTAGGTTAGTGGGTTATAAAGAAAATCCTTGGATTTACTTCCGGAAGGCAAAACTCTTCGTCCTTACATCTATTTTTGAGGGATTGCCACTTGTAGCTATAGAGTCTATGTATTTTAAAGTGCCTATAGTTTCTTTTGATATAAAACCGATGCTGGAGGTAACAGAGAACGGAAGATGTGGTATAATAGTAAAATCCTTTGACGAGGAAGCCATGTTTGGTGCTATAAAAAACATACTGGATGGAAAAGTAGATTTGGAAGAGATTAAAGAGAGAGCTTATAAAAAAGCTTTAAATTTCTCTTTAGAAAACTTTGTTAGTAAGCTTTTTCTCTTGAAATGAAAAATTTATCTTTGAAAGTTTTTTTCTTATTTTGCTTCGGAGTTTCTTTTGGGAGTGATATAGAAGCATTATACTTACCTACAGACAATTTTGATACATACCAATTAGTAGACATTTCTAAGGATTCTCCTTATGGAATAACATCTCTCAAGCCTTATAGCTGTGAAAAAGTTCAGGTGTTTTTAGGTTATAGTCCGGAATACTGTAAAAGAGTAGAACTCTTTAAATCTGTGAAATCGGATACTTTCTATAACTCAAAGGAAAGTGCTGTATCTATAATCTTGGAGAAGGAGGGAATAAGATTAAAAGAGGGACTAAATCTTATCTCAACTTTAGAAGGTAGCTTTTCACTTTCTGGCAAGATAAACTTACAATATCAACTTAGAAACTACTTTAACCAAGAAGAAAACAAGTTATCAGTTCATAGAGCATTTGTAACTTTTAATTTTGAAAAGCTTTTCTTATTTATAGGAAAAGATAACATCAAAGTGGGTCCTTCAAGGTATGGAAATCTTTTATCTTCTACTAACCCACCATTCTATCAGGCAAGAATACAGAGTAAAAGGCCTTTAGAATTCTTCGGACTACTGGATTTTACGGTAATGTATGGAAAGTTTTTGGAAGACAGGAAAGACCATTCTGACCCAAGCTTATTCTTTATTAGAGGAGATTATAAGCCAAACAGATACTTAGAGATAGGTATAAACAGAGCTGTTCTTTTTGGTGGTGAAGGAAGGTCATCTTACCGGATAAAAGAATATCCTAGAGTTTTTATAGGTAGAGAGGAGACATTGGGGGGAAGGTTCGATAACGACTCCTATCTTGGATACGATGTAAGGTTAAACCTATTTTTCGACAAACTCGATATATTCCAAGTTTATTATGAAAATAACGCTACAGACATAGAATCTCCTCTAAAAAAAGGAGATCCGAAAAAACTACACTTTCCCCTTGTACTGTTTAAATTTCATGATAATGCTCAAACTTTAGGTGTAAAGGTAAAGAGAGGTAGATACCTGCTAAACTGGGAGCTTACAAATACTGGTAAAACTATGTATATAAACCATAATTATCCTGTAGAGGGTTTAAGCTATAAAAGTTTTGTTCTTGGATATCCGTACGGAAGAAGTGTGACCCACACCTTTTTACTCTTAAGCATATTAGACAAGGAAGTGGATAACCACCTTGAGGTAGGGTTTATTAAACAGCCTACAGATATAACTCTTCCAGATAGGTTCAAAGATTACTACATAACGTACAGAATAAACTTAAAAAGAGGTAAATTCGAGATATCTCCCTATATCAGGGTAGATTTTACAGAGAATTTAAACTACTCAACTCTTCCTACACAGTTTTACATAAAACAAGGAAGTACAACAATTTATACGGGAGGTATGTCAATTGGTTATCTATTCTAGAAAAACTGACCTACTGAAATTCTTTTTCTTGGTTATCCTACTTTTTAACTCGTTCGTAAAAGGAGAGACTCCTAACCCTACTCAACAAAACACAAATCTTCTTCCTTTACCTTCAACTGCTCCGGTCCATCGGCTTAATATGCAACAGTCTCTGATTCCTGAGAGTATGTATAAAGAAATTATAAGAGATAATATAGCGCAACAAAGGGAGGTTAAACCTAAGGAAGAAGAGGAGGAAAAAGTAGAAGAGTGGGAAGCAAACCTAAAAGCTGAGATTGTGAAGCAGTCAGAAATAGAGTCTAAATACAACAATCTTTATAAGGATATCCTAGGGGATAAAAGTATTTCCCAGTTTGGATACGGGTTCTTCAAAAAAACTCCTAAATCCACCTCTCCTGTTTCTGATGACTACGTTCTAGGGTTCGGAGATGGGTTTAAAGTCTATCTTTGGGGAGATCCCGTGGATATGATGATAGTAGACAGAGAGATGAATCTGTCTGTATCAAGAGATGGGACTGTATATGTGCCGAATGTAGGCATAGTGTCTGTATCCGGGATGAAAATAGCTGATCTTAAGAACCACCTCTCTCGGATGTTAGGTTCTAAGTTTAAAAATCTGAGAGTCGATATAGTCCTTACAAAACTTAGGACTTTTAATGTTTATATAACTGGCTTTGTTAATAAACCTAGTATGGTATCTGTAGATTCCCTAGACACACTTATGAACACTCTGATAAAGGTGGGAGGGGTTTCTAAAGTAGGCTCTTTAAGGAAAATAGAGATAAGGAGAAAAGAGGAAGGCAAGGTAAAGGTAATAGATGTAGACTTGTATGACCTATTCATTAAAGGTATTCCTGTAGACATGAGGTTGAGAGATGGAGATGTAGTGTACGTTCATCCTATTGGTGATGTGGTAGCAATATTTGGAGAAGTAAAGAGGCCAGCTATATATGAGATAAAGAACGAAAGAGAGTTGCAGGATATAGTGAACTTTGCTGGAGGGTTCAACCCTTCGGTTAGTGATGTTGTAGTTAGAGTCTCCAGGTATTCTAAGGATGGAGTAGAGCTGTTTGAAGGAAGTCTGGAGGATAGGAAGTTTACAAGTATGAAGATGCAGAACGGAGATTTTGTATTCTTCGGTCAAAAGCCGGAAGTATTCGAAAATGCTATAAATGTAAGCGGTGAGGTATACTATCCGGGTCTATATTCCCTAAAAGACACAAAAACATTAAAAGAGTTAGTCCTTAAGGTAAAACTAAAGGAAAATGCCGGTTTTTTAAGAATAGTTAGGGTAGATAAAATAAATTATAGCTATAAAGTGGAAGATATACTAAGTAACTCGGTAGACATGAGTCTGCAACCAAAGGATAAGGTATTTGTCTACAGTAAATACGATTTTGAACCTGTATATTTATCCGGAGAGGTGGAGGAAGAAAGAACGATTCCTTACTATAGTGGTATGAAGTTGATAGATGTGTTTAACACAGTAAAATTTAGAGTACCAATCAAAGAATTAAAAGTTCTGATAACAAGAGATAACGGCCTAAATCTTACAGTTGTATATCTAAATGACCTTATAGTAAAAAACGATACCTCTCAGAACATTGAGCTAAAGCCAGGAGATGTGATTATAGTCAAAAAAATGGAAACCGTGGAGAAATCACCATCTGTCACGATAATTGGGGAGGTGATATACCCGGGTAAATACACTTTACAAGAAGGGATGAAGTTGTCTGATGTGATAGAGAAAGCCGGAGGCTACACTTCTTATGCTTATCCTACTGCGCTGATATTTGTAAGAGAAAGTGCTAAAAAGCTTCAGTTAGAGAGGCTTGAGCTTACATTTTCTATGTTACAGGAGCAGTTTTTAAAGCAGTCCCAAGCTATTTCTATTGGGGGCAGTTCAGAAGAAAAAGAGGCCACTGTTATGGCTATAGAGAAACAAAAGCAAGCTCTAGAAACTCTAAGGAAGAAGGCAGAAATAGGTCTTGGAAGGATAGCTATAGATATTCCACGCAGTTTAGAAGAGCTCAAGAACTCTAATCAGAATATAGAAGTTCAGGATGGTGATGTTATAATAGTTCCAAAGAGACCTAACTATGTGCTAGTGCTAGGGGATGTGTACAATCAGATTAACTTACCTTACATAAAGGGATATAAGGTTAAAGATTATATATCCATGGTAGGTGGGTATAGAAAAAGCGTGGATAGGTCAGAAGTTCACATAATAAAAGCCAATGGTAAGGTCGTATCTCCGGAGTCTTACGGTAGAAGATTTTTTATAGGCTCTGGGTTTGATGACTACGAGCTATCTGAGGGAGACACGATTGTAGTTCCTTCAGAGATAAGAGTCCAAACAATGTGGAGACCTCTTATAAAAGATATAGTCCAGATAATATTCCAATCAATATCAACAGCAATCTTAGCTAAGAGGTTATAATGATGGAAGAAAAACAAGTTCAACATGTTAACTCTGAAGAGATAGACTTATTGGAGGTCCGGGACACAATCTGGGATTCCAGAAAGTTTATAGCCATCTTTGTAGGTATTATAACTCTCTCTACCGGAATTGTGTCTTTTCTACTTCCTAAAACTTACACCTCTGAAGCTGTAATAGTATCCATATCAAAGGAAGGTGGAGGAGGAACTCTCTCTGTACTATCTCAACTGGCAGGATTGCCATTAGAAGATAAATCCCAATCTAACATAAAAGCGGTGTTAGAAAGTAATGCTCTGAGAGAGAGCGTGGTAAAAGAGTTAAATCTAGTAGACGAGATCCTGAAAAAAGAAAAAGACAGATACAGATATCCGTATTCTGTGGCAGCTCAAAAGTTAAAAGAGTATATAAAGACTTCTGTTAGTCAGAAAGATGGAACTATATCTATAAAGGTTGATTGGAAAAATCCGGAAACAGCCCAGGAGATAAACCTATCTATAATAAACAACCTTCGGCAGATCTTAAACGAAAAAGCTTTTAGTATTGCTAAGATGAACCGGATATTCTACGAAACGGAAGCCAATAAAACAAGTAGTGAACTAAAGGAAGCCATCGAAAAACTAAACCAATTTCAGAAGGAAAAGCAGGTTATACTTCCGGAGAATAAACTACAAAGCCAGCTACAACTCTACGCATCTTTATTAAGTGAGAAGTTGAAGCTGGAAGCTGAGAAGAGTTCTTACTCTAATCTGTACAACTCAGACCACCCAAAGATAAGGGAAATAAGCAGTAGACTATCTTTTCTCAGTCAGAAGATAGCGGAGGTGGAAGGGGATATTAACTCAAACTCACCTATATCAACCGAGAAGACACTTTCCGTCATACCTGAGTATATAAGTCTGTACTTGGATGTCCAAAAGCTAAAATTAAAGTATGAAGTTCTATCAAAGCTCCTTGAGCAGGCTAGGATAGATGAATTAAAGGAAAACCTCTACGTAGAAGTTATAGACAGTCCTTCTTATCCAGAGAAACCATCAAAACCGAAGAAAGAGTTAATGGTTGCGGTTGCTTTTGTGGGTAGTTTATTCTTAGCGGTGTTTATTGTTCTGCTAAGGAAAGCTATACTCAGTAGAAAGGGGGTCTAGGAATTGGAGGGTTTAAGTATAAACATAATATTTATAACACTGATAGGTAGTTTTTTAGGAAACCTTTTGATAGTGGTTCTTGCAAAAAGGTTAAAAAGTCTTATCACGGACAGGTTACACATAGGACCGCAGACTGTTCATACTAACCCTACTCCCAGGATAGGGGGCATAGGGATACTGTTAGGTTTTTTGTCTGTTCTTGTATACCTCTTCTTTAAGGACAAGGTTATATTTCAGTTCTTTTTACTCCTTTTAGTCCCATCAATACCTGTCTTTATAGCTGGAATAGTTGAGGATATTACAAAGAGTTTGGATCCAAGGAAGAGGTTATTGCTTATAATTGTCGGCTCATCTTTGGCTTTCTTCTTTGCAAGTGTGAAGATAGAAAAGGTCGATATATGGGGTTTTGATCTTCTTCTTGCTTTTCCTCTAGTATCTTTCATCTTTACCGTGTTTGCCTTGGCTGGTATAGTAAACGCTGTAAACATAATAGATGGGTTTAATGGTCTTGCCAGTATGGTATCTATGATGATACTGCTTGCTGTAGCTTATGTGTCTTATAAAAATGGAGATTATCATCTCTTTCTTGTCTGTGTATCTTTTATAGGAGCTTTAGCCGGGTTTTTTTTACTGAACTATCCTTATGGGCTTATATTCATGGGGGATGGAGGAGCATACCTAACTGGATTTTTTATAGGGATGGTATCCATACTCCTTGTCTACAGAAATCCGGAGGTCTCTCCTTGGTTTGCTATTATAGTAAACGCTTACCCGATTGTAGAAACTCTGTTCTCTATATACAGAAAAAAGATAATGAGGAATATATCTCCCATGGAACCTGATGCTATCCATTTTCACACGCTTTTTTACAAAATCTTGGTAAGAAAACTTCTTGGAACTTCCAGCCCAGCGTTTCGGAACCCTGCAACTTCTACATTCCTGTGGATTTTTAACCTATTTGCTGTTTATCCTGCTATGCTGTTTTGGAACTCCACTCATAATCTTTTGATATCGTTTCTAGTTTTCTCAAGCTTATACATATTCATCTATTTTAGACTGATAAAATCAAAGCTACCTACGTGGGCTAAACAGTGAAAATCTGCTATAATTTTATAGATGTTTTATGGAGTTGAAAGATGCTGAAGCTGGTTTTAGCTTTTATACTGTTTTTAATAGCTTACAAACTATTTACTCTTGTAGCTTCTGTGTTTTTTAGAATACTAAACCTGGTTATATTTGCTCTGCTATTCTACCTTCTGTTTATAAAATATCCAGATTTCACTAAAAATCTACTAAAGCATCTTGGTTTTTAATTCTATATTCTGTTGAGTTTTTGTACACTCTGTACTCTACCCATTTTTTCAAGAGGAAGTCCTTTGTTCTTACCTCGTATATGTAAGGTAAAGTGTTATCGAATGTAGATGTGTAGTCATCTGGAAATCTCTCTAATTTCTCAGTGATCAGAGTTTTCTCTCTACATCCCTCTTTGCCTAGTACGTTAAGTTGCTTGTACACCGGAAAGTCTGTTATGAGATAGCATCTATCCTTAGCTACGACCACCACTACCGGATAGTCTTTTCCTTTAAAGGAGTATACCCTAAAATCTTTCTTCTCAACCTTAGAAAACACAGCAAATACAACCGCAAAGAGAGAAACGACAAAGACCTTTTGAGATACTCTTAGGTCTGAGAGTAAAAACACTACTGACGTGATGTAAAACAGATTTATGAACACAACAGATGGATTAAAGCCTGTATAGTAGAAAGGTAGATTTTCAAAGAGATAGGCAGTCTGAAGGAATAAGACGCCAAATAGGTCCATAAGTTTGACCAGGGGCTCTAGAGTAAACCCAGTAAAGACATTTATAAAGGCTAAATAGAGGTAAGGGTACAGTGGGATCGAAGCTATAGGTGTTGATAGTATGGAGTTTAGAGAAACATTCCCAAAGTGTAACATAACAACTGGTATAGTAAACAAGGTTGCTATCCAAGAAGTTCCAAATGCGATTATTACTAAAGATTTGTCTTTGAAGATTTCCATTCCCAGTATGATGCCAAGTGCTGCTATGAATGAGAGCTGAAAAGAGACAGAGAATAGACTCTCCGGAAATACTAAGACATATAAATAAGCTATCAAGAACAATACGTTTAAGCTGTTAAATTTGAAGTACTTTATTTTTGATACAGAAAAAACAACGCCCATCAATGATGCTCTTACAACAGGAATAGATAAACCTGTAAACAGTGCATAGAGAGGAAGTAAAGCAGCTATAAAACTGTACCTTAACCAGATTGGTAAAAAGAAAAGAGAGAAGTTTAGGATTATTATTAACATAGCTATATGACTTCCGGAGATAGCCAAAATATGGGCAAGTCCAGACTTTACAAGCCTCTGATACTCATCTAAACCTAAGGAGCTTCTCTCTCCGAAGATAAGCCCCAGTCCAAGGTATAGTGTATCTTCACTTAGTGCCGTATATCTATACCTCTCTATGAGACTATCCTTGAACTCTTTGATAAAAAAGATATAGTTAGATGAGTTATCCACTTTTATGAAGCCTTTCCTTGGAAAGGCTTTTATCCTACCATCTTCAGACACAACATTCCCAATAAAGATCACTCTGGAGAGTAAGAATATATCTTTTTGGTCAGTCCTTACTTCTAAACTCTTACCTTTTAGCTGTGGAACTTCAGAGCCCACTACCTTGCAACTAAACATCTGGTAGTTCTTATACTTTGTAGGAATTTGGGTTGAGATGCACTCAACAAATACATCCTTCTTATCTATCTCTAGGTTATCTTTATAACTAACGGATAGCCCTATCAAAAAAGATGAGACTACAAGTAGGATGTAAGAAGGTAAATCTCTAAAAAAAAGAGTAAGAGATAAGACTAAAATAGGTATTGTGTAAGGTGTGTGGATGTTTAGAAAGCTGTTTATGGTCACTCCGGAGGATAGGGCTATAAACAGATACAGCCAGGGGTAGATCATCCCTTTATGCTTTTATACACAACCGGTAGAACTGTAAGAGCTATTATCAGGTATATAAAGAGTGTAAAGTTTTCCTTTACAATTGGGATGTTTCCAAAGAAGTATCCGGCTAATATGAAGGATGTTATCCAGAGGAAGCCTCCTAAGATGTTGTAGAACATGAATTTAGCTGTATCCATTTTTCCAAGGCCTGCAAAGAAAGGGACAAAAGTCCTAAAGAAAGGTAAAAACCTTGACAGGATAACAGCCTTGCTTCCGTGCTTTGCAAAGAACTTCTCTGTTTGAATTATGTAGTCCTCTTTTATGATGTTCGTATGCTGGATTATCTTCCTTCCAAATTTCAGACCTATGAAGTAGTTTACCGTATTTCCAAGTATAGAAGCTGTAAGGAGTAGAGGATAGAGGATTAGTATATTTAGGGTATCAGTCCCTGCAAAACTTCCAAGGACAAATAGTAGAGAGTCTCCAGGTAAGAATGGAGTAACCACAAACCCTGTCTCTGAGAAAATTATCATGAAAAGTATGAAGTATACTAAGTTACCATACCCTGATATTAGGTTTGATAGATACTTATCTAAGTGTAGGACTACCTCTATTATCTCCAATCCTGTCTCCGGATTAAATCCCTCTATTTTCTAACAGGGAGAGCAGTATACCATGTCTTATTCCCCATTCTGATACTCTTATCAAGTCTTTTTTGAATACTTCCAAAGCAGTCTGAAATATAACTATTCCGGAAATTATAGCTTCTGCTCTTCTGTCCTCTATCATCGGTATAGCTTTTCTTTGATTTACTGTCATGGAGGAGAGTCTGTTTAACCACTTTGTTATAGTATCATAAGTTAAAACTGAACCATGAACTTTCTTTGAGTTATAAGGAAAGAGCTGCTTTTCCAATGCTACCACAGTTGTTATGGTCCCGCCTAAACCTACCAACTGACTGTTGTCCTTCATAATTGGATATACCTTTGATATCTGCTCTTTTATATACTCCTTAAGGCTTAGGATCTCTTCTCGAGCTGGTGGGTCTGATCTTATGAAATTCTCCGTTAGGTTGACTATTCCAAAGGGGAAGGATACACCCTTTATCAAGTTTGGACTTTTACCGTAGGCAAACTCTGTACTACCACCACCTTGGTCTATCACTACAAATCTGTCTTGGATTTCTAAGGCTCTTGCTGTGGCAAAGAAGGATAGTCTTGCCTCCTCTTCTCCAGAAATCACCCTAACGTCTATCCCAAGATGTTTTACCTTTTCTAGAAATTCGTCTGCGTTCTTTGCTTCTCTACAAGCCTGAGTTGCAACCGCTACTATCTTGCTGACTTGATACTCCCTGGCCAGCATAGAGTATTCTCTCAGAGTAGAGATGGTCTCTTCCATGGCGTCTTTCTGGAGCATTCCAGTCTGCTTCAAATTTCTTCCAAGGGATGTTATCCTGCCTATAGAAAAAATCTCTTGGAAGAAGTTGTCCGGATGAATAGCAACTATCAGCATCCGGGTTGAGTATGTCCCTATGTCAACTATAGCAATCTTTTTTCCCTTCACTCTACAAAAACCTGTCCTTCTATGGGTGATACATCAATTCCTTGCTGGGATAGCCACTGGATAGCTTTCTCTATCTCTTCTTCTTTACCAGTTAGCTCAAGCTCTAACCACCCAACCTTCTCTTGAACGTTTGCCTTCCGGATATTTATATCTACTTCAAAACTTTTGCAAAGTTTGCTCAAAATAGGCTCTTTTATCTTCTCTTGAGGATATATGAGTTTTAATTTCATGGCATTCATAGTCTAACCTCTTCCACCTGCTATTGCTGGTATTATTGCAACTGTATCTCCGTCTTTTATTGATGTATCTTTACCTTGTAAGAATCTTATATCCTCATCATTTACGAAGAAATTTACAAACTTCCTTATCTCTCCACTCTCATCCGTAAGTCTGTCTTTCATTCCGGGAAATTCTCTTTCTAAAGCATCGATTAACTCTCCTATGGTAGAAGCTTCAACAGTTACTTCTCCTTGACCTTGTGTTATCCTTCTTAAAGCTGTTGGTATCCTTACAGTTATAGCCATGTGAAACCTCCTTATTTTAAGTTTAGTTTTGATTACTTCTTGCCTGTAACTTTCTGTTTGAACTCTATTAAAGATGGTTTTATATGGATAAGTTTATTTAACTTTCCTTCTAAAACTTCCATAGTTTTATAACCATTTCCTGTTATGTAAGCTACTACCACTTCATCTTTTCCTATCAATCCGGCTTCTACGAACTTCTTAAGGACAGCTATGGTAGTTCCACCTGCTGTTTCTGTAAATATGCCCTCTGTTTTTGCAAGTAGCTTTATACCTTCTATAACTTCTTCATCTGTGGCTATCTGTATGTCTCCCCTACTTTCTTTGGCTACTTTTACTGCATAAGGACCATCTGCTGGGTTTCCTATAGCTATTGATTTTGCTATTGTGTTTGGTTTTACCGGTTTTATAAAGTCTCTACCCTCTTTAAATGCTTGGTAGATTGGACTACAACCTTCAGCCTGAGCCCCTAACATCCTTGGAAGGTTTCTATCCACAAGACCAACCTCTCTTAACTCGTTAAACCCTTTCCATATTTTGGTGTATAGAGAACCAGATGCAAGGGGAGCTACTACCACATCCGGAATTCTCCATCCAAGTTGCTCTGCAACTTCATAAGCTAATGTTTTTGAACCTTCTGAATAAAATGGTCTGACGTTTATATTTACAAAAGCCCAACCAAACTCGTTTGCGATCTCTGAAGAGAGTCTGTTTACATCATCGTAGTTTCCGTCAACTGCTACAACTGTAGGGTTAAACACAAGACTACCTATTATCTTGTTAGTCTCTAGGTTGGAAGGAATGAATACATAACATTTCATACTTGCAGATGCTGCATGGGCTGCTACAGAGTTAGCAAGATTTCCTGTTGATGCGCATGCTGCTGTGTCAAAACCAAACTCTTTTGCCTTTGAGAGGGCAACTGCAACAACCCTGTCTTTGAAGGAGAGAGTAGGGTGATTTACAGAGTCATCTTTTATGTAGAGATTATTCAGTCCAAGGAGTTTTCCTAAGTTCTCTGCCTTTGTTAGAGGGGTAAATCCAGCAGATAGACCTACAGTTGGATTTTCAACAGGTAGTAAGTCTACATACCTCCACAGACTCTTAGGGCCTTTCTCTATCTTCTCTCTGGATATATTCTTCTTTATCTCTTCGTAGTCGTAAACTATCTCAAGGGGACCAAAGCAGAACTCACAGACGTGAAGCGGTTCAACTTTATACTCAGCTCCACATTCTTTACACTTTAAAGCCCTAACCTTTGCCAATTCACTCCTCCAAAAAATAAATTGATTATATTATACCTTTAAAAGTTTAATTTTTCATTGATTTTTCTTGGTTTTCATTGAACCTCTTTTTATATTTTTATAGTATCTATCTTAAATAACGAGTCAAAAATATGATAAAATATGAACTCAATTTTTGCAGGAGGAATCAATTTTGTTAACTCCCGTAGAGGAAGCTCTAACCTTTGATGATGTTTTACTAGTTCCACAGAAGTCTGATGTTCTACCTCACGAGGCTGACGTGAGTTCATACTTAACTCCAAACATAAAGGTAAACATACCACTTGTATCCGCTGCTATGGATACGGTAACCGAGCACAGACTGGCTATAGCCCTCGCTAGAGAGGGGGGAATAGGTATAGTACACCGGAACATGTCTATAGAAGACCAAATGTATGAGGTAGAGAAAGTTAAGAAAGCCGAGTCTGGGATGATAATGAATCCAGTAACCATCATGCCTAATCAAACAGTAGAAGAAGCTCTTAATATAATGTCCATCTACAAGATATCTGGAGTTCCGGTTGTAGATGAAGACAAGAAGCTTGTAGGTATACTTACAAATAGGGACCTGAGGTTTATTCATAAGAAAGATTATAAAAAGTCCGTTCATGAGTTTATGACTAAAGCTCCTATTGTGACCGCTAGGGAAGGGGTCTCATTGGACGAAGCTGTCGAGATTCTCCAGAAACATAAAGTGGAAAAGTTACCGGTAGTAGACGAGAATGGACTTATAAAAGGGCTAATAACTATCAAGGATATCGTGAAGAGAAAGAAGTATCCAAATGCCTGTAAAGATTCCTATGGAAGGTTAAGAGTTGGAGCTGCTGTAGGTGTAGGCCCGGATGTGATGGAGAGGGTTAAGGCTCTAGTATCTGTAGGAGTGGATGTTATAGTAGTGGATACAGCCCACGGGCACTCGGTCCGTGTATTAGAGACTGTTGAGAAGATAAAAGGAGAGTGTCCCAATCTAGATGTGATAGGTGGAAACATAGCTACTCCGGAGGCTGCGGAAGACTTGATAAAGGCAGGAGCAGATGGAGTTAAAGTGGGAATTGGGCCAGGCTCTATCTGTACTACCAGGATAGTTGCTGGTATAGGTGTCCCACAGATAACTGCTATAGCTAAATGCTCTGAGGTCACTAAAAAGTATGGGAAGTCTCTGATAGCCGATGGGGGTATCAGATACTCGGGAGACATAGTCAAAGCCATAGCCGCTGGAGCCGATACAGTTATGCTTGGAAGTCTTTTTGCTGGAACGGAGGAGTCTCCAGGGGAGAGGATATTCTACCAGGGAAGGTCTTACAAGGTCTACAGAGGGATGGGCTCTCTCGGAGCTATGAAGGCAAGGTTCAGTAGTGATAGATACTCTCAAGAGAGTGTTGAGAAGTTTGTTCCTGAGGGTATTGAGGGGAGGATACCCTTCAAAGGACCAATAGCGGATGTGGTATACCAACTTGTAGGGGGATTGAGGTCTGGAATGGGGTACACAGGTTGTAAGAATATAAAAGAACTACAGGAGAAGGCTAAGTTTATAAAGATAACAAACGCAGGCTTAAGAGAGTCTCACGCTCATGATATATACATAACACAGGAAGCACCAAACTACTGGGTAGAATAATTTTAGAGGTAATAAATATGGAAAACTTAACAGATTTTCAGATGCTTCTGGCTCAAGAGATCACCAATCTGGAGAGGTTCATAGTAAAGAGTCCTCTTGCTACTAACGAGTTTTGGAGTGAGTGGCAGAAGAAGGCAGGAGAAATAGTTATAACGAAAGCAGCTATAAAAAAAGCAATAAAGACTTATGAAGGTAAACTACCTCCAGAACAGATCATAAAGCTCTCTGCCATGTTAGATGCCTATAAAGAGATATCTGTTTACCTTGAGCTTTTAAGGGAAACTGCTCTAAAGATAAAAGGAACTGAAATAGAAGGTCTAAATCTCTTTGACTCTATAGAAGGAGAAAACGAAGAAGACATCTAAACAAGGGGGAAGTTATGTTTAACAACTACATAACTCTAAAGGATGTGGATGTTAAAGGTAAGAAGGTTTTTGTTAGGGTTGACTATAACGTTCCTCTTGATGATCACGGTAACATAGAGGATGACGTTAGGATACGGGAAACTATCCCTACAGTAAACTATCTGTTAGACCAAGGTGCTACTATAGTGTTGGCGTCTCATCTTGGAAGACCAAAAGGAAAACCAGAGCCAAAGTATTCTCTGTATCCTGTTGCAAAAAGACTGGAGAGGTTGATAGGGAAAGAGGTTGAGTTTTTACCAGATTGTGTAGGTTCTTTTGTAGAAGAGTCTGTATCAAAAGCAAGGCCCGGAGATATAATACTCCTTGAGAACTTGAGATTCCATAAAGAAGAGGAGTCTAACGATCCTAAGTTTACAGAGAATTTGGCAAAGCTTGCTGATGTGTATGTGGTAGATGCCTTTGGAACCTGTCATAGAAAGCATGCTTCTGTTTATGGAATAAAGGAATTTGTTAAACCTGTTGTTATGGGATTTTTATTGGAAAGAGAATTAGACTACTTTGGAAAGGCCCTACTAAATCCCCAGAGACCAGTGGTTGCCTTTTTGGGAGGGTCTAAAGTCTCTTCTAAGCTCGGTGTAATAGAGTTCTTGTTAGATAAGGTCGACAAGATATTCATAGGTGGAGCTATGGCCTTTACCTTCCTGAAGGCTCAAGGTTATAAAGTAGGTTCTTCACTCGTTGAAGATGAGATGCTAGATAAAGCTCTTGAGATAATTGATAAGTCTAAGAGAAAGGGTGTTAAGTTCTACTTACCAGTTGATTTCATATGTGGTAAGGCTGTTTCTGACCAGACCCCTGTTATAGAAGTGCCTTATCAAGAGATACCGGATGGTTGGCTTGGACTTGATATAGGACATGCCTCTGTGGTTCTGATTAAAGAAGTTATAAAGGACGCCCAGACTGTAGTTTGGAATGGACCTATGGGGGTGTTTGAGATAGATAAGTTCAAGATGGGAACTTTTGAGCTTGCCCATGCAATTGCAGACAGTCCTGCTCTGTCAATTGCTGGAGGTGGGGATACAGACTATGCTATCCATAAGGCTGGTGTTGTGGACAGGATAAGCTATCTTTCAACTGGTGGTGGAGCTTTCTTAGAACTGTTAGAGGGTAAACAGCTTCCTTGTCTCCAAGCTATCACTACTAAAGAGGTTTAGTTTGAGTTTTTTACAGGTGGCAAAAGAGGCAGCTATAATAGGTGGAAGTATCCTAAAAGAGAACTTTAAGAAGATAAAAACTGCAGATGTAGAGTCAAAGGGAGTCCGAGACTTCGTTACCTATGTAGATAGACTCTCTGAGGAGAGAATAAAGAACTACATCCTATCAGTTTACCCAGACCACTCTTTCTTGGGGGAAGAAGAAGGTAGGTTTGGGAGTAGTGAGTTCGTCTGGATAGTAGACCCCTTAGACGGAACTAAGAACTATATATCTGGATTTGAGATCTTTGCTGTATCTGTAGCTCTCCAGAGAGAAGAGGAATGTCTCGTGGGAGCTATATACGTCCCGATGCTTGATAAGCTGTACTACGCTGAAAGGGGCGGAGGCTCTTACCTTAATGGTCAAAGAGTAAGGGTTTCTAGTAGGCCTGTTGGGAATGCGGTTGTTGCTACCGGATTTCCTTTCAGAGATACAGAAGAGCTAGATAGTTATATGGCTATGTTGAGAGATGCTTTTATAACTTTCTCTGGGGTTAGAAGGCCAGGAGCTGCAGCTATAGATCTTGCTATGGTTGCTGAGGGTGTATTTGATGGCTTTTTTGAGATGAAGCTCTCTGTCTGGGATATAGCTGCAGGGACTCTTTTAGTAGAAGAGGCTGGGGGGAAGTTTACGGACTTCCAGGGAAAGAAAGACCTGTCCTCCGGAAATGTGATAGCAGGGGGAGAAAATGTATACAGTGTGCTCTTTGATATTGTCCGAAGACATCTTTAATATAAAAAACTACTTCCTGTTAAGGTTGCTGAATCTATTCAGTATTTTTAGGAAAGGTACAGTAGCTCTTCAGAGGGCATACCTTACAGACGGGTCTCTTCCTGCAGTACTCTTTACACTGCTGAACTATTAGGGCGTGGAACTCTTTGTAGACCTGGAGGTCTTCTGGTAGGTTTTTTTTCATAATCTGCTGTAGATCATCGTAAGATATACTCTCTTCACAAAATACTAGTCTCGAAAAAAGTCTCTTTGTGTAGCTGTCTATCACAAAGTAAGGTTTATCCAAAGCGTACAGGAAGGATTGAGTCTGCAGTTTCTTTACCTATTCCTTTTATACTTAAAAGCTTTTCTCTGTCTATTTCTTCCTCTGTAAGGAAAAGTTCCGCTAACTCTTTTAAAACCACAGCTTTTCTTTGGAAGAATCCTGCAGGTCTGATAAGGTTTTGGAGGTCCTCTAAAGGTAATTCCAATATCTTTTGAAAGGAGATAGCTTGATTTCTGATAAGATTTTCCAGAGCCTTCTCTACATTCTTCCAGGAGGTATTCTGGGTTAAGACCGCTCCAACACTTATCTCTATGACCCTATCCTGACCAGGATGGACAGGCCACCAATCCTGATATCCAAACTTGTCCAACAGTAGCCTGTAAACTTCCATAACTTCTCCCATAACATTATTGTAGTGGAAAACCCAGCCTTAAAACACATCTCTTTAGTGTTAAAATATTCTCTAATGAAACTCAGGGACTTAGGCGAGTTTGGACTTATAGATAGGATTTCAAGGATAGTGTTGTCCACAGACCCAGATATACTGGTGAGTATAGGAGATGATACTGCCTGCGTCAAGGTTGGGGATAGGAATTGGCTTTTGACTGTGGATACACAGGTAGAGAATGTTCACTTTATAAAGTCTAAGATAAATCCAGTAGATTTGGGATGGAAACTTTCCACCAGTAATGTTAGCGATGTAGTATCCTGTGGAGGAAAGCCAAGGTTTGCTCTAGTATCCGTCTCTTTACCTAAAAATCTAGAAGTTGAGTTTGTGGAGGGTGTATATCGAGGTATAAAAGAGGCACAGGAATACTATGGTTTTAAGACTATAGGGGGTAATATAACATCTTCTAATCAGATTATGGTGGATATGACCCTGATAGGAGAGAGTCAGACTTTTATACCCCGTAGTAGTGCCAAAGAAGGTCAATATGTATACTTAACCGGATTTACTGGACTCTCAAGAGTTGGGCTGGAGATGATCTTATCCGGGAAAGGTGTCTCAGAGGAAGAGGTATACTTTATAAAGAGACACTATAGGCCTTTGGCAAGGTTAGATAAGCTAAACACAATTCTGAGGTTTGCAAAGAGCAGTATAGATATCAGTGATGGATTAGTGTCAGACTTGTATCACATCTCAGAGCAGAGTGGAGTGAAGATAGTTTTAGAAAAGGATAGAGTTCCGGTGGACGATAAACTCAGGCTCTACTGTTTAAAGAACAGAACAGACCCTTACGACTATATCCTTTATGGAGGAGAAGATTATCAGATAGTCTTCACTTCAGATGAGCTGATAGAGGAAGAGGATATATACCTTATAGGCTACGTGGAGAGAGGAGAAGGTGTGTACATAAAAGAGGAGGGTAGAGTCTCAGGACTCTCAAAGAGAGGCTTCAATCATCTGGTATAATTTTATCCAAAAATTGTTGGAGAGTTTTTATGGATCACCATGTTGAAGATCTGTCTTTAGCTGATAAAGGACTTCTTAGAATCCAGTGGGCTGAGAAAGACATGCCCGTGTTGAGGCAGATAAAGGAAAGATTTGAGAAGGAAAAGCCCCTAAAGGGTCTAACTGTAGGAGCCTGTCTACATGTTACTACAGAGACGGCAAACCTAATGATAACTCTTAAATCCGGAGGGGCCAATGTCTTCCTGACGGCCTCCAATCCACTCTCCACTCAGGATGATGTTGCAGCTGCTCTGGTTAAACACTTTGACATCCCTGTATTTGCTATTTACGGGGAGGACAGAGAAACGTACTATAAGCACTTGAACGCAGTGTTAGATCAAAAGCCCAATATAACCATGGATGATGGAGCTGATCTGATATCCCTCTTACATATGGAAAGGCAGGAACTTATAGATAATGTCTATGGAGGAACAGAAGAGACCACAACAGGGGTTATAAGGCTTAAAGCCATGGCCAAAGAGGGTGTCCTTAGGTTTCCAGTAATAGCTGTAAACGATGCATATACGAAACATATGTTCGACAACAAGTATGGAACAGGTCAGTCAACCATAGATGGAATCTTGAGAGCCACCAACAGACTGATAGCAGGTTCTAAATTTGTAGTGGCAGGATACGGTTGGTGTGGTAAAGGGGTGGCTATGAGAGCAAGGGGAATGGGTGCAGATGTTATCATCACAGAGGTAGACCCTCTCAAAGCCCTTGAAGCTGTTATGGATGGGTTCAGGGTTATACCTATGGAAGAAGCTGCTAAAGTCGGAGACTTTTTTGTAACTGTTACAGGCAATATAAACGTTATAGATAGGCAACATATCGCTGTTATGAAGAATGGAGCTATAATCTCAAACTCCGGACACTTTGATGTGGAGATAAATCTAAAAGCTCTAGAGAGTATGAGTGTCAAAACTAAAGATATAAGAGAGAACGTAAAGGAGTATACCCTTGAAGATGGAAGAAACATATACATCCTAGCAGAAGGAAGACTAGTGAACCTTGCTGCTGCTGAAGGCCATCCTGCTCAAGTTATGGACATGTCCTTCGCTAACCAAGCCCTTTCAGCAGAGTACGTCTATAAAAATGCAGGTAACCTAGAGAGACAGGTCTATAAAGTTCCAGATGAACTTGACTTTGAGGTTGCAAGACTAAAACTACAGGCTTTGGGGGTAAAGATTGACACCTTAACAGATGAGCAGGTAAAATATCTCAATAGCTGGGAACACGGAACATAAAAACTAGCATAAAGGAGAGTCGACATGACTAGAGAAGAAGCCATCAAAAAGCTTCTTGAAGAAGACAAAGAGTTTAGACACATGTATGAGGAACACAAAGACCTAGAGTGGAAGATCTCGAAGTTAGAGAAACACTTTCCTCCGGACCCAGAGCTTGAAGCAGAAGAAGAGAGGATGAAGAGGAGAAAGCTCTACCTAAAAGATATGATGGAACTCAAGATAAAAGATCTATTGAAAAATCACTGATCTATTAGGGGCTTAAGCCCCTTTCTCAAAAGATATCTATATAACGGCATATTTGTCATACAAAAATCAGATAGTATGAGTTAAATTTAAGCTATGTACAGATACGTATTCGGACCAGTTATATCAAGAAGATTTGGGCTTTCTTTAGGTATAGATCTGTCTCCAGATAAAAAGAGCTGTAATTTTGACTGTTTATACTGTGAGTTAGAGAGAGCAAAACCTGCAAACAGAATAGAGCTAGAGCCTGATCCGGAAGATATAGTAAAAGAGCTATCTGACTGGTTGTCAAAGAACAGCTATCCAGATGTGATAACGATAACAGCTAACGGGGAACCAACTCTGTACTCAAGGTTAGAAGAACTGATAGAGAGAGTGAATACCATAAAGGGTAGTTCAAAGACCCTTATACTGTCAAGCGGCAGTATGATAGGGAATGTTAACGTTAGGGGGGCTCTGAAGAAGTTTGATATAGTTAAGCTATCTCTGGATGCAGCAGACCAAAAAACCTTTGAGAAGATAGATAGACCCTTGAAGGGTATAGAAGTGGAGAAATTGATAGAAAGTATGGTTTCCTTCCGAAGAGAATATAGAGGAACTCTAGTTTTAGAAGTACTGGTAGTAGCAAATGTAAATGACAGAGAAGAGGTTATACAGAAAGTTGTAGAGGCTTGTCGTAGAATACAACCAGATAGGGTTGATATCTCAACTGTAGATAGACCACCTGCTTATAGAGTTAAGCCTGTCAGCAACCAAAGACTGTACAACCTTTCAAAACTATTTGAGGGGCTAAACGTAAATGTTGCGGTTAGGAAGGATGGGGGTGATGTAACAAAGATCCACTTAGACAAGGATGACATAATCCACACGTTTAAAAATAGAGCATACACGTACTCAGACATAGAACATCTATTTGATGAGTGTACAAAGAGGAGTATATCCCAGCTCCTCTCAGAAGGCATCCTTATGGAGATATCTGTAGGAAACCTAAATTTTGTGAAGGCTAAGAGTCTTACCAGCTAACCACTCTAGTTTTATCCTTTGATAAGAGAGTGAATATTATATCTGGATTTGCAAACTCTGCTCCCTCTACAAGTTTGGTTACACCTGCTTTTTTTGCACAAACAGGGCAAACGTAGACTTTTCCACCTTTTGATATAAACTCTTTTATTTTTGCCGCTTCCTTTGACCCTTGGGAAGCAATCTTCACACCATCAGAGTTTAACCATATTACAGTCTCGTTTCCTCTCTGTAAGGATACTTCCAGGAAACTAAAGGCCATATCAACAGTCTGTCCTTTATCCTTTGTTAGGTTAATCAAGATGGTGATGTTATCTTTGGTATCTACGGTGTGATGATGGGAATGTTCCATAGCATTTGCTGGTAGTACAGCACCGAACCCTAAGATAGCCAAGCCTAAAATACCAGAGACTAAACGTTTCATCTCTCTAGTCCTCCAAAGATTCTTGGATAGATTAATTTTAACCTACCACTCTCCGGTTTTCAAGTAATGATCTATGCTTTCTGAAGCATCCCTACCGTGCCTTATAGCCACAACTACAGTATCACCACCGTTTACCACATCACCCCCAGCAAACACACCCTCAATGTTAGTCTTAAAATTTGTATCTACAGTGGATAGGTTGTTCCACTTGTCTATACTCAATCCCTCTAAGTCTTTATAGGCCAGTGGGTTGTCCCCTTGACCTATTGCCATTATAACTGCATCACACTCTATTATATGTTCTGAGTTTGGAACCTTTACAGGTTTTGGTCTTCCAGCTTTCTGGTCAGGGATGAGTTCCATCTTCACACATCTAAGGCCTACCACACTTCCCTTTTCATCCCCAATAACCTCAACAGGCTGGGTTAACCAGTGTAGAATAACTCCCTCTTCCTCTAAATGATCCCACTCATCTTGTCTGGCTGAGGATGTATCCCTTGTTCTTCTATAGACCAGGTGAGTCTCATTTCCAAGCCTCACTGAAGTGTACATACAGTCTGCTGCTGTAAAACCACCTCCAACCACTACCACTCTCTTCCCTCTAGGGAGTTCAATATCCACATCTGGAGCCAACATAGGGGATACAAAATCCACGTTAGCTTTCATCAGGAATGATATGGCGGTATAAACACCTTTTAGATCTTCTCCCGGTACACCCATCTTCTTTCCTCTTCCGGAACCAACACCTATAAATACCGCGTCGAACTCTCTCCGGAGATGGTTTATAGATATATCTTTTCCAACTGTTATTCCTGTCCTTATCTCTACTCCAAGCTTCTGTATCAAGGATATCTCCCAGTCCAACACCTCCCTGTCAAGCCTTGCCCTTGGGATTCCATATCTCATAACTCCACCAGTAAAAGGTAGAGACTCAAATACAACCACAGAATGTCCCTTCTTTGCAAGGAAGTAAGCGGCAGAGAGTCCAGCTGGTCCTGACCCGATCACTGCCACCCTCTTGCCGGTTGGGCGCTCTTTAGGGTCTATCCAGTCTATCCCAGACATCCTTATAGAGTCCCCAACGAACCTCTCTAATCCTCCTATTCCTACAGCTTGGCCATTGTCTTTGAATGTTAGAACACAGGTGCTCTCACACAGTCTATCTTGAGGACATACCCTTCCACACACAGATGGGAAAGGGTTTTTCTCTCTCAGTATCCTGTAAGCCTCTATGAGGTTATTTTTTTGGATCTGCTCTATCCATAGGTTTATATCTCCATACACAGGGCAACCATAAGAGCCGTTGTGTTCTCTACAAGGAGGCTTTTTACACAGAATACACCTGTTAGCCTCATCTTTCGCAGCTGTGTGTCCATAACCAAGGATATACTCTTTAAATGTAGTCTTCCTTATTTCAGGGGAGAGAAGAGGTATCTGGTTCCTGTCGTGCCTTCTGTACACTTTCTTAGTCTCCATATCTCACTCCTTAGAGGTTTCTGAAGAGAAAACTCATTATGGCCTTCTGGATGTGTAGTCTATTTTCAGCTTGATCGAATATTATATCTGAGTATCTCTCAAATATATCCTCTGTGATCTCTTCTCCTTTGTGAGCTGGTAGACAGTGCATCACTATACACCTATCCTTCGCTTCACTTAGAACTTTCTCGTTTATGCTGTAGCCTTCGAAGACCTTCTTTTTATCTTTGTCACCCTCTTGTCCCATACTCACCCAAACATCTGTATAGAGAACGTCAGCAGATCTTGCCGCCTCTAAGGGGTCGATGGTCAGTTCTATCTTTGCTCCGGATTTCTTCGCAAGTTCTACCGCTTCTAAGACCGCCTTACCGTTAGGTTCGTATCCTTCCGGAGTGGCTATGGATATGTCTATGCCCATAAGACCACAGGCTATAAGCCATGTGTTTGCCATGTTGTTACCATCTCCTATGTAGGTAACCTTTTTCCCTTTTAAAGTCCCAAATCTCTCGTACATAGTCATCAGGTCTGCCATCACCTGGCAAGGGTGTAGGTAGTCTGTCAGTGCGTTTATAACTGGGATAGAGCTATACCTTGCCAAATCCTGAACTTCCTTATGAGAGAATGTTCTTATAACTATCCCATCAAGGTATCTGGACATAACCCTTGCAGTGTCCTTGATATCCTCACCTCTGCTCATCTGAGTTGAGGATCCGGAGATGTAGATAGGTTGTCCTCCCATTTGGTAAACTCCCACCTCAAAAGAGAGTCTAGTTCGTGTAGACTGTTTCATAAAGATGAGACCTATAGATTTTCCAGAGATAGTTCTATCTTTAAATTTGTTCCTCTTTAGCTCAATTCCATATCTGATGATCTCTATAACTTCTTCTTTAGAAAAGTCAGAAACAGATAAGAAATCTCTTTTCATAACATCCTCCGGATTTTTAAGAATTTATCTTCTTTTCCCCGTCTTTCAATGACAGGTACCTATAAACAGCCATCCTCACAAAAAGACCGTTCTCCACCTGGTCTAGGATCACACTTCTACCTCCATAGACAAACTCACTTTTAATCTCCACTCCTCTGTTTACTGGACCTGGGTGCATGATGAGAGTATCTTTTCTCATTAATCCTATCCTCTTATCGTTTAACCCATATAGAACAGAATACTCATTCAACGTAGAGAAGTATGGTTTATCCTGTCTCTCAAGTTGAATCCGTAGAAATATAACTACATCTTTATCCCTTACAGTCTCATCTGCATCTGTGGTTATGTAGTCTGCCCCAAGGGCGCTTGCAAACCTTGGAATCATAGTTATAGGGCCACAGAGGGTGATCTTTGCCCCAAACTTCTTAAGTAGCTTTACATTAGACCTTGCTACTCTACTATGGAGTATATCCCCTATTATAGCTACGTTAAGGCCCTCTAGACTTCCCCTTTTTTCAAGTATGGTGAAAGCGTCCAAGAGAGCTTGGGTTGGATGTTCGTTGGTTCCATCTCCAGCATTTATCACTCTTGATCTAACAGACCTGCCCACGATAGATGCAGCTCCGGACATGTAATGTCTCAAAATTATAAAGTCTGTATTCATAACTTCCAATGTTTTAACTGTGTCGTACAGATTCTCCCCTTTTTTAACAGAGCTGGATGAGGAGGAGATGTTTATTGTATCAGCTCCCAGTATCTTTCCAGCAAGTTCGAAAGAGGTTCTAGTTCGAGTAGAGTTCTCAAAAAACACAAGGAGGATAGAGTATCCTTTTAGGTCAGAGAATTTTCTCTCTCCATCTTTAAATCTTTCCTTATATTCTTTTGTTATCTGAAAGATATTTTCTATGTTCTCTTTGGATAGTTCAGAGATGCTAACAAGGTCTTTCATCCTATCTCCCTACAGCTTTTTTACTTTTCAGGTGGTAGACCACATAAACAACCAAACCTAAGATGATTACCCCAATACCGAAGATAAAGTAAACATCCTTTAATCTACCGAATGCAACTTCGGCAGCGTGTCCAAAACCATAACCAATACTTAAGAATATAACAGCCCAGATTACAAGAGATATCATATTGAAAAACAGGAACTTATAAAAGCTAAAACCAGTGGCACCAAACAGCATCATGGGAACTATTCTCATGCCATAGAGAAATCGGATTATAAACAGAGAGAATACCCCATACCTATCTATAAGTTTCTTTGCTTTCCTGTATCTTCTCTTTGTGTATCTGTTTCCAAGGAGAAAAGCTCTTCCTTTCCATCTACCAAGGAAGAAGTATATCAGTTCATGGAATAGAGCGCCAAGTATGGAAAATATCAAAGTAGGTATCAGCTGTAAAAACTCATGTTTTACAAAGAAGCCTGCGACTAAAAGGAATATTTCTCCCTCTAAGAATGTTCCTATAAACACGGCTAAGTAGCCGTAATCCCTCATAAACTGCTCTAAGTTTTCGATCATACATCCTCCGGGCTTGTGCTATTATTATAGTATGAAAACTTACATAGTTGGAATATCAGGAGCTAGTGGTTTCGTGTACGGTAAAAGAGTCGTGGAAGAACTCTCTAAACACGGAAAAGTCAACCTCATCGTATCTAGCACTGCCTATACAGTAATGGAAAAGGAGGAAGGTATAACCAAATCAGAATTCTTAAGAAGCTTAAACTCGAACGTGGAAGTCCATTCAAACAGAGATTTAGCCTCTCCAATATCAAGTGGTTCGAGACTAATAAAGACAGAAGGTGTTATAGTGGCTCCTTGTTCCATCTCTACTCTATCTGCAGTAGCAAACGGGGTAATTTCGAATTTAATCCATAGAGTCTGTGACGTTGCTCTCAAAGAGAAGAAAAGGTTAGTGTTGCTGGTTAGAGAGATGCCCTATAACCTTATCCATATAGAGAATATGAAGAGGGTAGCCCTAGCCGGTGCTGTGGTTATGTCAGCATCCCCAGGCTTCTACCACAGACCAAGGAGTGTTGAGGATATGGTAAACTTTGTAGTTGGTAAGATATTAGACCAGTTTGGTTTAGATCGCAATTTGTACAAAAGGTGGAGAGAAGATGAGACTCAGTGAGTCTGTTGATCTTTTTCTGTCTTACATACAGGATAGGTCTCCGAATACTCTGAAAAACTACAGAGTGGATTTAAGGCAGTTTTTAGATATAGTAGGGGATAAGAATGTGTCAGATGTGTCAAAAGCAGATATAGCAAAGTTCAGGATGGTGCTTCAGTCTAAGAACAATAAGTCTTCCACTATAGCCAGAAAATTAGCCTCTCTGAACTCACCATTCCATTATCTTATAGACCTTGAGATAGTTAAGACTTCCCCTATAACAAAGTCTCACAGACCTAAGATATCCCAGAGGATTCCATCCTCCCTCTCAGATGAGGAGTTAAAGAGAGTTTTAGAGAGTATAAACGATAGCACTATGAAGACTGCTATAACTCTCATGGTTCTAACTGGATTTCGTTCATTTGAGCTGTTGAGTGTAAGAAGGGATAGTATAGTAATATACAGAGATGAAAAAACTTTCGGTGTGGATACGGCAATTAGAGAGGATATAGTGGATGAAGATATAGCTTTCATAAAGTTTAAGGGAAAGGGAGATAAAGAGAGGGAGGTACCTATAACAGGAAAGCCACTTGTGATGTTAATAGATTATCTTAAAAGTCATCAGTTTGATATAGTTTTTCCTATATCCTATCACTCTTTTTGGAGGAAGATAAGGGAACTTGGGAATAAAGCCGGAGTACTTTTGCATCCTCACAAGCTGCGGCATACAGCTGCTACGATGGCTCTTCAAGCTGGAACAGAACTTAGAGTTATTCAAGAGTTGATAGGACATACTTCTCCAATCACTACTGCAAGGTATGCAAAGGTAGGTCAAAAGCAACTTCTAAAAGCAACAAAAGTTCTGGCAGAAAAAATAAACTTCTGAGGTAACATAAAATGAAATATCTTTTCTTCATTCTTCTATTCTTTGGATCTGCATTCTCCCAGGAAAAGAGCCCTCTAGATATATCAGACTTAAAACAGTGTGATCCTTACTCCTCTTTTGGTGTTTTCTGTAATGCAGGCTCTTTTTGGGAGGGTATTATCATCATAATAGGCATTGTTATTATGTTTGCCGGTAGTATGTGGTTTGTAAAGAAGAACCAGGAGGCCGTCCAGAGGGAGAAAGGTAAGGATGTATGATAAAACACCGGAGGAGATTCTCTCTATACTTGAGACATCTCTTAACGGTTTAGGAGAAGAAGAAGCTAAGTATAGGTTTAACAAGTACGGACCAAACAGGATAGAACTGGAGGAGGAGGGTGTCTTTCATATCTTCCTTAGACAGTTCACAAGTCCCCTTATTCTCATACTAATAATAGCTTCCTTTATAGCCTTACACTTTGGAGAGATAAAGGACTTCACGTTTATAATCGTTATAGTCTTGGTAAATGGTTTTGTAGGGTTCTACCAGGAAATAAAGGCTAAGTCAAAGTTAAAGGAGCTTTCGAAACTTTCAGTCCCAAAGGTTGAATTGATCCGGAATGGTAAGTATGTAGAACTTCCTGCAGATATGATAACTTTAGGTGATATGGTTATCTTAAGGGAGGGGGACATAATCCCTGCTGATGTTAGACTGCTAGAAACAAACAACTTTTTAGTGGATGAGTCTATTTTAACTGGAGAGTCTATACCTGTTGAGAAGGATGCTCAGTTGGTTTTACCGACAGAGACACCAGTTTATGAAAGAAAAAACATAGGTTTTGCTGGAACTGCAGTAAGTAGAGGTATAGCCAAAGGAGTTGTATACGGTATAGGAATAGACACAGAAATGGGAAAGATCTACACGAAGCTAAAACATAAAGAGAGAGCAACACCTCTGATGAGGACTATCGGTCGTTTTTCAAGGAGATTACTACTTACAATTGGGTTGCTCCTCTCCATCATATTTTTAATAGGACTCTTTCAAGGTAGGAGTTTAGAGAACCTAGTATTGCTCATAATTGCCCAGCTTGTATCTGCAGTTCCGGAAGGGCTTCCTATCGTTATAACTATAGCTTTAGTGGTAGGGGCTATAACTTTATACAGGAAGAATGTTCTAATAAGACAGCTCCCCGCTGTTGAGGCCCTTGGGAGTGCGACATTCATATGTACAGATAAAACTGGAACTATAACGGAAAATAAACTAACGGTTAGTCAAGTTTTTTCTCTTTATCCAGATATGGACCATCTAGTATTTGCTTTGGCAAACGACTCAGACATAGAAAGAGGAGACCCTTTAGAGATAGGTATGCTAAAATGGCTTGAAGAGAGGGGGTTTGACTACATATCTCTTAGGGAAGAGTATAAGAGAGTCTGGTTGTATCCATTCGACACGAAGTTAAAACTCATGGCCTCAATAAATAGAGTAGATGGTAAAGATCTGATCTTTGTAAAGGGAGCTTTTGAGATTTTAGAGAGGATGGCTGTAAATAAAGGAGATGTTGAGAAGTTAAAGGAAGCATACGACAATATGGCTCAATCTGGTTTAAGAGTCTTAGCCTATGGTTATGGGGAAGTTAAGGATATCTTAGATAACGTTTTTAACTTCAAAATAAAGATGACAGGCTTAATAGGTTTTTTAGACCCACCTAAAAGTACAGCTTTTGAAGCAGTTAAAGCAGCAAAAGAGGCTGGAATAAACATGATGATGATAACCGGAGATAGTCTAAAAACAGCCAAAGCAGTGGCTCAGATGGTTGGTATATACCAAGAGGATAAGCTAGCTTTAGAAGGATGGGAAATATCAAAATACTCAGATGATGAGTTAAGGTCGATCGTAAAGAAAATATCTGTCATAGCCAGGGCTACCCCGGAAGATAAGTACAGGATCGTGAAGATCCTCCAAGAGAGTGAAGAGGTGGTTATGATAGGAGATGGGGTGAACGACATGCCTGCTGTAAAGTCAGCAGACCTTGGTATAGCTATGAGTAAAGGTTCAGAAGCCACAAAGTCAGTAGCAAAGATGGTTTTGTTAGAAAGGGACCTTTCAGTTATCGTGGACGCTATCCGGATGGGAAGAAGGATATCCCACAACCTCCGGAAGGTAATTCTGTACTTAGTATCTACAAGTATAGGAGAACTGGTGTTACTTTTCTCTGCTTTTGTCTTATCTCTACCTCAACCTCTCTATGCTACCCAGATACTCTGGGTAAATCTGATAACAGATGGTATACAGGATAAACCTTTAGCTATAACTAAAGAGGAGAGATGGATTTTTTCTCTAAAGCCAATAGTATTCTCAAACTGGTTTTTAGATAAATTTCAGCTCTACAGGATATTTACCTTTGCTATTTTCATGACAGTTGTGAATATATCTCTTTTCTCATATCTTCTAAAGAACAACTATCCATTAGATACGGCTGTAACAATAGTTTTCACATCTGTAGTCTTCACCCAGTGGGCTCACGGTATGCAAGCTGTCCGAGACTATCCGTTCTTCTACAAACCTTTAGAGAACTTCCAGATGAACCCATACCTTTACTTAGCCGTCCTATTTGTAGGTATTCCTCTACAAATTGTAGGAGTATACCTGTTATCAGATTTCTTACACTGTGAACCCATACCAATTTCTGACTGGAAGTATCCAGTATTGGTATTCTTATCCGTATTTATATTCTTAGAGATAAGAAAATGGTTTGAATTTAAACTAATCCGGAGAATTTACCCCCGAGCCTACTCCAAAAAC
>JAOABC010000004.1 GCA_026418535.1 Hydrogenothermaceae bacterium | reverse complement strand
CCAGTTTATCATATCTAATCTTTTTTGTCAAGCTTCTTAACTTCAGCTTATTCACTTTCAGAAACCAGAAAAAAATTCTATATTATTTTCCCTCTTCTGTCAAGCTTTTCTAACTTATTCTTTTCGTGGTTCAAAAACGAGGTTAATACACCTTTTTACCCTCTTCCTGTCAAGATATTATAGAGACTGTTTAAAAATCCAAGAAACAAAGACAGATTATGTGTTAGATAGATTTTGTTTATGGAATGTTATGACGATAAGTAAGCCCTACATAACAGGAATATGTTTTTTGTTATATACCCGGAAACCGCTGAGATAAGTCTAAATCTCGAGGTTGTAAGTCTTATCCCTTGATGCAATTGAGTATCAACGGTTCATTGTTGTTCGCTTTCTATAGTTTTTATATTCCTATTCAGTTGCCAAGGTAGTTTTTCTTGTTTACTTACCAAGTATAGTATATCATAAACCCATTTTTGTCTGTCAAAAAGATATCTAAACTACCTCTAACATCCTCTCCAGAGGTATTCTTGCCTTTTCCATAACATCCGGAGGTAGTATTACCTCGTTTATCTCTTTCTCGAGAACATCTAATATCTTCTCAAGAGTATTCTTCTTCATGTCGCAACAGTAAACTGTCCCACAGTAATCCGCAGCTTGAGGGAACAGGTATCTTTTATTAGGATTTTTCTTTTTTAGAGTATGCTCTATGCCTACTTCTGTTCCTATTACCACTGTATCACCTTCGCATGTGGTCGCAAACTCTACTATTTGGGACGTGCTACCTACGAAGTCAGCTATCTCCACCGTGTCTGTATTACACTCAGGATGGACTGCTATCTTAGCATCTGGATACTTAGATTTAAGCTCTAATAGAGCTTCTTTAGATAAGTTAAAGTGAGGAGGGCAGAATCCTTTCCAAAGGATAAACTCTTTCTCTGGAACTTTTTTAGCTATATATCCCCCTAAAAACTGGTCAGGGACGAATATTATCCTCTCTTCCTTCAGAGACTTTACAACCTTTAACGCATTTCGAGAAGTTACAACTATATCTGAAACTGTCTTAACATCTGCATTAGTGTTTATGTAAGATACTACTACCGCATCCGGATACTCTTCCTTAAGCTTCCTTACACCTTCTAAAGTAGCCATATCAGCCATAGGACAACCACTTTCCGGGTTTGGATGTAAGACTTTCTTCTTAGGGTTCAGAATCTTTGCTGTTTCTGCCATAAACCTTACACCACAAAACACTATCATCTCAGCATCTGTTTTCTGGGCTATCTTTGAAAGTTCCAAAGAGTCTCCAACATAGTCAGCTATATCCTGTATCTCCGGTCTTTGGTAGAAGTGGGAAAGTATTACTGCATTCTTCTCTCTCTTTAATTTCTCTATTTTATCTATCAGTTCTCCTCTATACATTCACAGAACCTCATTTTTTTCTTATATATTATGTCAGAATAAAACACTTTTATCACATTTTGTTTGTGTAAGAACATACCGGAAATCTGCTATTTAGACCTAAAACACACTCCTGCAGGACATCTACCTTTCATATGTTCCATAAACTCATCTCTGAATTTTGAGAGAGCGTTCATTATAGCATTGGGAGCCGAGTATCCAAGCCCACAGATCGAGCCTACAGGTATGTTTTTCCCAAGATATCCAAGTAGTTCTATATCCTTCTCTGTGGCTTTTCCTTCTTGGAACTTCCTGAGTATGTTTAACTGCTCGTAAGTTCCAACCCTACAAGGTGTGCATTTTCCACAACTTTCGTGCTTAAAAAACTCAGCTATCACTATAAGACTGTCTATAATACAGTCATCCTCACTTAATACTATAGTGGTTCCTGTTCCTCCAAAACCTCTCGGTGAGTAGTTCATAGGAGTATCCAAATCCTTCTCAGAGTAGATAGCTAAAGCTCCGGCAAATACAGCTTTAAACCTCTTTCTATCCCTTATTCCACCTGCCATCTCTATAAGATCCCGGAGAGTGATGTCCATAGTAGCTTCGTAAACCCCAGGTTTATTTACCTTCCCGCTTACTGGAAAAAGCTTAGGTCCGTAGTATCCAGCTGAACCTATGTTCATGTAGTAGCCTTCGTAAGCGACTATTATCGGTATGTTTGCCAATGTTTCCACGTTGTTGACTACAGTAGGTTTACCGAAGAGACCATTACTAACAGGGTAGGGAGGTTTTAGCCTTGGATGCCCTCTTTTACCCTCTAGGCTTTCTATGAGAGCTGTTTCCTCTCCACAGATGTAAGCTCCTGCTCCTCTGTATACTAGTATGTCAAAAGAGAAGTCTGTTCCTAAGATGTTCTTCCCCAAAAAGCCTTTTTCTCTAGATTCTTCTATCGCTTTCCGGAGAATCCTTGCCCCTGTTGGGTACTCACCCCTTATGTATATGAACCCCATGCTCGCTCCAAGGGCATAGGCAGATACGATCATTCCCTCTATTAAAAGGTGAGGGTCTCTTTCCATTATGATCCTGTCTTTGAACGTTCCTGGTTCACTCTCGTCTGCATTACAGATTAGGTATCTTGGTGCTGGGTTTGAAAGGGCAAACCTCCACTTTCTGCCCGTTGGAAAGCCTGCTCCACCTCTACCCCTTAAATTACTCTCCTCTACAAGGACAACTATATCCTCCGGAGTAAACTTGCTCAAAGCCTTTTTTAAGGCAGAGTAGCCTCCTGTTGTGATATACTCGTCTATCCAGACAGTTCTATTCTCTTTTGCCCTTCTAAGGAGTAGATTTATATCACTGTTTGCGTTTAAATCAGGTATATTTAGATAGGATTTCATTCAAACTTTCCTCTGTTATGTTTAATCCATTGTACAGGTCATCGTCTATCATAAAGGCTGGAGCTATACTACACGAGCCTATACATTCTACAGTTTCAATATAGAACCTACCATTCTTGCTTTTCTGGTTTACCTTTTCTCCAGTGAGATCTTCAAACGTCCTGATCAACCCTTTACATCCCATCAGATGGCAGGGTAGATTCTTGCACACTCTTATATGGTGCCTTGCTCCTCTATTTATCCGGAACATATCGTAAAAAGAGACTATACCCTCTACAAGACCAACAGGAACCTTTAGATAGTTAGATAACTCCTGTATGTGATCTTGCTGTATATCCTTGTATTTATCGTAGATAAGGTGTAGAGATTGTATTATAGCCTGTTCCCTTGTTGGAAAAGCCTCTACGTATCTATCTATTTCTTTTCTCATATCTTCAGAGAGAAACTTAAGCTCCATACAATCTCCATCAAAAATTTATCTATATCTATTTTATAACACTGTTTTAATTTTTGTAATATCTAATGTACCAAAGACTTTTTGATATAATATCAAAAATTTTTAGTTTGAGGTAGGTAAAGTTGAGGATAGTAGATTTAAGGGGCAGATACTATAGAGAAAACAGAGAACTTAAGGAGCTGATAGAGAGGTCTGAGATAGAGGTAGAGACCTACGAGAAATCTGTTAGGGAAATCATATCAGCTGTTAAAGAGGAGGGAGATACAGCTGTTTTAAGATACACGAAGTTTTTTGATAAGGTAGATCTGTCTCCGGATGATATGGTAGTACCCTACAGTGAGTTAGAGAAGGCTTATGAAGAGTTAGACCCGGAGACAAGATGGACTTACGAGGTTACAGTTGAGAGGATAACGGAGTTTCACTCCCTACAACTAGAAAAGTCCTTCTTCAAAGAAGAAAGCGGCATGATCCTTGGTCAGAAGGTGTTACCTCTGGAGAGGGTAGGTCTCTACGTTCCAGGGGGTAAAGCTGCCTATCCATCCAGTGTGATAATGAACGCAATCCCTGCAAAGGTGGCAGGGGTTAAAGAAATAGTTATGAGTTCTCCAAATCCTAATAGATGCACACTAGCAGCAGCCTTCATCTGTGGAATAGGAACTGTCTACAGAATAGGTGGAGCTCAGGCTGTAGCTGCCATGGCGTTTGGTACCAAAACGGTGAAAAAAGTAGATAAGATAGTGGGACCTGGGAATATCTACGTTGCCCTTGCTAAGAAGAACTTATACGGATATGTAGATATAGATATGATAGCTGGACCTTCGGAGATATTAGTTATAGCTGATGATACTGCGAACCCAAGATGGGTTGCTACAGACCTGCTCTCCCAGGCTGAACACGATGAGCTTGCAGCTGCTATCCTAGTTACAACATCAATGGATCTAGCACGGGAAGTTAAAGAAATCTTATACAGAGAATTACTGGTAGACTTTTCTAGGAAAGAGATAGCCCAGAAATCTCTGGATAACTATGGACATATCTTCGTGGTAGATGACCTTAACATAGCCTGTGAGGTTTCAAACTACATAGCTCCCGAGCATCTGGAAATCGTGACCAAGAACCCATTCGACCTCCTTAATAACATAAAGAATGCCGGAGCAATCTTCTTAGGTGAGTACTCTACTGAACCTTTGGGAGATTACATCCTTGGACCTAACCACGTTCTACCTACAGCCTCTTCAGCTCGTTTCTCTTCTCCGTTAGGTGTTTATGACTTCTTGAAGAGAAGTTCCATTATATATGTTTCTAAAGAAGGTTTTGAGAGAGTAGCTAAACATGCAATAAACATGGCCAAGTCTGAAGGTTTAGACGCCCACAAGATGAGTGTAGAGATTAGACTCAATACTTTCTAACTTTAGGGTCTATCTCATCAGACCACGCAAGGATACCACCCTCAACGTTTTTCACTCTGTCAAAGCCGTTCTGTAAAAGCCAGAGGGTTGCTTGGAGACTTCTGTTACCACTCCTACAGAATACGTATATATCCTTATCTTTTGGCAGAGAGTTTAGTACCCTCGGCAGGCTCATAAGGGGGACCAACATAGCATCTTTCTCTCTTATCCTTGAAAATTGATACTCTTGAGGTTCTCTTACGTCAAGTAGTACGAAGTCCTCTCCTTTGTCTATCTTCTTCTTTAGCTCCTTAACCGATATGTGTATCTTCTTGTATGTCTCTTTGTCTAAGAACATAAAACCTCCTAAGGTTATAATTCAAAAGAATACTATACAACTAAATTAAAATTTGTATCTATGATAAGAAGAGGTGTTTTAAAGTAAGGGGGTAGTAATCCCCCTTTTCTGTATTTAGGCTACCTTCTCTATGATCTCTTTTGTGGATACGACGTGTTTGTGTAGCCCTAGCTCCTTAGGTTTCAAGCCTATAGCGAGACCGATGAGCTGGGGTAGATGTAGGACAGGCATCCCTATGTTTACCCCGATCTTCTCCTCCGCTTCAGGTTGCATAGCGTCAAGCTGAGTATGACAGAGAGGGCAAGGGGTCACCATGAAGTCTGCCTTTTTTGTCTTAGCAGCTTGAGTATCCATAGCAGTCAGTCTCAGTGTGACCTTATCCTCTGCAGACCAGAATGAATGGAATCCACAACAGGCCAACCTTGCATCGTGGTCTACAGGGTTCCCTCCAAGGGCTTCTATAAGTCTTTCTATGGATGTAGGATTGTCTGGGTCTTCGTATCCAATTAGGTAAGGGGGTCTTATTATGTGGCAACCGTAGAAAGGAGCTATATTAAAGTCTTTTAGGGGTCTTACTACCATACTCTTTATCTTCTCTAGACCAACTGCATCTATCACTTCCCACAGAAAATGGGTGACCTCTATGGTTCCTTTATACTCTAGACCTGCCTCTTTTAAAACTTCATTTACTGCTGCTTTTAATTCTGAGTCGTTATCCAGCTTGAACTTAGCTTCTCTCAACATCAGAGTGCAGGTGTTACAGATCGTGAGCATATCAAGACCAAGTTCTTCTGCAAGAGCTAAATTCCTAGCGTTTATCGTAAGGGATAGGAACTCATCTTTCTCTTGGACTGCTCCAGCTCCACAGCAGGTTGCAGCTTCAAGCTCAACAAGCTCCATACCTAGTTTTTCGGCTACTAAGATAGTAGATCTGTATAGCTCTGGAGCTACTCCCTTTGCTGAGCATCCGGTATAAAATGCATATCTTAAACTCATAGTCTATCCTCCTTGTTTTGACCTTCTTTTGTCTTCATAAGGGGTGTGAACATCGGATACTAGTCTGATCTTCACCCTGTCTTTTATCTCTCTTGCTTTATCCATTATCTTTACAACTTCTTCGTGTCTTTTTACTTTGTGTCCTCCAAAAAAGTCTGCTATGTTTACCTTACCCTTAAAGAACATCCTTATTCCAAAGGGTGCTCTTTTTGCTGCCCCAAGTATACCTTCCTGTCTCATAGGAAGTAGCATCTCGTTGAGCATGCCTCTGTTGTATATATCGTTTTCAAAGATGTTTGCGTGTATCTCTCCGGGAGATTTAAACCCTTCTTCTGCAGCTATGATTCTAGTTCTTATGATATTCTCATAAGGTTGGACCTCTTTAGGACACCTCGTAGTACACTCCATACACCTTACACACCACTCTAAGTTGAAATCTTTTAATACTTCTTCCAGTCGCTCTTTTTTAGCTCCATCCCTTGAGTCTGCAATAAACCTGTAGGCTTTGGATATAACCATAGGCCCCAAGAAGTCTTTGTTTGCCTTTAGAGCATTACAGTCAGACATACAAGAGTTACAGAGAATACAGTCAGAAGTATAGTCTATCTTATGATGGTTAAAAGGATCCTGTCTGTACTCTTTTCCATCTGCCGGGGGCTCTTCCTTTGGTATAAACCAGGGCTTTATTCTCTTAAGCTTATCCACAACCCAGTCCATATCGTAGACCAGATCTTTTATCGGTTTTATGTTTCCTGTAGGTTCTATCACTAGTGTATCTGTGTTGTACTTTTCCAGCATATGAGTAACCTGGACTTTACAGGCTAAAGTTGCATGACCATTTATCCTTACTGCACAAGAACCACATATTGCAGCTCTACAGTTGTATCTGAAAGAGATAGATGGGTCTTGCTCCTCTTTTGCCCTGAACAGTGCTGCTAAAACTGTCATACCTTTCTCTACCGAAAGTTCGTAAGTTTGGTAGTAGGGTTTTTCATCCTTTGTAGGGTCGTATCTGAACACTTTAAGCTTAAACTTTTCCATAGGTATCACCTCACTATGTTAGTAGGTTCTTTCTTGTGGTTGATATTTTGTTATCTTAACCTCACTGTACTCAACCTTTGGACCTTCTGGAGTATAGTAAGCTAAGCTGTGTTTTAGGAAGTTCTCATCATCTCTGTTTGGATAGTCTCTTCTTGCGTGAGCTCCTCTACTTTCCTTCCTTAAGACTGCAGTAACTGCTATAGCTTCCGCCAGGTCTAATAGATATCCAAGCTCTATGTAGTTTACAAGAGCTGTGTTGAATATCTTTCCGCTATCTCCCGGAGCTAGAAGCTTGTATCTTTCTTTTAGTTCTTTCACTTTTTCTATCGCTTCAAGCATAGGTTTTTCTTCCCTGAATATACCTACTTTATCCCACATAGTCTGAGCAAGCTCCATTCGGATGCTGTTTATGTTCTCCTTACTTTCTTTCTTCAGTAGAGCCTCTATCTCCCTTCTTGCTCTCTCTTCTTCAGCCTTCAGGTTGAAGTTGTCTGAGGACCTGTTTTTTGCATACTCAACTGCAGCAGTTCCAGCTGGTTTTCCAAACACTACCAGGTCTAAGAGAGAGTTTCCTCCTAGTCTATTGGCCCCGTGAACAGATACGCAGGCACACTCTCCTACAGCAAAGACACCATTCACACCTGTCATAGACGTTCTATAATCTCTTACATCTATTCCACCCATTGAGTAGTGGGCTGTAGGTCTAACAGGGATAGGTTCATCTATAGGGTCAACCCCCTCAAAGTCTATACACAACTGTCTTATCTGTGGAAGTCTCTCTTTTATCTTTCTAGCTCCAAGGTGCCTTAAGTTAAGGTGGACGTAGGCCATCATACCTTCGCCCCATCCTCTTCCCTCTAAGATCTCCGTCTCTATAGACCTTGCCACTAAATCTCTTGGTCCAAGCTCCATCTTCTGAGGGGCGTACCTTGACATAAATCTCTCTCCCTTGTTGTTTATAAGGTATCCACCTTCACCCCTTGCACCCTCTGTGACAAGTATACCTGTGGACCTGAGTCCCGTCGGGTGGAACTGGACAAACTCCATATCTTTTAAGGGTATTCCTGCTCTGTAGGCTATAGCCATACCGTCTCCAGTTGAACCTATGGCGTTCGTATTCCTAACCCAGTAAACCCTGGCGTATCCACCTGTTGCAAATATAATAGCTTTTGCCTTTATAGCGTGGACCTCTCCAGTTCTTATGTCTATACCTATTACACCCTTAGCTTCGTTATTATCTGTGATAAGCTCTGTAATGAACCATTCATTAAGAAATTCAACTTCGTTCTTCAGACACTGTTCGTATAGAGTGTGGAGTATAACGTGTCCAGTTTTATCTGCAGCGTAGCATGTCCTTGGGAATCCAGCTCCACCGAAAGGTCTCTGGGCTATCCTTCCATCTGAAAGTCTAGAGAAAGGAACTCCTAAACGTTCAAGCTCGTATATTCTTTTTGGGGCTTCATTACACATGAACTCTATAGCGTCCTGGTCTCCAAGATAGTCACTACCTTTGACTGTGTCAAATGTGTGGACTTCTGGACTATCTGACGGATCAAAGTTTGCAAGGGCTGCGTTTATTCCTCCCTGAGCAGCTCCCGTGTGAGACCTAGTTGGATAAACTTTCGTTACAACACCTACTTTAACATCTTTTGCTTTACTTGCTTCCAGTGCCGCCATAAGCCCAGCACCACCGGCTCCCACTATCAGCACATCATAACTCAGCATACTTTCTGCCTCCTGTAATTAAATAAAACAGTTTCATTGTATAACAGCCAAAAAATATTTTCCATATTTTCTATATTTTTTGAATGGTTAAAACTACTTTTTGTTCAGGAAAAATTATTGTTTTAGCCTTGTAACTTCTCTCCAGCCTATATCTTTTCTGTAGAATGCTCCTTCAAACTTTATTTTCTCTACTGCTGAGTAGACCTTTTCCTTTGCTTTTACTATATCCTGCCCAGTAGCGGTTACTGTAAGGACTCTACCGCCGTTTGTTATCAATCTGTCTCCTTCTAACTCGGTCCCTGCGTGGAAAACTACCACATCACTATCTTTCTCAGCTTCTTCTATCCCGCTTATAACCTTTCCTTTTTCGTATCTGTCAGGGTATCCTCTGGAGGCCACTACAACACCTATAGACACCTTATCATCCCAGATAGGTTTAACCCTTTCTATACCACCTTCCATTATGTCCATTATATGTCCCACTAGGTCAGACTTTAGCCTTCTCATTATTGGCTGTGTCTCCGGATCTCCCATCCGGACATTGAACTCTAAAACGTTGATACCCTTAGGACCGATCATCAGTCCTGCATATAGGAATCCAGACATCTCTCTACCTTCTTCCATCATGCCTCTTAGTGTAGGGATCACTATCTTCTCTTGGATCTCCTTTTCTACCTCTGGAGTTATGATAGAAGTTGGACTGTAGGCTCCCATTCCACCTGTGTTTGGACCTTCGTCGTTGTCATAAGCCTTTTTGTGGTCTTGGGAAGATGGTACGGGCACGAACTTATCTCCTTTTACCATACATATGTATGAAACTTCCTCTCCCTCTAAGAACTCCTCTATAACCACCCTTTTACTTGCAGGTCCAAATTTACCTCCAAACATATCTTTTACTGCTTGGTGAGCCTCTTCTAAGCTTTTGACAACTACTACCCCTTTACCTGCTGCAAGTCCATCAGCCTTTATAACTATTGGAGTTCCAACTCTGTTTATAAAGTCTATAGCTTCATCTTGGTTCTCAAAGGTCTCGTATAGGGCGGTGGGAACTTTGTACCTCTTCATAAAATCCTTTGCAAAAGCCTTACTGGCTTCCAGAATGGCTGCGGAAGATCTATGTCCGAATATCTTTAAACCTTCTCCTTCAAACCTGTCCACTATAGCTTCTGAGAGGGGTTGTTCTGGTCCAACAACAGTTAGGTCTATTCTATTTTCCTTTGCAAACCTAACTAAGCTATATATGTCAGTTGGAGATATCCTGACTATTTTAGCTATCTTCTCTATTCCCCCATTCCCACTGGCACAGTAAACCTCCTTAACTAGAGGACTGTGTTTTATCTTCCATACAAGGGCATGTTCTCTTCCACCGTTACCAACCACCAGAACTTTCATCAGATCTCCTCTTCTAAAAGGGTTATATGTTTGTAGTCTTCTCTTTCCTTTATTATACTAAATTTTTCCCTATCTATTAGAACTTCTATAGCTTTTGGTCTGACATTATAATTAAAGGACATACTTGAGCCGTAAGCTCCTGCTGACAGTATGGCTATCAGATCTCCTCTGTCTACCCAGTCTATCTCTCTATCTATTCCGAAGAAATCTCCAGTTTCACAGATAGGCCCAACTATATCTGCCTTTATCTTCCTATCTCTCTGTTTTACAGCCACTATATGGTGGTAAGCGTTATATATAGATGGCCTAACTAAGTCGTTCATCCCAGAGTCAACAATAACAAAATGCTTGTCTCCTTTGTCCTTTAGGAACATCACTTTAGTGATAAGAGCCCCGGCTTCACCGATGATTGACCTGCCAGGTTCTACTATCAGTTTCAATCCTGTTTGACTTGCTATCGGAATGACTATATTTGCAAGATCTTTTGGGGTAGGAACTTTATCCTCTGGTCTGTACCTTATACCAAGCCCTCCACCTATATTGAAGTACTGTAACTCTATCCCTTCTCTCTTTAGCTGGAAAACCAGTTCTGCGGTTTTTTGGGCGGCTTCCTCATAAACAGATAGGTCAGTAATCTGAGAACCTATATGACAGTGGATGCCAACTATGTTTATATTTTCAAGCTTTAAAGCTGTTTTGTAGACTTCTTTAGCTTGGTGTATATCTATTCCAAACTTACTCTTCTTTAGACCTGTGGATATGTAAGGGTGTGTTTTTGGGTCCACATCCGGATTTATCCTGATTGAGACGTTAGCTTTCTTACCATACTTTTTTGCTATCTGATTTATTATTTCCAGTTCCATCTGGCTCTCTACATTGAAGGATAAAATCCCTTCCCTTATAGCAAACTCTATCTCAAAGTCTGTTTTTCCTACCCCTGCGTAAACTATCCTACTAGATGGAAAACCTACCTTCTTTGCCTTATATAGCTCCCCTCCGGAGACTATATCTGCTCCAAGTCTTGATTCTTCTATGATTTTTAAGATCGATAGGTTTGAGTTTGCCTTTAAGGCGTAGCAGATGAGGGTCTGGTAATCTTTAAAGGCATCTTTATATGCTCTTATTCTCTGGATTATGGCTCTTTTACTGTACACGTAAACTGGTGTTCCAACTTTTGCTACTAAGTTTCCTATACTTACATCTTCACAGTAAAGGTTTGAGTCTCTGTATCCGAAATGTTCTATGAATAGGTTATTAACGCTTTCCTGCAATCTTTTGCCTCCTGTAAAAATTTGCAGTAGAATAAACAATCATATTTTGGGTTAATTTACAAGAAGGATAGTCATGATAGAGGTTAAAGGTATAACTATACCTGCTATAGTTATAAAGTTAGATGCTAAGAAAAGTGTGGAAGATAACATATCAGAGCTGAAAGAGAGGCTCTCCAGTGGTATCTTCAGAGACAGTTTTGTTGTTGTAGACTGTAACGGTCTGACTCTAGGTCAACAAGAGTTGAAGAATTTAGAAGAGGTTTTATCAAAGTATAGTATTAAGGGTTCAGTATTTAAGAGTTGCGACTTGTATCTGAAGGAAAGTAGAAAGAGAAGTGATAAGAAATCTCTCAAGATAGTGAACAAAACTTTAAGGAGTGGTCAGAAGGTTGAGTATGATGGAAGTGTGGTTATCCTTGGGGATGTGAACCCGGATGCTTACGTAGTGGCAACAGATAGTATTATAGTTATGGGTACTCTCAGGGGTATAGCCCAAGCTGGGGCAAATGGGGATGAATCTGCTGTGGTTATGGCTCTGAAGTTTCTACCCAAACAGGTTAGGATAGCTGGATACATAACAAGATCTCCGGATAAGGTGGAAGAGGTTGACTATCCAGAGATAGCTTACGTGGAGGATGATAGGATCATTATAAAAAAAATTAAGTGAGGAAGAATATGGCGAGGGTTATAGTAATTACCTCCGGAAAGGGTGGTGTAGGAAAAACCACACTGACTGCAAACATCGGAACAGCTTTAGCTATGATGGGTAAGAAGGTCCTTGCAATAGACGTAGATATAGGCCTTCGTAACCTTGATATGATACTCGGACTAGAGAACAGAATACTATACGACATAGTGGATGTTGTAGAGAAGAGGGTTTCTCCGGAAAAAGCTTTCGTGAAAGATAAAAGAGGTTTATCTCTCTATCTACTTCCTGCTGCCCAGACGAAGGATAAAGATGCTGTAAAGCCCCATCAAATTATAGAGGTAGTAGAGTCTATAGAAGATAAGTTTGACTATATTCTTCTTGACTCTCCGGCAGGTATAGAGGGAGGGTTTAAAACTGCCTGTGCTTCTGCGAAGGAAGCTTTGATAGTCGTGAACCCAGAAGTTTCCTCAATTAGGGACGCAGATAGGGTTATCGGGCTTTTAGAGTCTATGGATAAGACAGACTTAAAGCTCATCATAAACAGGATAAGGCTACATCAGGTAAAGAAAGGGGAGATGCTTTCTGTAGAGGATATAGAAGAGATACTACAGATACCAAAGATAGGGATTGTTCCGGATGAGGAGAAATTAGTAGACTTTACCAATAAGGGGGAGCCTGTAGTCTTATCTGAAAGCTCAGTAGCTGGAAAGGCTATAAAGAATATCGCTCGAAGGCTGGAAGGAGAAGATATACCCTTTACAGAGCTTGAAGAGGGAAAAGGATTTTTTGCTAAACTCTTTGGAAGGTAAGGTTAGGGGGAAAGTTCTATGTCTATACTCAGCTTCTTTAAGGAAGATGCATCTGCAAACAAAGCAAAGGAGAGGCTTATGATGGTCCTCTCTTATGAGAGGAAAGGATTACCCCCGAACTTTGCAGATATACTCAAGAAAGATCTTATATCTGTGTTTTCTAGATACCCTCAGTTCGACTCAGAAAATATAGAGGTTGAGATGAAGGTAGATAACGATAGGGAGGAGCTCTGGATAAGTATACCCTTTGCAAAGGAAAGATAGTATGGAAAAGTTATCCTTTGTTCTCCCTAAAGGTAGACTCTTCGACCAGACTATAAATATCCTCACCAGGTCTGGTGTGATTGAAAGTTTAGTGAATAGAGACTCCCGGAAGCTCATACTGGAGACGAAAGAGTTCAGATTCATGATAGTCCGTCCTAAGGATGTTCCAGTTTACGTAGAAAGTGGGATAGCAGACTTTGGGGTTGCGGGAAACGATGTTTTAGACGAGGGAGAGTACGACATATACAGGCCGATAGATTTAGGGATAGGCTACTGTAGAATAGTGGTAGCAGGTAAGCCAGAGAGTAGAGAGATATATAACTCAAACATAAGCACCTTAAAGGTGGCAACCAAATATCCCCGTATAGCTACAAGGTTCTTTATGGATAGAGGGATAAAGCCCATCATCTACGAGCTGTACGGTTCTGTAGAACTTGCACCTTTAGTGGGTTTAGCAGACTTTATAGTGGATATAGTAGAAACTGGAACTACTCTCAGGGAAAACGGTCTTGTTGTTATTGACCAGATAAAAGAGTCAACAGCAAAACTTATAGTGAACAGGGTGAGTTATAAGGTTAAATCAGATTCTGTATTCCCTATAATACAGAGGCTAGAAAGTTTTGGAGGAGGCTCATGATAGATTTTCCACTGGTAGCCGTTATCCTTGCAGCTGGAAAAGGGACAAGATTTAAGTCCGATAAACCTAAAGTTCTACATACTATTTTAGGAAAACCTATGCTATGGTATGTGAAGTATTCTGTTAGCTGGATAAAACCGGATAAGACCGTAATAGTGGTGGGGCATAAAAAGGAAGATGTCATAAGCAGTGTTAACTGTAATGGTTGTCTCTTTGTCCATCAGGATGAGCAACTTGGAACTGGTCATGCTGTTTCACTTGTAAAGGAGCACTTTATGGATTTTGATGGCTATGTGCTGATAATAAACGGAGATACACCCCTTGTAAGGGGAGAGACTCTTCATAACGCTGGGGAGTATTTGAAAGCTCTGATTCGATACGAAGGAGTAAACCTAAACACCCTCCGGAAAGGTTATAGGAACAGATCAATAGCAGGGGTTGCCATAACAGCAAGGGTACCTAACCCATACGGATATGGAAGGGTAGTCCGTGATGAGAATGGTAGGATCATGAAAATAGTGGAAGAAAAAGACGCTGACCCTCAGGAAAAGAGAATAAATGAAGTTAACTCAGGTATATACATATTCTATGCTCCGTACCTTATTCAAGCTCTGGATAAACTCCAGAATGACAACGCCCAGGGAGAGTACTACCTTACAGATGTGGTCCGTATAATGAGGGAAGAAGGAAGATATACGTATGCTCTAGAGATTCTGGATTACACAGAGATTTTAAACGTAAACGACAGATTACAACTTGCAGGGGTAGAGAACATACTAAAGCAGAGGTTTATAACATTCTGGGCTCTAAACGGGAACACCTTCCACCAGCCGGAGAGTACGTGGATAGAGTTTGATGTGGACCTATCTAGAGATGTAGAGATATTCCAGAACTGTATGCTGGTAGGAAAAACTCAGATATATGAAGGAACTGTCATAGAAGCCAACTGTGTTATAAAAAATAGCAGAATAGGTAAAAATGTGAGAGTACTTGCAAACTCTTACATAGAGGACTCTGTTATAGAAGACGGAGCTGTAATAGGACCTTTTGCCAGGATTAGAGCAAACTCTGTTATAGGAGAGAGTTCTCAGATTGGGAACTTTGTAGAGGTTAAAAATTCAAGGATAGGAAAAGAGACCTATGCAAAACATCTCTCTTACCTGGGAGATGCCCAGATAGGAAATAAAGTAAACATTGGGGCTGGGACTATAACCTGTAACTTCGACGGATACAGGAAACATCAGACTGTGATAAAGGATAGAGCATTCATAGGTAGCGATACGATGTTAGTAGCACCCATAACAGTGGGTGAAGAAGCAATTACAGGCTCTGGCTCTGTAATCACCAAAGATGTTCCAGATAGAGCCCTTGCAATAGAGAGAAATCAGCAAAAGATTATAGAGAACTACGTAGAGATGAGGAAGAAAAAGTATGAAAAAAGTGGTGATTAGTCTAGTCTGTATCCTTTCTATACTCCTTACTGCCTACTCTCAGCAGAGGGAGGAGCTTTTTGATAAGGTTGCTCTGGTTGTAAACTCTGAACCTGTTCTGAAGTCTGATATAGAGTTTGCCAAACAGTGGTACAACGTGAAGAATAATAGAGAAGCTGAAGAGAAACTGGTAGACTCTATAATTGTTTACCAGCAGGCGTCAAAGGTTGGTATATCAGTATCCTCAAAGGAAGTGGAGCAGGCTATTCTAAATATAGCTAAAGCTAACAGTATATACAGCTTAGAGGAGTTCAAAAAGAAGCTCTCCCAAGAAGAGATACCTTATGAGAAGTTAAGAGAGTTTATAAGAAGAGACTTGGTTGTAAACAGGTTCCTCCAGTTCTACCTAAGGCAGACTATGTCCAAGGGTGTGATTGAAGGAGAGCTCCAAGAGATAAAAAAGGTTAGGATAATATTTATCTCAAAGGAAAGAGAAGAATACTCAAAGCTCTTAAGGGATATATCGAAGAAACTAACAAGAGATAACTTCCCTGTTTTAGCTAAACAGTTATCCGACGATAAGTTCACTGCGGATAACGACGGTCTTCTTGGGGAAGTTAAGAAAGGAGACTTAGTAAAAGAGCTTGATGAGGCAGTGTTTAGCCACAAGGTTGGAGATATATTCAACGTAGAGACAGAAAAAGGAACCTACTTCGTATACATAGAGAGTGAGGGTAAGAAACTACTCCCCAGAGAAGATTTTGAGAAGAGTAGTCTAGATAAGTTTAAGAAAGAGTACCAGGTATACCTTAAAAAACTCAAAGAACAGACGGTCATCCAAAGACTTTGAACAGATTTCTAAGAGGAAGAGAAAAAGAAGATTTAGCAGCTAGATACCTAACATCTAAAGGTTATACGATCCTTTATAGGAACTTCCGGACCAAGTTTGGGGAGATCGATATGGTAGCGAAAGAGGGAGAATGTCTTGTGTTTGTAGAGGTAAGAAGCAAGTCCACCGAGGAGTTTGGGGCTCCGGAGGAAAGTATAAACAGGGTAAAGATTGAGAGGATTAAAAGGACCGCTCAGTGCTATCTGTTAAACTGTGAGGTTCGTTATGTAGATGTGAGGTTTGATGTTATATCCATCAGTGGTGATAAATTGGAACACATCCAGAATGCTTTTTGAGTAGAGTTTTAGGTATAATTAATCTGTGATGATTTTTGATTATCTAAAAAAACAGAGAGAGCTTATAGATCGATACATAAAGGAGCTATTACCAAAGGGTAAACCGGATATCCTGTTTGAAGCCATAGAGTATACTCTCTCTTCAGGTGGAAAGAGGATAAGACCCATACTCCTTCTAGAGTCCGCAAGAGCTGTAAATCCAGATATAGAGGGGGAGAACATCAAAGAGATCTTAGTTGCCATTGAGTTTGTCCATACATACTCTCTGGTTCACGACGACCTTCCAGCTATGGATGATGATGACTTCCGGAGAGGAAAACTCACCTGCCATAAAGTTTACGGGGAGGCAATGGCAGTACTAGTTGGAGATGGACTTTTAACCCACGCTTTCCACCTTATTTCCTCAAATAGGTACCTCTCTCCTGAAGACCTGATTAAGGTTATAAGAATAATCTCTGAAAAAACTGGACTGTACGGGATGATTGCTGGTCAAGCTGGAGATATTCTTCCAGATTTTGAGGATGTAAATTTCATACATCAACATAAAACAGCTAAGTTTATGGAGGCTTGCTGTGAGATAGGTGGTATAGTTGGGGGAGGAGACGGTCAGGTTCAGGATGCATTGAAAAATTACGGTTTTAGCATCGGGATGGCATTCCAAATATGGGATGACATACTGGATGAGGTTGGAGATGAGCCTAAGCTTGGGAAGAAGGTCCGGAAAGATAAAGACAAGAACAAGACAACCTTTCCAAAACTTTACGATGTTGAAGTTTCAAAGAAAAAGGCTTTTGAGTATGTTGAAGCAGCCGTAGAGTTATTGAAAATCATCGAGAACAGGGATATACTAGCCCAGATTGCAAAATTTATAGTGGAGAGAGAGGTTTAGATGAAGTACGGAGAGAAAGAGATCTTAGAGTTTAAGTTAGAACCTTGGCTTAATCCTTACCCAAACAGAAACTACACAGTGGAGATAACATTCCCAGAGTTCTCTTGTCTGTGTCCGAGGTCTGGTTACCCGGACTATGCTACTATAAAGGTAGTATACGTTCCAGACCAGTACATCGTAGAGTTAAAATCTCTAAAGCTCTATCTTAACAAGTACAGAAACCAGTACATATCCCATGAAGAGTCCACTAACAAGATATATGAGGATCTGTACAACCTTCTAAAACCCCGGAGACTTGAGGTGATAGGAGACTGGAACCCAAGGGGTAACGTAAAGACCATAATAAGGGTCTCTTCAGAGGACAACAAACTACCCGCAAGATAGGAGTTCCTCCAGTATCTCTCTACCACCCATATCAAGTAGTGTGTTTGCTAATCTTACCCCCATCTCCACTCCCTGTTTCACACAATTACCAGAAAGCTCTTCCTCTACATATTCCTTTATTAGTCTCTTTCCTTGAAGGTCTGATATGTATCCTACAATTCTTATCTTATCACCTTCTATCTCACAGAAAGCTCCTAGAGGAACCTGGCATCCTCCTTCCAGGGTAGATAGGAAGGCTCTCTCAGCAGATGCCCTTACAAAACTCTCTTCGTGATTTAGAAATGAGATAGCATCTAACAGTTCCTTATTATCAACCCTTGCCTCTATCCCTAAAAATCCTTGACAGACAGCTGGAATCATCCTATCTGGAGGGAGCTTCTCCTTTACTTTGTAATCCAGCCCAAGCCTTTTTAACCCAGCATACGCTAAGACTATCCCATCAAACAGCCCCTCTTCTAACTTTCTGATCCTCGTGTCTACATTACCTCTTAAATCTTGGATTTCTGAGTCAGGTCTGAGGCTTAGAATCTGAGACTTTCTCCTTAAACTACTCGTTCCTATCTTCCCACCTTGGGGTAGACTCCAGATAGAGTCATACTTTACCGATATGAAGGCATCTGAAGGGTCCTCTCTTTCCGGGATAGCCACTATATCCAGTCCTTCAGGTAGTTTAGTAGGAACATCTTTAAGAGAGTGGACTGCTATATCTATCTCACCCCTTAGCATAGCTTCCTCGATCTCTTTAACGAATAGCCCTTTTCCCCCTATCTTGGCCAGAGGAACATCCAGTATCTTGTCCCCCTGTGTGGTTATCTTTATAATCTCAACATCAAAACCCCTTTCTCTTAGCTTTTCAGCTATGAAGTTTGCCTGCCATAAGGCAAGTTGACTTTTTCTAGTTCCTATCCTTATCCTCAAAGTTCTTCTCCTTTAAAAAGAAGTTATAGGATCTTGTTCTATCTGTCTATAGTTCTTAAGCACGTATATGTAGTACTCTTTAACGAACTCTCCCCTATATTTTACCCTATACACATCCTCTCTATAGATACTCTCAAAACCATTTCTCACCTTCTCAGGTATTGGATGGTCTGCTACGTACACGCCCCAGTAACCCTTGTTCTCAAATCTCTCCATCCCCCCCCAGATGTCAAACTGGTTCATTCTCCTATCTATCCTCACACAGTAAGTCTGTGGGTTTCCTGGAACATAGAAGGCAAGTTCGGAAGCTATATGGTAAGAATCTGAGAAGATAAAGAACCTATCTAACTCTTTGATTTCCTCTCCTACTTTCATCCCAAGCTCCTGCCAACCTACAAGTCTTTTGGAAGGGTCTATCTTTGGGGGAACTACTTTTCCTAAACCAACGTTATCCAGTACAGGAGTGTAAAAGAGTATAAGAATAGACACAAGGGATAAAGTCATAGGTATTAGAGCCTTCTTGAGCCAGAATCTGTATACATAGTAGGATGTTAGAATGTAAACAGGTGTGTAGGCAAAGACTGGCCAGTTAGTCTCAACCTTTTTTTTAAGAGATATCAGTAGAAATACTATAAAGACCAGTAGACCATTCAGGCTGAGGTAGATGAGTCTTTTGTCTCTATCTTTAAAGGCTCTATAGATGCTGTAAGCCATAAACGGAAAGAGGAAAGAGGAGTTTATCCCTATCTGTCCTGCTATGTACTCTAATGTATGCTTCAGATATATAGTACTTTGGTTTACTCCTGCTAACTTTCCTACATGCTTGAAACTCACAAAGTCATTCTGTATGTTCCAGTAGAGAACAGGTATCGTGAACAGTCCAGCTATAGCTATAGATATGTAAAGCCATCTCTCTCTGAAGAGCTCCTTTCTAAATAAGTAGATATAAACTAAAGCAGGTAGTAAAAATAAGACCCCAGAAAATTTAGAGTAGAAAGCAAGTCCTCCGGAGAGTCCTGTTAGAATCCAGTCTCTTGTAGAGTTCCTTTGGGTGGCCCGGAAAAAGAAGAAGGCAAGAAAAAAGTAGAAGAACCCTAAAGGACTATCTGTTAAAAACAGTATAGACCCTAACTGGTAAGAAGGTACGAAGTATAAGAAGACGGAGCTGAAGAAAGCCAGCTTCTCGTCCTTAAAAAGGTATCTGGAGAAGAAGAATACTCCTAAAGCAGTTAAGAATCCAAGAAAGATGGCGTTTATCCTTACTCCTATCTCAGTATCCCCGAATATTGAGGTGGATAGAAAGTTAAGGTATGCTATCATTGGAGGCTTTGAGTAGTAAGACAGGTCCAGGTGTTTAGACCAAAGCCAGTATTGAGCTTCCTCTGAAGAGAGGTCTATATCCCTGTAGAGAACATACAGAACTCTTATAAAGAGGATAGAAAGATGTACAAGTATTACTATTCTTAGCATCTACAGTATAGCCCAACCTTTAGGTACGAATATCTCACTAAACTTCTTAACTGCGAATCTATCAGTCATCCCTGCTACATAGTCCACTGCTGCTTGGACTGGGTCGTACTCTCCCCATAACTCTAAGTATACTTTGTAGTTTGGAATCTCGTATGGTCTCTGGGTATAGTGGTCGAACGGTGCCTGAACTATCCCTTTTGCCTTCTCTAACTCCCTAGATACAACCTCGGAGAAGTATATGTTCTCATACAGAAAGTCTCTTAACTTGTATAGAGCTTGGTATACTTCTTCTTCCATGAGTATATGGGTATAATCACTTTTTGTAGTGGTAAAACGATACTCTTGATTATCTTCGATATCCTATCAGACTTGGTTTTACCTAGTATTTTTACCACACTCTCCGGAACTAGGGACTCTCTTATGACACCAGCTCTTATGGCGTCTTCTAGGTCATGGTTTATATAGGCAATCTTATCAGCCATCCTTACTATCTCCCCCTCGAGAGTCTTAGACATGCTACTCTCTGATACCAGAGGTGATTTTCCTTTACTGTGTTTACTTATACCATCTTTTACCTCTTGTGTAAGGTTGAGACCTTTTCCACTGTTCTCTAACTTCTCTACGACCCTAAGACTATGTCTTGCATGGTGATAGCTTCCATTTTCCTTCAGTATAAACTCCCCGGCATGTCCGAAGGGTGTGTGTCCAAGGTCATGTCCAAGGGCTATAGCCTCTGTAAGATCCTCGTTGAGCCTGAGAGCTCTGGCTATTGTCCTGGCTATTTGAGATACCTCTAACGTATAAGTAAGCCTTGTTCTGTAGTGATCTCCCTCTGGGGAAAGAAAAACCTGGGTTTTATGTTTTAGTCTTCTGAAGGCTTTACTGTGTATTATTCTGTCTCTATCTCTCTGGAACTTCGTCCTGAAGGGACATTCCTTTTCTGGAGTATCTCGTTTAGATAGAGAGCTTTTCGCTCCCTTCGGATGTAAAGTCTTTTCCTCAAGCTTTTCCAACTCTTCCCTTATCATATTAAGTTGTACTTTACCAGAAGCTCTGCTATCTGGATAGCGTTTGTGGCCGCTCCTTTTCGTAGGTTATCCCCAACTATCCACATGGATAAGCCGTTCTCAAAGCCAGCATCCTTCCTTATCCTTCCAACAAACACATCATCCTTACCAGCTACCTCTATTGGAACTGGGTAGACGTTGTTGGCAGGGTCATCCTCTACTATCACTCCTGGAGCCTTCGTTAGTAATTCCTTAGCTTCCTGGACTGTAATAGGTAGCCCTGTCTCAATGGTCACAACCTCACTGTGACCTACGAATACAGGAACCCTGACACATGTAGGAGATACCTTTATGTCGGGATCATGCATGATTTTCCTGGTTTCGTTTATCATTTTAAGCTCTTCTTTTGTGTATCCGCTCTCATCGAAACTGTCTATCCTTGGTATGACATTAAAGGCTATGTGGTGGGGGAGAGCTTGGGGTGTGTAGTATCTGCCTTCAAAAAAGGCTTTTGTTTCGTTCTCAAGGTCTGAGATAGCTGTTGCTCCGGCTCCAGAAACAGCTTGGTATGTAGCTACTACTATCCTCTTTATCCTCTTTACCTTATGGATCGGATGTAAGGCTACCACCATCTGGATTGTTGAGCAGTTTGGGTTTGCTATGATACCTCTATGCCACTTCACATCCTCAGGGTTTACTTCCGGAACTACTAAAGGCACATCTGGTTCCATCCGGAAAGCTGAGCTATTGTCTATCACTACAGTTCCCTTTGATACAGCCACTGGAGCCCACTTCTTACTTCTATCTCCACCAGCTGAGAAGAGAGCTATATCTACTCCTTCAAAAGCTTCTTCAGATACTGCTTCTACCTTAAATCTCTCTCCCTTAAACTCTATCTCCTTTCCAGCAGACCTCTCTGAAGCTAAAAACTTTATACTGTTTACAGGGAAGTCTCTCTCCTCTAAAACTTTCATCATTGTCTGACCTACAGCACCTGTTACTCCCAGTATAGCCACATTGTAAGACTTCATAAAGACCTCCGGCTTTAAGATATTGTAGAATATTTTATCCCAATTTCATGGTGAAAAACCTATGAAGAGACTACTGAATAATCCAGTCTTCATTATTGTACTCCTCACACTCCTGATGTTTCTTCCTATTATAGTGCTTCTCTTTGATAGATATATGCTAAAAACAGATAACTTTATGCTTTTTTTTGCAGAACTTGGTATAATAACCGTTGGAGTCAGTTCTGGAGTTTTGATGTTCTACTTTATGTCTAGAAAGTAAGGAGGTGTTCTATGAAGATAAGTTCTGTGTTGGCTATATTTGGATTAGTGCTGCTCTCATCGTGTGCTTCTGATGATAAGATCCTTTCTCTCCAGAGGGAACTGATAGAGATTAAGCAGGAAATTAACCAGTTAAAGCAGGATAATCAGGGAAACAAAGAGAAGATGGAAACACTCAACAGAAGGTTAGATAGACTTTCCCAGACTGTGGCGGAAAACAGTATGGAGATAGAGAAGTTGAAAGTTTCAAAATCAACTCAATCAGTACAGGAAACAAAGCTGCCTCCTCCACCTCCTCAACAACTTCCCAGAGAAGGTAAAGAGCAGGTTTCTGTACCTTCAGATGAAAAAGGACTGTATCAGTATGCATTAGACACTTACTACAAAGGTAACTATGAAGAGGCCAGGAAGTACTTTGTGGAATTTCTAAAGAAATATCCAGATTCTGACCTCTATGGTAACGCAGTATTCTGGGCTGGGCAGACTTTCTACGGAGAGAGGAAGTTTGGAGACTCCATAGAGATATTCAAGGCCCTTATTCAGAAGTGTGATGAAGGAAAGATAAAGAGATGTATAAAGTATCCGGATGCCCTACTTAAGATAGGTTTTGCTTATCTGGAGATGGGAGATAACCAGAATGGTAAAAAGTATCTACAAGACCTTATAAAGAAATATCCGGACTCTGAACCTGCACAACTCGCAAGGAAGAAATTAGAGGTGATTAGGTAGTTGGAAAACCTTTACAAGATACCAAGACACATTGCCATAATAATGGATGGAAATGGGAGATGGGCAAAAAGAAGAGGGTTAGACAGGATATACGGTCACAGAGAGGGAGTTGAGGCGGTAGAGAGAGCTATAAGGTTTGCAAAAAAGGTAGGTATAGAGTATCTGTCTCTGTTTGCCTTCTCTACAGAAAACTGGCAGAGGCCAACTCAAGAGGTAGACGCTATCTTCTCCTTACTGGTGGAGTACATAAATCTGAAGATACCATTCTTAAAAGAAAATAATGTTAGACTCCTTTTTTCCGGAAGGAGAGACAATCTATCTGAGCACGTACTACAGGCTATAGTCAGAGGAGAAGAAGAGACTAAAGAAGGAAGTAGTCTAACTGTACTTATCATGTTAAACTACAGTGGGAGAGCGGAGATCGTAGATGCTGTTAGAAAGATAGTCAGGGAAGGGGTAAAGGATATTGATGAAGAGAGTTTTAGAAACTATCTGTACAATCCGGATATTCCGGACCCAGACCTACTTATAAGGACCAGTGGAGAGGAGAGGATATCTAATTTTTTCGTATGGCAGTTGGCCTATACAGAGCTCTACTTTACTCCAGTTTTATGGCCAGATTTTTCAGAGGAGGACTTTCTGAAAGCTTTGTACGTTTACCAGAGTAGAGAGAGGAGGTTTGGAAAGATCTTAGATGAGTGAGCTAGTAAAGAGGACCTTATCTGGAGTAGTCCTTGCATTCGCTGTCATACTTAGCATTATATACCTTCCAGTAGAGGTTCTTAAAGTTTCTGTCTGTCTCCTTTCTGTTGTGGTGGTTTATGAGTTAATAGGTCTGTTGGAAGATATACTGAAAGGGTTTAGGAACGTCTACATACTTCTTATGGCCTTTTTATCCTCTCTATCCTTGCTGTTTCTGGATGTATACCTTGCTGTACTTCTTATAGCCCTGTACGGTTTTTGGATAGGTCATAGGTATAATAGCCTTCAGTACACATCCTTTACTTTCCTTACTCTTGTATACGGAGTATTCTTCGTATCTTCCATAGGTAAGTTGATAGAGGAAGATAAACTTTTAGTCTTCTTACTCTTCTCTGTTGTTTGGGTAGGAGATACTACCGCTTACATCGTAGGTAAGAACTTTGGAAAGCATAAGATGGCTCCCGCCCTATCTCCCAAAAAAACCTGGGAAGGAGGATTTGGTAGTTTTCTTGGTTCTTTTATAGCGGGATACAGTTTTATAGATTACTTTAATCTGAGCCTTGTTTACATGGTTCCAGTTTTAATCTCTGCTGTATTTCTGCAGGTAGGAGACCTATTTGAGAGTTTTATAAAGAGGCAGGTAGGTAAGAAAGATGCTTCCAACTTAATCCCTGGACATGGAGGACTCTTAGATAGGGTAGACTCCCTTGTTTTTGCTTCTGTTGTTTTCTTGGTGTGGATCGATCTATCTAAGCTGGTTTAACGAAAGAAAGGTCTATAGTTTTTTCCCCTACTTTCTCGAAGATTATTACAGCTCTGTTTCTCACTATACTCTTTATAACACCATTTCCGAATATGTCATGTTTTACTAACTGTCCTATTTTAAACTGTACACTGTTGCTTAGTTTTTGATTAGATGTTGCAGGTTTTTGTAAGAATTCTTTTATCTCTTTTAAGAACCGGGATGGTTTTGCGGTTAGCGGTTTATTGGAGAAACTATGTCTCTCTTTGGATAAAGTCAAGAAGAGCTCTTCCTTTGCTCTAGTTATGGCAACATAGAACAGCCTTCTCTCTTCTTCCATCTGGGATGGGTCGTCGAAGGCTCTACCACTTGGGAATATACCCTCTTCCAGTCCTGCTAAGAAAACGGTTTTAAACTCTAAACCTTTTGCTGCGTGGATCGTCATTATCTTTACAGTCTCGTTTTCATCTATCGTGTCCTGAGCTTGGCTCAATGTAGTCTCTTCTAGAAAATCCTGCAGGCTTTTACCGGTTTTCTCCACCTCTTCTAAGGCAGATATGAGCTCTTCTACGTTTTGAAGTCTATCTTCCCAGTCCTTCTCATACTCTTTCTTCAGAAAGTCTTCAAAGTTTATCTCTCTCAGCAGATACCTAACTGTCTCCACAGGGTGTGTGTTTCCATGTTCCCTGATGTGTTCTATAAGCTTTATGTACTTTTTTACTTCTTCCTTTGCTTTTTTTGAAAGAGCTTCAGTAGAGTCTGATAGAGCTTGTATCCAATCTACCTTCAGATAAGAGCTGATAGTCTGTATGGTTTTTTCTCCTATTCCCCTGGGAGGGGTGGTAATGCTCCTTTCAAAGCCTGCAAAGTCTTTTGGATTAAAGGCAACCTTAAGGTAAGATAGGATGTCTTTAATCTCAGCTCTTTCATAGAACTTTAACCCCCCTACTATCTGGTAAGGTATACCATACCTTAACATAGCCTCTTCTAAGTTCCTTGTAAGAAAGGACATCCTCACTAAAACGGCAAATTCTGAGTATCTATAACCTTTGGACTTTATAGTTTGGGCAATGAAGGAGGACTCTTCTTTCTCTGTTGGTAGTATCTTTAGTTGTATCTCCTCTTCTCCTTCTTTGTCTGTCCATAGTTTTAGTATCTTGTTCTGCCACCTTCCAGAGGATTTGGAGATCACTGTGTTTGCACAGTCAAGGATTCTTTTGGTGCTTCTGTAGTTCCTCTCTAATTTTATAACCTTTGTATCTGGAAAAGATTTCTCAAACTCTAAGATATTCTCCGGTGTTGCACCCCTCCAGGTGTAAATACACTGAGCAGGGTCTCCAACAATAGTCAAACCCTTCTTTGAACCTACAAGTAGCTTTAGGAGTCTGTGTTGTATCTTGTTCGTATCCTGATACTCATCTACTAGTATGTAGTCAAACTTCCCTTGCCATCTGTTTAGTGCATCCTCATTTTTAAGAAGGAGTTTTACACTCTTTACAAGTAGGTCATCAAAGTCTAGAGCATTAGCGGACTTTAGCTCCTCTTGGTATTTTCTGTATATCTCTATTATCATTGGTATAGAGATACTCTGTAGGTCTATCAACTCTTCTGGGTCTTCTTCCTGTTTTGCTTTTGAGATTATATCCCTCAACTTCTCTGGTTTTATTTTCTCTTCATCTATATTTAAGTTCTTCAAAACTTTTTTGATAATCTTTTTACTGTCTTCCTCATCGTAAATTGTAAAGTTTCTCTCAAAACCTACCTTTTCTGCTTCTGTCCGGAGTATACGGACACACAGACTGTGAAAGGTCATTATCCAAGGGGGACTCTCTCCGAAAACCTTCCCTACTCTCTCCTTCATCTCGTTTGCAGCTTTGTTTGTAAAGGTTATAGCTAGTATCCTGTTTATATTTAGGCCAAGATGTTTTACCAGGTACATGATCTTATGGGTTATAACTTTTGTCTTGCCGGAGCCTGCACCTGCAAGGACTAAAAGAGGAGAGTCAAAATAAAGGACAGCTTCTATCTGTCTGTCGTTCAGACCATGGAGGATATCTTCTAACAAACTCTGTTCCTCTGTCTTCCCTGTAAGAAAACTTTTATGTTAAGGTATACTTCTCTTACGAGTCTATTTCTTGCCTCTATACTCGTCCAGGCTATATGGGGTGTTATGAGGAGTCTATCTCTATTCTTTATCTTTAAAAAGGGGTTATCTGGTTCAATAGGCTCTCTCTCTAACACATCCAAACCTGCCCCATAGATAAGTCTTTCTTCCAAAGCCTTTGCCAAGTCTTCTTCCCTTACTATACCACCTCTACCCAAGTTCAGTAGGATAGCATTCCTTTTCATAAGTTTGAGATTCTGGTAAGTTATGAGGTTTCTCGTCTTCTCGTTTAAAGGGGCATGTATGGAGACTATATCCGAGGTGGATAGGAGTTCTTCCAGTTCTTTCCTTTCAAACTCTGGATCTATGCTTAGGCCGGATGTTGAGTAGTATACGACCTTACAGCCAAAAGCTTTAGCTATTTTTCCTACAGACTTACCTATAGTTCCAAGACCTATGATTCCCCAAGTTTTACCCTTTATCTCCCAGAAAGGTTTTCCTATGTAGGTAAAGATAGTACTATTTGAGTACTCTCCAGATTTTACGTAGTCATCATAATGTCTTAAGTTTTCAAGTAAGTAGAACAGCATCCCGAAGGTATGCTGGACCACACTGTCTGTAGAATATCCAGCAACGTTACTGACTGCTATTCCCTTGCGCTTTGCGTACTCTATATCTACGTTGTTATAACCAGTTGCAGCTACACAGACAAGTTTAAGGTTGGGAGCAGCATCCATTACAGATCTGTCTATGACCACTTTGTTGGTTATTACTATGTTCTTATCCATTACTCTGTCTATGGTCTTATCTTTTGAAGTTGTAGGGTGTACCTCCAAGTATCCAAACTCTCTGAATATAGAAAGGTCTACATCAGAGCCGAGAGTCTGAGCATCCAAAATAGCAAGCTTCATAGTGTACCCTATATGAACAGAGAGCTTACAGAACTCTCTATATTGATCCTCTTTATTGCTTCTCCTACAAGTTCAGCCACAGAGAGGATGATGAGTTTATCAAACTCCTTTCCTTCTAGAGGAATAGTGTTTGTTGTGACAACTTCCTCTATCACAGAGTTTTTAAGTCTATTCACAGCAGGTCCGGAGAATACAGGATGGGTACACGCAGCTATCACAGACCTTGCACCTTTAGATTTTAACATCTCAGCAGCAGCAACTATCGTTCCTGCAGTGTCTATTATGTCATCTATTATCACAGCGTTTTTACTCTCTACGTTTCCAATAACGTCAAGGGTCTCTACTACGTTAGGAGCCGGTCTCTTCTTGTATATTATAGCCAAGTTTCCACCTAGTCTGTTCTGGAGCAATCTAGCCCTTTCTACCCCACCAGCATCCGGAGAAACTATAACCAAATCTTCTATGTTCCTAGATTTTAGATACTCGTGTATAACTGGTAGTGCATAGATGTTGTCTACAGGGCAGTTAAAAAAACCTTGTATCTGGGCTGAGTGTAAGTCTACTGTTAGAACTCTGTCAGCTCCAGCCGTTTGGATTATGTCTGCTAAAAGTTTAGCACTTATAGGGACTCTTGGTTTATCCTTTCTATCCTGTCTTGCATAGGCAAAGTAAGGTATAACTGCAGTTATCCTGTGAGCTGAAGACCTTTTCAGAGCGTCTAATATGAGGAGAAGCTCCATAATACTATCGTTGACCGGGGCTGTTAAACTCTGGATTACAAAGACATCAGCTCCTCTGACGTTTTCGTTTATCTGTACTCTAATCTCTCCATCACTGAATCTTGTAAGTACTATATCAACCAAAGAAGTCTCTAGATACTCTGCTATAGCTTTTGATAGAGGTAGATTGGCTTTCCCGGAGATGAGTTTTAAGGCTTTACTCAAGCAGGAGCCCTCCAAGTTTTATTTAGTATGATGGTATTTAAGCTGGGGAGGGAGGACTCGAACCTCCGACACTCGGTTCCAAAGACCGATGTTCTGCCAACTGAACTACTCCCCAGTGTTATGTTATATAAGTTTACTTTCTATGACTCTCCAGTTTCTCGCTTTACAACCAGCTTTCACGGCCTCAGACGGTTCTCCAAAACAGTACACGGTACTACCACTACCAGAAATTTGAGGCTTGTATCCCTGGATCTCTAAAAAACTAACAACTTCCCTGATCTCTGGGTAAAGTTGCTTTGCTATCTCTCCGAGGGAGTTCTTTGCAAGCTGGATCAACTTGCTTAAACCGTATTCCCTTTGTAGACCATATATTATATTTAATTCCTCCTTTTTTGTCAATAACTCTTGATTAACCATTGAATAAACCATTCTTGTATCTGACCTTACATTCGGATAGACCAAGAATAAGTCTAGATCCTCCTCTTTATCAAGATAGGTTATTTTCTCTCCCTTTCCTTCCACAAGGGCAAATCCTCCCTTTAGAAAGAAGGGGACATCTGCACCTACTCTGCTGGCAACCTCAAAGAGCTCTTCTTCTGTAAGTGGGTTAGAGAAAAACTGGTTTAAGTACTTTAGAACTACTGCTGCGTTTGAGCTTCCTCCTCCTAATCCAGCTCCAAGGGGTATGTTTTTTTCTATAAACACATCAAAATCTTCATACAGACCTGTATAACCCTCAAACTCTTTAATAGCTCTGAAAACTATGTTGTTTTCATCTTGGATGGATTCATCAGATAGAGAAGTCCTTATCCTGAGTTTGGAAGATGGTTTTATGTATATCCTATCAGATATGGAGACTGTATGCATAAAAGTGAATATGTTATGGTATCCGTCAGCTCTCTTCCCTATAACCCATAGACCTATGTTAATCTTCCCAGGGGATGTTAACACCTTCATACTGACTCTCTGTAGATTGTGCATCTGTTCTTTCCAGATCTCTTGGATATGTATAGCATTTTGTCAGCATCTTCTAAATTTAAATAAGGATTCTGAAAGTTTTTTACCTCTGTTATACCACAGCTTATAGTTATATTTAAGTTTTTTTCTGTGAAGGAATGCTTCTCTATTTTCTGTCTTATCTTCTCTCCTACTTTCATAGCATTTTCTAAAGGTGTGTGGGGTAGAAGTAATATAAACTCTTCACCGCCAAACCGAAAAAGATAGTCTGATTCTCTTGTATTTTTCCGGATGATCCTAGAGATTTCCTTTAAAATCTCATCCCCAATTAGGTGTCCGTAGTTATCGTTTACATCTTTGAAGTCGTCTATATCTATGATCAAAATAGAGATAGAAAAATTGTATCTCTCAGCTCTCTTTACTTCTCTCTGGAATATGATAGGAAAAATATTCTTGTTGTAGCTTTCAGTCAGCCTGTCTAAAAAGCTATACCGACTAGTTAGTTCTATCTGTATCTCATTAAGTAAGTACAATATCCTTAAAGAGAGACTCTCCAGTTCCTTTATCAGCAGATACTTCTTGGAAGAAGACATACCATCGATATTCTTCAAAAAGAAATCTATGAAACTGTGAAAATTCGTATGCATCTTCCTAATTTCTGATAAATTTTTGCTACCTATTATCTGTATATTAGATAGTATCAACGCAAATTTACACTGATCTGCAGTTTTGACTTCTATATTCTTGTTCCCGTTCATTATAGCCTTGATAACTCTGTTTTTTATTCTTATGTACTCCTTTTTAGCTTTTTGGAGTTCATCCAGAATCTTGAAATCTGAGTTTTTAGGATAACTGAATTCTGCTAAATCCGATATCTTTCTCTCTAGGTCTAGAGATAATAAGGTATAATGCCTTAAAATAGCCAAAAGGTCTACATCTATCCTTAACTGTAATATCTCCGTCAAGATGTTTCTTTTTTCAAATAAACTCTTCATCCTATTGTAAAGGTCTACTATCAGTAAATCAGGTATTCCTTCAATATCCAGTTTTCTACTTGCTCTGTATATTTTTCTTATATTTACATCTGTTGGGTATGTAGTAAGTATACTTTTCAAGTAAAAATTCAAAAACTTTTCTAGTATACTCTTCTGTTTATCATTCAATATTAAAAAATTTTCTTCTTGCTTAACTTTCTGTAAAAACTCTTCTGATAGATTCTCTAGTTCTTTTTTTAAAGATTCTATGTTTTGAATATATTCTTCTTCTTTTACCTTGCTTTTAAAAGATTCATAAAGTTTGACTGGCATTTTATTCACTTTCTTTCCTCTCTTTTTATGGGGAGATTTTACCATAATTAGAGACATTGTTTATATGATAAACATAGCATCACCGTAGCTGTAGAATCTGTATCCCTTTTGGATAGCTTCATTATAGGCATTTAGTATCTTATCTTTTCCTGCAAATGCAGACACAAGTAGTATTAGAGTTGACTTTGGCAGATGGAAGTTAGTTATCAGTTTATCTACTATTTTAAATCTGTAAGGTGGATATATGAATATGTCTGTAAACCCCTCTTTTATACCTGTCTTTGCAAAACTCTCCAATGTCCTTACCACCGTTGTCCCTACGGCTATGACAGATCTACCTCTACTCTTGGTTTTTTCTATCAGCTCCAATGTCTCTTCTGGAATAGTGTAGAACTCTTCATGCATCTTGTGTTCTTCTATATTTCTCGTTTTTATAGGTTTGAAGGTTCCAAGTCCTACATGTAGAGTTATAAATGATATCCTTACTCCCCTCTCTTTTAATCTTTCTAAAAGAATCTCTGTGAAGTGTAGTCCAGCTGTTGGAGAGGCTACGGAACCCTCTTTTTGGGCAAAAACGGTTTGATATAGCTGTTTATCCTCCTCCTCTCCCTCTCTCTCTATATAGGGTGGAAGGGGAACATGTCCGTACCTCTCTAAATCTGAAGTTAAATCCTCTGAATGTAGTTTTATGATGGCTTTTTCCCCTTCTCTGTCTAAGAACTCAACGAAGAAATTCTGTCCTACCATAATTCTCTGCTTTTTCTTTAACCTCCGGATATTCTTTATGAGGGCATACCATACATCCTCTTCTATCTGTCTTACAAGAAATACCTCTATCTTAGTCTTTGTCCCCTCTTTCTCTCCTATAAGCTTTGCTGGGATTACTTTAGAGTTGTTCAGTATCAAAAGGTCCCCTTCGTTCATAAAACCCTCTATATCTCTAAATATCCGGTGCTCTATCTTCCCACTCTCCCTATCTAAAACCAACAATCTACAGCTATCTCTTGGCTCTATAGGATACTTTGCTATCAATTCTCTTGGGAGATGGTAGTTAAACTCTTCTATGTCAATCATCTCATCACCTTTGAAACTATCAGCAGTATTAGTGATATGACCAAGCTAATCAGTATAGAAGTTACTATTGGAAAATAAAAAGTAAATTTGTCTTTCTTGATGATAATGTCTCCTAGAAGTTTACCTATACTAAAAGGTAACTTCTCTAAAAGGATAAGCATCAGTCCAACAGTAACCATAATCAATCCCACAAATAGTATTAGCTTACCAATACTCTCCATACTTCATCACCAATTGATATTGTTTCATATAATATACCAAAATTTAATATACCAAAATTTACATGTAACAATCTAACTTTTCTATCAAACGGTGTTATAAACTGATTGCATATTTTGTGATTTTAGGTTATTTTAATTCTACCTTTTTGACGGAGGAAAAAGTATGGCAACGGGTTATTTTAGTCTGGCTATCTTCTTCGTTCTTGCCTTTACTATAGGTGCTATTTTGCTTGTTGTCAACAGATTACTTGCACCGAAGGCACCAGATCCTTACAAAGAGTACCCATACGAGTGTGGAGTTCCTCTATACGATAAAACCACTTGGACAACAATAGACCAGAAATACTATCTCCTTGGTCTTCTTCTTGTCCTGTTTGACCTTGAATCAGCTTTTGTATTTCCTTGGGCTGTGATATTTAAGGAAGTTGCCCAAGTTGCAGCCGGATTCATATTTACAGAGATGTTCTTATTTCTATTTATACTTATATTAGGATACCTATATGCTTGGAAGAAAGGAGCGTTAAGATGGCAGTAAAAACAAACAGTGGAATAATACTTGCAACCGTAGAAGAAGTTTTAAGCTGGGGCAGGAAAAACTCTCTCTGGCCTGTGTCTGTGGGTCTTGCCTGTTGCGCTATAGAGATGATGCATACAGCTGCGTCAAGGTTCGATACAGACAGGTTAGGAATCATATTCAGGGGTTCTCCAAGACAGTCTGATGTATTGATAGTCGCCGGGACTGTTGTGAACAAGGTTGCTCCAATGTTAAAACTCATATACGACCAGATGCCGGAGCCAAAGTGGGTTATATCTATGGGAGGTTGTGCCTCAGCTGGAGGTCCATTTCCAACCTATGCCACTCTACAGGGTGTAGATAGAATAATCCCGGTGGATGTTTATATACCAGGTTGTCCACCTACACCTCAGGCGCTTTTATGGGGTATACTTCAACTTCAGAAGAAGATAAAAGAGAAAAAAGAAGGAAAAGAGTTTAAAGAGATACCTATAAGAGTTCCTACAGAATCAAAACCTATACAGAAGTAAAGAAGATATGTCTTATTGGATAGACCAAGGGAAAGTGGATGCTCTAAAGTATACTTTCCCATATCTGAAGGTTTATAAGTACAAAGATGTTGTCTCGGTAGAGATAGATACCAAACATTTGAAAGACTTCCTTACGTTTTTAAAGGAAGACCCAGCTTATTCTTTTAGGATGTTTATAGACTTCACTGTAGTGGACCACTACCCTTCTACTCCCAGGTTTGAAGCAGTCTATATACTCTTCTCTCCCCACTATAAGCAAAGAATTATAGTGAAAAGTTGGATAGAGGGAGATAGTCTTCCAACAGCAACCGACTTATGGAAGGGTGCTAAATGGGCTGAGAGAGAAGCCTGGGATATGTTTGGGATCAAGTTTGACGGTCATGAGAATCTGGTCCGGATATTCCTCTGGGAAGGTTATCCGTACTTTCCTCTCCGGAAGGACTTCCCAAAGGAAGGGATAAAAGAAGTATACCTTCCATCTCTTAATGAGAGGGAAAACATTCCGAGTCATGATTACGATCCGTACCATACGCCTATTCCAACCCTGGAAGACCTAGAGAAAACTCAAAAGAGAAGGATAGATAAGAAAAACCAGATTGTTTTGAACTGGGGTCCACTCCATCCGGGAACGCACGGAACTATCTGGTTTATGTTCGACATGGAGGGAGAGACAATAAAAGAGTGTGACATCATCCTGGGGCAGCTCCATAGAGGTATAGAGAAGCTAGCTGAGGACCTTACCTATACACAGGTTATTCCTTACACAGATAGGATGGACTATATATCCGCCATCTGTTCAAACGTGACCTATGTAAATGCTGTCGAGAAGCTTTTGGGAGTTGATCCTCCCGAGAAAGCAAAGTGGATAAGGACTATGCTGTGTGAACTCCAGAGGATCAACAGTCATCTACTCTGGCTTGGAACAACGGCCCTAGACCTTGGAGCTCTTACTATGTTTCTCTATACATTCCGAGAAAGAGAGAAGTTGATGGATATTATAGAAGGGATAGCTGGTATAAGGCTGAACTCCTCTTTTATGAGGATAGGTGGAGTTAGATACGATCTTCCAGAGGGTGCTATAGACATTGTTGAGAAGTTTATAGAGGACTTCCCCTCCAGAGTAAGAGATTACGAAGACCTTCTAACTAAAAACAGGATATGGATGAAGAGGAATAGAGAAGTAGGCATAGTGTCTGAGGAGGATGTCTATCAGTATGGTCTAACTGGGGTTATGGCAAGATCAGCAGGGGTTCCCTACGACATAAGGTATATCCAACCTACGGATGCCTATGCTGAAGTAGACTTTGAGATTCCTCTGGGAACTATTGGGGATGCATACGATAGATATCTTATTCGGATAGAAGAGATGAAGCAGAGCGTAAAGATTGTCCATCAATGTGTAGATAGATTAAAGAGAATGAAGAATGACAGGTATGTAGCTACAGACAATCCCTACGTCTTACCGACACTCCAGGAAACATACCTATCTATAGAGTCTATGGTAAAAGACTTTAATCTCAGGATATACGGAGAACAAGCTCCCCTTGGGGAAGTATACCTATCCGGAGAGAATCCGAGGGGTGAGCTTGGGTTCTACATAGTCAGTAAAGGAGAAGGAAAGCCTTACAGGTTGAGGATTAGGTCTGGTGCTTTCTATAACCTCCAAGCCTTCCCTGAACTTATAAGAGGTAAAACTGTTGCTGATGCAGTGGCACTGCTTGGAAGTATAGATCCAGTGGTAGGTGAGACTGACAGGTAAACTATCAAATTTGTGAATAAGTTATACTAATTTTTCGGAAGTGTAAATCAAACAGTGTTTAATTTTAAAGCCTTGTATGTTATTATTTTTTAATAAAACACAAAGAGGTTGCAGATGGAGATCTTAGGAACTGTTATAGGAGTTGCGGTAAAGTCTCTCATATTCATCGTGGGTATGTTCTTGGCTTCCGCATACCTTACCCTAATAGAGAGGAAGTTCGCAGGCCACGTTCAGCAGAGACCTGGTCCTCTACATGTGGGATTTCATGGTATACTTCAACCTATAGCAGACGCCTTAAAGGTTTTAACGAAAGAGGATATTGTCCCTGCCAACGTGGATAGAGTCCTATTTTACATGGCATCTCTATTAGCCTTCGTGCCAGTCATAATGATACTGGCTGTTATTCCTTTCGGGGAACCTTTCACTGTGTTCGGTTTAGAGATAAAACCTTACATAACAGACCTAAACGTAGGTCTTATATTAGCTTTAGCTTTCGGTAGCATAAGTATATACGGTGTTATATTTGCAGGGTGGGCTTCAAACAGTAAGTATCCGATGATAGGTGGCCTTAGGAAGGCTGCAGTTCTAATTGGTTATGAAGTTGCCCTTGGTTTTGCCATGGTTGGACCTCTTATGATGGCAGGATCTTTCTCATTAAGGGAGATAGTAGCAGCACAGGATGGGTTCTTTGGAGCCTTTATCTGGTATCAACCTATAGCTTTCATAGTTATACTCTTTGCTATACTTGCAGAGACAGGGAGAACTCCTTTTGACGTTCAGGAAGCTGAGGCTGAACTCGTGTCCGGATACAACACAGAGTATTCAGGAATGAAGTTTGGCCTCTTTCCTTTAGCTGAGTGGTATATAGGAACCTTTGTTTTAAGTGCTATAGCTGTGATACTGTTCTTCGGTGGCTGGAAGGGTCCGGAGATATTTGGTCCTCTCTCTCCTTTCGTATGGTTCTTCCTAAAGGTTGGGATGATGTTCATGTTCTTCCTGTGGGTTCACTGGACTCTTCCAAGGTATAGAGTAGACCAGATAACGGAGATAGCTTGGAAAGTGATGCTCCCTCTTTCTCTTCTAAACATCTTCATCACTGCTTTTATAATACTGATAAAAGGGTGAAATGGTAAAGCTGAAGTTTTTGGACAGACCAAAGCTTAGTATATGGGAGAGGATAATTTTCTTAGACTTTATAAAAGGTCTAAGGGTTACCTTTAAAAACCTTATAAGGAAGACCATAACCACTAAGTATCCGTACGAGAAGCTTACTCCCCCTAAGAGGTTCAGAGGGGTTCACGCCCACAGGGTTAAAGATGGGAACGAGCCTCTTTCTTTCTCAGTCTTGGGGAAGTTTATGGAGATCGGTTATGATGAAAGCAGGTGTGTAGCCTGTTATATGTGTCAGCAGGCTTGTCCTATGCCAACTCTGTTTAAAATAGAAGCTGTTCAGCTTCCAGATGGAAAGAAGAGAGTTACCAAATTTGAGATGAACCTGTTAAACTGTCTCTACTGCGGTTTGTGTGTAGATGCCTGTCCGGTTGACTGTCTGATAATGACAGATGTTTACGAGTCTGCAAGTTATAACAGAGAAAACTGTGTGATAAAGATGGATGATATGAGCGATAGAGGTAGAGATTTTGACAGGAGAAGGTTAAAAGAGAAAGATAGAATCTGGATAGATAACGAAGAGAGAACTAAACTTTGGGGGCAGATTAGATGGACCTAAACCTTATAGCTTTTTGGAGTCTTTCAACTATAGCAGTTTTATCTGCTTTAGGGGTTGTGTTCTTCAGAAATATCATCTATGCCGTGCTATCCCTTATATCCACCCTTATAGCCATCTCTGGACTGTTCTTCAACCTAGGGGCAGAGCTGATAGGGGCTCTCCAGATTCTCATATACGCCGTTGCAATAGTTGTATTCTACGTTCTGGTTATCTCTACTGTCCCAAAGTATGAAGGGGAGGCTATAGACCTTAAATACTCTCTACTATCTACACCCTTTGCATTCATCCTATTCATGGAGTTAGCCTACGTCAGCGTCTATGGTCTATGGGTATCCGGAACAGGTGTGTTCGGACCTGCGATGTTAAACCAGGTCTCCAATGTCAAAGCTGTGGCAACTATGCTCTTTACAAAATATCTCTTTCCTTTCGAAGTGGCCTCTGTCATCCTGTTAGTAGCTATGATTGGAGCTATCGTTCTCGGTAAGAAAGATATAGTGGAAGATTGAAAGGAGGTAGGTGATGAGCGTTAGCTATGAGTATTACTTAGTTCTTAGTGGTCTTTTAATGGTGATAGGACTCATCGGTATAATCATAAGGAAGAACATTATAGCTCTACTTATCTCTACCGAGCTTATGCTAAACTCTGTAAATATAGCTTTTGTCGCTTTCGATATAAAGCTCCAAGATGTTGCAGGACAAGTTTTTGTATTTTTCATACTAACAATAGCTGCTGCTGAGGCTGCTATAGGCTTAGGTCTTATTATGGCTATATACAGAATGAAGAGAGACGTAGATGTTACAAAAATATCAGAGTTGAAGGGGTAAGAGATGGAATACTTATGGATTATACCTTTCTCACCATTCATAGCCTTTGTAATAATAGGTTTATTTGGTTATAAGTTCCCGAGGGAGCCTCTCTCTGGTATAGTTGCAGTAGCCGGTGTAGCTATATCTGCTATAGCTTCTGTCATAGGCTTTATAGATGTGGCAAAAACCGGAGGCTACTATAACCTTAAGCTTTTTAGCTGGTTAACCATAGAAAACTACAACATAACTGTTAGTATCCTATGGGACCCTCTGTCAGCTCTGATGACATGCGTTGTTACATGTGTATCTACATTTATCTTCATATTTGCTACCGGATACATGAAAGGAGATGAATCCTATCCAAGGTTCTTCGCATACCTTTCTCTATTTGTCTTTATGATGCTTATGCTAACTCTCTCAGATAACTTAGTTCAACTGTTCTTTGGGTGGGAAGGAGTTGGTCTTGCCTCATACCTGTTGATCGGATTCTGGCACTACAAGAAGTCTGCAGCAAACGCAGCTATGGAATCTTTCGTGGTAAACAGGGTTGGTGATTGGCTGTTCCTGCTTGGTATACTACTTGCGTTTGCAACCTTTGGAACCCTTGATTATCTCCAGATATTCAATAAGCTTCCGGAAGCAGGCTACGTAGTTATCACAGCTATAGCCTTGCTTCTCTTTGGTGGTGCGATAGGTAAGTCTGCTCAGATACCTCTCCATATATGGCTTCCAAATGCGATGGAAGGTCCTACTCCTGTATCCGCTCTTATACACGCAGCCACCATGGTAGCAGCAGGGGTTTACATGGTTGCAAGATTGATGCCCGTTTTCGCTGCATCCGAGGTTGCTTTAGACACAGTCCTGTTTGTAGGAACTATGTCTGCTTTTATAGCTGCTACAATGGGATTAGTCCAGAACGATATAAAGAGGATAATAGCATACTCTACGCTATCTCAGCTTGGATACATGTTTGCTGCTGAAGGCCTGGGGTTATTTAGTGAAGGCATGTTTCATCTCACATCTCACGCAGTGTTTAAAGCACTGCTATTTCTTGGGTCTGGTAGCGTTCTTATAGCTCTCCATCACCTGTTAGATGTTCAGAAGATGGGTCAGATCGGAAGAGCTATGCCTATAACTATGGGAACTTTCCTGATAGGTTCCTTAGCCCTCGCTGGTATCCCTCCTTTTGTTGGTTTCTTCAGTAAGGACCCTATCATAGAAGGGGCTTATGAGATAAACAGTTTTGTGTTTATGTTACTCTGGGGTGGTGCTTTCCTAACAGCCTTCTATATCTTTAGATTGTTCTTCCTTGCATTTTTCTCTACAGACAGGTTGGACCACCACACAAGAGAGCATGTTCACGAATCTCCTCCGAACATGACTGTACCGTTGATAGTGTTGGCTACTGCAACTGTCTTGTTAGGTTTCTTCCGGGAGTTCTTTATGAACTTCTTAAGACCATCTTTAGACCCTCACAGTATGAAATTTCTCTCTGAAGAGACAAAGAGGATAGTTTGGGAAGGGCTTTCAAGGTCTAGCCACGTTGAGATAGAACCTAACGCTTTCCACTTCCTTGGCCATTCCTTAACGTCCTTCCTAGGAATAGTCATCCTTGGAACAGCTCTAGCAGGAATATTCACAGCTTTCTTGATCTACCAGCTAAGGAAGGTGGACCCTGTTAAGATCGGGGATATGTTCCAACCGATCTACAAGCTTTTCTACAATAGATGGTACTTTGACCATATCTACTACGCCATATTCGTTTACGGCTACTACAAACTATCAAAGGTTCTTTGGTTTGTAGGTGATAAGGTTATTATAGATGGGGTAGTTGATGGTTCTGCTAAAGTATCTATCTTCGGCGGTGATATCTTCAGGAAGATTCAGCTTGGAAGGATAAGTGGGTATGTTCTTCAGATGCTTATAGGAACTGTTATATTCATAGCTCTGTTCTTTATTATAAGGTAAGGAGGTAGATGATGACGCCTACTTTTGAGACTGCCAGCTTTCCTATTCTTTCAGTCTCTATACTGATTCCGTTTGTTGCTGCTTTGATTGTGTTTGCACTGAATGAAAAGGTGGCTAAGCCTATAAGTATAGTAGCATCAGGGATAGTTTTGGCTATATCCTCCTATCTTATGTTAGTTTACGACCCTAAAGATTACAAAATACAGTTCTATGAAAAGTACGAGTGGATACCTCAGTTTGGTATATCTTACGAGGTTGGAGTAGATGCTCTATCTCTAACCATGGTCTGGCTTACAGCCCTCGCATTCTTTGTGTCGTTCATATGGAGCACTAACATCCAAAACAGGGTCAAGGAGTACTTTATATCCTTTTTGATTCTTGAAGCTGCGTGTATTGGAGTGTTTGTTGCCTGGGATCTAGTTGCTTTCTATGTCTTCTGGGAGGTTATGCTGATTCCCATGTTCCTCATAATAGGTATATGGGGATACGCTGAAAGACTGTACGCTGCAACAAAGTTCTTCATATATACATTCTTCGGCTCCCTATTCTTACTTATCGGTGTTGTTGGGATGTACATATACAACTTTTACTCAAACAAGGTATTATCCACTAGCTACTTTGATCTTCTAAATGTGGATCTTCCTCATAATTTAGAAATTGTATTCTTTTTACTACTTGCTCTAGGTTTTGCAGTTAAGGTTCCTATGTGGCCTTTCCATACGTGGCTTCCTGCTGCCCACGTCCAAGCTCCCACTGCAGGTTCAGTTATCCTCGCTGCAGTGTTACTGAAGATGGGGACTTACGGTTTTGTAAGGTTTAATCTTCCTTGGTTTCCAGAGGCTTCAAAGGTGTTTATGCCTGTGATGTTTACCTTGGGTGTTATAGCCATAATCTACACTGCCATGATGGCTATAGCCCAGACACACATAAAGAGGTTAATCGCTTACTCTTCTGTATCACATATGGGTTTTGTTACTATAGGAACTTTTGCTCTGAATATGGAAGGTGTAAATGGAGCTATAATAACTATGATATCCCACGGTCTGACTTCCGGAGCTCTATTCTTAGCGGCAGGATTTATCTATGAAAGACTTCACAGCTACGAGATGAAGGATCTAGGAGGTATGGCTAAATTTGTTCCTGTGTTTGCTACTCTGTTCATGATATCTGTGATGGCGTCTGCAGGTCTGCCTGGTTTATCTGGGTTCGTTGGAGAGTTTCTGGCACTTCTTGGAACTTTTAAAGTAAGTATACTCACTGCAGTCCTTGCTGGTTTAAGTTTGGTGGTAGGTGCCGCTTACACTCTCTGGCTATACAAGAAAACTATGTTTGAAGAAGAGTTGCTATCTGAAGAAAGGTTAAAGGAATACTCTCATATAAAGGATCTAAACAGTGCGGAGCTGTGGTCTTTCTTACCTCTAGTCATATTCATGTTTGTGATAGGAACCTACCCTAACTGGTGGGTAAACCTTATAAACTCCACTTCCGCCTTTGTTCTTCATAAGATAGTGGGAGGTTAAGTAGATGGGCATACTGTTAAGCATAGTAGCTGACTTGGGAGTTCCGAACTTCTATGTGTTGATACCAGAGATAATAGTTCTAACTGTGGCTCTTACCATCCTGGTCTTAGAGCTGTTTACTAAGAATAAGTCTTTACTCTCTGCTCTGTCTATCTTTGGCCTTGGCTTGGCAGCGATCTCTGTGTTCTTTATACAGGAAGGAGATAAAACTCTTTACGGTCTGTACATAGTGGACACATTCTCACTCTGGTTTAAGTTTCTCATACTGATAACCTCCATAACCATATTTGCGGTGTTTAATCCTTATATAGACAGTAAAAGAAGCTACTACGGAGAACACTATTACCTTATGCTCTTTTCAATACTTGGGATGATGATAATGGTGTCCTCCCCTAACCTCATAACCATGTATATGGGTTTAGAGCTCATGTCTATATCTCTGTATATCCTTGTAGGTCTACTTAAAAGAGACTATAAATCTAAAGAGGGTGCTTTTAAATACCTGATAATAGGTGGTGCTGGAACAGCGATAATAAGCTATGGGATAGCCCTTATCTATGGTAAAACAGGAACCTTTGACTTAATCGGTATAGCGCTAAAGCTGCAAGATAATATAGATGTTGGGGGTATAGGCGGGTTAGTCTTACTTATAGTAGGTTTAGCTCTAAAGGCTTCTGCTGTTCCTTTCCACTTTTGGACTCCAGATGCCTACGAAGCTGCACCGACTCCAATAACAGCCCTTATGGGGGGTGTGGCGAAGCTTGCAACCTATGCCACTATAGTAAGGGTTACTGTTGATGCTTTTGGTGGTTCTTCGGAAGTGTGGGCTCCAGCTTGGGCAGTCTTGGCGGCTGCTTCTATGGTTGTTGGTAATTTTATAGCTTTAAGACAGAAGGATGTTAAGAGGATGCTTACATACTCCTCCATAGCCCATACAGGTTATATATTGGCAGCTCTTGCATCTGGAAATGGTGTGGGCTTCTTTGCCATCCTATTCTATGCTATGGTTTATGTGTTTATGGCTATAGCAGGCTTTCTATTCCTGTCTGCCTTTGAGAGGAATGAGGGCTGGACTAACAGTGTAGAAGATTTTAAGGGTCTAGCGAAGAGACATCCTATAATGGCTTTATACATGCTAATACTTATGTTCTCCATGCTTGGGATACCACCAACTGCAGGTTTTATGGGTAAGTTTGGAATCTTCCTATCCCTAATATCTGCAGATGTGTGGTGGCTTACTATAGTGCTGGTGATAACCAGCGTTATATCTGCCGGTTACTACTTGAGGATAGTAGCTAACATGTATATGTACGAACCTATAAGTAAGGCAAAGTTTAACCTTACTCAAATAGAGAAGGCTGTTATTGGGTTTCTGTCTATACTTACCCTTCTACTTGGTGTATATCCGGCCATATTCTGGGAAATATCTAACTTACTAACAAATAGCTTGTTGATGACAGCGGTAGCAAGATGAGAGGTAATCTGTATGTAGTTTCCTCACCAGCAGGTGCAGGAAAGACTACTATAGTCAATCTTCTCCTTCAAGAACTTCCCTCTTTAAGGAGGATTGTAACCTACACTACCAGGAATAGGAGGAAAAACGAGATAGACGGAATGGACTATGTCTTTAAAACTACTGAGGAGTTTGAAGTACTCATAAGACAGGAAGCTTTTTTGGAGTATGCTACAGTCCATGGAAACTACTATGGCACTCCAAAGAGGGAAGTCTTTGAATATATAGACCAAGGGTTTGATGTTGTTTTGGTGATAGATATCCAGGGTATGAGACAGGTAAAGGCTAGTTTCTCCCAGACTATTACCATATTCATACTGCCTCCCTCCTTGGAAGAACTCATCCAAAGGATGAGGATTAGAGGAGAGAATCCTGAGGAGATACAGAAAAGATTAAAAACAGCCTCCTTGGAGTTTCCTGCTTGGAGGGATTACGACTATATAGTTATAAACGATAGTTTAGAGAAAGCAAAAAACGAGATAAAGTGTATAATCCTTTCAAACAGACTTAGAAAGTCCAACTTTGACCCATCACAGATATCTGATGAATCTCTTCGGTCTTTTCTGGTATAATAATCTGTTGAAACTTTTAGGAGGTAGATTTAGGTGAGCCAAAGACCGCTGATAGAGCAGGCTCTAAAGAAAGTAAAAAGTAGGTATGAGTTAGTTCATGCTGCTTCTAAGCTTGCTATAGAACTATACGAGACAGGAGCAGAAACTTACATAACAGAGGAAGGTATACCTCTAAAAAAGACAGTTATAGCTATAGACGAGATAGCTACAGACAAAGCAAAGATAGTAAGAAAAGATTAGAAAATCAGGAAAACTGTAAAGTATCTTTTTGAAGGTCTAACTTTCAATCTCCAGTTGTTCAGCTGGCAAAACTTTTCCGCCAGTGTTAGCCCTATTCCACTTCCTCCTTCCCTACTTTCCATGTTGTTCCTTATCACCACAACCCTGTTTTTGAATATCCTTATATGGATAAAACTCTTTGAGTATTTTACACTGTTGTGTAGGAGTATAAATAGAATGTTTTCTATACTGTTTTTATCCCCTCTGAGCCTTATATTCTTGAACTCTATGATTATCTTTTTATCTTTTGGTTCCAGTTTTGAGAGTATCTCTTCTATAATTTCTGTTAGAACTATTTCTTGAATATCCTCTTCTTTTGTTTTTCTCAGTATCTCCGTCAGTACTTTCAGTTCATCCTGCATCAGAGAGATGTAGCTATCCATACTTGAAATGGCTCTTTTTGACCCGGATGACTTTATCAGCTCTAGATTTATCTTTAGAGCTGAGACAAAATTACCGAACTTATGAGAAACAGAGAGAATGGCAAGTTCTAAAAATTCTTGGTATCTTTTCTCTCTTTTCACAGTTCTAGTTAGGACAAGATAGAACAGTAGAATGGAAGAAACAGTTAGTATCACTTCCCAAAGGAGAACTAACTTTCCGTATCTTTCAGATAGCTGTTGTACTTTTTGCTCATCTTCTTTTATATAGTACTTTTGGTAGTAATTATTACCTCTCAGTAACCAGGATATCTTTTCTTTGTAGTAATCCTCTATCCTACTTATATAAAAGAGGTTTATAAAGTTAAGTGCTGATAGGGACACCACAAGGACCGTAGAGATGTATATAAGGACCCTGTTTTCAAATCTTACTTTAATCTGTATCCCCTCCCTTTGAAGGTTTCTATAGTGTCTGGTGGCAGTATCTTCCTAAGTTCCTTTATGTAGGAACGGATTATCTCATCCCCTACCGCTTTACCTCCCCATACATAGTTCAGTATACTCTCGTTACTTACTATCTCTCCTCTTCTTTTAAGTAGGTAGTAAAGCAAGTTCCAAGCTGTCTTTGAGATCTTAACTTCTTTTCCTTCTTTCTTTACTGTTTTGTTCTTTAAATCTATCTCTACTTCTCCCACAGTCTGTACATAAGGAATATGAACTCGGTTCGATAAGGCTTTTATCTTCAGGATTAACTCTTTCGGGTCAAAGGGTTTTGTTATATAGTCATCTGCTCCATAGTTGTAGCATCTTTCTTTATCTTCTATTCTACTTTTTGCTGTTACTACTAGTACAGGGGTAATTATACTGTTCTCTCTCATCCAAAGTAAGATATCTTCCCCTTTTGAGTACTTTAACATTAAGTCAAGGAGGATTACATCATACTCATTTATAGAGAGAGTGTCTTTTACTTCTCTGTCATCCTTTATCCAGTCTACGTCTATGCCGTTCTCTCTGAGGTACTCTGAAAGAGATTCTCCTAAGAAGTGGTCATCTTCTATGATTAATACTCTCATGCTATATTTATCGGTTTTTTATAATAGAATATTATAAATCCCAGTAAGGAGGTTTTAGATGGCTTACCTCTGGATGAAGGTCTTCCATATAGTTTTTTTCGTTTCTTGGATGGCAGTTCTGTTCTATCTACCGAGGCTTTTTGTCTACCATGCTGAGAATAAAGATAACGAAGGCTTTGTGAAGGTTGTGAATGTTATGGAAAGAAAGCTGTTTTACTTTATAGGTATCCCAGCTTTTATTATAACGGTAGTTACCGGAGTAGGTATGATATTTTTAAACCCAGAACTGATAACTTCCGGAGGTTGGTTACATGCCAAGATAACCCTCGTTTTATTTCTCTCCGCCTTTTACTTCCACAACGAGTATGTTAGGAGAAGGTTCGAGCGTGGAGAGTGTAATAGATCCGGGAAGTTTTTCCGGATGTACAATGAAATCCCAACAGTTCTTCTCATATTAATAGTCATCCTGGTTATTCTTAAGCCTTTCTGAGATTAGGGATTTTATGTATCTGATGATTTCTTCTATGCCCATGCTTGATGTGTCCACTACTATATAGTCTTCTGTAGGTCTTAGAGGAGACTCCTTCCTCTCGTAGTCCATCTTGTCTCTCTCTAGAATCTTCTGTAGAATGTGATTGTAATCCACAGGAAAACCTTTCTCCTTCAGTTGGTGTACTCTCCTTTTTGCTCTAACCTCCGGAGAAGCGGTCATGAAGAGTTTCAAGTTTGCGTCTGAGAATATAACAGTTCCAGTGTCCCTACCTTCTATAACAGCATTTTTAGCTCTCTTTCCTATCTCCCTCTGTTTTTCCACCATATACTTCCTAACAGGAAGGTACCTTGCGATCTTTGATGCCACATTTCCAATTTCTTCTGTCTTGATTAGAGAAGAAACATCCTCTCCATCGAGAAGGACTCTACTTCCATCTAAGACTATTTCAGTTCTTTCTATCAGTTTTATCACCTCTTCTTTATCATCTGGGTTTATCCTCTCTTTTATTACTTTTAGTCCAAGGGCTCTGTACATAGCTCCTGTATCGATGTATACGAACCCAAGCTCCTTAGCAAGAGCTTTTGCTACAGTACTCTTCCCACTTCCTGCAGGTCCATCTATCGCTATAATCATCCTATAACCTCTAAAAGCGCTTCTGGGTTTTTTATCCTTAGTCTTGCTGGTATATTTGAGCTATGATTGTTCTCCATTAAAATAAACTCAACCTCTTTACCTTCTTCCTTTATGAAGTTATATACCATAAGATAGTCTGCTATTGTGTCGCCTATGTAGTAGGTTGGGTTTCTGTAAGTGTGTTTTGAGAAGAAGAGCTTTAATGGGTAAGAAGAAGGCTTTCTTAGGTTTGGAGATGGTATGTCATCTTCTGTGATGATGGTATCAAAGTATCTATAGAGGTTAAAGAATCTAAATGTGTAATCCAAGTCTGAGAAAGGTCTTCCAGTTATAACACCCATAACCTCAGACTTATCTCTTATCTCTGATAATATCTGGTGAGGGATGATTAGCTCTTCTTTATTCCGGTGTTCTCTATATCTCTTTTCAAAGTACTCAACTAGTTCATCGTAAGGAGGCAAACTTATAGAGTTTTCTTTGGCAAACCGGTAGAAACTCTCCAATCTCTGAGAGTATACAGAAAAGGCAGCCTTAAACTGGGAAAGTTCCATACCGGACATGGTGTAGATTGTTCCTGCTATGGAGGCATCCCAGTCGTTGTTTATCCCAAAGGAGAGCTTTATATCGAGTAGATCATTTAGGTTGGCCTTCCTTCCGGAAAAAAACTCAACAGAGTCCTTTATAGCATAATGGTAGGACTTTGACACGTCAATTAAAACACCATCTACATCGAATATGGTTATCATCTCTCTCCTTTTTGATGTTTTTGGTAGAATATTTTACTTTAATTTAAGTTCTTAAGGAGAAAGATGAGAAAGTTTCTGATGCCTGCAGAGTGGGAAGATCATTATGGAACTTGGCTGTCTTACCCTCATAATCCAGATACTTTCTTTGAAAAGATAGAGGCAGTCCGTGATAGATATACAGACATGATTAGGTGGATAGCTAAAGGGGAAGTAGTCCATGTGAATGTTAACGATGAGTCTGACGAAGAAGACCTCCGGAGAAGGTTAGAAGAAAAGGGAATAAAAGAGAACGTTACTATACATAGATTCCCTACTAACGATGCATGGTGTAGAGACCACGGAGCTATTTTCGTCAGGGATATAGAGACTGGAAGGTTGGTAGCCACAGACTGGGAGTTTAACGCCTGGGGGGGGAAATATCCTTACCAGTTAGACAATGAGATCCCAAAACTTATGGTAGACTATCTGGGTGTTGAGAGGGTTGAGGTAGGTATGGTTTTGGAAGGAGGAAGTATAGACACGAATGGTAATGGCTTATTTCTTACTACCGAATCCTGTCTTTTAAACAAAAACAGAAACCCTCAGCTCTCAAAAGAGGATATAGAGAGGAACTTAAGAGTTTACCTTGGTGCTCAAAAGGTCATCTGGCTTAAGGATGGAATAGTAGGAGATGATACAGATGGTCATGTTGATGATATTACAAGATTCGTATCAGAGGATACTATTATAACTGTCATAGAAGAAGATAAGAATGATGAGAACTATGAACCTCTTATGGAGAACTACCAGATCCTGAAGAAGACAGGTCTTAACATCATTCCTCTTCCTATGCCGGACCCAGTGTATTACAGAGGGGACAGACTTCCTGCAAGTTATGCAAACTTTTACATATCTAACTATGCTGTCATAGTTCCCACTTTTCGTTGTGATAAAGATAAGGTAGCCTTAGAAACCCTACAACGTATATTCAGAGATAGGGTAGTAGTCGGTATAGACGCTACAGATATAGTTGTTGGACTTGGGACATTCCACTGTCTAACTCAGCAGATACCTAAGTTTTAAACCTGTATATCTAAAGTGCTAAAAATCTTCTAAAAAATCTTTTTTCTCTTTTTATTTTTATTGAAAATTTATAAGAACTATATTAAATTTATTTATAGTAATATGCTAAAGGAGGGAAAATATGTTCAGTGAGAATCTACTGGATAAGAAGAGTAGGGAGTTGTTAGAGAGGGCCAAAGATCTTGCATCCAAGATGGGAGATGTTATTTTAGACACAGACCATCTTCTACTTGCTCTGATAGAGAGAGATGACTCCCCACTTCTGAAGATCCTAGAGAAGAGAGGTATAGATAAGAACTCTTTAAGGGATAACGTCCAGCAATACCTCAGGAATATATACTCTCAGATAGATAAAGTGTTGGATGAGAATGTTAACCACATAAAAAACCTTCAGAATCAGTTATCTCAACTTCGGAGTAATGCTCTTGAGTTATACAAAGAGCTGAAGGACGTAAAAGCCGAGAAAGATAGGTTAAGAAAGTACTCCTCCGGAGGATTCTTCTTTGGTTCAGATGAGATTAAACTCCAGAGACTGTCTCTCTACGAGAAACAGCTTGAGTCTAAGATAAACTCCATAAAATCACAGCTTATCCAGTTGGTAGATTCTGCCTCAGCTGAGAGATTTCTATCCGGAGAGATAAGTCTTCTAAATTTCTTATACAAGATAGTGGAAAACTCACCCTTAATAAAACAAATAGATGAGATTGGCTTTTCCAAGGATAGATTTGAGGAGAAGATAATCCAGAGGATAACATCTTTACCAACTTCCAAGGTATACTCATCAAAGCTAATAAAGGTAATGGAAAGTGCTGAGAGAATAGCTGTAGACAGCAGCTCTTCTTCCGTATCTGTGGTGGATATAGCAACAGCCCTTATAGATTCAAAGGACACTATAGCTGGTAAAATCTTAAACGAAGTTCTAAATTTAGACAAAAAAGGAGGAGAAAAGAAGATGGAAGACAAAAAATTGAGACAAGAGATGGAGCAGGAGGAAAAACCTGCCTTAGAGAAGTTCACTACAGACTTAACTAAGCTTGCAAGGGAAGGTAAGTTGGACCCAGTTATAGGAAGAGAGAAGGAGATCCAGCAGGTTATAGAGATACTCCTCAGAAGGTCTAAGAACAATCCTGTCCTTATAGGGGAGGCTGGTGTTGGTAAGACCGCTATAGTTGAAGGGTTGGCTCAGAAGATAGTAAATAGAGAAGTTCCTGAAGACCTAAACAACAAGAAAGTTTTATCCTTAGACCTTGGAGCTTTAGTAGCAGGAACTAAGTACAGAGGAGAGTTTGAGGAGAGGATGAAGGATCTTATAGACGGTCTGAAGGCAGACCCTAACATAATACTATTCATAGATGAGCTTCACACTATAGTAGGAGCAGGAAAGGGTGAAGGAGCTTCTGATGCAGGACAACTTCTAAAACCTGCTCTTGCAAGGGGAGAAATAAGGGTTGTTGGAGCTACTACGTTAGATGAGTACAGGAAATACATAGAAAAAGACCCAGCCTTAGAGAGGAGATTCCAACCTGTCTACGTAGATGAGCCAGATGTGGGCACTACAGTAGAGATTCTCTCAGCTCTAAGACCAAGACTTGAGAAACACCACAACGTTAAGATAGACGATTCTGCTACGAAAGCTGCTGCAAAACTTACCCATAGGTACATACAGGGAAGAAAACTTCCGGATAAGGCTATAGATGCTTTAGACCAAGCCTGTGCAAGGAAGAAGCTGAAGTTAGTCTATGCTCCTCCGGAGGTGATAGAGCTGGAAAGGAAGATTAAACTCCTGGAGGAACAGATAGTTAAGGCATCTCTGGATGGAGACTACCAGAAAGAGGCAAACCTAAAAGTAGAGAGAGCAAGATTAGAAAAACAACTGAAAGATACGGTTAGCAGTAGTTCAAACGAAAAACTAAAACTCTCAGAACTTGAAAAACAGTTAGAGGAGATAGACAGGCAGATAGAGCTTTTCAGTCAGAGAGGAGACTACGAAAGAGAGGCGGAGTACAAGATAAAAAGAGTCCAAGTAGAGAAGGAGATAAAAGAGCTACAGCAGAAGATAGCTCAAGCAACAGTGGTGACTGAGGATGATGTAGCGGAGGTTATTTCAGAGTGGACGGGAATCCCAATATCCAAGATGAAAGAGGAAGAGATTGAAAGGCTCCTGCATCTTGAGGAAGAGATGCATAAGAGACTGATAGACCAGGAGCATGCTGTTAAGTTGGTTGCAGAAGCTATAAGGAGAGCAAGAGCTGGTCTTTCAGACCCAAGAAAACCGTTGGCATCCTTCATGTTCTTAGGACCTACCGGTGTAGGTAAAACAGAATTGTCGAAGACTTTAGCGGAACTACTCTTTGACGATGAAGATGCTCTGATAAGGCTTGATATGTCAGAGTTTAAAGAGGAGCATTCAGTGGCAAAACTCATAGGAGCACCTCCAGGATATGTAGGGTACGAAGAAGGAGGAAAGCTTACAGAAGCTGTCCGGAGAAGACCTTACTCTGTCATACTTCTTGACGAGATAGAAAAAGCACACCCAAGGGTTTTTGACCTGTTCTTACAGGTTTTAGATGATGGAAGGCTTACAGACTCTCAAGGAAGGACCGTAAACTTCCGGAACACAGTTATAATCATGACCTCAAACATCGGTAGCCAGTATCTGATAAACATACCTTTCGATGGTTCTGAAGATGTTGTAGATAAAGAATTCAACAGAGCTAAAGACAGGGTTTTAGAAGAGGTAAAGCTTTACTTCCGACCAGAGTTTTTAAACAGGATAGATGAGATCATAGTCTTCAAACCACTGTTTAAGAAAGATATAAAGCAGATAGTAGAGCTTATGATAAACTCTCTAAACAAGAGATTGATAGACAGAAATATAAGAATAGAACTGACAGAAAGTGCAAAGGACCTAACTATAAAATTTGGATACGACCCTGTGTATGGTGCAAGGCCATTGAGGAGGTCTATCCAGAAGTACATAGAGACACGTCTCTCTGAGAAGATACTCAGGAAGGAGATAAAAGATGGAGATACTGTTCTGATAGATACTGAAGGAGAGGAGTTTGTCTTTAAGGTAAAATAATCTTTGGAAGCCCACCTTAATGGTGGGCTTCCCTTCTTTAGATTTAATTTTAGCTGGAGTTATGGTATGATTTTTCTAAACATAAAGAGGTTAGTATCATGGAAAGAATAGAAGGAGAAATAAACCAAGATGTTATAAACACTCTCGTATCTCTCACTAAAAATATACTAGGTGAAAATGCAGTAAATCATGTACTATCTGAGATATCAAAAAGGATGGGGGAGTCTTCCTCCGGAAAGGATATAGTCTTTGCCTTTGCTGACGAAATTCAGAATATGTTTGGACAGAAAGGAGGATATGCCATAATAAGACAACTTGGTAGAGAAGTGGCAAAGGTTTTGATGGAAAGGTATCCTAAGGAGCAGTGGGAAGAAGTTTTAGAGAAAAGTCTAAACACTTTTGGATTTGCCTATAAGATAGAGAAAACATCCACAGAAGCGTATATCTGCAACTGTGTCTTTTACGAAAGTATCTTAAAACCAAAGAATTATGCACCTGTAGAACACTGTGTTTGTTGGTGTGGCTGGGGGTTTATAGAGGCTTTTGTAAAAGGTCTTGAGGAAGGAGTAAAAGGTATTGTATGGGTAGACAGAGACTACGAGAACCGCAAGTGTAGGTTTATTTACATAAAAGATTAAGCATACTTTATGATCATCTTCATTGTAAAATCTATTTAATCATTATTTAATCAAACTTAAATTTTTTACATCTATCATTCACGTATATATAATAAATCTGAGGAGAGGTCTGTCATGAGGACAGAGGTTAGTCAGGAAGTGGTAGATAAACTCCTATCAATAACAAAAAATATACTTGGAGAGCATGGTGTAGAACTTATTCTAAATAAGGTGAACTCTAAAAGAGAAGAAGGGTTTGATGGTAAAGAGTTGGTCTTTATGATCGGGAAAGAGATTCAGAATATATACGGTAAAAATGGTGGATTTGCTGTTTTTAGACAGATAGGTAGAGAGGTAGCAAAGTCTCTAATGGAGGAAAAGAGTAGCGATGAATGGGAAAAGATTTTTCTGATCGCTCTTAAGTTTCTTGGTTTTGCAGAGGAAATCCAGAAATTTGAGGAAGAAGCTTGTATCTGTAATTGTATATTTTTCCCAAACTTTTTAGAACCCATGAATATAAAACCTATAGAGCACCCTGTCTGCTGGGGAGGTCTTGGGCTTATAGAAGGATTTGTGAGAGAGTTAGACAGAGGAGTAAGAGGGGTTAGGTGGAAGGAAAGAGATTTTCAGAAAAACAGATGTGTGTTCAGTTTTGAGAGGAGTTAGCATGGAGAAAGCTGTAATAGGTGTCTTAACAGTATCAGATAGAGCAAGTAAAGGAGTATATGAAGACATAAGTGGAAAAGCCATTATAGAATACCTTCAGGATGTTTTGATAACTCCCTTTGAGGTTGATTACAGAGTTATTCCAGATGAGCTTGAAATTATTAAGGACAGTATGATAGATATGGTGGACAGTAAAGGGGCTTGTCTCATCTTTACAACCGGTGGAACTGGGCCTGCAAAGAGAGATGTTACTCCGGAGGCTACAGAAGCTGTATGTGATAAAATGATGCCTGGGTTTGGAGAACTCATGAGGCAGGTCTCTCTCCAACAGGTTCCTACAGCTATACTCTCTAGACAGACGGCAGGTATAAGGGGAAGTTGCCTGATAGTAAATCTCCCTGGAAAACCACAGTCTATAAAACTATGTTTAGACGCTGTGTTTCCGGCTATTCCATACTGTGTGGAACTCATAGAAGGTCCGTACATAGATACAGACCCTACCAAGGTTAAAGCTTTCAGACCTAAGAAGTAAAACCTCTGTCTAACTTTATGGCTTCCAATGTCAACTTTCTAGAGTATCCCTACCCTTCTCTTGTATACTTCTAATGTATTTTGGAGAAGCATGGCTACGGTCATCGGTCCTACTCCTCCAGGAACGGGAGTTATAGCATACACTTTATCCCTTAATCCTTCAAAGTCTACATCTCCTACTATTTTCCCGTCAATCCTGTTTATGCCTACATCTATAACCACCGCTCCTTCTTTAATCATATCTCTCTTTATGAGATGAGGCACTCCTGTAGCTACTACAAGTATATCCGCTCCTCTTGTGTGTTCCTTTAGATCCTTTGTATTTCTGTGACATATTGTTACGGTTGATCTCTCTTCCCAGAGGAACAGTAAACCCATAGGTTTGCCTACTATATTGCTGGCACCTACTATAACTACATCCTTACCAAAGGTATCTATTTTGTACTCCTGGAGAATTTTCATTATACCGTAAGGGGTGCATGGAAGGATTCCACCTTTCCTTCCTGTTGCAAGCTTTCCCACATTTTCCGGATGGAACCCATCAACATCTTTATTAGGGTTTATACATTGGATTATTTCTAAGGTGTCTATATGGGATGGTAAAGGTAGCTGAACCAGTATCCCATCTATTTCATCGTCTCCATTGAGAGAGCCTATTACATCCTCAAGTTCAATTTGAGTTATATCCTTAGGTAAGAAGAAAGGTTTTGATACTATCCCAACCTCTTGACAGTCCTTTATCTTCTTGTTTACATATATCTGGCTTGCAGGATTATCCCCTACTAAGATTACAGATAGTGTAGGTGGCCTTTTTCCTTGAGCTACGAAGATACTTATCTCATCTTTTATAGATTCCTTTATCTTCTGAGCCAATTTCTTTCCATCTAAAAGTATCATAAAAACTCCCTTAATGTTTAAAATGTCTTGTTCCGGTGAACACCATACTTACTCCATGCTCGTTGCAAGCTTCTATCACTTCCTGGTCTCTTATAGACCCTCCAGGTTGTATAATGGCCTTAATACCATGTTCAGAGGAAAAGTCTACGCTGTCCCTGAATGGAAAGAAAGCCTCTGAAGCCAACACGCTACCATCAAGATCAAACCCAAACTCTTTAGCCTTTTTTACCGCTGTTTCTAAGCTATCTACCCTAGAGGTCTGACCTGGACCTATTCCAAGGGTCATCTTGTCTTTTACGATCACTACTCCATTTGACTTAAGATGCTTTACTACTTTATAGGCGAAGAGCATATCTTCAAGCTGTTTCTCTGTAGGAGATCTTCTTGTGACTACTTCTAATTTCTGATAGAGTTTATCGTCTCTGTCCTGGATAAGCATACCTCCGGATATTCTTCTGTAGTCTCTACCCTTTACTTCTCTATTGAAGTTGTTAACTTTTACCAGTCTGAGGTTCTTCTTGGTTTTTAGTATTTCCAAGGCCTCCTGGGTGAAATCTGGGGATGCAACTACTTCAAGGAATAGCTGAGTGAGTTTTAGGGCCAACTCTCCGTCAACCTCTCTGTTTACTGCCACAATACCACCAAAGGCTGATTTTGAGTCTGTCTTTAAAGCCTTCTCGTAGGCTTGTGTAACTGTATCCCCGGTTGCTACACCACAGGGGTTGTTATGCTTCATTATAACACAGGTTGGTTCTTCGAATTCCTTGATAAGAGAGAGAGCACTGTCTGTGTCTAAATAGTTGTTAAAGGACATCTCTTTTCCTTGGAGTATCTCCCAGTTTGAGACAGAGAATTCATCTTCCTCTGTAGGGTTTACATACAGGCTTGCTTTTTGGTGAGGGTTCTCTCCGTATCTGAGTTTGGATAGCTTTCTAAATGGGATGGAGAGTTCCTCCGGAAAGTCTTCCTCTACATTGAACTTTTGAGATAGGACCATTGATATCATACTGTCGTAAAAGGCTGTGTGTCTGAAGGCTTTTAAGGACAGATACTGCCTAGTTTCTAGGGATACATCCCCTTTTTCTGTAAGTTCTTCTAACACTCTGCCGTAATCCTTGGGGTCTGTAATTACAATTACAAACTTGTAATTTTTTGCAGATGCCCGGACCATAGCAGGTCCACCTATATCTATGTTCTCTATTATCTCATCAAGGTCAGCTCCTCTTTTGACTGCCTCCTCGAATGGATACAGGTTTATAACCACTATGTCTATTGGTGTTATATCGTTTTTCTGAAGTTGCTTCAGGTGTTCTGGATTATCTCTAATAGCCAGCAATCCCCCATGTATCTTGGGATGTAGAGTCTTTACCCTTCCATCCAGTATTTCCGGAAAGCCTGTTATGTGAGATACATCTATTATATCTAAGCTGTTCTCTCTCAAGTGTTTTGCTGTTCCGGAAGAAGACATTATCTCATACCCAAGTTCTGATAGAGCTTTGGCAAAATCTACTATGCCGGTTTTGTTGGATACAGATATCAGAGCTCTTTTCAAGATGTCTCTCCTTCTTGAGGTTTTTCTTCTGATAGAGATTGTCTTATTATATCCTTCATTATGTTCGATATTATCTCTCCTCTATTGTATATGGTGTGTTCTTTTAAGGCTCTAGTTCTTCCAGCCTTTGCTATTTCTTCTCTCTCTTCTGGACTGTCCTCCAGGTAGTAGGCTATCTTTCCTTCTATCTCCACAGGGTCCATAGGATGGTAGGTGACTATCTCTCTATCCGGAAGGAAGAAAGATTTTGATGAAAGTCTATCTTCTACCATGGAAAGAGCTCCTGTCACTACACTGTCGAACACTGTAAACCCTAAAGATGTTGGTATGAAAGGAGGTTGACTTAGAAGAGATATCTTAGTTCTTGAGAGGAACTCTACTACATCCTTCTGGAGGAATATGCCCTCGTGGATTACCACATTCTCTGGGAGTTCTCCCATGACTGGACCAAGTACGTTTATCTCGAAGTTTTCAACTGCAGTTAGTATATTCCATCTTCGAAGGTTCATTGAATATAAACCTATCTCTGTGAGGAGGTTTATAAAGTCCTCCTCATTCTCTTTCTGGAAGTTTAACAGAGCATTCTGAAAGTCTGGGTTTAACTGGGATAGTAGATAACCACTAGCAAACCTGATAGGTATATCCGGGTTTCTATATATCAACCTTCCAAGCTCTACGGCATAACCAAACAGAGCTTCATCAAACCTCTCCTTCCAGTTACTCTCTATTATGTTAGGGTCCGTTATCGGACCTATCATGGCAACTTCAAAATCTTTCTCCATCAGGGGAGGTATTTTAGATGGGTTAGTCCCAGGGGGGACTATCACTACATTCTTCCCAGAGGATGCTATCCACTGGCTGTGCTCTACATCCATAGTTATATACAAGACTTGGTTTGACCCTAAAATGGTCTTTAGTTTTGAAAAGTGTATCATAGGGTCATCTATAAACCAGGTGATGTGGATGTTTCCGATTATGTCACAGAGGGGAAGTCTCTGCACTTCCCTTTCCCCAAATATCATCCCATCTAGGTTTATATCAAATGTGAAGAGAGGTCTAAAATCTATTATCTCGTTCACTCTATCTGAAATAGTCTCAGGGTCAGAAAGATCCACAACCTTAGCCTCAAACCCGTTTGCAGATATAGATTTCTCTATCCCTTCTATTATCCAGTTGACCATACCCTTCGGGTCAGGGGTATTAAAAAATACTACTCTTGGTTTAGTTATGTTTTCCTGCATTATTACTCTCCTTAAGATTCTTCTACTATATCTACCTTTGCACCTTCCTTGTCTACCTCTAAAACCCTGTGCTCCGCCCTTATTCCATGTAGACTAAAGGCCTCAACCATAGATCTTCCTATCTTATCAAAGTTCTCTGTGGCCAAAGCTAACATCGTGCTACCGGCACCACTTAAGCAAGCTCCTAATGCTCCACAGTCTAAAGCACTCTTTATAACTTCGTTGAACCCTGGAATGAGGGACTTTCTGTAAGGTTGATGTAGCCTATCGTCCATAGCTACCTTCAGCAGGTCGTACTTCCTACTCTGTATTGCAGTGATAAAGAGGGATGCTCTCTGAAGGTTGAATATAGCATCCCTATAGGGAATCGTTTTTGGTAAAACCTCCCTTGCTTTTTGGGTAGAGAGTTCAAAATCTGGTATCACCACTACCACCTTTATATCTTCCGGGAAGTCTATCCTTTGGTAGTAGGTTTTTTCCTCTGTTCTCAAGGCTGCAATGAACCCCCCTTTCCATGCTGGAAGTAAGTTATCTGGATGAGGTTCAAACCTGTAAGCTATTTGGAAGAACTCCTCATCTGTTAGCCCTTTTTTATGGACTGCATAACCTGTTAGAATTCCTGCAACTATTGCAGATGCACTACTACCTAAGCCCCTTGCAACAGGGATATTTGAAACTTGCTTCAGTTTTGCCCCGTAAAATGTCTTCCCCTCTCTTTCACATAAATACTTTACCACCTGTATATAGAGGTTGTTATGAGGGTCCTCCAAGAAATCAGACTTTGGATATGTTTCTATGAACACTCCGTTTTCTTCCTGGACTACAAACTCATTGTACAAAGATAGGGCCAGTCCAAATGTATCAAACCCAGGTCCTAAGTTTGCGGTAGTAGCTGGAATTTTAACCTTTACAGTCTTCTTACTCATTCAACCTTCCCTCTAGTATATCAACATACTCCTTTATGCCTCTCTGGATACTGTACTTTGGCACAAAACCCAGCTCTTCCTTTATCTTGCTCATATCAGCCTGTGTAAACTCTTGGTAAAAGTCGTAAGGGCAATCAAAGTACTCTGGTTCGTAGTTTGTCCCAAGGTTCTGGTTTAAAAGCTGGATGATTTCGTTGAAGGAGGTAGCCTGACCACTTCCTACGTTGTAAATAGTGCTCTTTGGGGCCTTGGATGCTATGATAGTGGCCTCAACAACATCCTTAACATAGACGAAGTCCCTCTTCTGCTGACCCCACTTAAATATCCTTGGCCTGTTCCCACTCTTCATCTGTAGGTAAAGTTGGTATATCATACTAGCAAACTTACCTTTATGGGACTCTTTTGGACCGTATACGTTGAAGTATCTAACCCCAACTACCTTTATACCAGCTTTTTCTGAGAACTCCATGGCTATATTGTCCATAATGTGTTTAGAAAAGGCATACACATTCTCCGGAAAACTATCCCTGTTTTCTTTCAGTGGTAAATTCTCCTTAACATTACCGTAGATAGAGGCTGAAGATGCATACACTACAGTACACTCTTCATCATGGGCGTATTCAAGGACATTCCTAAATCCATCTACATTTTTTCTCATCATTAAGTCTTGGTCTGTTACTGTTGTGTCTGTGATAGACGCCAGGTGGAAGATAATGTCCGGCTTAAAATCTCCCACCTTAAAGAATATCTCGTCCGTAGATACATCACAGGGTAGAACTATACCCTTAAAACCTCTGAGGTTTTTGAAGTTAGCGCTGGAAAAGTCGTCTAAGATCAAGATCTTTGCATCTGGATAGTCTTTTTGAAGTTTTAGGGTAAGGTTTGACCCTATGAAACCTGCTCCGCCTGTTATCAGTATATTATGAAACATCTTATACCTCTACGTAGAAAAGTTCTTGTCCGTACTCAACAGGTTGGCCATTTTCTACCAGAATTTTAATTATCTTTCCATCCACATCACTCTCTATTTCATTCATAACTTTTAGAGCTTCAATGATACATAGGATCTGACCTTTTGATACTTTATCCCCTTCCTCTACAAACGGAGGAGCACCTGGGGATGGTGCTCTGTAGAAGGTTCCTACTAGTGGAGATTTTATAACATGGTAGCTTATCTGTTTTTCCTTAGGTAGGGTCTCTACGTGAGTTGTGCTTATGGAATTTGGTTGAGTGATGCTTGCCGGTACAGTTTGGGAAGTAGGGGATAAGTATATCTCCTTTGGACCTGTGTACTGTTTTATATTAATCTTCCCGTCAGGAGTCTCTATGTATATCTCTTCTATATTCGAATCCTTTACCCTGTCTATCAATTCAAATACAAAACTCTTATCCATAACTTCATCCTCCAACTCTCCCTCTTGGGAGTTTTTAGTGTTTACTTGTTTACTCTCTCTATGTACGTTCCTTTCTCCGTATCTACCTTTATCTTGTCTCCAACGTTTATAAAGAGAGGAACCTGAATTGTTGCACCTGTCTCTATTTTGGCAGGTTTTAGGGTGTTGGTTGCTGTATCTCCTTTAAAACCAGGCTCTGTCTCTATAACTTCATAGACTTCATGTTTAGGTAGCTCTATACCTATTGGATTACCCTTATATAAGAAAACAACTATCTGCATACCTTCCTTCAGAAACTGACTCTCGTGTTCCATGTTCTCTGCTGGGACAGAGAAGGTCTCGTATGTGTTAGTATCTAAGAAGTAGTAGTAAGAGCCATCTGTGTAAGAGTAGTTCATAAATCTTTGCTCAAAATCCGCAAGCTCTATAGAGTCAGAAGATTTAAAGGTAAACTCTGTTACGTTTCCAGTTCTCATATTTTTAGCCTTCACTCTAACAAAAGCCTGTCCTTTTCCAGGTTTTACGTGCTCGTAGCTGACCACTTTGTACGGTTGGTTGTCAACCAATATAAACTGGTCTCTTGAAATCCTGTTGATGTCGATTTTAACACCCATATAAACCTCCAAGGATTTTTTGAAAAAATAATTATATCATTAATTAGATGTTTTTGATTATTAGCCTAAGGTGAAGAAATTTTAATCTGGAGCGGAATTATGTCGAAGTTATATCGGATCTGTACAGGTATTTTAGGGGGTTAAAAAGTCTTTTTCTAAAATTTTTAAACTTCCTCCCTATCTCAATTGATTTTAGAGATTGAAGATATTAAATTATCCTAAGAAAAAACTTAGCTTATATGAGAGGAAAGATGGGAAGATTTCTTTTTCAGATGGAGTCTCCTTTTGAGCCTACTGGAGACCAGCCTAAGGCTATAAGACAACTTTTAGTTAATTTTAGACAAGGTATAGATGAGCAGGTACTCCTTGGAGCAACCGGAACTGGGAAGACATTTACTATAGCTAACGTCATAGAGAAGTACGGAAGGCCTACTTTAGTCCTATCCCACAACAAAACATTGGCAACACAGCTCTACAGAGAACTTAAAGAGCTTTTTCCGGAAAACGCCGTTGAATACTTCGTATCTTATTACGACTACTACCAACCAGAGGCCTATATACCCCAGAAAGACCTATATATAGAGAAGGACAGTGCCATAAACGATGTCATAGACAGACTTAGACACTCTGCAACAAAAAGTCTGATAGAGAGACCTGACACTATAGTTGTAGCCTCTGTATCCTGCATATATGGACTTGGAACTCCAGAGTTCTATGAGAAGCTCCGTCTACATCTCTACACAGGTATGCAGCTAGATAGACAGTCTCTCCTTAGGAAGTTAGTAGAGCTACAGTATCAGAGAGATGACTTCTCCTATAAGAGAGGAACATTCCGAGTGAAGGGAGACACTGTAGAGGTACTTCCAGCTTACTCTGAGGACATCATAATAAGAGTTGAGTTCTTCGGAGATGAAGTAGACTCTATATCAGAGTTGGATGTGTTCAACAGAGATGTTAAAAGGAAGCTGGACAGGACAGTTATATTCCCTGCAAGCCACTATGTTATTCCAAGACCAGACATGATGGAAGCTATAAAGCAGATACAGAGAGACTTAGAACTAGAAGTCCAAGAGTTCAGGCAAGCAGGAAAAGAGATAGAGGCCAATAGACTCTGGCAAAGGACTAACCACGATATAGAGATGATGATAGAGCTTGGAACCTGTAAAGGCATAGAGAATTACTCCAGATACTTTGATGGTAGGAAACCTGGGGAGCCTCCATATACCCTTATAGATTACTTTCCGGAGGACTTTCTACTTGTTATAGATGAATCTCATGTCACAATCCCCCAGATAAGGGCGATGTACAACGGAGATTTGACCCGTAAAGATAATTTGGTGAAGTATGGATGGAGGATGAAATCTGCCTACGATAACAGACCTCTTAAGTTTGAAGAGTTCACCCAGAAGATAGAGAAGGCTATCTATGTGTCTGCTACACCAGCTCAGTGGGAGATAGAGAGGTCAAGAGGAGTCATAGTAGAGCAGATAATCAGACCCACTGGAATACTCGATCCTGTCATAGAAGTAAGGAGAACAGATGGACAGATAGACGATATTATCTCAGAAGTGTGGAAGGTGAAGGAGAGAGGAGAAAGATCTATAATCATCACTCTGACCAAGAAGATGGCTGAGCATCTTTCTGACCATTTAACTGATAGAGATATAAAGGCGGTTTATCTTCATTCAGAGATAGATACGATAGAGAGAGCTAAGATAATAAGAGAGCTAAGAGAGGGAAAGTACGATGTAGTGGTAGGGGTGAACCTTTTAAGAGAAGGTTTAGATATGCCGGAAGTGTCTCTTGTAGCGGTTTTGGATGCAGATAAACAAGGTTTCCTACGTTCAAAGACGGCTTTTATACAGACTATAGGAAGAGCAGCAAGGAACGAAAACGGTAAAGCTATACTGTATGCTGACAGTCTAACCCCCGCTATGGTAGAGGCTATAAAGGAGACAGAGAGAAGAAGGAGAGTCCAGCAAGAGTACAACATAAAGCACGGTATAACACCAAAAACGGTGAAAAAAGAGATAAAAGACCTCATATCCTTAAAGGAGCTGGGTATACTGGAAGTCTATGAAAATATTCCAACTGAGATAAACTCTCAGGAAGAGCTCTTTAGGGAGATAGAGAAGCTTGAAAAACAGATGTGGGAGTATGCCGCAAACTGGGAGTTTGAGAAAGCAGCAGAGGTAAGGGACAGATTGGAGAGGTTGAGAAAGATAGCTACAGTCCTTTAAACGTAGATATCTACGTGTCCCTCTTCCCTTTTCTCCGGTTGAGCTTTTTGACTCTTTTCCCCTTCTTTTTTCTTTTTCTTCTTTAGGTATTCCTTCTCACTGGAAGTCTGGTATATTATAGGTTTTACGTTAAAGACATTATATATTCTAAAGTCATCCATAACACTCACCTCTAAATTCATTATCGGTAAAAACCGTAAATCTTTTCATAGTGTAAAATATAAGCAGGCAGAGGATGATGTAAAGGTATATAACCTTTAGATCGAATGTAAGGGAAGGAGACACTTAAGAACTTTTATCAGATGTGAAGGAGTGTACTATGGTTGATATTGAGTTCCTAAACCAAAAGGCAACCAAGTTAAAGTCAGCTTTAAAGAATATAAGGCTCATACTTGAGAGAGGAGAAGATATCTTTCTTTCCACTCCTATGTATCCAGACAGAGTAAAATACTACCTTGTTATAGTCTACGACTTTCTAGAGGAGATATCCTGCCACCTATTAAAGGAGATATCCCAGAATATAGTGAAAGAAGGATGTTTAGAATATGTATCCAGGACAGACCTATTCTCTGAGAAGATAAACAGGATTTTTAAAGATTTTGTAAACTTCCGGAAAAGACTCTTTGAAGACAGCTTCTCCTACTCAGAGAGAGAACTCTTCTATCTCACAAAGGAGATAGTGTACACGATAGATAACCTTTTCATACAAGAGCTTGTTTCTGTGGTTAAACAGTTAAAGGAGAGAGCACCAAAGTTAAAGATACCTGTAAACCTGGTGAAGATAAACAAAAATCTTTCTACCATGAAGGGGGAGATAAAAAGGATGAACACTTTCAAAGGTATGGATTTAGAGGAGTTCTCAAACAGCCCATTTGCTGTAGACAGAGTTAGGTACTTTCTAACTGCTTATATAGACGCTGCCCTATGGATATGTAGACACATAGCAAGACAAGGAAGAATTCCAAATAAGAGATGTTTTGAAGGGTTGGCAGAGAGTGGAATATTAGAGAGAGAAACAACCAATGTATTACAACAGATATCAGATATGAGGGATGGCCTTGCAGATCCTACTGTGGCCGTAAACACAGAGTGGTTGTACAGTATCTTATCCGGTCTTGAAGCCACTACAGACAGGTTTATAAAGGATCTCTCTAAAGGACTACTGGCAAAATAGTGAAGATAGTCAACTTTGGAGCCTTCTTAGGACTTCCTTTAAGCTCTCCTCTATACTCTTGTTCTCTTTTATAATCTCTTTTGCTATATCTATAACCTCTTTTTTCTCGTATCCAAGGCTTGAGAGAGCTTCTAGTAACTCCTCTAACTTATTATTTCTCTCAAAGTTGAGTTTTCCCTTAAGTTCCACTATCACTCTGTGGGCTGTCTTTTTACCTATTCCTGGTAAGGAGGAGAGTGTGGTCGTGTCTTCTGTCTCTATAGCCTTAAGGAACTCTTGGATAGAGATGTTGGATAGAATAGAGAAAGCATGTTTTACACCTATCCCGTAAATAGAAATAAGTTTGAGAAACAGCCGTCTTTCCTGAATAGTTTTAAATCCATAGAGCTTTATGGAATCTTCTTTTAGATGGATGTACAAAAACACCTTAACCTCTCCCTCAAACTCCTCCGGAGAGGGAACATATACCAGTAGTCCAAAACCACCTTTATCTAGGACTATAAAGTCATCCCCTCTATCAACCACATTTCCTACTACGTAGTCAAACATTCACCTCTTCCAAGTGTTTCTTCCGGAGCTGTCCGCAAGCTGCATCTATATCTATTCCTTTACTCCATCTTATGAAGGTGGCTATCCCGTTATCCCATAGCACCTTTTCGAACCTGTAAACTCTCTCTTCTTCAGGTCTCTGGAAAGGGCTTCCTGGGAAGGGGTTAAATGGTATGAGATTTACTTTAAATCTATGTCTGTCCCTCTTTATCAGGTCTGCAAGTCTCTTTGCATCCTCTACTGTGTCGTTTAGACCCTTTATAAGGACATACTCTAAAGTGATTCTCCAACCAGGTTTGAGAGATATAGTTCTTAAAAGAACTAACAGATCTTCCAAAGTGTTGGTCTGGGATATTGGCATTAGAAACTGTCTTTGATTCTGCTGAGAAGCATTTATGGATACAGCCAACTTCACTTCCGGAAAATCATTGTCTTCATACATCCTCCTTATCTGGTGGAGTATACCACTGGAAGATATGGTTATCTTTCTGTGAGAAAGTTTGCACATATCTGGGTGGGTGAATATCTGAACAGATTTTTTCACATTGTCGTAGTTGGCTAATGGTTCTCCCATTCCCATGTACACGATGTTTGATATCCGGTTTTCTTTCCCCTCTCCTAACAACCTCTGTACATTGATGTACTGTTGGACTATCTCAGCTGTGGACAGATTCCTTATAAGACCATCCTTTGTAGTGTAGCAGAACATACACCCTACCGCACAACCAACCTGAGTAGAGACACATAAAGTCCAATGGTCTTTCTCTTTTATAAGGACAGTTTCTATACTGTTTCCATCTTTTAGTTTCCATAGGAATTTAACAGTGCCGTCTAATTTAGACTGCTGGTAAGTGATTAACTCTAAAGCGTCAAACTCAGCCTCCTCTTTCAGTTTGTTTCTTATCTCCTTAGAAAGGTCTGTCATCTCATCATAAGAGTATACTTTCTTTGTGTATATCCACTTTGCTATCTGTTTAGCCCTGAACTTCTGCCAACCTCTCTTTAAAACAAACTCCTCAAGCTCCCTAAAGTTTAAATCTTTCAGGTTTATCATTATTACCTCAGGAAATTTTATTATAATATAATCCAGTTTTTTAATACATTTCAAGGAAGAACGAATGGATAACAGCTTTCCGGAGAAGTATAAACTCCACTTACTCCTCTTTTTAACAGTCTTTGTATACTTTTGGAACTTCTGGCTTAACGATATCTGGATTCCAAACGAGAGCTTTTACGGAGAAGCCGTTAGAGAGATGTTTGAGACTAGAAACTTCTTAGATATATACTACAACTACGAACCAAGGTTCAACAAACCACCGATGACCTACTGGGTTATTGCTCTATCTGTTTTTATATTCGGGCTTAGCGAGTTTGCTGTTCGACTTCCTGTAGTCCTGATGGCTCTTGGTAGCAGTTTTTTAACCTACAAGATAGCCATTACTCTCTATAATAGAGAAACTGCCATCTACTCCTTCTTTACTATGGCTCTTAGCTTTCAGTTCATCATAAACTCAAGGTATGCTTCTCCAGAGGTTCCTTTAGTATTTTTCTTTACTCTGACTATATATCTATTCATCAAAGGCTATAAAGAAAAGAGAGTTCTATACCTGTATCTATCTTACATAGCCCTTGGACTGACAGTTCTTACGAAAGGATTCCCTTACTACATCGTTATAGGTGGGATAGTTGGGCTGTATCTCCTCTCTGAGAGTGGTTTTGATTGGAAGAGGTTCCTCAGAGGGCTTGTTGATATAAAGGCCCATGTTGGTGTAGCCATATCTGTAGTTATTGGTATGAGCTGGATAGTTTACATGCATGTTAAGTTTGGTCAGTCTTTCTGGGATGTGTACAACCAGGAAACTTTCGAGAGAGCTTTGGGGGAGAGCTCAAGGCTGAGTGATGTCTTCTTCTATCCTACCGTTATACTGTGGGGTTTTCTTCCCTACTCCCTAATGTTTTACTACGGGCTTTTTAACTCCTTTAGAGAGTTCTTCAAAAAACATAGCTTAATCTTTAGCTGGTTTGCAGTTATGTTTGTTATATTTACGGTAGCAAAGGGTAAGATACCTACTTACTTTATTCAGGCTCATACTCCTATGGCTATCTTGGTTGGTTACTACCTTGTAAACCACAATCCGGACGGTTTTAAAAGACACCTTTTCTATGCTTCTCTCTGTATACCTACCTTCCTTATAGTATCACTGAATATCTACATGGTATATAGATTCAACCTTGACTATCTATTCTACCTATTTGCTGTCTTTCCTATTCTATACATCCTTAAGTTTAGGGATCTTAGACTTGCTCCCTTTGTCTCTATACTGATGATGTTCCTGATTTTTGTTGTCTCTATCCTACCGTTCGTGGAAAGGTACAGACCATACAAAGAGATAGGTCAGATCATAGAGGACAATCTTCCAGACAGGTCAGTTCCTCTAATAGTAGAAGAAACTTTTTTCCATAACATGCCTTTCTACGCTAAAAGAAGAGTCTTAAGAGACTATTCTTCGGAGATGATTTTGGACTATGCCTCTAAAAATAGGTTTATGGTTGCTCTGGTTAGTCCGGAGACTTTAGATAAGATTCCTAAAAAAACAGTCCTCTGGCAAGGATACATCTATAACTCAAGTGAATCAAGGTTTGCTGTTTTTCTGAATCAGATAAAGAGGTTAAGAGAAGGTAAGGATAATAGGTTTATCAGGATATATTTGATATACAAAAACTAACCAGAAAGTTTGGAGATTCCTACCATCACTATCCTGTATACGAATATAAGAGTTGTGATAGCCCAGCCTACTATAAGAGATATTATAAACACCTTTATCTCTGATAACTTCTCATCCGATTGTCTGTTCCTGTTATAGAGGAGAAGACCAAGAAAAGTTATGGAGAATATAACCAATATGGATAGTATGAAAAAAAGCACTGATGTGGCGTGGTTTACTCCAACCTCCATAAGCTTCTCTTCTGCCTGTCTCATAATATCGTACATTTCACAAACCTCTTAAATTATATCCATATATACTCTGTCCTCTCTGGACCGGTAGAGAGCATAACCACTTTTGTGTTAGTATTCTCCTCTATAACCTTTATGAACTCTATAGCTTCCGGCGGTAATTTTGATATATCCTTTAGCCCTTTGGTAGTCTTCTTCCATCCTTTTAGAGTTTTGTATACAGGTTTACACTCAGATAGGATCTTTAGGGATGCTGGAAAGTCTTTTATATATTTTCCTTCATACTCATAAGCTACACAGACGTTAATCTCATCAAAAACATCCAAAACATCTAGTTTTGCAACTATCAGTCCATCTATACCGTTTATCCTACAAGCAAACTTCAAGGCCACTAGATCTAACCAGCCACATCTTCTTGGTCTTCCGGTAGTTGAGCCGTATTCATGCCCTTCTTCCCTCAACATCATTCCGATCTCATCGTTAAGCTCTGTAGGGAAAGGCCCTTCTCCAACCCTAGTGGTGTAGGCCTTACTTACCCCATAAACTTTAGCTTGTCCTATAAGTTTTGGTGATACTCCTGTCCCTGCTGTTATACCAAGGGCAGAAGCGTTAGAGGAGGTAACGTATGGGTATGTTCCCATATCTACATCCAGCATAGTCCCTTGAGCACCTTCAAATAGAACTCTCTTACCATCCCTCATTACAGTGTCTAGTAGTAAGGATGTATCAGTTACCAAATCTGCTATTTTCTCGAAGTTTCTCAACGTTTCATCATAAACTTTCTCTAGGTCAAGGCTAAAGTCCTCTCCGTAAACTTTATGAGCTATCTCTTTAGCTTCCATAAATGCTCTTTCCAACTTTTCCCGGAAGTAAGGAGGGTCAAACAGATCTACCATCCTTATACCGTTCCTTGCATACTTTGCCATATAGGTAGGGCCTATTCCCTTTAGGGTGGTTCCTACTTTGTTCTTCCCTTTGGACTTTTCTGACAAACTGTCTAATATCTTATGGTAAGGAAACACAACATGAGACCTTTCACTTATGTACAGTTTGCCCTTAAACTCCCCTACAACATCCCTTACTTTCTCCATCTCATTTAAAATCTCTAATATATCTACAACAACACCGTTTGTGATGATATTCTTAACATCTCTATGGAGTATCCCGGAAGGAATTAGGTGAAGGGTGTACTTTTTTCCATTTGCTATAACTGTGTGTCCTGCGTTGCTTCCACCTTGATACCTAACTACGTAATCAAAATCCGGAGCCAGAAGGTCTACGATCTTACCTTTACCTTCATCTCCCCATTGGGAACCCAAAATTATGAGACTTTCTTTCAATCTAAAACCTCCTATTTATCTATGTAGACGAACTCCTTTATATCTTTTCTATCCCAATGTCCTATGGAAGGAATACCTTCTACAAACTGCTTCTGGATATGTATGAGTTTTTCTATCGCCAGTTTACCGTATTCTAACATCTTGTTAAACTCATCCCTGTTGAATGTGTTCTCCTCTCCTGTCGCTTGAACTTCCACAAACTCTCCCCTTCCTGTCATCACTAAGTTCATATCTACCTGAGCTGTAGAATCTTCCAAATAGTTCAGGTCTATAACTATTTCACTCTTTACTTTCCCAAGGCTTATGGCAGCTACATAGTCTTTAAGAGGATTTGATTTTAATTTCTCTTCCTTCGATAGCTTAATCATGGCATCAGCTACAGCTATGAAGGCTCCTGTTATTGATGCTACTCTCGTTCCACCATCTGCCTGTATAACATCACAATCTATCCATACTGTTCTCTCCCCAAGCTTCTTTAAGTCTACAGCAGCTCTTAAGCTTCTACCTATCAGCCTCTGTATCTCGTGGGTTCTTCCAGAAGGAGAACCTTTCACCACTTCCCTCAGGCTTCTTGTTTCAGATGCCCTTGGAATCATGGAGTACTCAGCTGTGATCCATCCTTGACCTGTTCCTTTCAGGAATGGAGGAACCTTCTCTTCCACTGATGCAGTAACTATAACCTTCGTGTTTCCAAACTCAATTAAAACTGACCCTTCTGCGTATATGTTGAAGTCTCTGATTACTTTTATGTTCCTTATCTGACCGGGTTTTCTTCCATCTGGACGCAAAACAGTTTCCTCCATTTCATTAAGTCCAAGTAAAAATTTTAACATAAAATCTTTATAGTAAAATATTCAGATAATCTATAAGGGAGGTAATAGATTGCTCGCCAGCAGACTTTTTATACCAACACTGAAAGAAAATCCATCAGACGTCCAGATCCCAAGTCATATATATCTTATAAGAGCAGGATTCATAAGAAGTCTATCTGCAGGTATCTACGAGTATCTACCTTTAGGCCTCAAGGTTTTGAGAAAGATAGAGGAGATTATAAGGAAACATATGGACGGTGCTGGAGCTCAGGAAGTTTTACTACCCATTCTAACCCCTGCATCTCTTTGGAAAGAGACTGGAAGGTGGGATGTTTATGGAAAAGAACTCTTCAGGCTGAAAGATAGGAAAGATACAGACTTTGCATTAGGTCCAACCCATGAGGAGACCATAACGGACTTAGTTAGGAAGAATGTCCGATCCTATAAAGATCTACCCTTAAATTTCTACCAGATTCAGACTAAGTTTAGGGATGAAGCTAGGCCTCGGTATGGTCTGATAAGAGGGAGAGAGTTTATCATGAAGGACGGATACTCTTTTGATGTATCTGAGGAAGATGCTGTAAAGACCTATGATGCTATGAAGGAAGCTTATCACAAAATCTTCAGTGAGCTTGGGCTTGATTATCTGATGGTGGAGGCGGATGTTGGAGCTATTGGGGGTAAATTTTCCCACGAGTTTGTAGTGAAAGTTCCAAATGGAGAAGCCCATATGGTATACTGTGACAACTGTAGGTACGCTGCAAACGTAGAGGCTGCAAAATTCCATAGACACAAACTCCCTCCGGAGGAGCTTCTACCTCTCCAGAAGGTATACACTCCAGGTATAAAATCTGTAGAGGAAATTTCCAAGTTCTTGAACATTCCGGAAAACAAGGTGATAAAAACACTTGTATACAGAGTAGATGAGGATGGCTATGTGGCTGTCTTAATTCGGGGAGATATGGAACTAAACGAAACAAAGCTTGCAAATCACCTAAAAGCATTGGAAGTTAGACTTGCGACCTCTCAAGAGTTAGAGAGTCTTGGTATTCCTGAGGGATACGCATCCCCAATAGGATCGAACATCCCAATTCTTGCTGACAGATCCCTGGAAGACCTTCATAACTTCGTAGTAGGTGCAAACGAGTTCGATTACCATTTCATAAACACCAACGTAGGAAGAGACTTTAATATAGAGGGGTTCTATGACTTTGGGACCGCAAAAGAAGGAGACCCATGTCCAGTTTGCCATTTACCCTTAAAAGAGACCACAGGCTTAGAGGTAGGACATATATTCCTTCTTGGGACAAAGTATTCAAAAGCTATGAATGCTAACTTCGTTGATAGAGACGGTAAAGAAAAGCCGATAATCATGGGATGTTACGGTATAGGGGTTAGCAGACTCATATCAGCAATAGTAGAACAGAACCACGATGATAGAGGTATAATCTGGCCAGAGAACGTAGCTCCTTTCAAACTACATATACTTGTTTTAAACATAAAAGAAGAGGATGCTATCAAGACAGGGTTTGAGATATACAGTAAAGCTAAAGCTTTAGGGATAGATACTCTCCTTGATGATAGAGATATCTCTCCAGGGATGAAGTTCAAAGATACAGATCTTATAGGTATTCCACACAGGATAGTTATAGGAAAGACATTAAAAGAAGGAAAAGTGGAATATCAGAGCCGTAAAGAAAGTAAAAAATTCCAGTTGGACTTAGAGGACTTGGACAATTTCCTAGAGAGTGTAAAGAGGTAGGGATATGGAAAAGGAGATTATTCCTTTTATAGAGAGTATATTTTCTCAAAGAGACATATTCCAGATACTAAAGAACATAACTATTTATACTAAAGACTTAGTTCAGGCTGAGAGGGTAACCCTGTTTCTCTACAACGAAGAAGAGAACATTCTAGAGTCTATCGTAGTAACAGGTGACAATATTAGTAAAATAAATGTAGACATAAACTACAGTAGCATAGCTGGGTACACATTCTTAACTAATAAAGTGTTGAACATAAAGGATGTATACGACGAAGAAGAGATAAAGTCTATACACCAAGACCTAAGGCACGATAAGAGGTGGGACATCCAGTTCAAATACAGAACTAAGAGTCTATTTTCTCTGCCTATAGTCAGAGGAGACAGAGGTTTGGGAGTTTTGCAGCTCATAAACAAAAAAAATCAAGAGCAGATGTTCCTTCAGGAAGATGAAAAATTAGTAGTAGCTCTGTCTAAATTTATAGCTATTGCCCTGGAGGATGGCCTGACAATCTATAATCTAATTCATAAAGAAAAAGAAAAAAAACTAATAATAGAAAGTATATCAGAGGCAATAACAGTTACAGACGCAAAGTTGAGGATAGTAGATTACAACTACTCATTCCTTGAGATGATAGGGTTCAGATGGGATAGTGAAAGTATAGTTGGTATAGAGATTACAAAAATATTGAACGAGATAGGGTATGTATTACTGGAAAAAGTTCAAGAGTGCAGGGAAAAAAGTATCTCTTCAGAATTATTACTGAACTTATTGAAAGTGAAGATAATTCCTCTAATAACAGATGAGTTTGGGGAGAAAAAGTTGAAAAAGTTCGTCTTTATATTCCGGTATCCTAAAGGATGAGAAAGATGAGTGTTAAAGTAGTAAGAAATGTATCCACTCGTAGCTTTCAAGAGATACTTAAAGAAAGGTTTGGTATAGACGAACAGGAACTTAAAAAACTCCAAGAAGAGTCGTTAACTAATAAGAAAAGCTTACTTAAAATACTCCTAGATAAGGGGTATTCTGAAGAAGATATATGTAAGATAAAAGCTGAGTATCTAGGATATAGATTCGATAAATTATCGGACTATGAAGTTCCTGGGTTTGTGAAAGAGTTCTTCAGTAAAGAGTTTCTAAAATCAAGGCTAGTTTTGCCTATAAAGTATGAGAATAACTCCATAGTCTTAGCACTGTATGAGCCTACAGATATCATGACAATAAACCAGATTGTTGATATATTAAATCAGAAAGATTATAAGGTTTCTCAGGTTGATATTGTAGTTTCCACCAAATCTCAAATTGAAGAGAAGATAGAGAGCTTATTTGAAAATGAAGAAGATATATCAAAGATAATGCATATCCTCAAGAATAGTTTAAAGGATTTTGAGATAGAAGAAAAGATAGAAAGAGAAAAACCTTTAGAAAGTTCGTCTCCTATAATAACCCTTGCTAACAAGTTGATAGAAGAAGCCTTCTTAAAAAAGGCTAGTGATATTCACATTCAACCTTTAGAAAACAAGTTTATAGTAAGGTATAGAATAGATGGAGATATACACACGGTCCTAGAGCTTCCCAAGGTCCTTCAAGACGCAATAATTACGAGATACAAAATAATGTCTGATATGAAGATAGATGAAAAAAGGGTGCCACAAGATGGAAGAATAGACTTCTACAAGTATAATTCCTCCATACCTATAGATTTAAGGGTGTCTACGATTCCTACCATATACGGTGAAGATGTAGTTATGAGGATACTACAGAAGAAGACCCAGCTTCTAAATTTAGATAATCTCGGTTTTACTCTAGAGAACATGAAACTCTACAGGGAAACTATATCTAAACCTTACGGCCTTATCCTCCATACAGGACCTACAGGTTCGGGAAAAACCACAACCTTATACGCTGCTCTGAACGAGGTTAACAAACCAGATGTGAAAATATTGACTGTAGAAGATCCAGTTGAATACTCGATGGGAGGTATGATAGTCCAGACGAGTGTTAACAACGAGGCTGGATATACATTTGCAAAAGCCTTAAAAGCCTTTCTAAGGCATGACCCTGATATTATCTTAGTCGGAGAAATAAGAGATATAGAGACTGCTAAGATATGTGTTGAGGCTTCTCTAACAGGTCACTTGGTATTTTCCACTTTACATACAAACGATGCTGTCAGCACTATAACTAGACTTAGGGAGATGGGAATAGAGAGTTATCTCATAGCAGACTCTCTCCTTCTTGTTGTTGCACAAAGGTTAGCAAAAAGGTTATGTGAGAACTGTAAGGAAAGATACATTCCTTCAAAGAAGGAGAAAGCCATTATAGAAAAAGCTGGTTTTACAGTAGACTCTGATACTTATCTTTACAGAGGTTCTGGTTGTAGGAGTTGCAACTTTACCGGTTATAAGGGTAGGGTTGGAATCCATGAGCTTTTGTATGTAAGTAGCAGGATAAAAGAGTTGATGATTCAGAATGCTACTACAGACGAAATACTAAAGGTCGCATTAGCAGAGGGTATGAAAACCCTCCGGCAAGATGGTGTGCTAAAAGTATTACAAGGTATTACCACTCTCGAAGAAGTAGAGAAAACTGTTATTTAGAAATTCTACAGCATAGTTCTGATAGGGTTTAGAAGGTGAAAAAAGAAGTTATATTGAATTTGTATTGGCACTTATGGAAGGATTCAAGGTTATCTCTCACTCCAAGGTGTTCATACGTTAAATCTGAAGTACATTACATCCCCATCTTTTACGATGTACTCCTTGCCTTCTATTTTAACTGCACCAAGCTCCTTTGCCTTCTGGATAGAGCCTATCTTAACGAGCTCTTCGTAGTTTATAACTTCTGCTGCTATAAAACCTCTCTCTATATCAGAGTGTATCTCTCCGGCTGCTTGTGGTGCCTTTGTTCCCTTTTTTATTGTCCAGGCTCTTGCCTCTTTCTCTCCTGCCGTAAAATAGGTTATAAGGTCAAGAAGGGTATACCCAGTCTTTATCATCTTGTTCAGTCCAGGTTCTTCTAATCCAAGAGCTTTTAGAAACTCTTCTCTTTCTTCTCTTGGAAGCTCTATGATCTCCTGCTCAACTTTTCCACAGAGAGTAACCACCGGAGCCTTTTCCTTCTCTGCCTTTTCCTTTATCTGCTCAAGGTAGATGTTATTTTCTCCTTCTGGTAAGTCTTCTTCCGGAATGTTCGCTACGTACATTATAGGTTTTATGGTTAGAGGATACAGAGTCTTTGTCAACCACTCGATCTCTTCACTCTCAAATTTGTCAAGGTGCAGTCTTAGAGGTTGTATCTCTTCCAGTATGGTTTTTGTTTTCTCTAATACAAACAGTTCAAACTTAGCATCCTTACTTCCGGTTTTTGCCGCCTTGGCAGACTTCTCGTATCTCTTCTCTATAGACTGAAGGTCTGCTAAGATCAGTTCTGCCTCTATGATCTCTGCATCCCTTACCGGATTAACTGATCCTTCTACGTGGACTATATCCTCATCCTCAAAACATCTGACCACGTGGGCTATGGCAGATACGTTCCTTATATTTGCAAGAAACTGGTTTCCTAACCCTTCTCCTCTACTTGCCCCCCTAACCAATCCAGCTATATCAACAAATTCTATCGTAGCAGAAACTATACTCTTACTTCTCTCCATCTGAGCTAATCTGTATAACCTTTCATCCGGAACATTTACTATCCCTACGTTTGGGTCAATAGTGCAGAATGGATAGTTTGCAACACTAGCTTTACCAGTCTCTGTAAGAGCATTAAATATTGTAGATTTTCCTACGTTAGGTAGTCCAACTATACCAACGTTCATCTTCATCTCTTCTTATACCACCTCATAGTTTAGTAGTTCTTTTAAACGACTAATTAAGTTATCCTTGCTTAGGAAAAGTGCAACCTTCCTCTCTTGGGGAAGTTCATAGACAAGTTTAATCTTTCCGTCTCTAAAAAGCTTTATGAATATGTCTAGTTTTAGACCATCTTTGTATCCACTAAGCCATATTTCATTTTTGTGAATAAATACGGTTAAATCTCTATCTACACTCATCTTTTTGATGAAATCTGTAAGCTCTTCCATCGAAAAACCTCAAAGATTGTTAAAAAGAATATTTTACCATACAGAGTACATAGAAGCTGTTTAAAAATTTAAGAAAAGAGGACAGATAAGATTCATATGAAAGACAGTGTTTATTGTCCATAAAATCTAATTTACATTAAACTCTAAATCACATTTCTATTACCTCCCCAGATGCAACATTGCCTTGGTAAACAAATAAAACTTTCAGAAGACCACCTTTTTACCTTACATGATTCAGATGGAATCAGTTTTGTAGAATATACGGATTTGATACGAAGATAACTTTATATCCCACACGGTTTAGATGTAACACGTCAAATATTAAATGAGAAGCAATAACAGAAGTTTTGGTTTCTGTCAAGTGGTTTAAATCAAAGTAGATTTTAAAATGAATAACCACAAATTGATGTTTTTTTGCAGTGAACCTCACACAACAGGAATATATTTTCTGTTATGTGTCTAGAAACCGTTGAGAGAAGCCTAAATTCACAGATTATAGATTTTACTCCTCAATGCAATTGAGTAGCAACTATTCACCGTTATTAATACTCATTCCATATTTTATTGTCAAGAAATATTAGCCCTATTTTAAGAGGTAGTCTTTCAGTCATAGCAATCTTACCCATATCTGATAGTTATTTTCTAGTTATTATTACAAACCTTATACGTTTTTATTCCTTGAATTTTTCTACTTCCCATCCCTGGAGATGTTCCCATGACATTTATAATATTAGTATGGAAAGTTTATTTAAGAGTATTTTGGAATACTGTTTTTCTTTTTCCTTGGTTATATGGTAATAAAAGTTAGGATGTTTCCATCTAACCACTCCAAAGCTTACACTGACTTTATAATAAACATAGGTTTTCCAGCTTTAGTGTTCTACAATATCTATCACTTAAAGGTCAGCCTTAATCTGTTTGTAATACTCCTTATAGGATACACATCCATAGCTTTCTCTATCCTAGTATCTTTTGTAGTAGGTAGAATACTATCCTTTGACAAAAAACCCTCTCCTCTTTTGTTTTACTCTCTTCTTTCGGGAATACAGGTTTTTAGGATACCCTTTTTCTTTATCTCTTTACGGAGAAGAAGCTCTTAGGTATGCAGTACTCTTTGACAACATAGGAATGTTTCTTCCATTTTACCTCATTGCTCCATTGATAATTTCCTATGGAAAAGAATCAAAGTTCAACATAGACATAAAGAGGTTTTTCTTCTTTCCTCCCACTTTAGCTTTTATCTTAGCTATCTTTTTAAAGCCGTTTAGTATTCCCTCTACTATACTGGAGCTTTCTGATGTTTTAGGTAAGACTGTCATACCCCTCATACTCTTCTCTGTAGGTATGAATATGAGACTGTCATATCTGAAGGAGAGGTTCAGAGATGTTCTATTTGTTGTCCTTATCAAAAATCTGCTTACTCCGGTTTTTCTTTTGATAGCCCTCGTCCTCTTAGATATGAGTATAGAACTTCCTGTAAAGGTGTCTATACTACAGGTAGCTATGCCACCTATGATCCTTGCTTCTATATTTATAATCAATGCTGAGTTAGACAGAGAGTTAGCTGTTTCTTCTGCAACTGGCATACTTTTTAGCTTAGTGAGTGTACCTGCAGTATACTTTTTAGTGGAGTTTTGTGCTAAATTATAAGTATGGTTTACCTTGATAACGCAGCAACTACACCGGTTTTTAGGGAGGTTTTAGACAGGCTACCTTTTTACTATCAAGAGTACTTCTCAAACCCCAGCTCTATTCATAGAGAAGGGCAGAAAGCAAGACATCTGGTTGAGAAGAGTAGATTTAACATAGCCACCGTCTTAGGCTGTAGTGAGGAGGAGCTGTTTTTTGCATCTTCCGGAACAGAGAGTAATAATACGGTTCTCTTTGGTCTTGCAGACACCTTTGCCTCCAAGAAACATATATTGCTCTCCCCTATAGAACATAAATCTGTGCTTATACCTGGGAAAAAACTGGTGAGTAAAGGGTTCGTAGTAGAGTTTCTAAAGGTGGATGAAGAAGGAGTAGTGGATTTAGATCATCTTAAGAGGTCAATAACAGACAAAACTTTGCTTGTGGCAGTTCTGCATGGAAACAACGAGACAGGTGTACTGCAGGACATAGAGGTTATAGGTAGAATCTGTAGAGAGAGGGGTGTATTCTTTTTTACAGATGCGGTTCAGTCTTTTATGAAAGAGGATATAAATTTAGATTTTGTAGATTTTCTTTCTATCTCCGGGCATAAAATAAACGCACCAAAGGGAATAGGTGTTCTGTACAAAAGAAAAGGTATACAGATAAGTCCGTTAATATACGGTGGAGGACAGGAAAAGGGATTAAGGTCCGGAACAGAGAATGTTCAACTTATAGCATCTCTGTGGGATGCTATAAAAGTATGGCTGGATAACAAGCATAGTTTTAGAGAAAAGTTGTTGAGCCTTAAAAATAGGTTTGAAGATACTCTGATTCATGAGATCCCGGAAGTAAGGATTGTCAGTAAAGGTACAAAGAGACTGCCAAACATCTCGACAGTTATTTTTCCTAAAGTGGATGCTCAATCCCTCCTCATAGCTCTTAGTAGTGAAGGAGTGTATGTCTCATCCGGTTCAGCTTGTTCATCTGGAACACCAACACCCTCCCACGTCCTGCTAGCAATGGGGTACTCAGAAAGAGAAGCTCTTTCCTCTCTTAGATTCTCTTTTGGTGTGATGAACAGTCTTGAGGATGTGGATACAGCGGTGGATAAACTCAAGTCTGTGTATAAAAATCTATCCCTTTTCTTTTAGGTATTTCAACATCTTTGCTACAACCTCTTCTATAGAAACATTGTACTCACCAGCCTCTATAAGCTCCTTTAACCTGTTGAGTCTTTCTTTGTCCAAGTTACACTCCTCTTCTAATTTTTTTAGGGTTTCAGATATCTCCGTGTTGTCAAATTTTTTTTCCATTTTCTTCTTCTCTTTTAAACTCTCTGAACTTTTTCGGTATAATTGTTAAAAACCTTAAAGGAGAGTATAGTGATACTCTGTATCGATACATTCTCTGATAACTTTTCTGTTTCTCTGTTGTCTCCGAATATGAAGGTGATAGGTTGCATAGACCTACTAAAACCAAAACCCTTCTCAGAGATACTGCTGACAGAAATAGACCAGCTCTTGAAGAAACTCTCCATCCGGAAGACAGAAGTTTCCAAAGTTGTAGTCAACAAAGGTCCAGGTTCAAATACAGGCCTCAGGGTTGGTGCTATAACTGGGAAGACTATAAGTTATACACTATCAGTTCCACTATACTCTTATGTAAGTTTAGATGCCATCGCCTACGGATACAGACACTTCCATGGTAAAGTAATACCGTGTATAAACGTAGGAAAAGGTATGGTAGCATATAAAGTTTTTGAGAAAAGTAAAGAGGTCCAGAGCTTAACTTTTGAAGAGATAGATAGTTTTAAAGACAGATACCTGTTAAAAGAGGACATTCTGATAGTGGAGAAAAACTTGAACTTACAGGCCAAGAACTCTATTCCTCCTTTGGTCCCTCTGTCCATCCTTGGGGGTATATATGCCGTGGAAAACGACCTACTGGAAGACACTTTTCTCTTTGAACCTATATATCACTCTTGACTTACTGTACTATTTTGGCATAATTTTTGTGTAACAAAAACTGTTTTTGGAGTGTCTATGAGAAAGAGATTAGCCTTTGCTCTAGATGTTGAAACACCTGAAAAAGGCCTTGAGATTTTGGAAAGTATAGAGGCCAAGGATATCATAGTAAAGATAGGATACTCTCTATTTGTCAGAGATGGAATAAATTTAGTTAAGAGAATAAAGAATATGGGTTTTGATCTATTTTTGGATTTAAAGCTTCACGATATACCAAATACAGTATACAACGGAGTTAAGGCATCTGTAGAATTAGGAGTAGACTACCTAACCATCCACACGTTAGGTGGGGAAGAAATGCTTCAAAAGGCCGTCATTGCAAAGGAAGGGTCATCTACTAAACTGCTGGGAGTCACAATCCTGACCAGCCATTCCCAAGAATATCCAGCTTACTTAGGTAGTACTCTTTCTGTAGATGAGCTTGTTTTGAAGCTTGGGATTAAAGCTATAGATTGTGGAGTAGATGGCTTGGTATGTTCTGCTCATGAAGTAAAACTTCTAAAAGAAAAGATAGGAAAGAGCTTTATAGCGGTAGTTCCGGGTATAAGGCTTGAAATGGATACTCTAGATGACCAAACAAGAGTGACAACTCCGGAGGAAGCAGTTAAGAACGGTGCTGACATTGTAGTAGTGGGAAGGCCTATATTAAAGGCTGAAGATAAGAGTAAAGTAATAAGAGAAATAAAAGAGAGAATAAGATGAAACAGTCTCTTAACCTAAAGCTTCAGAACAAACTCCAACTGACTCTCAGTCTTAAGACTCAGATAAATCTTTTGACACTTCCTAAGGTAGAGTTAATAGAGGAGATACAGAAAGAGCTTCAAGAGAACCCGTTCCTCGAAGAGATAGTAAACATTCAACCGGAGTATAACCCAGATCTAAAGGAGCCTGTATTCTATGAAGAGGATGAAGAGGAAATAAACCCTCTTGGTAGGATCCCTTACAGAAGAACTTTAAGGGATGTGATAGAGAACCAGATTGATATGGAATTTGAAGGTATAGACAGGGATATAGCACTGGAGATAGTAGACTCTATAGATGAAAAAGGGTTCTTCAAGGAGGACCTTGCCGTTCTGGGGGAGAAGTATGGAGTAGGAGTAAAATATGTAGAGTCAATAAGGAAAAAACTCATCACATTAGAACCAACTGGGCTTGCATCTAAGGATTTGAGGGAGTTTTTACTTGCTCAACTTGATGACTCTGAAAACTTTGACCTTATTGTAGAAAGTATAATATTAGATGATTTAGAAAACATAAACAACATCTTCCTACTAGCTCAGAAATACAATCTTCCGGAGGAAGATATCCAACACAGAATAGATATTATAAGACACTTCAAACCTTATCCTCTGTATGGATACGAAGATGTTGACGTTCAGTATGTACAACCGGATATTTTTATATACTTAAAGTCAGACCACCAAGAAGGGGATTACTTTGATGTGGTTATAGATGAGATGGATATTCCTAAGATAAACTTCGTAAGTAGTTATAAAAGGGTACTATCCAGGAAAAACGTCTCTCCGGAAGTAAGGAGGTTCTTGGCTCAGAAATATGAAAAAGCTATAGGAATAGTAAAAGGCATCCAGCAAAGGAGAGAAAATCTGTACAGTCTAGTTAAGTTCTTGGCGGAGTATCAGAGAGAGTTCCTCCTGAACGGGAAGGACTCTATAAAACCTCTAACCCTCAAGGATGTATCTCAGAAGATCGGTCTGCATGAATCAACCATAAGCAGAGTTGTATCTAACAAGTATGCAGTAACACCTCAAGGTGTATTACCATTGAAAGCGTTCTTTGCCTCTAGAGCTACAAAGGATAGTGGAAATATATCCTCTGAGAGAGTAAAATATTCTATTAGGGAGCTTATAGAGAGAGAAGACTCACAGGCTCCTTTGAGTGATTCAGAGATAGCTAATATCCTAAAAGAAAGAGGGATAAACATAGCAAGGAGGACAGTGGCTAAGTATAGAGAGGAGCTTGGAATTCCAGATTCTCGTAAAAGAAAACTAAAATAGGAGGCAAACAGGATGCAGGTTGAACATGTCAGTAGAAACTTTGAACTCTCGGAGTTTATAAGGAATTACACAGAGCACAAACTAGAGAGGTTAAAGCACTACCTTAGAGAGATTGATACAGCAGAAGACTCTGTAAGGGTTAGAGTAGTGTATAACTATGAAAAACACAGACATAGATACAGAGTTGATATTGACATATACTTTAACACTCCTGGGGGTGGTGTCATCCACGCGTGGGAAGAGAGTAACGAGCTTTACTCAGCAATAGACTTTATCATAGATGAAGTTGAGAGACAGTTGATAAGGTTGAAGAGTAGAAGGATAGAAGAGAAGAGGAGAGAAGCTAGACTTGAGAGTCTAAGGGAACACACAGCTTCTGAACCTTCAATACAGAGAGCTGTAATCACCGTAGAACCACTGCCAGTAGATAAACCAATAAGTGTAGAAGATGCAAGGATCATGCTTGAAGAGCTTGGAGCCTTCTTTTTACCATTCATAAACTCAGAAACAGGGCAGATAAGCGTGATATACAAGAAGAAGGGAGGAAATTATGGTCTTGTGACCGGAATAGTCTAACGTTTAACTGCTTTACATCTAGATTATTTTTTGTTATAATATTTCTTTGCTTAAATTTAGTGTGAGAGGAGTAGAGTGATGAAAACATTCCACCTTAGGAAAGAGAATGTAAAGAGAGAGTGGTATATCATCGATGCTAAAGGTAAAAACCTTGGAAGGCTTGCTTCCACTATAGCAAACGTTTTAAGAGGTAAAAACAAGCCCTATTTCCAACCTGATGTTGACTGTGGTGATTATGTTATAGTTCTAAATGCAGATAAGTTTACTGTAACTGGCAAAAAACTTACAGACAAGGAGTATAAATACCACACTAACAGACCTGGTGGGTTGAAGGTTAGAACTTTAGAGTGGATGATACAGAACAAGCCAACTGAGGCTCTTGCTTTGGCAGTTGAGAGGATGCTCCCTAAGAACAAGCTCCAAAAAAGGTATATGAAGAGGTTGAAATTGTATACTGGAGAAAGCCATGAACATCAAGCTCAAAACCCAAAATCTTTGGAAGAGATAGCTAAACTCTGGAAAGCTATATAGGAGGTAATATATCTTGGCTGAAAAAACACTAAAGATAGACCCGTCTTTGGCAAAGTATGGAACAGGAAGAAGGAAAGAAGCTATAGCAAGAGTTTGGATTTTACCAGGGCAAGGTAGGATATTCGTCAGAAGTGCCTCTGGTAAAGAGTGGGATGCAAAAGACTACTTTGAGAGAGATATCTTGTTAGCAAAGATAAAGTACCCCTTTGAAGTTACAAACACTAGTGGGAAGTTTGATGTGTATGCCACAGTGCAAGGTAGTGGTAAACCTGCTCAGGCTGAAGCGGTTATGTACGGTATCGCTAAAGCTTTAGAGAGTTATAAGCCAGAGTTTAGGTCTTCCCTAAAGGCTGCTCAACTGATGACTAGAGATGCAAGGGCTAAAGAAAGGAAGAAGTATAACCAGATGGGTGCTAGAGCTAAGTACAGATGGTCTAAACGTTAGGTTATGTCTATCTCAGTTGCCATTGCAGGGGCTTCCGGTTATACTGGTATCGAGCTCCTAAGAGTTCTTTCTCTATATAGAGAGGTTAATATATCTCAGATAACATCAAGACAGTTTGCTGGGAAGACCTTGAGTGAAGTCTTCCCAGTTTTCCTAAAAAACAAGTATCAAGATCTGATATTCCAAAAAGAGTTAGATACAGAAGTTGCTGAATATTACTTCCTTGCCCTTCCCCACGATGCTTCCCTAGAGACTGTGAAAGTCTTGTTGGAGAAAGGTAAGAAAGTGATTGACCTATCTGGAGCTTACAGGATAAAAGATAAACAGATGTATCCGGAGTTTTACGGGTTTGAACATATATACCCGGATGTATTAGATAAAGCTGTTTATGGGCTTCCGGAGGTTTTCAGAGAGGAGATAAAGAGGGCTCGTATAGTAGCTAATCCTGGTTGCTACCCTACATCGGTTCTTCTTGGCCTTTTTCCAGTAATATTGGAAGGAGTTTTAGAAGAAGAGACTGTGATCGTAAACTCCCTATCAGGTATATCTGGAGCTGGAAGAACACCAAAACAACATTTTCATTATCCAGAAGCTTACTCGGATGCTTACCCTTATAATCTTATAAAACACAGACATACACCAGAGGTAGAGGATGTTGTGTTTAGGTTTTCTGGTAGGAAGCTGTACGTAAGGTTTACTCCACATATAATTCCCGTATCCAGGGGCATGCTGTCAACGATCACTTTTAAGACTTCTTTGAATAGGGAAAAGTTAAGAGAGTTATACTTGATCAAATATGCTACAGAGCCTTTTATCCGTCTTTTAGATAGTCCACCTCATATAAAGAGTGTGATAGGTTCTAACTACTGCGATATTTATGTGGATAAGGATGAAAGGACAGGAGCTGCTGTAGTATGTTCCGCTATAGATAACTTAGGAAAGGGTGCGTCTACTCAAGCTATTCAAAACTTCAATCTTATGGCAGGTATTTCAGAAGATATGTATCTATCTGATATATCTTTGTTATTTCCGTAGAGGTTATTCTCTTGCTAGCTGTAGAAAGATTAAACAGTATCATATCCGTTTTTAGGGAAAGAAAGATAGCTGTCATTGGAGATCTGATACTGGATAAGTATCTCTGGGGAAGTGTTGATAGGATATCTCCAGAGGCTCCAGTTCCAGTAGTAGATGTGAAGAAAGAAAGTTATAACCTTGGTGGTGCGTCAAATGTTGCCTGGAATCTCTCTGCTCTCGGAGTTAAAACAGTCCTATTGGGTGTAATTGGGAAGGATGAAAATGGTAAACTCATTAGAGGTTTGGTAGAGGAGAAAAGTATCGTCCCTGCTTTTGTTGAAGATGATAGTAGGCCTACGACGGAAAAAACGAGGATTATAGCTGTAAGCCAACAGCTTTTGAGAATAGATAGAGAATCTAAAGAGAAATTATCCCCGGAGATAGTTAGGAAGATATTATCCAAGATTAGGGATATCTCTGAAGAGGTAGAAGGTTTTATAATTTCGGACTATGGTAAGGGGGTGGTATCTCAAGAGATAGTTCAGGCTTGTGTGTTTTCTGGAAAACCTGTTTTTGTAGACCCAAAACCAAAAAACTACCACCTCTATAAAGGTATCACCATCATGACTCCAAACAGAAAAGAGGCCTACGAGTGTGTGAAAGCCTCTCCGGAAGAAAGTATAGAGTTTGTGGGTAAGAGGATAATGGAGGACCTATCCCTTGACAAACTACTCATAACCCTTGGACCGGAAGGAATGGCTCTTTTTGATGGGGATAGAGTGAAGAAAATCCCAGCTAGAGCGAGGAAGGTCTATGATGTGACCGGAGCTGGGGATACAGTTATATCTGTGTTAGCCACAGTAAGGCTGTCTGGTGGGACCTGGGAAGAGTCAGCAATTTTGGCAAATTATGCAGGTGGATACGTTGTAGGGGAGATAGGAACGGCGGTTGTCTATCCGGATACTCTTAAGGAGATCATTTTATTAAACTTGCAGGTATAGCTTCCTTGAAGTAGTTACCCTGACCATACTTTATCCCGACCTCTCTTACCTTTTCAAATATCTCTTTAGAATAGATGAACTCAGCTACTGTCTCTGTCTCAATCTCAGAAGCGAAGGCTTTTATAGCCTTTACCACAGCATAAGAGACATGGTCTTTGTCTATCTTTCTTATTATATTTCCATCTATCTTCAGATAGTCAAACTTAAGCTCTACTACATGCATCAGATTTGAAAAACCACTACCAAAGTCATCCAAGGCTATCTTGTATCCTGCATCCCTTAGAGATGAGATGTTATCTCTAAGTATATTGTAACTCCCAACATTCTCAGACTCCAGTAGTTCGATAGTTATCTTCTCCCTTACAGGTTTTTCTATACTTAGAAGAAGGTTTATAAACTCCTTGTCCACCATATCCGATGGTAAGAAATTTACACTCACATTTATCTTTTTCTGTTTGATTATGCTAATGTTGTAGTTAATTACTCTCTTGGTTAAATCTTTGTATACAGTAGTGTTGATTATCTGGCTCAAGAACATGCCTGGAGAGACTATTTTTCTGTCCTTCGTGACCATCCGGACTAAACTCTCAAACTTCACGGTTTTCGTGCTTTCTATCTCAAATATAGGTTGGTAGAAACAGACGATCCTGTTGTCAGCTATAGCATCCTTTATGTCGATCAATCTCTTGTTTATGACTTCTAGAAGGCTGTCCCTGTATATCTCTATCCTATTTTTACCTTTCTGCTTTGCCAGTAGGAGAGCTTTGTCTGTTTTCTCTATAGCTTTGTTTAGAGTTAGCTCCTTATCAGGTTCTAAGTATATTCCAGCTGAGGCTGTTAGCTTTATCTTCTGATTTCCAAGGTTGAAGTTTGCCATCCCTATCTTCTGGATTATTCTCTCTCCAATACCATAAGAAAAGTTTTTATCAGCTCCTTCTTTTTTGAGTAGTATTAAAAATTCATCTCCGCCGATCCTGACGATTATATCCTCTTCTCTTAGAGATGTCTTTATTATTTTGACTACCTCAGATAGGAGCAGGTCTCCTATCTCTTTGCCGTAATATCTGTTTATACTGTCTAAATTGTCTATATCTAAGAGGATTATAGAGCACTTAATATTTAGAAACTCCTTCTCTAAAACTGGTAAATACTCCTTAGAGTAGACCCCAGTTAGGGGGTCTATATACTTTCTGTCTATTCGCTCTCTGTTTTTCTTAAATATTTTCTCGATGAATATCATAGATTCTATTCTATCATACTGTGATATAATTTTTTAAACTTTCAGCTCAGGAGCAAATCTATGATTATAAAGTTCTTCATAAAACCAAGAAAAGGTGTTTTAGATCCTCAGGGAAGAGCTGTGGCAGAGAGTTTAAAATCCCTTGGTTTTGAAAGCACAAACAAAGTTTTTGTAGGTAGATATGTAGAGGTTCACATAGAAGAGACAGACAGGGACAAGGCTAGAGAGATGGCTGTGGATATGGCAAAGAAAGCTCTCGTAAATGACCTTATAGAAGACTACGAGTTTGAGATTGTGGAGGGGTGATTTGAGGTTCGGTGTTGCAGTATACCCAGGTTCAAACTGTGATTACGATACTTACTACGTCATAAGGGATATACTAAAGAAGGAAGTTGAGTTTGTGGATTACCGTCAAACAGACTTATCTAAGTATGACTGTATTGTCGTTCCTGGAGGGTTCTCCTTCGGAGACTATCTAAGACCGGGTGCTATAGCTTCCCACACTCCTCTTACTTGGGCTCTAAGGAATTTTGCAGAAAAAGGAAAGTTTGTTGTAGGTATATGTAACGGATTTCAGATACTGACAGAAGCTCACCTTCTTCCAGGAGCACTTCTTCCCAACAACCACGGGAAATTTGTCTGTAAACATCAGTTTTTGAGGGTTGAGAACAATCAAACAGTGTTTACAAGGAAATTTTCTCCTGGTCAAGTTGTGATTATGCCTATAGCCCATCATGATGGAAACTACTTTGTGGATGAAGAAACTCTTAAGGAAATGGAAGAAAACGGACAGATAATCTTAAGATACTGTGATATGGAAGGGAACGTATCCTACAAGGCTAACCCAAACGGCTCTGTATCAAATATAGCTGGAGTGTGTAATAAGGGAAAGAACGTCTTCGGCCTAATGCCACATCCAGAGAGAGCTTGTGAACCTATACTGGGAAGTTTTGATGGTCTGCTCTTCCTTCAATCAATACTACGAGAGGCTTAATATGACAAAAGAAGAAAGAGCTAAACTAGAGCATTTAGTAGCCAAAGTTTTCACTTTAGCTTACGAGCTTGGCACATCAACTGATGAGCTTTCTAGAGAAGTGAGACAGCTTAGGTTTCAGACAGAGGACAAAGATTTTCAAGCAGCTCTGATAAATTTAGAACATGCCTTCTTTATGGTAGCTCAGTCTATAAATATACTTAAAGAACAAACAAGGAATGCGACAATACCTACAAAAAAGCTTGCCTGATAGTTTGGAAACGGTCTCTCTGAGATCCTTCACTGTGGATGAGAAAACAGGTGAGCTCTTACAGAGAGAAGATATTCCAACACCCCTTCCTATCGTAGAAGCTATAGACTCTTGCGAAGAGAATGCTTTTTGGGTTAATTTAAAGAACCTCTGGGTCCTCATCGGAAAAGCTCCTCCTCTGTCCCTTGAGATGGATGATATCATTATCTTTAGGGAGAGAGGAAAGTGGGGGTTGTTTCGGTTAGTAGAGAGGAAAGATGGTTATATCATCCTTACAGATGGTCAAAGGAAGAAAAAAACTAAGGTCAGACTGGAAGACTTCTCTCAACTAAACTTACTGGGTAAAGTTATTAGAGTCCAGCAGAAGTTATGAAGACTATCATACTTATTCTGTCCATCATAACACTATTTAAGACCTCTTTCGGAGAAGTTAAGCTCTTTGACAAAAGTGGTAGAGAGATACCCCTTCCAAAGGATAAGATTTTAATCCTAAATTTCATATCCTACTCCTGTGGACACTGTATGGCGGAGATACCGGTATTCAAGAAGGTTCTATCTAAACAAGAGTTCAGGGGTCGTTTTATTCTTTATACTTTTTCTCTAGATGGAAAAGAGAACAACTTTAAAGATCCTGAATTCCCTATATATGCAAACAATTCAAAGAATAATGTTCTGTTTCCAACTATGGGAACCCCAACAACCTATATTATCTCTCCCTCCGGAAAAAAGTTGGAAGTTATATACGGAAGTATAACAGAGAAGAGTTTAGAAAGCTTCCTTCAAAACAGTCTAAGAAAAAATGTAAAATAAATGCACCCGGCAGGATTCGAACCTGCGACCTTCAGCCCCGGAAACCGATGCTCTATCCAGCTGAGCTACGGGTGCTCTAACTCTCTTAATTTCTGTATATTTATTATATCCATATTTCCTTCCTTTGGAGTTTCAAGTATAAAAGGAAGTGTTCGGAAAAGTTTATCATTTACTATAACTCTAAAGCCTTCTAACCTTATAAAACCCTTCCCTATATGCTCATGTCTGTCTTTCTTTGAACCAAAAGGAACCTTCGAGTCGTTACAGTGTATTAACTTTATCTTTTCCAAGCCTATCAGGTTATCAAACACTTCTTTGTACTCTAACAATCCATTCTCTCTATCTATCCTGTATCCAGATGCAAAGAGATGAGCAGTGTCTATACATACACCTATGTTTACACCCTCAAAAGGTTCTATAAGCTGTTTTATTTCGTGTATACTCTCCCCTACCTCTCCTCTCTGTCCTGCAAGTGTTTCTACCAGGAAACAACATCTCTTTAAGGGAATATCCCTAAAAATTTTCTCAAAGGCTTTCTTTATCCTCTCTACACCACTTTCTTTACTTTCCCCTTTTGTTTTTCCGGCGTGGATTACGTAGTAGTCTATTCCAATCTCCTCACAGAGTTTTAAATCCTGGATAACCCCATTTAATGACTTGTTAAACAGGTTTTCATCGGGAGATGCAAGGTTATACAGGTATGAAGCATGGGCCACTTTCGGAGAGATGTTGTAAGTCCTAGATTTCTTTACAAAGAGTTCTTTTTCTTCTTCCTTTCTCTCTACAGATGTCCAGCTTCTTGGAGAACGTAAAAAGAACTGGATAGATTGAGCTCTAACCTCTCTTCCCCTGTCAAATACAAGGTCTAGAGATTTAGAGGAGGATACATGAGTCCCTATATTTATCATCTTATCTGAAACCTGCCAGTTATAAATGGATTTGTCAACCTTTCTTTATCTATCCTACTGTTTGGACCATGGCCTGAGTAGACTATAGTATCATCCGGAAGTTCCATCAGTCTTTTTAGAGACTGGCTCAGCTGGAAAGGGTCTCCACCTGGAAGATCTGTCCTTCCTATACTTCCACTGAACAGTGTATCTCCCACTAACACAAAGTTATCCTCTTTGCTGTAGAAGGATACACCTCCAGGAGTGTGACCGGGAGTCTTTATAACCTGAAGGTGTATACTACCGACCTGAATCCTGTCTATACCATCTAAATCGTAATCTGGTTCAGGACATGGATATGTTCCGAGAGCCTTAGAAAAGGATGGAAAGAGTTCCTCTTTTAGTAAGAACTTATCTCTATTGCTCAGGTAAAAAGGTACTTTGAAGAGAGACTTTATATATCCAACCTGGCCCACGTGGTCTATATGACCATGGGTCCCAAGGATCGCTCTTAAGTTCAGGCCATTTAAGGCTTCTAAGATCTCATCACCTTCTGCTCCAGGGTCTACAATTACCGCATCTTTACTTTCCTCATCATAGATGATGTAGCAGTTCTCCTGTATAAATCCAACGGTTACTTTTTTTACCCTCATCTGGTTTTCAGAAACTCCTTGTCTACGAGAGATGTGTCGTACTTTCTACTGAGGAACTGAGGATGCTCCAATGTTCTAAGATGGAATGGAATAGTGGTCTTTACTCCCTCTACTATAAACTCTTTAAGGGCTCTCTTTCCTCTCTCTATAGCTTCTTCCCTCGTCTTTCCCCATACTATCAGTTTAGCTATGAGGGAGTCGTAGAAAGGAGGTATCGTGTAACCCTGGTATATATGAGTATCCACTCTCACACCATATCCACCTGGTAGGAAGAGTTTTGTTATAGTCCCTGGAGATGGAGCGAACGTTTCTGGGTCTTCTACGTTTATCCTAAACTCTATGGCGTGTCCATCTACTGTTATATCTGACTGCCGTATACCGAGCTTTTGTCCATCAGCTATTCTCAGTTGCCATGAGACCAAGTCTACGCCAGTTATCATCTCACTCACTGGATGCTCTACTTGTATCCTTCCGTTCATCTCTATGAAGTAGAAGTTCATATCCTTATCTACTAAAAACTCAACAGTCCCTGCCCCTGTAAAACCAACATGCTTTGCAAATCTAACGGCAGCCTCTCCCATCTTTTTCCTTACTTCTTCAGTTATAAAGGGTGAGGGAGCCTCTTCTAAAAGCTTTTGGTGTCTCCGCTGGATAGAACACTCTCTATCTGACACATATATCACATTTCCGTATTCATCGGCTAGAATCTGAATTTCTATATGCTTTGGGTTTAGTATGTATTTCTCTATATACACCCTCTTGTCTCCAAATGATGCCTCTGCCTCCCTTTGGGCAACAGGTAGTAATCTGACCATCTCCTGTTCGTTATGGGCAACTCTCATTCCCCTGCCACCTCCTCCAGCTGCAGCCTTCAGGAGGACTGGGTAACCTATCTTAGAAGCAAACTCTAAAGCTTCTTTTACATCCTCTACCGGAGGACTTCCGGATATAATAGGAACCTGTGCCTCTATAGCAGCCTGTCTTGCTGCTGCCTTATCTCCGGTTAATGATAGAGTTTTCGAGGATGGTCCTATGAACTTTATATTAGACCTCTCACATATACTGGCAAAATGGGAATTTTCTGCTAAAAAGCCATATCCGGGGTAGACTGCATCTGCGTTTGTGAGGTCTATAGCAGACAGAATAGAGGGGATACTCAGATAACTTTTAGATGAAGGTGCAGGACCTATACATACAGAAAAGTCTGCTAAATCCTTGTGGATAGAATTTTTGTCCCCTTCAGAAAACACAGCTACAGACTCTCCTCCTAACTCTCTGACAGCTCTTATAGCTCTTACTGCTATCTCTCCTCTGTTGGCTACTAAAACCCTCTTTATCTTTCTTAGCAAAACTCGCTCCTTTTGTTTTATTATAATTATATTACAAAACTACCCTATGGTGATGCTGTGGAACAAGACACTACCCAGAAAAGGGTATTCCTTATACTCCGAAGGATGGTGAGTGAAGGTATAGTGCCAGTAGAAAGTGTCCGAGGTAACCCTAACATAACTCCGGATAAACACTTCACAGATGTTCTAGTGTACCTTATTAATGAAGGTATAGCTGAAGAGTCAAGGATAAAGAACTTCTTTACAGAGTTCTTAGGATACAAAACCTATAATCCAGAAATTCACAAGTTAAACATCCAAAAAGAAGTTCTCAAAAATGTGTCCTTCAACTTTATGAGTAAGAAGAAGATAGTTCCCTTTGAGTGGTACAACGGTGTAGTGAGGGTTGCCATCTTAAACCCAACAGATAAAGATTCGATAAACCAGATGAAGTTCAACACGAATGCTCGTACTATCGAGGTTTTTTCTGCAACCTTGACGGAGATAGAAGAGTTATTAAAGTCACTATCTATTCTGATGCCTGCAAAAGAGCTTCTGAATGATATACAACTCAAAGAAGAGGTAACGGAGGAGGTCCAGCAAAAAGAAACGGTTTCAGAAGATCTTCTCCGAGCAGAAGCAGAGGAAGACCCTATCGTGAAAGCTTCCCGGGTTATAATCTATGAGGCGGTAGCCCAAGGAGCGTCAGACATACATATAGAGCCTTTTGAGAAGGAGTTGAAGATAAGGTACCGGATTGATGGTATACTCAGGACTGTTAGGAGGTTCCCTATCACTATAAAGAACGCCCTTGTCTCAAGGTATAAGATAATGGCCAATCTGGATATAGCGGAGAAGAGGGTTCCACAGGATGGTAGAATCAGGGTACTGATAGGAAGAAAAAAGATAGACCTGCGGGTCTCCACCCTTCCAACTGTCTATGGTGAGAAAGTAGTTATGAGGATACAAGATGCGGAAAGTTATCTGTCCGTTAAGTTAGAAGATTTAGGGTTCGAAGAGGATGACTTAAAGAAGATAAGGGAAGCTATATACAGCCCTTGGGGTATGGTCTTAGTCACTGGACCAACCGGTTCTGGAAAGACAACAACCCTCTATGCAGCCCTTATGGAGAGAAACAAAGATGACGTTAACATAATGACAGCTGAAGACCCTGTAGAGGTCTCCATTGCTGGTATAAACCAAGTTCAGATAAGAGAAGAGGTTGGACTTACATTTGCTTCAGCTTTAAGGGCATTCTTAAGACAAGACCCAGATATAATCCTCATAGGAGAGATAAGAGATAGAGAGACTGCAGAGATAGGTGTTAAAGCAGCACTTACAGGACACCTTGTATTTTCCACACTTCACACTAACGATGCTCCTTCATCTATAACAAGGCTTGTGGATATCGGAGTAGAAAAGTTCTTAGTCTCTACGGCTGTGAACATGATTATAGCCCAGAGGCTGATAAGAAAGCTATGTGATAACTGTAAACAGCCTGCAGACTATGATCCAGTGTTCTTAAAGGGTTTAGGTTTCTCAGAACAAGATATCCAAGAAGGTAAGTTTTTCGTCCATAATCCCAAAGGATGTGAAAAATGTAGACATTCCGGATACAAAGGTAGGACTGCTGTTCACGAAATCCTGAAGGTTGACGAAAATATAAGGAAAGCTATCATTAATGATAGACCTGTTGATGACATAAGAGAGATAGCCATAAAATCCGGGATGAGGACACTCTATAAAGATGGTTTACTGAAGATGAAAAAGGGTGTGACAGACATTGGGGAAATAGAGAGGGTTTTAATGAAATAAAGCTTTATCTTTCTTTTGGAGGTTGATAATGGAAGAAGTTGGATACAAGAGATTAGCGATAGATGAGATAGCCAAAGAGGCAGTAGAAAAGAGGTCTTCTGATATTCATATAACAGTAGGTGTTCCTCCTACAATAAGAGTTGATGGGAAAATAGTTCTATTGGAAGGATATCCTTCTCTCTCTCCAAAAGATACCCAACAGCTCATATACTCTTTTATGAACGAAAAGCAGAAAAAGAACTTTGAAGAAAAAAAAGAGTTAGATTTCTCCTTTGGTATCAGGGGAGTTGGTAGATTTAGGGTAAACGTTTTCTATCAGAGGGGGACAGTGGCTGCAGCTTTAAGAAGGATACCGTACGAGATCAAACCTATGGAAGAGCTTGGACTTATACCAAAGGTAAGAGACTTGTGTAATCTTAGTATGGGTCTAGTTTTAGTAACAGGTCCAACAGGTTCAGGTAAGACAACAACTTTAGCATCTATGGTAGACTATATAAACGCTAATTTTCATCACCATATAATAACCATAGAAGACCCGATAGAGTATGTTTATCAGCATAAAAAGTCTGTAATCGCTCAGAGAGAAGTAGGAACAGATACAGATTCCTTCGCTTTAGCTCTGAAATATGCATTAAGGGAAGACCCAGATGTGATACTAGTTGGTGAGATGAGGGACCTAGAAACTATAAGAGCTGCTTTAACTGCTGCTGAAACGGGACATTTAGTTTTTGGGACACTCCATACAAATACAGCTATACAGACCATAAACAGAATTATAAATGTCTTTCCTATGGAGGAACAAGACCAAGTCAGGACAGAGTTGAGTTTTGTACTACAAGGGGTTATATCTCAGAGATTAGCTCCTAAGGTAGGTGGAGGAAGAGTTCTTATCCATGAAGTTTTAGTTCCAAATACAGCTATAAGAAACCTTATAAGAGAGAACAAAATACATCAGATCTATGGTCTGATGCAGACCGGTCAGGCAGAGTCTGGCATGCAGACTATGAACCAATCTTTATTTAAAGCTATAAAAGCCGGACTATTAAAGGTAGAAGAAGGTTTGAAGTTAAGTCCAGATGTTGAGGAGTTAAAGAGGATGCTGAACATTAGGTAGGGTGGGTTATGGCTAAGTTTAGCTACACTGCCAGGGATATCTATGGTTTTGTAAAGAGAGGAGATATAGAAGCTTCTTCTATCGAGGAAGCTGAAGAGCTCCTTACTAAAGAAGGGTTTCAAGACGTAAAAGTATCTTTAAAGGGTGTAAATTTAGACATCAGGAAGGAAAAGGGAAGGGATATCTCTATATTCAGGGGAAAAGTGAGCGAGAGAGACCTTGCCCTCTTCTCTAGGCAGATGGGTGCTATGCTGTCAGCTGGTATATCTATCGCTACCGCTCTTGAGATTCTGTCTGAGCAACTTCCAAATCAAATATTGAAAGAGACTCTAGATAAGGTTAGAAAAGATGTAGTGTCTGGTAGTTCTTTAGCTAAATCTATGTCTAAATTTAAAAATGTTTTTCCAGAGTTTATGATAAACCTATTCGCTGCTGCAGAAGAGTCTGGTAAATTGGACGAGATCCTTAAGAGAGCTACTCTGTACTATGAAAAGATAGCTATGATAAAGGGAAAAATAAAGAGTGCTTCTTGGTATCCTACTGCTGTAATAGTTATAGCCACTCTCATAGTTTTTGGTATACTTACATTTATAGTTCCTACGTTTGCAGAGATATATGCCAGTATGGGTGGTGATCTTCCGTTTTTGACCCAGATACTAATAAATATAAGCAACACTGTGAAGAGCAATATTTTCTTCATATTTGGGTTTTTAGTTGTCATATTTGTCGGCAACTCTTACTTCTATAAAACTCCTACAGGAAAAGAGTTCTATCATAAGATATTTTTAAAGATCCCAGTATTGAAGAACATCTTCCATAAAGGAGCTTTAGCAAAGTTTGCTAGAACTCTATCTACTCTCATTAACGGTGGTGTTCCAATACTCCGGGCTATAGAGATATCTGCTAAAACTGTAGGAAATGTCCATATAGAAAAGTCTTTAGAGAAAGCTAAAGCAGAGGTAGAAAAAGGAAAGACGTTGGCCTCTTCTCTTGACAAAAAGTACTTTCCGCTTATGTTTACTGCTATGGTAAACGTTGGAGAAAACACAGGAAGATTAGATGAGATGTTAGACACGATAGCTAACTTCTACGAGGATGAGGTTGATAGAGAAGTGGATGCTCTCATATCACTACTTGAGCCTATGTTGATGGTTTTCATAGGTGGAGTAGTGGGGTTCATCTTGATTGCTCTCTATTTACCGATATTCAAGATAGGTGAATTGATTAAGTAGATGAAAAAGGTTATTGTTGCTCTCAGTGGAGGCGTTGATAGTAGCGTCTCCGCCTTTTTGCTAAAGAGTCAAGGTTTTGATGTTATTGGTATAACTCTGAAGCTATCTTCTGTGGACAGTTGTGATGGTGGTTTACAGGTATGCTGTTCTACTAAAGATATACTAGACGCAAGAAGGGTGGCAGACTTCCTTGGTATCCCTCACTTCGTCTTGGATTGGCAAGATATATTTAAAGAGAAGGTTATAGATTACTTTATCCGGGAGTACCTCTCCGGAAAAACTCCAAATCCATGTGCTATCTGTAATAAGGATGTTAAAACCGGACTTCTTGGGATGTACGTTAAGAAGATTTTGAAGGCGGACTTTCTTGCAACTGGACATTACATCAGGACTGATTACATAGCTGGCAAAAAGGTGTTGGTAAGGGGAAAAGATGATGAGAAAGACCAGTCCTACTTTCTATCTCTCTTAACAAGAGATGTTGTAGAGATGCTCATATTCCCTGTAGGGGAGATGTCTAAATCAGAGGTTAGAAAGATTGCAAGAGAAGAGAGCATTCCAGTGTCGGAGAAGAAGGATAGCTTTGAGATATGTTTTACCGCAGGGAAAGAACCCTTTCGGTTCCTCTCTGAGAGAGGAATATATGCTCCGGAAGGAGAAGTTGTCCATATATCTGGAAAAGTTTTAGGGAAACATAAGGGACTGCCAGCATACACAGTAGGCCAGAGAAGAGGGATATCTGTAGCGTGGAAAGAACCTCTGTACGTGTTGGATAAAGATATCTCAAACAACAGACTAATCGCTGGAGAGAAAGAACATCTATTTACAAGGGAAGTCCAGGCTGAGAACTTAAACATCCTCTTAGATTTAGAACACTGGAAAGATATAAAAGTTCAAGGAAGGTATAGACAGAAACCGATAGAGGTAGAACAGTTTTCAGTAGAAAGAAATAGAATAAAAGTCTTACTAAAAGAGCCCCATCCAAAGTTTGCAGTTGGGCAGGTTTTGGCTGTCTATAAAGATGACACACTCTTGGGCGGTGGCATTATTACAAAAAATTAGTTTAAAAGATATGGAAATCTGATAAAATTTTTTATCAAAACTTTTTTTGGAGGTTTTAGATGAGAAGGTTGATTATCGCTTTATCTATAACGGGAATATTTACTTCTTCTTTTGCCATAACAAAGGCAGAAGCTGAGAAGAAGATACAACAGTACTTTGGAGATACTAAAGATTACACCATATCAGTCTGTGAAAGTAAAAATTACTTTATTGGTGAGGTCTACTTAAAAGGCTATGAAGGAATATCGAACATAAGGAAGATATACGTTAAGAAAGATAATGGAGATATCATAGCTCAGATGTCTGAAGTGTTTGATTTCTGTTATATGAACAAGTAATGAGAAGGATAGCACTGCTTACAAGTGGTGGCGACTGTCCGGGTTTGAACGCCTGTATCAGAGCAGTAGTTAGGACTGCAAAGTTCTATGGTATAGAGGTCTTCGGGTTCAGGAGAGGGTTTAAGGGCCTCATAGAGAACGACTATATACTCCTCGACTATAAAACGGTAGCCGGCCTACTTCAGAGGGGAGGAACATTCCTTTTAACAGCAAGAGAGGATAGGTTTAAGGATAGAATTTTTAGAGAGTTGGCCTACAATAACTTAAAGGCTCTATCTGTGGATGCTCTGATAGTTATAGGTGGTAATGGTAGCTTTCAAGGTGCAAACCTTCTCCAGAAGGAGTTTGACCTGAATATGGTAGGTATACCAAAGACTATAGATAACGACATCTATGGCACGGAGTATGCTATAGGGTTTGACACAGCTGTAAACAACGCTATGGATGCAATAGACAAAATCAAAGATACTACTCTTTCCCATGAAAGGGTGTTTATAGTGGAGGTTATGGGCAGAGACAGTGGATTTATAGCCTTGGAGGTTGGAATAGCAACCGGAGCAGAACTTACTCTTATTCCTGAGTACCCATCCCCTCTACATGTCATAGAAGAGACACTTATAAATTCCAAAAAGATAGGAAAGAACTTTGCCATCATTGTTGTTGCGGAAGGAGTAGCTTCCGGAAAAGATCTCGCAAATTTACTAAGGGAGAGACTTAAAGATAAGGGGATAGAGGAGATCAGATACACTGTCCTAGGATACATACAGAGAGGTGGGTCCCCCACGGCCTATGATAGGGTGATGGCTTCAAAGTTTGGATATTTTGCAGTAAAGAAGTTGGTAGAAGGGGAAAGGAACTTTATGGTGAGTTTTGAAAATGGAAGGATAGGGATAAAACCTCTAGAAGTCTCTTTTGGGAGAGTCAGAGTTCCGGATTTAGAGGAATACCAACTTAACAACATACTCTCTATGTAAGATGGAAATCACGCACATAAAGATATATCCTTTTGATACTGGAAAGATAGGTGGAAGAACTAGAGCAGTAGCCGAGATAGTTTTAGATGATACACTGCTGATAAAGGATATAAAGATCGTCCAATCAAAAACAGGAGGACTCTTCTTAAGTTTTCCAAAAAGAAAAAGCTCTGCAGGAAACTTTGTTGATATAGTTCAGCTTTTAGATAAAGATTTCTCTGAAAGAGTTAGAAGGGTAATAATAGATAAGTACAAAGAGATTATGCAGATATAGTGGAGGAATTTTAAGTTGATAAAGAAGGTGATATCTGTTTTGGGAAATGTCAAATTAGGTGTAGCTTATCTTATAGCTTTAGCTCTACTTTCTGTATTAGGTTCAACATATATAAAACAAGGTGAGACTTATACGACTTACTACAAGGAATACGGTGAGTTCTTTGCCAAAGTAATCTGGAAGACCTATCTAAACAATGTGTTCCACGCTTGGTACTACCAGCTTCTGATAGTTATGGTTGGTGTTGCTGTAATCTTTGCGACTATAGATAGATTCCCTGCCATTTATAGGACAGCTTACGGAAAGGTGGAAAAAAGGATGACAGAGGGTATTGTAAATAAACCCTCTACTCTCAGATTTCACGTAAACCTAACTTTAGACGACGTTATAGGCAGGATGGTCTTTTTTTTAGACAACCTTGGGTTTAAGAAGGTGGAGGTTATAAAGGACGATGGTAAGACAGTCTATCTGTTCTCGGAAAAAGGGAGGATATCAAGACTTGGTATGCTTGTTACCCATGTAGGAATTGTTGTTTTTTTAGTAGGTGCTTTTATGGGTTCAGTTCTTGGTGTTAGGGGTCAGATAGAAATTCCGGAGGGGGAAAAGGCAGATTACATTAGAAAGTACAGAGAGGGTTCTTTAGTGCCTGGGGATGAGACATATAAATTGCCTTTTGAGATAGCAGTTAGAAAGTTCTGGTTAGATTTCTACGAAAGTAAAGAGTTCCAAGGAGCTGTAAAATCTTATAACAGTGATATTGCTATCTTTAAAAATGGAAGAGAAGTGAAAACTGGGATCGTCAGGGTAAATGAGCCATTAGAATATTATGGCTATAGAGTGTTCCAGACATCCTACGGAAAAACTGGAGATATAAAAGAGGCAGAGCTGGTAGTAGTAGAGTATAGGAAGCTTATAGATCTCATAGACAGGTCTCAAGTTATAAACCATCAGCTCCAACAGTTAAAGAACACTCCGGAATCTGTAAATCTAGAGAAGAAGTTGAGGGATATTCAGAGGGAGAGTATAGAGTTTTTTGAAAATGCCAAGAGAGTAAAGTTCACATTTGGTGAAGATGTAGTAAGATTTGAGGATATATCTTTTACTCTTTTAAACCAGACTTTAAACTACAAGAATCCAGTTTTGGTTCATCAGGACATGTATGACCCATTGATGATCTTCAAGGTTTCTTATAGAGGAAGAGATTTCAATATGCCTGTATCAGCAGACCCTAATGTAGGTATAATGTCTTTTGAAAGGTTCATTAAACCTTACAACTTTCCGTATATAGTGTTCATAGATAGGTTTGAACCGAGGTATTTCTCCGGATTACAGATAAGCTACTTTCCGGGAACTATCCTAATCTGGGTTGGAACCGTTATAGTTGTCCTAGGAACAATGTTAGCCTTCTATACAGTCCATAGGCGAGTCTGGATAAAGGTAGTAGACACCGGAGAGAATAGAGAGGTCTACATAGCCAGCTACTCTCAGAAATTCAAGGAGTCCTTCGAGGATAAAATAAGGGAAACCATAGAATCTCACTTATGATAAAATTTTTTAGTCTTTAGAAAAAGAAAAATATCATGGGAGTATACTATGAGTAGAATCATAGAGTTTACTGATGTTACATTGAGAGATGGACAACAGAGTTTACTGGCTACAAGAGTGAAGACAGATGATCTCCTACCGGCTCTACAGAAACTAGATGATGCTGGTTTTTGGTCCCTAGAGGTATGGGGAGGAGCGACCTTCGATGTATGTCTTAGATTCTTAAAAGAGGACCCATGGGAAAGACTTAGGAAGTTTAAGGAAGTAGCAAAGAATACAAAACTTGAGATGCTTCTGAGAGGACAAAACGTAGTAGGTTATAGACATTATGCTGATGATGTTGTGGAAGAGTTTGTAAAGAGAGCAGCGGACAACGGTATAGATGTCTTCCGGATATTCGATGCTCTTAACGATGTTCGGAATATGGAGGTTGCTATCTCTACCGCAAAAGAATGTGGCAAAATAGTTAAAGGTGTTTTGTCCTATGCTATAAGTCCAGTCCACACTGTTGATTACTATGTTGATGTTGCTAAACAACTTAAGGAGTTAGGTGTTGATATTATAAGCATAAAAGACCAGGCTGGAATACTCTCACCGAAGATAGCTTATGACTTAGTCTCTGCTCTAAAGAGTGAGATAGATCTTCCTGTTCATGTTCACGCTCAGACTACTGCCGGTATGGCTGAGATGACACTCCTTAAAGCTGTAGAGGCTGGAGTTGACATAATAGACACAGATGTATCTACCTGGTCATGGCTAACAGCTCATCCTGCTACTGAAACTATGGTCTATGTCTTAAGAGAGTTTGGATATAAAACCAAAATAGACCTGGATATTATTATTGAAGTTGCAGAGTATCTGAAGAATGTCCGGAAGAAGTATACCAAATACGACACTGTTGACAAGTGGCCAGATACTCAGGTCCTTATACATCAGATACCAGGTGGTATGATGTCTAACTTCATAAACCAACTTAAAGAGAATAATGCTTTAGATAAGCTTGAAGAGGTCAAGAAGGAAGTTGCAAGGGTTAGGGAAGATCTTGGATATCCTCCCCTTGTTACTCCTACAAGTCAGATAGTAGGAACACAGTCTTTGCTTAATGTTCTTCAAAGTGAAAGGTACAAGGTAGTAACCAAGGAGACAAAAGACTATGTAAAGGGTCTATACGGTAGGCCGCCTGCTCCTATAAAGCTTGACATACTGAAGAAGATCCTTGGGGACGAAGTTCCTATCACAATGAGACCTGCTGACCTTATAGAGCCGGAGATAGAGAAGTTGGAAGAAGAGGCTTACAGATCGGGAGCAAGAAGTCCTGAAGACGTCTTGTCTTATGTACTGTTTCCAATGGTAGCTAAGGAGTTCTTCAAGTATAGGGAGATGTTAGAAAAAGGAGAGGCTTTACCTCCGGAAATAGAAGAGATAAAAGAGAAAGAAACCTGTAAAGCACCTATAGAGTTCAACATAACACTCCATGGAGAGCAGTATTACATAAAGATAGCTGGTATAGGGAGTCCTATAGAAGGTAAGAGACCTTACTTTATAAGAATAGATGGTGAGCTTGAGGAGGTTTTAATTCAGCCAGTAAAAGAGATAGAGGTAGGCAAAGGAGTAGAGAGCTTACCGGAAGTCACAACCTCTACTGGCAAGAAAAGAATCCTAGGTCTTGGGGATATTGGCTCTCCTATGCCAGGGAAGATTACCTCTATTAAGGTTTCTCTTGGGGATAAGGTTAAGAAAGGTGATGTTCTCCTGACAGTAGAAGCTATGAAGATGGAGAACGAGATACACTCTCCTATAGATGGAACTGTTTCTGAGATCTTAGTAAAAGAAGGTGATAACGTAAATCCTGATGAGTGTCTGGTTGTGGTATCTCCTGATTGAGGATGAAAAAAGTATTTATAAGCGTAGGTGAGGTCTCTGCCGACATCTACGCTTCATACATAGTTAAAAATCTAAAAGAAAAATTTCATTTTTCGGGCATAGCCGGTCCCAAGATGCTACAAGCTGGCATAGAGCCTATCTCAAAGATAGATGATATCTCTGTAGTAGGGATAACTGAGACTTTTTCCAAGTATAAACATATAAAAAAAGTCTTTAAGGCATCTATAAAGGCTATAAAAGACTGTGATGCCATCATAGTTGTAGATTTTCCTGGATTCAATATAAAACTTATTCAAGAGGCAAAGAAACAAGGAAAGAGAGTTGTATACTTCATTTCACCTCAGATTTGGGCTTGGCATTACAGTAGGATATACAAGATAGTTAAGAATACAGACCTTATGATATCTATTTTACCCTTTGAGGAGGATTACTACAGGCCGTTTATCAGTGATAGTTTTCGTTTTGAGTATGTAGGACACCCTTTGGTGGATATTGTAAAACCTCAGACAAGTCTAGAGGAGTTCACCTTAAGATTAGGTCTTCCCTGGAAAAGGAGGTTCATAGGTCTTCTGCCAGGGAGTAGAGAGTCAGAGGTAAAGGTTCTCCTACCTATACTACTACAGTCAGCTGAACTTTTAAGGAGATCTCTTGGGGATGTTCACTTCTTAATTCCTGTTCCAGACAACGTTTTAAGTATCGTGCTGGATATGGTTAAGCCTTACAAACTGCCCCTGAAGGTTATAACCTCAGAGTGTATGGAAAACCCTTCCCACGAAGTTATGAGGCACTCTGTATTCTCTATCATAGCCTCCGGGACCGCCACCCTTGAGGCGGCGATAGTTGGTAATCCGTTCTTGCTTGTTTATAAAGTCAGTCCTCTCACTTTTTTTATTGGTAAAAGGTTGGTTAAAGTTGGGCACCTTGGACTTCCTAATATCATAGCCCGAGAAGAGGTTGTGAAGGAGTTACTTCAGGAAAGATGTAATCCGGTAGAAATATCTAACTCTGTTTTGGAGTACCTCTATAATCCAGATAAGTATAACAGGATGAAGGAAAAGCTCTCAGAGGTAAAGAGTAATTTGGGGGGAGATAGAGCTATCAGTAGAGTTACTCAGCTTATAGAAAATTTCCTGACTAACATCTTATAGATTCTAAGTTTATGGAGAAAATGTTGTTTCCATCCACGTAGTTATAGTCTACTCTCAACCCGTGGGCATGTAGTATGAACTTGGTTATATACAGACCAAGCCCAAGTCCATCTTTGTTTTTTATAGATGTTTCCTTTATAAATGGTTCAAATAGTAGATTTATATCTATAGGTGGTTTTTCTCCTCTGTTCTTTACGTAGAGGGTTTTGTCTGTATAGGTAAGTTTTGCCTTGTTATCTTCACTGAACTTTATTGCGTTGTCCAAAAGGTTCTTTATAGCTATGGGGAATATTGTTCTATCTACATATACATTGTCCGGAGTCTCTATCTGTACGGATACATTCTCTTTCTCAGGAATAAGCAGGAGTTCTATAGAATCCTCAACCACCTCTTTCAAACTGAGACACTCTCTGTTCAGAGTGAACTTCTCTGAGGAAACCTTCTCCATCAATAAAAGTTGGTTGACAAGATACTCTAATCTGTTGAATATTCTTTCGAAGTTTTCCTTGCCCCTTTCATCCTCAAGAAGCTCTATAGCTATCTTCCCTTTCGTTATAGGGGTTTTAAGCTCGTGGGCTATGTTTCTCAAAAACCACTTTCTTAACTCCTCATTCCTCTTTAAAGATCTTACTGCCTCGTTGAACTCTTTGGCTATAAATCCAATTTCATCTTCTCTATCTGTCTCTATCTTTATGTCGAAGTTTCCTGCCTTTAAAAGTCTTATCTTGTTTCTGAGTTGTTTTAAATGGTAGAAAGACTTTACGATGTTTATATAGAGTAGTAAAAAAGCTATGTTGAACATCACATACCCTATCGAGATAAGCTTGTGTATCTCTATGTTGTTATCGTTTTTCTTTAGTAAGTAGCTCATCCCAAACCTGTTTATCAGTAAAAATAGCTCATTCTGGTACTCTATGATCCGTATCTGGACAAAGCCAAGGTTTTTGTCTAACAGAGTTTTACCAGTGGATGTAACAGTTTTATATGTATCGTAGTCTTTTATTTCCACTACACTCTGCCCAATCTCCTCTGGATTGTTAGAGTATACAGCTAAAAGGCCTCTTCTTGTAAAGTCTCTTAATTCCTTATCTTTAGATTGATTGTAAGCGTAAATGAAGAATATAGTAGAGAGTATGTACATAAAGAGAAAGGCTAAACTTACTTTCAAGAGTATAGAACTATTCTTCACACTCAAACTTATAGCCAATTCCTCTAACGGATATTATATATTTTGGATTTTTGGGGTCATCTTCTATCTTTTTTCGAATTCTTCCCACTATAACATCTACAGTTCTATCTATACTGTCGTATCCGATGTTTACTGTATTGTCTAATATATAGTCTCTACTGAGAACTCTACCTCTATTTTTTATCAACATGGAAAGTATCTCAAACTCAGCAGAAGTGAGGTTGAGGATTTTCCCTGCTTTTTTTACAGTATAACCTTCCTCATCCAGCTCAATCTTACCACAGGTTATGACTTTACTCCGGGGCTTCTCTCTTCTCCTTCTCAAAACAGCCTGTATCCTAGCAACTAACTCCCTAGGATTGTAAGGCTTGGCTAAGTAGTCATCAGCTCCTATCTCTAAGGCTATTATTTTGTCAGTGTCGTCGCTCCTTGCAGAAGATATGATGATAGGAATGTCATACTCCCTTGCTATTTTTTTACAGACTTCTATACCATCTATTTCCGGAAGAGAGAGGTCTAATATCACTAAGTCAAACTGCTTTGGATCTCTCTCAAGCTCTTCTAGAGCTTTAGAGGGGATCTCGAAATTTTTTACAGACATGTTAAATTTTGATAAATACAGGACTAGTAAATCTGCTAACTCTCTGTCATCTTCTATCATAAGAACTTTTGCCATCTTATCTGCCTTTTTAGCTGGTCTAAAACAAAAAAGGGGAAGGCATTGGCACCTTCCCAAGTATGGAGGGGGAGGAGGTTAAGCCATGAGGAGGCTTCACGCAGATTTTATCAAAATTCATACTTCATTCTTTGGTGCATCCTTTCGATCCTTCTTTCCATCATTTGGAGAAACTTTTCCTTCTGTTTCTCGTCTAATATCTCTAAAATCTTCTCTATATAGTCAGCCTTGATGTTAGCCATCTTTTCTGCATTCTCTCTAACAGTGTTTAAGAACACGTTCCTATCAAATTTACCTAAATTAAGAGCTTCTTTAATGGGAATCCTATGTTCCTTTACAAATCTTTCAATAGCTTCTCTCTTTTCCCTTTCTATCTCTCTCACCTTCTCTAATTGAGCGTTAGATATATTTAGCTCTCTTTTTAAAATTTTAAGTTTTTTTCTTCATAAGCTAACCTTGTCTTACAGAATTTACACTCTTCAGGTTTTTCAGTTTCAGCTTTTGCTAAACCTGTTAATAGTCCTGCTATAAGTGTTAGTAATACTACTATCTTTTTCATGCTTAGAACCTCTTGAACATTAAGTGACATTTATTATAGTTTAGTTTTGTAAATATAGAATAAATATTAAGTTAACAAATTTAAGGTGCGCCCAGAGGGACTCGAACCCCCAACCTTGTGATCCGTAGTCACATGCTCTGTCCAATTGAGCTATGGGCGCATAATGTTATATCTGAAATTGAGCTAATTTCTCTTCGTTTTCTTTGGCTATAAGCACATCTATAATCTCGTCCAGGTCTCCGTCCAGGATGTCGTTTATTCTATAGGAAGTGTAGTTCACTCTGTGGTCTGTAACTCTACTCTGAGGAAAATTGTAAGTTCTTATCTTTTCGCTCCTTTCTCCGGTTCCGACCTGCTCTTTTCTCTCTTTAGCTATCTTCTCCCTCTCTATCCTGTCGTATAGGTCTTTTAGCCTTGCCCGTAGGATCTGCATAGCTGTCATTTTGTTCTGTAACTGAGACCTTTCATCCTGACAGGTTACCACTATACCTGTAGGTAGATGGGTTATCCTGACTGCTGAGTCTGTGGTGTTTACGTGCTGTCCACCGGCTCCTCCAGCTCTCATGGTTTCTATTCTGAGTTCTTCTAGCTTTATCTCAATGTCTACCTCTTGGGCTTCAGGTAAGACAGCAACGGTCACCGTAGATGTGTGTATCCTTCCAGAAGACTCTGTCTCAGGTACTCTCTGAACCCTGTGAACGCCGCTTTCATACTTTAGTTTTGAGTAGGCTCCTTGACCTTTCATCAGGGCTATAACTTCTTTTATACCGCCTTTCTCTGTTGGATGTAAGCTGAGTATCTCTGTCTTCCAGCCATGTCTCTCAGCATACCTCTGGTACATTCTGAAGAGTTCCCCTGCAAACAGGGATGCTTCATCTCCTCCTGCACCCTGTCTTATCTCTAAGATGACGTTCTTTTCGTCATTAGGGTCTTTGGGAAGTAGAGCCAGCTCTACTTTCTTCTCTAGCTCAATTTCTTGCTCCTTAAGGTAACTCAACTCTTCTTCTGCCAATGTCCGTAAGTCATCCTCCGGTGTGTTGGCTATAAGCTGTTTAACTTCATCTATCTGTTTTACTATCTGCTGGTACCTGTGGTACAGTTCTAGCAGTTCCGACAGCTCTTTATACTCTTTACCAAGAGATTGGAGTTTGACCTGGTCCTTGAGTGTATCTGGTTCAGAGAGGAGTTGTTCTAACTTCTTTATTTTCTCCTTTATAGCTTCTAACTGATTTACTAACTTTTTGTTCATCTGCCTTACTTTTCTATGGTCTGACCTGTTAACTCTAAGAATTTAGGTTTAGCTCTCAGCTTTCCAGTGTAGAAAGGATGACAGTTGCTGCACACTTCAAGGTATACAGTTCCGCCTTTAACAGTGTAGATCTCAAAGTGGTTTCCACAACCACAGATGAACTTCGTTTCTTTTAGTTCTGGGTGTATTCCTGCTTTCATTCTTCCTCCTTTTTTAGCAAAAAATGTAAGCATATATTATATCATGTATTCATAGACTTTAAAAACTCTTCGTTCGTTTTGAACCTTACAAGTTTACTAAGAAGAAACTCCATCGCCTCTATATCGTCCATATTTGAGAGAAACTTTCTGAGTATCCATAGCCTTTGGAGCTCCCATTCTTTCAGAAGTAGTTCCTCTTTCCTTGTTCCAGATTTACCTATGTTTATAGCAGGGAACACTCTTCTCTCCATAAGCCTTCTGTCTAGATATAGTTCCATATTACCTGTTCCCTTAAACTCTTCGAATATAACATCATCCATCCTTGAACCTGTTTCAACCAGGGCTGTTGCAAGTATCGTTAGGCTTCCCCCATTTTCTATGTTCCTCGCTGCACCAAAGAACTTCTTAGGTCTCTGGAGAGCAGTTGCCTCTATACCTCCAGATAGGACCCTTCCGGAAGGAGGTGTTATTGAGTTTGAAGCCCTCGCTAATCTTGTCATAGAGTCAAGGAGTATCACAACGTCTCTTCCTTCTTCTACAAATCTCTTAGCTTTCTCTATAATCAACTCTGATATCTGTATATGTCTTTCTGGTGGCTCATCAAACGTAGAAGCCACTACTTCTGCACCATTCCCCACTATCCTCCTCATCTCAGTAACTTCTTCAGGCCTCTCATCTATGAGAAGGATGATAAGATGAACTTCCGGATGGTTTCTTATTATAGCCTTCGCTAACCTCTGTATGAGGACTGTTTTCCCAGCCTTAGGAGGAGCTACTATCAGCCCTCTCTGACCTTTACCTATAGGGGATATAAGGCTTACAACCCTTGTTGATAAGTCTGAAGGGTCATACTCTAAATTGAACTTTTCAGTTGGGTGGTAAGGAACCAGTTTATCAAAGGAAGGCCTCTTTTTTGCATCCTCTATGTGAGTGTTACCTACAAAGTCAACTCTTACTAAAGCTCTGTACTTCTCTCCTTCCTTTGGGTTCCTTGCTGCACCCCTTATGAAATCTCCATTCTTAAGTCCCATCCTTTTTATCTGGGAGGGGGACACGTATATGTCCTGTGGACTTGGTGCGTAGTTGTTCTCAGGAAACCTTATAAATCCAAAAGATTCTGGCAATACCTCTAGCACCCCTTCTATTCTGCTTATACCTTCTTTCTCTTCTTTCTTCAACATGATTCTACTTATTAACTCATCTTTTCTTAATCCAGTAGTCCTTTCTAGTCCAAGCTCCTCTGCAATCTTCCTGAGTTCATTAAGATTCTTTTCTCTTAATTTCTCTGGGGTAATGGTGGTTATATCCATATTTCCTCCTTTATGTTTTACTTTCCAATACAGAACCTACTGAAAATACCCTGAAGGACTTCTTCCGTTGTGATGTATCCAACAATTTCATCTAACTCTTTCTTTACCTCTTGAATGTAGAGCATCAAAATCTCTTTGTTTTCTATTAGAAAGTCTATCTTTTCGTTAATCCTTTCAATACCCTCTAGAGCTTTTTCAATAAGGGATTGCTGTCTTATGTTAACATAAAATTCATCTTCTATATCTGAAAGTCCAACTTTTTCGATGATTTTGTTTTCTAAATCTTGGATTCCTATACCTGAAAGAGAACTCGCATATATTATATTATCAGTTTTTACTAAAAAATCAATAATTTTTCTACCAAGGTCTACTTTGTTCCCTATTAAAATATGATTTTTATCCATAATCTCTCGATAGAGTTTTTTATCCTCATCTGTAAAACCTACAGAGGCGTCAAAAACAAACAGGACTATGTCTGCCTCCTCTATCTTCTTCCTAGCTATCTCTATACCTATCTTCTCTATTTTGTCTAAAGTATCTCTTATACCTGCTGTATCTAAAAGAACTATTGGGATACCTTTTATACTTAATCTCTCCTCTATAAAGTCCCTTGTAGTTCCGGATATCTCTGAGACTATCGATCTCTCGTAACCGACTAGGGCATTGAAAAGTGAAGACTTCCCTACATTAGGTCTTCCAACTATGGCGATCTTTATTCCTTCCTTTAGTATCTGTCCCTTCTTGTAAGTCTTTAATAATTCTTCTAATCTTTGCTCTACCACAGAGAGCCTACCAAGGATAAATTGACTGTCTATCTCTTCAACGTCCTCTGGAAAATTTATTTCAGCTTCTAATAGTGCTATGAGCTCTAACAGGTCATCTCTAAGTTTGTTTATCTTACTTGAAAGTTTTCCTTCTAAGATGTTTAGGGCTGCCTTTGCCGCTCTTTGACTCTTTGCAGAGATCAGATCAGCTATACTCTCAGCCTGTAGAAGGTCTATCTTTCCGTTTAAGAAGGCTCTCTCTGTAAACTCTCCTGGGTTAGCAAATCTTGCTCCGAAGTGTATAGCTTCTTGGATTATCTTCTTCACAACTGGAACACTTCCATGGGGATGTATCTCTACAGTATCTTCTCCTGTGAAGCTCTTCTTTCCTTTGAAGTATATGAACAGTCCTTCATCTATTATCTGTCCATATCTGTCAACCATCTTCCCAAAATAGACTTTTCTCTCCTGAATTTCTCTCGAAGTTTTAAAGAGTCTTCTACCTATCTCTAAAGCTCTATCCCCACTGATCCTCACTACAGCCACTCCGGATGGTATCAGTGGGGTTGCAGGAGCAACTATCGTATCCCTTATCATCTCTTCATCGTTTTATTGACTATAAAACTCTGGATTAATCCGAGAATGTTGTTAGTTAGCCAGTATAGAACCAATCCAGCCGGAAACGTTAAGAACATGAAAGTAAACACAGCTGCCATCACATACATGATTATCTGCTGGTTTTTGTCTGTGGAAGGGGTTATAAACTGTTGAACAATCATCGACAATCCCATAAGTATAGGTAGTATATAGTAAGGGTCCTTGTCTGAAAGGTCTTTTATCCATAAGATAAAAGGAGCTCCTTTTAACTCTACTGTAACCATCAGGACGTTATAAAGAGCTATGAAAACTGGTATCTGGATTAGAATAGGTAAACATCCTGATAGAGGATTGGCTCCTGCTTGGGAGTAGAGTTTAATCATCTCTTCCTGTAGTTTCTGAGGGTCTTTACTGTATTTCTTCTTGAGTTTTTCCATCTCCGGAGCTAAGTCTGCCATCTTCTTCATAGCTTTTAAGCTCTTATGGTTTAGAGGGAAGAATATTATCCTTATGAGAATGGTTAGTATTATTATTGCTACTCCCCAGTTTGGAAGATACTGGTAAAAGAAATGAAGAAATAAGAACAGAGGTTTCCCGAGTATTCCAAAAAATCCAAAATCTATAGAGCTTCTAAGGTCTAAATCTATACCCCAGAGTTTGTTATATTTTTCAGTTATATCTCCAAGAAGAGAGTAAAGTTTTGGCCCCCCAAAGATGAATCCCTCAAAGTTAACTGGGACACTCATAAGGACGGCTATAGTCTCTTTTCCAACAGGTATAATCTTTACAGTAGAGACCCCCGATTTTACAGCTGTTATCTGCTGAAAATACTTGTTCTCCTCTCCAACCCAGAGAGTATGCTCTTTTAGGGTTATCTCGTTTTTTATATCTTCTAGATCGTACTTTATCAACTCTCTATTTGTTTTTACTATGGGTCCCTCATGACCAAAGCTACCTTCTGATCTAAGTGTAAAGGCAGACAGAAACCATAGACTGTAGTTTTCTAAACCTTTAGAATAGACGGACAGGTCGATCGTTCCATCTCTGTTCACTCTGTACTTCTTTGTAACCTCGAAGTTCTCTCCCTTTAGATAGAAAATTATCCCATCTTCAGATTGAGAGATCTCATATTTAGATAAGTTGAGGAGTTGTGTGAGACTTGGGTCATTAGTTATAATTTCCCCTGGGAATATATACTTTTCCTTTGAAAATTCTGGAACCATATCTTGGTTGTAGTGTCCGTTATAGATGGATACTATTCTTCCACCTTGTGGAGTAAACTCTATATAACCAATCTCACTTTCTTTCCTTATTTTCTCCAAGGTTAATTGGGTTCTTTTCTCAGTTAAGATAAGGTCTAAGTTGGACAGCTGTTGAACAGGTTTTTGTTCTGTCTGCTTCAATTTACTCTCTGACTTTTGCTGTTGTGTGGATGTATCCTTGAAGAAAATAGGACTCATCACAGAGAAAGTTATCAGCAAAAAAGAAACAGCCACAAAGAATATGAGCATCCTTTTCTGAACGTCTTCCTGTTGCATGTTTACCTCTCTATATGATTTTATGGATAATCAATGCCGCCTTTTGAGTAGGGGTTACATCGGATGACTCTCCAAACAGTCTTAAATAAACCTCTGACAAACCCGTACTTCTCAAAAGCCATGATGGCATAGTTAGAGCAAGATGGATAGAACCTACATGACGGCTGTTTAAAGGAAAAAACTCTCTGGTACAACTTTATACTGGATACAGCTAACCTTGCAAGCATGACTTCTTTATCTTCTCAAGACTCTCTACAACTTCCGGAACTATATGATAGCTCTTCTTTTTTAGTATACTCACTTTAGCTATGAACAGTATATCATAACTTAATTCTTTGTAAACCCTGACAGCAGACCTAACAGTCTGCTTCAACAGCCTCTTTGCTCTGTTCCTGTCTACAGCCCTTTTGAAGAACTTCCTAGAAGCTACAAACCCAAACCTTGGATATCCTAAAGAATTTTTTATGTATAGAGTATAAAAATCCTCAAAATCTAATCTGTTCTTTTGATTAAAAACTACCTTGATGTCTCTTTGACTCTTCAGGGTTATCATGCAGGAGCTAAACGCTTTCTACCCTTTGCTCTTCTTCTGGCTATTATCTTTCTTCCAGATTTTGTTCTCATCCTTGCCAGAAATCCAGATACTCTCTTTCTCTTTCTATTAGAGAGGTGGGACTTAGCCTTCATATTTGCCATTTCAAAAACCTCCTGTAAAGATATAGTGTAAAAATAATAAAAGAGCAGGTTTAACCTGCTCTATACTCTAGACTTTTCTGTTTATAAAAAGTTAGAAACCAGCTTTAGAGTCGAATATACCAGTAAAGATGAAGATTATTGCTATAAGTAGAGCATAAAGAACGAAAGTCTCTATAAGAGCCATACCTATGAACATAGTAGTTAAGAGTTTTGGACCCATGTTAGGGTTCCTTGCCATACCCTCAAGAACACCCCTTATAGCATTTCCAAGGCCTGCAGCACCACCACCTGCAGCAGCACCTATAGCAACACCAGCACCTATAGCAAGAGCTCCGTAAAACACAGCTCTTGCCATTGGATCACCTTCTGCAGCTAAAGCAGCAGAAACTGTTCCAGCCAAAACCATCAGCATAACTAGTTTTGAAAACTTCATTACTTATACAACCTCCTACGAGTATTTATTTTACTATCAGTACGTTACAATCTGCTTTCTTTGAAAGGTAATCGTACTCTTCAGTGAGGACTAACATATCTGGACTTTCATCTTTTAAAAACTTGCTTATAGTATCTTTAACCCTTCCGGAGATATCTATTATGTACTTGTAATTCCCATGAAAGTTTGCCATTATATCATTCAGCTTGGCCTTTGCACTCTCCTTGCTCTTCTGGTCCAGGTCTAAAGGAACAGGCATGCCAAAACTATTACTTACTCTCTTGAGCATGTATACATCCACTATCTCATGAAAAACTACCAACTCAGCTGAGTACTTCTGAGATAAATCTTTTGCCAACTCGAGAGCTTTCAGAGATTTACTATCAAACTGAAAGTTGACGAATATTTTCTTGATTTCCATACCTTATTCCCTCAGATCAGTGTTCTCCGTGTGATATGGCACCTGCTATGTATACTGTCGTTAAAACTACAAAAACATATGTCTGTAAAAACACAGCTATCAAGTGTATCAAAATAACTGGCATAGGTACAAGAAGAGGAACCAGCATGATTAGAACTATACTTATAAGTTCTCCTCCTGTCATATTGGCAAAAAGACGTAGAGCCAAGGTAACAGGTCTACTGAGATGGCTCAAAAGCTCTATTATGGCGAACACTGGAGCCATAGCTGGAACTGGTCCAAGGAAGTGTTTGAAATAAGACAGACCATTCTCCCTTACACCTTCAAAGTTGTATATGAAAAATACAAGTAGCGCAAGAGCCATAGTAGTGTTTAAGTTAGCCGTTGGAGACTCTAACCCAGGAATCATACCTATAAGGTTTCCAAAGAATACAAACAGTCCGATTCCTGCTATCAATGGAAAGTATTTTCTACCTTTTTCTCCCATGTTCTCCTTTATCATTTCTTCTATGAACTGTATGTAAATCTCAAATAGGTTTTGGACTGGAGTTGGCACAAGACCAGGTTTCTTGGCAAGAAAACTGAACAACATAGGAACTAGGATAACTACTAAAATAGCCATAATAACGTGAGTTTGCAGTATCTGGGACTCCAAGTTCAGCCTCCATTGTTTCGTAATCGGTTAATATTATACAGAAAAAAGTTAAGGTTGTAAATTTATTTTTTCTTTATATCGATTTATAGCCTCTATTGCTTTTTTAACCTTTAGTTCTTTTCTTTTTTCTTTGTCTTTTATCTTTATTTCAAGTTCCGGAAGTACGGCAAAATTTGGACCCATAGGTTGAAGTTCATTCTTTGCGGTCGTTACATAATTTATGAGGGAGCCTATCATACTCTCCCTTGGTGGTACAACTGGTTCTACCCCTTTTAGCATCCTAACTATATTTATTCCGGCTATTATGCCCGTAGCTGCACTTGCCATATAACCTTCAACTCCTGTTATTTGCCCTGCAAACAGGATGTTTGGTTCTTTCCTTAACTGCAGGGTTGGTTTTAACAGTTTTTGAGATTGAATAAAGGTATTTCTATGAATAGAGCCAAGCTTAACAAACTCTACATCTTTTAGGGCTGGAATTAATCTAAATATTCTTTTCTGGTCTGGGTACTTAAGTTTAGTCTGAAAACCAACCAGAGATAGTATGGTTCCTTCTACATTCTCTTTTCTAAGCTGGACCACAGCAAAGGGCTGTTTTTCTGTGCTTGGGTCTACTAATCCAACTGGTTTCATAGGTCCAAATAGGAGAGTTTGTTTCCCTCTTCTGGCTATCTCCTCAATAGGTAGACATCCTTCAAAATAAACAGCTCTTTCAAAATCTTTCAGAGGAACCTGCTCTCCTTTCATCAACTCATTGTAGAACAGATCGTATTCTTCTTCTGTAAGGGTACAGTTGAAATAGTCTCCACTGCCTTTTCCATACCTGTCTCCCCAAAAACCTTTTGAGTAATCTACTGTTGAGGCATCTACAACAGGGGATATGGCGTCGTAGAAGTATAGGTGTTCACTTCCAGTTATATTCTGAATTTCTAGGGACAGTCTCTCTGAGGTCAGCGGTCCGGATGCTATCACCACCAACCTATCCCTTGGAATTTCCACAACCTCTTCTCTTATCACCTCTATATTAGGGTGGTTCTCTATTACCTTTGTCAGTTCTTTAGAGAACTTCTCCCTATCTACAGCAAAGGCCTGACCTGCAGGAACTCTGTAGTTCTTGGCAACCTCCAACACTATGGAGTCTAATATTTCCATTTCCTTTTTAAGGAGTCCAGATGCTGAAGTTTCTGACATGCTCCCGAAGGAGTTACTACAGACTATCTCTGCGAGGTAGGGAGTTCTATGGACTGGAGTGAAGAGTTTGGGGCGCATCTCGAATAGCTTTACCCTGTATCCAGCTTGGGCTATCTTGTATGCAGTCTCTGACCCTGCTAAACCTCCACCTATAACTATAACTTCAGACATCAAACCTCTTTCCAGCTGTAGTTTCCGGTTTTGAAGACCTCTTTTTTCCAGATGGGGGCTCTTGCCTTTACATTATCTACTATGTACCTACATCCTGCAAAAGCTTCCTGCCTGTGACCTGCCCAAACAACTACTAAAAACGATGGAACTCCAACTTTTACCACACCTGTTCTATGGTGAACTATAGCATGTCTTATTCTAAACTTTTCCTTTGCTTCTTGTATGACCTCCCTTATTATTTTCTGAGCCATGTTTGTATAGGCTTCGTAGTGGAGTTCCTGAACTTCTCCATCCTCCGGAGCAGACCTTGCTACTCCCAAGAATATGTTAATGCCACCACACCTTTCATCTTTGTAAGAGTTGAATACATCATCCAAACTGAACCACTCTTCTCCTATATAAACATCCGGTATTAACATTGTTCTCCCTTCTCTATGTACTCTTGAAAAGACCTGACCTTTTCGTAGCATTTTGTCCCTATGTAGTTTGTAAGTCTTACAAAATACTCTTTGGGCATATATCCAGGGATCACTCCGAATAGTTGGTAGTCTTTCTCTGGTAAAAAAACTGCGATTGTAGGGTATCCCGTTACTCTGTACACAGAGGCCAAGCTCCGCTCTTCCATAACTTTTTTGCTTTCTGGGTCTGTAACCATCCTCTTTCCGTTTACGTCAACGATTGCAACATCCACGTTGTTCTTTGCCAAACTCTCTCTTAACTTTAAATCCTTTAGGTCCCTGTTTAGTTTATCACAGTACTGACAGGTCTCAGACTCAAAAACCACTATAAGGGTTTTCTTTGTCTCTATGGCCGGTTTTATAACTGAGTTTGGGTCAACAGCGAATTTTGGCTCGCTAGTAGATTTGTTACAGGAGCTAATGTAGAGTACAGTAAGACCTGTCACTAAAAATTTTTTCATGCTGAATACCTCTTTTTTGTTTAACACTTCTAAGTTATTACCTCTTTTTTAACTTTTCAAGGGCATGTTTTATTCTCTCAACTCCTTTCTGTATTTTTTCCATAGATGTTGCGTAGGAGAGTCTTATATAACCTTCTCTTCCAAAGGCTGAACCTGGGACTACAGCAACTTTAGCTTCTTCAAGGAGATACTCAGTAAGTTTTAAATCGTTTTCGAAAGTGGCTTGGGTATATTTTGATACATTAGGGAATGCGTAGAATGCACCCTGAGGTAGCATGCAGTGTACATCCTCTATTGAGTTTAAAGCGCTAACTATATAGTCTCTTCTCTTTATGAACTCCTCTCTCATTCTCCTTGGGAACTCTCCCCCATCTTTCAAGGCTTCCAAGGCTCCATACTGTATGAATGTCGTCGGGTTTGAGATCGTCTGGCTCTGCATATCCACAATAGCCTTTGAAAACTTCTCTGGCGCTGCTACCCAGCCGAGCCTCCATCCTGTCATTGAGTAGGATTTAGAGAAGGCACTAACTGTAAAGGTTATATCTCTGACTTCCTTAGACAGTGAAGCTATACTAACGTGTTCCTCACCATAGGTAAACTCTTCATAACATTCGTCAGAGATTATGAGGATGTTATTTTTCAGACAGAACTCAGCTATCCTTTCAAGTTCCTTTTTTGGAACCACCGCTCCTGTAGGGTTAGATGGTGTGTTTAGAACCAACGCCTTTGTCTTTTCAGAGACAGCATCTTCTATGTGCTCAACGGTAAGGACAAAGCCGTTTTCTTCAGATAGGTCTACTATTTTTGATACACTGTCATTTAGGGCTATCTGCTCCGTGTAGGATACCCAGTAAGGAGCCGGAACTATAACCTCATCTCCTGGATTTAGAATAACTGAGAATATCTCGTAGAGTCCCATCTTTGCTCCCGGGCACACTACAACTTCTGAGGGTTTATACTCTATACCGTTTTTCTCCTTTATCCTTTCTGATAAGGCTTTTCGGAGCTCTGGTATACCTCCTGCCGGGGAATATTTTGTTTTTCCTTCTTTTAAGGCTTTTATAGCTGCTTCTTTAACATAGTCCGGAGTGTCGAGGTCTGGTTCTCCTGCTCCAAAGCTTATAATGTCTACTCCCTTTGATTTTAGCTCATTTGCCTTAGCTGTTATTGCCAGAGTCTGGGATGGTTTAATTTTCTTTATCTTCTCTGAAAGTTCCATAAACATCTCCTTACAAGAAATTTGTTTTAAGATTTTATCAAATTTCTACTATTGAATTTTAAAAAAGTTATGATATCCTTAAAGTAAAGTTTATCGAAAGAGAGGTGTAAGATGGACTATATAATGGTCTTTATAACAGTTCCAACTAAGGAAGATGCTCTTAAGATTTCCGACTACATTGTAGAGAGGAGTCTTGGTGCTTGTGTTAACGTTGTGGAGTTGGTTCAGTCTACGTTTTTCTGGAAAGGAAATATTGAGAGAGAGAAGGAGTTTCTCCTGATAGTGAAGACAAATAGGGAGAAGTTTGAGGACCTGAAGATATCTGTAAAGAGTATACATCCTTACACAGTCCCAGAGATAGTAGCTGTTCCGATAGTTATTGGAAATGAAGATTACCTTGTCTGGATAGACGACACACTGAACAGAGGGTGAGAGATGGATGCAATAATTTCAAAGTTAAAACTTGTTCCGGTTTTTATACTACTTGCCATTGTTTTCATACTTTTTCTCAATCCTTTTGTAATTATACCTAGTGGATATGTAGGGATTAAGAAGACATTTGGAAAGATAGACGAGAATGAATTGAAAGAAGGGCTAAACCTAGTAATACCTATAATACAGTCTGTAGATAAAGTTGAAGTGAGGACTAGAGCTCTTGAGTTTGTATCTCAAAGAGAAAATCAGATTAATGCTCTGTCTAAAGATGGACTACCAATAAACATAGATATAGCTATCTTATATAAGGTCAAGCCGGATAAGGCAGCGGAGCTTGTAAAACAGTACGGATACGACTTTGACGACAGGGTAATAAAGCAGATTATAAGGACATCTGTTAGAGACTCTATATCCCTTATGGATAGTGCAAGTGTATACCAAGAGAGGCAAAAGCTACAAGATAGCATAGTTAGAGAAGTTAAAGGACAGCTTGCAGATAGGTTCATAACCCTTGAGGACATCTTGATTAGAGATATTCGGCTTCCTGCTTCTGTAGTGGAAGCTGTAGAACAAAAAAGAAGAGCTTACGAAGAAGCTCAGAAGATGCAGTTTTTACTTGAAAGGGAGAAGTTAGAGGCAGAGAGGAAGAAAGTAGAGGCCGAAGGGATAGCCAAAGCTAACCAGATAATAGCCAATTCCCTCACGAAAGAGTACCTCTCCTGGAAGTTTATAGAGAACATTCAAGAGTATGCAAAGAGCCAGAATAACACAATCATACTGATACCCTATGATTCTAAACTGACACCTATCTTAAATGTGCCACAGAACCAAGGACAGAGGTAGGATTGGTGCAGAACCTTATACTCTTCCTTATCTTTATTATCTTTGTTTTTGTAGGGATATTTGATCTTGATTTTATATTTGATATACTATCAAGAGTAGAGTGGGGTTTTAAGATGGATGGTCTTTTAGTAGTGATGGTAGTTTTAGGGGTTATATTTTTAGCCTCTTCTGTCAAAGTTGTAAATGAGTATGAGAGAGCTGTTGTATTTAGATTAGGTAGAGTTCTCGGAAGGGCTAAAGGACCTGGTGTCTTTATTCTTATACCATTTATAGATAAGATGATAAAAGTATCTCTCCGGGTAGTTACTATGGATGTTCCTACTCAGGATGTTATAACTAAGGATAACATCTCTGTCCAGGTGGATGCGGTTGTTTACTTTAAAGTAGTGGACCCTATAAAAGCAGTGATAAATGTAGAGAACTACCTTTACGCTACTTCCCAGATATCCCAGACAACTCTCCGGAGCGTATGTGGTCAGGCTGAGCTAGATGAATTACTTTCCCAGAGGGATAAGATAAATATAAAATTACAGGAGATAATAGACCAAGAAACAGACGCTTGGGGTGTAAAGGTGGTTGCTGTAGAATTAAAGAGGATAGATATAACTGAAGAGCTGAAGAGAGCAATAGCCAAGCAAGCTGAGGCTGAAAGGGAAAGGAGAGCTAAAATAATACAGGCTGAGGCTGAATATCAGGCAGCACAGAAATTGACAGAAGCGGCAGAGCTACTAGCAAAACATCCTCTAGCTATGCAACTTAGATACTTAGAGACTCTTGCTACAGTAAGCCAACAGCCCTCTAATACTGTAATCCTTCCACTACCTACAGAGATCTTGGAAATGCTCAGGAAAAAAGAGGATAAACCTTAAAAGAACTCTGAGCTTGGGATAGAGTTTTGATGGCCTTTCTCTACCTTCTCCTTCTGGGAGTGAATTAGAACATACTCAGCTAGTTTGATAGCCTCCTCAAAAGGTATGTTATACGGGGGCATATAAGCGAACCCTGGCCAGTTAGATGGGTTTGGGTTTATTATTAACTTTGCTACCTTTTCCATTGCCTTTTTACTCGTTCCATATCTTTGGGCTATCTCTTTGAAGGATGGTCCAGTTTTCCTCTCAAAGGGGGCATGACATGCGTTGCAGTTGTACTTTACATAAAGTTTTTTACCTTCCTCTGAGTAAGAAAAGCTAACTAAAGCTATTGTAAGGAGGATCAGAATGGAAATATGACTCATCTTAAAAGAAAAAGGGGCTCATAGCCCCCTTTTGATATTACTTGTTAGAAAGCATATACTGGGCTAAAGCTTTAAGCTCGTCGTCCTTCATAGCTTTTGTTGTGTTTATCTGTGGCTTCATTATAGCTTCTTTAGATGGATCTACTATAGCTTTTCCTTCTCCCTTGAGGAATTTGATTAGGTCAGCTTCCTTACCAGCGTAAGCTGCTGCTATCTTCTTAAGAGAGGGTCCTACTGTTTCAGCTGCAGCTTGGTGGCAAGCGGTGCAACCTTTTTGTTGGAACAACGCCTTTCCGTCTGTTGCAAAAGACGCAGTGGAGACAGTCATAACAGCTGCTGCTACTAATAACTTCTTCATGTTTATACCTCCTATGATATTAAATTTCCATCATATAGTTTATGATAACATTGTTTTAAAATCAATTATACTTATTCAATCTTATTCAATTCTATACTTTGTTTAGTCAAAATATATACCATTCTATACATCCATAACAACAGGTGTATCTCCAGATTTTCTGTTTGCAAATTTTCAAAAGTTCATTTAGATTTAATCATTGTGATGAATATCATTTTTGATTTTATTAGGAATTGTTATTATTAAGGGGTAAAAAAACTTCATCAGGGAGGTTAAACATGGAAGAAAGAATCATCTTAGTAGGTCATGAAGTTCCGGATTTTGAGATGGAAATTTATGACCCATCTACTGGCAAGTTTGGAAAGTTCTCTTTAGCTGACGCCAAAAAGGCTGGAAAGTGGACAATATTATTTTTCTATCCAGCTGACTTTACATTCGTATGTCCTACAGAGTTAGCAGACTTGGCTGAGAAATATGAAGAACTAAAACAACTTGGTGCAGAGGTCGTATCTGTATCTACAGATACAAAGTTCGTTCACCTTGCATGGCAAAGGGATGAAAAACTGCTTGAAAATGTGAAGTATCCTATGGGTGCAGATCCAACAGGAAAGGTTTCAAGGATGTTTGGTGTCTATGATTGTGCAACTGGTTTAGCTTTAAGGGGAACCTTCATTATAAGCCCTGACGGAAAGTTGGTGTCTTCAGAAGTTAACTTCTACAATGTTGGTAGAAATGCGGATGAGTTAGCAAGGAAGATGAAAGCTAATGCTTATCTCATAGGACATCCAGATGAAGCTTGTCCTGCTAAGTGGGAGCCTGGAAAAAAGACCTTAAAGCCTTCTGAAGAGATGGTAGGAAAGGTATACGAAGCTCTACAAGGATAGTAAATAACCAAGGGAGGCTTTGCCTCCCTTCATATTTTTAGATATGAAGTTTAAACTATCAAGGATCTATTCTCAAAAAGTAGAGATAGAGGTTCTTCCAAGTCAGATAGTTTCTATGTTTCCTATCGAGGTTCAGGAGCATCCTACTTTTGGTCTTGTAAAAAGAGTCTGGAAATCTGAAGGAGTTGAGTACAGTGTAGACTCTTTTCCGGATGATAGAGTGGAAAATCTCTCTTCAACTAAATTGTTCCTTAAGGTCAGAGAAGATGTTATGATGGAGCTTTTACAGACTTTGGAACATTTTGAGATAGTTCTGTTTTATCAGGATAAAGAAGATACATACAGAGTCTATAGGATTTAGAAACTGTATCCTGTTAGAAAAGCTAAAAAGAGTCTATCTGCATCGTAAAAGTCTATATTAGACTTCCGGAGGTTATAACCTGCTATTCCAGATATGTAAGTCTGTTTTAAGAAGACTTCTCTCTTAGTTAGGATAGTAAAAAGAGTTGTGTTTACCTCCTCTCTTCTCTTTCTGAATACAGGGTCTGTTTCTCTATATCTCTGGAACTCAGAGTTTAGAAATGATACGATGATGTAATCTTTTTTCCTGTACACTAAGTTAAAGCTTAAACCTATGCTATCGTAGGAGTTTGCATCTCCTTTTGAGAAAAAGTTCTCTAGGGTTATACCAGGCTTGAAGAAGATATTCTCTGAAAGTCGACTGTTTAAGTATAGACGGTTTTCTACTCTGTATCCATCTCTTTTGAGCTCCGGGATTCTCTCTCCCAGTTTGTCCCTCTCAACATCTGAATAGACAGCTATCGTATTTAGTGAGAAGTGTCTCCTATCTAACATAACTCCAGCTCCTATCTCTCTTTGATTTGTTGCTTTTCTCTCTACCCCTGTAAGTAGAGGGTCATCCCAGACAGACCTGAACGGATTGAAGATATAGAAAAAGTCGTTACTTTCAGTCTTTGACGTTTTCTCTTTAATCCCTAGGGTTATGGCAAAGAAGTCCCTTTTTGGGAAAACTCCTCCATAGTAGATGTGTCTATCTACTCTCTTCTCAAGGTAGAACTCTCCTATTGGCATCAGGTTCGTGAAGGTGTCTTTAGTTATGTTCAAGGTCTGTATGTATCCGGTTCCAAGGGTAGATAGATTGTCTCTTCCGTGGTTCAGAAGTCCACCAAACCCTATCCTGTTTTCTCCAGATGAGATGTTCGTGTATATAAGTAGTAACGGCAGTAGAGCTCTTATCTTCACTTTCAACCTCCTTATTGTATCTTATTTTATTGGTGATTTTATCCGTTTTAAAGTGTGTACTTTAGGTTTAAGTTATCTCTTCTATCGACTTGCCTTTTGCTTCCACTCCAAACTTACTCCATACGAAGAACCCTATAAATCCAACGAGCCAGAAGAACGTCAATCCAAGGATGCTGTATCTATAATCTATGGTTGACAGATAGGTTAGTGTAGGAGGAGCTAAAACTCCAGACAATCTTCCAATTACTGACAGTATCCCTATGGCAGTAGCCCTTAGATGGGAGGGGTATAACTCCATCGCGGACACATAAGCCACACTTGCAAAGGAATAAGCCACGAAGGAGTACACGAACACAGTTGTATAGATATTCTGGGAGAACATGAAAGATATAGATAACAACATAGAGATCATAGCTACTGTTGTTCCGGTTAGTTTTCTTCCAAGGATGTCTGTCAAGATAGATGCTATAATTCCTCCAATGAGTCCTGCAGAGCTTGAGATCAAAAGTAGTTTTGGTATCTCTGATGTAGGGAGATTATATTGGTTGGTTATTACTAATGGTAGTATTGTTATAAAACCATAGTAAGTTGTGAGTATAGTAAAACTCATACTACTTCCAAAGATGAATCTTCCTCTGTACTTTGTGAGTATAGTCTTCACCGTTTCTACAAAGTTACTCTTGTATATGTATATGTCACATTCTTTCTTTGTAGGTTGAATGCCGTATTTGATCTCTATCTTCTTTACTATCTCCGATGCCTCCTCTATCTTCCCCTTGGATATTAGCCACCTTGGAGATTCTGGAATGAAAAAGCGTATGAATACGATAAGTAATGCCAGTACACCCCCAAAGAAGAAGGCATACCTCCAGGCAAACTCCTCTGGAAGTTTAGATAGCAGAAACATACCTGTTAAGGACGCAAGAACGCTACCTAGATTCCAAGAAGAAGTTACAAGGCCATCTACTCTACCTCTATACTTTGATGGGATAAACTCATCTATAGCAGAGTGTATGGCCGAGAACTCCCCTCCCAATCCCATGCCAGTTAAGAATCTGAATAGGAGAACTACTTCAAAACTGTTTGCAAACCCTGTGAAGAAAGTTCCTAAGGAATAGAGTAACAGAGTTATGAAGAATATCTTCTTCCTTCCGTACTTGTCAGCAAGGTATCCAAAGAGAAGCGCACCTATAAGAGCTCCCACTAAAAAACTACTTACTATCCAAGATGATTGGAAAGTTGATAGCTCTAAACTCTTTGACATGGATTTTAAAACAACACTGACTATAACAACCTCAAAAGCATCCAAAACCCAGGTTATCCCTAGGGCTGCTACAAACTTCGTATGGAATGGAGTCCAGGGTAGGTTGTCTATTCTAGACGTTATATCAGTCTTTATTCTTTTCATCTCTTGTCTGTTTTAACTTCTCTCTTGTAATGTTCCTGCCTCCGGAGGGGTAGAGACAGGATCTGTAATAAAAGTGTGGAGGTCATTCGCAGCTGGAGCAGAGTTTTGCCAGGATAGGGTCTGTTGGACAGGCTTTTGTTTCTTCAGAGTTTTCCTTTGCAGCTTTCTCTAAGCTTAAGCCAAAGCCTCTTCTCTCACCCCTTTTGTTGACGGCTAATGTATACTTTTCTCCTTTTACTGTTTTGTCGATGAAGCAGTAATAGGTGGACTTTAGGCCTTTTTCCCATGCGTACATGTAAATCTTATCCATCTCGTCACGGAGGTCTTCCTCTATATAAAGAGATTTTGAGACTGCTTGATCTACGTATTCTTGAAAGGCTGTCGCAATGTCGATCTGCCTGTAAGGGCTTATTTCGTATGCTGTCTTATACAGGGATTTGTTTATTTTACTATCTAGCTCCTGAATATACTGAATACTGCCTCCGTGTGCCTTTATTTTTTCTGCTAGTTCTTCATTCCATAAACCTTTTTCTTCCAGTTCTTTCATTAGTAGTTTATTTACCACGATAAACTTTCCAGAAAGAGTATCCCTAGAGAAGATGTTAGAAAAGTAGCCATCTATAGATGAGGATGTTCCGGCTATGATAGAAATAGAGGCTGTAGGGGCGATAGCTAACAAGACAGCATTTCTTCTTGGTGGGTAGGGGTAAGACTCTTTATAGAAGGGGAAGGGTCCTCTTTCCTTTGCCAATTCTTCGGATTTTTTATAGGCAGCTTCCTTTATAAAGCTCATTATCTGTCTGGCTAACTCTACAGATTCATTACTGTCGTAGGGGATGCCGAGTTTTATCAGAGCTTCATGGAATCCCATCACTCCAATTCCTATCGGTCTTAGGTCGTAGGTGTTTTTCTTTGACTCTTCAGATGGATAAAAGTTTTTGTCCAGGATGTTATCCAGTGCTACAACCATTATATCAATAGTGTCTTTCAGTTTTTCCCAGTCTATCTGTTTAGAAGACTCTAAGATGTGACGGGCAAGGTTTACAGAAGCTAGAGTACAGACTGCTGTGCTATCTAGAGAGTTAGGAATGGAGATCTCTGTACAGAGATTAGAAGAGTTTATGACACCATAGTCAGGACAAGGGTTATATTGGTTGTGTCTGTCTTTAAAGGTGAGCCAAGGGTGGCCTGTCTTGGCAAGTTTAAATAGGTACCTTTTATAGAAGTCTTGACTGTCTATCTTCTTCCAGAGCTTTAGCTGTCCGGATTCGGCTTTTTCAATACAATTACTGTACAGAGTTTTAAACTTCTCTCCGTAGGCAGTAATCAACTCAGGACACTCTGCAGGATCAAAGAGATACAGAGGCTCTCCTTCTTTAATTCTTCTCATTATCTCATCTGGCATCCATAGGGCTGTATTTAGGGATGGAGTTCTGAAGTAAGGGTTTCCTGTGGTCTCTCTAAGGTCTAAGAAAGCTTCAACGTCAAGATGCCAAGGCTGAAGGTAGACAACTTGGGAGCTTCTTCTCCTTCCTCCTTGTTGAATGGCGTTTATGATTGAGTCAAATATCTTTATAAATGGAACTATGCCGGAAGATTTGGCGTTTAGGGAGTGGATCTTACTGCCGGTGGCTCTTATCCGGGTTATATCGGTTCCCACACCACCTGCGTATTTGGCAAGAAAGGCAATTTCTCTGGCTTTTTCCATTATAGACTCTAGAGAGTCGTCTATCACGTTCACATAGCAGGAAGAGTATTGATTTGTTAAGGTTCCAGAGTTAAACAAAGTAGGGGTAGAGTGAAGGTACTCTAAGTTGGAAAGCTTATTGTATATCTTTATCACTTCTGCTTCGTTGTTTCCTATACCAAGAGCAACACGCATAAAGAACCACTGGGGTTTCTCTATAATCTGGAAATTTCTATCCTTCATAAGGTACCTGTCTCTCAATGTAGATAGACCAAAGTAGTCAAGGTTAAAATCCCTTGTATAGTCTATCTTACTCTCTAGTAGGTCTAAATCAAACTGTTTAAGGTCTGGCTTTAGGAGTTTTTCTTTTATACCATACTCTATGTAATCTTTAAATCCGGAAAACTCTCTGTCTATCTTTCTGTTTATTATCTTCAGTAGCTGTCTGGTGGCCAAAGCGTCGTAAACTAAGCTTTTTGGGATGAGATGCTCGATTGCTTTTAAGACCAAGTAGTCTAAATTTTCTGTGCTTGTCTTTTCCGGAATCTTTAGGTCCAACTCTTTGGCTATTTTAAATACAATCTCATAGTCGTCCGGTATATCTAATCCATCTAGAAGAGAAAAGATGGCATCTATCAATTTTTTCATCTGGAATTTTTCAACAGTGCCGTCTCTCTTTACTACGACCCTCTCCATTCAATCCTCCTTAAAAGTTAGTGTACTCTGTAGATGAAACTTCGAAGAAGTTTGTCAGTTTCTTTACATCTTCTTTTTGAAGGAATTTTAAAGGGTTCTCCAAAACATTGAACTGAGGGTCAAAGCCAAGTTCTACAAGTCTTCTGTCTGCAATGTACTTCATATAGAGCTCTAACTCTTTGTACGAGAGACCGAATATTGTGGTTCCTCCAAACTTTCTTTTTAGATAGTCAAGTTCAAGGTCAACAGAGTCTACTATAGATTGTTTTACTCTTTCTATGAAAGAGTAGTCATCTAAGATTTCCGGATTTTCTTCAACTATTGTTAAGATAGCTTCTATACCGTTTTGTAGATGGAGAGATTCGTCTATCAGGATAAGCTCTACCCCACTGACTACGTTCTTTATCTTTCCCATGTCTTTCATAGCAAAGAAGTAGGCAAAAGCAGAGTAGAAAAAGAGTCCTTCTTGGATGATGTTGTTCAGCAATATAGAAGTTAAGATCTGCTTCTTACCTTCAAGAGTATCCGGGTCTGCTTTACCGTAAGTTATCTTGTCTACAGCCCTTACTATCAACTCCTGTTTTTCTTTAAGAAGATCATCTTCTAGTGTTAAATCGTAGATTGACTTTCTGTCAAGGTCAAAACTGTTTAAGATTATCTCAAAAAAGTCAGAGTGGATGTTCTCCATAAACATCTGAGTGGAGAAGCTCATCTTAGCGTATGGGTCTGTAAGAACTGGGAAAAAGCCATTCCCGAGCACATTCTGAACAAGAAGCTCAGAAGAAGCAAAGTACCCAACTGCAGAGTCGAAAAGGTCTTTCTCTGTAGGAGAGAGTGACTTGTAGTCTAAAACATCCTGTTGTATATTGAGTTCTTCTGGAAACCAGACAGCCTTCTTCTGCTTTGTATAGAGATCTCTAAAAACAGGATACTTACTGTCCTCTGTTATCCGGATATTGTCCCTTACAGAAGTCTTCCCGATAAGACTCATAATTACCTCCTACATATAGTGTTTTTACACAATATACCACTGTATTTAGTGTAGGTCAATACCATCACACCTTTAATTCTATTTTATCCTATAACCTTTCGAGGGTTTTTGAAAATGTCATATTGCTTAATTTACTAGTAAATAACTATTTTACGTAACAGATGATACGTAAAGATTTTATATTTTTACCATATATATAGTTTAAAATTTTCATATTACAATATTTTTTTCACACATTTTTTACACTTTACAGTTAGCAACTATTAACTTAAAATATATTGAAGGAGGTTTGTATGAAAACTATTGGTATTTACCATAAGAATTGTACAGATGGAACAACCGCTGCTGCTGTTTTGCTTTTAAAGCATCCGGACTGTAAGCTCTACAGCTTCGACCACAACTATAAAGATGAAGATATCAGTAACTTACTTCAAGATGTAGATAGGGATACGGTGATATACATATTAGATTTTGCTCTTAGAGAGGATGATATTCAAAAAGTCCTTGAGCAGGCTAAGGAAGTGATAAACATAGACCATCACATAAGCGTTAGACAGATGTTGGAGGACCTTTCTAAAAGGTTCTCAAAATTTAAGTTCGCTTTTGATAACAATGCATCCGGAGCATCATTGACTTATAAGTATCTTTTTGGGGAGAACATTCCTAAAATAATAAAGTATGTAGAAGATAAGGATATCTGGAAATGGGAGTTTGGCGAGGAGACAAAGTATGTTAATAATTACCTCTTCCTGTATACAAATCAACCGGATAAGATAAAGGAAATTCTGATAAAAGAAGATCTAAAAGTCATTATTGAAAAAGGAAAGACAATCTCAGAGTACACTAGCTATCTTATAAATAGTTTTGTAGATAAGTCTAAAGACCTATTTATAAAGATCGGTGATTACAAAGTAAGAGCGTACAATACAGGCCTGTTCCAGTCTGAGATTGGTAATATACTCAGCAAAAAGTTCGAGCAGTCAGTCTGTCTGTTCAGTATAAACGGAGATTACGTAAAACTGAGTTTTAGAAGTTTAGACAACTATACTCCTTCTGCTTTGGACCTTGCTAGACTACTTGGTGGTGGAGGTCATAGAAATGCAGCAGGTGCTTCTGTATCCCTTACAGAGTTCTGTAATATGCTTTTAATATAAAGATAGGAGGTAATGATGACAATAGAAGAGGAGCTTTCTACTAGAGAGAGAATAATAAAGGCAGGGGCTCAAATCATAGTAGAGGAAGGGCTAAGAAAGTTTACAGCTAAAAATATAGGTTATAGAGTTGGGATAACGGATGCAGCAATATACAAACACTTTCCATCTCTTGACAATATAGTTATAGAGATTATAAACAAGTATATCTCAAGATGTTCCGGAAGTGTTGATAGATCTTTAGCGATGAATCTTCCAGTTGAAGAAACCTTAAGACAGGTAATCAAAGAACATATCTCTGTGTTAGAGGAGACAAACGGTGCTGTTCCTGTTCTCTGTTTTGAGTTCAGTAGGTCCGGAAATGTAAGGTTCTTTGATATTTTGCACTCTTTTGTGGAGAACTACAGAGAGAAATTGGCACAGATTCTAAAAAAGGGTCAGGAAGAGGGAATAGTAAGGGCAGATATAGACCCAAAAGAGATTGCAATGCTTTTTGTAGGATTGATACAGGCTAAAGTGTTTGCCTACATTATGGAGAAAAGAGAAGGTCCCATAATAAAGGACCCAGACCAGTTAATTTCAGAGTTGTTCTACGGGATAATGAAGAGATGATAGCTCTAGTACAGAGAGTTCTTGAGTCCTCTGTAGAGGTGCAAGGCAGAGTTGTTGGGAAGATAGGGAGAGGCTTAAATATACTACTTGGAGTATGCAAGGGGGATACTGAGTTAGATGTGGATAAACTGGTAAACAAGATAGTAAATCTCCGCCTATTTGAGGACGAGAGTAAGAGGATGAACCTTTCAGTCCAGGATGTTCAGGGGGAGGTTTTGGTTGTGTCTCAGTTTACATTGGTTGCAAATTTACGGAAAGGCAGGAGACCCTCCTTTGAAACAGCTGCAGAATCTCAGGAAGCTGATAGGTTGTATAGGTTGTTTATAGAGAAAATATCTAACTTCATCAGGGTTCAATCTGGAGTCTTTGGGGTAGATATGAAGGTCTATATACTAAACGACGGACCCGTTACATTCATACTGAACTCTAAAGAGCTATGACTACTTTTTAATCACTTCTTTTTTCCTTTGAAGAAGTTCTCCTAAGGCTGTTTAAAAGTCCAAGAAACAAAGACAGATAAGGTTTTTTGTTTATGGAATGTCATGATTATAGTGGAGATAATATCTTTGGTATTTTTTGGATATACTGTATTATCTTTAGAGCAGGTAAAAACTTTTTAAAAATAAAAACTGTTACAGATCCCCTTCACTTTCTTTATACACCCATTCAGAGTAGGTAAAATATCTAAGTCAATATCTTAGAGAGGTGTCTATAGGATGAAGAAGGTTGTGGTCCTAGGTGGTGGTATAGCTGGGATAGAGTGTGCCATATTTTTAAGGAAATACAAATTTGACGTAGAAGTTGTATCTGATAGGGAGTTTCTGTTTGTATACCCTATATCTATCTGGATTCCAACAGGGGAGAAAAGGTTCGAGGAAGTAATTGTACCAATTACAGATATCGGAAAGGTCTATGGGTTTAAGTTTACAAAGGGAGCTGTTTCTCAGGTAAACAGAGACAGCTTTATCATGGAGCATGGAACCATAAGAAAAGACTTTGACTACCTTATAATAGCCATAGGTCAGGAAAAACTAAAACATAAGGGCATACACAACACCTACTCTATATGTGGAAAACCGGAAGAAATAGTTCTATACAGAGATAAACTCCAACAACTAGTCCAAAAAGGCAAAGGTAAACTAGCCTTTGGTTTCGGGGGAAATCCAAAAGCGAAGGAAGCTATCAGAGGTGGTCCCGTATTTGAGGTTATGTTTAATGTAGACTACTACTTAAGAAGATTAGGACTGAGAGAGAACTTTGAGATAACCTTCTTTGCTTCTATGGCAAGACCTGGAGAGAAACTTGGAGAAACTGCACTAAAGATGATGGATGGTATATTCAGAAAGTTGAAGATAAAGAGTATAACAGGTAAAAAGATATCTGAGTTCACACCAGATGGAGTTATCTTAGAGGATACTCATAAAATAGAGTCAGACTTAACTTGCTTTGTTCCAGCAGGTGATGGGCATCCGGCTGTAAGATCTGGAGATCTACCAAAAACAGAGGCAGGATTTGTTATAGTAAACAGATATAATCAGGTAGAAGGGTTGGAGAATGTGTATGCTATGGGAGATTGTGTGTCTCTGGAAGGTCCGGATTGGAAGGCAAAACAGGGACACCTTGCTGAAGTGATGGCGAGAAACACAGCCTATAACATAGCTCTAAAGGAGGGTTTAGAGAAAGGAGAGCCAAAGTCTTATGTGGAACATATAAACATCCTATGTCTTATGGATATGGGAAACGGTGGAGGGCTTGCCTACAGAAGTAACAGAAGAGCTATGTTTATACCCCTTCCTGTGTTAGGACACTGGATGAAAAAAGGTTGGGGAGTATACTACAAACTATCAAAACTGGGTAAAATACCAAGACTTCCGGGAATGTAGTAAAATTTGAACAACAAAACCTTCCCCTAAAGGAAGTATAATTTTTAAAAAAGATGGAGAAACGTTATGATAAGGAAAGTTTTTGAAGGTAAGAAGCCTCTAATATGCTACTTCATGGCTGGTTATCCATCCATAGAAGACAGTCTAGAAACAGCCAAAGTACTAATAGATAGTGGTGCAGACATGCTTGAGGTTGGATTCCCCTTCTCAGACCCTGTGGCTGATGGAACCACCATCCAGATAGCCCACGAGAAAGCCGTAAAGGATGGTATAACTCCATCCAAGGTATTTGAGGTAACAAAAAGAATAAAGCAGGAATATCTGGATGTTCCAATAGTTGGAATGACTTACTATAATCCCATATTCAAAACAGGAGAAGAGGAGTTCTGTAAAGTTGCTAAGGAAAGTGGTGTAGATGGTTTTATAGTTCCAGACTTGCCTCCGGAGGAAGCAGAGAGTTTTAAGAAGATAGCAAACAGCTACGGACTTTCAGTTATTTTTCTACTTGCTCCTACCTCTGACGAGAAGAGAATAAGACTCATATCTGGGATGAGTGATGATTTTATCTACTACGTATCCTTGACAGGTATCACTGGAGAGAGAGAGAGTCTCCCCTGGGAAGAACTTGAAGAGAAGATCAGATATATAAAGACACTAACAGACAAAAAAGTGGCTGTAGGTTTTGGTGTATCTAAGAAAGAGCATGCCCAGAGGATATCAAATGTGGGAGATGGAGTTATAGTAGGTAGTGCTGTAGTTAAACTACAGGGGAAAGCAGACTTTCAAACTCTAAGATCTTTGGTGAAAGAGCTGAAAGAGGGAATAGAAGGATGATAGCTGTAGTAGACTACGGGATGGGAAACTTAAGAAGTGTCCAAAAAGCTCTGGAGAAAGTAGGACTTGAGGCGGTGATAACATCAAATCCAGAAGATCTAGACAGAGCAAGAGGAATTGTAGTTCCTGGAGTTGGTGCTTTTGGGGATGCTGTCCACAACCTTGAGAGGCTATCTCTAAAAGAGAAGATCTTAGAGAACATAGAGAAAGGGAAACCCTACCTAGGGATATGTTTAGGTCTCCAGCTACTTTTTGAGTATGGGTATGAGTTTGGAGAACATAGAGGATTGGGAGTTATAAAGGGTAGTGTGGTCAGATTTGATGAAAAGTTAGACATAAAGATACCCCATATGGGTTGGAACCAAATATGGATCAAGAAAGAGAGCAAAATGTTTGACCAGATAGAGGATGGAGAGTTTTTCTACTTCGTCCATTCTTACCACGGTAAACCAGAGGATATAGAGGTTGTCTCCACCACCACAGACTATGGTGTTGATTTCTGTTCTAGTGTTGAAGTTGAAAACATCTGGGCTGTTCAATTTCATCCGGAGAAAAGTCAGAGGGCAGGTTTAAAGCTCCTCTCAAACTTTAAAAGATTTCTAATATATGAAGCAGTTTAATGACTTCTTGAAGGAAAAGTTAAGGGAGATAGAAGAGGCAGGACTTTACAGAGAAAGAATAGTTCTCCCTCCGGATACTGTGGAATTCTCGTCAAACGACTATCTTGGACTGAGAGACAATCCCTCCACAAAAGAGAAACTCTATAGATCTATTGAAAGTATAGCATTAGGAAGCGGAGCATCCGCACTTATATCCGGCTTTCACCCTATCCAGAAGGAGCTAGAAGAGTCCCTAGCTGAGTTTAAGAACACAGAGAGTTGTCTGGTGGTTGGAAGTGGATATATGGCAAACATCGGACTGATCCCCATTATCTCAGAGGAGGGAGATACGATCTTTAGCGACCAGTTAAACCATGCATCCATAATAGACGGCATAAGACTATCAAAAGCAAGCAAACTGGTATACAGACACTGTGATGTAGAAGATTTAGAGAGAAAGATAAGAACGACCAACACTAAAGGAAAGAGAATAATCGTAACAGACAGTGTGTTCAGTATGGATGGAGATATAGCTCCCCTGGATGAGCTTGTGAAGATCTCTCAGAAGTACGATGCAGTTTTGGTAGTAGATGAAGCTCACTCTACAGGTGTTTTAGGGAAAGAGGGTAGAGGCATATTCAGCCACTTTGGGATAAAGCCGACAGACAACACCATCCTGATGGGAACACTATCAAAGGCAGTTGGAAGTTACGGAGCCTTTATCTGTGGAACAAAGCTCCTGATAAACTATTTAATAAACAGGATGAGGTCAGTTATCTTTACAACAGCCTTGTCCCCACTTCAAAACTTCGTATCCTTATACAATCTACGAGCTATAAAGGAAGAAGTGTACAGAAGAGAAAGGCTATTTAGGAATGTAGAAACCTTTCTGGAAATCAGTAAAAGAGAGGGTTTAGATGTAAACTTCTTCGGGACACCTATCATAACCTACATCGTCAGAGAACCAAAGAGGACTCTATACATAAGAGATAAACTTTTAGAGAATGGCTTCTTCATTGGAGCAGTCAGACCCCCTACAGTCCCACCAGGAACGTCCAGGCTGCGAATAACCATAACATCAAAACACACCCCAGAGGATATAAAAAGGTTTCTAAGTACACTCTCTGAGATAGTAAATGGATAAAAAACAAGTATGGATGTTAATCTTACTCTTTGGAGTAATAAGTCTCCTTGGAGATATAATATACGAAGGGGGAAGAAGTGTCAGTGGTCAGTACCTTAGCTTAGTTGGAGCATCAGCTTTTACAGTTGGGGTTGTGGTAGGGATAGGAGAGTTCTTAGGATACGTATGCAGGTTAATCTCAGGGTTCATATCAGATAAAACATCTTCATACTGGTTTTTCCTTTTCTTAGGTTATGGGCTCTTGGCGAGCATACCCCTACTGTCTATATCTGAATCCTGGCAGTTGGCAGCTGTTTTTGTAATCCTTGAGAGAGTTGGAAAAGGGTTAAGATCACCTGTTAAGGATGCTGTCCTCTCAAATGCAACTGAAAAGGTTGGAACTGGCTTTGGGTTTGGAGTCCTTGAGCTAATAGACCAAGTAGGAGCCATTATTGGACCGCTAATTCTGTTTCTTCTCTTCCTCTCCTATAAAGGTAATCCAACAGCCCAAGAGTACAGATCTTCTTTCGAGATTTTCTGGATCCTATTCGTCTTACTGATGGTCATACTTTTATTTACATATCTGAGATTCAAAGAGGTAATCAAAATAGAGAGGGGTGGAGAAAGAAAAAAAGAGAAAAGTCTGTCAGAAGCTTTTTGGATCTTCTGTGTATTTACATTTTTCACAGTGTTTGGGTTTGTAAACTTTGCCCTGGTGGGTTACCATCTAAAGATCAACCATATAATACCAGACCTATACATACCACTACTCTACCTATTGGCAATGGTTGTAGATGGAGCTTCTGCCATGGTAATAGGGAAGATCTACGATAGAGTAGACAGGAAGGTCTATACACTACTGCTTGTTCCTTTTCTCACAGCTATAACTATAGCTTTACTGTTCTCAGGGAACACTATCTATACAGTTCTTGGAATGTTTGTATGGGGGGTTGTACTGGGTCTACATGAGGTGGTCTTTAAAGCTTACATAGTGGACCATGTAGAACAGGGGAAGAGAGGCTCTGCCTTTGGTGTGTTTAACCTGGTTTATGGTGTTTCTGCCTTCTCCGGGGGTGCTCTTACAGGTTTGCTTTACGATATATCTGTGGATGTTACGGTATGGTCTTTGATAGTTGTACAGGTCATAGCTGTTTTATACCTCTTTTTTTCCTTTAAAGTTATAGTAAAATTTAACAAAAGTTAAAGAAGAAGGTAAGAAGTTGAGAGAACTGAGTAGAGATTACTGGAAGAGCATATATATATGGAAAGATGTAGCCGAGGAAGACTGGACTAATTGGAAGTGGCAAACAGTAAACAAGATAAGGGCAGTTGAAGATATAAAAAGGGTAATAGACTGGGTAGATAAGACTGTCCTCAAGAAGATAAGTGATGTATACCACTTTGCCACCACTCCCTACTACCTTTCACTAGCAAACCTAGAAGATAAGAACGATCCTATCCTCTTACAGATACTGCCAGATCTTAAAGAGATAGATGAAGAGTATCAGAAGAGTGCATACCTTGACCCTTTTTTAGAGGATGTGAAAAGTCCTGTCCCCGGATTGACCCATAGGTATCCAGACAGAGTTCTAATCAGGACTACCAATGTCTGTAGTGTATACTGTAGACACTGTATGAGAAAGAGGATGTTTCTCGAAGATGAGAGAGCAAGACCCAAAGAAGAGTTTGAGAAAATGTTTCAGTATCTCCGAGAAAAAGAAGAGGTGAGGGAAGTCATACTCTCCGGAGGAGACCCTCTAACTCTTCCAAACAAAAAGTTAGACTACATCCTAAGTAGTATCCAACAGATAGATCATATAGACCTCATTCGGATAGCAACCAGAGAGACAGTAGTAAACCCCTTTAGGTTCTATGATGAAGAGTTGTTAGAGATACTCTCTAAATATGACAAAGTTTGGGTAGTGACACATTTTAACCATCCAGAGGAAATCACGAGTTACACAAAAGTAGCGGTAAAGAATATCCTAAGGACAGGAGCACCAGTGCTTAACCAAACAGTTTTACTAAAAGGCATAAACGATAACAAGCATACTGTAGAGAGGTTAATGAGAGAGCTCTTAAGGTTAAAAGTAAAACCATACTACCTTTTCCACTGTGACCCCACTAAAGGTGTTTATCATTTCAAGACAGGAATAGATAAAGGTTTGGAGATAATGGAACATCTAAGGGGTAGGCTATCTGGAATAGGGATACCTACCTTTGTCCTAGATATAGAAGGAGGTATGGGTAAAGTCCCATTACTTCCAGAGTACATTCTAGAAAGAGGAAATAACTTCCTAAAAATCAGGAATTATGAGAACAAAGAGATTATAATTAAAAATTTGTAATTTTTTCCCAAGCAGATTGTGATATAATCCTTATATTAATATTCTTAGAAGGAGGTATAGTCCATGAAGAAGTTTGTTTTAGGAGTTTCTGCAGCTGTATTGTCTTCAGCATTACTATTTAGCTGCCAAAAAAAAGAAGAGCAACCTGCTCCAGCTGAACAGCAAGCTGCTCCAGCTCCAGCTGAACAGCAAGCTGCTCCAGCTCCAGCTGAACAGCAAGCTGCTCCAGCTGGCGAACAGAAGAAGTAATTTCCCATACGAAGGGTGGCAAAAGCCACCCTTTCATCATTCTTTCTTTAAAACCTCCGCAAAACCCAATCAGTTTAAATTTAACAATTTATCTTTCTCTTATACCTGTAATCCTTGTTTAACTTACAACAGCAGTCTATCTATTCATATCTAGAAATAGAAATATAGAAAGTCTCTTATTATCCGTCTCGAACAGCTTATCCTGAATAGGAGAATTAATATACTGCTATAATATTTCTGCTAATTTTAAACATTCTGGAGGAGTTTATGAAAAGAGTTGTTTTAGCTTATTCTGGGGGACTTGATACCTCTGTTATAGTCAGATGGTTAACTGATAGAGGATTCGAAGTTATAACTTACACAGCGGATGTTGGCCAAGGTGAGGAACTTGGAGAGATAGAGGAGAAAGCATTAAAAGCCGGGGCTGTAAAGGCAATAATAGATGATATAAAGGAGGAGTTTGCAAGAGACTACTGTACTCCTCTGATGAGAGCTACAGCTCTTTACGAAGGAAAATACACTCTCCTTTCATCCCTGTCAAGACCTCTGATAGCAAAAAAACTCGTAGAGGTAGCCCATAAGGAAGATGCTCACTTCGTTGCCCACGGTTCTACAGGTAAAGGGAACGACCAGGTAAGATTCGAGGCTTCTGTGTGGGCTTTAGACCCTGATATAGAAGTTTTAGCACCTGTTAGAGAGTGGGAGTTCAGGTCGAGAGAGGAAGAGATAGATTACGCCTTAAAACACGGTATACCTGTAAAAGCAACAAAAGATAAACCTTACTCCTATGATAGAAACCTATGGGGAGTGGCCATAGAGGCTGGTCCACTGGAGGACCTTTGGATAGAGCCTCCGGAAGACGCCTTCGAAATAACTGTCCCCCCAGAAAAGGCCCCTGACTATCCGGAATATGTGGAGATAGAATTTAGAGAGGGAGTACCCGTAAAACTCAACGGGGAAGAGTATCCGGAGTTGTGGAGGCTTATATGGGACCTTAACGAGATTGCAGGAAAACATGGGGTTGGAAGAATAGATATGGTTGAGAACAGACTTGTCGGTATAAAGACAAGGGAGGTGTACGAATCTCCAGCAGCTCTAATACTGATATCCGCTTACGACCAACTTGAAAGTATAGTTTTAGATAGGTTCACATACCACTATAAAAAAGAGCATATCTCTCATCCTTACTCAAAGTTAGTGTACGAAGGTCTATGGTTCTCCAAGCTTAGAGAGTCTATGGACGCCTTCAACAATGAGATTGCAAAGGTAGTTAACGGAACAGTTAAAGTAAAACTGTATAAATGGAACTTCAGTATAGTTGGAAGGAAGTCTCCTAATTCCCTCTACAGTGAAGAGCTTGCAACCTACTCTCCTAAAGATGCCTTTGACCACAAAGCTGGAGGTGCTTTCACAAAAGTATGGTCTTTACCACTAAAAGTATTTGCAAGGGCAAACAAGAGGTAGAAGATGTTACATAGTTATAATCATATAGAGATAGAAGAAAAATGGAGTAAAGAGTATCTAAAAACAGCCCTTTTTAAACCCAAGGAAGAAGAAGGAGACTACTTCTCGGTAGTAATACCTCCCCCCAACGTCACAGGAAGTTTACATATCGGACACGCCCTGAACACTACCCTACAGGACATAGTAGTTAGATACAAGAGGATGAAGGGATACAGAGTTTTGTGGCTTCCAGGTTTTGACCATGCTGGTATAGCAACCCAGTGGGTGGTGGTTAAGCAGTTATCTCAGGAAGGAATAAGTAGATTTGACCTTGGAAGAGAGAGGTTCATCCAGAGAGTCTGGGAGTGGGTTCCTCAGTCCAGAGATTCTATAAAGAGGCAGCTTATAAGACTGGGTGCTTCTTGTGATTGGTCTAGACAGAGGTTCACCCTTGATGAAGGCTTCTCAAGGGCTGTCAGAGAGGCTTTCGTTAAGCTATACAAGGAAGAGCTTATATTCAAGGCTCCTTACATAGTAAACTGGGACCCAAAGGAAAGAACAGCCATCTCCGACCTTGAGGTTGAGTATGAGGAGAAAAAAGGGCATATCTGGTATATAAAGTACCCTATAAAGGACAGTGATGAATTTATAACAGTAGCAACCACCAGACCGGAGACGATGCTTGGAGATACTGCGGTAGCGGTAAATCCAGAGGATGAAAGGTACAAACATCTCATAGGTAAGTATGCCGTTTTACCTCTTGCTCCAGATGTGAGGGTAGACATAGAAGGAAGAGAGATCTCTAACCTTATACCAATAATAGGGGATGAGTATGTTGACCCTGCTTTTGGGACCGGAGCAGTTAAAATAACCCCAGCCCACGACCCAAACGACTTTGAAGTGGCTAAAAGAAACCACTTACCTATGGTGGTGGTTATGGATAAGTCTGCAACGATGAACCAAAATGCAGGAAAGTTTAAAGGCCTTTACAGATACGAAGCAAGGAAGGAGATAGTAAAAAAGCTCCAAGAATTGGGTATATTAGAAAAGGTAGAGGAGCATGTCCACAAAGTAGGACACTCTCAGAGGTCTAAGGAAGTGGTAGAGCCCTATCTGTCTACACAGTGGTTCGTAGATACAAAGAAGTTAGCCCAAAAGGCTATAGAAGTGATAGAGATAAACAAGGTAAGGTTCATCCCGGAAAACTGGACTAAAACCTATCTAAACTGGATGCACAACATCAGAGAGTGGTGTATATCAAGACAGATATGGTGGGGGCACAGAATTCCAGTTTGGTGCTGCCAAGAATGTAATCATCCTAACGCCTTCAGTGATGAACTGTTTGAGAGAGAGTTCGAAAAAGTTATCTTCAACCTCTACGCTGACAGTAAAATAGGAAAACTGTTCTGTGTTGATGAAGTTTTGGAGATCCTATCTCTTAAGAACTTCACCCAAGAAGAGAAGACAAACCTCCAGTTCTACGAGGATGTAGTCTTTGGAGTTAAGATCCAGGAGTTTAAGGATAAAGGAAGTCTACTAAAAGCTCTAAGGGAGTCTAAAAGGGTAAGGGAAGTATATCCAGAGAGGTTTGATATAGTTTTAGAATGTGAGAAGTGTAGAAGCACCAAACTTAAACAGGATGAAGACGTCCTTGATACATGGTTCTCTTCTGCCCTTTGGCCTTTTGGAACCTTAGGCTGGCCTCGAGAGTCCAAAGATCTAGATGCTTTCTATCCTACATCCCTACTAGTTACTGGGTTCGACATAATATTCTTCTGGGTAGCTCGTATGATAATGATGGGCATGAAGTTCACTGGAATCGAGCCATTCCGGGAGGTATACATCCATGCCCTGGCCAGGGACGAGAAAGGGGAGAAGATGTCTAAAACAAAGGGGAATGTGATAGACCCTCTTGAGATGGCTGAAAAGTATGGAGCTGACGCTCTTAGGTTTACACTGGCAGCACTGGCAGCCCAAGGTAGGGATATAAGACTTTCCGAGAAAAGGATAGAAGGCTACAAACATTTTTCAAACAAGATATATAACGCATCTAAGTTTGTCCTCTCAAACCTAGAAGAAGGAGTAGACTACACACTCAAGAGAGACAGCATAAACTTAACAACAGAGGACAGATGGATACTTTCTAAACTACAGAAAATAGTGAAAAAATCCACCCAGGAGATAGAGTCCTACAAGTTTAACGAGTATGCCTTAACTCTGTACGACTTTTTCTGGCATGACTACTGTGATTGGTACATAGAGTTAACAAAAGAAAGGATCTACAAAGGAAGTAGAGAAGAAAAACGAATAGCCCTGACAGTCCTCTTGTATATCCTTGAGAACTCTCTAAAGCTACTACATCCTATAATGCCGTTTATAACGGAGGAGATATACAGCCACATTCCAAAAAAAGATGTTGGGTTCTTAGCTTTAGGAAAATATCCAGAGGTAGAAAGTAGTCTTATCTCTGAAGAAGAGGAAAGATTCATAGAAGACTTAAAACTGCTTATCTCAAGGATAAGGTCTGTGAGGACCGACTTTAACATAGAACCAACCAGAAAACTCCGGATGAGAATCAAACCAGTTAATAAGATAACAGAAGATCTACTCTTGAAAATGAAAACTCAAATTGCCCTTCTTACAAAGGCAGAGAGTTTAGAAATATCAAACCTCAACAAAAGAGAGACTGAAGTAGCTGTAATCTCAGATATAGGGGAAGGGTTTGTAGATCTAGAGGGTGTGATAGATAAGTCCAAAGAGATGGAAAGACAACAAAAGATCTTAGCAGAGATAGAAAAGTCCCTGAAGATAGCAGAGAGCAAACTAAACAACCATTCCTTCGTAGAGAAGGCACCTACTCATGTTGTAGAGAAAGAGAGACAGCTTTACAAAGAGCTCTTAGAGAAAAAAGATAGGGTTCTATATATCATATCTCTGTTGAAATCTTAAAAAGATTTGTGTATAATATATAACTATCGTTCCCGAGTAGCTCAGCAGGCAGAGCGGTCGGCTGTTAACCGACTGGTCGGGGGTTCGAATCCCTCCTCGGGAGCTTCTATCAATAAAACTCCAAAAAAGAGGTTAAGATGGACTTAAAGAAGATCCACGCTGGAAAGAACCCTCCAGAAGAAATATTTGTAGTTATCGAGATACCTCAGGGTAGTAGCATAAAGTACGAAGTTGATAAGGAAAGTGGAGCTGTTTTTGTGGATAGATTCCTATTTACTGCGATGTACTACCCTTTCAACTACGGATTTATACCTAACACCTTGGCAGACGATGGAGACCCAACTGATGTGTTGGTCATATCAAGGGAGCCGGTAGTTCCAGGTAGTATTATAAGAGCAAGACCTATCGGTATGTTAGAGATGGAAGATGAAGAAGGAGTAGACACAAAGATAATAGCTGTTCCGGTTTCCAAGTTAGACAACAGCTACGATAGTATAAAAGAGGTTTCTGACCTTCCAGAGGCTATTTTAAATAAGATAAAACACTTTTTCGAGCATTACAAAGAGTTGGAAGCAGGAAAGTGGGTGAAGGTTAAATCCTTTAAAGACTCTACCACAGCAAAAGAAGATATAAAAAAGTCTATAAACAACTTTAAAAACTCTGAGGCTATTTAAAAAATATAAACCATTGATACATAAAGATAATACAGTATATCCAAAAATACTAAAAATTCATTTCCACTATTATCTCTACTCTGTTACGCTACCTCTACACTGGCCTACGATACTATCTTCTTTCCTCTCACTTGTCTTTTTGGTAGGTTTATTATGTTAGGATCTGTACTGCTTTAGTTAGTTTTTGGATTAGGTCTAAGATATTGAATTTCATCTGTCTTTGTTTCTTGGATTTTTAAACAGCCCTTTAAATTGCTTGACAAAAGCCAAAACTTTTGTTATTACTTTTCATTTAATCTTTAATGCGTCACATTTGAACCGTGTGGCGGTTATAAGGTATAGTTTCAATTGTTGTTTACGAAAAACCTAATAGCTTTGTATATAAAATATATTGGTGTAAGGTTAAATCAAAGATATTCGTGAGACACTCATAATTTGCCAATTTCACTAAATACTCTTCTTATTCTTTCCTTAGCTTTCTTTAAATTGTCCCAAAATACTGTTAGTTCCATATTAAATGTATGAGCAACTCTGCTGGTTATCCAACTATTCTTTTGAAGTTTAGAAGTGGAGCTGCCCTTTACCATCCGAAGTCTCGTCTCTACTTCTCGTAAGAAAAGGTAGTCATCTATCAGATCAGGCTTATAGTCTAACAGACCTTCTAACATATTTGTCTTCCTTATTTTATTCTTTAGATAAAAACTCTGAACCATAAACTCTACATCAGTTATACCACCTTTACCAAGCTTTATATCAAACTCCTCTGAAGACTCTTTAGAAAGACTCTCTAACTTTAACCTCATATCAAACATCTCATCTATAAAATCGTTATCTATCTTCCTAGAGAAGATGAAGCCATCTATCAGTTTCTCAAATTCATCCTTTAGACTCTCGTCTCCTGCTATAAACCTAGCTTTAGTCCATGCTAAAACTTCCCAGACTCTGGCTTCTTTCTCAAAATAGTTTTTATAGAACTCTATAGAAGGAGATAGTTCTCCGGATCTTCCGTAAGGTCTAAGTCTTAGGTCTATCTGGTATAACTGACCATTTTTTGTGTAGGTTGTAAGGTCAGAGACTATCTTCTGGGGTATTGTGGTGTAAGTATACTTACTCTCTTCATCTTTAAACACAAAGATTAGGTCTAAATCCGAGCCTACGTTCATCTCTCTACTACCAAGTTTTCCAAGGCCGTATACTACAAAATCCCTTCCCCCGTTGAGTTGATACAACCTTTTAACAGTGAAATCTGCGTAGTTGGAAAGAATATTGTTAAGTTTTTTGACCCTACTAACCGAACTGAAGGTCCCAAAACTTGATAGATAGTTTATGGTAGCTAAAACCTCTACTATCTTCTTGAGTTTTTTAAGTTTATCTACAAGATTATCTATCTTTATAAACTCCAGTTCTCTACTGAAATCCCTCTCACTTTCATACAGTTTAGGCGATGAGAAAGCAAGGTCTATGATTTCTGTATATTTGGACATGATGTCAGATATGTAATCAGATGTTTTAGCTATGTAAATTATGAAGTCTATCAGTTTTTGGTTTTGGGTTGCAGCAGTGGAGATCAGTCTGTATATGTTTCCCACTACTAAAAATCTATGAAGGTTGGACAGGAAACTTTCCTTATCGGTAAATTCTCTAAGTTCTGACTCTATTTTTGGTATGAAGTTTATAAGCGTTTTTTTATCGTTTTCACCTAACAAGACAAACTCTTCTGAAGAGAAGATCTCCTCTATCAACCTGAGAGCTTGATTAGGTTCTCTAAAGCCTAGGTTTTCTTTGAGGTAGTCTAAGGCTTGCTGTTGGTTTGTCTTGGTAAGGATATAAACCTGCAGGGGTGTAAGCTCTGGGCCTTTCTCTCCACCTAAGCTTTCAAATATCCTTTTAACACTCCTTCGGTAATCTTCAAACAGTCTCAGAAAGTCTTCTTCTCCTTGAAACCCCATCTTCTTTGCATACTCCGGGGCATTCTTATACTGGAAGATCTGAGTTTGAACACAGTTTTTAAGCTGTATTGTATGCTCTAACCTACGGTAGAAGAGGTAGGCTTCTTCCATCAATCTCCCATCTTCCGAAGATATCAAACCCCTCTCTATCAACTTTCTAAGGGCAAGAATCGTTCTTCTTTCCCTTAACTCAGGGTCTGTTCCTCCATGAAGTAGTTGGAATATCTGGATAGTGAACTCTATCTCCCGGATGCCTCCTTCACTTTTCTTTACATCCACCTCAGTAAATGGATGCTCCTTTGACTGCTTTTCTATAAGTTTCTTCATAGACAGTATATCATCTATAACATCCTTAGAAAAACTTTTCCTGTATACAAAAGGAGTTATTACATCTATAAATTCTTTTGTAAGATTTTCGTCTCCCGCTGCATGGCGAGCCTTTATAAGCATGTGCCTTTCCCATGTTCTCCCTACAGTCCAGTAGTAGTTCTCTATGAAGGCTATACTGTAAGCCAGTAATCCTTTCTTGCCTTCTGGCCGAAGATCAAGGTCTACGTTCCAAGCCACTCCCTCCGGGTTTCTCTTAGTTAGGTAAAGGTTCACATCTGTAAACACTTTAGTAAAGAACTCCCTGTTTGAGAGACCTGAACTGGTATGTCCCTCTGAAGAGTATATGTACATAACATCCACATCTGAGTAGTAGTTTAGGTCCATGCCACCATGTTTTCCTAGGGCTATTACACTTCCAGTTGCATCCTTTTCTGTCATTTCATCTTTTGGAGCTCCAAACCTCTGGAGATATTTCTGGTAAGCTCTCCGGTAAGCAGCTTCAAAACATGCATCTGCTAAGAAAGAGTACTCCTTCGTCAGGTCAAGGAGATGATTCTTATTCCTTATATCTTTGGCAACAATCCTACCAAAGTGTTTCATCTTAAAGTAAGTGAGAGACTTCACAAACTCATCTTCTGAGAGTATATTCACAAGAGACAGTGCCTCTTCCACAAGCTTATCCCTTCCAAGGAGAGGCTTATCTAAGTTATCGTATAGGAAAAACAGCTCTTGAGGATGCCTGAACAAAAAGTCGTATACACAACTACAGAAGTAAGCTACTTCTTCCAGGAGTTTTCTCTGGTCTTGGTTTAAATTCTCAAGGAAATCTCCTTTTAAGGTTTCAAACTTAAACAGAATTGACATATTTTCACTTTAAGCTCTGTTGTATAATACTATTAAACTATTGTAGCAGATTTTAGAGGTTTTATGGATAACGAAATTAACGTAAGAAGATATACTGTTCTACTCGTACTTTTAGTATTATTCTTGGTGTCCTGCGAGAAGAAGAGAGAGAAAGACACGGTTGAGTACTTACAAGACAGGATCAATAGAATAGTAAACCAGACTAACAAATCGATAGTAACTGTCTACAATACACACTTAGAGAAGATAAAGTTTATCCCGGATAATGAGTTTGATGATGAGTCTATAGGTTCTGGATTTGTAATAAAAAAGGATCTTAAGTACCTATATATAGTAACGAATGCACATGTTGTAGAAAAGTCAAAGAGTATAAAAGTTAAGTTTTACAACAATAGGTCTTACAAGGCAGAATTAGCAGGTCTAGATGAGAAGACAGACATAGCAGTGATAAAGGTAAGTATACACAATCCATTACGGGATATAGCTCCACTAAGTTTAGCAAGAGAAAAAACTGTCAAGATTGGAAGTTTCGTTCTTGCTGTAGGTAGCCCATACAACCTTGGAACTACTTACACATTAGGAATAGTCTCGGCAGTAGACAGGGATGTGGGTATATCTCCCTTCGAAGGGTATATACAAACAGACGCCTCGATGAACCCGGGAGACTCGGGAGGACCTCTCTTAGATATGAACGGACAGGTGATAGGGATAAACGTAGCTGTTGTCCAGAGTGGACAAGGACTCGGTTTTGCCATACCAGTAGATGTGGTTAAATACGTGGTAAACCAGATAGTAAAGTATGGAAAGTTGGAGAGAGGGTATATAGGAATAACAGTAGACGACTTGTCAGAAGAGCAGAGAGAGAAGTTAAACGTAGACAGTGGTGTGTTGGTGGTTAGAGTTCAAAAAAACAGTCCTGCTATGAAGGCAGGTTTGAAATCAGGAGACGTAATAATAAAACTTAACGGAGAGTTAATACACAGTGTAAAAAAACTGAATAGAATACTGCTGGAGATAAAACCTAACCAGATGGTGGAGCTCGAGATATTAAGAAACTCTCAAAAAATTACGATAAATCTAATAACCCAGACAGAGTGAGTTAGTGTTTGACAACCTAAGAGTGTGTTTAGGTAGAAGTAGAATAAGGGAGATGAAGGAACAGTTATGAAAAGGTTTAAGTATGAGGAAGGGGTAAACTACTACATAAAGTCTATCTATAAGATACCATTGCTGTCTCCGGAAGAAGAAAAGGAGCTTTTAGAAAGAGTTCAGGCTAAAGACTCTCAAGCTCTCTCAAGACTGATTCAAGCCAACCTTAGGTTTGTCATAAATATAGCCAAAAGGTATGCTGGATACGATGTTAGTTTCCAGGATCTCATATCAGCTGGCAATCTTGGCTTAATAGAAGCTGCAAGGAGGTACGACCCATCTAAGGGTGTTAGGTTCATCTCTTATGCTGTTTGGTGGATAAAGCAGTCCATCCACCACTTTCTTAACACCCAGGGAGAGATGATAAGAAAGCCAGATAAAGTTCAGTCCTTAGGTTCTAAGATAAATGGGATTATAGCTCAGATTAGGAACTCACGCGGAAAAGAGCCGGAGATAGAGGAGATACTAAACTTACTAAGGGATGAAGGGTTAGACGTAGACGAAGAGACTGTAAACCTGTACATAACCACCAAAAAATCCTATGTTTCCTTGGAAGAGCCTATATACAGTAAGGATGAAGAGCTGTCCCTTAAGGACATACTTTCAAGCTCTGGAACAGAGGAGATAGAAAGCAATATAGTGAGAGAAGATCTAGAAAAGGTAATAAACCAGATATTAGAAAGTCTCTCGGAGAGGGAGAGAAAGATAATCATTCACAGATTTGGTCTGTTTGGAGAAGAGCCAAAAACTCTCAACGAAGTAGGCAACATAGTAGGTATATCCAGAGAGAGAGTAAGACAGATAGAGGCAAGACTACTAAAGAAACTTAGGAAGTTAGCAACAAAGAGGAGCCTTAGAGACCTTCTCTCCTGATTATCTGATATCTGTACAGAAAATCCTCCGTAACGTCTAAAAGAAATTCCTTTCTCAGATTCTCAATAACCTCTCTATCACAGAACACATCCTCTGGCCACTCTCTGTTATAACCATCGTATGGAAGCTTTCTGGTAGCATCTATACCCCATATCTCCTCTATCCATACATCGTGAAGAGCATCTATGTTGTTAGAAACTCTCCAGAGTAACATGTATGGATTGTCCAACTGATTATTCTCTGAATCTATGAAAATAACTATTCTTAAATTGTCTTTTAAGGACTTTAGCTTTTCAAAGACCTGTCTCATAGGCTTTGTTTTTTTAACAGCTATGAATGTTATTGGATTTTTGGTGTCTGTCATGTACTGCTTTAAACTAACAATATCTTCATCCAACTCCTTAATCCTACCTAATAGATCTGCTTCTAGTAGGACCTCTGTTATATTTCTATCTACTATCTCCTGTGTAACATCAATCCCTAACTTACCTCCTACCAACTCCTCATAGCTTGAGTGGTCAAGCTGATCAACTATCCCCTCTGTTACGAGAAAAGATTTCTGAGTAAGCCTGTTTAGTATATACTTAGATAGGTTTTCATAGTCAGTTAAGGATGGAGCGTCAGGACCGACAAAGATGGCATGTTTTAAGAAACTCATCTGACCAACACCCCAAAGAGCATGCATTATCTGTTTACTGTGACCTTTGTATCTGGGATTTATCTTCGCTATCAGTAAATTGTGAAAACAACCACTCTCTGGCATGTGGTAGTCTATCATGTCTGGAACTGTTGCCTTAAGAAGAGGTAGGAATATCCTCTCAGTGGCCCATCCCATGTACTTGTCTTCCAATGGAGGTTTTCCAACAACAGTTGCCATATAGATAGGGCTCTTCTTCATGGTTATAGCCTTGACCCTCATAACAGGAAAGTTTTCAACAGGTGTGTAGTAACCTGTATGATCTCCAAAAGGTCCCTCCGGGTGTATCTCTTCTGGCTCTATCTCTCCCTCTATTACTATATCTACATCTGATGGGATGTAGATATCGTTTGTTATAGATTTCACAAGCACAGGGTTCTTCTCTCTTATAAACCCATACAGGAGTAGCTCAAACATCTTAGGAGGTAGGGGGGCCTGTCCACACCAGAAGTAGAGAGGGTCTCCTCCTATAGCTATACTCACTGGCATCTTCTTCCCGACTTTTCTATACTCGCTGTAGAAGTTAGAGCCATCTTTGTGTATCTGCCAGTGGATGATCAACCTATCTTTCGATAGTTTCTGGATTCTGTACAGTCCTAGATTCTGAACATCTTCAGACAGGCTCTTTGTGTATATCTGCCCTGCAGTTATAAACTTTCCTCCATCTTTCGGCCATGTTTTTAAAATCGGTAGTATATCTAAGTCCACTTCATCTGTAGTGTGTATAACTTCTTGACACTCTCCCCTCTTCTTCGACCTCTTCGGAAACACATTTTTAAGCTTAAACAATTTTGATAGAGTTGAAAGTTTGTCTCGCAGACTGGAGGGTGGTTTAAGATGGATTATCTGCTCTATCTCCTGGGCTATCTTATCCGGATGTTTTCCGAATATAAACTCAGTTATCTCAAAATTAGCAAAGGTGTTCATCAAGACAGGTATGTTGTATCTCCTGCCTTCAAGTTTGTCCACTGGATTGGTAAAGAGTAATACTTTTGGGTTCTCCTTCTTTACTTCTACATAAGCTAGATGTGGAATCTCTAGATTCACATCGAGAGGATCTTGGATTATTTTAAGCCAACTTCTCCTGTCAACCTCTTTTAAAAACTCTTCTATTTTCATCTAAACTCCTAATATTTTTATTATCACTCTTTTGGGTCTTTGACCATCGTACTCAGCGTAGAATATCTCTTGCCAAGGTCCTAGGTCTAACTTTCCGGAGGTTATAGGTAACACCACCTGAAGATGGGTAAGAAGGTTCTTAAGGTGTGCATCTCCGTTATCTTCTCCAGTTCTATGATGTCTGTATTCCCTTCGGAATGGTGCAATTTTTTCTAACCACTCCCAGATATCTTCATGGAGCCCTTCTTCATCGTCCTGTATGAAGACAGAGGCTGTAAGGTGCATAGCCGACACCAAACACATCCCATCCTCAATCCCAGACCTCTTTACAACTTCCTTAACCTTGTCTGTCATCTTTACAAGCTCCCTCCGGTTTTTAGTGTTGAACGTTAAGTACTCTGTGTAAACTTTTAGACTGCCTTCTTTCAACATGACATCCACCTAATTGAGAATAAAATAGGACTTACAGTCCAACTTTTAAAGAACTATAACACTACTTTTTATGGCTTTTTCATCACTTTATCAAAATTCCACTTCGTTATAAGGTAGCCGTCTAAAACTTCAACACTCTCTATCTTAAACCCAAAAAAAGTGTTACCCGACCCTTCCACAAAGGTAGGAGCTTCCAGACTTCCTACCACCATAGGATGGTGTATGATAATGAGTTCATCTACTAAGCCGTTTAAGATTAAAGACCAGTTCAATTTTGACCCACCCTCAACCATCAGACTCTTTACTCCCCTCTTCCATAGTTCTTCCATCATTCTTAAAGTACACACTTTCTCACCGTCCAAGAATTATAAACTCTACACTATCCTTCTTTATATGCTTAGAGCCGATTCTATCTGTGGTAACTATCATGACTTTCCCAGGTTTGGAGAAGACATTTAGACTTTCGTCAAAGTTTACTTTATTACATGGTATAACTCTTATAGAATTTCTACCTTCTGTGTACTCGACAGTCAGGTAAGGGTTGTCTATCCGGAGAGTGTTACACCCTACCATTATCCCGTCAAACCTGGACCTTAGGTTATGTAGGAACTTCCTCACTGAAAGAGGAAGAGGCATCACATCCTTAGAGGAGACACCTCTTCCTATAGATATCTTTCCATCTATTGTAACTCCGGAAATTATACTAACCATTGGCTTCATAGCTGTTGTACACGTACAAAATTCTCTGTAAAAGTGAAATAGTTACAAGGATAATTAGCACATACACTCCCTCTTTCATACCAAAACCAAAAGCATACTGACAGACTGCAGAAACTAGAAGTATCAGGAATATATGATATCTTCTGAACACTCCGATCTTCTCTATCTCTCCTGAGAATTTCTGTAATCTCTGGTCAAAGTCACCGTATTCAAGGTAGTAGACAACTTTAACCATGGAGTGTAATATTACCATCACAAGCAAAACTGCCAAGAAAACCTCCTAAGTATGAATAGGAAACTGTGCCTACAATCACACCATCAACAAACTTATCAGAAACCCAGTCTAAGAAACTACCAAATTTACTTACTGTTCCTGTCTTTCTTGCAACTACTCCGTCTAAAATATCAGTTAAACCACTTAAGATAAGAAATACAACTCCTTCTAAATATAGTTTATTATAAAACAACCAGCCTGATAAGATGCCAAACAAGAGGACAGAATAGTTATAATATTTGCCATTACATTTACCCTTTGGTCTATTCAACATTATTTTAAACAAATAAATGCCTTGGAGAAAAGTAATTTAGAATTTCAAAAAATAAGGACAGATAAGGTTTCTAATAAGAATCTAGAAAATAACCATCAAATAAAGGTAAAATGGTAAGATAGACTTTTTTTACAGTGACCCTGTTATACTACTAGATCAACCACAGATTATCCTTCAGAATTGTATTTAATCGGTTATTATCGTTTATCAATGGCTTCTGTTTTTTTTAAACTCCCTCTTTTTCTCGCTTGAAAATCTACATTTTGATATTTATAATACTATTCTAATATTTTAAAAAATATGGTGGCAGTATGGAAACGCATGCAAAAGAAGGAATAGAAAAGTGGCAAGATGAACAGTTCTTAGAGGATACAGCAGAGCTTTTAAAAGCTTTAGCACATCCAAGTAGGTTAAAGATTGTAGGGTTTTTGGCAAGTGGTAAAAAGTGTGTGAAGCATATCTGGGAAGCTTTAGACCTTCCCCAACCAAATGTCTCCCAACATCTGTCAGTTCTAAGAAACAGAGGAATTCTTGGATATAAGCGAGAAGGCTCAATTGTGTGTTATTATATTAAAGACAAGAGAGTTTTGGAACTCTATAGAAATTTAACACAGGAGGATTAATATGGCAGGTAAAGTCATATCCGTGAGTGAATCAAACTGGGAACAAGAAGTTTTAAACTCTGACCTACCAGTTTTGGTAGACTTTTGGGCACCTTGGTGTGGACCTTGTAGGCTCATAGCTCCGGTTGTAGAAGAGATAGCGGTAGAGATGGAAGGAAAAGCGAAAGTGGTTAAGGTCAACACAGATGAAAACCCAAATCTAGCCATGAAGTACGGTATAAGAGCTATCCCAACTATAATGGTGTTTAAAAATGGAAGAGTAGTAGACACTAAGGTTGGAGTTCAGCCTAAAGAAGTTCTCAAGGCTCTACTAGCATAAAGGTTTTTTATGCCTGTAAGCATACATCCAACAGCTATAGTAAGTAAGAACGCAAAAATCGGGGCCAACATAGAGATCGGCCCCTTCTCTATCATAGAGGATGAGGTAGAGATAGGAGATAACACTAAAATATCATCTAATGTAAAGATAAAGAGGTTCTCAAGGATAGGAAATAACTGTCAGATATTCGAAGGATGTGTTATAGGTAGTATACCTCAACATCTAGGATTTAAAGGAGAAGTATCCTACGTAGAGATCCAAGATAACACTGTTATTCGAGAGTACTGCACAGTTCATAGAGGTACTTCCTTTGATGATGGTGTAACTAGAATAGGTAAAAACTCTTACCTTATGGCTTATGTCCATGTGGCCCATGACTGTAAAGTAGGAGACAATACCATACTTGCCAACTGTGTAACCCTAGCCGGTCATGTGAGGATTGGGAACTACGTGTTCATCGGTGGTCTAACTCCAATACACCAGTTCTGTAGAATAGGGGACTACGCCATGGTAGGTGGTGCCTCAGCTGTAGACAAGGATGTACCTCCCTATACCAGAGCTTCAAAGAACCATGTTATGCTGTATGGTCTTAACTTAGTAGGTCTAAAGAGAAGGGGATTTTCTCCCGAGCAGATAAAACTACTAAAAGAAGCTTATAGAGTTCTCTTTAGGACTTCAAAAACAATCTCAGAAGGAGTAGCAGAGGTAGAATCCAACTTTCCAAAAACTCCGGAAATAGAGAATCTTCTTAACTTCATCAAAACATCCAAAAGAGGAATAGCTCCAGAAGCATCAAAGAGAAAGATCATAACAGTAGACGAAGATATATAATGAAGATTGGTCTCATAGCCGGATCTGGTCAACTCCCTCTGGAGTTTGCCAAGACAGCTCACACCATAGGTGATGAGGTATGTATCTTTGCTATCAAGTCCTCTACAGACAGAGAGATAGAGAGTTTTGGGAAAACTTTTTGGTTTTCTTTTGGTGAAGCTCAAAAGCTTGTAGATACTATAAAGGGAGAAGGAATAGAGAACCTTGTAATGCTCGGTAAGATTGAGCACTCTTCACTGATCTTCCACTTCTATAAGCTTGACAAAAGAGCGAGAGAGTTCTTATCTAAACTGAAGGATAAGCGGGCAAAGTCTGTACTCCAGGGTGTTATAGAAGAGTTAGAGAGAGAGGGTTTTAAATTCATCGACCCTACACCATACCTTGGTAGTTTGTTAGCTCCGGAAGGTCTGATAACGGATATCCAGCCTGAGAAACAGACACTGGAAGATATACACTTTGGTATGATGATAGCTAAGGAAGTGGCAGACCTTGATATAGGACAGACTGTGGTTGTTAAAAACAAAGTAGTAATAGCTGTAGAAGGGGTAGAAGGAACGGATAGATGTATCCTCCGGGCGAGAGAGCTAACAGATGATGGAGCTGTTGTCTGTAAAGCAGCCCGGAAAAACCAGGATATGAGGTATGATGTTCCTGTTGTGGGTATTAAAACTCTAGATAGTATCCGGAAACTCAGAGGTAAAGCCCTTGCAGTAGAAGCAGGCAAGACATACATATTAGATAGAGAGAGATTTATAAAGAAAGCTAAAGATCTAGGTATAACAGTTATGGGAGTAAAGGTTGAGTAAAGAGATAAAGGAGATCATATTTACAGGTAGGGTTCTTCACGAACTTGGGCTGGTTTCTTCTCATGGAGGTAACTTAAGTGTAAGAGATGGGGATTTCATGTACATAACAAAAACAGGAAGAATGGTAGGGTTTTTGAGTGAAGAGGATATTGTCAAGCTACCTGTGCACAGTGAGTCAGAGGAAGATAGAGAAGCATCTATAGAGCTTATTGTCCACAGGGAGATATACAAAAATAATCCGGAGATAAAAGGTATAGTCCACGCCCATCCTGTATACGCTACCACTCTGGGATACTTCTTAGATCTATTCACTCCAATAGATATAGAAGGAGAGTTATTTATAAAGAGTGTGCCTGTAGTATCTATTTCGAAGCCCTCAGCCTCAAAAGAACTTGCAGAGGCTTTAATAGAGATTTTTACAGGTCTATACAACACAGCTATAGTAAGGTCTCATGGAAGTTTTTCTGTAGGTAAGAGTATAAACGATGCTCTAAAGTACACATCCACGCTGGAGAACTCTGCCAAGATTTATTACAGGTATAAGATATGGAAGAGTTAAAGATACTGAAAGATCACTATATAAAGAAACTAAACTTACAAAAATCAGAATTACCAAGGATTATTACAGATTTCTTTGAAGAGGCTCTCTACAGATATGAACTCTCTAAGATAGTAGAGGCTATAGACATCAGCTTCAATGAGATATTGGAGACTAAAAACCTGACTCCCCAAAAAATCATAAAGATTCTACAGCGGAATCTGGAAAGTGTACAAGTGATGTCGGAAGCTGAGAAAGACCTTCAGAACAATCAGACACAGATAAGTGTTCCACCTTCTCCACCGAAACCAGAAACTAAAAAACAGGTCAAGTATGAAGGTGGTAGAACTATCTGGAACAATATCTTTAAAGAGTATAATATACCCCGTGACCTAATCTCACAGAAAGAAATTTCCAAACTTCAACCGGATTTAAGAAACTTCTACATATCCAAGAAAGTAGCTGAATACATCTACTCAAAGATGTCTCAACAGGAAAGGGAGAACTTAGAAAGAACTCTAAAGTCAAGACTCTCAAGGTTAAATACTCAATCTGACAAAGAGAGAGAAGAAGCTAAGAAGCTCTCGAGAATATACCTAATAAAGAAGCTTTACAACATACCATTTTAGCCTATCTTACTCATGGTTATGTTTGACAAAAATGCAAAGAGGCTTTTAGAGGCAAGGTGTCTAAGGAAGGACGAGGAAAGGCGGGTCATAGAGTCCATTCCACAGATGTTTGAAAGGGTAGCTATAAACATAGCCATACAATCAATTCTCTACGATAGAAGGGTTTATGATGTCTCTGATGTGGGCTTTAGACTTTATAATCACGGGCAGTTCCTACCAGTCATCTTTCATAGGTATACTAGATTTCTAGCGTAGAACCCACATAACATCTGAGATGATACATATCCCTCCGTATCTTTTTAAAACAGGTTTAAGGTCCGTAACCACCTTCATAGCCACTTCTTCGTCACATACAGTGAAGACATAACTGTTTTTAAAGGCATCTGTCAGCTCATCTGCAGACATCAGACCCCTCTCCCCTTTTCCTAAAACATCCTTTATGACTGTATAACCGTCTATACCATGCTTATCAAAGATTTTTAGGACATTATCTAGGTGAAAACTGCTTATCACTACCTCTATCTTCTTTTTTTCTACCATAATACGTCACCCCCAAATCATGTTTACTATAGAATAGTATAAAGGTAGTCCAAAAGTTATGTTAAATGGAAATGTGATAGCTAAAGCCATAGTTATATACAAACTTGGGTTTGCCTCCGGAACTGATAATCTCATAGCAGCAGGAACGGCTATATAAGAAGCACTTGCTGCCAGTACTGCCAACATAAACGCATCCCCCTTTGATAGACCAAACATAGAAGCAAGGATTATAGAAAAAAGAGCATTTAAAACAGGCATAAACACACCAAACCCTACTAAAAACATACCTACTTTTTTTACATCACCAATCCTCTTTGCAGCTATTATACCCATATCCAACAAGAAGAAAGCCAGCATACCCTTAAACAGTGTCCAGAATAGAGGTTCCATAGCTTTCCAACCTTTCTCTGCGGTAATATATCCTATAAATAAAGAAACCATCAACAGGTAAACAGAAGGATTGAACACCGCTTCTCTTAGTATCTCTTTCCAGTCTGTTTCTCCAGAACCGTTGTTCTTTGTGTTAGCAAAAAGATTTAACATGATAAGACCTATAATTATAGCCGGAGACTCCATAAGGGTCATAGCTGCCACCATATAGCCTCCAAATTTTATCCCTAAGGACTCTAGGAAAGCTCCTGCTGTTACAAAGGTAACCGCACTTATAGAACCGTATGTAGCAGCTATAGCCACCGTATTGTAAATATCTAACCTCAGCCTCAATATAAAGAAAGAATATATAGGAACTAAGGTTGCCAGTAGCATAGCAAGTCCAAGAACAGTTAATACATCTGTAGTGATACCACTCTTAGAAAGTTCATAACCACCGTGTATACCTATAGCTATTAGTAGATAGAGGGAGAACAGCTTTGGAAGTGGTTGTGGTATTTCTAGACCTGTCCGGAAGAAGACAGAAAGCATTCCTGCTATAAAGAAAAGTATTGGGGGATTAAGTATATTCTGTAACATTAAATCGAATGCCATTTTATTCCTCCTAGATATTTTAGGTAGTATTATATTATAAAGAAAATCCCTTATAACTGCTTTAAGCTAGTTAATAGATTAGTTAATTTCATTCTGATATAATTTCTTATAAACTTTTTCTATGGGGATATCAGATGAAGAGAATTTTAGGTATGGCTATCTTAACTACTACACTTTTAGTGGGTTGCTCTACCAAAGAGATAATAATACAGCCAAATGCTCCACTAACTTTTGTTGCAAAACAAGAAAGAAGAGGGGATTATAGCTTTGTCATACCATCTAACTTCCAGCTTGTAGATAGTGAGTCTTTTATATACGAAATAGGTTCTGTATACCGAGCTTATCTACTCTACAAAGGAGAAGGTTTTGTAAAGGATCTGTTGAAGTTCTTCGACACTAACATGGAAAAGTCTGGATGGAAAAAAGAGTCTGTGGTAATAGGTAGAGATGCTATACTCGCCTACTCGAAAGAAGGGCAAATGATAGTTCTAAAGATAAGTTATGGTGTTACCAACACGTACATAAAAGTCCTCTTAATAAAGTAGACAAGAAGTCCTAATAAAGATACTAAAGGGGATTTAGTATGTTAAAGTTTTTCGTACCTATCTTTATTTTGTTCCACCTTTCAACAGCCAAAACTATAACCCTTTCCCCAGATGTAGAGAAAAAGCTGAATATAAAGACCATAAAAGCCCAGGTTAAGACTTTTAAGGATGTTAAAGTCTATCCTGGAACTGTGTTGGATAACCCTATACTCAGTTTTGATGTATCATCTCCAGTGGAAGGTATAGTTGAAAATGTTTATGTAAAACAAGGAGACGGTGTAAAGAATGGCTATATCTTGATCAGGGTTTACTCTCCACAGATAGCCAGTTTAAAGTCTAACATAGAGATAGCAAAGGTCAGACTAAAGACAGCTCTGGATACTCTAGAAAGGGAGCAGATGTTATACAGAGAAGAGGTCATTCCTTACAGTAGGTTTTACAGTGCAAAAATAGATTACGAAAAAGCAAAGGGTGAGTTAGAAGCACTACAGAAGGCTCTAAGGTCATACGGGGAAGTAGAGGGAAACAGTCTCATCTTAAGGTCTAAGGTAGATGGTTTCATAGCTGAGTCAAAGGTTATAAGAGGTATGCCTGTAAATACTGGAGATAGTCTGATGAAAGTCCACTCCCACCGGATACTCTGGGTAGAGGTAATGGTCCCTTTTGAAGATGTAAAAAAGGTGAAAGTAGGAAGTAAGGTCTACGTGGTAAACCCGGAGGGTAGAAGAATAGAAGGAACTATAACACTAATAAACCACGAAATAGACCCTAAAACCTCAAGAAATATGGTCAGAGTAGAGGTTAAGAACCCTGGGAATGTTATAAAACCAAACATGTTTATAAATGTTGAGATACCTGTATTAATCAGAGAGGGAATAGTACTACCAAGGCAGAGTATTCTAAGTGTGAATGGTAAGAGTTATATCTTTTTAAAAGAAAGAAACAGTATAACCCTTAGACAGGTAAGTGTATCCCAGTTTGGGGATAGTGTAGAAGTAAAGTCTGGAATAAATGAAGGAGAAGAAGTAGTAACAGAGGGAGTTATCTTCTTAAAAGCCCAGTTTTTTGGCAGTGGTGAGTAGATGAGTATCTTTGCCCTACTCCTTAAACACAGGTTTGCTGTCCTGTTTTTTTTGCTTCCCATTCTCTCCATAGGAGTCTACTCTTACAGAACACTACCTATAGACACATTTCCGGACCCTACCCCTGTTCAGGTGAACATATACACCCAAGGTCCAGGTCTGTCTGCAGAAGAGGTTGAAAGCTTAATTACAAAGAAGATAGAGACCTTCATGTCTGGGATAAAGGATGTGGAGCTTGTCCGGAGCATCTCACTACCAGGACTCTCCTACATATCTGTCTTTTTCAAAGATGGAACAGATGTATACTTCGCAAGAAGACTTGTTATGGAGAGATTACTGGACGTTAAAGGGTATCTGCCCCAGGATTATAACCCAGTAATGGGGCCAAACAGCTCTGGACTTGGAAATGTCCTGATATATGTACTCACTTCAAAGAACCAAACATTAACACAGTTAAAGACATTGCAGGAATGGAAGATAAGACCACTTATTAGAACTGTAGAAGGGGTTGAGGAGATATCCCAATGGGGACCTGATAGAGCTTTCATAGTGAGAGTAGACCCTGGGAAGATGTTGCTCTACAATGTAGACTACAGGGATATCATGGATGCTTTAAAAACTTTCGGGGGTGTAGCAGGTGGAGGATACTCAAAGACTCCAGAAGGAGATCTGGTTGTCAGGGGTATTGGATACTATACAGACATTCCCGCCATAGAGAGAACACCTGTTAAGGTGATAGATGGAAATTTTATAAAAATATCTGACTTAGGAACTGTAGAAGATGGGGAAATACCAAATAGAAGAGGGGCCTTCACCTTAAATGGAGAGGAAGTCCAAGGTAACATCGTTCTAAAAAGGATAAATACAAACACCAAAGAAGTAGTATCTGCTTTAAAAGAGGAGATAGAAAATATAAGGAAGATCCTCCCAAAGGATGTTGAAATCAAGATACTCTATGACCAGTCCTATCTAACAGAGAAAGCAATAAATACTATTAAAAAGGCTTTTGTAGAGGGGATAATCCTCGCAGCTATAGCAATAGTCGTTTACCTTGGAAATATAAGGACTGCCATTGTAGTTGTCCTATCTATACCAATTACTCTACTGATGACTTTTATATTCATGAAGCAGGTAAACATAAGTGGAAATCTTATGTCCCTGTCTGGGTTAGCCATAGGAATAGGACTATTCGCAGATGCAACAGTTGTAGTGATAGAGAACATCCACAGGCATCTTTCTCATAGGGAAAATTTAGACAAGATGACTCTTATAGAGAAGTCTGTGAAGGAAGTCTTTAAACCTGTATTCTTCGCTATCCTGATAATCATCGTTGTGTTTTTACCTATCTTTAGTTTTGAATCTGTAGAAGGGAAATATTTCAAGCCACTAGCTCTTACGATCATCTCTGCCTTGATATCTTCTCTTTTAGTTGCTTTTATATTCATGCCTGTTCTATCTTACTTCTTCCTGAAAAGAGATGCGGAAGAGGAGCCTTTCTTACTAAGGATGTTGGTAAGATGTTATCATAAGGTCTTAAAATCTGCTCTAAAACATAGTAAGTCAGTTCTGGTTGCTGTCTTCTCTATGTTTATCTTTAGTCTTTTTTTATTATCCAGAATAGGGACAGAGTTTGCTCCCACTTTAGATGAGGGAAGTGTATTGATAAAGAGCTTCTTAGACCCTAATGTAAACCTATCTCAAGCTAAGGCTGTTGCGTCTTTAGTGGAAGAGATGGCTGAATCCTTTCCTCAGGTTGAAAATGCCTTTTCAACCATAGGAAGGTCGGAGAAGGGAGAGCCAGAAGATGTTTACTACATAGAAACCTTTGTTACACTAAAACCTTACAAGGAGTGGAAAATTTTAAAATCCAGGTATGAACTTGAAGATGCTCTAAGGGAGAAGTTAAAAGATATACCAGGAGTCCACTTTAGTTTTACACAGCCAATCCAGATGAGGGTAGACGAGCTTCTATCCGGAGTTAAATCAACTGTAGCTGTAAAGGTGTTTGGAGATGACCTTAACAAGATAAACGAGATAGCCTACAGAGTGGAGGATCTGATAAAGGATACTAAAGGAGCGGTGGACGTAGAAACAGAAGCACAAAGTGGCAAACTGCAACTTAAAATAACCCCAAAAAAAGAGATACTATCTAGGTATGATCTGACAGTAGAGGATATACTCTCTGTCATAAGAGGTTACTTCGCATCAGAAGATGTGAGTTACATAAAGCAGGGAGTTATAACATTTCCTATAGTTGTAAGGTTTAGGGAAGATATATTGGACAGTGTAGACAAGATATCACAACTCACTTTCAAGACAAAGAAGGGATACATGCTAACTCTCTCCCAAGTAGCAGAGATAAATGTTTCAGAGGGTTTTGCTAAGATAAGACACGAGAATGGGCAGAGGTTTGCTCTTATTCAGTCTAACTTGGAGGGTAGAGATCTAGGGGGGTTTGTTAAGGAGATAAAGGAGAAGATAGAAAAAAATATTAAGCTTCCAGAGGGATATTACATAAAGTTTGGTGGACAGTTTGAGAACCAAGAAAGGGCTATGAAGAGACTATCTGTGATAGTACCTGTGGTGATACTACTTATATTCTTACTCCTCTTTTTAAACTACGGTTCACTAAAGGATGCCCTTATAGTTATACTGAATGTACCTTTTGCCACAATGGGAGGTATATTGGCTCTCTACGTATCCGGGTTCAACCTCTCTGTCCCGTCAGCTATAGGGTTTATAGCTGTTTTTGGGATAGCCACACTAAACGGGGTAGTTTTAGTCTCATACTTAAGACAACTGCTACAAGAAGGTATGGATATTAATCAAGCGATAAACAGAGCTACAACTCTCAGACTGAGACCTATACTCATAACTGCTACAGCCTCATCTTTAGGTTTAATACCAATACTTCTGACAACAGACATTGGTTCAGAAGTCCAAAAACCCATAGCTGTAGTAGTTATAGGTGGTATATTTAGCTCAACTATACTTACTCTGATAGTTCTCCCTATTGTATACAAAGTTATAGGGTATAATTTAGAATCAAAACAGATAGAGGTGAAGATATGAGGGTTTTAAAACTACTTTTATCTATTTTAGTAATCTTGGCTATGTCTCAGGATGGTTTTGCAAGAGCTGGGAAAGGTAAGTCTTCCGGATTCAGAGATTACAAACCACATGAGTTCAACTACAAAAAGCCAGATAATTCCCAAACCCCCTCTTACCAGCCTTCTTCCCCATCTTACCAAAAGAGTCCTCCAACTCTAAACCAAAGGCCATTATTCCTGTCAAATCCAATCTTCAAGTGGCTAATAGGTGGGATGATATTTGGAGCTATTTTATCTCTCTTACTTGGACACGGTTTCCACATAGGTATGCCTGGACTCCTTGAGATACTCTTACTTGCAGGTATAGTTTTTCTTATGTACAAGATGTTCAGGTCAAAGAGAGAAGAACCACAACCTCAAACTGTATCCGGAGGTCATTTACAGTTTGAAGGAAAAGAGAGCTATGCAACTTCACCAACACTACCGCGTATAAACCAAGAGCTGATACTGAACCTTGCTAAAAATGCCTTTCTTGATATTCAAAAAGCGTGGTCAGAGGGGAACCTTTCAAAAGTGAAGAACTTTACAACAGATAGAATGTTTAACTACCTAAACGACCAGTTAACACAGATGCAGTCAGAAGGTTTAAAAAACATAGTAAAAGAATTATCTATAAAGAACATAGAGATAGTCCACGTGGAAGAAGAAAGAGAGAAAAAGGTGGTGATAGTGGAGATAGAGGCTGAAGGGATAGACTACACAGTAGACAGGTCCGGAAAGATAGTAGAAGGTTCTCCAGATAAACCTACAACTTTCAGAGAGTACTGGGCTTTTGTAGGAAAGTCCTTAGACTGGAGACTGGACGATATAAAACAGGTGGAATAGAAGAAACTGACTATTTTGGAATATTCTTGTAGCTTATAGCTATACCACTTAAGACTAAGATAGGCAAACCTATTATGATGGTGACTACAAAGGCAAGGAGGGAGGTAAGAACACTCTTCTTATAAGACTCTCTAAATATGTAGCCTGCCAGGAATACCTGAAGTATCACCAGTACGAATAACATCATAGGTATAGAGTAAATACCTAAGAACTTCTGAGTTGTTATCTTAAAGAGTCCGGACAGTGTATAGGATACAAGGACCAAAAAGAAGGACTTTAAAAAGGAACTCTCTTTGTATAAGGTGAGCTTTGAGGAGTACCAGTAGGAGAAAGTGGCTACCAGTAAGAAGACAAAAGCCACTAAAAAGTTGTATACCATTTTAACCTCTCTTAGAGTCTGTATCTATCTGTTTTAGGTGGCAGGACTTTCAGTCCTTCGATCCTTGGATTCTCTATACCTTTAAATTGAACTAATATCTTAAACTTCTCACCCATACCTTTTGGTAGGACTAAAGTCTTAAGTCTATTAGCCCTCTCGTAGGATCTATAGTCTCCTTTCTCGTACAGACTACTCAGCTCATTTACCAGTCCAAGGTTTATCAGAAAGTGAGCTTGATCTGTAAAGGCAAGAGTCTTTAAACCCACTTCCTCCCCGTAGAGAGAGAGAGCTGAAAAGTTCACGTGGGAAGTTATATCTTGAATCCCAACATTCTCGTAGTAGTTCTCGTTGTACTTGTGTCTATGATAACAGATTAGAGTTCCTCTGTTTCTGTAAGGCTTGTATAGCTCAGCAGATGGATATCCATAATCTACTGTAAAGATAAAGCCTTTCTCTAACTTTAGCCCTATCTCCTTCAACAGCTTCACAGCATCAAGGTTTATCTCTGTAGTCATACCGTCTGGAAGCCTTATACCCAGGTGTTTAAGGTAGGAGAGTATATCCGCCGGTGGAACTCTTTCCTCTTCTACTACTTCTTCTCCATCCTTTAATGTTATATAAACTTCGTAAACCTTTTCATCCCTTACTCTCACCATATAGGTCGGAATAGCATCAAAAAGTTCGTTAGAGTATATAACACCCCTGACCTTAGGAAGTTCAGAAACATCCTCTAAATAGAAAAGATTATTAAAATTTCGTAAGAGCTTTTGTTGTAACTTCCTGTGATAGGGTGATCTCTCAACAGAGATGAAGGTTATCCTGTCAAATATATCAGGCCAATTTTCTTTGATAGATCCGATTACATCCTGGAGTAGATAACCTTTTCCAGAGCCTATCTCTACGACCTGAAAATCCTCACCAGAAAAGTACTCTCTATAGATCTCCATAAACTGTTTAGCAAGAAGCTGTCCGAATATTGGGTCAAGTTCTGAGACGGTAAAATAGTCACCAAACCCTCCTATCTTGTCTTTATCAGATGTGTAATAACCATACTCCGGATAGTAAAGAGCTATCTCCATAAACTCTCTAAAGGAGATAACTCCTTCTTTTTCTATCTTACTTTTGATGACTCTGATTAACTCATCTTTCCCAGATAACTTCATTAAACTGTCTGGTCTTGGTAGTTAGGACCAAGTTTAGGCATGTTGAAGTCCCATAACTTTTCCCTTGTTTTATCGTAATCTGGCCATATACTTTGACTCTCTTTCCACTGAGAATGTTGGTCAAACTTCTCATCCCTTCTTCTTGATGTAAAATCGTTGGCTATCTGGGTCAGCATCTCCTTATTAAGAACCCAGTTTCTTCTTGTGTAGGAGGATAGGTCGTATATATCTGTCATTATTATGCAGTCTGTAGGACAAGCTTGAGTACAAAGACCACAGAAAGTACACTTAGATAGGTCCATGTTAAACATAGTTAGGACCTTCAACCCATAGTGAGGGTGGTCTTCCGGAACATCCAGTTTCTCAGATTGTATATCGAATAGTTCTGGAACCGGACAAGCAGCCTGACAGAATTTACAGGCTATACATCTCGTCTCTCCTTTCTCTGGAGGCTTTATCTTCAGTCTCTTCACCCAACCATCAAACTCAGGACTCTCAGTTCCATCTACAGTCCTAAGTCCATGGATACCTCTGAACCTAACTGGAGGAACCACCATCTCGTAAGGGAAGTCGGTAGTTATAACCTTTTTCCAAAGATGCTTTATCGTAGTTTTCAAACCTTTGATAAAATCTAAGAAGAATACCTTCTCCACTAAAGTCTGGGGTTTTGCTCCAACTTTTTTTATACCCATCGTTTAAAGCCTCCTCTACAAAAGGTTATACTTATCATCTGTCAGTCTCACCTACTACAGGGTCTATGGTAGATAGAAGGGTTATGGCATCTGCTATAGGCCTTCCTATTATTGCTTTTGTGAATACCTGAAGGTTATAAAAAGCTCCAGACCTTATCCTCATCCTGTGAGCCTTCAGTCCATCTTTCTTATTGTAGATGTAAAATCCAAGTTCTCCTCTTGGATTGTCTGAGGATGCGTATGTCTCTCCTGCCGGTAGCTTCATACCTCTTCCATCTATAGAAACTTTAAGCTTCTTCTCATCAGGTGTCTGAAAGAAGTATGGATCGTTTTTAGACATCTTCCTTAACTTTTCCACACACTGTTGTACGATCTTAATGCTCTGCCTAATCTCTTCCATTCTGACAAGATACCTGTCGTAAGAATCTCCAACCTCTCCAACAGGTATATCAAACTCAACTTCCCCGTAAGCATCGTACTTGTCTATCTTTCTGATATCGTAAGCAACTCCAGAGCCTCTTGCAACAGCTCCTGTCAAGCCATAGTCGTACACATCTTCTTCTGTGATTATACAGATTCCTTTGTTCCTTGAGACCCATATTCTGTTCCTTGTAAGCAAGGTCTCGTAGTCGTTTATCCTCGCTGGCAGGTCTTTCATAAGATGCTCAATAGCATCCAATGCCCCATAAGGCAGATCTGCAAACACACCACCTATCCGGAAGTAGTTTATCGTAAACCTTGCTCCTGTTATACCCTCTATAATGTCCATCAACTTCTCTCTTTCTCTGAATGTGTAGAGAAACATAGTCAGAGCTCCCAAGTCTAGAGCATAGGTTCCCAGCCAAAGTAGATGACTGTTTATCCTCGAGAGCTCCGCCATCATCGTCCTTATCCACTTGGCCTTCTCTGGAACCTCTATACCAAGGAGCTTTTCTGCTGCAAGGACGTATCCGTGGTTCTCGTTTATAGCAGCTATATAGTCCATCCTGTCAGTATAGGGGATAAACTGTTGCCAGTTAACATTCTCTCCAAGCTTCTCAACTCCTCTATGGAGCTGTCCTATGATGATATCACACTGTTTTACGTACTCTCCGTCAAGGTCAAAGAGAAACCATATAGTTCCGTGTGTTCCTGGATGTAAAGGCCCCCAGTTAAGGACTATCTGAGAGGTTTTTACAGGTATCCTAGTCTTTTGGGTAATCTCCAGGTCTTCCATGGTTGGAATTGCTGTATGCATTCTATCATAATTAAACATCCCCTCTAAACTATCCCCTCGGAGTGTCTCATTGAGGGATGGAAGCTCTGTATCCTTTATACCCTCTAAGGGAAAATCTTTTCGGAGGGGATGGTATGAATAAGTCTCCCATAGGAGCATCCGGACTAGATTCTCATGTCCCTCAAACTTTATTCCGAACATATCCCAGGCTTCTCTCTCTGCCCATTTAGCACCTTTCCAGAGGGTTGTAAGGGTAGGTAACGTCTCATCCTCAGCCCAGGTTTTAACGATTATCCTGTTTTGGTTCTTAGGAGAGAAGAGGACCACAACACCCTGAAAACGAGGATTCTCCTTTTCTCCATGGTCTATTAATGTAAGGTCTATAAACATTCTGAAATTTAACTCTGGGTCTTCTTTGAGGAACTTTAAGAACTCTATAAATCTATCCTTTGGAACCTCAACAGATACAACTCCTTTCCCTTCGGAAACTTTAACATAACCAAATCTTGCCTCTAACTCCTTCGCTTTTTGTAAACTTATCCAAGACATACTACCGCCTCTCTACGAGTTTTTTTTCAAAACAATGTTATAAAATATTAACTTTTTTTGTCAAAGATATCAAGTAGGGATAAAATCGGATTAGCAAATAATCTTAGCCTCTTGAGAGTTACACATAATAACTTCCACATCATAACAGCCGTCTTTTAATGTGGACTCTAAAAGGTTAAAATGTACAATTAAAACCAGATTAAACATATGTGGTAAAATAATCTTAAAATTTAAAAATCTGTTTCTTAGGAGGATGTAAATGGAGTATAGAGTTCCGGAGGATCTTTACTATACCAAGGAACATATCTGGGTAAAGATTGAAGGGGATATGGCAACTATAGGGATAACTGACTATGGACAACACCAGCTTGGGGATATTGTGTTTATCGATATGCCGGAAATAGGTAGAGAGATAGAGTCCGGAGAGGTAATAGCCTCCGTAGAGTCTGTCAAGGCCATATCTGAAGTTTATGCGCCTTTAACTGGCAAGATAATAGAGATAAACGAAGACCTGTCAAACGATCCGTCTACGATAAACTCAGACCCTTATGGGGATGGATGGATATGTGATATACAGACAAAAGACCCTACAGAGATTGAAGACCTGATGACAGCCAACGACTACAGGGCATACTTAGAGGAAGTGGAAGCAGAGGAAGAGTGATGGCTCACTTTATAATAACAGCATTTGGGGAGGATAGACCAGGTATAGTGGCAAAGACCACTAAGATTTTGTATGAGATGGGTTTTAATATAGAAGACTCCTCTATGACCAGGTTAAACAACGAATTTACCATCATGCTTATAGTAAAAGGAGATAGGAGCTTAGAGGAACTGAAAGAAGCCTTCTTTCCGGTAGAGAGAGAAGAGAACCTCACTGTTATCATAAAGGAACTTCCGGAAGAAACTATAACTAAAAGAACAGTCTTATACCCACAAATAGTGGATATAGTTGTTTACGGTGCCGATAAGCTAGGAATCGTATACAGTGTATCAAAACTCCTTGCAGACCTAAAAGCAAACATCTCTGACCTGAGGACGGAGAAGACGGACAATCTATATATTATGTTTATAGAAGCTGGGATTCCGGCCGAGTTATCTCTAGAAAGACTCAACCAGGAGATAGAGAGACTAAAAGAGTCCCTTAAAGTGGATATAGTTATTTATCCTCTAGAAGAAGCAGAACTATAGATGGAAAAATTGGAGATACTAAAGTATCCGGATGAGAGACTAAAGATAGTCTCTAAAGAGGTTGATGATTTTGGTAGAGAGTTTAAAGAGTTTGTAGAGAAGTTAAAATACACGATGTATAACTCCCCAGGTGGTGTGGGGATAGCGGCGCCACAAGTAAACAGGCATATTAGGACCATTATCGTAGACTCTTCTAAGAGCAGTCATAAAACAAACGTGATCTCCCACGGACCTATGATCCTGTCTAATCCCAGAATTGTCCATGGAGAAGGGGAGATAGTATTCAGAGAAGGTTGTATGTCTGTTCCTGATTACACTGGAAACGTAAAGAGATACTACTACATAAAAGTAGAGGCTCAAGATATAGATGGAAAAATCATAACCTTCGATACAGAAGGTTTTGAAGCTGTAGTAATTCAACACGAGATAGACCACTTAGACGGGAAGGTGTTCATAGAGAAGGTAGTATCACCGAGAGATATATTCAAAAGAAAAGTGTACAGATGAAAAAAGATAGGATAGACAAGCTTTTAGTAGATAGAGGATTTGTAGAGAGTAGAGAAAAAGCTCAAGCCTTGATAATGAGTGGAGTAGTCTTCGTAAACAACCAGAAGGTAGATAAACCTGGAGCAAAAGTAGACCTAGAAGGAGAGATCTATATAAAGGAACCCCTGCCTTTTGTTTCCAGAGGAGGATTCAAACTCCAGAAAGCCTTAGAAGTATTTAATTTAGATGTAAAAGATAAAGTCTGTCTTGATATAGGAGCCTCAACAGGAGGTTTCACAGATTGCCTCTTACAGGCTGGAGCAAAGAGAGTCTACGCAGTAGATGTAGGGAAACACCAACTCCATGAAAAACTCAGGAAAGACCCAAGAGTGATATCCATCGAAGAGTTCAATGCAAGATACCTAACAGAAAAGGAGATTCCGGAGAAGGTAGATGTAGTTGTATCTGATGTATCGTTCATATCCATCACCAAGATACTACCTAATATATGTAATCTACTAAAAGATGACGCCGAAGGCGTAGTTCTTATAAAACCACAGTTTGAACTATCTAAGATGGAAGTAAAAGACGGGGTAGTGAGAGACATACGACTCCACATAAAAGCCATAAAGTCTGTAGCAGAGGAGCTAAAGAGCAGTTGCTATAGTGTAAAGAGCCTAGATTTCTCACCTATAAAGGGTCCAAAAGGAAACATAGAGTTCTTAGCATACATAAAAAAATCCAAGGAAGAGTCTATCTATGAAGAAGAGATAACAAACACTGTCCAGAGATCCCACAAGGTTTTAGATGGAAGTTCTTGACTACCATAAACTTAGGATATTCAAAACCGTAGCAGACCTAAAGAGCATATCAAAGGCAGCCCATATACTCTTCATCTCCCAACCTACAGTAACACTGCAGATAAAGAAGATAGAGAACTACCTAGGAACCGCTCTCTTTAGAAGGGGTAAGAACAACTTAGAGCTTACAGAAGAGGGAAAACTACTCTACAGATACGCAGAAAAGATACTAAACCAATACACAGAACTAGAAGAAGAGCTAAAAGAGGTAAAGAGAGAAAAGTTCAGTATACTGAATATTGCTACAAGCTCAACTATAGGGAACTTCTTACTACCAAAGATAGTCCCAAAATTCCTTAGAGAGAACAGCAACATAAAGTTAAACCTTTTTGTGGGCAACTCAAAGGAAGTTGAAGAGGCTGTCCTATCAAAGGTCTTCAACCTTGGGTTGATTGAGGATAAGATAGAGTCAAACAAGCTATCTGTTAAGAAGTTTTTTGAGGATGAGATAGTGGGAATTGCATCTGCAAACAGTCCAATCCCAAAAGAGATATCCCTACAAGATTTAAAGAAATACAAACTTATAATGAGAGAACAAGGAAGTGGAACAAGAAATGTGGTAGAGAAGAGCTTAGGGGTAAAGCTAGAACCAGTTATGGAAGTATCTAGCAGCAAAGCTATAGCAAAGTTGGTGGAGAATTCAGATTGCCTCTCCTTTGTATCAAGGTTTGTAGTGTCTGAGATGCTCAGTTGTAGAGTTTTAAAGGAGATCAAGGTAAGAGGAATTAGCATAAAGAGGAACTTCTCAATCATCACTCAGAAGAACATCAGACTTTCAAAGACAGAAAGTGCATTCCACCACTTCCTTACAAAGATCCGGGAAGAGTTAGCCTAATAATAAGACAACCAAATACAAGCCCAGGAGTGTGAAGAACAAAATTGGAATAGTAATGACGATACCTACTTTGAAATAGTATCCCCATCCTATCTCCATTCCCTTCTTTTCAAGAACATAAAGCCAAAGTAGAGTAGCAAGTGAGCCTATAGGAGTTATCTTTGGCCCTAAATCACAGCCTACAACATTTGCATAACCAAGTATCTTTTTACTCTCCATCGCTAAGACTGTTTCATCTATAGCCAGGTTTACTAACATCACAGAAGGTAGGTTGTTCATGATAGAGGACATTACGGCAGAGAGGAACCCTGTAAATGTGATCCCTACAAACTCTCCAAAACCCATAGAAAACTCTAACCACCTAGATATCCACGTAGTCAAACCAGCGTTCTTTAGACCGTAAACTACCACGTACATTCCAACAGAGAAGACAACTATCTTCCAAGGGGTTTCCTTTATCAATACAAACTTTACATCATAAACTCTGTTTTTAAGGGATGCTACCAATAGCAAGACACCTCCTGATACTATTATCACAGAGACAGGTATACGGTAAAAAAGCTCACTGACAAAGAATCCAAACAACATTAAGATACCAACAACCCATGTTATCTTAAAGAGAAATGGGTCCTTTATAGCAAGCTTTGGAGGCTTATCTTCAAGTGCTTCAACATCGTAGGACTTTACTAGATCTCTCCAGAAGTATAGGTATAACAGAACTATAGTAGCTAAAAAGGAGAAGAAATTAACAAATACCATCCGGAAAGCATACTCAAAGAATCCTATTCCCCAAAAGTCCGCCGTTAAGATATTTACTAAGTTAGAGATAAGTAGGGGTAAGCTCGTAGTGTCTGCAACGAACCCACTTCCCATTATAAAAGGAAACATTGCTCTCCTGCCTAGTCCAAGATGTTTTATCTTCTGGTAAACGATGGGAGTGAGTATTAAAGCTGCTCCATCATTGGCAAAGAAAGCAGAGATTATAGCTCCAAGTAAGATTATATACAAGAATAGTCTCCTACCATCACCTTTAGCCATACACATCATATGGAGAGAGGCCCACTCGAAAAAGCCTATTTTGTCTAACACTATGGATATAAGGATTATACCTAAAAAGGCTAAGGTTGGGTCCCAGATTATCTGGACAACTCTCCAAACATCATTTAGAGACACAGCTCCAGCTAAGAGGGCCAACACCGCTCCTGCTGTAGCACTGTATCCTATACCTATGCCCTTTGGTTGTTTTATAACGAGAAATAGAGTAAGGGTAAAGATCAAAAAAGGCAACAAACTACAAACCTTTTATAAGCTCTTCAACATTTGATTTTATCTGGTCCCTAACTTTTCTGAAAGCGTTGATCTTAGCATCCTCTGTTGGTCCTATCACTTTTGCAGGATCCGGTAGCCCCCAGTGTTGGGTGATTACCCCCGGTACAATAGGACAGCTCTCAGCAGCATCCCCACAGAGTGTTATAATATAATCAAGTTCATCCACAGGTATATCATCTATACTTTTTGAGTACTGGTTAGAGATATCTATGTCTAACTCTCTCATAACTTCAATAGCTTTTGGATGAACGTAGCCGGAAGGATTTGAACCTGCAGAGTAAATCTCCACTTCCTTACCGTACACTTTAGCAAAGTACTTTCCAAAACCTTCCGCCATCTGACTCCTTGCAGAGTTTCCGGTACATATAAATCCTATCTTAACTCTTTTCATCTCCCACCTCACAGCTAGTATTTACCTCTTCTATAGGTATCTCTCTTAAAAGAACCTCTATACAGTCAGGCAATCTATCCAACGAGTAGTAGGTCCATTTTCCTACCTTCACACCTTTTATTATCCCTGCTTCTTTCAAAACTCTCAAATGGAAAGAAACCTTTGGTTGGGATGTATTGAATATATCTTGGAACTGACATACACACACCTCCGGATAGTATAGAAGTATTCTGACAATCTTTAGCCTTGTCTCATCAGAGAGAGCATAAAAGAATTTGTCTAACCTTTTACTGGTCATCATCCCACTATCTTATCTGATTTTGATACAGCCTCTTCTATTTCCTCTTTAGAAACATCTCCTCTTATCTCTATTACAGGCTTACCTCCAAGTATCTTAACCTCTATAAAACTCACCTTTCTCTTTGTCTCTTCAGACATACAGCTACACTGACCTGTTTTACAGTTATTTACTATCTCCTCTACCATTTCCTTTACAACCCCTTCTTCCACAACTCTGACCACCACTCCATCCTCAGTCTTCTCTACCTTTGACACCTCAAATAACCTTTTTCCTCTTTCCATAATGATCTCCTATAAAATTTTGTTTATACGAAGTATCATAGAACATATATAAAAATTTTTTTATGATTAAACTCAAGAGAAAAAACAAGATATAATAATCTCTAAGAAAAATTCCATCTGGAGGCTCGTATGTCTGAAGAGATCTTGGATAGCCGTTTAGAGAAGGTGAGAAGAATGAGAGAAAGATCTATTGAGCCCTATCCCCATAGATTCAACATCACTCATACTCTGTCCGGTGTAAGAGAAGACTTAGAGATAGACCCAGAAAGTGTAGAGATATGGATAAAAGGGAAGATAAAAAGAGTTTCTAAAAAAGAGGACAATTACATTGTAAGGTTTGAAGACTTAGAAGGACACTATGAAATTCAAGTTGTATGCCCTTTAAAGTCCTCGATCTCTCCAAACACAGAAGGTAGTTTTTACGGAAGACTTAGCAGGGAAGATGGAAAACTGACTCTTATGGCAGAAGAGTTTAAGGAGATACTAGATGGTTTTAGTGTAAGGGAGATTAAAGAAAAATACGATAAAGACCCACAGAACACAGCTGTATCAGTAGCAGGAAGGCTAATAGCCTTAAGGGACCAAGGAAAGGCATCATTCGGACATATCCAAGACTCTGAAGGAAAACTGCAGATATACATATCCTCAAATAACCTCGGAGAGGAGAAGTATAAAGAGATACTAGAGTTGGTTGATGTTGGAGATATAGTAGGAGTAGTTGGGAAGTTGTTTAGAACTATGACCGGTGAGCTTACAGTAGACGTGGAAGATATAAGGGTTCTTTCAAAATCTCTCAGACTTCTTCCAGAGAAATGGCATGGTCTTAAGGATGTAGAACACAGATACAGACAGAGGTACCTTGACCTGATAGCCAACAAAAAGTCCAGAGAGATCTTCAAGATAAGATTAAAGGTTATAAAGAGTATAAGAGAATTTTTAGACAGTAAAGGGTTTATGGAAGTAGAGACTCCAATCCTCCAACCTGTGGCCTCTGGAGCAATGGCAAAACCATTCATAACCTACCATAATGCCCTTGATATGAACCTCTTTCTCAGGATAGCTCCGGAGTTATACCTTAAGATGCTTGTGGTTGGTGGATTTAACAGAGTATACGAGATAGGTAGAAACTTTAGGAACGAGGGAATAGACACAACCCATAATCCCGAGTTCACAATGGTTGAGTTCTACGCTGCATATCTAGACTACAACGACCTCATGGAGCTTACCCAAGAACTACTCAGAAAAGTACTGATTGATACAGTAGGAACATTACGGATAACATGGGGAGAAGTCGAGCTTGACTTTGAAAAACCCTTTAGAAGGATAGCATTCTTCGATGCTCTCAAAAAAAAGACGGGTAGAGATAAATCATTTTTCCTTGACGAGTTAAAGGCAAGAGCCTTTGCGAAAGAGGTTGGAATACCTAAAGCTGATATCCTTACCCATACAAAGCTCCTTGATAAACTGTTTGAACACTTTGTAGAAGAAGAGCTAATTCAACCAACCTTTGTAACAGACTTTCCAAAGATACTCTCACCTTTAGCAAAAACACACAGAGAAGACCCAGACTTGGTTGAAAGGTTTGAGTTAATAGTGAACAGACAAGAAATCACAAACGCTTACACTGAGCTAAATGACCCAATAGACCAAAGGGAAAGGTTTATAGAACAGATAAAGGAAAAAGAGATGGGAGATGAAGAGGCGATGGAAGTTGATGAGATATTTCTAACAGCCTTAGAGTACGGACTACCACCAACTGCAGGAGAAGGTATAGGGATAGACAGGTTAGTTATGATGCTAACAGACAGTAACTCAATAAGAGAAGTTATCTTGTTCCCAACACTAAGACCAGAGGCTTAAAAGGTGATAGAAAAATTCAGAGGCACGTTATTTGGAGCTGCGATAGGAGATGCTATGGGGATGACTGTAGAAGAGTTGCCTGTAGATGAGATAGTCCTTTACTACGGTGGCCCTGTAAAAGATCTAGTCCAGCCTCATCCATCATCCCCATCATACTTTCTAAGAGCAGGAGAGAACACGTCTGAGTTTGAGATAGTAAGTATAGTTGCAAAGTCTCTTGTTGAAAAGCAGAGACTAGACGTCAGGGATATTATAGAGAAGTACATAGAGTGGAAAGAGAAGGGAGAGATCCATACTTACGTAGACCCAAACTTCCTTCTAGGTATAGACTACATACTTGAAGGTAGAGAGCTTGAGAAAACCGGCTCTACTGTAGACCATATACTACCTGCCATCCCAGTAGCTCTATACTACTACAAAAATCCACACTTAGCAGCAGAGGGAGCAAAAGCTGTAGTGATGATAACATCAAGGAACGAGCAAGTGGTAGACTGTGGGGTTATGCTTGCTGTTACCATCTCCGAACTGGTAGAAGGTAGGTTCTACATCCAAGATGAGTGGGAATACCTCTTGAAACTTCTGGAGAGGTTTGCCAGCAGTAGTTTAACAAAAAAGTATCTAAAAACGTTAGAGAACCTAATAAAGGAAGATGCAGATCTAGAGAAGGCTATAAATCAACTTGGAAATGGAAGTTATTGCCTTGAGTCATTCTTCCTATCTCTCTTTATATTCATAAAGAACAGTTCAAACCCACAAAATGCGATAGTAGAAGCTGTAAACTGTTACGGAAATTACGGTGCGGATACAGACAGTATAGGACTGATAACTGGAGCTCTCTCTGGAGCTTATCACGGAGACAGTGCTCTACCAGAAAATTGGAAAGAAAAGTTATTGAGTTATAATATTGTATTGGAAACTGCTGAGAGTTTATACAAAGCAGCTTTACATTGATGGAGGATAGATATGACCGAGAAAAAAACAAGGCTCCAAGAAACTTTCTTAAATAGAGTAAGGAAAGAGAGAATAAGGTGTGATGTATACCTAGTAAATGGTGTAAAGCTTGAAGGTAAGATTAAATACTTTGACAGCTTTACTCTACTCCTTAAAGAGGGTCCAAGGGAAGTCCTTGTTTACAAACATGCGATTACCACTATAGCCCCAAAGAAAGAGATGGAGTTTGAGTACCAACAGGAAGAGTTAGACTGAACTCAATTCAACATATCTTGTCCACAAATTGATTTGATATTAGGTTAAAAGCATTTATATTTAAAAGTGTTGACTGTAGTATTTTCTTTTACTAAAATATCATTAATAATAATTATCATTAAGGAGATGTACGATGAAAAAGAGAGCTTTAGCTGTTGCAGGTTTAATGTTTGTTGGTGGGTTAGTGTCTTTCACGGTAGCTCAGGGAAAAATAAACGACAAAGATCTATTAAACCAAGCTAAAAAATACTTCCAACCACTTCCAAAGGAGATGCCTGCTCCAGAGGATAACCCATATACAAAGGAAAAAGTAGAACTTGGAAAGAAGCTATTCTACGATCCAAGACTATCCCTATCTAGTGTTATAAGTTGTAATACGTGTCACAATATAGCTACTTACGGTATTGACGGTGTTGAAACATCCTTAGGTCACAAGTTCCAGACAGGTGGTAAAAATGCTCCTACTGTTTTAAACGCAGGTTTTCACATAGCCCAGTTCTGGGATGGAAGAGCTAAAACTTTAGAAGACCAAGCTAAAGGTCCTATCCTTGCAGATGTTGAGATGGCTATGCCTAATCCAGATTTGGTGATAGAGAGACTAAAGAGCATAAAGGGCTATGTAAACGAATTTAAAAAGGCCTTTCCTAAGGATAAAGAGCCAATAACCTATGACAACGTGGCCAAAGCCATAGCTTCCTTTGAGAGAACTTTAGTAACTCCTTCAAGATTTGATGAATTTTTAAGAGGAAACACTAAGGCCCTAACCCTAAAAGAGAAGGAAGGTTTAAAGCTATTCATTGAGAAAGGTTGTGCTTCTTGCCACAACGGTGTTGGAATAGGTGGTGGAATCTTCCAGAAGTTTGGAGTAGTTAAGCCATACAAATACCAAGACCCTAACGACCTTGGAAGGTACAATGTAACCAAAAACGAAGCAGATAAATATGTATATAAAGTTCCATCTCTAAGGAATGTAACGAGAACTTACCCTTACTTCCACGACGGAAAGGTGTGGGATATAAGGGAAGCTGTTATGATAATGGGAGAGATTCAGCTTGGCATAAACTTAACTGAAGAAGAGATAGACAAAATAGTTGCCTTTTTAGACTCTACTACAGGAAAGATTCCGGAAGATGCTCTAAAAGTTCCCGTTCTTCCTCCTTCTTCACCTAAAACACCAAAACCTCAGATATAAAGAATCTATGAAAGGGGCTTCTAGTCCCCTTTCTTAAGCCATCTTAAGAAATAATAAAGATAACATTGACCAAAATATCTTAAAATAATAATATTATTTAAAAAACAGGGGGATGTATTATGAAAGGATATTGGATGCTTGTCTTACACTCTCATCTTCCGTTTGTAAAACATCCGGAGTATGACTTCTTTCTTGAGGAACACTGGCTTTTTGAGGCTATAACTGAAAGCTATATACCACTTCTAATGAGATTGAAGAGGTTAAAGGAGGAAGGAGTAAACTTCCGACTTACCACTTCTATAACACCTCCTTTGGCGGATATGCTCTCTGATAGTTACTTCTCTACTAAATATCTCAGATACCTTGAGAAGATGATAGAACTTACTGAAAAAGAGATTGTAAGGACAAGGTATAGCGATAGATTCAATAAACTGTCTACATTCTACAATGAGACGCTAAATCAGATAAGGGATTTCTTCCTTTCTGACCTTAATTGTAATGTTTTGGATGGATACAGGATGTTTCAAGAGGAGGGATACATAGAGGTCATTACATGTAATGCTACACATGGTTTTCTACCACTGCTGAATCCAGATGTATCAGCCGTAGAGAGACAGATAAATCTTGCAGTTCAAAGCTACGAAAAACACTTTAGGAAAAAACCAAAGGGTATATGGTTAGCAGAGTGTGCCTACTATGATGGTTTAGACAGGATTCTTGCAAAGTATGGTATAGAGTATTTCTTTTTAGACTCTCACGGACTGAGTTATGGAAAGCCCTTCCCAAAGTACGGAGTTTTTGCACCTGTATACACTCCTGGAAAAGTTGCAGCCTTTGCAAGAGACCCACAGTCCTCAAAACAGGTATGGAGTTCTAAAGAAGGTTATCCAGGAGACCCTAGCTACAGAGATTTCTATAGAGACATAGGGTTTGATTTAGATTTTGAGTACATAAAAGACTATATAAGTCCAGACGGAGTGAGAGTTTATACAGGTATAAAGTACTACCGGATAACTGGAAATGTTAACCTTGCTGATAAAGAGCCTTACATTCCGGAGGAAGCATTTGAAAAGACAAAGATACATGCCCAACACTTCCATTTTTCAAGGGAGAAACAGGCAGAGTATTTATCAAACTTCATGGATAGACCATCTCTAATGGTATCACCTTATGATACAGAACTTTTTGGACACTGGTGGTTTGAAGGTCCGGACTTTCTATACCATCTATTCAAAGAGATAGACACATATAAACAGATACAACCTATAACACCATCAGAGTACCTTGATATCTACCCGGAGAACCAAGTAGTAAGACCATCACCCTCATCCTGGGGAGATAGAGGCTACTACGACGTATGGCTGAACGGAGGAAACGACTGGGTATACAAACATCTCCATCAGATGGAGAGAGTAATTCAGAGTTTAAAACAGCAGTATACAGATCCGGAGCCCATTAGAAAGAGGATTATACAGCAGATGGAAAGAGAACTCCTTCTTGCTCAGAGCAGTGACTGGACTTTCCTGATAACAACCGGTACAGCAAAAGAGTATGCAACATCAAGACTAAATCAGCATATACGTAACTTCTTCGAACTGGAGAGGATGTTAAGGGAAGATGTTGATGTCCAGTACTTAGAGATTCTAGAGAACAAGAACAGCATATTTAGAGATATAATAGTTAGTTAAACTTTTCGAGGTGAACTTTAAATTGAAAGATAGATTATCAGCTTGCCTACAACTACAGGACAGTCTAAACAGTCAGATAAACCTATTCTGGAAGGAAGAAAGGACAGAAGAAGAGTTTTATAGAGCTATATGGACTGAGTGTGCAGAGGCTTTGGACAGTCTGCCTTGGAAGTGGTGGAAAAATATGTCTCTGGATATGAAAAACTTAGAGATAGAGATAGCAGATATATTCCATTTCATCCTATCTCTATCCATCTTAAAGTTTGACGATGAGCTTCTTTACTTTAAAAAAGCCTTAACTTCAGACTTCTCAAACTTGTCAAAGGTAGATGGGGAGTGTCTAAACCATTACTTAGCCGACCTTTACAAGGGAGATAAGGTAAGAGAGTATATCTTTCTGATAGAGAGAGTAGCAGAGTACTCACTAAGGGGAGACTATGATAACCTTCTTTTCTTCTTTGGTCTTCTGGTAAGAGATACTATAGGTTTTGAAAGACTCTATCTACTCTACTTTGGAAAGAATATACTAAACAGGATAAGACAAGAGATGGGATATAAAGGTGGAAGCTACAATAAGACCACAAACGGAGTAGAGGATAACAGATACCTTCTTGAGGTTATAAACAGAGTTGAAAATATAGAGACTTTGGAGAAAGAAATAAGGGAAGCCTTTAAAAGGCTACACCAAGAGACAAGAGGTTTGATATGATGGAATCATCTGGGTTTTACTTTTTTATCCAGCTATTTTGGTTACTCTTTATACTTCTTCTTATAGTGCCTATAGTCCAGAGTCAAATTCTGAACTACGGAAGAGAGAAACTTTTGAGAAAGATAGAGCTGAAAAACAACAGCAAAGTTATAACTATGATACACCGACAGGAGACAAGATCTCTATTTGGCTTTTTTATGATGAGGATGATTACGATAGAAGACTCTGAAGCGGTCTTAAGGGCAATAAGAATGACTCCAAGGGATAAACAGATTGACTTTATAGTCCATAGTCCCGGAGGAATAGCCTTAGCCGCAACTCAGATAGCAAGAGCTCTTGCAGACCATAAGGGTAAAGTTAGAGTGATAGTACCTCACTTTGCCATGTCCGGAGGGACTCTCATAGCCTTAGCAGCAGATGAAATAGTTATGGATCCACATGCTGTCCTTGGACCTTTAGACCCCCAGATCGGAACGGAACCGGCATCCTCAATCGTAGCCATAGAGAAGATAAAAGATCCAAAGGATATAGATGATGAGACTTTTATAAAGATAGATATAAGTAAGAAGGCTTTAAGACAGATGTACGAAACTGTTGAGGAAATACTTCTCAAGAAAAATTACGATAAGGAGAGTGCAAGGAAAATAGCTAAAGTCTTATCTCAGGGTAAATTTACCCATGACTATCCACTGACTGTGGAGTTTCTACAATCTCTGGGTATAAAGGTAAGCACAGAGGTAGATGAGGAGGTTTACGCTCTTATGGAATTATATCCACAACCTGCTGGAATTCCTACAGTCCAGTATATACCAGAACCTATTAAAAGACCGGAGGCTGTGAGGAAGTGATACAGAGGATAAAAAACTATCTCATAACAGGTCTATTTGTGTTGATACCTATTGCCATAACATTCTGGGTAGTAAAGGCTGTCCTTACTACCATAAACGACTTGATACTACCATATATAAGACTTATCGGTATACCTATCCCAGAGATACCTGGTATAGGTATAGTTATAACTTTGTCCATCATCTTTATCCTTGGAGTTATGACTCAAAACTACGCTGGTAAAAGAATTCTTTTGTATTGGGAACTACTGATATCAAAAATTCCTATAGTAAGATCTATATACAACGCAACAAAACAGACTGTTGAGACACTTTTTTTAAACAAGGAGAGTTTCTCAAAGGTTGTATTGGTGAAGTACCCTCATCCAGATTCTCTAGCTATAGGGTTTTTATCTAACCAAGTTAAGGTTTGTGAGAATGAAAAGTATTTGGTGTTTGTTCCGGCTGCTCTAAACCCTACTTCCGGATTCTTACTTTTCGTAAATAAGGATGATTTGATATTCACAGACTTGACAGTTGAAGAGGCTATGAGAACCGTCTTATCCGGAGGGTTAGTGATAAAGAAGAAAATAAAACTGATTAAAGACTCCCAAACAGCAGAGGCAGAAGCGATCTAACTACAAAAAAAATATAGAAACTCATCCATTAAAAAAGTAAATTTTATTTCTAATTATTTTTTATTATTATTTTATTATTTTTATTTATTTTTATATAAATTTTTATATAAATAATAGAATGTGGATATGTGGACAACTTTTTTAAAAAAATCGTTTTCATCAATATCTTGAATACCTAAAATAGGTAGGTTAAGATGTGGATATCATGTGGATAAGCGGTGGGTATAGGTAGGGTTTGTTTGGAGTTATCCACATTTTATCCACAAGTTATCCACAGGTTATCCACATAGTTATGATAAAATTTGGTAAGGGTGTAGTTTAAACGAGGTGCACATATGTCAAAGTTTGTGGTTTTCTTTGTGGTAGTCTTTTTGGGAATCTCGTGTCAGCAACTTCCTCCAGAGGCCAAATTCATAGAAGAAAACAAAATATCTGGAGTTATAAAGATTGACAGCAAGATAGAGAGCAAGTGTAAAGGGTTTTTATTCATCATAGTCAGGAGCATGGATTCTAACCAACCTCTTGTGGTAAAGAGAATTAAAAACCCATCCTATCCCTATAGCTTTACTGTCTCTCCTGCAGACGTTATGATAGAGTCTAATCTTTCCCTCTTTAAAGGAGACCTGATTTTACACGTAAAGACCTCTAAATCTGGAAATCCATTTGAAGATGGGAGATACTGTGATTCTGAGGCTAAGATTCTAAAATCTGGAATATCTGAACTTGAGATAGTATTAAATAACTATAGAGAGTAGTCGATGAAAGCTATAATTCTGGTTACCGGAAGTGAGTTTACACAGGGTAGGAAGTCGGATAAAAACGGAAATTATATAGCCAAGAGACTATTTGAGAGGGGAGCGGACGTTGAAGGTATTATTATAGCTCCAGACAATTACTATCTTCTCGTAAACTATATCAAGTACTCGCTAGATAAAGCAGATTTGGTAGTAGTATCTGGAGGGCTTGGCCCCACCTCAGATGATTTTACAAGGAGCGCTATCGCTGATGCCATTGGTGTTCCTCTCATATACGAAGAGGCTTGCTTAAGTATGCTAAAAAAATACTACATATCCTCAGGGGTTGAGTTTACTCCAGAGAGAAAGTCTATGTGTAAGATACCTTACGGTGCTGTTAAGATAGACAACCCTGTAGGTAGAGCCATCGGCTTCCTAAAATCCCTGGATGATGTCGGAAAAGTGATAGTGGCTCTTCCTGGTGTTCCTACTGAGATGAAGCCCATGCTGGATGATGTTCTGGGTAGGTTAATGTTGCATAAAAAAGTAAGGTTAGTTAAACTATTTAGAACCTTTGGCATGAAAGAGTTGGATATAAACTATATTTTAGAGGATATAAAGGGTCTATACTACAGTGTATCGCCCAAAGGGGTGGATATATTTCTTTCAGATGTAGATGAAAACTCCTTCTACAATAAGATAGCTCTTATAATAGAAAGACTTGGTAACTATGTATACACAGAAGGGGATAGAGAGATGGAGGAGGTTGTTGGAGAGATATTAAGGATGAGAGGTTTAACTGTATCTACAGCAGAATCATCAACAGGAGGCCTTGCGATCTCTAGACTCATAAATGTCCCAGGTTCTTCAGAGTATGTTAAGGGTAGTGTAGTCAGTTACTCAAACAGTGTAAAGGTAGAAACCTTAAAAGTTAATCCGGAGTTAATAGAGAAGTTTGGGGCTGTGTCTGAAAATGTGGCTAAACAGATGGCCGTAGGAGTGAGAAATCTACTAAGGTCAGATATAGCCTTAAGTGATACAGGGATAGTAGGTCCTACTGGCTGGACCTCGGAAAAACCCCTGGGATTACACTACATAGCCTATGCAGACTCTATTGGTGTTGAAGTCTTTAAAGAAATTTATACAGGGGAAAGGAACGACGTTAGACTGTATATCTCCCAGTATATGCTCAATCTGATAAGGTTAAAGCTTCAGTAAGGTATAAATTCAACCCTGTTTTTTCCCTTATTCTTGGCTAAGTAAAGCATCTCATCAACTCTTTTTATGGCTTGGTCAAGGTTTTCACCACTCTTTATCTGAGTTACACCAAGGCTTATTGTAACTTTTCCAACATCCTTAAACGGAAACTACTCTACTAAGACCCTTAACTTCTCAGCTATTTTAACTGCATCCTCTACCTCTGTCTCTGATAGTAGTAAAAGGAACTCCTCTCCTCCCTATCTTATTAGACAGTCAGATTTCCTTATATTTTTCTTTACAATCTCTACAACCTTTTTTAAGACGTAGTCTCCAGCGTTATGTCCGTACGTATCATTTATCTTCTTGAAGAAGTCTATATCAAATAGTATTAATGAGATAGGTTTTTTACTTCTTTTTGCCCTCTCATACTCTATTTTTATTATAGGTTCTATGGCAGTCCTGTTTAGGGCACCAGTAAGTTTATCTGTGATAGCGGTTTTTTCTGCAATCTGTTTCATCTTTAATATGTACAGCATAAGTACAGACACCAGTACAACTATAACTATAGTTAGAAAAGCCGAGATATAGAATAACTTAGAAAATTGGAAGAATGTATCATCTTCTTCATAAGATACTAAGTATCCTATGTGGTTTCCAGTTATATATCTTATCGAGTAAAAGCTTATTATGTAGTATATGTTGTTGTGTTTGTGGAGTATGGAGAAAGAGATTTCTTTATCTATATGACTTTTTACCTTATCCTTAATTTCATCGTTTATGTTTGATATCTGCGTTACATTTTCTGAGCTTGTTTTCAATTTTATGTTGTAGAACCGTCTATCTACGAAGTAGTTTTCACTCAGTTCTGTTTGTACGAATTCTTTTTTACCTTGTAAAGAGAGGTAGTTTTTCTTTATATAAAAGACGTAGAAATTTTTGAATATATCTGATAGATCATTTCCTACAGTGTAGAGAGGTACTATGAAGTAAACCGTCCCAGCAAAATCACCTCTATAGAAGAGTGGATAGGAGTAAACCATACTATCGTAGAACCTTTTGTTCACGGAGTTTTTTAGTGTACTTGGAATTATAATGATACTCTCTAATCCACTATCCTTTTCCCATACTTGCCGGGACTTTCCATGCTTAAGAACAGTCTGCCATCCGGAAGCACAAAGAGTACATCTTTGCACCCGTATGACTTTAGTATCCTAAAATCGTCGCACATAGCGTTGAATATGATGTATCTTTTCATGAAATCTTTAGTATACAGAGTTGATGTTATTAAATCCTTCTTTATCTTTATCTTTGATGTAATGTCTGATATTTTGTCAAATTTATCTGTGGTTATAAAAAACCCTGCTTCTAACTTCTCTAGCTTCTTATTCAGGTAGAACTTCTCTTTACTTTTCTTGTCAAAGTACAAAAGGCCAACTAAGATTATAGAGACCAGCACAGACCCTATTAATAAAGCTATTTTTTCTCTATTCTTTTTCATTATAATAATTATCGTGTGTTTACTAATAAAATTAATTAGGAGAGATACGTAATGCAACAGAAGAAGCTTTGGGGTGGTAGGTTTTCAGAGAGCACTGATGAGTTTGTGGAAGAGTTTACAGAGAGTGTCTCTTTTGACATGGAGCTTGCTCTTTACGATATAAAGGGAAGTATGGCTCATGCTACTATGTTAGCAAGACAGGGAATTATCCCAAAAGAGGATGGAGAGAAAATAGTCTCCGGGTTGAGAGATATAGAAAATGAAATATTAAACGGTAGATTTATCTGGAAGAGGGAACTTGAAGATGTTCATATGAACATAGAGAAAGCTCTTACTGATAAAATAGGTCCAGTAGGGGGAAAACTCCACACCGGAAGGTCAAGGAACGACCAAGCAGTTACAGCTTTCAGACTATACCTAAAGGACAACATTTCTCATATAGTCTCTCTACTAGAGTCTTTGATGTTATCTCTGTTAAACAAGGCTAGGAATACAGTTGACTATCTTATGCCATCTTATACTCATCTACAGAGGGCTCAACCTATAAGAGTAGCTCACTACTTCTTAGCCTACTTGGAGATGTTCAGTAGGGATAGGGATAGGTTTTCAGATTGTTTTAAGAGAGTTGATATGCTTCCCCTTGGATCCGGAGCTTCTGCAGGGGTTGATTTTCCGATAGATAGAGAGTTTGTCGCTAGTGAGCTTGGTTTCTCCCAGGTTATGAGGAATTCTCTTGACGCCACTTCTAGCAGAGACTTTGCAGTTGAGTTTCTATCAGCTTGTGCGATCTGTATGGCTAATATGTCGAGGTTTTCTGAAGATATGATAATCTACTCCTCTACAGAGTTCTCTTTTGTAGAACTTCCGGATAAACTGACTACAGGCTCCTCTATAATGCCTCAGAAAAAGAATCCGGATGTTCTAGAGCTCATCAGAGGTAAGACAGGAAGAGTTTACGGTAGTCTTGTCTCCCTCCTTACAACGATAAAAGGCTTACCTCTTGCTTACAATAGAGACTTACAGGAGGACAAAGAGCCTGTTTTTGATGCCGTGAGAACTCTGAAAGGCTCTCTGACAGGTATAAGGAAGGTAGTAGATGGTCTTCGGATAAAGGACAGTATTACCTACAAAGCATCTGGAAGTTTTTCACTTGCTACAGACTTGGCAAACTATCTGGTAGAAAAAGGGGTCCCCTTTCGGGAGGCTCACCATACAGTTGGCAGTTTAGTTGGATATCTTGTCTCTCAAAACAGAGATCTAGAAAGTATAACTTTGGAAGAGCTGAAGAAATTCAGTGATCTGTTTTATGAAGATGCCTTGAATTTGCTAAAGCCAGAGGTTGTAGCTGACAGGAGAAACTCTTTTGGTGGTACAGCAAAAAGTCAGGTTCTAAAACAGATAGAGTTCTGGGAAGGAATTCTCAAAATATGATAGATGCTCCTGATATTAGTTGGGCTGTATCTTATCTTTTTGATTTTTATAGCTTATCTTTCGAAAAGACTTATAAAGACGGATAGAGACTATCTATTAGCAGGTAGGTCTCTTCCTCTTTCCATCTCAACTTTTGCTCTGTTTGCAACATGGTTTGGGTCTGAGACTATCCTTGGAGCTTCTAAAGAGTTTGCAGAAGGAGGGTTCCTAAGTGTTATAGAAGAACCATTTGGAGCTGCTCTCTGTCTTATCTTAGCAGGTCTTTTCTTTGTAAGACCTATCTACAGGATGAACATTCTTACTTTTGCAGACTTTTACAGGGTCATATACGGAAGAGAAGTGGAACTACTTTCCAGTATCTTACTGGTTATATCCTACTTTGGATGGATTGCTGCCCAGTATGTTGCCTTTGCTCTAATTCTCAAAACCTTAACTGGAGTTAGCCTGGATTACGGGATCCTTATAGCATTCTCAGTCTCCATTCTTATGGTCTACTTTGGTGGAATGTGGGCTATCGCCCTTACTGATTTTATACAGACTCTGATAATACTCTTTAGTTTAGTTGTAATATCTGTATACACCTTCTTCCTAGTTGGAGGTTTAGATGTGATTGTAAAAGAAGTACCAGAGGAATATTTCCGTCTATTGCCAAATCCAAAACTTGAGGATATTTCAGAATATATAGTTGCTTGGATAGTTATAGGCCTTGGCTCTATTCCTTCTCAGGATCTCTTTCAGAGATTTATGTCTTCTAAGTCTGAAGATGTAGCAGTTATATCTTCCATCATAGCTGGTTTTATGTACCTTTCTGTAGCAATGTTACCTCTCTTTATAGCTCTGTATGCAAAGTTCGAGGCAGGCCTTACCCTGCTGGATTACATAAATACACTAAATCCACTGTTAAAACTTGCCTTTTTTCTTGGTTTGCTGTCTACAATCTTAAGCACATCTTCAGCTGCTATTCTTGCTCCATCGGCCATTATCTCAGAGAACCTGATTTCAAACCTTTTCAATGGCTTCTCAAAAGTAATCTTAAACAGGCTTACAGTTGTGTTTGTCTCTATGTTTTCTCTTATCTTTGCCTTCTCTGGCCAGACTATCTATGAGCTTGTAGCCTCCTCTTCTACAGTTACCCTGGTGTCTTTATTTGCTCCTTTAGTCTGTGGTATCTACTGTAAAAAGGTTGGGAAGATTGGAGCTATCCTGTCTATGGTTGGTGGTTTTCTCGTATGGTTTATCTTTGATATCATTCTTTCCTACAGGACTTTTGGGATACTCGCTGGTCTTTTTGTCAGTCTATTCCTTATACTGACTTTGCGTAGATGAAGTTCTCGTCAACCTCAATTTTGTATCTCTTTCCACAGTTTTTACAGTTGCTGTCTGCAAAGCCGTATCCGTTTAGAACTATAGCCACTTCTTTGTTTATAGTTCCGCAACCGCACAGATAGTTAACCTCCTTGAATTCAATGTTCAGTTCCTGTTTAGTCTTCATCTTTTAAACCTCCTAAATTTTCTACATTAAATTTATCTGATCCATATGAACTGGTTATTAATCTGAAGTTTAGAGGTTTTAACATCTTTGTGGTAAAATATCTTGACCATGTATATACACGCTGTTCAGCTTCAGCTAAAACTTGGAGATGTAGACTACAATCTTGAGAAGGTGTTCTATATTCTCAGCTCAAGGAAGATAAGACACTCTTCTTTGGTTTTACTTCCGGAGATGTTCAGTTGTGGTTTTGATAATCAAAACCTCCAAAACCACTCTAAGTTTACCCCTAAGGTATACAGAGAGCTCCAGAATATCTCTAAGGAAAAATCCCTTGTTATAGCTGGAACACTTCCGGAGAGGAAAAAAGGCGATGTATACAACATGGGATTTGTTATAGACAATGGAGAGATCACAGCCAAAAGACCAAAGGTAAAGCTGTTTACGCCCACGGATGAACATAGATACTTTAAAGCCGGAAAGAACAATTTCCACATAACAGAGAGCTCTGTAGGAAATCTTGGGTTTATGATATGTTTTGAGCTCAGGTTCCCTAATATCTCCTACTACTTGAGGAAGAAAGATGTGGAGATCATCTTGGTGCCGGCTCAGTGGGGTAAAGACAGGGTAGAACATCTCAAAGTTCTCTCAAGAGCTAGGGCTATAGAGACACAGTCTTTTTTAGTTCTAAGTAACACAGTTGGTAGTATAGGAGATGTTGAGTATGGGGGATACTCTGCTATATACTCCCCATGGGGAGATATACTTGATATAGAGAGGAACGATGAAGGAGTAATTTCTGCAGATGTTGAACTTGATGAGGTCTATCGGATAAGGAATAAAATAAAGATGGAGTATTAGGAAGATGAAATACAGAGTTAGATTAGAGGAGCTTATAAGGGAAAGAGCTCTTAAGGTAGCAGATGAGCCTATCTTTAAACTCTCCTCCGGAAAAATGAGTAACTACTACATAGATTTAAGAACTATAACTTTGGACCCGGAGGGAGGTTTTATTATAGGTAATGTCATATATGAAATGATAAAAGACAAGAAAGTGGATGGGATAGGTGGCCTTACCCTTGGAGCAGATCCTATAGCTTATGCAACCTCTCTTATATCCTACATAAACAAAAATCCTATAAAGCCGTTTGTAGTCAGGAAAGAGCCCAAGGGTCATGGGATTGGAAAACAGATAGAAGGAAATGTCAAACCTGGAGATGGAGTGTATATCCTTGAGGATGTAGTCACGACGGCGGGGTCATCCCTAAAGGCAGTTAAGGTTGCTAAGGATTTTGGGTTGAAAGTCTTAGGTATTATAACCCTTGTTGATAGGGAAGAAGGTGGAGAAGAAAACATAAGGAAAGAGGGGTTAGAGCTAACGTCCATCTTTAAAGTTTCAGACCTACTTAGAAGATAGGATGACCTACTAACCAGAACACAATGAATGCTATCAAGCCTCCAAGGAGAGTGAGGTAGGAAGCTTTTCTTCCTACTATGTTCTTTATTATCCGGGTGTGTAGTATGAAACCGTAGAATAGCCACAGAAAAGATAATAGAACCTGTTTTAAATCCCAAGTCCAGTGCTTTCCTACATATATTGCTGTCCATACAGATGAGGAGATAAGGCCAATACTGAGGAATATAAAAGCAAGGATGGTTGATTTATACTCAAGGTTATTTACCATCTCCAAAGATGAAGAGAACTTAGATACGAAGAAGGAATTTAGTTTTTTTCTCTTTAAGTCTCTATCTGTCATAATATAGATGATCGCTGTTATGGAAGAGAACATTATAAGTCCGTAGGACAAAACGAGGGAGCCTACATGCATGTAGAACCAGAAATTGTGGTATATGTTTGTAGACCTAGACTCAAATGGAATTGTGAAGGCTATTAAGAACATTATCAGTGGGGCCATGAGAGAACCAAACTCTACAAGTTGTTTTCTGTAAGCGAAAGAAAAGCCGTAAAAGATCATGGCCATAACCATGGATAGGAAGAATAGAATCTCATTTATGTCAGATAAGGGTAGAGAACCTTTGTTTATAGTCTTGAATATGAAAAGTAGTATCTGAGAGCTAAAACCAAGTCCGAAGAAAGAATGCCCTAACTTCTGAAAAGTTACATTTCTGTTGAACAGGTATATCCAGAATGTTACAGATGACAAGAAATATAAAAACATAGGGATTATATCTATAAACTTTTCCAATCTTTTCTCCCACAATTTTGTTTGCTTACATAGATTATATACCATATCTTTAAAATCTAACTATGACTAAATTTTTTGCTAAAATATAACTGTTATGGAGAGAGTGTTTATATTTTTTGTTTTACTGATGTTTCTAAGTCTTGGTTCTAAAGCCCAGGATTTGAATAAATGCTTTGCAGAGGCAGCGTCAAGGTATAACATACCTCCTGCTCTTCTTGTTGCCATAGCAAAAGTGGAGAGTGGGTTTAGACCTTGGGTAATGAACATAAACCAGAATGGAATGTCTGTTAAGGTCATCAACCCAAAGAGCTACGAAGAGGCTGTATACTACGTGAAATACTTACACCAGAACGGCTATAACTACGATGTTGGTATAGGCCAAATAAACGTTTCCAATATCCGGAGGTTTAATATAGACCCTGTTTCTCTACTAGATCCATGTAATAACCTCACGGTGTCAGCTTTTATACTCCGGGAAAACATAAATAGGTACGGATTTACCTGGGATGCTATATGGAGATATAATGGAAGGAGAGATTATGCTTACAAAGTCTACAGGGCTCTTATATCTATGGGATTTGTAGCAAAGAGAGGTAATTAGACCGCAGGATGAGTTTAAACAAGATCTTTCTCCGGAAGAAAATAGAAGAGTTTTTAGAAGAAGATATTGGTTATAGTGATATAACTACAGATAATTTACCTATATCAAGGTATGTTTCTGGAGAGATCATAGCAAAGGAAGAGTTTATAGTAGCTGGTTTAGATTTTACAGGGGAAGTGTTTAAAGTTCTAGACCAGGATGTGAAGTTTGAGAAGTGTAAAGAAGATGGAGAGTTTGTGGGAAAGGGTCAGGTTATTGCTAGGTTGGAAGGAAACGGTAAGAGTCTTCTAAAAGCTGAGAGAGTCTCTCTGAACATACTCCAGAAACTTTCAGGTATAGCTACCCAAACAAGAAAGTATGTAGACGTCCTAGAGGGTTTAAGAACCAGAATATTAGACACAAGGAAGACCACTCCTGGTTTTAGAGCCTTTGAAAAGTATGCCGTTAAAGTTGGAGGTGGTAAGAACCATAGGTTTTCTCTGTACGACATGGTTATGTTGAAGGATAATCACATAAAAATGGTTGGTTCTATTACTAAAGCTGTTGAGTATGTGAAGAGTAGAGTTTCCCCTATGGTTAAGGTTGAGGTTGAGGTATCAAACCTTGAGGAGTTTGAAGAAGCCTTAAGTACAGAGGTAGACATAGTGATGTTAGATAACATGTCTCTTGATGATGTAAGAAAGGCTATAGAGATGAACAAAGGGAAGAAGCTTTTAGAAGCATCCGGAAACATAACCTTAGAGAACGTGAGGGATTACGGACTTACAGGAGTAGACTTCGTCTCATCTGGAGCAATCATACACTCAGCAAGATGGGTGGATATAAGTCTAAGGTTTAAATAAAACTTGGAGGTTAAGATGAAGAAAGTCTTTAAAATCGCCGTTCTACCAGGAGATGGTATAGGTCCGGAGATTGTCGATGCCACTATAAGGGTATTGGATATTGTATCTAAAAAGTACAACGTACATTTTGAGTACAAGTATGGTTTAGTTGGTGGTGCTGCCATCGATGAAACTGGAGATCCACTTCCAGAGGAAACCCTAAGGATATGTAAGGAAAGTGATGCTATTCTATTCGGTGCTGTTGGTGGGGAGAAGTGGGATAATCTTCCAACAGATAAAAGGCCTGAGAAAGGACTTCTCCGGATAAGGAAAGAGCTACAACTCTTTGCAAACCTAAGACCAGCTAAGGCCTATGAACCTCTTTTGGATGCTTCTCCACTCAAAGAGTCTGTAATAAAAGGAGTTGACCTTCTAGTCCTGAGGGAGCTTACAGGAGATGTATACTTTGGAGAACCAAGGGGTAGAGAAGTAAGGAATGGAGAGAGAGTAGGATACAACACTATGATATACTACGAACACGAAGTTAGGAGAATAGCAAAGCTTGCCTTTGAACTGGCAAGGAAAAGAAGAAATAAAGTCACAAGTGTAGACAAAGCTAACGTTCTGGAAGTGAGTGGTATGTGGAGAGATATAGTGAACGAAGTCCATGCAGACTACTCTGATGTAGAACTGGAGCATATGTATGTTGACAACTGTGCTATGCAACTGATAAGGAGACCTAAAGATTTTGATGTTATAGTTACAGGAAACATCTTTGGGGATATAATATCCGATGAGGCAGGAGCTCTAACTGGAAGCCTGGGAATGCTACCATCAGCCAGTATAGGAGAGAGATACGCCTTTTATGAACCTATACACGGCTCTGCTCCAGATATAGCAGGTAAAGGTATAGCAAACCCTATAGCTACAATCCTATCTGCTGCTATGATGCTAGATATAACCTGTAAGTTACCAAAAGCTGCGAGAGACATAGAGATAGCCGTTGAGAAAACCCTTGATGATGGCTTTAGAACGGTGGATATATGGTCTGTAGGGACTACGAAAGTAGGAACCTTCGATATGGCTGAAGAGATAGCAAGAAGGTTGTAAAGGAGAGTTTTGAAAACTTGCATTCTTAAAAAAAATATAATATAATATTTATCTCCTGGGCGGTTAGCTCAGCTGGCCAGAGCACCTCCCTTACAAGGAGGGGGTCAGAGGTTCGAATCCTCTACCGCCCATTAAACGGAGCCGTAGTTCAGCTCGGCCCAGAACGCCTGCCTGTCACGCAGGAGGTCGCGGGTTCGAATCCCGTCGGCTCCGCTTTTTAAGAAAAAAAACAACAAAGATTGGTATAATGCATCGTAAAAGGGAAAAGTCAGACTACATAGTCCAAAATGTTGACCTTGCTTTCGATATCCTATTCTACGTAGCTAAAAAAAACAGTATGAAGCTAAGGGACATAGAGGAGAGATTCAACATCTCACCCCAGACATTAGAGAAGATTCTAGAGATTCTAATCATTCGAGGATACTTGGATTACAATAAGAGAAGGAGGATATACACACTTGGAATAAAGAACTTTGAGCTTGGGCAGTCTTATCTACTCCACGGAGAGATAAGAAAGCAAGCAAGACCATACCTTCAGAAGCTTGCAAACGAGTTTGGAGAGAATGTATACCTTGCAACTAAGAGTAATTTTGAGATAGTCTACATAGACGCTTTCGAAGTTCAAAGGAAAGTTGTAGTAAAGTCGAGGGTCGGTAGACTACTTCCCATGTATGCTTCTGCCTCTGGAAAGATACACCTTGCCTATATGGACAAGGAAGATTTAGAAGAGTTTTTTAAAGAGGTGAAGTTAGAAAAGTTCACAGAAAATACAATAACAGACAGAGAAAAACTTTTGAAAGAGTTAAGGCAGACCAGGGAAAAAGGCTACGCGGTAGATAATGAAGAGTGGGAAAAAGAGGTCAGATGTATATCTGTCCCTGTTAGAAACTACACGGGAGATATTATTGCAGCTCTAACACTATCTGCACCGTCCTTCAGACTTCCCTTCAACCTACTGACGGGTAAGATAAAGGATAGGTTTTTAGAAGCTTCAGAGGAACTATCAGAGAAATTGGGCTACTCAAAAGAGGTTCAACTGTGAAGGAATGTCTGATAAACCATACTATAAAACTGGTTAGCATAAACTCTGTTATCGGTAATGAGAAGAAGATAGCTGATTACGTTGAAGACTTTTTATTAAAGTACTTCCCTTCTTCAAACATAATCCGGCACAGCAATTCTCTTATTGCCTTTACAGATTTCAACCTACATAAAAGGACTATCTGTCTTTTAGGGCACATAGACACAGTTCCCGGTAGCAACGACTATACAGGAAAAGTTATAGATAACAGGATATACGGTCTTGGTGCAAGTGATATGAAGGGTGGTCTTGCTGTTATGATGACTCTTATAGAGTATCTAAAAGATAAAGATTCAAACTACAACCTGATATATGTATTCTATGAGAAGGAGGAAGGTCCTTACAGGGATAACGGCTTAGAGCCACTTTTGAAAGAGTATGATATTATACAAAGAGCTGATCTGGTTTTTGCCCTTGAACCTACCAATAACACAGTTCAGCTTGGATGTCTTGGAACTATGCATGCCTGGGTGATGTTTAAGGGTAAAAGAGCTCACTCAGCACGCCCTTGGGAAGGAGATAATGCTATTCATAAAGCTCATAATCTTCTTAAAAAACTTTCAGAGTTTGGTAGGGTAGAGTATGATTTTGACGGTCTTAAGTTCTATGAAGTTATAAACGCCACTATGTGTCATTTCTCCGGAGGTAGGAACATAATTCCGGAGGAGTTTAAACTTAACCTCAACTACCGTTTTGCTCCAGGGAAATCTATTCAGCAAGCAAAGATGAACCTTATAGAGTTTGTTGGGGATGAAGTGGAGATAGAGTTTACAGATGTCTCCCCAGCTGGTAGAGTCTGTAAAGACAACCTCCTTGTTATGGAGTTAGTTTCTAAGTACAACCTAAAGATAGAGGCTAAACAAGCTTGGACTGATGTAGGAAGACTCAGTGAGTATGGGATTGATGCTGTCAACTTTGGTCCAGGAGACCCGGCCCAGGCTCACCAAAGGAATGAGTATATACCTATAGATAACTTAATGGAATCATTCAATGTACTCTCTGGATTTATCTTGTCATAGAGTTGAGTTGGTTTATCCCGTCGTATGAGTATCTCAAGATGGATAAGACCATCATAAACACAGTTACACCCAGTAGTGTGTTGTAGATGTAGGGATTGTATACGTTACTGTAGATGTTTGATACAAGGACGTATATAACAATTCCTATCTGTAAGAAGGTTGTCATTTTACCAAATATGGAAGGGTTTACCTTTAGATGTCCCTTTATCAAGTATATCAAGAAGCTTCCAAGGAGTATGTAAACATCTCTCGAGATAACCAGTACCACAAACCAGAATGGAAATTTGTACATCAAGCTACTGTTGTATATAAACACAAATGCTGATAAGAGTAAGGTCTTGTCAGCTATAGGGTCTACAATCTTGCCAAACTGGGTTATCTCGTTCCTTTTCCTTGCAACGTAGCCGTCTATAGCGTCTGTTAAGCCTGCAACTGTAAACACGATCAGGGCATAGAGAGGCTCGCTATAGCCTATAAGTATGATGAATATGGGAACTAAGAATATTCTCAGGAGGGTAAGTTTATTTGCCAGACCCATCTCTTACCTTCTGGATTATCTTAGTTGTTGAGGTATCGTAGATGAAGTCTACTGTGTAGACCTCCCCACCATAAGAAAGAACAAAATCCGCACCGACTATGTTTTCTATGCTCCAGTCTCCACCCTTTACTAGTACATCCGGCTTTATCTCTCTTATCAGCCTTTCTGGAGTATCTTCTTCGAAGATTATAACCATATCTACAGACTTTAGAGCTTCTAAAACTCTCTTCCTCTGTTCTTGGGAGTTTACCGGTCTGTCTGGTCCTTTTAGTCTCCGAACAGAGCCGTCACTATTTAACCCTACTATGAGAAAATTACCCAAAGATCTTGCCTTTTCAAGGTAGTCCACATGCCCAGCATGGATTATGTCAAAGCATCCATTTGTGAAAACTATTCTCTTTCCTTCCTTCTTTAGTTTGCTTAATCTCTCAAAATAGTCTTCCATCTTTCCTCCTTGGGAATATGACTATAAAGCTAAGTAAAAATATAGGGAAGGATATTAGAAAGTAAACGCTGTTATTGGACAGTATAGAGATGATAAAGCCCAATATCCCTGGAATATACCCAACAACCACTTTCAGCTCTATCCTTTTTCTCTTCATAAATATAAGTAGAGCAGGGATTATAGCAGAAGTGGAGATTAAGTATAACAGTCCCTCGTCTATCAAGAGATTAAACGGTGTCCTGGCTATTATAAGTATACCAAAGAGTATAAAAACTGAGAAAAGGGATGCAAAGTATATCTTCCTTGAGTGTATATCAGGCATCCTTCTCTAAATTCCTTATAACTTCATCCAGTGTGTTTATTATCTTCTCATACTTTTCTAGGAGCTTCTTAGCCTCTTGGGTTAGCTTGGAACCACCTCTTGTTGCTCCACCTCGATAGCTCTCAACCAGTTTCTTTCCTAACCTCTCCTCCATAGCTTTTATGTAATAGAAAGCTTTCCTATAGTTCATGTTTAGTTTCTTTGCAGCTTGGTGTATAGATCCTGTTTCATTAATGTATCTCAGCAGTAGCTCCTTACCCTGACCTATCACTATCTCTCCATCTTTTTCTAACCATACCTTGTAGTTGATCTTAAGGCCGTTCTTCATCCTGTCCCTCCAAAGTAGAATTTTTCTATATACTCTCCAAAAAAAAGATATATCAACCCTGCCAAAGCCAAAAACGGACCAAAAGGTATCTCATAGTAGTAGTCTTTCTTCATCAGTTTTATAAGTACAACACCAACTACAGCTCCTACTAAAGATCCAAAGAAGATAGTAAAGAGAGAACCAAACCAGCCTGTATAACTACCTATGAAGGTAAGGAGCTTCACATCTCCCATTCCAAGTCCCTCTATGCCTCTTATCTTTAGGTAGAGGTATGCTATGAAGAATAAAAACCCTGCCCCTACTAACGATCCAACTATTGCGGATATAACAGGCTCAAAGGAAACCTCTTTTATAGACTTTACAACACTGAAGACAAGTCCTACAAAAAGCCCACCAAAGTTTATCTGGTCTGGAATAATCTTAAACTCTATGTCTATGAAAGTCAGGGCTATCATACTCCCGACAAAGTAGAAGTAAAAAAGGAAATCTAAACCAAAACCAAATTTGGTATACGTTAGAACAGCAGATATACCAGTTATAAGTTCAACCAGTTGGTATCTCATCCCAATATGACTGCCGCAGTATCTACACCTTCCTCTCAGTAGCAAGTAAGATATGATGGGAATGTTGTCCAACCACTTTATCCTACTTTTACAGGAAGGACAGGTAGATGGAGGGTATACTATACTCATATCTCTGGGTATCCTGTATATCACAACATTTAAAAAGCTACCTACAGAGAGTCCCAGGATGAATATACCTAAGACTTTAACTACTTCGTGTATCTCCATCTCTCATCTCCTCTCTAAATTCTCCGTGTAGACAACTATCAACCTAACTACAGCCAAAGCTACTATAGCAACTACGAACTTGTACGTGTCTACCTCCTCTCCTTCCGCAGAGGATATCAACACAGACCGGATAGAACTTGCTATGGCTGTATCTATAAACAAATTTAGGGAAATTTTCCCACCCTTTATAACCTCTATCTCCGCCTTTAGTAAGGAGGAAAGAGGCCATAGGAGTATAGCTGTTCCAAAGAGCCTAAGAGCGTTAGAACTTATGTTTTTTTTGAACTCAACTACACTCTTAAACAGGTTTACAACATCATGGATAAACCACGTAAATATAGCTATGGTGACAAAAACTATCAAAACTGCCAAAAATAGGTGCACTATTCTATCAAAGTTTTCCAAAAACTTTATAAGGCTGTTGTCTATGTTCGAGAGTCTATCTATAAGTTTTGAGAACAGAAATCTAATCTTTTTTCTTGCCTTCACTTTCCCTCTTTAGCTCCTCTTCTAGCTCTCTCTTCAGTGCTTTTCCTTTTTTCACAAGGAATATAATCTGAAAGGTTGTAAAACCTACCAGTACGGCTATAATCCCTTCAAACTTCCCAATTAGATATCCGACGAGGGATGCCACTATGGGGAATGGAAGTCTAACCACCATACTCATAAGAACTTTACTCTTTTTGGTTCCATAATTTCCTATACTCTTCCACATATGCCAGAAATAGACTAAACCAGATAAAAAGCCAAGGATGAAAAGAAAAGGATATAGAAGCACCATTTATTACCTCATTAAATTTTTCTATAATATTTTAACACTAACATCTCTACCTTTCTTATATGCTATAATTTTAAAATATTCTATACAGAAAGGGAAAATATAATGAAACTAGAGAAATACAGAAAGATCCTACTAAAGAAGAGAGCCCAGATACTGGAGAGGTTTTTCAAACAGGAAGACACTCAGAAAGTGTTGACTGAACAAGCCGGAGAGCCAAGAGATATTCCGGAGTATGCCCTTATAGACATAACACAGGAGATCCTGTCTCAACTTGAAGAGATAGAGATGGAGCTTTTAAACCAGATAGATAGATCTTTAGAGAGAATAGATAATGGTAGTTATGGGCTGTGTGAGGTCTGTAGAAAAAAGATAAAGGAGGAAAGGCTTGAAGCTGTTCCCTGGACAACTCTGTGTATAGATCATGCTCAGGAATTGGACCAAATTAAAGCTACACCAGACACCAGATGCAAAGATTATTTTGATAAACTAACAATCAAAGAAAAATCTACTTCTGAAGAAAAGTTAGGAGAGCTTTGATGGAGTTATGGAAGAGAAGTTTAGTGGAGTTATCCAGTTTAGTTCGGTCAAAGGAAGTAAAACCTTCTGAGATAGTCCAGGCTTTTATAGAGAGAAAGAACAATGTAGAAAAGAAGATAAAGGCTTACGTTACTGTAACAGATGAGATCGCTATGGAAGAGGCAAAGAAGAAAGATGATGATGTGGTAACTCTACAGACTATCCCTACTCTTTTTGGTCTACCTATAGCTATAAAAGACAACATCTCAACTAAAGGGATAAGGACGACTTGCTCCTCAAAGATGTTGGAGAATTTTGTTCCTGTTTTTGATGCTACCGTTGTGGAGAGGTTAAAGGAAAGTGGTTATATAATCACTGGAAAAACAAACCTTGACGAGTTTGCTATGGGTTCTTCTACAGAAAACTCTGCATTCTTTACAACTAGAAACCCTTGGGATTTAGAGAGAGTTCCAGGAGGTTCCTCTGGAGGTTCTGCTGCAACTGTAGCTTCCGGAATGGTTCCTGCTTCTTTAGGTTCTGATACAGGAGGATCCATAAGACAGCCTGCCGCATTCTGTGGAGTGGTAGGGCTAAAGCCCACTTACGGTAGAGTGTCAAGGTATGGTCTAGTTGCCTTCGCTTCCTCTTTAGACCAGATAGGTCCGATTACTAGGACAGTAGAGGATGCTGCTCTGATGATGAATATAATAGCCGGTAGAGACCATAGAGATTCAACATCCAAGGCAGTTCCAGTTCCAAACTACTTAGATTTTGTGGGAAGAGAGATAAATGGTCTGAAGATAGGAATACCTAAAGAGTTCTTCCCAGAAGACTTAGACAGTCAGATAAGAGATATTTTGTTGCAGATGGTAAAGAGGTTAGAAGGAGAAGGAGCTACGGTGGAGGAGATATCCCTTCCTAACACCAAGTATGCCATAGAAACATACTACATAATAGCACCCTCTGAAGCATCTTCTAACCTTGCAAGGTTTGACGGAGTAAGATACGGATACAGAGCAAAGGATTACACGGATATAGACAGCATGTACGCAAAGACAAGAGATGAAGGTTTTGGAACAGAGGTAAAGAGAAGGATAATGGTAGGGACCTACGTTCTGTCCTCTGGATACTACGACGCCTACTACTTAAAAGCTCAAAAAGTTAGAACGCTTATCTACCAAGACTTTATGAGAGCTTTTGAAAAGGTAGATGTTATCATTACACCGACTACTCCGGATGTAGCCTTTAAGATAGGAGAAAAATCCTCAGACCCAATACAGATGTATCTGTCCGATATATTTACAGTATCAATAAACCTTGCTACACTGCCAGCTATAAGTGTTCCATGTGGACTAAAAGAAGGTCTACCAGTAGGTCTACAGGTTATAGGAAGACCTTTCGATGAAGGCAGTATAATATCCGTTGCTGACAGAGTAGAAAAGATAAGTCAAATTTACAGAATATTCCCTAATGTATAATCTATGATGGGGCACGTAGTGCCCCATGTTCTTAAGAGAACTCTTTCCTTAACTCTTTTGCCACCTCAACCATGTTCTTCAGAGCAGGAACAACCTCTTCCCATCTCCTTGTCTTTAGACCACAGTCCGGATTGATCCAGAACAGCCCCTTGTCTATGACTTTCAGAGCCCTGACTACAATATTCCTCATCTCTTCTATAGAAGGTACTCTTGGAGAATGTATGTCGTAGACACCGAGACCTATTCCTCTGTTATAGTTAAACCTTTCAAAAGATGTTAAGATATCTCCACCACTCCTTGAGGCCTCTATAGATATCACATCTGCATCCATTTTGTATATGTACTCAATTATCTCATCAAACTCAGAGTAGCACATATGTGTATGTATCTGAGTTATATCCTTTACACCCAAGTGAGAGAGCCTAAAGGCCTTTACTGCCCAGTTTAGGTATTCTGACTGTTTTGATTTCTTAAGAGGTAGACCTTCCCGAAACGCAGGTTCATCTATCTGGATAATCTTAATACCAGCTCTCTCTAGATCTAAAACCTCTTCTTGTAGAGACAGAGCTATTTGATAAGCTACCTCTTCCTTAGGTATATCTTTCCTGTAGAAAGACCAGTTCAAGATAGTTACAGCTCCAGTTAACATCCCTTTTACAGGTCTATCTGTTAAGCTCTGGGCGTAGGTTATCTCTTTTAAGGTCATAGGCTTTGGTCTAGAAACATCCCCATATATTATAGGAGGTCTAACACATCTTGAACCATAGGACTGAACCCAACCGTTCTTTGTGAAAGTGAACCCATTTAATCTCTCTCCAAAGAATTCAACCATATCTGTCCTTTCAAACTCTCCGTGGACAAGGATATCCAAACCAATCTCTTCCTGGACCTGTATACAGTTCTTTATCTCACTTTTTATATACTCTTCATAATCTTCTGGAGATAACCTTCCAGCTTTGTAGTCCGCTCTTACTTTCCTAAGTTCCTTGGTCTGTGGAAAACTGCCGATTGTAGTGGTAGGGAAGAGAGGTAGGTTCAATATCTCTTTCTGTTTTAAGTATCTCTCCTCGAAAAGAGTTTCTCTTGAGATGTTTATATTCTTAATTCGCTTTACTTTCTCTCTAACTTCTCTGTCTTGATACTTCTGGAAGAAATCCTTTAACTTACTTGGCTCAACCTTGACTCTTCCTTCCAGAATTCCTTTAAGGGTGTTTAGTTCATATACTCTCTCATCTGCGAAAGATAACATCTCTATCAGGTCTGCCGGAAGATAACCCCTCTCATCTTCAACTGTTATAGGTAGGTGAAATAGAGGACAAGAGTTTGATAGGATTATCCTATCTGGAGATACAGTCTTTTCCAGCTCCCTGTACATCTCTAGGACTTCTTCAAAGTCTGTCTTCCATACATCCCTTCCAGAGATCAAGCCAGCTACAAGAACCTTTTCGGAAGGGAATCCAAAACTTTTTATATAATCAAGGTTATCTTTCCCAAGGACGAAATCCAACCCAAGGCCGTATACAGGAAGCCTATAAGCAAAATCTCTGTAGTGGGAGATATTCTCGTAGTAAGTCTGGACTATCACTTTTAAGGAGGAGAGAGCCTTTGTTATCTTCTCATACGTAGAGATAGCAAGGTCTCTCTGTTTTTCCGATAAATCTAATACAAAGGCAGGCTCATCCAATTGGACATAACCACATCCCTCTCTCTCTAACTCCTGTAAAATCTTTATATATCCTTCCGTTATTATGTTCAGGAACCCTTCAAATTTCTCACTCTCATAAGCCCTCTGTAGAGTTACCAAAGAGAAAGTTCCATCTGTTCTATAAACTTTTGAGAGATACGTGAATGTAAAGGGTCCTACAATCACAGGTTTTGTTTCTATCCAGAAGTGATTCTTTGCATTTTTGTAGCTTTCCAGAGGTCTGTTTTTTATAGGTTCTATCTCTCCAAACAGCTCAGGAACTATGTAGTGGTAGTTTGTGTCGAACCACTTGGTCATCTCACATGCTACAGCATCTTTACTACCTCTTCCCATTGCGAAGTATATGTCTAAGCTGTCGTGTATGTTCCTAAACCTGTTTGGGATGATGTTTAACATAGTAGATACATCCAAAACGAAGTCGTAGAGAGAAAAGTCGTTTGAAGGAACTATATCCACACCACTATCTATGATCTTCTTTATCCTCTGGAGAGATAGAGCCTCGGCTCTGGACAGCAACTCTTCCTTTGATGTCTCCCCAGTCCAGTAGGATTCAAGAATCTTCTTTAACTCCCTATTCCTTCCTATCTTTGGATATCCATAGACTGTTGTTTTCATCTTTTTCCTCCTTTAAATGCAAATTATTTGCAAAATTATACCAGCCTACAAATAAAAATGCAAACTATTTGCAAAAGTGCCGGAGGAAAACCTCGAGAGGGGATAGGTTCAGACAGAAGACATCCAAGTTCTAATTTAGGAGTGGTCTATATTTTAAAAACAGCCTCATCTGACGTGTATCTTCTGTTAAAATATTTGGTTAACCATACCTATAGGAGAAAAATTGAAAAACTTAGTAATTCTTATATCTGGAAGAGGTTCTAACTTAAAAGCTATAATCGATGCTGTAGAGAGAGGGAAGATAAACGCCAGAATATCCTTAGTACTTTCTAATAAAAAGGATGCCCTTGGACTAAGGATAGCTCAAGATCATGGTATAAAAACGAAGTTCATAGATCCCTCTTTCTTTGAGACACGTAGGGGATACGACTTATATATAGCTGAGCTTGTAAAAAAACATCAACCTGACTTGGTGGTATTGGCTGGTTATATGAGGATACTTAGTGACGAGTTTATAGATACCTTTGAGGGAAAGATCATCAACGTCCATCCTTCCCTTATACCAGCTTTTCAGGGTAAGAATGCTCAGAGACAAGCTTTTGAGTATGGTACTCTCCTTACAGGGTGCTCTATTCATTTTGTAACTAAACAGCTTGACAACGGACCCATAATAGTTCAGGCAGTGGTTCCTATATCTCCAGAGGATACAGTTAAGAGTCTTGAGAAGAAGATTCTTTCTTTTGAGCATAGAGCTTACCCTCAGGCAATAAAATGGATAGTTGAGGACAGAGTACTAGTTGAAGGTAGGAAAGTTATAGTTAAAGGAGCAAGATACGGAACTATTCCTGTAAATCCGGAGCTTGAAGATTTTTAGGATATGTACTAATTTTAGTTAGTAAACCTTTACTAACGAAATTTTTTGTGTTAAGATTTTTTTGCATATAGGAGGTGTTGAAATGCAAGTTACAGCACAGAGCTGCCCACAAACATCTTTTTTCGAAAAAAATAAGTTTACTATTCTTAGAAACGTTGCATACCTGTTTGTTATAGCTCTTCTTGTGATTGTGCCCATGTTCAACATAGTTAGGATAGATATAGCTCGGAATGAAGCTTTTATATTAGGTAAACCTGTTTCTCTGGCAGAGGGGCTGGCACCTGTAATTTTTGCTATCGGTATATTCGCTATACTCGTTATAGTTTTAAACCTTCTGCTTGGTAGAGTTTTCTGTGGATGGATATGTCCTGGTGGTTGGTTTGCTGAAATCCAAGAGAAGTTCAGGAAGATGTGGTGGAACCTAAAATCAAACTCAGCTCAAAGGTTATCTTATATACTGTTTACGGTGTTTACATCTATTCTTTTCGCTTTTCTCTTCTTAAACTGGATTACAGACTTGAGAGTCCTAGTATACAAGACAAATCCATCCTTTATTCCCATGTGGTTGGTCTTTCTAGGAATGACTGGGATGTTCTACTTTGAGCTTTTTATAGGTAAGAGATGGTGTAGGGTTTTTTGTCCCACCGGCATATACCAGAAGATAACCCCCTGCTATCATATATACAAACCCACTCTTGTGAATCCAGATGTTTGTACGGACTGTAGAGAGTGTGTAAAGAACTGTCCTATGGCTCTTGACCCAAGAAGGATGGCATACATACAAGACTTCTACAAGGGTATTGCAGCCTGTATTGAGTGCTACAACTGTATAGACTCCTGTGTTAAAGCACAGTCTGAGAAATGTCTACCTGTGGCTATGGGTGTAGTTAAGGAACTTCCACCAAGGGACCAAGATTTTATATCCGGAAAGCCTTTATCTAAACATTAACTTTCTCATCTTACCCCCTCCTCCCAAATCCCCCAACTTGGCTCCCTGCAACAGGGGGCCCTTTTTTTCTATGGTAAAATTTTTTTCAAATAAACTGGGAGGCAGATCTTGAGAACTGTAAACGTAGGTATCGTAGGTTATGGAACAGTTGGGAATGGGGTAGCAAAGATACTTTTAGAGCAATCTGATCTAATAAAACAGAAATCTAACTGTCAGATAAATCTAAAGAAGGTATACACAAGGAATTGGGACAAAAAGTTTCTTTACCCTCTTCCGGACAACTTAAAGGCGAAAAACTTAGAAGAGCTACTCGAGGACCCAGAGATAGATATCATGGTGGAGGTGGTAGGTGGAATAGAGTTTCCATACAGGTTTATTACCCAAGCCCTGGAAAGAGGCAAACATATCGTGACCGCAAATAAAGCCCTTTTGGCTGAGAAAGGTAAGAACATATTTCAGCTCGCCCAAGATAAGAATCTCAGGATAGGGTTTGAGGGTGCTGTAGCAGGAGGAATTCCAGTAATCAGAGCCCTTAGGGAAGGTCTAGTGGCAAACAGTATATCCAAAGTCTACGGTATACTAAACGGAACTACAAACTACATACTTACGTCTATGGAGAAAGAGGGGAAAAGTTTTAAGCAAGCCTTAAACGAAGCCCAGGAGAAAGGGTACGCAGAAGCAGACCCAACCCTAGATATAAACGGAATAGATGCAGCTCACAAGATATCCATCCTTGCATCTTTGTCTTTTGGTGGTTTCTTAGACTTTAATCAGGTCTACGTTGAAGGAATAGAGAGTATAGACAGTCTGGATATAGAACTTGGTAGAGAGCTTGGTTACACTTTAAAACTACTTGCTATAGCAAAATCTCACGAAGAGGAGGTTGAGGTCAGAGTTAACCCAACTTTCCTGCCATCTGACCACCCCCTCTCCAAAGTAGATGGAGTTTTCAACGCAGTTATGGTAGAAGGAAGCAATGTAGGAGAAGTTATGTTTTACGGAAAAGGTGCAGGTAGTTTACCTACAGCCAGCGCAGTAGTCAGTGATGTAGTTAGTATAGCAAAGTCTATACAGCTCGATATGGGCCAGGAAGGGGAGATAACCTCTATCAACTGGAAACACAAGGAACTAAACCTGACGAAGGTGAAGGATTTTTATACAAGGTACTATATAAGGTTTACAGTTCCGGATGTTACAGGGATACTGGCAAAGATAGCCTCTGTCTTTGCAAGTTACCGTATAAGTATAGCTGCTGTTATACAGAAGGAGAAAGTTATAAAGCTCCATAGAGAGGATATTCAGAACTTAGTCCCTCTGGTAATCTTAACCCACACAGCTTCGGAAAATAGTGTTCAGCAGTCTATAAAAGATATCGTTAAACAAAAATTATCCATAAAAAGACCTGTTATAATTAGAGTTGAAGATGAGGAAGAGTATTGATACTAAATTTGCATACATCTTTTTATCCATTTTGATACCCTCTATCTCCTTCTTTCTGTTTGAAGGAAGGGTAGAGTATGAAGCTAACCTAACTCTCTCTATAATAATCTTCTGTTTAATCCTTTGGGTGTCCGAAATAGCACCTCTATCCATGATAGCTATACTTGGGATCATACTCTCCGTCCTATTTGGAATAAATGACATAAAAGATGCCTTCTCCGGATTTTCCAATCCTGTTATACTTCTAATGATAGGTAGCTTCCTTCTTGCTTTAGCCATAAATAAACATGGATTGGACAGAAGGATCTCTATGTATGTGCTATCTTTTCGGCTGTTCTCTAGATCTGTTTTTTCTGTTTTAGTAGGACTGGCAGTTTTGACCTTCATCCTATCTATGTGGCTTAGTAACACTGCTACCACAGCTATGATGTTACCTATAGCCCTTGGGGTTCTAAAACTACTCAGGCAGGATACTGAAGATTTCAAGCTGTTCTCCGCCCTTTTCTTACTTACCATAGCCTACTCTGCCTCTTTGGGGGGTATAGGAACTGTAGTTGGGAGTCCTACAAACCTTGTAGGTCTGGGATTTCTCTCTCAAGAAGGTGTCCATATAACCTTCCTCAAGTGGTCTGCCTTTACACTACCAATAGCCTTACTATCTCTATTCTTCTTGCTACTGTACGTATGGCTAAAGGGTGGGAGGATGGTCCATCATGTGGAAAAGGATGCTCTTTTACAGACCATCCTAAAAGAGAGAGGCTCTTTAGGAAAGCTCTCTAAAGAGGAGGTTGTTGTAGGGGTAGTTTTCTTGTTGGCCGTTTTCCTCTGGGTCCTACCCTCTTTAGTCTTGATCTTTGGCCATGAGTCTTTTTCGAAGAGTATAGTAAAGTACATCCCAGAATCTTCTGTAGCTATCCTTTGCTCTTCTCTTCTTTTCTTAATACCAACGAACATGAAGAATTTTAAACCTGTACTGGAGTTAGAAGACCTAAAAAGTATAGACTGGGATACTGTACTTCTCTTTGCAGGGGGTTTATCCCTTGGAAAGTTGGTGGAGAAGTCAGGTTTAGCCAAGGTAATAGGTGATACTTTTACCGGTATGTTTAATCAGGAGAGTATACTCCTGTTTTTCTTGCTACTGATAGTGCTTGTGATAGTAGCAACCGAAGTTATTTCCAACACAGCTACAGCCATAACCTTCATCCCTGTAGTTATCTACTCTCTAAAGAGTCTAAACTTAGACATAGTCCCTCCTGTTATGGCTGTGATTGTTGCTGCTAGTTTTGCCTTCGTCCTTCCAGTTTCCACGCCACCAAACGCAATAGTCTACGGGACCAAGATGGTGCCAATAAGGACCATGATAAAGACAGGTATTATATTGGATATAGTTGGAGGTGTTATAATATTTATTTTCTTAAATTTATTTAGGAGTGGATGATGGCGGTAAAGTGGGAGTTCTCTGCAGGTGGAATTGTTTACAGGAAGTCTCAAGATGGAAAAGTAGAGATCCTACTCATTAAAAATAAGGACAGGTATGGTTTCCCCAAAGGAAACGTAGAAAGGACTGAAAAGAAGGAAGATGCTGCTGTTCGGGAAGTCAAAGAAGAGACAGGTATAGACGCAAAGATAGAGGATTACCTTGGGAATGTAGAGTACTGGTATAGATCTGGAACAGATACTATTCATAAGTTCGTCTACTACTATCTAATGAGTTATACAGGTGGAGATATAAACCCTCAGAAAGATGAGATAGAGTCTGCAGAGTTCTTCCTTCTAGAAGATGTTTATAACCTCCTATCCTTTGATAAAGATAAAAAAGTGTTTGAGATTGCAGTAAAAAAGCTGAATGGTAGATAAAGTTGTAAAGCCTGTATTCTGGTTTTTTAGGAAGATAGACAGAAATAACGCTCTAAAACTCTCTAAACTTATAGGTTATATCCTCTATATATCAAACTACCGTAAGTCCGTGGTGGAGAAGAACCTTCAGATAGCCTTTCCGGAAAAGGACAGTGACTGGAGAAACTATATACGGAAGAAATGTATGGAGAATATAGGTAGAGTCCTGGTTGAGTTTCCAAACCAACAAGACTACGTTCAAAAGGGTAAGATTAAAGACATGGTTTTGTTTGAGAGAGGTTTAGAGGATATTCTGAAAGAGGAAAGGGGAGCTATAATAACAACCGCTCACATCTCGAACTGGGAGATCGCAGGAGCAGGGTTATCTGCTTATGTGGATGGTATAGTTGACCTGGCTTACCGTCAAAGGAATGAGAGGATAAATAAATTATTGACGGACATCCGGACATCTTCCGGAATAGAGATAGTCTTCCACGATCAGCCACTTAAAAAGATGGTGGAACTCTTGAACAAGGGTAAGCTTCTCACTTTCTTTGTAGACCAGAACACTCTGAAACACAGAGGTGTGTTTGTGGAGTTCTTTGGTTTAAAGGCCTCTACTGTCAGTTTTCCAGCAAAGTTAGCCCTAAGGTACAGAAAGCCTATATATTTTGCTTACTCTTACTTCAAAGAAGAGGACAAGAGATATTACCTAAGGATGGAGAAGTTATCCTACAGAGAGGGTAAGACAGAGGAAGAGACTCTATTAAACATAGTTCAGGCTTATACAGAGGCTGTAGAGAGGGCGGTTAGGGAGTTTCCGGAGCAGTATCTCTGGGTACATAAAAGGTGGAAGACTAGAGAAAACGAGGAGTTAGAGAGGATTTACAGTTAAACTGGAAGGGTTTTTAAGTTTGAAAAAAGTTTTAATCTATGCTGATGGTTCTTCGATTGGAAACCCTGGTCCTGGTGGTTGGTGTGGGATAATAATATATAACAACAACAGGAAAGTGATATCCGGAGGAGAACCTTACACAACAAACAACAGGATGGAGTTAACGGCAGTTATAGAGTCTTTAGAGGCTCTTAAAGAGCCCTGTGAGGTTTATCTATATACAGACTCTAACTACGTAGTGCAGGGTCTGAAGATCTGGCTTGATAACTGGATGAGTAAAGGCTGGAAGACATCCTCTGGAAAAGATGTCCTAAACAGAGATCTATGGGAGAAGTTAAACAGACTTAGGAGTATACATAGAATAGTTCCAAACTGGATAAAGGGACACAACAAGGACCCCCTAAATGAGGAGTGTGATAGAATAGCAAAGAGAGAGGCTATGAAGTTTAAGGGATGAAAAAATCTAAACTAAAGACGGTTTATGTCTGCAACGATTGTGGGGCTAAGTTTCCAACCTGGTCTGGTAGATGCTCTGTGTGTGGTGCTTACAACAGTATAACGGAAGAGATAATCTCCACCACAAGTTTAAAACCATACATAACCACAAAATCTGTTCCTAAACCTATAAACAGCATAGATGTATCCTACAAAGGAGAACGACTGAAAACAGGCTATAAAAACCTAGACAGTGCTCTTGGAGGTGGATTTGTTTTAGGCCAGGTGGTGCTCCTGTCTGGAGAGCCAGGAATAGGTAAGTCTACTCTTTTGTTGAAGATCGCTTCTAACATCTCAAAAGTAAAGAGAGTCCTGTACGTATCAGGAGAAGAGTCTGCTAGGCAGATATACATCAGAGCTAAGAGGTTAGGAGTAGAGGATACGGAGCTTTTTGTCCTTTCAGAGACCAACCTGGAAGCTATCTTAGAAGGTATAGAGAGTGTAAATCCTGGGTTTATAGTCTTTGATTCTATCCAGACTCTATATTCTGACTTACTTGAGTCTTCAGCAGGTTCTGTTTCTCAGGTTAAATATATCTCCGGAAAGATAACAGAGTTATCAAAGTCGAAAGGGTTAATTTCTGTCATAGTTGGTCAGGTTAACAAAGAGGGCGTTATAGCAGGCCCAAAAGTACTGGAGCACACAGTGGACACAGTAGTCCAGTTTGATGGAGGTAAAGGATACGGATATAGGATACTTAAGATAACGAAGAACCGGTTTAGCTCCTCCGGAGAAATGGCAGTTTTTAACATGACGGAGAGAGGTATGGAAGAGGTGTTAGACCCTTCATCCTTCTTCCTATCTGAGAAACCGTTAAACACTTCCGGAAGTGTGATTTTCCCTTACACAGAAGGCTCAAAGCCTATACTTATAGAGGTCCAAGCTTTAGTTTCGAAGACGTTCTACCCAGTTCCACAGAGGAGAGCCCAAGGTGTAGACCCAAACAGACTATCCATCATAACAGCAGTCCTGGAAAAGTATCTAAAGATAAACCTGAAGGATAGAGATATTTTCGTGAACGTAGTTGGTGGGATCGAGGTTGACGACCCAGCTGTAGACCTACCTATCGCAGCAGCTATACTATCTTCTTACAGAGATATACCTTTACCCTCAAGCATAGCCTTTTTCGGAGAGATAGGTCTGACTGGTGAAGTCAGGGGTGTATACTTTTCAGACTTGAGGATAAAGGAGTGTGAGAAGATGGGGATAAAGAGGGTAGTGGCAAACCTGAAGGAGAAATTTGGAAATGTAGACTATATAGAACTGAATTCTGTTGAGGATATAGCAAAGACACTTCCTAAGTTGGTATAATATGGAATTAAGGAGTTGGTAGAGTTGAATAAAAAAATTTATCAGAACCAAAGGGTAGCGGTATTTTTAGATGTCCAAAATCTTTACTACTCTGCTAGAGACACTTTCAATAGAAAAGTAGACTTTGAGAAAATACTGGATAAGATAGTTTCAGGTAGGGTTCTGATCAGGGCTATAGCATATCTAGTTAAACTACACGGTGTAGACCAGAAGGCTTTTATTCACACTCTCAAGCAGATTGGTTATCAGGTTAGAGAAAAAGAGCCCAAGATGTTTCGGAGGTTTGATGAGAGTGGTAATATTTGGACTACTGTTAAGGCCGACTGGGATATGGGTATAGCCATGGACACAATATCTATGGCAGAGAAGATTGATGTGGCGGTCCTGATAAGTGGAGATGGAGATTTTAGAGACTTGGTTAGATACCTACAGGCAAAGGGTGTGAAAGTTGAGGTTGCAGCCTTCAAACAAACCGCAGCTAGGGAGCTTGTAGAAGTCTCTGACGAGTTTATAGACCTATCATCATTCGGAGAAGACATATTCCTTTGAATGTTAGAGATTTAGAGATGACTTTCCCTAAATACCGCCAGCTGGGGTAGGGAAAGCTGAAGAAGGCGGATAATAAATACCCCAGCCGTCTAAGCCTGTGTAGTTTTTACAGTTTAGACGAGTAGGTGAAAAATGGAAGAGAAAAATACACAGCAGGTGCAAGAAGATAACGTACAGGTTGAAGTTCAACAACTGGGCAAAGATGCTCTGATAGATAGCCTTACAAAGGAAAATGAGGAGCTAAAGTTAAAGCTCCAGAAAACAGAAGAAGCAGCGAAGAGATTGAGTAGTATGTATCAGCTACTTCAGAAGGACTTTGAAGACTACAAAATCAGGACTATAAGGGAAAAAGAACAGATAAAAGAAGAAGCTATAGAGAGGTTTGCCAAAGCGTTTCTTGATGTGGTAGATAACTTTGAGAAGGCTCTTGAGAGCTTAAAATCCTCTTCGGACATAAACTCTATAATAGTAGGCATCCAGATGGTTCACTACCAAGTTGTGAGTCTTCTTCAAGAGTTTGGTATCCAAAAGATAGATGCTTCCGGAGAGTTTAACCCACTGTACCATGAAGCTTTAGAGATAGTTAAAAATAAAGATTTACAAGTTAATCAGATCGTGAAAGTCTTACAGAATGGATACATGTACAAGGGTAAGGTTATAAGACCTGCAAAGGTAGTAGTAGCCATACAAGAGGAAGAAGAAGAGATCACCTGATGAACTTTTACAGGCTTTTGGGGGTTTTGCCAAACTCAAAGCCAGAGGAGATAAAAAGAGCCTTCTATCATAAGGCCAAAAAGTTCCATCCGGATGTAAACCCAAACAGTTCAACCCTGTTTAAATACATAACACAAGCCTACCAGACTCTAATAGACTCAAACAAGAGGAAAGAGTATGAAGCTTTCCTTTCAAAAAAGGGACTGTTGGAAACTTTCAGTGAGAAGTTTGTGGAGATCTTAGGTTTTACGGATAAACCAAAGAGAGGAACGGATATAAACCTACAAATAAAACTCTCCTTAAAGGAAGCTATAGAGGGGGTGGAAAAAGAGGTCCTCTACCAAAGGAGGGTCATCTGTAAGAGATGTGATGGATGTGGTTTTGATGAAGAAAGTGTGGTAGTTGAGTGTGATGGCTGTAAAGATGGTAGAATGGAGACAAAGTTTGGAAGGTTTGTATGCCCTGTATGTCTTGGTAGGGGATTCTTAATAAAGAATCCATGTAGGGATTGTAAAGGCTCGGGACATACAAAGGTAACTCAGTCCCTTTACCTCCAAATAAACCAAGGGGTGGAGGATGGCTCTACTAAAGTCTTTAAACATCTTGGCAATGCAGGTCTTAACGGTGGAGAGTACGGTGATTTAAAGGTCAGGTTCAGTGTAGATTTTGGTGTTTTTGAGAAGGTTGGGGATGATATCTTGCTTAGACTTAAACTTCCAAACTCTCCGGATCATTATAGGTATCTTAATATCCGAGTGCCAACAGGAGAGAAGGTCTCGATAGAGATGCCCCAAGAAAAACCTCCAATGAAGATCCGCCTTAAAGGTTATGGTTATAATAAGCAGGATGGAACAAGAGGAGACTTGATCCTTCTGGTTCTTTAATCTTTTAGCTTCTGCTTGATGTTTTTCAGGTGGGTCTCATAATCCTGGGAGAAAACATGACTTTTTTTGTCTTTTGAAAGGACGTAGTAGAGGTAGTTATGTCTCTGAGGGTTTAAAACAGCTTCTAAGGAGCTTAAGGTAAAACTACAGATAGGTGTTGGAGGCAAACCTTTATTTCTGTAAGTGTTGTAAGGAGAATGGACTGTCAGGTCTTTTCTTTTTAGTTTTCCAGTATAACTGTTTTGGATTACCAGAGCATAGATCACAGTTGGGTCTATCTGTAGTCTCATATCCTTTTCAAGACGATTTAATATTACACCAGCTATCTTAGGCTTTTCTTCCTCTAAGAAGGCCTCTTTCTCTATCATGGAAGCTATTATCATTCCTTGATAAAAGTTTATTTTATTTGAAAATTTCTCCTTGTAGGGTAGATATTTTTTTCGGAATTCTCTGAGAAAAATTCCCACAACATCCTCAATACCAGCTTTAAAAGGTATCCGGTACGTCTCGGGTGGAAAGTATCCTTCGAAGCTTTCCCCTTCTAGTTCGTATCTCTTAACATTCTCTGAGTTTAGGGTGAAGTTTAAAAACTCTTCCTTATTCAGGATTCCTTCTCTCTGAAGCTTATTTCCGATTATGAAGAGGTTGTCTCCGGGGATAATGGTAAATATGTATTCCTTAACAAATCCTTCTCTCATAATCTTGTATATATCTGATATAGACAGATCCCCTTTAAACTCGTAGTATCCTGCTTTTAAGTTATTTCCTTTTAGTTTTGAGTAGAGGAAGAAGATATAAGAGGAGTCTACAACCTTCTTCTCTTTCAAAATCTCCCCTATCTGGAAAGTGGATACGTACTTCTTTATCTCTACAGAACTGTCTACTGGAAACTTCTGGTTTACCTTGTATACGATGTACAGAGTAAGTAGGAGTAAAACTCCTACAACCTTAAGCAAAACATCTTTCATGATCTAAAAGTAAGACTGTCTAAGTATGTTTGTAGAATAAAGACTGCAGATAGAGTATCTAAGTATCCTTTGTTGTTTGACCTCTTTGGATCTATGTACTTCTGAGCTAAAGAGGTAGTAAACCTTTCGTCTACAAAGTGGACTTTCAGGTCTGGAATCTCTGAATTTAATCTCTCTACGAAGGCTCTAGTGTAATTTGCCTGCTCACCTTCTAAACCCTTTAACGTGAGTGGTAGCCCAACCACTATCTCTTTGGTTCTAAATTCTTGAAGGATCTCCTTTAGCTTCTCTATAGCTTTCTCGTCATTCTGTATGAATCCTTTAGGTGATGCGGTTATGAGGAAAGGGTCACTCACTGCGATCCCTATCCTCTTAGAACCAACATCCAATCCCACTATTCTACTCAACTTGTTTATCCTTCTTCTTTTGAAGATATCCCGGCTATCTTGTACAGAGGACAAAAACCTGTAATTGCAGTAATGGTTAAGATTATACCAATGAATACGGCTATTGTGAAAACACCACCTTTTAGTATTCCAAGTGTTATCAGTAAAAGCCCTAATAACACTCTGACCATTGAATCCCATAAAGCCATGTTAGCTATCTCCTTAGAGTGTTATTAAAGTTGCAACGTCTTCGTACTTTACTACTTCATCCGGATGGGCTATTCTTCCAAAAATTGCAGAAGCTGCGGCTACTGCAGGGCCTGATAGATAGACAAAACTTCCTGGATGTCCCATTCTTCCTACAAAGTTCCTGTTAGACGTGGAAAGACATACCTCACCTTCGGCAAGTATACCCATATGTCCACCAAGACAAGGTCCACAGGTAGATGTGCTTATAAGACAACCTGCATCTGCAAGTATCTCAAGTAGCCCTTCGTGCATAGCCTGTTTGTATACTTGGGCTGAAGCAGGTATAACTATGCATCTAACTTCCGGATGAACTTTCTTACCTTTCAGTATGGCTGCTGCTATCCTAAGATCTGATATTCTTCCGTTCGTACAGGAGCCTATAAATACCTGGTCTATATGTGTTCCTGCTACTTCACTTACAGGTTTTACATTCGATGGTAGATGAGGGCAAGCCACAACAGGCTCTAATCTGCCTGCATCAAACTCATACTCACAGCAGTATTTAGCATCCGGATCAGCTTTGTAGATCACTCCTTCCCTGGATGTTCTTCTCTTTACCCATTCTATAGTTTTTTCGTCAGCTTCTATTACTGCGTTTTTTCCACCTGCTTCTATTGCCATGTTAGCTATTGTAAGTCTATCATCTACACTTAGGGCTTTTATGGCTTCTCCGTGGTATTCCATAGCTCTGTATAGAGCTCCATCAACCCCTATCTTCCCTATAACTGAAAGGACGAAGTCCTTTCCACCAACCCATTTCTGAGGTTTTCCATAGAATACAAACTTCATGCTCTCAGGCACTTTTAACCAAGTTTCACCTGTTGCCCATATGTAGGCTATATCTGTTGAACCAACTCCCGTAGCAAAAGCTCCCAATCCACCGTAAGTGCATGTATGAGAGTCTGCTCCAATTACTAAATCTCCAGGTGCTATAAAACCTTTTTCTGGAAGGACTGTATGCATAACTCCACTGTCCTGACCTTCAAAGTAGTTCTTTATCCCCATCTTCTTAGCAAAGTCTCTAGATATCTTTATCTGTTGAGCTGAGAGAATATCTTTAGGAGGGAAAAAGTGGTCCATAACAAGGGCTATTCTGTTTGGATCGTGTACTCTGTCTATTCCATATTTCTCAAGCTGCTTTATAGCTATAGGTGCGGTTATATCGTTTGCTATAGCAAGGTCAACTTTGACCGTGACTAGCTCTCCGGCTTCAACCTCTTTCCTATCAGAATGAGCCGCTATGATCTTTTCTGTTATAGTCATTCCCATTAAAATAGCCTCCTTAAAAGTTATTCCATAACAATTATATAATAATTTGATACAGTTCTTTTTAGAAAATAGTTTTTACCTTAGACAAGAAGAGGTTGAAAGAGATGGAACAGTTTCAAAGAGCTAGGAGTATTAGCAGGTGTAAGTAACTACTCCACACGGTTCAGATGTAACTCGCCAAATATTACAGAAAAAATAATAACAGAAGTTTTGGCTTATATCAAGAAGTTTAAGTCAAATTAAGAATGCAATAGCATCGTCTTTCCTTAGGTTGAATTTAACATGTTTAGTTCCCTTTTCTTGAGTAAAGTATTTTATCTGTCTTTCATCTTCCACTGCAAGTATAGTCAAACCATAGTAACCGCAGATGTTCTATCACTTATGTTCACAGAAATATCTGTATCTTCATAACCTTCTCTCTTTATCTCTCTTAAGATCTTCTTTAGCTCTTCCATAACCTCTACATGGTTATTAAAATCTATTTCTGCAGATTTCTTTATGTATTCTTCCATTTTGGGGTCTATTTTTTGCTAAACGTTTAAATGAATTCTAGTCTATATTGGATTCCTTAATGACTAAGATGCAGGTGGTTTTATATAGCCATTATAAGAACCTTTCTCTTCTCAGGTATCGTTTCAAGCTGATAGTCACTCCTCCTATTTGTATTTGGATAGAGTATGAGATACATAAAACCAAAAGAGAATATGTTTAAAAAGATCGTTATAGGAATTGAGTTTAAAACAAAGAAGTTTAGGATATTAATATCATCTTTGTACCAAAGTAAATAAAGGAAAATAAATATTAGAGTAAGCTGTGAGGCTACTAAGAACTTTCTCATCCTGTTCCCAAATACCGTACCCTATAGATGTTTTAGCTCCAAAACCCATAATTTCAGACGCTTCTACTAAATCTCTCTTTATATCCTTATACAGATTGTCTTTATTTATATAGTAAAGCCTGAACTTTGTTCTGGATTTTATGGTTAAAACTTGATTGGATTTGGGTTTTGATTGCCCTGAGGTGGTTCTCCTTTCTGGTAGTAATCTGGATAGTGTACATTCATAATATCCTCCTCTATATCCGGAAACTTCTCCGGAAGAGCATCAAAAAAACAACTCTACCCTGAAGATTTTGATTACCAAAAATTCTTACTATTAAACATTCCTTCCCTCCTCCATTCACATCATCTATACTCTCTATAAGCCTCTCTAATTCTGTGTATTTATCTAAGCTGAAACCAGAAAGTTTTAGGATTCTATAAGTTCTCAAAATACACTTTATAGAAGAGGAAGGTATGTAAGGAAAAATGTATAGTGGTGAAGATTTATAGACTTCCAATACAGAAGAACCACCAAGCCCAATCACTAACCTACTCTTAGTGTAAAAGGACACAAAGTTTGCTATTTCAGATAAATTGGCGTGAACTTGCTTTAGCAGCCCTTCTGTAGTATTTTTCTTCACCATCAAAACATTTTTGAAAACGTTTTCCTTAACTTTAAATTCTAAGTCCTTTCTACTTACAGAACGAATTTCACCATTTCTGCCTTCAACTACAACTAATAGAGGTATATACTTACTGTAGGTTAGCTTCAAGTTTTCACTACTTTCCATAAACTCTTCTTCGAACCCACGGATGACGTATATATATATTTATCATGTTGACTATTCATTTTCTTCTCCTTTCTCAAGAAGTGCATCAGAAAATCTTAAGCCAGTTCACGATCTGATACTCTTCTCTGTGTAGTACATATACTCCTCTACACTGACCCTTGTAACCAGTGACCTTAGTATCTCACCCTGAGGACCTACTATTCTTTCCCTATTGATTTCAATATCCTTTCTGTGTAAATCTGAAAAGTTTATAAGCCACTTTGAGAGGATGTACACAACCTCTGAATGCTCTTCCTTTCCCTTAGAAAACAAGAAAGCTATAGTGTTACCAAGGCCGTTTCTAAGAATCAAAGTTACAAGTCTTTCTATCAATGATGATGCTTTTTTCGATAGGTTTACCTTTAACTATCTTTATACTTTCAAAGGCATAGTCTGACCTTCTCTGTTCTACTGTTTGAAGTTTTCCCATCTCTAACCCTCCACTTTAATCTTTGTGAACCCTCTACCAAGAGTCTCATCTCCCCCAAATTGAAACACCTTTTTCTCTCTTAAAAATTGGACTAGTCCTACTAGATTTTCCTCTTCCCTTGTTCTAGCTGGTGCTTGACCACATCTTTCAATTTTCTGATATTTTGAACTTCTTCACAAGAGAAACTGAACTCTTCCAGTATCAATCTTCCATTTACAATAGGGATCTGCGAGGATACTAAAACTCTCGTACTACTTACATCCTTGTAGTTAATACCCAAATTCTTTCCTGCATCTCTCTCAAACCTCTCTAAAACATAGGGTATGTAACCCAGACAAAAACCCCTTTTAAGGATTTTACAGTAAATAGAAGTATCTTCCCATCTGTGAAAACTACGCTCCCGGCTTTTTCCCCACTTTCCTCCAAACCAAATATCTCTACCACCTTTTATCTTGAACGTTCATATTCGTAGCTAGCTCTAAACACTCCCTTTATTGCAGAGGATGGAATAACTGGAAAATCTATCTGATCTAGCTTAGACTCGTCTGTTAGCCTGTAGTAAAACACAAAACCCTCAGAAATAAGTCTAAATACACGTGTTGGAGCTGTGTATAGTCTCCCTCTATCCTTCATAAAAAATAGCTAACTACTGTAAGTTATCGGATTGAACCTTTTCGTTTAGTTTTACCAAGAAACCTGCACCCTCTTCTAATCTCCAGAAAGTTTGATAGAACAGCATCCCTTCTACAATTGTTCTGTTGCTGTGGTTTATCTCTATACCTAACCTTATCTCCGGATATCTTCAGCACATCATCCTCTAAATCTCTAACCTCTCCAAGCAGATAAGATTTGAATACATCCCAATACACGTACTCGTCTATATCACTTACCTTCTCCTTCGTATCAAATTCGACTATAGTACGAGTATCATCCTTAGACACAAATCTAACCTCCTTTATGCTGCCCTTCAGAAGCTTACCACTTTTTGATTTTTTCACATCCAAGGGCATTTTAAAGTAAAGTTTACTTCCTTTTTGAAGAGCTATAAACTGTATGCTCAGTTTTCCCCTCTTTTCTGTTTAGGGTACCAAGAATAGGCACAGGGTTTAAAAAAACTTGCTCTGCTGGAACGTTTGTAGACCCCCTGTTAAACTCTTTTCCATCTCCAAATAAAAATACGTCAAAAGGACTGACCTTAAGCATCACTTTCCCCTGCAAGGAGCGTGCCACTTTTAGTCTTCCTACTATATCTCTTATATTTACCTCATCCTCACTTTCACCGAACATGATGGGACTATTCATGATGAACTCTTTAAATTCCTCTCTCTAAAGCTCTTTTTATTTATAAGATACTCTGTTAGTTTTAAAACCTGATTCTTCTTTTTCGTTCTCTCTCCATAATGTCTAAGAAGAGTTTCTAACTGGTATACGAATATGTTGGGAAAATCTTCTTAGGACATCATATTTATAACTTTTTTAAACTATTCTAAGTAGATGTTTTTTACGAAGCATCCGGAAGAAGAGAATGTTTTATATATGATATGTAAAACCATCTTTACCTTTGTTCTTTGCTTTTTTTCGTTCTCTCTGAGAATCTGCAGTACATAACTAAGTGGGATTTTGTAGTGAGCAAAAACTATTCCCCCGCTTATGGTGGATATCTTAAATTCAGAGATTATATCTCTGTATGTTTCTATGGTTTTTGACTTTGGCAGTATTGCAAGGATGTCATCTCCTCCAGAGTATATCACACTTCCTTCGTTTTTTCTGTAATCTTTGTAAACTTTTTAGAGTATCCGGATAGCTCTGTAGTAAAATCTTCAATCTTGCCATTTTTAAAGGCTGTGTCAACCTTCTCTCCCATTCCATCCCCATCTGCCATTATCAGTCCGTAGTATTTTGAAGGTTTTCCGTGGGATTTAATTATCTCAGATAGGCTTTCTTTATATTCCATGTCTTCTCTGAACACAAGCTGAATATCGTATTCCTCTAGAAGAGATTCTATCTCCATCTTAGCACAGTAGTCTGCTATGGCAAAGTATGCTACTGAGTCGAACTGTTTCCCGTGGTATTTTCTTTTTGCAAAACAAAATCCACAGAGCTTTTCTCCTTCCTTCTTTCCAGAAATTTTATTGTCTTTGTAGTGTTCATCCCAAAAAGATTTACCTTGTAGGCTCTTTTTCAGATGCTCCCAGTATAGTCCTATTATCACACACACTACATAGAGATGCACCTATAAGGTATGTATAGTAATTCCCCCTGACCACCTAACAACTTGCTTTTATTCTCAAAAAACTCCTCAAAATTTTGTTCTTTGTAGAACAGACTATCCAAATCTTCTTTATTATCCTCATTTTTTCTATCTCCACAGCTCCCCAGATTAACTTCAGAGAGTTTTTTATCTGGTATTCAGCCAGATTATACCAAGATTTAAGTTTCTCGTTCTTTAAGATCACTCCATCGTATAAATTTTCGATGAGAGCTTTTTGAAACTGTTCCTCTATCAATTCCCAAATGACTTTACACCCTCCTCCTCATCTTCATTCGTCATATTATCTGTATTAAGATATCTCTCTGAAGGTATGAGAAGTTTTATCCGGTCGTCTTTTACAGATTTAATGGTTTTCCGGAGGACCTCTGGGATCAGATTACTACCTCCATACAGGTCTGATAATTTCCTAAACTGGAGTATAAGATCTTGGACAGCAGGAATGGTTGCTTTCACCAAGAACTTTCCCATATCCTTCCCTCTCTTAGTTCATCCTCACTGAAATATTTTTTAGATAGATCTTTCACAAGGTTTACCGTATCTCTCCACTGTTAGTATGTGAATCCATTAGATTTAACAAATTTAACGTATAGAAGGCTATTAAATAAAGTTTATAGCCTTTTAACTCTTTTTGGATGGAAAAGTTTATTATGACCCCTGCCTTGTGGCTTAGTAGAACCGATAATAAAAGAGTATTCAGGATGTTTTTCTACTTGATGTATTACATGATTATATAAATTCTTGAGTAATTCTTAAAAGTTGAGAGATTTCTCTAGGTAGTTTAAATGGATAGAGTAGACTAGATAATTTTTTTCCTGTTTGTTTTCTCTGAATGTTAAACTTGGGAATAGTGGCTCATCTGTAGTATGCTCTCTTTATGGAACATTTCTCTATCTTTAAATACTTTCTCAATATTTTCTACTTCTTTTTCGAGCTTTATAGGGATGTCTTTAATCTGCATGTTTCCTGCTAATCTGTTCCTTCTGTTTCCAATTCTCAGAAGGAGTGCCACTCTTAGAAGAGATTTTTAAAACTCAAGAGGATATGTGTTGGATAAGCTCACTATGTTTAAGTTAAATGGTCCGGTTTAGATCTACTGCTTCTTTAGCAAAGTTTGATTTATGGGGTAGATTTTTTTACTTCTTACAATTAGTCCTTCTGTTCCTTCTAGCTAGATTCTGAATGTAGACTTTCTGGAAGTACTACCAAATATCTCCCCTTCTTTTTCAAGGAGTGTTTTTATGGAGTCCTTTGATGAATGGTTTATGTATCTACCTGCCACTATCCGGAAGGCTTGTCTCATTACGGCCTTTATCTCAGAAGCTCCTACTTTGCTCCTCCCATTATGGTCGGTGTTACTATTTCTATCTGGAGGGATTTCTTTATCATTTTATTTCCCGTTTTTTATTTTGTATAGGAATATTTTAGCATATTGAGGACGGTGAAGAGAGGTGATAAAATTTTAGTTGGAACACAAAAGGACGTTTACAAACTTCATAAAAAGAGTTTAAGGAAGACAGAGATGGAGATAAAGGTAAAAATTAAAGCTTGGACACGCTAGTGAATTTTGTATGATGGGTTTTGTAGACTGTGTTTAAGGTTAAGAGTCCAGTTGTGGAGCTTTTTCAAAAGTAACTTTTTATGTTGTTGTAGATGATCGAGGTTGCGTCTGATTTGTTTAGAGTGTAGAAGTGCAGACCATCAACTCCGGACTCTATAAGGTCTATACACTGTTTAGTTGCCACTTCTATCCCTATCTTCTTTGTTTCTTCTGAGTCATCTGTATAATTCTCAAACTTTTTTACAATCTTCTCAGGAATGGTCGCTCCACACATCTGAGAAAACTTAGATATCTGAGAGAAGTTGGTTATTGGCATTATCCCAGCAAGTATAGGAATATCTATACCTTCTTTCCTCACCCTCTCTAAAAATCTGTAATAGTAGCTGTTATCGAAGAACATCTGAGTTATGGAGAAGTCCGCTCCTGCTTTTACTTTCTTCTTGAAGTTTAGTATATCCCTTTCTAAGTTAGGACTCTCTGGATGTTTTTCTGGATAGGAAGCTACAGCTATGCAGAAATAGTCTCCAAACCTCTCTCTTATCAACCTCACAAGTCCATCAGCATGTTTACAACCTTTTAGAATCTCCTCTCTTCTGTTTAAGGGTAAGTCTCCCCGGAGAGCTAGTATATTCTGAACACCTATCTTTTGGTAATCTCCAAGGATATCTAATATCTCTTCCTGTGTATGGGCTATACAGGTTAGATGAGCCATTACTGTCAGGTCTGTCTCTTCATGTAATCTCTTCACAACCTCCCTTGTTTTATCCCTTGTTGAACCTCCTGCTCCGTATGTTATAGACACAAAGGTAGGGTTTAGGGGAGATAGATCTTTAATCGTGTTGAAAAGCTGTTGTTGTGCCTGTTCATTCTTAGGGGGGAAAAACTCGAAGGATACACTAAGTTTTTTTTCTTTTAGTTTCTCTACAATCTTCATATCGTCTTCCTCTAAAGTTGAAAAAGTTCTTTATTTTCCTCTATGTAAACTTCAAACTCTTGAAGGTTCTCAAAGGAGTGTATAGCGTATAGAACTTGTCTTACCTTTTCCCTAACTTGGACATCTTCTATGTTCTTCTGTAGAATTTCTTCTACGTAAGACTGAGTTTTTTCTATATGGTCTAAGTATTTAAACTCATACTCTAAACCTATCCTTTCCAAATCTACAGATATGTGTAAAAACTCAGATTTTAGTCCCCTGTTTTCAAGAAGTTGTACTACATTTTTTTTGGATAGATTGCCTTTTGTAGCTCCTTTTAGTATTAAGACAGGCTTCTTGCTTTCGTTAAACTCCAAACTTCTTAGCTCTTCTATCCTACTTTCGAGACTATCATCATTAAATCTCTTGACTATGAACTTTCTACTTGGTATGGGGACAAACTGGCTGTTTATAGACTTTATATGCTCTATATGGATTAGATAGAACCCTTTTTGTGAGTAGTCCCTTTCGTTAAACTGGGTGTACTCTGTTGAACCAGGATAGACTACCACTGAGTTTTTTACTCTGTAAGATTCCTGTGCTTGATGGAAGTGACCTACTCCTACGTACTCAAAACATTCTGGAAGCACACTCTCTATCTCCAAATCCGTTTTGAAAAATGGAGAGAACTCAAAATGAAGCATTAGCATGTTAAACTCTTTCCGAGGAGCTTCCTCATATAGCTTTTCAAGTATGGACTTAAGATCAACTCTTTTCAAAAATATACTGTGGATGTACTTTATACCAAAGATGTTTATATCTTCTAGAGTATAGAAGTTACTGTCCAGCAGAGTTAAACCAAATTCTTTGAGTATATCCAAGGCGGACCTATCTCTTGTTCCACTACCCCTATCATGGTTTCCGTGTATGGTAAAGATAGGGATTCGATTATCTTTCAGTTTCTTTACAAGTTGTATCGCTTCTATTATGATCTCATTGGATGGGCGAGAGCTATGGAAGAAGTCTCCAGTGTGTATTATAAAGTCAACACTGTTTTCTATGGCATAGTCTACAACGTAGGAGAAAGCTTCTGTAAAGTCCTGTTTCCTCTCCGTTAAACCTAGATGCTGATACCCAAGATGGGTATCAGATAGGTGGATAAACTTCATCAGCAGAACTTGTCTTTTCCAGTTATCTTCATAAGGATTTTGTCAGATGGACAGAATCCAGTTATTCCAGCAAACAGGGCCATAAAGGCAACAAACCAGATAAGGTACTTACCCCACTCTACATTGTTTAGGTCTAGTAGCAATCCGGAGATAAGTATAATGGACATCATTATCCTTTGAACTCTTAGTGGTGTCATCTTTCTCCTCCTCTCTGGCAGTTAATTTTCCCTATATTTTACACCAAACTTTCAAAATTTCACATGTAGATGATCTGGAATATGATTGGTATCTCAACAGTGATCTTTTTTGGAGGTTTTTTAAAAGGTTGGAGTTTTTTTAGTATATCTAAAGCTCCCTTGTCTAACACATTGTATCCGCTACTCTCAACTACTATCATAGAGTTCTCCTCTATAGTTCCGTCTTCGTTTATAGTTAACCTCACTATGACTTCTCCCTCAATCTTTAGTCTTTTTGCTATCGGAGGGTACAGGTCTCTCTCCTTTGCCTGTTGGTTTAGGTATCTGATTAAGTCCTTCAGGTAACCGTCTACATCCTCCTCTTTTTTCTGAGGTGTTTTAAACTGGTCCGGCCTTCCCTGGGATAGGTCTATTCTCTGCGGTTGTGGTTGGATCTGTTGTGGTGTAGGCTGTACTGAGCTTGGCTTTAGTTGGTTGTTTTCTGGAGGTAAAGAAGGTTCTGTCAAAGATTGATTCATATTCTCCTGGAGTTTCTCTGGAGTCTTGGTCTGTTCTAGTACTGGCCTGGGAACTGGAGTAGGTTGTTTGGGTGTTGGAGGACTATCTATCTTCTGAGGATGTTTTAATACTTCTTTGTACGGGGAGATATTTGGTTTTTCTTCTAAAGGTGGTGTATCCAGAGAGATGGTAATTATCTTCTCTTTTTCCGATAGAAGAGGTTCTATGTTTATTAGATAAAACATGCCCACTAATATAGCATGCAAGAAGATGGATATAAGAAAAGAGATAATTATTATTTTCTTCTCATTTACCTGAATCAAGGTTCTTTCTTCGTCTCAACAACATATTTAGAAATACCAGCTTGCCTACACACATCAATCACAGATACCACATTCTGAAACACAACATCCTTCTCTGCCTTCAAGACTACTACCTTCTCTGGCTGTGCCATAGGCTTTAACTTTTCTTTAAGAATCTCTAGATTCACCAAGTTACCTTGGAAGAAAATACCGTTCTTCTTTATCACTATCTCTATCTTATCTTGCAGCTGTTTAGCTGGTTCAGAGGTTTTGGCAGTTGGTAAGTCTAGGGGGATCTTCCCCTCTACTATGAATGTGGCAGTGGCAAGGAAGATTATCAGAATGACCAGTATGATATCCACGAATGGAGTCATATTTATCTCAGATATCTCTTTTTCGTCCTTATCTATCAACTTCATAATCTCAGTCCTCTAACTGGATTTTCATACTTTTTTTGTATTCGTATATAAGAAGGAGTGTTTTTATCCTCCGGACAAAGTAGTTATAAGCTACAACAGAAGGTATGGCAACAAAGAGTCCTAATGCAGTTGCAACTAAGGCTTCCGAAATTCCAGTCATAACCACCCTTACTCCAAACTCAGTGGAGGTTCCAAGGCTATGGAAGGCCTTTATAACTCCTAGGACAGTTCCAAACAGTCCTATGAATGGAGCGTTGTTTCCAAAAGTGGCAAGTATCCCAAGCCTCTTCTCCAGCAGTAGCTTCAAAGTGAGAGGCTCGTAAGATATAAGGTTAGCCTCTATAGTTCTTATTGTGATAAGCCTTTCTACGATTACAGCTACCATAACTACACTCATAAGGACTAATACGTAGAGGACAGGGTCTCCACCTACTAGAGCAAGCTTTAAGAAAAGTTCAGTCAGGTTCACTTCTACACCTCTTAATTTTTAAGTATCTTAAAATTATACAATAAACGGATTTTTAGTTTGTTAACACAGAATTAAGAAAGGAGGACTATATGTTAGAGGGATTTAAGACTCTTCCAGAAGGTGGATACACTCTAGGTTATCTACCAAGACCTGTCGCTGTTGTGTGTGTTGGGGAAAACCCATTTGCAGTAGCCCACCATATGATGATAAACAGAGAGCCTTTCTTATATGGCTTCTCCTGTTCTAGAGAAAACTACAGTAGAAAGCTGATAGAAGAGATTGGGGATTTAGTATAAATTTCCTACCGTATAGGTACCTGGAAGATATCCACAAAACCGGAAAAACCCACGGAAACAGTCTGAATAAATGGGAGATTATCTCTATAACAAAAGAAAAGAGTGTATCTATATCCTCAGTTATCATTCCAGAGTCTCTCCTTGTATACGAGTGTAGAGTTGTGATATACACAATTTCTACGACCACGACCTGGTTATAGGTAGCTTTTGATAAAACACTACAGAAAAAGGAGAGTATCTCCACACAAAGTTCAATACCCACTTTTTTTAGGTAAAAACTACTACTCCACCAACAAAAGACCGAAAAGAGTAAATTTTAATCAACCGTAAAAAATAAGGTGCAAAAATAAAATTTTTTCTGACTACCTCCAGAAGGAAGAGGTTATAGTTTTTATTAGATTATTGTTTCTTTGAGGAGGTGTGCCATGAAGAAGTTAGCTCTTTCCGTGGGCTTAGCCGTTGTTTTGGTATCTCAGTCTTTCTCTGCTGACAAAACACTGTACGAGAAGCTGGGAGGCAAACAAGCTATAGACGCTGTGGTCGTTGAGCTTATTAACAAGATGATGAAAGACCAACAACTTGGAAAGTACTGTAAAGGCTTTGACAAAGAAAAAGTAGAGAGAAACAGACAACTGGTTGCATCCTTCATATGTAAAGCTACAGGTGGTCCATGTGATTACAAAGGTAGAGATATGAAAACTGCCCATGAGAAGCTGAAGATATCAGAGAAAAATTGGGGAAGGTTCGTAGATCTAACTAAAGAAACATTAGACCAGTTTAAAGTTCCTGCCGATGTACAGAAAGAGTTCTTAGCAGCTGTATCTCCACTAAAAGAAAGTATAGTGTCTGTAAAATAATACCCAACTTTAAAGTCTGCCTAAGGGCAGGCTTTTATTCAACCTCTCCAAGCAGCTCCTGTATCCGAAAATAAGAGATGTTAACTGATAAGGTTTCCTGCAGAAGCCTACTATGAGCCTCTTTAAATCTAGATATAGAGTATATGATACTGTTAATATCAGACTCTTTTTTGAGGTATCTGTTTGTCGTAAGTTCCATGTCATATCTGTATAGATGATAGTTCTTTTTGAGTATATCTAACTTCTCTCTTGATATCTTGTATTCTTGAATGAACTTATCAGCAGACCATAGAGTTTGGTTTATTACATTGATCTTCTTCTCCTGAGATGATATTAACTGTAGTTTTTGCTCTAGGACTATCTGCTCTTGGTTTAGTCTTCTCCATATGGGAACGTTTACATACAAGTTAACTCCAACGGAGATTGCATCATCAAACTTCTCCCTAACTTTGTAGGTTATTGAGACCCCAAAATCCGGGATGTATATCTCCTTTGCCAGTTTATAAGACAACCTGTCCCTCTCTATCTGCTTATCTATCTGTTTTATAGCTAACCCTATAGTTTTTATCCTTTCCTTTAACTCTTCTTCTTTTAGATCTGGAATATCTACCCTTTCGACCTCAACATCCCCAAAATCGCTGTTTAGTAGAACCTTCAACTCAGATAAGAGTTTTAAAGTGGAAAGTTCTAAATCTTTGTTTTCTAAAAGCAGATCTATCTTTAGGATGGTCAGTTTGTTCTTGTCTCCCGCGGATATATCCCCCTGCAAAACTCCGTCTATTATAGATATAAGTTGAGTATTGAGTTTTATCCTCTCTCTGTTTAGCCACGTTCTTAAACCTAGTTCTTTTATCTGTATTAATATTTTACTCTTTTCCTGTTGATAAACAATCAGCTGGACTTCGTATCTCTTCTCCTCCATCTCCCTCTGAAGTTTTAACTTCTCATACCACGGAATATACTGGAATATGGTAAAACTTCCTTTATCTCTTATATTAAATGAAATAGACGGGTTTGGTAATCTTCCTGCAGTTTTTGATTTCTGCTTTAGAACTTCTATCTCTTTTTCGAATCTCTTTATATCCGGATTGTTCTTCTTTGCTATGTTTATAAGCTCATCTAAACTTTCTGAGAAGACTAATTTAAACATCAATAACATAGTAATCATAGTAATAGAGAAAAATCTCACAACTTCTAACCTCTTGAGAAAAATCCACTAAAATAAGTCTGATTGATAGACTCCGGAAAGTCAACAGCTGAACGATAGTAGTTATTTTAGAATACTAAAAGATGCTTTTTAGATTACAATTTTTGGTTGCGGGGGCAGGATTTGAACCTGCGACCTCCGGGTTATGAGCCCGGCGAGCTACCAAGCTGCTCCACCCCGCGGTGTTGAATGCGCCCGGCACGATTCGAACGTGCGACCTACGGATTAGAAGTCCGTTGCTCTATCCAGCTGAGCTACGGGCGCACGTTGTAATGTCGGAGTGGCAGGACTTGAACCTGCGACCCCGTGCTCCCAAGGCACGTGCTCTCCCACCTGAGCTACACTCCGTTCGTGAGCGGAAAAATATTATACAACTTATTAAGTTTTTTTTCAAGAGTTTTTAGAGAATCTGTTTAAAAATCCAAGAAACAATGACAGATAAGGTTCAATTTATCTTAGACCTAATCCAAAAACCAACTAAAGCAGTACAGATCCCAACATAACAAACCTACCAAAAAAGAGGTAGACCATCTGTATACAGTAACTAAGTCACACTTTTAACACTACTTACTGAAATCCACTACAAATCATCTTTCAGAGATATAGAACATCTACTGAAAGACTACCTCGGATAC
>JAOABC010000003.1 GCA_026418535.1 Hydrogenothermaceae bacterium | reverse complement strand
ATGTGTGACGAAATGATAGTGGAGATAATATTTTTGGTATTTTTTGGGATATACTGGATTATCATTATGTATCAATGTCTTTTCAGGTATTGCATTTTTGTAAAAAGTTTTCTATAATATTAATCTCTTTCATGCGAGAGTAGCTCAGTTGGTAGAGCACAACCTTGCCAAGGTTGGGGCCGCGGGTTCGAGTCCCGTCTCTCGCTCTAAGTTAAATCTTTTCTATTAAAACTTCTAAAATTCTCCTTTTTTCTACTTTTATGACTTTGAACCTATAATTCCCTATGTCTATATGTTCTCCTTTCCTTGGCATCCTCCCCAAAAGATAAGTTATCATACCATTTATGGTCTCAAATGGACCCTCCGGTAACTTTATCTCCATAAGAGACTCTATCTCTTTTATCTCCATCCTTCCATCTACTAGCATTTTGTCCAAAGCTTGACTTTTTATCATCTGTTTTTCTTTTTTGGTGAAGTCATCTTTTATCTGACCTACTATCTCCTCGAGAACATCTTTTAGAGTTATGATTCCCATCGTAGCTCCCCGCTCGTCAGCTACCACTGCTATATGGTCTTTGTAGGTTTTGAACCCTTTAAGTACGTTAGGTAAGTCTGCAAACTCTGGGATGTATCTTATACCTTTCATATACTTTGTTATAGGTTCGTCTATATCTGCATGGATTAGGTCGTAAGACCGGACAAATCCTACGATCTGGTCCACCCTTTTCCGGTAAATTGGTAATCTAGAAAACCCTGTTTCTTTAAAGATAGGTATAAGATCACAGACTTTTTTATCGTCAGATACAGCTACAACCTCTGATAGAGGAATCACTATCTCTGATATTCTCCTTTCACTAAATATTAGAATATTTGAAACTATCCTTTTTTCTATCTCCTCTAGATCTTCTATCCCTTGAGATAGAAGATGAAGTATGTCTTCTTTACTGTAAGACTTTTCTGTAGATGGCTTTATACCAAATAGGGAGAAGACTACCCTATTTACAAAGTTGGAAAATAAGAGCATGGGGGTGAAAACTTTCCGGAAAAACTCTAAAAATGGCACTACGTAAACTATCAATTTATCTGCGTGATGTTGGAATACACTCTTTGGTATAATCTCCCCAAAAAGTAGGGTAAGGATCAACAAACTCTCAGCCAAAATCTCTTCTTCTCCCTTTATGAGAGGGAAGAAGTTGGACAGTTCATGGAGCATGGCTACGTAGGTCGCTGTAGCTATGACTATACTCAAGATTGTCCCTATCAACCCAACAGATATGTATTCTGCATATTGTTTTTGAAGTAAGGTGTAGCTCTTTAGTGCTTTTTTATCTCCTTTTTTAGCTAAATATTTCAACTTTGTTTTGTTAACTGAAAAAAGAGCTATCTCTGAACCGGAGAAAAGTCCCTCCATAAAGATAAAGAACGATATAGTTACTATGTAGCTTATCAATTCACTTCTCCTTGGTCTTGTAGCTTGGATATCTGGACTTTAACTATCCTGTTCTTTTCCATAAAGGCAATCTTAAACAAGTAGTTCTGGTATTTGAACTCTTCACCCTCCTTTGGAAACCTTTTGAGAACATCTAAGATAAAACCTGCCACCGTGTCGTAGTCGTAGTCTTCCGGAAGAGTTATTCCTATCTCTGAGAGAAATTCCACATTCAGTTTTCCAGAGACTATCCAATTATCTGCTCCCATCTTTTTGAAGTCTGGTTCATCTGGTTCGTACTCTTCTGGAATGTCTCCAACTATGTACTCAATGATATCATTGTAGGTTATAAGTCCTACGGTGGTTCCGTGCTCATCCACAACTATGGCAAAATGTTTCTTTTCTTCGTTAAACTTCCTCATAGCATCTATAATGGTTGTAAACTCTGGAAAGAATATAACAGGTTTGGCAAACTTTGATATGTTCTCATCTCTTCCCTCGAGCTTCAGGAACAGAACGTCCTTAAGGTAAACTATCCCTATGATATTATCTAGGTTGTCTTCGTACACTACAACTCTACTGTAATCTTTGTTTTTAATAATCTGGACAAACTCCCCCACAGATATGTCCCTAGGCACGGCAAAGATATCCCTTCTTGGAATCATAATCTCTACTACTGTAGTCTGAGTCAATAGGAAGGTGTTATCTATCAGACTCTTCTCTTCTTCTTTCAAGTGTCCCTGTTCTGTAGATGTGTATATGATTGACTGAAGATCTTCCTTGGTTGTTACATGTTTTTCAGATACTATTTCAATACCGAACTTTTTCAGTATGTACTGTGTAGCTACAAGGAAGAAGTATCTAAAAGGTGTTATGAGAAGATAGAATGTATAGAAGGGTTTTACTACTAAGTTTGCGTATCTATCCGGATAGTATGAGCCTATTATCTTCGGGGTTATATCTCCCAAACTTAGGAGTAAGAGAGAGCTTACAACAACAGCCAAGGCTATGTACTCTTTTCCAAGGTAATTTATAACTGTAGCTGTGATGAGGGACGTTGCTGTTATGTTTGCAAGTTCGTTACCTATGAGGAAGGTAATCACAAGATCTTTTGGATTGTTGAGGAAGAACTCTATCAGCTTATACTTCTTATCTCCTGTACTACTTAATTTCCTTACTTTCACCTTGTCTATAGAGAAGAAAGATGCTTCAATGCCGGCAAAAAATGCCGCTACCAGAACTATAACGAAAACTATCAGAAATTCTGTAAGCATCTTCTCAGTAAAGATGGCAGTATACCTCTCTTGAACCTACCTTCTTTAAGTTTGGTTTTTCCAAGCATACTTGTGATTTAAAAGAACATCTATCGTAGAACTCACAACCATTAAACTTAGGGGAACTGTTGTTATCTTCCACTATCTCCGGAAAACTCTTCCTCTCCCTCGGATTGGAAGGGAGTACACTACTGAGGAGGAGTTTTGTATACGGATGTTTAGGGTCTTTTATTACAGATAGAGTATCTCCTTGCTCCATTATCTTACCTCTGTAGAGGACTATCAGTCTGTTTGATAGGTTTGCAACCACGTTTATATCGTGAGAGATAAACAGAAAGGCTATACTTTTTAACCTGTTTAATTCTTTTATGAGATTTACTATCTGTAATTGGATGGAAACATCGAGAGCTGAGGTTGGCTCGTCGGCTACTATGAGTTTTGGATTAAGAACTATTGCCCTGGCTATAGCAACCCTCTGTCTCTGTCCTCCGGAGAGCTGGTGGGGATACCTTTCTAAGAAACTTTCATCAAGTTGAACCATCCGAATAGCCTCTAAAACCCTTTCTTTTATCTCACCTTTAGGAAAGTTGTTGACTATGAGTGGCTCTGAGATTACATCATACACACTAAACCTTGGATTTAGGGAAGTTCTTGGGTCTTGGAATACTACAGAGATGTCTTTCCTCAACTCTTCTGGAAATCTTTTAGATATTTCTATGTCCCCAAAATACACACTTCCAGAGTCTGGTTTTGCAAGACCAAGGATTATCCTTCCTATCGTAGATTTACCACTTCCAGATTCCCCAACTACTCCCACTATCTCTGAAGGATACACTTCAAAAGATACCTTATCCAGGGCGTGGAAGTACTCTTTGTTTAAGAAACTCTTCTTTGTTATATACTTCTTAGTTAAATCTGAAACTTTTAGTAAGGACTTACTACTACTATCCATTTTAGAGTTTGAGCTTAATCTCCATATACATTGCTGGCTTATATTTTATCATAACATCACACTCTTTTTATGATGGGGTTAAAGGCTTTTACACCGATCAGGACTTTCTCTCCAACTTCCACATCCTCAGAGCTTACTACTTGAACTAGATCTCCATTGATGTCCACTGTTATAACTTTTACCACCCCGTCATCCCTTACATCTATTACCTCTCCAAAGAATGTAAACTTCCCAGAAAGTCCTTTTTCTATAAGTACATCCTTTGGAGACCCTACTTTCTTGATCACCCCCTCCTCTAACAGTATAACTCTATCTGCAAGTCTAAAAACCTCAGACTTATCGTGAGACACGAGTATCGTGGTTATAGCTAGCTTCCGTTGGATAGATTTAATCTCTTCTTGAAGCTTTAGCCTTATATACTGGTCTAAAGCAGACAGAGGCTCATCCAAGAGTAGTATATCCGGGTTTTTCACTAGAGCTCTTGCAAGAGCCACTCTTTGCTGTTGTCCTCCAGAGAGTTGGGATGGATATCTATCTCTTAGGTCTGACAGTTCTACAACCTGTAGTATCCTCTCTATGCTACTCCTATCTCCACTGGCATAGATGAGGTTTTCGTAGACTGTCATGTTTGGAAATAGTGTGTAGTTTTGAAAAACAAATCCTACGTTTCTCCTCTGGGGTGGTAAGTTTATCTTTCTCTTACTATCAAAGTATACTTTTCCGTCGAACTCTACATAGCCCTCATCCGGAACCTCAAGCCCTGCTATAATCCGTAGTATCGTAGTCTTACCACTTCCAGATTTTCCAAAGATAGACAAAAACTCCCCTCTGTTAACATTGAAATCCACGTTAAGCTGAAAAGCTCCCCTACTTCCAACTAAACGTTTCCGGGCGACTACACATATCATCTAAAACCGGACCTCAAGTTTTCTGTTTAACTTGTGGACAGTCAGTAAGGTCAGGAAAGATACAGCAAACAGTATAAAGGAATATGTGTGGGCGGTAGTATAGTCTAGTTTCTCAACAGAGTCATATATGGCAATTGAGATTACTCTGGTTTCTCCGTCTATATTACCACCTATCATCAGTACTACTCCAAACTCCCCGATAGTATGAGCAAAGGATAGAGTTATTCCAGTTAATATTGCAGATTTCATGTTAGGTAGTATAACATTAAACAGAGTGGTAAATTTTGACTTTCCAAGTGTGTAGGATGCCTCTATCAAGGTGATAGGAACGGATTTAAACCCAGATATAAGAGGATGGACCATAAACGGTAGAGAGAATACGACAGAGGCTAACACCACTCCTTCAAAATGGAAAGCCAATTGGTGCCCTGCTATATTTTCCCATACTTTACCTAAAATTCCGTTCTTCCCCATCAGAAGCAACAAGTAGAAACCTAGAACAGATGGAGGCAAAACAAGTGGAAGAGTTATGATGACTTCATACACAGATTTAAACCTTATATTAGAGTATGTAAGATTGTACGCGATGGGTATGGATAGGAATAGTAGAATTATAGTTGTTATGGTAGCCAGCTTTATAGTTAAGATTAGAGGTGTCCACTCTAAACCTTCCATCCTTACACCTCTATCATAATATCAAATGCAGAAATAGCTATATAAACTTCTTGATCTTCCTGGATCTTTATCTTTTCCAAGGAGATGTTTGTCAGATAGGACTCTACTTTGCCATCTTTGCAACTTAATCTAACTGTTGAAAGAATTTTGCCTCGGCTGATACTTTCTACTCTACAACGGATTATATTCTCTAAAGATGATGCAAGCGACATTTCCTTGAAGATCTTTACACTTGCATGTCCAAAAAGGGCTGACACGCATTTTCCTTCTTGAATAAAATCGTTATGAGATTTAATAAGTAGAAGATGAAGTTCTCCTACCTCTGTTTCTAATTGTAAGAGTGAAAAGTTTCCATCCTCTAAAAGTCTGGATACTTTTCCTTTTACCCTGTTCATCTTTTACTCTACTTTCTCTCCTGGAAGCATAAAGCCGTACTTTATGAATACCTTTCTTATGGCAGGTGTGGATATAAACTCCTCAAATCTCCTTGCTGTACTTAATCTATCCTCCGATTTTACGGCATTTTTAGTTATGACATAACCTTGAAGTATCTGGGAATGACAACTCTCTGGGATGAGGTAGTAGATACCTTCTTTTGTTAACGGATCACTATTTGCAATAGATAGAGCCAAGAATCCTATATCAGCTGCTCCAGTCTGGACATATTGGGCAGTTTGGCTTATATTTTCTCCAAGGACGAGTTTATCTTTAACCTTATCGAACAGTTTGAAATTATCTAAGCACTGCTTTGCTGCGACCCCATAGGGGGCATGCTCCCAGTTTGCTATGCCTATTTTTTTTACTCTCTGGTTTAATATAGCATTTATGCCGTCGTTTAATGGTATATTACTGTCTTTTCTTACCCAAAGAACAATTCTTCCTATAGCGTAGGGTTTTGGTTTAGAGATAGTTAGACCCTTTTCTTGGAGTTTCTCTACATAACCCATATCTGCAGAAAATATCATATCGTAAGGTGCTCCTTCCAATATCTGGTGATAACCTTTCCCTGAGGAGCCAAATATAATCTTTACATCATCCTGAGGATAGACTTTTTTATAGAGTTGTTGTATCTCTTTAAAAGCGTATACCAAATCTGCAGCAGCGTATACAATTATATCTCCGGCGTAGACCTTCAGAGAGAGTAACAGAGAGAATAAAAGACTGAGAACTATTTTAAACAAAACAGGTACCTCCTAAGGGAATTTAAAACATTTTAGTTAATTAGATTGGGGTTTATTATATCAAAAATCATATACATTCCAGAAAGATTTTATGATCAGCTTTGTATTTATATCATAGAAACTGGTAAGAGAGGAGAGTAAAATTTTGAGACAAAATTTCAATATTAAAAAGGAGGTAGGATAATGAGAAGATTTTTACTCACTACAGCACTGCTTACAACAGTTAGCTACTCTTTTGCTGATGAGTCTAAAGTAAAATATCTTGAGGAACAGATAAAATTCCTACAACAACAGATTGAGGATTTGAAGAGGTTTCAACAAGAACAGATAGTGGTAAAGGAGGAGACGGAGGCTCTCAAGGAAGAGATTAGACAGCTAAAACTTGAGAGTGTGATAGGTGAACTTGAGGTAAAGTCATACTATGGCTTAGGTCCGGCTGCCTCTAAAGCCATGTTTAATAAGAAGGGTGTGTCTATAGGTGGCTATGGTGAGTTAACCTTTGTACACAATGATGTTAATGCCAGAGGTGGAGCAAAGAGTATAGCGAATGCTCAGAGGTTCATCCTTTATTTGGGATACGCCTTTAACGAGAAGCTGAAGTTTAACTCTGAATTAGAGTTGGAGCATGCTTCCACTTCAGTAAGTCACGGAACTGGTGGAGGATACTACAAAGCTGAGCTAGCTTTTTTGGACTATAACTTCAATGAAAAGTTCGGCATTAGGGGTGGTTTACTACTCATGCCGGTAGGTATAATAAATGAGTATCACGAACCACCAACATTTCCTACAGCCCAAAGACCTTTCACAGAGACTAGGATCATTCCTACCACCTGGGAGGAGATGGGCGTGGGTGCTTATGGAAAAGTTGGAAATCTTGAGTACAAACTTTATCTAACAAACGGATTGATGCTTAAAGGTGCAGGAGATTACGATACTTTAGAACCAACGAAGAATATAAGACAAAGAGGATCAAGAGCTGTTGCAGATAGATACGGTATAACTGGAAGGTTAGATTATAATCTACCCTACAACTTAAAGGTCGGTGCTAGTTTCTGGACTGGAGATATTCAATCAAAGGGTGGGGCAGACTCTCTCCTTGGTCTTAGAAGGGGAAGTGATATTGGGGACTTTACTATAGTATCCCCTCATCTGTGGTGGCAACACTCTGGATGGGATGTTAGAGCTGTAGCAGCTTTTGTTGATGTGGGAGATTCTTTAAGGATATCGAAAGATCTATTTGGTAACAATATACAGGGAGGTAGTGGCTCCGGGGCCAAGAAAAACAACATCCTTCCATCCAAACAACAAGCATACTACTTCCAAGTTGCTTACGATGTGTTTAGACTGGTTGGTATAACTAACCAAGAGCTCTACCTGTTTGGAGTCTACGAAGATATAGACACTCACAAAGAAGTTCCTTCTGGATTTCTTAAACCTACAGGTCATAAGCTTAAAGTATACAATCTGGGATTTTCTTATAAACCTCATCCACTTGTAGCCTTAAAGGCAGACTACATTAAGCTTGACTATAGTGAAAACAAAAAGGATGAAAATTTGTATAGGTTAACTCTTGGGTTTATGTTCTAACTTGAAAGGTTTTCCCCCTTCATGGGGGAGATTTTTTATTGAATTGATATAACTCTTTAATTTGCTTATAATTTTAGCTTTAAATACTCACTTTAAGGAGAATAGATGTATAAGATACTGATTTCACTGGTTTTTAGCCTTTTTATACTAAATTTATCAGAAGCCTTTGAATCTAAGAAACCGGAAGAAGCCCTTAAACAGATATACCCTTTATCAACGGTAGAGGTAAAAAACTTTGTGATTCCTAAAGAGGTGGTTGAAAAACTAGAGAGGGAGCAAGGTCTGAAGTTAAACTCCAGGATGGTAACTTTTTACATCGTGAAGAAGGAAGGTAAACAGATAGCTTACGGCTATGTTGACATACACACAGTTCGGACTAAGCCGGAGGCTGTTTTATACACTATAACTCCAGATGGTAAGTTAGATATGGTACAGGTTCTTGCTTTCCATGAACCTCTAGAGTATCTTCCGGAAGAGAGATGGTTTAAACAGTTTTCCAAGAAGGATGAGAACAGTATTAAGTTCAAGAGAGATATACAAAATCTTACAGGAGCAACATTAACATCGAGAGCCATAACAGAGAACGCAAAGAAGGCACTACTCCTGTGGAAAACGCTTTTAGGTGAGGAAATTTGAAGTTTTTAATCACAGGAGATCTATACAGTAAGAGAGGACTCTACTACGGAGTTTTATCTTTCTTAGTCATAGCTATAATGTTTTGGTTATCCTCCTTTTTCAACTTTTACTTTAAGTATGGGTTTAGTTATGATTCTATTTTTAGATACTACTTCACAGACCAGCAGTTTCCAGAAAGGATATCCCTTCAACAACTTTCAGAGGATTTTCACATAAGCACTTTCATACTTTCCTTCTTTTATCTGATGACTGCATCTATCTTAGCTGTGACAGAGTTTAACTACAGACTAAAAACTTTCATTATAGTTTTATCTGGAGTAGCCACTCTCTTTTACTGTGTGTCTGACTTTGGAGTCTTTCTCTCTCCAGATATATTGGTATACTCTAAACTTACAAGCTTTATTGTTTTTCAAACCAGTTTTGGTCTGATGCTATTTATAAGCATAGTATACCTGACTCGGAGGAAGAGCTCTGGGAGGAGGATAGCTCTTCAGAAGGTAGTTATATACTCATACGGTCTGCTTACTCTACTCTTTATCCTATCTCTAGTCTTCATATACTACTCAAAGTTTGGGTCTAGTATATCCGGAATAAAGGAGTACTTTTTGGGTAATCCGGAGAAGTTTAAAAGACCAAAAACAGTAGAAGGCGTATTTAAAAGCTTCTATCCACACATCCTAATGATGGCTCTGTTCTCCTTCACCATAAGCCACCTTGCATCTTTTAGTTCAGGGGAAAAGAGAATGGCTATAGTCCTGGGAGTAGTTCTTATGCTTGTCCTATCTATAGAGAACCTATCCTCTCTTTTAATACTGTTATCCGGAGAGGTATTTAGCTACATAAAAGCTGGAACTTTCTACCTCTCTCTGTTTTTATCTCTACTGTTAGTCTTATCCATTTACTCATTTGGTCGGATGAGAGGTTGATTCGTATCGGCAATTCTCATCTAACATCGTTGAAAAGTTCTGACTAATAGGATTATACTTTTTTTTATTGGTAAAATCCAGAGAGAAACGGATGGAAGAGAGAAGTCCAATAGATATAGTCTTGAAGCTGGTAGCTGAAGGGGAGATAGACCCTTGGAACATAGATATAACAGTTTTAGCAGATAAATTCATCCAAGAGATAAAAGGTATGCACATTCCAGACCTTAAGTATGGCTCAAAGATTATACTAGTAGCTTCTACTCTGCTGAAGATGAAGTCAGAGAGTCTGAAGATAAATCAGGAAGAAAAAGGTAAGAAAGTTTCAAGAAAGAGGATATTTGGCATTAAAAGATTCTATACACTACAAGAGATTGCCTATCTCCTAAAAGAGATAGTCCAGGAACCTTTAAAGGTTGTAGAAAAAGTTAAAAGCCAGGTAAAGGAAAGAGATAAAAAATCTAAGAGAAAACAGAATAAAAACACAACCTTTAGATTGGTCAAGGGTGGTTTAGAAAATACCCTTACATACCTGGAAGAGGAGATGAAGTACGTGATAGGTCTGATATCCTTCAACCAACTAACCTATCCATACAAACCTCAGATGTTTATGGCTATTCTATTCTTAAACTACGAGAACAAAATTAATCTTTATCAGGAAAGGCACTTTGACGACATATACATAGAGCCAATTTTGGAAGATAGCCATATGCTATAATTAGAGAAGATGATAAGGATATTTTACAGAGAGGGCTTAATAATACGTTCTTACCAGTTAGAGGACCATGAAAGAGCTTTTGAAGAGAAGGAAAATCTCTTGTGGGTGGATATATTCAATCCAGAAGAGAATGAAGTCCAATGGGTTCAAGCTAACTTCCAGATCGAGTTTCCAAGTCTTTCAGAAAGGGAAGATATAGAGATAAGCTCAAGATACTGGGAAGAGAAGGACAGTATAACGATAAATACGTTCTTCCTTATAAGAGAGGAAGACAACGCTTTCAACGAAACTGTCTCCTTCATCCTAAAAGAGGATTACATTATAACGGTTAGATACAGACAGCTCAAAACATTCTCTGAGTTCGTCCGGAGGATGATGACAAACCCAACGGTATTTAAAACAGGTTATCATGTCTTTGCTGGGATAATGGAGATAAAGGTAGCATCTGATGCAGATGTTATGGAGAGTATATCAAAGGAGATATCAAAACTTGGGAAGATAGTCTCAACCGGTTCTATAGATGTAACAGAGTCTGTGTTTGAGTCCATATCTTTCTATGAAGATATAAACATGACTATAAGAGAGTCTCTTATAGACAAACAGAGAGTGTTCTCTTCCATGTTGAAGAGTTATAAGATACCTCTGGATGTTAAGGAAGAGATAAGGATAATGATAAAAGACGTGAACTCACTTATAGATTATACAAAGTTCAACTTTGAGAGGTTAAACTATCTCCAAAATACATTTTTAGGTCTACTTAATATAGAACAGAATAAAGTTATAAAGATTTTTACAGTCCTTGCAATGGTATTTTTACCACCTACGTTGATAGCAAGTATATACGGGATGAACTTCCAGTATATTCCGGAACTGGAGTGGAAGTACGGCTACTATATGGCGTTGGCAGGTATGGTGTTATCTGCCACTATACCATTGATTATATTTAAGAAGAAGGGGTGGTTATGATGCTTAAAAAGAAGGTACTATTTTTAAGTGTATCCTTCCTCTCTTACACTTTTCTCCTCTTGCTTGGACTGAGTATCATAAATTTCCTGTTCAAATACGATATCTTCAGTGATAAACCAGACTTCTATAAATCTATCTGGATAGTCATAACAACAACGGTCTTTAGTGGTAGCGTTGTACTTATTTTAAAGATGAAAGACAGCTCTTTAAGCTCTGATATTACCCAAGATATGAGACAGCATATAGAGAAACTCTACTCTGAAAAAGAGTTTATTTGGAACAGGAGGGTAACGTTAGCATACGGAGTCACATTCCTATTTTTATTCTTTGCCATAATAGTATCGGAGATTTTAAGCTTTTTCTTTGATGAAGGTCTGATGTCCCCGGTTCAGCTTGCTTTCCACACAACAGCCTTTGTAGGATACCTTACAACTTTCCGGTATATATGGAAAAACCAAGACTACATAGAATATAAAAGTAGGATCATGGCAAAGAGCTATATAGATCAAGAGAAGGAAGATCTGGAAAGATTTTAGTAGATAAACTTTACCTTTAAGAGTATTCCGATAAAACTTCCTATATCCTTTGCGACGGCTATCCTAGGTATCTGAAGTAGGCTAGTATTCGATTTAACCACACCTTTCTCTGTTGTGAAACCGGTTCTAAAAATTCTAGACGTAATCTCAACAAGTTTATCGTCATAATGACCAAAAGGATAAGCAAAGTGGTATATTCTTACCCCAAGCAGACTCTCAAGATCCCTTTTAGAACTCTGTAGTTCTTCGTAAACTCTCTTTTCTTTCTCCTCTTCTGTCTCAAAACACAGTAAGGAGGTAAAATTCTTACTCAGTTCTTCTCTAAGAACCTCCTTCCAACCCTTCTGTTTAAAGAATTCCTTATCAATAGACTTTATAAAATCTTTAACTTCTCTCCTTAAGAATCCTCTTTTAACTGCTATATTGTTCCTTGAGGGAAAGATGGGAAAACCTATCTGAGGCTCTTCTTCGTAAGCATACAGAAAGCTCCAATGTCCATTCTTACCATCAAAAAAGTCTTCAAGCTTCTCTTGGTAAAAGACTCTACAATGGACGGAAGCGTGCCCTCCGATATCAAACACATCCTTCATCCTCAAAAGCTCCCCTACGGATAAAAAATCTTCACTTCTACCTTCTCGGAGGTATTTTAAATTTGCTTCCGCCATAGTTGGGGTTTTGTGTAGTTCTCTAAAGGAGACTTTTCCTTTCCAGTAGTCTTCCAAGGATGGTCTTACGGTTTCCTCCCTCAAAATCCTTGAGCTTATAGGAAACACAGTTGCCCTGACACCGTGTTTCTTTAGTATTGGGTAAGCGTATACGTAGTTACTTAGATAACCGTCGTCAAAAGTAACTGCTACACAGTCTCTCTCTGGCAATTTTCCGGAGGATATGTATTCAAAAACATCATCGAGGGTTATTATTCTGTACCTGCTTTTTAAGAAAGACACTTCTCTGTCAAAGGTTTTATAGTATACATCAGGTCCCCAACCTTTGAGTATATGATGATAATAAATGATGAAGATTTTACTCACTTGAGTAGTTCCTCGAAGAGTTTGATGTAGCCTTCAGCTGTCTTTTCTATTGAATACTCCATAGCTGTCTTAAGGGCATTTTCTGAAATTCTCCTGTACTCCTCTTCAGGTAAGTTTAGTAGTATGTTCAACTTTTTTAAGAAGTTATCAAAATCCCTGACCGCTACACTAAAGCCGTTGTATCCATCCTTTAAATACTCTCCTATTCCTCCTGCAAGTGTAGATAGAACAACCCTTCCACATGCCATTGCTTGAAGTAAAGACCCTGCTATTCCTTCCAGGTTTGAGGATAACAAGAAAAAATCAGATGCGTTCAGAAGTTCAGGGATGTCTTCTCTAAACCCAAGTCCAATAACCTTATCTGCTATACCAAACTTGTCTGCAAATTCTGTAGCATACTTGTCTGTGTCTAGTCCCACCAATAGAAGGCAACAGTTTGAACATCCAAGTTTGGCAAACACCTCAACAAGTTTATCTTGGGCTTTCACCTGTAGTTGCCAGTTTGCAACGTTTATAAACAGTTTTGTATCTTCCTTTATCCTAAGCCTTTCTCTTATGATGGATCTTTTTTCTCTATCTGGTTTAAAGCGGGATAGGTCTACTCCACTTTTTATGGTTACCAATCTATCCGGGAAAAAACCGACTTTTTCCAACAAACCTCTAACATCCTCAGAAACCACAACTATCCTGTCTGCTTTACTGTACTTAAGATACTTTGATAGGAGAGATGGAACCCTTCCGGACCTTCTAACTGCTACGATCTTAGGCTTTGGTTTAAAAAAATAGCTACAGAGGGCTACGTAGTCCATTGCTTTTGGAGAGTTTGCTACTACTATATCAAATCTGCCTCTATTTACTATATCTATCAATCTTCTGTAGTTGGACCATCTGTATCTTGGGTTTGGTTTATCCTCCTCAAAGAAATGTATAGGAACTTCGTAAAGTTTCAGCTTTTCTATCATCTGATGGTAGTTCTGGTTTAGTGCTATTTGGACATCAACACTTTTCTTCTTCAACTCTCTGGTTATTAGATAAACCTGCTCCTTTGTTCCACCCCAACCTGTCCCATCCACTACCTGCAGAACCTTCAAATTACTCTCCTAGTATCTTCTTGTGTACTCTCTGTATTCCTCTATTCTTTGCTTTATATGTATCCAGTTATCACTTCCAAACTTTTCTAAAATCTCCCTTACTAAAACAAAAGCGAGCATACTCTCAGCAACTACTGCAGCAGCAGGAACAGCTGTGATATCTGACCTTTCCTTTGCTGCTACAAACGGCTCTTTTGTTACAACGTTAACAGACTGGAGAGATTTCTGTCTCATAAGGGTTGGTATAGGTTTCATTCCAGCTCTGACTATGATAGGCTCTCCATTTGTCATACCACCTTCTAATCCGCCGGCTCTATTTGTCTTCCTGTAAAAGCCTCTATCTTCTTCCCAAAATATCTCATCGTGAGCCATAGAGCCTACTTTTGAAGCTAGGGCAAATCCCTGACCTATCTCAACACCTTTTATAGCCTGTATACTCATTACTGCCTGGGCTATCTTCCCATCTAATCTACTGTCCCACTGACTGTAGCTTCCAAGTCCAATAGGAACTCCTGTTGCGTATATTTCAAAGATACCTCCTAAGCTTTCTCCCTCTTTCTTTGCTCTATCTATGTAATCCTTGAACTCTTCGTCTTTTCCGGCTACAGCCAATCTAAGCTCTGACATTTCAGCATTGGCAAACCTCTCTTCTAGCGAGAGACTTCCATAGTCTCTCTCTTCTAACCTCATCTCTCCAATAGATAGAATATAGCTTCCTATATTTATTCCTACATCTTCAAGTAGGATTTTACACAAGGCTCCAACAGCCACCCTTGTAGTCGTCTCCCGAGCGGAAGCTCTCTCTAGTATATTCCTCAAGTCGTAAAACCCATACTTTATACCACCAACTAAATCGGCATGTCCCGGGCGAGGTTCTACTATCTGCTTCTTTTGTGTTGGTTTTCCCTCTGGATCCATTATATCTGTCCAATTCTCCCAGTCTCTGTTTTTCACAAGCAGAGTTATAGGTGTTCCAAGAGAGATACCGAACCTTATCCCAGATATAATCTCCACTGTGTCTTTCTCAATCTGCATCCTTCCACCACGACCATAGCCTTTCTGTCTCCTTGAAAGTTCTTGGTCTATTTTGTTCTTATCGACCTTGACGTTAGATGGATAACCGTCTACTATAACAGTTAAAGCCTTACCATGGGATTCTCCGGCATTTAGAAACCTAAACATCTATTCCTCCAAAAGATTTTAAGGAAGATCTATCTTAGATATGTTTGATATTTCCTTTGCAGTGGTTAGTAGATAATGCTTCATCAGACCATCACAGTTACTTTTATTAAGTCTACTTACAGGAGCCACTATGGAAAGAGAAGCTACAGGATGATCTGATTCGTCTCTTATGACTGTGGCTATCTCTGATACCTCTTTCTCAAAATTCTCAACATCACATTCAAAGATCTCTCCACTCTCTCTCTTTGCCCTCAGGATGGCTCTTCCGCTAGCAACCTCTAGAGCAGGAAACCTCTTTGCAACCCTCGAACTGACCAAAACGGAAGCTTTGCTCTGCTTCTCGTATATGTAGACAACCTCATTATCATGGAGGATTGAGAGATAGACAGTTTCGTTAGTCTGGTTCCTTAGATTTTTTATGAAATGTTTTGCTACGTTCAGTATTGTAAAGTTCTTTATATAAGCATACTCAAGGAATAGAGTTTTAGTCCCAAGTTTGTATGTTCCACTCTCTTCATCCTGCTCTATCAAACCTTTCACTTCTAAAGTTGCAAGGAGTCTGAATACGTTGTTTTTGTTCAATCCCAGAATATTACTCAGCTCAGTTACTCCAAGCCTCTCGTGGCTTTTTAGGGCTTCAAGCAGATCTAATGCTTTTTCTATTGATTTTTTAGTACCTTTTTTCTGCATGAGAATATATTATTATAATTACTAGAGTTTTACAAGATAGAAAGAATGTTGATAGTTATAACAGGAGCTACAGCAGTAGGGAAAACAGAGCTTGGTATAAAACTTGCGAAAGAGCTCAACGGAGAGGTATTAAATGCTGACTCTATGATGATTTACAAGTATATGGATGTTGGCACGGCAAAACCAACTCCGGAGGAGATGGAAGGAGTTCCCCACCATCTTATGGACTTAGTACTACCTTCCGAGAACTTCTCTGTCAAAGACTATGTAGAGGCTTTTGATAGATCTGTAGAAAGTGTTGCACATAGAGGAAAGATACCGATCTTAGTTGGAGGTAGTTGGCTGTATATCCAATCAGCCCTCTACGGCATAGCGGAAGCCCCGGAGGGAAACTGGAAGATAAGGGAGGAATTTTACAAAAGAGAGAATCAAGACCTATACTCAGAATTACTGAAAGTAGATCCAGAGTATGGTAGAAAAGTACATCTGAACGATAAAAGAAGGATTGTAAGAGCCCTTGAAGTTTACCATCTAACAGGTAAACCATTCTCTACCTTTTTACGGAACCACAACTATAAAAAAGCAAGATACAGGTTTATAGGCTTTGTAATAGAGAGAGATAAGGAAGATCTGATGAGGCGAATAGAACTTAGGGTTGAAAAGATGTTCAAGAAAGGTTTAGTTAGAGAAGTAGAGGAACTTATTGAGATGGGACTTAAAGATAGTCTTACAGCTATGCAAGCTATAGGATACAAAGAGCTTATCCCTTATATTGAAAGTAGAACCACTTTAGAAGATGCAAAAAGTAGTATAATAAAGAATACAAAAAACTTTGCTAAAAGACAGGTACGGACATTTAAGAACAGAACAGAGTTTAAACCATTGAAATTGGAAGAGAAAGATATAAACTTAACTCTTGCAAAGTTGATTAAGGAGCTTGGAGCTGATGGAAGCCTTAGAAGAAGTTAGTATAATAGAAGAGACTATGAAGAGGATTCTATGCATCGAACCATAGTAGAAGATATCATATCACCTGCAACAGTACCGGTTTTGACAGATTGTATATGAACAAAAAGAAGAAAGGGAGTTTGAAGGATGAGTTTGATGTGATAGTAGTTTCAAATATAGGAGGGTATTGTGAACTATCTAACAAAGAATCATATATACGCTACGACCTATGGAGAGTGGGAGTATATGGATATCCTAAACTTTGAAGAAATAAAAAATCAGGAGGTTTAGAAGGATGAATGTTCAAGAAGAAATAATTAATGAATACAGAAAAGAGAACAAGGAAGTTACCGTCTACTTAATAAGAGGAACAAGGATAGTTGGTAAGATTTTAGATAGTGACCAGTTTACAATACTCTTAGATGTAAATGGTCAACAACAGCTTATATACAAGCATGCCATAAGCACAATAGTAGTTGAATGAGAGCAATCTTAGTAGGTGTAAGAACAAAAGAGAGTGAAAAGGAGTTTGAGTTTTCTCTCCAGGAGATGGAAGGACTAGTAGGAGCTGCAGATGGTAGGGTCCTTGGGAAGGTTTTTCAGAAGAGAAAGGAGATAGATCCTGCCTACTTCATAGGTAAAGGGAAAGTTCAAGATATAAGAGAGTTAGCTAGAGGGATAAGTGCTGATACTGTTGTGTTCAATGTAAACTTATCTCCTGTTCAGATATCTAACCTAAAGGATATGTTAGGAGTAGATGTCCTTGATAGGACAGACTTGATTTTACGCATCTTTTTCAAGAGAGCAAAGACTAAACAGGCTAAGTTACAGGTAGAGTTAGCTTATCTTCAGCACCAACTTCCCCGGATATATGGAAACAAGGGAGTTGAGCTCTCAAGAATTAGAGGTGGGATGAAGACGAGGGGAGCCGGAGAGCAGATAGGAGAGATAAAGTCAAGAATGGTAAGAGACAGAATAGTAAAGATAAAGAGAGAACTTGCCCAGATAAGGAAGCAGAAGGCCGTTCAAAGACAGGCTAGAGAAGACAACCCAAACCTTCTAAAGGTTTCCCTTATAGGGTATACAAATGCCGGTAAATCCTCACTTTTAAAAACTCTTTCCAAGAAAGATATATTCGTGTCCGATATGCTCTTTGCCACCTTAGACACTAAAACTGCTCAAGTCTCCTTTCCGGATATCCAGAAGAAGGTTCTTATAACTGATACTGTTGGATTTGTTCAGGATATGCCTCAAGAACTGATGGATGCCTTCATGGCAACACTAGAAGAAGTAAAAGACGCCGACTTGATCCTGCATGTAATAGATATATCAGATGAGAACTGGCAAGAGAAGAAGAATACGGTAGAAAAGATACTCTCAAAACTACAGTTAGAGAACAAGACTATAATAGAAGTTATGAACAAGGTTGATAGGTTAATACCTTCTCAGGATTTAATTGAAGAAGATAAAAGGGAAGATAAGGTATATATATCTGCAGTAAAAAGATGGAATCTGAGTAGACTTTTCGATTTACTAAAGAAGTATGCTCTAAAAAAATCGGAGAGTAAATACAACTGACGCCGGTAAAAGTTGTTACAAAGATCGTAAAGATTATCTGAGTACTTAGAAAGTATAAGTAGTCGTTAGTTCCTGCTTCGTAGGAGTAGGAAATATGGCTTTCCCAAATACCGCCTGCTGGGGGTAGGGAAAGCTAAAGAAGGCGGATAACAAATACCTCAGCCGTCTAAACTTATACAGTTTAGATGAATGGCTCTTAAGAGATGGATAAGTGTGTATTCTGTAAGATCGTTAACAGAGAGATCCCAGCAGATATAGTTTATGAAGATGACGTTATGATGGCTTTTCACGACATAAGACCTCAGGTAAAAGTACACATCCTCTTGATACCGAAGGAGCATATACCAAACAATCTCTATTTTGAAGGCAGACACAAAAACCTCATAGGACACATAATAACAAAGGCAAATGAGATTGCAAAGGTATTCGGGATAGATAAAACAGGGTTTAGACTTATAGTAAATACAGGTCCGGATTCAGGGCAAGAGGTATTCCATGTTCACTGGCATCTGTTGGGAGGAGAACCTTTAGGAAAACTAATATGCAGATAAGGAGAGAAGTAATGGAGACAGTAGACACCAGAGGTTTATTCTGCCCAATTCCGTTAACTTTGGTTTCAAGAAAGCTAAAAGAGGTTGAGGTAGGTCAAAGGATAAGAGTTTTAGCGGATGACAAGGCTTTCAAGAAAGATATAGAAGTATGGTCTTTTGAGACAGGAAATAAACTAATAGAGTTCAAGGAAGAGAATGGTTACTATTTAGCTGTAGTAGAGAGAGGAAAAGGTTTTAAAGGGGAGAGTCTTTGGGATAAAGTGAAGTTTATATCCTTAGGTGTGAAACTGCATATAATACAACATATCCTTGATTTTCTGCCTTCTAAAAAGCCAAGGTTTTTAATTACCTTTGTCTCTGTAGCTGAGGGAATCAGGGCAAACAACTTCCTCACAGAGAAAAATCTTAACCATAACTATGTTATGCTGCCGGTTCCAAAAGAGATATATCCTCACTGTGGGCTTGTATTTGGGTTCAGGTCTAAAGAGGAGGCACTGAAGGTGTATAACTTTTTGAAAGATAACAAGTTTGCGGTGGAGGATATCCACATAATGGATAAAGAGAAGAAGTATCCAAAGTTAGAGGTTTAAACTTTTGCTGACAGGGAAGAACATCTTACTGGGAGTTTGTGGTTCTATTGCGTCCTATAGAGCCTGTGAGTTAGTCAGATATCTACAGAAAAAAGGATCAAACGTCAGGGTAGTTATGACTCCTCAGGCAACAGAGTTTGTAAGTAAGATGACCTTTCAGGCTCTAACTGGAGATAAAGTCTTTACTAACTGGAATGATGGAGAAACAGGTTTAGAACATGTAACTGTTGGGAGATGGGCAGACTGTTTTGTGATAGCTCCAGCTACAGCCAATACCATTGCCAAAATAAGGTTTGGTATAGCTGATGACTTCCTAACATCTGTGGCCCTTGCTTATGGGAAGCCTATAGTTTTGGCTCCCGCTATGAACACTAAGATGCTTGAAAATCCAGCAACCTTAGAAAACATCCGGACTTTAAAAGAGAGGGGATACAGATTTGTAGAACCAAAGGAAGGTATACTAGCCTGTGGAGAAGAGGGGGCTGGAAAGATTGCTGATATTGAGGATATATACTTGGAAATACTCAGAGCTATTACCCCCCAAAAACTAAAAGGAAAGAAAGTCTTAGTTACAGCAGGTGGGACGAGGGAGTTCTTTGACCCAATAAGGTACATATCAAACGCATCTTCCGGACAGATGGGTTATAACATTGCAAAGATGGCCTATGCTTTTGGAGCGGAGGTAGTACTAGTCTCGGCTCCATCCTGTTTTACCTCTCCATCTCAGATTAGAAAAATAGAGATAATATCTGCTACAGATATGTTTGAAGCGGTACTAAAGGAGTTTAGAGATACGGACATAGTAGTGATGAATGCCGCAGTAGCTGATTTTAGACCAATGGGTAGAAGTAGTCAAAAGTTAAAAAAGGATAAGGAATCTCTTACAGTACAGCTAAAGCCAAACCCAGATATACTGACAGAGATTAGTAAGATCAAAAGAGAAGAGCAGATTCTGATTGGATTTGCTGCTGAGAGTGAAAATATACTCCAAAACGCAAGAGATAAGATGAGAAGGAAAAACTTAGACATTATCATCGCAAATCCTATTGAGGTTTTCAGTAAAGATAAATACAGAGGAGTCATAATTTTCCCAGATAAAGATGTTGAAGTTGTTTCAGACTCTAAGGAAGAGGCTTCCTTCCTGATTATGAAAATCATTGTTGAAAATTTCACATAAAATTATAAAATTATCTACCATAAAAATATCAGAAGGATAAGATGGAAACAGATATAAAGTGTAAAATCTGTAACGATACTGGTTGGAAGAGTGCAAAGAGAGGTTGGGTAGTAAAGTGTGAATGCCAGAGAGGAAAAGAGTTCGATATAATGAAAGCTCTAAATATCCCACTACGATACCAGCATGCAACTTTAGATAACTACAAAGTCTTCGGTACTCAAGGAATCTTGATAGAGAAGTTAAAGGAGTATGTATACTCTGATGAGTACTTAGAGGGAAAAGGTTTCTTCTTCTATGGTTCCCACGGTGTTGGGAAGACGCACCTTGCAGTATCCATACTTAGGGAGCTCTACAGAATCCAAGGTGTAGTTGGTTTATTTTATGACACTCGAATGCTGCTTTATGACCTCAAGGCTACATTTGATGGTTCTTATAGCACAAGAGAGCTTTTAGACACTGTTATATCTGCAACTATGCTCGTTCTGGATGACCTTGGAGCAGAGAGGTTGTCTGACTGGGCTAAAGATATACTTCATTACATCATTGTTAAGAGATACAATGATAAATTACCCATTATCATAACTTCTAACTTTGAACTTGAAGGAGAAAGTCAGATCAGTAGTGACATAGAGGAGAAGTTTGGGAAAGGCATAGTTTCTCGCCTCAGGGAAATGTGTTATATTATAAACATACAGGGAGAAGATATGAGGTCCTCAGAATTCAAAGCTGTTGCGAGAGTTTAATGGAAAGGAAGGCTTATATAAAAAGGGAAACTAAGGAGACCCAGATAGAGCTGTCTATAAACCTTGATGGAAAGGGTTCGTATAAGGTAGATACACAGGTAGGCTTTCTATCCCATATGCTTGAGAGCTTCTCTTTTCATTCTATGATAGACATGCAAGTTATGGCTACAGGTGATATCCATGTAAGTCATCACCATCTTGTAGAAGATATTGGAATAGCTCTTGGAATGGCAGTTAAAGATGCCCTTGGAGATAAGAAGGGTATAAAAAGGTTTGGATACAGTATTATACCTATGGATGAGGCTCTGGCTATGTGTTCCATAGACCTGTCCGGAAGACCTCTTCTATTTTATGACGATATGGACTTACGGGGAAAGATAACCAACTTTGACTTTGAACTCATGGGAGAGTTCTTTAAGGGTTTTACACTCTCCGCTGGTATAACAGTCCACTTAAAAGCTCTATCTGGAAAAAACTTACACCACATTGCAGAGTGTCTTACAAAATCATTTGCTGTAGCACTAAAAGAGGCTGTCTCCATAGATCCTCGTAGATCAGATACACCTTCCACAAAAGGAGTGATTTAGTTATGGAGCAGAACAATCTAAGTAGAAAACAAGAGATAATAAAGATACTCAAAGAAAGGGGAGAGGTTACAGTAAAGGAGTTAAGTCATATATTCTCCGTATCTGAGATGACCATATACAGAGATGTTAGGGAGCTAGAGAAAGAAGGGGAGATAAAGAGGAGACATGGCTCTATACTACTAAATACAATAGAGAACAAAGAGCCACTCACCCTCAAAAGCTGTCCTGTATGTTCAAAACCTATAACAAGGTCTCACCCATACAAAATAATAATAGAGAGTACAAAAGTTATAGAGGCATGTTGTGAACACTGCGGTCTGATGCTACACCAGAGGTATGAAAACCAGAATGTATCAGCACTTACCTACGACTTTATCACCGAAAAGCCAGTGAATGCTTTAGATGCTTACTATGTTGTTGGGTCTTCAGCTATACCATGCTGTAGCCCCAGTGTTATACCTTTTATAAACAGAGAGGATGCTGAGAGGTTTGCTAAAGGTTTTAGTGGGGAAGTTTTAAGTTTTGTAGAAGCTTACAACGAAATTATCAGTAGGATGAACATAAATATAAAGAGTTGCTGTGCTCCAGAGAGTAATGTTGTATTCAACCTGTCAAATATGAGGAAGAAAGATTAGCTCTTACAGGTTCATATCTAAAGAAGATATAGTTAAAGGAATATTTTTAAGGAGGTTAAACAGGTTCGTAGGGGAGGTCAAGGTAGGGGAAGAGTCTATCAAGGTCTATATCTCAGATACAGGTAGGTTAAAGGAGATACTTACAGAAGGAAGGAGGTCTATTTCCAGAAGTTAAAGGGAAAGAAGATAGAAGGTAGGCTATTAGGTGCTAAGATGGAGGATGGTGTAGTACTTCTAAACACAGCGTTACATCCATACATAGCCAAAAGTATAATTAAAGACCACTTCTTCTATGGAAGAAAGGTAGATCTGAAGGCTGAAGTGGCATACAAGGACAGCCGACTTGATTTTATGGTAGATGGAAAGTTCCTCATAGAGGTGAAAAGCTGTAGTCTGCTTCAAGATGAAGTATGTCTATTTCCAGATGCCCCTACAGTTAGAGGAGTGAAACATCTCAGGCATTTGGTTCAGTCTATAAAGGAAGGATACAGTCCGATATTACTTGTACTGGCTTTTAGAGAGTGTAAATGTTTTTTCCCTAACTTCATTAGGGATAAGCTTTTTTATCAAACCTTCAAGCATGCAGTGGATAGGGGAGTAGATGTTAGGATTTTTAAGGTAAAAGTGGAAGAAGACTTCTGTATATCTGTAAAGGAAGAGATTGGAACATGTGAGGAGATATGGGTTTTACAGAAGATATCTTCCATATTATGAATATAATAGGTTTACTTGCTTTTGCTATAACAGGTTCAATAAAGGCTATTAAAGAGGGTCTTGACCTCCTTGGTATTACAGTGTTAGGAGTGATGACAGCTTTAGGTGGTGGTATCACTAGAGACTTGCTCATAAACACCCTTCCAAACGCTCTAAAGTCCATTTCAGATATGAGTATAGCTCTCCTTGGAGTATGGATTGCCATAGTCCTCTACAAAGTAGTGAAAGGGGACTTACAGAACAAGTACTACATACTAATTCCGGATGCTATAGGCCTTTCCGCTTTTACAACAACAGGTGCTATAATAGCTTACAATGCTGATGTGTCCTTTTTTGGGATAGTGATACTTGCAACTTTGACGGGAGTAGGAGGTGGCTTGATAAGTGACCTTCTCCTTGGGAAAGTCCCTTCCATTTTGAGGGATGACTTCTACGCAAGCTGTAGTATATTGGGAGCTATAGGGTTTTACATTGCTATAACTTTAACAGACAGTTTAAACACTGCTTCTGTTGTGTGTGCTATCATTGTTGTCATGCTAAGGATTGTGGCAATACTTTATAATTGGAAACTGCCAAAATTCAGCTAAGGAGAGCTTTTCATGAGAAAAGGTTTAAAGGCTTTTGCCGGGCTTCTCTGTGTCTTCTCTCTTGCCTCCGGAAAAGATCTAAAGGTAGTGTCCGTTGAGTTTGAAGAGGTTTCAATTCCACTTACCCAGGAAGAGATTACTTCTGTGAGGATATCTCCAAGTTTAAAGGTTATCTATGAAGATGGTTCTTCAAAATCATTTCCCCTCAGTTTTAAGCCTGTTATAAAAACAGGTTCATCGGTTGGTAGACACATGTTTGGGGAGATACTCAACAGAGAAGGTAATACCTTCGACTCCTTGTCTTACAGTAGATCTACAGTATCCAATAATCCGGATGGGAACACACTCTTGAAAGTTTCTGATAGATACTTCCTAATAACTCATCTAGAAGAGCCATCTGGAATGGTATATACTACAGAGATAGACACAAAAACCTTAAATGCAAAATCAACTTATCCAGTTGACTTCTCTAAAGTTATGGGGACAGTTGCAAACTGTGCAGCTTATAGGACACCTTACGGGACTCATCTTGGTGGGGAAGAGGACTACAACCTTAACTCTACATATGCTGATCCTTCCTCTCCTCAGTATGTAGACTGTAGAGTTGATTCAGATGGATATTTAGATGGCTACAGTAGAGAAGACTATAAAAACAGTTTCTGTTGGCATCTTGCCTCGCTCCAGAGGTACTTGCAAGACAAAAACATAGACAAAAAAGGCTACATAGGTAAGGAACTTAACATATACAACTACGGATACATATTCGAGATACAGGTAAAGGAAGATGGATCTACAAAAGTAGTAAAACACTATATAACCGGAAGATTAACTCCAGAAATGGCAATTATGATGCCAGACTATAGAACCGTCTACATAACAGATGATGGAAGCTATAAAGGTTTCTACAAGTTAGTTCTACACAGACCAGTCAAAAATTTTGATGATAACTGGTGTGGGACCATTTATGCTATAAAACTCTCTCAGAGAGGTGATACAGAAGGGGGAATTTTTGATACTTCATGGATTAAACTTGGAGAGGGATGTGACCAAGAAATAAAAAGTATCATAGACAGAAAACCTCTCTTGTCTGACATTTTTAATCTTCAGGACCCAAGCAGTTGTGACACATCATCTGGATACAAGCTTATAAAGGAAGATGGATCTCTAAAATGTGTGAAGTTGAGGGTTGGAAAAGAGATGTCTGATAAGTTCAAATCAGACGAAGATGTGAAGAAAGCTGCCGCTTTCTTAGAGACAAGAAAGTATGCTTCATACTTAGGGGCTACTGTAGAATTTGAGAAGGGAGAAGGAATAACTTACGATCCAGATAACAGAAAACTGTACTTTGCTATAAGTTCAATCCGAAACGGTATGGCAGATAAAACTGGGGATATACAGCTTGACACAAATCCCTGTGGGGGAGTATACACCTTTGAGCTAGATGAGAAGTTTGACATAAGATCTATGAGAGGGTTAATATTAGGAAGACCTCTCAAGCCAGGGGAGCAGTTTTCAGAGATATATGCCTGTAGTCCGGACACTATAGCAAACCCAGACAATCTGAGATACATAGGTAGAGATATACTCCTCATAGGTGAGGATAGCTCTAAACACTTGAACAACATGCTCTGGGCTTATAACGTAAAAACTGGAAAACTGACAAGAATAGGTACAGTTCCTACTGGTGGAGAAATCACTGGAATGTTTGAATTTGGAAAGATAGACAAAAATTATGTGATCACACTAAACATCCAACACCCATTCACAGATAAAGCATATAACGCATCTGGACATGTGTCTAACCAAAGATATATAGAAAAACAGGAAGATAAAAGTGGTATAGTAGGTTTTATACTTGGTATACCAGCTGGGATATTCATGGAAAGGTAAAAGTTAATAGTGTTAGCCCTGTAGAAGTTTATCTACAGGGCGCTTATATTTACCATCCCATACTAAACATAAACATATGCCTTCTATCCCTAATCTGACCAGCGTAAGCTCCTACTTCTTCTGCATAAGTTGCGTAGGAGAAGTTGAGGAATAGTAGTTTAAGATCCGTTCCAAACGTAGGATAACCCTGATATAAACCTACCCTTAGAAAGATAGCTAGGAGCCTATGTTGGTATGGATTTATCTCTGTACCTATCCTTATTCTTTTACCTATGTCTTTGTCTTGCTTGTAGTTGTTAAAAAGGTCTACATAATCAAAGGCTACTATAGTTCTACCAACATAAGGCAGAGTGGGATTTATGGAAACACCAAAATTTATGGTCATAGGGATCTTCCCTGCATTTTTAAAGTTTAAATCTCCTATATTCTGTACAGTTAAACCTACAGCAGGTTTTAACTCTTCCCCATGCTTAACGTACTTATCAAACCTATAAAAAGTTCCTAGGTCTACTCCTAAAGCATTACCACTTTTTCTTAAATCCTTCTGAATGTAGTTATCAAGTCTATCCTGATTTTCCACTATCCCTTTAGCAGTAAAGTTATTCATAAGAGATTCTCTATGTAGGAGTTTGAGGCCTGCTCCTATGTATAACTCAGGATTAACTTTGTAAGCTAATCCTCCAACACCACCACCTATAAATTCCGCATTAATTTCTAGAAATCCGTTTTCACCAAAACCCTGGTGGGACATTGCGTCTAATCTGGCATTTATTAAACCACCAACCGCAAAGGCCATCTTTCCATTGTTCCCTCCTACAGATGTCCAGTTAGAGAGGTTTAGGTGCATATTGTCTCCTCTGTACTTAGCAAGGACGTTGTTAACGTATTTTAGCTGGTCGTCACCTGTGTCTCCATCTCTATTCAAGTCTCCAACATCAAAAGCGTCTTTCATATCATTGATGAAATCTATTACATTGCTTCCTGCTGATAAAGCTGGAGTTATTGCTGTTATCTCAAATTTTCTCTCCGGCATGTTCATCAGAGTAGCAGGATTATAAAATACAGCATCAGTTCTGCCACCAACAGCAGTGTAAGCACCACCCATTCCCATAGCTCTTATAGACTTATACACATAAGGATACTGTCTTATAGTTGATTCTTTTGCAAAAGACACTGATATAGAAAACGTTGAAACGGCAAGTATAGAGTAGATAAACTTTTTCATCATCAACCCTCCTTAGATTTAGTTTTTATTTATTTTTATGTTCTTAATATAATTGGCAATTTCTTCACTAGTACATTCTTTATCATATCCACATGCTTCCTTCTTTATGTTTTCTATGGACTTTCTTATGTCGGAGTCTATTTTTATTGTTCTTCCTATTAAATCAACCATGCTATCAAAATTAGTACTTACTGTTTTTACAAAATCCTGATTTTTTCCTCCTACTGGACATGGCCAATCTTCTGTTTTGCCGGTTTGTTGTTCAGTTGCTTTACATACGCCAGAAGTAGTGGCTAACCAATAAATACCTTTACTATCTTTGTAATAGACTTTCTTGTATTCTGTGAGACAATTTTGTTTGCTTCCAGTAAATCTAAATGTTATACCCAAATATCCTTCTGATTTAAAGGTTAACTGGGAAGTTATGAAAGTTGGACATTGTTCAGGTGTTGATGATGCCGGCACTTTTGTCCCACCTGCCATCTGTAGAGCACAAGCTGTAGCATCTACGTCATCCGGGACTCCATTCTTATTTAAATCACATTCTGACATTAATTTTCCGGATTCACTACCGGAGACTATAACTGTCTTTATAAGAGTCAAACCTTTTAATGACTGGGTTATAGCCGTATAAAATTCCCCATCAGGTGTATTAGATTGCCTGTAGCTTTCTTCTGCCTTATCCAACATCTCTATTGTATCTGGTTTAACCTGAGGAACTAATGCTTTGACATACAAGTCTACTGCATCTTTACTTCTATCAGGTTTACTTCCATCTATCAACCTGTCAATGACGTCTGTGATATCGAACCCGGCTTTTCCTAAGTAAGCTGCACCCTTGTCAATAGGACTAGCACAGGATGAGGATAAAACTGCGTCGTAGTTTCCTTTATCAAGGTTTTGGCTAACATCCACTTTACAAGCCTCAGTACTGCTTTTGTCTGCTAGAGGCTCAAATACGTTTCCATTTCCCCCACAACCTAAAACAAGGATTGAAGACAGGGCTAGCACCCCGAGTTTAGAACTGGCTTTAGTTCTCATGTTTACCTCCCTAAATTTTAGTGTTCTATAGTATATTTAGTGTTCTATAGTATAATTTTAAATAGCTTTTTTAAATTTTACTATAAAATTTTAGAAAATACCTTGGTATTGGACTTCTTGAGATATCGAGATATTGGGGCGATTTTATAACTGGATTCTTGAAAAATAGAAACAGTAAACTGTTATAGTGTAATTTTAAAGTGATGGTTTGTTTTGGAAGAAAATAAAGGCATATTTTACGAAACAGCAAAAGAACATGTTGTGTTTAATGTCCCTATAGCCCATCCGGAGGACTCTGTAAGTAGTATCGTAGAGAGGCTCTTTGGTAAAAGTATGCCTGTGCTTCTCACGTTGCAGTAACAGAAAGAGGGAAGTTCGTGGGAATTATAACTGTAGAATACCTGTTTAGCTCAGAACCGGAAAAGAAAGCAAAAGATATAATGGACACAAACCCTCCAACAGTAAGTCCCCATACAGACCAAGAGGTGGCAGCATGGCAAGCTGTTCAGAGAGAGGAGTATGCCCTCGCAGTGGTGGATCATGACGGCTACTTCCTTGGAATAATACCGCCTAAAACTCTACTACAGATTCTCCTACAAGAACATGAAGAAGACCTATCAATAATCTCAGGTTTAGTTGAATCAAAGGAAAGGATAATAAAATCAAATTCAACTCCTCTGAAAGATAGAATCCTCCAAAGACTACCATGGCTATTAATAGGACTGATAGGCAGTTTTCTATCTGCAGGGATAGTGGATATATTTGAGGAAGAAATAAAGAAACATGTTATGTTGGCTTTCTTCATACCGACAGTAGTATACTTAGCAGATGCTATAGGGACTCAAACAGAAGCCATTGTGGTTGGATTTGTATCCTTAGACCTAAAAGTGTCCGATATACCACTTAAGGAAACCCTTACTACCGCATCTATAGGTTTCATTTTATTCATCGTGAGCCTTGTAGTCATTTCCACTTTTTGGAAGGATGAAAATGTCGCCTTCGTAATATCTCTTGCCATCTTACTTGCCTCGACAATAGCCGGTTTTATAGTTTCAGTATTTCCAATAATACTGGATAAACTTCATATAGACCCTGCTTACGGTGGTGGTCCAATAGCTACTTGTACTACAGGACTCTGTATCTATAATGGTGTACTTCACAGTTTGCTCTGTGTTCATTTAAGATTTCTTAACATAAATTTAATTGAATTTTAACTCTAGATAATGCACATTTATGTATACTTACTAATATAAAGTTTATTTAAAGGAGTCTATTTAAGATGAGGGAATTTGTTGACGTCTTTAACCATCTATCTCTCCTACCTTCTGTAAACTTTGAAAATGATATCTACCAACAGATACTAAAGAAGAAACTGGAAGAGTTAAACAACATTAAGAACGTAAAGAGGGAATTTATAGAGAAATTGGAAAAAATCTACTCTATTATTCCCTATATGAGAAACTTACCTCCGGATATAGCTCATTTACTCAGGGATGTAGAGTCTATCTGTATAAACATATCTGACTCTTTAGAGAAGGATAGTCATATTTCAGAAGTTAAAGAAAAACTACAGAAAGCTAAAAAAGTATTGTTTAAAATAGACAGAGTTCTTTATACTTATATAGCAGAGAATCCAAAGAAGTACTTTAGATACTCTCTCCTCATAAGGGAAATCTACTGGGCTTTAGGAGATATACTTGAATTTATAAAAGAGTTAAAGGAAGAAGGTAGCTTTGAAAGTTGAATCCCATATAAAAGGAAGAATAAGGTTAAGGCTAGAGCTTTCGTCAGAGAGGAGAGATGTAAAAATCCTTCTGGATAAACTGGATGGTGTAGAAGAAGTAAGAGAGAGTGCTTTATCCATTCTCGTGAAGTATAGACCAGGTAGCGAAGCAGAGGCTTTCTTCAGATTGCTTGACAGAGAAGTACCTAAAGAGAAGGTAAAACTAAAACTGGATGACATATATCACTACACAGTTCCTCTTATAAAAAGTTCTGTAACAAAAGCTTTGTATTCAGTCTTTTTACTTGGATTTAAACGGGGTCTGATCACTTTTGGAATATGTAGCTTACTTTTAGCCAGATACTTAAAGACTAAATTTTAGGAGGTGTTCTTATGAACCTGTTCGGTGTTAAAATCAGTGAGACGATTGGTGGATGTATCTCTACCAACTGGCTTCTCTATGGAGTAGGAGCTATTGCTGGTGCTGTAATACTAAACCAGCTCCTTAGAAACTCAAAACCACTCCTTGTAGGTGCAACTAAAGAGATAGTTTCATTCCAGCAGTGGCTAAAATCTAATATGGACGAGACTGCAGAGTTCTGGGAAGATGTGATCGCAGAGGCAAAGCATGAGTATAAGTTAGAGGTAGAAAGAAAGCTAGAAATTCTCCAAAAACAGCAAGAGATCTTAGAAAAGATAAAAGCAAGTCTATAAGGAGGTAAAGAAGATGAACCCATTAGCTTTAGCATCAAGAGTTTTCTGTTCCAATCCATTTTCATTTGCTTTAGGTGTAGGTTTAGGGGTAGTAGGACTTTACATTGTCAATAAAATAGAAGAGCAGAGAAAGTTGGAGAAGATGCAAAGGGAGATAGAAGCTGCCGTTCTAATGATAGAGAAAAGACAACTTTCCGCTCCAGTAGAAGCGGAAAAGCAAGAGGATTAAAATGCCTATACCTTACTCTATAAAAGAGCTAAGTTTAGGAAAACTGAAGATAGGTTCTGAGTTTATAAAATATGTTGGGGTGTCTAAGGAGGTACTCCAGAGTTTTTTCCAGGAGAAGTTTCCTGATATAGATACAGTTGTTGTAAGTAAAGCCCGTGGTTTGGTATCTTTTTACTATAATCCTAAGAAGTCTAACGTAGAAAATATCCTAAATTTCCTGAACACTACCAATGGGGAATTTGTACTGGAACTGTTGGAAAAAGAAAAGGTAAAACCTGTGGAAGAGAAGAAGGAACTAATCTCTAGCTTAACTTGGTTTAAGCTCAATACTGTAGGACTCGTTTCCCTTCTGTTCAGAGGGCCTTTGGGGGGATCTCTTCCTTACTTAGGTTTTGCTCTCGGAATTCCCGTATTCCTAAAGGCTCTAAGCTCTCTTTCTAAAGGTAAGGTAGATGTTCACATACTGGACTCTTCCGCTATCTTCATATCAAACCTTACAGGAAACTACGGTTCATCTATACTGATGACTTGGCTACTCTCCCTTGGAGATGTTATACAGGATAAGACAGAGAAAATAGCTAAGGTTGAGATTGAAAAACTGTTGAGCTACAAGGATGACTTTGCCTATGTGGTGGATGGAGAACAGGTAATAAAGAAAAAAGTAGACAAAGTTAAGCTTGGGGATACAGTGGTTGTATATACTGGGCAGAAGATAGTAGTGGATGGGGTAGTGTTAGAGGGAGAGGCCCTTGTCAACCAAGCATCCCTTACCGGAGAGTCTAACCCAGTTCATAAGAAGGAAGGGGATAAGGTTTATGCAGGAACATTTTTAGAAGATGGTAAACTGTATATAAAAACAGAGAAAGTTGGAGAGGATACAGTTCTTGCCAAGATAGTGAAGATAATTGAAGAGGGAGTAAATCAACCTATAGAGGCTCAAGTAAAGGCTGAAGACTTTGCAAACAAGTTTGTCGTCCCTACTATAGGTATAGGAACTTCCAGCTATCTTCTCTCTGGAAATATTAACAGGTTAACGGCTACGATGATAGTGGATTTCCATACTGGTATACACGTCTCCACCCCTCTGAGCATAATGTCTTATATGGCTGTAGCAGCGAAAAGAAGCATACTGTTTAAAACCGGTAAACACTTGGAGATGCTCCACAACGTAAACAGTGTTGTGTTTGATAAGACGGGAACTTTAACTGTTGGGAAGCCGGAGATAACAGAGTTAGTACCACTTTCAATTTCTGAAGATGAGTTGCTCCAGATAGCCGCCTCACTAGAACAGAGGATAACACACCCTATCGCTAGGTCGATAGTAAAATACGCCCAGAGTAGGGGTATAGAGCTATTAGAGAGAAAGAACTCTAAATACCACATAGGACTTGGTATAGAAGGGGAGATAGACCAACAGTTTTACCTACTTGGAAGTACAAAGTTCCTGAAGGAAAAACATATAACCATACCGAGAAAGGTTAAGAAGATAGTGGACGAGCTCCACGAGAAGGGAGAGTCTGTTCTGTTTTTGGTTAAGGATAAATCTATTATTGGACTGCTGGGTGTGTCTGACCATCTCAGACCTGAAGCCAAGAAGGTTGTAGAAGAGCTCTATAAGAGTAACAGAGAAGTAATACTCTGCACCGGAGATAACGAGGGAGCTGCTGAAAAAGTGGCCAGACAGTTAGGTATAAGAAAATACTATGCTAGAGCTTTTCCTGATGAGAAAGCAAGGATTATAAAGGAATTAAAGAAACAAGGTAAAAGAGTAGCCTTCATCGGGGATGGTGTGAACGACTCTCCTGCCCTATCTGTAGCAGATGTAGGTATCTCCATGAGGAGTGGAGCGGATATAGCTATAGAGGTAGCTGACGTAGTGATACCAAACGACCTTGGCAAGATAGTGGAAGCCATACATATATCAGACAGAGCTATAAACAAGATATACTCAAACTTCCGGATAAACTCAGTTATAAACGGAGCAGGTATAGCTTTGTCCGCCTTTGGGTTGATAAGTCCATTCGTGAGCACCATTATTAACAATGGTACAACTGTCTTTTTAGGTTTTAATAGTATAAAACCACTTTTTGAAAAAAGTTAGGAGGTCAGAGAGATGGCTGAAGAAAAAAACTTTCAGCAAGAGTTGGAGAACATCAAAAGAGAGCTGGAGGAACTCAGGAAGAAGATAGGTATGACAGAGGAAAGAGATATAACAAAACTTCCTGTTGAAGTGGGTAAGAAGGTTTCTGAGACTGCCTCAGAGGTTGTTAAGTCTGCTGCAGAGATAGTGGAAAAGGGTCTGAAGATAGCCCAAGCAGCAGCCATAGGAGCTATAGAAGGAGCTAAAAAAGCTATACAAGAGCAGAAAACAGAGGAAAACAAGTAATGGTATTTATCCGAACAAGGAGTGGAAGGTATATCAACCTCAACCATATAGTGGGTTTTGCTGTAGAGTATGAAAAAATAGAACTAAATGGTAGGAATATCCAAGTCTTTGAGGTTATAGCATACCTTCCACAGCCACTTTTGCCTGCAGTCTTAGGTATCTACTCAACAGAGGAGAAAGCAGAAGAGTATCTAAACAAACTTGTAGAGAGTATACTCAAAACCAAGACAGGTGTAGTCTCGTTGGAGACAGAGATTTGAAGGAAGTTCAAGAGATATACAGGATAGTAGAAGAGATAAACCAAAGCCATAAACACCATTTAGACTCTTTAGAAGAAAAAGATGAACTTCTTCTACTTATAAAGTTAGAGAATGGAAAACATATATCGGTAAAAGTATCCCGGGAAGGGCTTGATATACAGAAAGGGGAAGTAGAAAAACCGAGAAATGTGGTAGAGATAGCCGCGAAAGATCTGTTTAGACTGATAAATAACCGTTCTTACATAGTCAGGTATCTCACAACCGGAAGGATAAAGATAAGAGGGGATATAAAGAGGGTTCTCCGCATACTCCAGAACATCTAAAAGTTCTTGACTATATAGTCAGCAACTGAGTAAGCTGCTATGGAGTTTGGTTTCAAAACTGGTTTTAGTCCCTGGGCTAAAACATATCCAATAGCCTCTTTAACGATCATGTTTGATTTGTAGTTCTCATTTGGGTTGATATCAAGGTGTACTTCTAATCTCCTGTTTCCGATTATATCCAGTATAGATAAAGCAGTGTAGACCGCAAAATCTACCTCTTTGAGCAGTCTGTCTCTTATACTAAGCCCTCTGTTTATCTTATCTTTCTGGTAGAATATCTTACATCCATTTGAAGAGTTTATATGAACTACAATCACAGATACAAAGATAGTATAACTACTAAAGACCTTCGAGTCACAACCTACGTATATAGAACTTCCCTCTCCCGTATTCTTTATAAAATCTTTTATCTCTGCAAAATTGAACTTCTTCATAGTATCTTTGGTAATATCTTTTTCATAGTATCTTTGGTAATATCTTTGTCAGAGCATTCTCTATAACTCCACCTATAACAAATGACTCAATCAAAACCATCCTGTCTTTCTTTGTTAAGTGGACATCCTGTTCTCTCTTTCTCTTTCTTTCTTTCTCGGACATGTACCTTGAGTACCTCTTTTTAAAGGAGTCTATCTCTTTGATGAGGTCGTCTATGTTCCTATTCTCCATGCTTAAAAACCTCCCTCGTATATATTCTAATAAATATATGCCAGAATTTTGAAGCTAGATTTAACCTAATATTAAAAATTTTAAACTATAAGTAAAAAAGTATTGATCTAAAGATTATGTTTTCTTATATATTATAATAGAATAAATGGAAAACTAAATGGAAAAAAAACAGATGAATCTGAGTTTAGGTAATTATATTAACGTAGATGAGCTTGTTGAGAAATTAGATTTTGCTTTCCAGCCAATAGTAAACATAAAGACAGGAAGAGTGTTGGGTTATGAGGCTCTACTGAGAAACTACGACAGATTCGGATTTAAGAGTGTATTTGAGCTGTTTGACTTTTCCTATAAAAACGGGATTTTGTATGAGATAGATATTGAACTTAGGAAAAAAGTTATCAACAAATACAAGGAAGCATTCAAAAAAGGTTTACTCCTCTTCTACAATTTAGATACTAGAATACTAGAAGATAGAAATTACAAAAAGTGTTTTACCAAAAAGTATCTTGAGACCCTTGAATTAGACTCTTATCTCTTTGTTTTTGAGATATCTGAGAGATTTAGAATAGAAAACTCGGACGCCTTAGAGATAGTTGAAAACTATAGTAAGCAGGGATTTAGGGTAGCCTTGGATGATTTTGGAGTTGGAAACATATGTCTTGAAAGTATCTATAGACTAAAGCCTGATATACTTAAGTTAGATGGTTTCTTTGTGGATGGAGTAAATAGTGACGTAAGGAAAAAAGTTCTGATAGAAGCAATAGTGAAATTGGCCAACAGTTTAGGGTTTACAATTATATCTGAAAAGGTGGAAACCCTTGAGCATATATACGAACTTGACTCTATAGGAATAAATCTTGTTCAGGGATGCTATATCCAAAAGCCAATGTTTAGAGAAAATTTCGATACAGAGTTTACTCTAGATTTAGATTTAAAGAGAGGAAAAAGTTACAGAGAAGACCTGCTAAAGAGGTCTCTAAAAGTGAAGCCTCTGAGACATAACGATAAGACAATAGTGCTATTTGATTACATAAAGTACAGTGACCACCAATACATACCTATAACAAATAATTTGAATTTTCCGATTCACGTAATAAACACAAAGAAAATTCTGAAAAATATTGCTAATTCTAAGTACTTTTTGGATTTATATATAAAGGATAATAAGAAGATAGAGGAGATGGAAAGCTTCCTTGAAAAGCCTGCAATCTTAGAGGTAACTGATACGATCAACTTAGAAAAACTCACAAACTTGCTTGTAAGTGATAGAGATATAATAATTCTGACAGAAAATTACAGGTATGTAGGTGTTCTTACGTATAAAAGCTTACTGGAAATAGTTCATAAGAACAAGCTTTTTGAAGCTGTTAATACAAATCCTCTAACAGGATTGCCTGGTAACCTAAAGATAAAGGACTATATAGAGGAAAACCTCTCAAAACATGTAGATTTTGCTATCGTATACTTTGATTTTGACAACTTCAAACCCTTCAACGATAATTACGGCTTTAGGGTGGGAGACAGGGTTATACAGTTGTTCTCTAACATACTCTCTTCCAACCTGATGAACAAAGACTATTTTATAGGACATATAGGAGGTGATGACTTCTTTGCTGGCAAGGCCTATAAAAACTTCGAGGACATTCTCTTAGACATAGAGCATGTAGTAGAGCTGTTTAAGAGACAGGTAATATCCTTCTATAACAAAGAGGATGTACAAAGGGGTTACATACTAGGAAAAGACAGAGATGGAAATGAAAAGAAGTTTGGAATCTTGTCTGTTAGTGCTGGAATTCTACTTATAAGTAAAAGTAATAAAAAAAATATTCCTTTTATAGATCAGGTGATCTCTGACTTAAAAAGTTCTGTGAAGTCTTCTGTATCAAAAATATCTATAGCAACGCTAATTTGAAGGAGGAAGTATGGACATAATAAGTTATCATATCAGTGATGAAGACATTAAGGAGATAGAAGAGGTTCTTAGAAAGCTGATAACCTCTATTGGTATAGACATTGCGGTTGTAGGAGATGAAGGTGGTAGGTTGATAGCCTACTTACCACTTGGAGATGGAAGCCACCACATTGCAGAGAGGTTTTGTGTTGTCTCAGCCTCTGTTTTAGGAGCTTTAGACCAGATTGATAATCTTGTTCAGTCTAAGATGAACTTCTTTACAGAAGGTTTGGCTAGTGCTATCTATATAAAAATTTCCCCTAGAAAGTTCTTTATATCTGTTAAGTTTAGTAAAGGTGTTATGCTTGGAACAGTAAAGCTCTTCGTAGATAAAGCCATGAAAGAGTTGGAACCTATATTCCAGCAGATAAGGGAAAGGTCCAACAACAAGTTCCCCGGGTTAAAATTCGACATGTTGGAGATCTAACATGAGGGAGATATTTATCGTATATCACGGATTAGGTATGGCGGGTAAAACTACTAACTTAGAATTTCTGTCTTCTGTCTTCCAGAACTTGAAGATAGACAGGTTTCATCAGTCTACCGTGGAAGGAAGGACTGTGTATCTGGATATGTTGTTGATGGCTATAAAGATAAAGGGAAGTGAAGAGAAGTTGAAAGTGAGACTTTTCTCCACTCCCGGACAGGAGAGGTTCTCAGTAGTTAGGTCTTGGATATTCTCTAATGCAGATGGGTTTGTTTTTATCGTAGACCCTACTCAACATATAGATGAAAACCTAAGGTCATATGGAGAGCTGAGAGAGTATACAACTAAAAAACCTGTTGTGATCCAGATAAACAAAACAGACATTGTCGGAGAGGTGGATAGCCTTAAGAAGATATTTGGGAATAGAACTGTTTTCACAGCTTCAGCAAAGAATGGTGTGGGAGTAAGGGAGACTTTCCTTACTATCCTAAAAGAGGTAATAGAAAATGGAGTGGGTAAATGAAAATCTTGTCGTTTATAAAGATTTAGATAGAGATATATCTAAGTTTGACAACATACTGAAGGTTTTGAGACAGCACAATTTCAATGGTGTTATACAGTTAAGATCCTTTGGGGATGTAATTAATATTCCTGTTGTAGAAGGTGAGACCCTCAATAACATTCCGGATGATTTTTTAGTGTTCAGCGTTTATAGGGCCTCTAAGAACTTCATCATAAACTACTTTCAACTTCCTTTAGATTTAACTATACAGTATAGAGAAACAGAACCGATCTGGGTAAATTTAGAGTCTTTTGGTATGAATATAAAAGAACTGTTCAAGAGGATAGAGAAGATGGGGATAACTGGGTTTGTAAAAGTTAGGAACAGAATCAGAAGAAAGCATAGTTACATATTCCTTTTAAATGGTGCTGTTATAGCAGGAGAGAGTGATGGTCTAAAAGGTGTTGGAGTGCTTGAAAAGGTTATTTCAGAGATAAGAGATTATCCATGTGATGTAAATATTTTCTCCATCAGTCCAGAAGAATTCTCAATCTATCTGTCGAAGCGTAGGTATATAATGACTTTGAAGGACAGAGATACTCTATCAGAGATGATGAACGATGAACATATATACTACCTTCAGGTTGTATATCCAGAGTATACGGAAGGGTATCTTAGTATGGAAGATCTACCCCCTGAATCTAAGAGAGGATTTATCGAGCTTTACAGAATAGATAGTGTAATTACCAAGTTTAATGAAGTAGACATCTACAAGTACATAAATGAGTTTGATAGAATAAACGTTATAAAACCACAGGACTTAGGTATCCTGTTTTTCTGTCCTGCTTGTTGGTCTCAGATAGGCTCTTCTGACCAAGTTTGCCCAAACTGTGGTTTTGACTTAGAGGAGTTCCACAAAATGGAGTATGAGTATAAAATACTTATGGCTCTTGAGCATCCTGTTAAGGAATGGAGAAAAAACACAGTTTATGTTATTGGACTAAAGAGATTAGAGGAAGCTGTGCCTTACCTTGATATCATGATAGATAAGGAGAGCGACCCGTTTATACTTATAGAGATAGTAGACACTCTGAAAAAGATTGGGACTATATCTGTGCTTCCCCTGCTTGAAAAGCTGTCCATCCATAAGTATGCCTTGGTAAGAAACAAGGCAAAACAGACACTTTTTCAACTGTCTAAGCAGTTTAAAAATCTATAGGGGGTTATAGAGATGGAAAGAGAAGAACTAATCAGGATTGTGGCAGAAAAAATATGGGAGATCACAGGGAAAAGGGATGACAGGACTCTACAGAACTGGTACGATGCTGTACAGATAGTCGAGCTTATAGAGTCTAAGAAAAGTGTTAGCAAAAAGAGAAGTTCTGGAAGGAAGTCTAAAAAAATTTAACCTAAGCTTTATAAAAACTTAATAATTTCAAGTATATAATCCTCCTATCATAAAATTAGGAGGGCAAAGTATGATTAACATAGTTAAAAAGGTTAACTCTATAAAGGATGTTCCTTCTAACGTGTATAGGTTTAAGTTAAAGGGTTTTAGGGAGAAGGTCCGGATAAACATACAAAAATCTAAGTATGTTGTTAAAACTGCGGAGAACTCAAGAGAGCTCTTAGAGGTTTTAAAGCTTAGATACAGAGTTTTTAAAGTTGGAAAAAGTAAGATACTGAAGATAGACACAGATAGGTTTGATAAATATGCAGACCATCTTCTTCTTTATGATACTGAAAGTAGGAAAGTTGTAGGGACATACAGGATACTCTCCTCAGAGTTCGTAGATAGATTCTACTCTGAGAGTGAGTTTGAGATCTCATCTGTAAAGGCATTGAGGGGTGTGAAAGTGGAGCTTGGTAGAGCTTGTATACTGGATGGGTACAGGAACGGCGCTACACTGATACTCCTTTGGAGAGCCATATCTGAGTACGTGGAGAGGATTAAAGCCAGTTATCTATTTGGGTGTTCTAGTGTGTTTACTACAGACCCTATGGATGTTGCTTTCTTAACAGAGTATCTACTTAGAAACTACAGGTCTGACAAGTTTGAGGTAAGACCTTACAGAACTGTTGAAAGATTGGGGGATTATATAAGGTTCTTAAGAGAGAATAGAGTTGACACAAACTCTGCTGAAAACAAGATTCCACCTCTCTTGAAGATGTATCTAAACGCTGGTTCAAAAGTGTGCGGACTTCCTTCCTTAGATGAGGAGTTTAACTGTGTGGACTTTTTTACTATCCTGGATACCTCAGACCTTACAGAGTCTTTCCGGAGGAAGTATAGGAAAGATGTTTAGGGGTATATATAACATACTGGTAGTTTTCTCTTTTATGCTGGCCGTATTTCTGCACGGACTAGCTTTAGACTTGCTTGTCAAGAATGAGTTGAGAAGGTTAAATAGAAAGATAGACTTCCTACATAAGGTAGCTAAACTTGGAACTAAGCTGATAGGTATAAGAATAAAGGAGGTAGGAGGGGATCATAATAGAAAAGCCTCCTTTATAGTCTCTAATCACCTTAGTTACCTTGATATAATAATCATATCTTCTCTGTACAGATCTGTGTTTGTCTCTACTACGGAGGTAGGATCTTCAAAGTTCTTTGGAAAGTTAGCTTCATATGGGGGTGCTATCTTTATAGACAGGACAAAGAGAACAGCTCTCAAGGAAGACATCCAGAAAGTTAAGGATGTTATAGAGAAGGATACTAACGTTGCGATATTCCTTGAAGGGACTACTTCAAACGGAGATGGGGTTTTACCATTCAAATCCTCTTTCCTAGAGGTTGTTTTTAAAACTGGTAAACCTGTCTTTGGTCTGTGTTTAAAATATACAGCTTTCAATTCAAAGCCTGTTGACCAGGAAGTCAGAGAATTTATATACTACTACGGAGACCATGTATTACTCCCACATGTCCTTAGATTCCTCTACCACCTTAAAAGTTTGGAAGTAGAAGTAAAAGAGGTGGGTTTCTTCTCTCCGGAAAACTATCAATCAAGAAAAGAACTTGCTACAGAACTATACAATAGGATATCAACTGTATACGCCTCATGAGATTTTTAAATGTATCTATCCACGATATTACTCCATCCACTTTCCAAATGGTGAGGGAGATAGTCTCTATCCTTAAAGGTTCTGGAGTAGAGAAGATATCTTTTTTAGTTATACCAACCTACCATAATCTGGAGAACCTAAACCAGATGGAGGAAGAGATACGGAATTTAGTTCAAGGGAACGAGGTTATTCTCCACGGCTACACCCACCTTGGAAAAAGATTTCCCTTCTACTCTCATAAGAACCTTTTTACCAACTATGAAGGGGAGTTTGTTTCCTTCGGAGATACAAAGGAGAGGATAGAGAGGGGGATTGATGTACTGAAATCTGTCGGTTTAGAAGCTCAGGGCTTTATACCTCCAGCTTGGCTGATGAGGAAAGAGGATTTTAACATCTTGAAAGATTTTGGGTTCAGGTTTACCACAGATAGACTCTACATATACGACCTAAAGGAGGATAGAAGATACCTATCTCCAGTTCTAACCTTTTCCTGTAGAACTCTGATGGACCAACTCTCTATACTTACTTTCAGGTTAAGTAGTAAAGTTATATCTAATCTGAAGGTTGTCAGGTTTGCGATACATCCAGGGGATCTGCTGTACCCGGAGAAAGTAAAGCTCATATATACCTTCCTAGAGAAAAACAGAGAGTTAAGGCTATCTTCCTTCCAAGATATCTTAGATGAACTAAAATTAATCCAAAAAAAATAATTGTTTAAAACACCTTCTCTAAAATCTTGGGGAAAATCCCCTGGAGGGTTTTAGAATGATAAAAGTAGACCTTCACCTTCACTCAAAGGCTTCTAATAAACCTGGAGGATATTTAAGTCAAAAGCTTGGGCTATCTGAGAGTTACGTTGAGCCGAGGAAGCTCTACCAGACTCTGAAAAGCAGAGGGATGACTCTGTTTACAATAACAGACCACGATACGATAGATGGATGTCTTGAGATAGCTGATCTACCAAATACTTTCATATCTGAGGAGATAACTACATACTTTCCGGAAGATAAGACTAAAGTCCATGTAATAGCTATAGATATAAACGAAAAACACCACAGAGAGTTTCAATACCTAAGAGAAAACATATACGACCTTGTTGACTATATGCAACAAAACTCTGTTATACATATACTAGCCCATCCTCTGTACGATATGGATGGAAAATTAAACAAAAAACATATAGAAAAATTTTTACTTCTCTTTGATAACTGGGAAGTTATCAATGGAACCCGCTCAAGACTTTCATCAGAGCTTACATCAAAAATAGCTCAGCATTATAGCAGAGATGAAATAGAGATATTGGCAAACAAATATGGATTTATAAAAAGGAGAAGAGATTTTATAGCTTTTACCGGAGGATCCGATGACCACGGAGGTTTAGATGTAGGAACCACCTACACCCAGTGTGAAGGTTCGACAGTTATGGATTTAAAGAATGCTCTTCTGTCCGGGTTTATATCTGCAGAAGGTTTACATGGAGACCCAAAAAGACTGTCTCATATGATACTAAACATATCAAGGGAAGGTTTAAAAAATAAAGTAGACTTTGGAAACTTTGGAGCAATTTTAGAAAGTTTATTTGAAGACAAGTCAAGACAAAGTTCAATATTAGACTCCGTTTTTGGCAAAAGTCAGATAACAGGATTTATAAACAACGTCCTGAATCTGGATGGTGATAATCCAAGAGATAAACACGATAGACTGTTTGGATTCTTTAAGAACCTGATACCCTACTTTATAAAAAACCACAACGGAAAAAGATTTTCCATAGAAAATATCTCCTCCTTCATAGAAAAGGGTTTTGTATCCATAATTCCTAATCTCATCTACGCCTCCGTATACACTCAGAGAGCTAGAGAAAAGCACAGATCCTTACAGCTTTACCAAGACCTGATGGGTGATATAGAGATTCACAACCAAAAAGTGGCATACTTCACAGACACCTTCTTTGAGATAAATGGTGTAGCTATCACAACATCAAAACTTCTAAACGTATCAAAGAAGTACGATGTAGATATGGAGTTTATTATATCTTCTCATAAAGATGTGAACTCCCAAAAAGTAAAGAACTTCAAACCTGTTATATCCACTCCTCTTCCGGAGTATCCAGATATAACCGTAAACGTACCAAACTTCTTAGAAGTATTAGACTATATAGAGAAGCAGAACTTTACCACTATATACTGTGCGACCCCAGGCATACTGGGAATATATGGCTTGATAATATCAAAGATACTGAATATAACTTTAGTATCGGCATACCACACTGACTTTCCTGCCTATGCACAGAAATACACGGGAGAACCATTTATAAAGTTACTAGCTGACATGTACATGAAGTTCTTCTACTCTTTTTCCGACAGAGTATTGGTCCCTTCGATGGAATATAAGAATAAGCTAAAGATGTTGGGGATTAGGGAGGAGAAATTGGAGGTGTTCCGGAGGGGGGTAAACTTAGACAAGTTTAACCCTAAACATAGAGACAGAAACTTCTGGAAAGTTTACCACCCAACTTATAACGGTGAGAAGGTTGTATTGTACGTTGGAAGGATCGCGAAAGAGAAAGATGTAGACATCTTCTTGGAAGTTGCTAGACTCTGTAGTAAGAAGGATGTTAAGTTTGCTATAGTGGGAGACGGTCCTTACAGAAAGGAGATAGAGAAGGAACTACCGAACAATGTTATCCTTACAGGGTTTTTAAGGGATGAAGCACTATCTAAGGCTTATGCATCTGCAGATATCTTTCTTTTTCCCTCTACTACAGAGACATTTGGAAATGTGGTTTTAGAAGCTCTGGCAAGTGGTCTTGTCTGTTTAGTTCCTGATAAGGGTGCATCTAAAGAGTTTATTATAGAGGATGTAAACGGCTATGTAATACCAGACAACAACCCGATAGATTACAAGATAAAGATAGATATCCTACTTGGCAATCCAGATATCCTTCAAAGGATGAAGAAGAACTCTCTCCAGTATGTTAAGAACTACGAAGAAGAGGAGCTCCTACTAGAGATGATTAAGAAGATACAGCTTCAGGACTTAAAGGAGGTATTAACTTGATGAAATCATATAAAACATACTATAACCCTTACAGAGACGTAGAGCTACCCTGTGTTAAAAACTACGAAGAGGAATGGTGGGTAGCCAGGGATATACAGAGATGTATAATAACAAAGTACAGGGTTTACGTGAGTCTTTCTCTGATAGGGAGGATAGCAAAGAAGTTGAACAAAAGAATCAGGACTTCTTATGGATTTAACCTTTACCACCGGAGTTTAGTGGACGATATAGGACAGATAAAGAAAATAGAGGATAGGGATAATGAGGGTGGTTGATATAACCCACTTCTACAATAGAAAGAGTGGAGGAGTAAAAAGCTATCTTCTCTCAAAAGCTGAGTTTTTCTCAAAATACAGAGATATAAACCATACTATAGTAGTTCCGGGAGAAGAGAATAAGAGAGAAAGAATATATAACACAGAGATATACTACATAAAGTCCCCGGAGGTATTCTTCTGGAAACCATACCGGATAATCAGGTCAAAGAAAGATGTGTTGGAGATACTACGACTTGTAAAACCGGATATAGTGGAAGTGGGCTCTCCATTCTTTCTGCCAAAGATAGTAAACGAATTTAAACCCAATATAGGATATAAAAGTATTGGGTTCTTTCACTCTAATTTGGAGACCAGTTTTTACAGTGTGTTCAGGCATAGGTTTAAAAATAACTTTATAAAAACGGTCTTAAGAAAATATACCTATAATAACTACAAAGACTTTGACCTTATACTATCACCGTCAGAATTTACCAAGAGATACATAAACAACGTTGGTTTAGAAAATGTGAAAGTTGTCAGAATTGGTGTAGATACAAATATATTTAAACCGGAAGACAAAAAAAATTCAAAGTTAGATTTAAACCTTCCTGTAGATAAAATAGTTTTACTGTATGTTGGAAGGTTTTCTAAAGATAAATCCATACACGAGTTGTTAGATATATTTAATACAATAGATTATCTGTATAGAGATAGATTTTTTCTACATCTTGTAGGTGGAGGTCCGGAAGAAAGAAAGTTAGAAAAGTATATACACTCAAAAAATTACCGGATAACTCCCTATATAAATGATAAAAATCTCCTTCGCAAGATATACAACAGTGCAGATCTTTTTATATCTACATCTAGAAGTGACACTTATGGTATATCTATCTTAGAATCTCAAGCTTGTGGTACTCCTGTTTTGGTATACTCAAAAACATCATTTTCAGAGATAACCTACTACACAGAACTTATATCAGAGAACAAATACATGATGATAAAGAAATTAACAGAGTTTGAACCATCAAAATATTCGCCTTCTGAGCTATCAAACTTTATAAAAGAAAATTTTTCTTTGGAAAGTTGCTTTGAAAATCTATTGAAAATTTACTACGAAAGTCAGGAATTTTAGAATTTACTAATTTAAGAAAAATCTTTTTTAATTAAATTTTGATAAAATCTTTAAGAATATTTTAAGGAGGTTTTATGAAGAGCAGAAAGGTGTTGATAACTTTAGGATTAATTGTTTTAGCCATTGCAAGTTTTTCTGCCTATTTTTTTAATAAAATCAACTCCAAAAAGTATACACTGGACGAGACCGCAGAACTAATCATGAAATGCAAGAAAGAAGAAGCTATAAAAGCCATAAAAAACTTAGATGGAGATATAAATCAATCTTTTGCCAAAGGAAGAAAATTAATACATTACTCAGTTCAGTACTGTGATTTAGATGTGGTTAAAGAGCTTGTAAAAAATGGAGCGGATATAAATTCAAGAGATGAAAAAGGTAGGACACCCATCCATTATGCTGCAAAATGGGATAAGGTGGAGATTATAAAATTCCTTGTAAATCAAGGCGCTGATGTAAACTCAAAGTCATATAGTGATGCCACGCCGCTAATGACAGCTTCCTCTCAGGGAAGCATTGAAACTGTTAGAACATTGCTTGACCTTGGTGCTAATATAAACATACAAGACAAGAACGGAAATACTGCTCTACACTGGGCTTATGCAAGACAGGACAAAAGAAATAAATCCGAAATAATAGAGCTACTCATATCAAGAGGAGCTAACAGAAACATAAAAAACATATATGGAGAAACACCATCATTAGATCTTAAATGATCATGATTATTAATTTAAAGTTGTATTTTTTTCATTTATAAAAAATAAAAAATAAATATCAAACCTATATGATATAGGGAAAATCTGTGATAAAGGAGGTCTTATTATGGGTGAGTACTTTGGTAACATCTTAACAAGAGCTTTAAGTAGAAGAGAGCTTCTTAAAGCTGCAGCATTCACAGTGGCCGCTACATCTTTAGTTTCGTGTGGAGGAGATGAAGACAAACCAGCTGCTAATCAGCCTTCAACTAACCAGCCTTCCAAACTTTCTTTCCAAACAATTTATCCTAACAAAGATGATAAGATAACAGTTCCACAAGAATTTGAACACAATATAATTATAAGATGGGGTGATGCTCTTGATAATGGTTCTAACTTAGATTGGGGTAAAATAAGAAGAATTGGTCCTACGGCAGAGGATGTTTTAAGGCAAGCTAAATCTTTTGGATACAATTGTGACTTTGTAGGTTATCTAAAATCTCCAGATGGTAAGGATTTATTGGTAGTAAACCATGAGTATACTAACCCTGAAATAATGTTCCCATCTTACTTAACAGTCCAAAATGGTGTTACATCGCCTGCACAAGGCAGACCTACAAAAGATGAAGTAGATTTTATGCTCATGGCACATGGAATTTCTGTGGTGGAGGTGAAAAGAAACAGCAATGGTTCTTGGAGCTATGTAAAAGGTTCTTCCTACAACAGAAGAATCACAGGAATTACAAAGTGTGACATATCAGGACCTGCAAAAGGTCATAGGCTTATGAAAACGTCTCAAGACCCAAATGGTGAATTTGTATACGGAACACTAAACAACTGTGCCGCAGGTGAAACACCATGGGGAACTATTTTGACCTGTGAAGAGAATTTTCACTCTTATTTTGGGGGAAACAGAAACAATATAAGTATACCAAACAATACAACAGATACAAACTTGATAAGAAATATTCACGAGAGGTATGGAGTTCCTGGTTCTTCTGCGAATTACTACGGATTTCACCAACACTATGGTAGATTTAATATAAATACAGAGCCTAATGAACCATTCAGGTTTGGATGGGTGGTAGAAATAGATCCAATGGATCCAAATAGTACACCTATTAAAAGAACTACTCTTGGAAGGTTCAAACATGAAGCTGCAACTTACGCAATTGCTCCAGATGGAAGAGTTGTGATTTATATGGGGGATGACGAGAGATTTGAATATATTTATAAGTTCATAACAAAAGGTAAATATAATCAGACAGATAGAAAGGCTAACATGAACTTACTGGATGAAGGGGAGTTGTACGTAGCTAAATTTGACTATACAGATAAAGGAATGATAGGAGAGTGGATACTAATTGCAAGAGTAGAAAAAAATGCTAATAGTTATAATGTAACAGTAAATGATAAATTACCTGATGAATTTAAAAACGATCCAGCTCTATGTTTTATAAACACAAGAGGTGCGGCAGATTCTCTGGGTGCTACTATGATGGATAGACCTGAAGACATAGAGTGGAACCCTGTTACAAAGAGTGTATGGGTTGCGCTTACCTCCAACGATAGAAGGTCTACCTCAGGAACAGTAAATAGATACAGAAAAATAGCGGATACCACAACCCCAACTGCAAGTAATACCATAAATAGGGCTAATCCAAGAGCTATAAACTATATGGGGCACGTATTAGAGATAATAGAAGAGAAAGGAGATCCTACTGCTACTAAATTCACATATCAAATTCCTATCCTTTGTGGTGATCCAGAAAATCCAGACTACAACAAGAAGTTGTATCTCTACGGCAGAGAAGTTAGCCCAAATTCTGGAGTACCTGCTATAAGCGCTCCAGACAACTTTGTTATAGACAAAGAAGGAAATGTATGGATAGCTACAGATGGAAACGATAGCGTAAACAGATTGGGGAAAAACGATGGTGTATATGTTCTTGACCCAATAAACAAAACTTTAAAGATGTTCTTGTCTGGAGTAGTAGGTTGTGAGATATGTGGTCCAGAATTCTCAGATGACTACAAAACGTTTTTCTGTGCCATACAACATCCAGGAGAAGTAGAATCCGGAGCTCAAGACCCCAACGCTCCAAGCTCAAGATGGCCTTATGGAGATAATGTCGAAGTTCCAAGACCTTCAGTTATAGCTGTTTGGAGAAAAGACGGCAAAGAGATATACAGATAAATCAGTTACTGAGGGAGGGGTAGATAATAATACCCCCTTTCTTTTATAGTTTTGTTAGAAAAAATTAATAATTTTTTAAAACGTATTTAAACTCTAAGATTTAAGATTTTTTTGTAAAAAACAAAGGAGGTTACTAGTAATGAAAAAAGCAGTCTTATCTGCTGTTTTAACAGTAAGTTTCATCTCTATGTCCACATTACTTGTTGGATGTGGTGGAGGAGGTGGGGGGGGTTCTTCTTCCCCGTCTACAGGAACAAATCAGCCGTCTGTTTTTGTAGGAACGGAATCTATTACAATAAAACAATGCCAACCTCAGGGCCAACCACTAAATTTATCTCAGGTTGTTAGTCTGGCACAGTATGCTTCTAACCCAAGGCTTGTGGATTCTTTTTTTGACAACGCAGAGTTTATAGGTGCGGTTAATCCCTCAAACGACTGGACGGATGGATGGACTTTCGGTTTAGGGAAAAACCCTTCTATGCCATCTTGTACCACTGCTACAGTAATACAGGGAGATATAACCGGATCAGTAACGTTAGAATCTGGAAAATGCTACAGACTTAAAGGTGTTGTTAGAGTAAAAAGTGGCGGCGTACTGAATATACAACCGGGTGTGTTAATCTATGGGGATAAAACAGGAATAGGTTCTTTCGACTCTCTTAATGTAGAGAGAGGTGGTAAAATCATAGCCGAAGGCACAAAAGAGAAACCTATCCTTTTTGTAGGAAAGAGATACCTTGAAAGTTGTGACACTTCTTCTGGACAGTGGGGAGGTATAAATATAGCAGGTTTCGCTTCTACTAATACAGGTTCTACAGAAAATCAGTTTGAAGCTGATAAATCATTAGTGTACGGTGGAAACTCGGATAATGATTCAAGTGGCTCTCTTAAATATGTAGTTTTAGCTTTTGGTGGTGCTGAAGTTGCTCCAGATGAAGAGGTTAATGGTTTAACCTTGCTTGCTACTGGTAGTGGAACAAAAATAGAGTATGTTCAAGTGTACAACAACGCGGATGACGGTGTAGAGTGGTTTGGTGGAACAGCTAATGCAAAATACTTAGTGCTCATAGGTAATGAAGATGACAACATAGATACAGACCAAGGGTATAGAGGAAATGTTCAGTACGTATATATAAGACAAACAAAGGTTTCATCTAATGACCCACGGGGTATAGAAGCGGATGGCCTGAGAACTAATTACAACGCAACTCCATACAGCTTTTTAAGAGTGGCCAATATAACAATAGAATCAACTAATAGCTCAGCCCATGAAGCTATAATGCTCAGAAGAGGAACAGACGCACAGCTTATAAACGTTTTCATAACTGGGCCAAGATCTCAAGCTTGTATAAGGATTAACAACAATGCCACTTATCAAAGACTATCTAGCAGGAACGTAAACTCTCCCGTATTTATGAGTGTTATAATTAACAACCCTCAACAACAACCAAACTGCTCTACTACGTTTAGAGCTGCTGGAGATACCGGAGAAGTATTAACTTTCACTAACACAGATATACAGAATATGTTTAATGGATACACTAATAATAGAGTAATACAATAATAAAGTGATGACTTTAAAATAAAAATGGAGGCCCCCTTTCTGGGGGTGTTTCCATTTTTATATTTTTTTTATTAAATTTTTTTAATTAAATTTTGCTTTCAATTTAACAACTTTTACTTTATAATATAGACTTAAATAAACCGGAGGATGTGTTTATGATAGTAAAAGGTCTGAAGATTATAAGACCTAATATTTTAGCTTTAGCTATGCTTACTTTTTTTGATTTATCTTTTGCTCAAAGTTCGGAGGAGAATTTAGTTAAAGAGATAGTCTCTCTGAGATCTGAGATAGAACAACTAAACTCTCAGATAGATGAAATTAAAGCAAGAATAAGAGCAGAAAGCAGAAATGCTCAGATGAGAAAGTCTGAGCTTGCCTTAAGTTATGACAGAGAAAGTCTTAGGGTTAGGGAGTTTAAATCTGAACTGGATAAGAAAAAAAGACAGTTGGCTGAAAAAAGCTCTAAAAATACAGACTTAATACCTGTGGTTTTAGAAGGAATAGGAATTTTGGAAAAGTATGTAAACTCATCTTTACCCTTTAAAAAACAAGATAGACTGTCTCAACTTAGTCAACTCCGGAAAGAAGTTCAAGAAGGAAATATACTACCGGAAAAAGCTTTAAATCAACTATGGGCTATCTATGAAGACGAAATAAGAGCAACAAAAGAAAGCGGGATATATAAAGATACTGTCTATATAGACAATAAACCTTACTTGGCAGATGTTTTAAGAGTGGGTATGGTAGGGTTGCTTTTTAGGACAGGAGATAGAAAATACGGATTTTTAAAAGCTCCAGAGTACAAAATTCATCTGCTCTCTTCAGGAAAGGACCAAAAAATGATAGACAATATGTTCGATTCTTTTAAAAAACAGATAAGAACAGGTTATTTTGTAGTACCGAACTTTTTACCAGGAGAGGTTAGAAAATGAGAAAGTTTATAGCGATTATGCTAATTTTGGGTTCTTTTTCTCTGTCCTTTGGAGAAGAAGATAAGCTCATGAAGGCGTACAAGAAAGAGTATATTTATCTTATCAATCAAAAGAAAGCTTTAATGCAGGAATTGGAAGCTTTAGAACAACAGTTGAAAAGTATTTCAGAGCAAGGTAATAAAGAAGTAGTGGAAGCAGAAAATAAGATAATGCTATTAAAAGCTCAAGGGGACGATTTAGAAAATAAAATAAGAGAAATAGAAATTCAGCTATCAAAGGCGGAAGAGAGTAAAAATCTACTTCCTGTAACTGTTCAACAGGCTGTTGACACGCTAAGTATGAATGGCTACAAAAACATTGAAGACGTGGACCCTATAAAAACTATGAAGAATGCTTTTTTAAATGCCTTTGACCTTTTAGATAAAAACTCTTCTCTAAGAATAGAGAAAGGAGAGTTTTTCTTACAAGATGGGAAAAAAGTTTCTGGAGAAGTTATAAAAATTGGTGGGGTTGCCAGATACGGAATAACTCCGGATGGTAATATTGGAGTTCTCCTTCCTATAGGAGATGGACTTTTTGGTTTATGGAATCCAAAGAATAGCTCAGTTGTCTACGATACAGTAAAAGGTCTGAAGGAAGGTAATTTACCACCAACTATAGGGATTTTTCTATACGACAATGAGTCTAACCCTGTAAACCCTCCTGCAGAAAGAACTTTTTTTGACCATATAGAAAGCGGTGGAATTATAGGATATATAATCATACTTTTAGGATTTATAGCTTTGATACTGATAGTATCAAGAATTTTTATAATCTTTGCAGCAAGCAGAAAAAGTTCTGAAGTTACGGAGAATATAGCAAATATGCTAAAATCTGGAAAAATAAAAGAAGCTTTAGAATATGCAGAAGGTTTAAAAGGTGTTGTTCCTTCTGTACTTGCTTATGTGTTAAGAAATCTAAATTCAAAGGACAAAGAAACAATAGATTACGTTATTACAGAAGCTATGCTAAGATACACCTCTTCTTTAGATAGATTCAAAACAACTATAATAGTTATAGCAGCTGTTTCTCCACTTCTTGGTTTACTTGGGACTGTTACCGGTATAATAGAAACCTTTAATGTAATTACTGAGTTTGGAACGGGAGATCCAAAACTTATGGCCGGTGGGATATCAGAAGCATTAGTAACAACTGAGCTCGGACTTGTTGTAGCAATACCAACCTATATACTTGGCTCTCTTATAACAGGGTGGTCTGAGAGGATAAAGGAGTTTATAGAAGAATCTGCTCTAAAGATTTTAAACCACTGTAATGTTTAAGGTAAGGTGAAATATATATGAAACAGTTTATACAGGACAACCTTTCAACAATATTAGAAAATGGGGGTATATATATATACCCCCTTATGGTGGTAACTTTTCTCTTGTGGTATTTTATAGGATATAGATTTGCAGCTCTCAGAAGAGGAACAACCCTACCAGTGTCAGAAGTATTTTCTTTAGTTTATGACGGTAAGATAGATAAATTTAAAGGTGTGATAGATTCCGCTTGCAAAGATGTTTTAGAGAAATTAAAAGAAAACGCTCACAAGATAAAAAGTAAAAAAAATTTGGAAAATCTTGTAGACGAAGTAATTTTAGAATATGATGCAAACCTTCAATCATACAAAAGCGCTCTCCTTGGATTAACTGTGATTGCTCCTCTTCTTGGTCTTCTTGGAACTGTAGATGGAATGGTAACTATGTTTAATTCTCTCAATGAAGGAACCTTTTTTTCTCAAGGTGGAGGAGGGATTGCTTTAGGAATATCAAAGGCTCTTTATACTACGGAGATAGGTTTGATTATAGCTATTCCTGGAATTATAACAGAAAGTTTACTTTTATCTAAACAAAGAAGATTACAAGAAGAACTTAAAGAAATAAGAATGCTAGCTTTATCAAAATTCTACAAGGAGTTAGAATATGAGAAGGTTTAAGTCTGCAATGCAAAGAAGTGATGAACCAAATATTACACCACTTATAGATGTAGTTTTTATACTACTTATATTCTTTATAGTGAGTGCCACCTTTATAAAAGAAGCTAAGATAGAGATAGAGAGACCTCAAGCATCTACAGCTCAAAGAATAACTGCAAAAGAAATAAGAGTGTACATAGACAAAGCTGGAAATATATATATAGATGACCAGTTGGTAAAGCTTTGGACCTTGCAGAGTAAAGTAAGGGATTTACTTTCTTCTTCTACAAACAAAACTGTTTTGGTTATAGTAGACAAAGATGCAAGGGTAGAAGTTTTAGTTGACGTGGTAGATCAGATTAGGCTTGCTGGTGCTAAAGATGTTGCAGTCTCTACTAAACAGGAATTAGGTTAGAGATTATGACAAGGGTAAACAACTTAAGGAATAGATTATCCGGATTTGGAATAGGTTTAATTGGTTTTACCCTTACTATTTTTCTTATGCTCTATTTAAATTCTATCCAATCTCTTAAGCAAAGAAAAATGGATAAAGACTTTACTCCTATTATAACTGAGAAAGAAGTAAAACCTCCTGAAGAGGAAAAAAAGGTAGAGCAAAAGCAGATAGAGCATAAACCTAGAATGGATACAGCTGTACCACCTCCAGGATTGTCTGGAGGTTTATCAGGAATAGAAATTAACCTTCCCCAATTTTCTTTTGACAGTTTATTTGTATCTTCGGACTCAAAGGACATAGTAGGGGATGTTAAAGAGAATATTGTTATGACTGAGAAATCTGTTGACCAACCACCTATGCCAAGGTTTAGAACTTCTCCGGAATATCCTAAATCCGCAAGAGCTAAAAATATAACTGGGTATGTTGTCCTTTCAATTTTAGTTGATGAGGACGGTTCTGTTCAGCAAGTGGAAGTTTTGGAATCTCAACCAGCAAGAGTGTTTGAAGAAGCCTCTATAAATGCAGTAAAACAGTGGAAATTTGAGCCTGGTAGATACAAAGGTAAACCTGTAAAAACATGGGTAAAGCAGGTAGTGAAGTTTGAACTGCAATAAACCAAGAGGAGCACAGATGAAAAAAATTTCATACATACTTTTAGTTTCTATCTTTTTAACTTTTGGTTATGTACTAGCAAAAACAAAAAAGGAACAAAAACAGGAAAAGACCGTAGATCAGCTTCAATTACCATCTCTGTTAATAAAAGACGAACATTACGATAGAGCTATAGAAATATTAAAAGAGATAAATCCACAGAAGGTAGATACAAAAAGATACTATACTCTATTTGGTTATGCGCTATACAAAATGCAAAACTTCAAAGATTCAGCATCTAATTTTGAAAAAGCTTATAGCTATGGAGCTACTGATAAAAATATCATCACTTACATAGTAGATTCTTACTATAAGCAGAAAGACTGTCGAAAAACTGTAGAGTGGATAGATAAAGAAAAAGAAGTAACATCTACAGATTATAAGTTCTATCTTATAAAGGTAGAATGTTTGAAAAATCTCTCTGACTATGACGGAGTTCTATCTACTATAGATGAAGCTTTAAAAAAATTTACAGAAGAAAAAACAATTTTCTACAAACTAAAATTTTATACATACATGGAACTAAGACTATACTTTTCTGCAATGGAAGTGGCAGAAATTTTACTAAGTCAAAAAGGCGCAACTCCGGAGGATTACGTTGCTATATCTAAAGCCTTATATCAAAATGGAGAGTATAAAAAATCTATATTTTTATTAGAGAAGGCTTACTTTATATTTGGAGATGACGAGAAAATATTAGTCTCTCTGGCAAACAGCTATTACAAAATTGGTATGTTATACAATGCAGCTTACTTCTTTGAAAAAGCTTCAAAGGTAAACCCTAATTACTATAAAGATGCAGCAGAGGTTTACAAAAGGATTGGTAGATATGATAATGCCTTGACTCTAAACAGTATGATTCAAGACGGCCCAGAAAAATTAAGACAGAGAATCGGAATCCTTATAGATATGAAGAGATATAGTCAAGTTCTTGGTTTAGAAGATATTATAAAAGTAAATCAATTAGATAAAGACGATAATATTAAATATGCTATTGCATACTGTGCTTTTATGTCTGGAAGACTAGAAAAATCAGAAGATTACTTGAAACAAATTAAAGATGACAATGTATATAAAAAATCTGTTCAGCTCCTTCAAATTATAAGTAGATGCAAAGTTAATAGAGAATACTGTTATCAGGAGGAAACGTAAATTAATGAGATACTTAACCAGAACAGTTTTACTGTCAGCTATATTGACAGATGTGTTTGCTTCAGAATTTGGAAGTTCAAAGGTATATATATTCAAAGATTCCATACCACTTAAAAATGAAAAGGTTCTAATTGAAGATAAAGAGTTTAGAACAAATGAGTATGGAGAGATAGACTTAAAGCTGAAGAAGGGTATCTATACAATAAAAATAGGTAATTTTTCTTATCATCTAAAAATAGAAGATGGAGAGATGAAGATATACTACATAGATTTAACTAAAGAAGGTATTACAATAAATCAAGAACTAGCTACAGGGTCTGATACCCAACTTCAAAAAACTCCTTCTATTAAAGAAGGAGAAGAGAAGAAAAGAATAAAGGCCAATATTAGATTAAAAGTGATATCTTATGTAGACCAAAAACCTATAAGTGGAGTAAAAGTATACATAAAAGGCAATTCTAAAGAATATCTTACTGACAAAAGTGGGGAGATTTTATTAGATGTTGAAGAGGAGAAAATCTCCTTATCTTTTATTCATCCTGAATATAGTGCAAGGACGATAGATGATATAGAAGTCTCAGAAGGGCAAATATTAAACCAAACTGTGAGACTGACTCCATTAACTTTTGAGCTATCAGAGTACGTTGTAACTGCTCCGTACATACAGGGAACTATAGCGGAAGCTATGGCGGAACAGGCAAAATTTGCAGAGGTTGTGAATATTTTAAGCTCTGAACAGTTTTCAAAAGCTGGAGATTCTGATGCATCTTCAGCAGTAAAGAGAGTTTCTGGTATAACAATTATGGATAATGGTCATGTTTATATTAGGGGACTGGGGGGGAGATACTCAATAACCCTATTAAACAACTCTATACTACCTTCTCCTGACCCTATAAAGAGGATAGTACCTTTAGATATATTTCCTACAGGTGTATTAAATAATATAGTGATAAAGAAAAGCTATTCTCCCGATATTCCTGCATCTTTTGCTACAGGTACGGTAATCTTAAACACAAAAGACTATCCTAAGGAGTTTTTCTTAGATGTGTCAGCATCTGTGAAATACAACTCCTTAACTACTTTCAAAGATGGAAAATTTTATGAGGGTGGTAAAACTGACTTTCTTGGATTCGATGATGGAACAAGAAAACTACCTTTTCCAGACAAAGATGCTTATTCAGGAGAGGAATTAGAAAAATATGTTACTACTTTTAGGTCGAAGAATAATTTAAAGGATATAACATTTCCTCCTGGAGTTGGCTTCAACTTAGCATTGGGTGACTCCAAGAAGTTTGGAGATGGTAGTATTAAAGTTGGATATCTACTTTCATTTATGTACGACAACGAGTGGAAAAAAGTAGATGTAGAAAGAAATATATATAACCTTAGTCAATCTGGTCTAACAGCAAACAATGGGGGAATATATAATAATAATGTAAACGATATAAAGTTAGCATATTTAGTTGGAACTGGGCTATCTTTCAGAGATAGTCAGATAGTTAAGTTTACCTCTTTACTAACGAGAATATCCACCAACAGAGCACAAGTTTATAACGGAACTGATGAAAATCAAAACGTTCAAAGAATAACAAACTTACGTTGGCAGGAAAGATCTCTTATGTTTAATCAACTTTTCGGAAGTCACTCTTTACCTTTACCTAATTTTAAGTTAGAGTGGGCTACAGCTTTCTCTACCGCGGATATGGAAATACCAAATGAAGTAAGTTATACTTACTGGTTAGAAGAAGGAACGGGAAGATACTACAATAGAGTAAGAGTTCCTAACTCAAACTTAGCCCATGAGTTTACCTATCTCAAGGATAAGAGTAAAGATTTTCGGGTAGACATAATCTACAAAAAAGATAGTTTATTATTATTTAAAGATACAGAAATAAAGTTTGGAATCCAACAGCAAGAAAAAGAAAGGTCTTCAAGGATTAGAAGGTTTACTTATTTACCGAAGTCTGGTGTAAACCTTCCAGAGGAAACTTTGAAGTATGAGAATATAGATGCTATCTTCTCTCCGGAGAATAGAGAAAAGTACTTTAGAATACAGAATAGAACTTTCTTTAATGATAAATACTCTGGTAAGCTTGATGTTAACGCTTTCTACGCTAATTTTGATACAAAGTTAGGCCAAAAAGTGAGAGTTTCTGTAGGTAATAGATTTGAAGACCTAAAGCAAAATGTTTTATCTTACGAGCAGCTTTCTCCTACAGAACTAAAGTCAGACATAAAACTAAAGGATAGCTACCCTGACTTATCTGTAAAGTACTTTTTTAGTGACACTCTAAATTTAAAAGGAGCATACAGTAAGACTATGACATATCCAGATTTTCTTGAGGTTTCAAACTCAGTTTTCATAGATCCTCTAACAGGTGAAAGAATTCTTGGTAATCCAAATCTAAAACCTTCTAAAATAGACAACTTTGATCTTAGAATAGAAAAGATGTTGGCTGGATTAGACTCGGTCTCTATATCATTATTCTACAGAAACATTAAAAATCCTATAGAAGAAACTTATCTCCCAACCACAAACAATCCTTTTTTATCTTATCAAAATGCTTTAAAGGCAAATAACTACGGAGCAGAGTTTGAATTTAGAAAATCATTTAACTTTATAAATAAAATAGAAGCGGTAGAAAAAATTCCGTACTTGGGAAACATAGATTATGATAACTTTTTCATATCTGGAAACGTTGCATTTATAGAGTCAAAAGTAACTTTAGACGAAGAAAGTGCAAAAATACTTACTTCTAAAAGTAGAAGGATGCAGGGTCAATCTCCTTATGTTTTAAATCTCACATTTGGATATGACAATCCAGACACAGGTCTTTACTGGGGAATGCTGTACAATACATTTGGTAAAAGAATAAGGTCGATTGGGTTATATGGTCAGCCAGATCACTACGAACAGTCATTCGACCAGTTGGATTTCGTATTTAAAAAGAAACTAAAAAAGAACTTCACAATAGACTTTAAAGCTAAAAACATATTAGATGATGAGGTTTTAGTTCTACAAGGAGATAAAGTGTCACTAAGATATAAAGTCGGAAGGAGCTTTAGTTTTGGAATATCTTATAAGTTTTAGTCTAAAAGTAGAAAATAAACTTGCTATTTAATTTAAATAATTTAATTATTAAAATTATTTAATAATTTTTTAAATTTTTTAGTTTTATATAAATATAAATTCTCTAAGAGAATTCTATATAACTGAAAAAGAAGGTTTGCAGATGAAAAAATACCTTTTTACCCTGAATCTTTATGGAATCGTGGGTACTTCTTATGCACAAGTGGTTGAAAATCCTATCTTGAAGAAGTTAGTTGAGAAGGGCGTTTTAACTCAGCAGGAGGAAGCCGAAATAGATGAACAGCTTGCAAAAGAAGAATCAGAAAAGGCAGAATATCAAGCAGAAATGGACAAAGTAATAATGGAAACGAAAGAAAAGTTCGACAAGAAGTTCAAATTAGATAATCTACCATCAAACTGGAAAAAATGTAAAGAGAGACCACTACATAGCAGGTATAAAGTACTTTATGTCTAAACATGTTAACTGGATAGGAAACGTTGAAATAGTAGAGTATAGTGGTGCCCAAAGAAGTATAGATAATAAGAAAAGCGGGTTTGCTAAGTACATGCTTACCCTTTGAGCTAAATTGGTAATCATAGCCTACCAGAAAATGGGAAGGGGTAGTTTTTAAAAAGTTAATATTAGTTTAACATAGATCCTTTATCATATTTAATGAATACTAAAGTTTGGAGGTAAAAGATGAAGAAGTTAGCTATAGTCGGATTAATAAGTGTGTCGAGTTTAGCTTTTGCTCTAGAGATCACAGGTGCGGGAGCATCTTTTCCCTATCCCCTATACTCATCATGGGCATACATGTACGAGAAGGTATCTGGAGTAAAGGTAAACTATCAAGCTATAGGTTCTGGTGGTGGTATAAGGCAGATAGAGAACAGGACAGTTGATTTTGGAGCATCAGATGCACCCCTAACTCCGGAGGAGCTAAAGGAGAAGAAGTTAGTTCAGTTTCCTACCATTATAGGTGGAGTAGTTCCAACGTATAATCTTCCTGACATCGGAAACACTCAACTGAACTTTGACGGAAAAGCTCTGTGTGATATATACCTTGGTAAGATAAAGAAGTGGAACGACGCATACCTCCAACAGCTAAACCCTGGAGTTTCTTTACCTGATAGAGATATCACAGTAGTAAGAAGGTCTGATGGTTCTGGAACAACTTGGACATGGACGAACTACTTGTCAAAAGTATGTCCTGAGTGGGAAAAGCAAGTTGGGTTTGGAACTTCTGTCAACTGGCCAACTGGAGTTGGTGGAAAAGGAAATGAAGGTGTAGCAAACTACGTTAAAAGGTTTAGAGGTTCAATAGGATACGTTGAGTACATATACGCAAAACAGAACAACCTTCCTGCTGGAAAGGTTAAGAACAGAGAAGGAAACTTTGTAGCTCCTTCAACCGAGTCGTTCCAAGCAGCTGCAACAAATGCAAAATGGGATAAAAAACAACACTTTTACTATATCCTAACAGATCAACCAGGAAAAAATACATATCCTATAGCCGGAGCTACGTTCATACTTCTGGCAAAGGATAAACCAGAAGCCTCAAAGAAAGTTGTGGCCTTCTTTGATTGGGTGTACAAAAACGGTGATCAAGAAGCTATAAGGTTAAACTATATCCCTATGCCTGAAAACGTCAAAAATATGATCAGAGAGTACTGGAAAGAAAACGGCCTGATGTAGGCAGACTTTCTTCATGGTTAACCTTCTAAACTTTTGTTCCTCTATTTTTAGGGGTTTTTGTTAAAATATATCATATAAATTACGTACGGAGATAAAATGGATAAGAGAGAGAATGCCTTAAAGCAGTCAAAGTCCATAGAAAGTGTCTTGAGGATAGTACTTACATCCATAGGTATGTTCGTTGGCATACTTCTCCCTATAATTATATTCCTCTCCCTATACAGGGAGTCTTCTTTAGCTATAAACCACTTTGGAGTTTGGAACTTTATTACATCTACAGATTGGGATCCAGTTGCAGGGAAGTTTGGAGGCCTAGCCCCACTGATTGGAACCCTAATAGCTACCTTCTTATCTACATTGGTGGCTGCTCCTATATCCTTAGGAATAGCTATTTTCCTTGTAGAACTGTCTCCAAATAGACTAAAACCTATACTCTCCACAGCTATAGAGCTGTTAGCAGCAATACCGAGTATAATCTATGGGATGTGGGGTCTTTTTGTTGTAGCTCCTCTGTTTGGAGAAAAGGTAGAACCGTGGCTTAAGGAGAAAATGGGAGAATTTCCTGTTATAGGAAAACTTTTAGAAGGATCACCAACAGGGATAGATGTTTTAACCACATCTTTAGTCCTCTCTATAATGATAATTCCCTTTATGAGTTCTGTTGTAAAGGACGCCTTTAACATGGTTCCACCTATAATGAAAGAGTCTGCTTACGCTTTAGGGGCTACAAAGTGGGAAGTTATAAAACAGGTTATGATTCCAATAACTGTATCAAGTATAGCTGGAGGTCTTATTTTGAGTGTTGGTAGGGCAATTGGGGAGACGATGGCCGTGACCTTCTTAGCAGGAAATGTAAACCAGATACCAAAGTCCCTACTGGACCCATTTACCACTATAACCGTTACCTTAGCTAACCAGTTCGCCGAGGCAGACACAGCTCTGTATCTCTCTTCTCTCTACTTCTTAACTCTTATTCTGTTTGTTATATCCTTTTTTGTTCTGTACGCATCAAAGATAATGTTACTCCAACTTGAGAAAAAGTGGAAGGTGTAGAAAATGATTAACATCAAAGCGAAGAGGAAAATAGAGAACTACATATCACTAACTCTATCCTTCTTATCAGCAACTTTCGGGCTATTTTTCTTATTTTGGATCTTGGGAGACTTATTTATAAATGGGTTTAAGTACATAAATATAAACCTATTCATCTATGACCCTGTCCCACCGGGAATAGAAGGAGGTGGTTTAAAGCATGCCTTCCTTGGTCACATCATAATAACTTTTTTAGGTACGGTTATTGGAACTCCTATTGGAATACTTGCAGGGATATACTTTGCAGAGTATGGAAGGAGCTCTAGAATTGCAAGAGTAGCAAGAAATATAGTGGATATAATGGTCAGCAATCCGTCTATAGTTATAGGAGCGGTTGTTTATGCTCTACTAGTCCTTCCTGTAGGACACTTTATGGGTTTGGCTGGTGGTATTGCTCTTGCTATACTAATGATACCGGTTATTGTCATAACTACAGATGAGATGTTGAAATTAGTCCCTCAGCAGACTAGGGAAGCTGCTTACGCTCTTGGTGCACAACCATGGCAGGTAAGTTTTCAGATAGTTTTAAAGGCTGCTAAGGTTGGGGTTCTAACTGGAGTAATCCTCGGTGTTGCAAGGATATCCGGAGAGACAGCACCTTTACTCTTTACCTCATTCAATAACAACTTTACAAATCTAGATCCTACAAAACCGATGGCTTCGCTAACGGTAACTGTGTTTCAGTATGCTATGGGCCCTTATGATGAATGGCATAAACAGGCATGGGCTGCTTCTTTCTTGTTAACTTTTTTTGTTTTGATGGCATCCATAACAGCTAGGTACATAATACAAAGAAAAAAACACCAATAAGGAGGCTTTTTTAAATGTCAGATATAAGGATGAAAGTAAAGAATCTAAAGTTCTACTATACAGGAGAGAAGCTTGCCCTAAAAAATATAAATATGCCAATATACAATAAAAAAGTCACCGCTCTGATAGGACCCTCTGGATGTGGAAAAACCACCCTTCTAAGGTGTTTTAACCGAATGCATGACCTTTATCCTGGAAACAGATACGAAGGAGAGATACTCTTGGACGGGAAGAATATACTTGACAAAAATGTAGACCTTATGGAACTTAGAGCAAAAATAGGCATGGTCTTTCAAAAGCCTACACCTTTCCCTATGTCGATCTTTGACAATATAGCTTATGGTCTGAGACTTCAAGGGATAAAGAAAAAAGGAGAGTTACAGGATAGGGTTGAAGAGACTCTGAAGAACGTAGCTCTGTGGGAAGAGGTCAAGGATAGGTTGAACGTATCAGCCTTTTCCCTATCTGGAGGACAACAGCAAAGGCTCTGTATAGCAAGAACTATAGCAGTTAGACCTGATGTAGTCCTCTTTGATGAGCCAACATCTGCACTAGACCCTATCTCAACGGCGAAGATAGAGGAACTACTGGTAGAACTGAAGAAGAACCACACTATAGTGATAGTTACCCACAATATGCAACAGGCTGCAAGGATATCAGACTACACAGCATTTATGTATCTAGGAGAGCTGATTGAATTTGACTTAACAGATACTGTATTCACTAAACCAAATAAAAAACTCACTGAGGACTACATCTCCGGAAGATTTGGATAAAATATAAAAACGTTTATAGAGGAGGATATTAGATGCTGATAGAGCCAAAACTAAAAGAGATAAGGGAAAGGCTACTTACTATGGCAGATTTAGCTCAGAGTATGATAGACAGTGCCATAAAAGCTATAGTAGAACACAATCTAGAACATTTGAAATACATAAAGACTAATGAAGAGAAGATGGATACGATGGAAGTGGAAAACGAAAGCCTGATAATAACCACGATAGCAAGATACCAACCAGAGGCAAAGTATCTAAGAATGCTAGCTATGGATCTCTTTGTGAACAGAGATCTTGAAAGGATAGGAGACCATGCAGAGAACATAAAGGAACACGCTGAGTCTATACTCCAGAAACCAAAGATTAAAGAGTACGTTGACCTACCCCTAATGTCAGAGCTTACCATAAACATGCTGAAAGATTCTATAAAGGCTTTTGCAGAGATGGATGCAGACCTTGCAAGGGATGTTATAAAGAGGGATGGCAAGATAGACGCATTAGAAGATCAGATAATAAGAGAGTTGTACACATACATGGTAGAAGACCCTTCAACTATAAAAGTAGCCCTCAGACTCATAGATGTGGTTAAGAATGTTGAAAGAGTAGCAGATATAGCTACAAATTTAGCAGAAGAAGTAATATACATGAAAGAAGGAAAGATGTTAAGACATCAGGAGGTTGATGAAGATAAAGGATAATACACAGTACATACTTATAAAGTTCTTAGACTACCTTAAAGAGGGTATTATAGTAGTAGATTCTGAGAAAAACATAGAGTTTGTCAACAGTTACGCTAGGAAGTTCTTTTCCTGTGATGAACCGGAAGGTAAACATTTCAGCGAGGTGGTGAAGAACCACTATCTCTACTCTATCATATCTTACGAGGACAAGAGAGACAAAAAAGTGGAGATGGAGATAGATGAAAAGAAGTTCTTAGTGAACATATACTACATAGAGGACAAGAAGATAATACATCTTCAGGATATCACACCCTTTGAAGTGTACAAGCAGGCAAAGAAAGACTTCGTTTCAAACGTATCCCATGAGTTAAAGACTCCTATCTCTGTCCTCAAATCTGTTATGGAGACTCTTGAGACAGAGACAGACCCTCAGATTACTAAAAAGTTCATACAGATGGCACAAAAAAGAATAAACCAGATGGACAATCTAGTCCAAGATCTGCTAATACTTGCAAAGTTAGAGTCGAAGGAAGAGAAGATACAAAAATCCCCTGTTAAACTACACTCCCTTGTTGAGTCTATATTCGAGGATCTGAGACACTTGACGGTAGAAAAGAGTATAAAACTAAACAACCTTGTTCCAACAGACTTTAACATAATAGTGGACGAACAGAAGTTCTTAATAGCCTTAAAGAATCTGATAGAAAACGCTATAAAGTACAATAAATCTTATGGGATAGTAAAGGTTTACTCCCATAGAGAAGGGAGCAACGATACTATTGTGATAGAGGACTCCGGAATAGGCATACCAAAGGAAGCTATACCCCTTATATTTGAAAGGTTCTATAGGGTGGATAAATCTAGAAGTAGAAATATTGGAGGGACAGGACTGGGACTGTCTATAGTAAAACACATAATCGAAGCCCATAAGGGTAAAGTCTGGGTTGAGAGTACTTACGGTGTAGGGTCTAAGTTCTACATAAAGTTAAACAGAGAAGTGACTTAAACAGTAATCAGTTCAACCTCTCCAGAGTCTACCTTGTATATTGTATCTGCCCTTTCCTCTATCTCCTCGTCATGGGTTATGACTATAAGTTGCTTAACGAAGTTCTTCTCTTTTATATCTCCCACTAAATCCACTAACTCTCTCTTCCTATGTTTATCCATATGTATAGTGGGTTCATCCAGTATTAGGAAGTCGATTCTATTGTTTAACATCTTGGAAATGGCAAACCTGAGGGCAAGAGCCAGGGATATCCTCTGACCACCACTTAGAGCGTCTATCTGAGCATTGGTCTCTCCACCAACTACATTAACAGACAACACAATAGAGTAATCCTCGTTGAACTTAAGACCGTAGAAGTGAGAGAAGTTAAACCTACTGAATATCTCTTCTGTTATTTTCGGTAGAGTGTAGAGAGCGTTATCCTTTATAGCTCTGTTTACTCTGGAGATTGTCTCTATAACTCTGTCGTATTTGCTTAGTTTATCCTTTAGAGCCTCTATCTCTTCCATCTCCTTCCTGACATCATCTAACTTATCTTTTAGAATCCTTAGCCTTTCTTCTATCTTCCCCCTTTCCAAAACCATCTCTTCGTACTTTTGAGACAGTATCTCTATATTCCTCTCTAGGCCCTCTTTCTTTAGTAGGATATCTTTTTCATCTATTTCCGTTAAGCTGTTTCTCAAGCCTTCCAACTCAGATTTTAACTTTTTAAGCTCTAAATTTTTCTTCTTCAGTTCTTCCTTTATAGCCTCTTCCTTTGCTATCTCTCTCTTTATGTTGAAAAATTCTTCTTGTACGTTCTTGATTCTGTTGGCCTCAGATTTTAAATGGTTCTTTAAGTTAGATACTGTATCCATATCTACAGAAGAGCCTTCTATCCCAACTTCTAAGGAAAACTGTGAGATCCTCCTCTCTAAACTTTTCAACTCTCTAGAGGTTGTTGTTATCTGCTTGTCTATTCTTTCCTCATCTAAATATCTATACTTTCCGTAAATTGCTGTGTTCTTTGAGAGGAACTCCCTTATTCTTTCCAGCTCATACAGTAACTCTTCTTTTCTCTTGAGGAGGTCTTCTTTCCGGTTTTCTTTCAAGAATAGGTCTACACTCTCTATCTCCTTTTCTAACCTTTCTACTTCCATCTCCAACCCTTTCTCTTTCAGACTCTGGTATCTTCCATAATTTCCATGCTCTCTTGATAACTCTTCTTCTATCTGATGTTTTTCCTTCTCGATACTTTCCAACTTTGAGATAGAGTGCTCTATAACTTTCATTTTACTGGAGAGCTGGTCTTTCTCTAACTTTTTCTCAGAGTAGATAGAGTAAGTACTTTTGAAATTTTCAAGGAATTTTCTTATCTCCCTCTGTTTTTTTATCTCTTCTTCTCTCTCTTTCAGCTTCTGACTCTTCTCCTTATACTCTTCTTCTTTCAAAACCATATCATCTTTGATCTCCTGGAAAAGCTCCTCCTTTTCGTGTTCAGTTAAAGGTTTGCCACATACTGGACAAGAAACATCTATACTACTCAGCTTCTCTAATCTCTCTTTATGCTCTAACTGTTTAGACTTTAGAGTTGCTATTTCCTGTTGGAGTTTACTCTTTTCTTCTTCCAGATAGTTCAGTTTTATCTCGTTTTGATTTATGAACTCATCTATCATGTTAGGGTTTAACTGTAATGTCTGGAATTTTTGATGGTAATTGGTTTTTAAGAGCTCTGCAATTTTTAACAGTTCGACTTTTCTCTTCTTCATCTGGTCTTCGATACTCTGGGTAGAGGCTTTCATCTGCCCAAGCTGGCCTCTCCTCTGGTTCAGGATTTTTAGCTCACTGGATATCTGGTTTAATCTGGCTTGCTTCTGCTGGTACTCTTGAGCTTTGTTCTTGTACGAGTTTAAAAATTCTACCTCTCTCTTTATCTCAGAAAGTGCCTTCTCTAATGACTTTCTTTCTAACTCATTTTTTTCTATAGAGTTTATTAGCTGATTTATATTTTCTATCTTCCTACTGATATCTCTCTCTTTTCTCTGAAGTTCTTCAAACTTCCTGGCTGTCTCTCTGTAAGATTGGATAAACTCTCTGTCTTCTCTTAGTTGTTCTAAGAGTTTTATGTAAATATCTTTTCTGTTTAAAGCTGCTTCCAACTCTTGGACTGTGTTTAGTCTATTTTCCAGTTCTCCGTACCTTCTGTACTCCTCTGATACTTCCGGAAGTTTTTCCTTTAAATTCTGGATCTTCTCCATCTCCTGAGAAAGGTCTGATATCTCCCTATCCACCCGGCTAATCAGCTGGAGCTTACTGTTTATCTGGGATGTGATGATCTGCAGTGTCTTCAAATTCTCTGTAAGTTCCGATACTATTTCCCTTTTGTTCTTTATCTCTTTTCCTACCTCTTCTATCTGCCTGTCCAACTGAGACATCAGAACTCTTTTCTCTTCAATCTCTCTGAGTAGATCTTCAGTGTTTATCTGTCTATCTTGTAGGATTTGAAGTCTATCTTTGATCCCTTTTCTGTTTTCATTGTACTCTTGGATCAACCTCTGGTAGTACTGTATCCCTAAAAGCTCCTCTATAATCTTCTCTCTCTCTTTTGGCTTTTGGGAAAGTAGTCCTTCTATTTCTCCTTGTTTTATAAGTCCGGAGGTTTGAAAAGACTTTCTTGTCAAACCTGTTAACCTTGGAAGCTCTTTGTCCAAGTTTTTCTGCAAGTATGGAACAAGTCTACTACCTTCAAATTTATAGAGTATAGACCTTGATTGGACATCACCTTTTCCTATCTTTGATAACTCTCTCACGATTCTAAAAGTTCCTTGGAGATTTTCAAACTCAAGATCTACCCTAGATTCTTTTTTACCCCACTTTATTAGTTGCTCTAACTTTCCTTTGTCTGACTTCCCGAACAGGGCAAATTGAACTGCCTCTACGATTGAGCTTTTTCCAGAACCATTTTCACCTATGATGGCAGTTATACCAGTTGGGTTAAACTCTACCTCACTGTCAGCGTGACTGAGGAAGTTGATTAAAGTCACCTTCTTCAGAATCATTCATTAACCTTTCTTCCTAACTTCTCTTTCACAGATTTTATCTTGCTCTCTATCCTTCCACTTTTTCCTTTCCTTATGTCCATCTTTATGGTCGTGTACACCCTACTACAGTCAGGTTCAAGTTGATTATAGGCTCTGTTTATTATGTCCAGAGCCTCTTCCATACTCTCAACCTCAAATACAGTCCCCATAGGAGTAAGTCTGTAGGGAACTCCGGATCTGTCTATCATATCTATTATCCTACTGACGTAAGGACTAACACTCTCACCCTTATCTGTAGGAAACATGGAGAACTCTACTAAAAAGGACATCTCGTACCTCCTAACTCTACGTGTGGTATAATGATTATATCATCAAAGATCGGCTTTTTTCCGGAGGAACTGATGAAACTCACCGTCAGTAAAAAAGACTTTCAAGACGCTTTAAGAAAAGTTATATCTGAGAAAAGATCCACTCTTCCTATACTTACGAACTTTAAACTCAGATCTGAGGAAAATAGACTGTATATATACGGTACAGATTTGGAAGTTTACTCAACTTACTCTATCCTAGCTGTTGTAGAAGAAGAAGGTGAGATATGTGTTAGCTCCAAGAAACTAGTCGACATATCAAAAGTGCTACCAAACACAGAAATCCTCCTAAACAAACAGGATAACTCCCTGAAGGTTGTATCTGGAAAAACCAAATACAGTCTTCCAGTTGTAGACCCTTTAGATTTTCCAAACTTTGAGAAGTTTCCGGAAGACTTAGCAGTGAAGGTTATTTCAAACGACCTTCTTAAGGGTATAAACAGAACTGTGTACGCAGCCTCAAAGGATGAGAGTAGGTACACACTAAACGGTGTTTGTTTCTCCTTTACAGATACGAAACTAGACCTTGTAGCTACAGATGGACACAGACTCTCTCTCTACAAGATAGATTATAAGGGAAAAGTGGAAAAGGGTAAGTACATAGTCCCTCTAAAAGCTCTAAGTGAACTTAAAAAGCTCCTTCCGGATGCTGTAGGTGTAGATATAGCCGTAAACGGCAGTAATATGTTTTTCCGGAGTGAGAACTGGTCCCTTCAAACGAGACTACTTGATGGTATATTCCCAGACTACACTATAGTGATACCAAAAGATTATCTGATACAGATTATAGTAGATAGAAGCCAGCTCCTTGAAGGGATAAAGAGGGTTATTGTGGCTATAGAAGAGTCAACGAAACCTGTAAAAGTGGATCTAGATAGTAGCACTCTCCGGATATCTTCAGTATCTGACGGCACTGTGGCTGAGGATGAGTTAGAGGTAGACTACTCTGGAGAACATTTCCAGATAGGCTTTAACGGAAACTACCTTATAGATGCGATAGAAGAGATAGAGACTGGAGAGTGTATCATAGAGTTTACAGGAAAAGACTCTCAGACAGTCATAAAACCATCAAAAGAGACACAATCATACATAGCTATAGTTATGCCAATGAACATTTAGGAGAGGTAAATGTTAGAAGAGATTAAATATACCGCTGAGAGCATACAAGCTGTAACTGGTCTTGACCACGTAAGGGCAAGACCAGCGATGTATATAGGAGATATAGGAGAGAGAGGAGTCCACCACTTAGTTTGGGAGATTCTTGACAATGCAGTTGACGAAGCTATGGCAGGTTATGCCAAAAACATACATGTTGCTATTAACGAGGATGGCTCTGTGATGGTTGAGGATGACGGTAGAGGTATACCGGTAGATATACATCCAGAGTACAGGATACCAGCAGTTGAAATGGTTTTTACCATCCTTGGAGCAGGGGGTAAGTTCTCCAAAAAAGCTTACCAGTACTCAGGTGGTTTACACGGTGTAGGTGCATCTGTTGTGAATGCTCTCTCTCAGTGGTTAGTAGTGGAAGTATTTAGAGATGGAAAAGTCTACAAACAGGAATACTCCTACGGTAAACCTGTCACACCTTTAAAAGTAGTCGGAGAAACGACAAAGCTAGGAACAAAGGTTATATTTAAACCTGACGACGGCATATTTGAGACGGTGAATATAAAGTACGACATAATCCAAAAGAGGGTTAGGGAGCTAGCTTTCTTAAACCCTGGGGTAAGGTTTACAGTAGAAGACAAAAGGAAGGATATAAAAGAAGATTTCTACTTTCAGGAGGGAATAGTAGACTTTGTTAGAGTCCTTAACCAGGCGAAAGACCCTCTATTTGGCCAGGTTATATACGTAAAAGGAGAGAAGGACGGAGTACTGGTAGAGGTGGCTTTTCAGTATACCAACAGCTACACAGAGGTAGTGGAGAGTTTCGTGAACAACATAAAAACAGTGGAAGGAGGAACTCACGTATCTGGGTTCAGAGGAGCATTGACAAGGTCGATGAACAAGACCTTATCCTCTATGAAACTACCAAAAGAGTTAAAGTCAGGTGTAAATGGAGATGACTTAAGGGAAGGGTTGACAGCTGTGGTTTCTGTTAAGGTTCCGGAGCCTCAGTTTGAAGGTCAAACAAAGACAAAACTTGGAAACCAGGATGTTAAGAGAATCGTTGAGACGGTGGTAGGAGACTACCTACTTGAGTTTTTTGATAAAAACAAGGATGTGGCTGTAAAGATAGCCGAGAAGGCTATAGAAGCAGCGGTTGCAAGGGAGGCCGCAAGAAAAGCAAAGGAGATGTCCCGGAGGAAGTCTTTCCTAGAAGATAGTTCTCTACCTGGAAAGTTAGCGGACTGTTCAGAAACAGAGCCATTCTTATGTGAACTGTTCATTGTGGAGGGAGAGTCCGCTGGAGGTAGTGCAAAGCAAGGAAGGGATAGGAGAACCCAAGCTATACTACCCCTGAAGGGTAAGATACTGAACGTAGAGAAGGCAAGGATAGATAAGATACTCTCTAACGATGAAATTAGAGCTATAGTTAATGCCATAGGAACTGGTATAGGACTGTCTGTAAAGTCTGAGGAAGAGTCTAAAGAAGATGAAGGGTTTGACCTCTCTAAGCTTAGGTACCATAAGATAATACTCATGGCAGATGCGGATGTTGACGGTTCTCACATAACAACCCTTCTACTTACTCTGTTCTATAGGTTCTTCCCTCAGATAATAGAAAACGGTCATCTTTATATAGCCCAACCCCCTCTTTACAAGATAAAAAGAGGTAGAACACAGGTATACGTCAAAGATGACGAGGAGTTGAGCAGGATAGCTATAGACTTTGCCACTGAGGAGATGGAGTTTGAAGGTAGAGCTCTCTCTAAAAATAGAACGGTTGAGGTAGCAAAACTTGCCAGAGAATACAAAAGTCTTAAAGAGAATCTTTACAGGAAGAAAAAGAAAGAGATAGTGGATATCCTCCTGAGATTAGCAGTAGAGGAGGAAGATCTAATAGACAAAGAGAGGGTCTTTCTGTTGGTAGATAGGTTGAGGGAGAATCTGAGGGATTATCATATATCCTGGGAGTATGATAACCTTGAAGGAAGCTATCAGGTCATCATATCCAAGAGGGAGAAGTTATCCTTTGAGCGTTTTGTCCTAAACTTAGACTTTTTGACGTCCTATGCCTTCGTAAGGGTTAGAAAAATAGAAAAAGAGTTGAAAGAGTATATCGGTGAAATACCTTTTATTATAAAGGTTAGGGATGATGTTAGGGTCGTAAAGGACTTTGATGACTTGTATGATGTTATATTCCAGATAGGTATGAGGAACGTAGAGGTGCAGAGGTATAAAGGTCTTGGGGAGATGAACCCAGAGCAGTTGTGGGAAACCACTATGAACCCAAAAACCCGGAGGTTGTTACAGGTGACTATAGAAGATGCAGCACTAGCTGATGAAGTCTTCACTATACTGATGGGTGAGAAGGTGGAGCCTAGAAAAGAGTTCATAATGAAGTTTGCTAAGGAAGTTAGAAACTTAGATATATAACTTGGAGTGTCTAGAGTTTGCTGACATACATACACATTAAGAACTTTCTTTACTTCAAAGATACTCATATAGAGTTCAAGGAAGGTCTGAACGTATTTACCGGAGAGACAGGGGCTGGAAAGTCCCTCATCCTTGATGCTATCCAGTTTGTCCTAGGAAGTAGAAAGTCATACGAGGAGGGGACTTATGTAAAGTTAACGTTCCAGGTAGATAGCCCACACAGTGAGGATGGCGTATTGATTCTTGCAAGGGAGATAAAAAACTCAAAAAGCGTATACTACATAAACGGAAGAAGGACTGTAAGGTCTGTCGTATCCCAGATATCCATGGAGTTGATAGAGATACACGGCCAACATGAAAACCAGAATCTGTTAATCAGAGAGTTCCACAGGGAACTTCTTGACAAGTTCAGTGGTCTGGAAGAAGTTTTAAAAAACTACCAGAGCCTGTACAGTGAGTATAGAGAACTTTTAGAGAGATTGAAGGAGCTTCGGGAAAAGCAGTCAGAGAGACTCCGTACGATAGATATCCTAAACTATCAGATAAAGGAGATAGAGGAGCTCAACCTTAAGAAAGGGGAGAAAGAACAGTTAGAAAGAGTGTACAACTACCTGAAGAACGTAAAGAGTATAAAGGAAGCTGTATACCAGTCCCTCAGTACTCTATCTGAAAGTGTACTTCCAGAGCTGAAAGTTATAGAGAAGGCTCTCTCGAAGGTGTCCCAGTTTGATGAAAGACTTCTTAACATAAACAGCCAACTTAGGGATGGAATATTTATACTGGAAGATGTCTACAGAGAGCTAACTTCCTTTGAAAGCCAAGAGGATTACGACATCCTCCAGATAGAAGAGAGACTGAACCGGATAAACTTCTTAGAGAGAAAGTACAACACAGATGCAGATGGCTTATTAGGCATCCTAAACAGGCTAAAGGAGGAGTTGGACTATATAGAGAATCTTGAGTATGAAATTCCCCAAATGGAGGAGAAGGTTCTGACTTTAAAAAAGAAGTTGGAAACTTTAGCATCAGAAATCTCGACCACAAGAAGAGAGAAAAGTGGACTGTTCAGTGAGAAGGTTATAGAGTATCTAAGGGAACTTGGATTTTTAAACTGTGATTTTACAGTCTCTGTAGAGGATAAGGATATAGATATACACGGTAAAGATAGGGTTGAGTTCCTATTCTCCGGAAATAAGGGTTTCGAACCAAAACCTCTCCAGGAGGTAGCATCTGGAGGGGAGATATCTAGGCTATCTTTAGCTTTAAAACTTGTTTCAAGGAAGTCTGTCCCAACGATGATATTCGATGAGATAGACACAGGTATAGGGGGTAAAACTGCGGTAAGTATGGCGAGAAAGCTAAAAGAACTGTCCCAAGATTTCCAGGTAATCCTTATCACTCACCTACCTCAGATAGCAGCTATATCGGACAGTCACTACCATGTAGAGAAAGTCATAGAGGTGGACAGGACGGTAAGTTTAGTTAAGGAGCTTGATGGAGAAGATAGAGTCCTTGAAATTGCAAGGATGTTAAGGGGAGATACGGACAGTCTGTCAGTAGAGTATGCAAAGAACTTTATAGAGAGTATAAGATATGGACAGGATTGTAATCCATGGAGCTAGACAGCATAACCTGAAGAGCATAGATTTGGAACTTCCAAAGAACAAGCTTATAGTCATAACTGGACCTTCTGGCTCCGGAAAGTCTTCCTTGGCTTTTGATACTATCTATGCTGAGGGTCAGAGAAGGTATGTTGAGAGTCTTTCCACATATGCAAGACAGTTTTTAGGCCTTATGGAGAAACCGGAGGTTGACAGCATTGAAGGTCTTTCCCCCGCTATAGCTATAGACCAAAAGACCACTTCCAAAAATCCCCGTTCTACGGTAGGGACTATCACAGAGATATACGACTACCTTAGAGTACTCTTTGCAAGGATAGGCAAAGCTTACTGTCCCGAGTGTAACAGCCCTATCCTTTTCCAGTCAGCTCAAGATATAACAGAGAGTATACTCAGACTTCCCGAAGGGACTAAAGTCCAGATACTATCACCTCTAGTTAGAGGTCAGAAAGGTGAACACAAGGAACTTCTTGAAAAAGCAAAGAGAACCGGATATCCCCGTATAAGGGTCGATAGAGAGATCTACCTTGCTGAAGAGTTACCTAAGAAGTTGGAGAAGAATAAAAAACACACGATAGAGGTAGTTGTAGATAGGGTTGTTGTAAAACCAGATGGAAAGACTAGGATAAACGACTCTGTTGAACAGGCTTTAAAACTGTCTGATGGTATAGTGGTCGTTAACATTCCTGAGGAGGGTAGAGATACAGTCTATAGTGAAAAGTTCGCCTGCCCTATCCACGACTTCTCTATTCCGGAGCTATCTCCAAGGCTGTTTTCTTTTAATTCTCCCTACGGAGCATGTCCAGCTTGTAAGGGTCTTGGTATTATCCATAAGATAGACTCTCAGGCTATAGTAGATGAGAACAGGTCTGTTATAGAGTGTGTCAGGATATCAGAGAGTGTATTCTTTAAGTATATAAAGGCATCTTTAAGGGAAGTTCTTGACCTGTACGGGATAAACAAATTTAAGAAGTTTAAGGATATTCCAGAGAAAGTAAAACAGGAGATACTTTACGGAAATAAGGATAGATACCCTTACTTTGAAGGTATTATACCACATCTTGAGAGGAAGTACTTAGAAACGGACAACGAGAAAGTAAGGGAAGAGATAGAAAAGTTCATCAAGGAGATAGTATGTCCAGAGTGTAACGGCTCAAGGCTAAGGAGAGAAGCTCTCACAGTGAAAGTTGGAGACAAAAACATACACCAGATAGTCCAAATGAACATACTACAGACTTACCAGTTTTTCTCAGAATTTGAGGAAAGATATTCCTTAAACCAGAGAGAGAGAGTAGTGACATCAAAGCTCCTGAAAGAGATAAAGGATAGATTGAAGTTTCTGATAGATGTTGGACTTGAGTACCTAACCCTCGACAGGTCTGCCACTACTTTAAGTGGAGGAGAGGCTCAGAGGATAAGGTTAGCAACCCAGATAGGTTCTAAACTCACAGGAGTGTTGTATGTTCTTGATGAGCCCTCTATAGGGCTCCATCCTCGGGATACAAAGAAGCTTATATCTACTCTGAAAGAGTTAAGAGATATTGGAAATACAGTCATAGTAGTAGAACATGACTTAGAGACAATAGAGGAAGCTGACTACGTGGTAGATATAGGTCCAGGTAGTGGTGTATACGGAGGCCAAATAACCGCTGCAGGAACTGTAGAGGAGATAAAACACAATCCCCACTCTCTTACAGGTAAGTATCTCAGTGGAAAGCTTTATATACCTATTCCAAAGAACAAGAGAAGACTCTCTGACAGGTTTTTAAAAGTATACGGAGCAAGGCAGAACAACCTGAAAAATATAGATGTAAAGATCCCCCTTGGTTTATTTGTGGCTATAACAGGTGTCTCTGGTAGCGGTAAGTCTACTCTAGTGTACGATATACTCTGGCAATCTGCAAAACAGATATTCTATCTGTCCACAGAAGAGGTTGGAGCTCACGATAGGATCGAGGGTTGGGAGTATATAGACAAGGTGATAAACGTAGACCAGTCACCCATAGGTAGGACTCCCCGTTCAAATCCTGCTACCTACACAAAAGTATTTGACCATATAAGGGAGCTGTTTTCTAAGACTCCGGAGAGTATTATAAGAGGATATACCCCTGGAAGGTTTTCCTTCAATGTGAAGGGTGGAAGATGTGAGGCTTGTGAAGGTGATGGGGTGGTAAAGATAGAGATGCACTTTCTTCCGGATGTGTACGTAACCTGTGAAGTCTGCGGAGGAAAGAGATACAACAGAGAGACTCTTTCCATCCTCTACAAAGGAAAGAATATAGCTGATATCCTTGACATGACTGTTGCTGAAGCTCTTGAATTTTTTGAGAACATTCCCACTATAAGAAACAAGCTAAAGGTTCTACACGATGTAGGTTTGGACTACCTTAAGCTGGGTCAACCTGCTACTACCCTAAGTGGTGGAGAAGCCCAAAGAATAAAGCTTTCAAAGGAACTGTCAAAGAGAGATACAGGTAAGACTCTATACTTACTTGACGAACCAACTACTGGACTTCACTCTCACGATGTAAGCAAACTCATACAAGTTCTTATAAGGCTGGTAGAGAAAGGGAACACAGTGGTGGTTATAGAGCATAACCTAGATGTTATAAAATGTGCAGATTGGATTATAGACCTTGGTCCAGAAGGAGGAGATAGAGGTGGCTACATAGTAGCGGAGGGACCTGTGGAGAAGATAATCCACAGTCTAAACTCACACACTGGAAAGTTTTTGGCCAAGTATGTAGGGAAGGGCTAGAGTATCTGTAGTCTTGAAGACAGTAGCTTCCTCGTGTAATCCTCTTTAGGAGATTCGAACAAGCTGTAGACGTCCGCCTCTTCTACAACTTTACCCTTGTACATAACTAAGATCCTATCAGCTACCTGGGCTATAACTCCAAGATCGTGGGTTATAAGCCCTATTCCTATGTTGTACTTTTCTTTTAGCTCAACCAAAAGCTTCAGTATCTGGGATGAGGTTGTCAAGTCTAAGGCTGTAGTTGGCTCATCTGCAAGTATATAATCAGGTCTGTTAGCTATAGCGGAAGCTATTACGACTCTCTGTTTTAGCCCTCCGGAAAGTTCATGGGGATACTGCTTAAACCTTCTCTCCGGATAAGGTATGTGAACATCTTCCATAGCCTTTATAGCTATATCTTTTGCCTCTTTCTTAGATACGTTCCTATGTGCCATTATACCCTCCACTATCTGCTCCCCTACTGTGATCAGAGGGTTCAACACAGCCGAAGGCTCCTGGAAGACCATAGATATCTTTCTTCCTCTTATCTTCCTCAGTGTCCTCTTATCCCCTCTATCTATGATCTGGCCATCTATCTCTATGGTCCCACTCACCTTCGCATAAGCAGGAAGAAGACTCATGATGGCCATAAAGCTAACAGACTTTCCACTTCCAGACTCCCCGACGATCCCAAGTATCTCTCCTCTGTTTATCTGGAAAGACACACTTTCAGCCCCTACTACGTTCTTTCCCTCTATCTCAAACTCTATCTTTAGGTCTTTTACAGTTATAGCCAAAGTTCTTCCCCCACTAAAAAAGGTTTTCGTTTACCTTATACTTTATAGCCTCTGTTATATGGTTCTGTAATATTTCCTCCTCTCCAGCTAGGTCTGCTATACTCCTTGCAACTTTTATGATCCTATGGTAAGACCTAGCACTAAGGGACAGTTTAGACACAGCTGTGTTTAAAATTTCTGTAGCCTGTTTTGACAGTTTTGCATATCTATCTATATGGGAAGGACTCATCTCTGAGTTGTAGTTTATCTCCTCATCCTTGAACCTTTCTCTCTGAATTTTAGTAGCTTTTATAACTCTCTCTTTTATCACATAGGAAGGCTCACCTTCTTGCTTAGAGGATAGCTCCTGAGGACTGACAGGCATAACAGTTACAGATATATCTATCCTGTCTAGTAGAGGTCCGGAAATTTTGCCAAGGTATCTCTTTATCTCGATGGGTGTACATCTACACTCTCTGTTTGGATCAAACCTAAAACCACAGGGACATGGGTTAGCTGTTGCTACAAGTTGAAAGTTTGCAGGGAATCTTACTTTTGAGTTTGCCCTTGAGATAACCACCTCTCTATCCTCAAGAGGTTGTCTCAAGGCCTCTAAAGTTTTCCTTTTAAACTCAGGTATCTCATCTAAAACCAAAACTCCAAGGTGAGCCAGTGATACCTCTCCAGGCTTTGGGAAACTACCACCACCTATCAGACTTATATCACTGGCAGTGTGATGTACCTGTCTAAATGGTCTCTCCCTGACTATGTTTCCTTTCAGTGTACCTGCAATACTACGTATCTTAGTGATCTCTATAGCTTCTTCTACTGTGAGAGGTGGTAGTATAGATGGAAGTCTCTTTACAGCTAGAGTCTTTCCAGCACCGGGAGAACCTATGAGTAGAACGTTGTGTCTTCCAGCTGCCGCTACTTCCAAGGCTCTCTTTAGAGTGTACTGACCCCTTATCTCTGAAAAGTCTCCACTACTGTTTGTGTCTAAAAATAAACTCTCACCTATATACCCTATTGCAGGCGCTCTCTCTAACTCACCTTTTAAGAACATTATGATCTCTCTGAGATTTCCAAACCCATACACATCTATCCCATTCACTATAGACGCTTCTTCCTCGTTCTCTTTTGGAAGTACTACTCTTTCAAAACCTTCTTCCCGGAGTTTTATAACTATGGGAAGAACTCCTTTTACTCTCCTTAACTCTCCGGTCAAAGAGAGCTCGCCGATAAATGCCACCTTGTATCTATCCTCTATCTCTAAAATTCCAATACTCTTTAGTATCCCTACAGCTATAGGAAGGTCGTAGAGAGTTCCTATCTTTGGAACATCTGCAGGGGCTAAGTTTACAGTTATCCTCTTTAGAGGGAACTTAAAACCTAAGCTCTCGATAGCAGACTTTACCCTCTCCTTACTCTCTTTTACTGCTGTATCTGGAAGTCCAACAGTTATAAACTGAGGAAGACCTGGAGAAATGTTGACCTCCACATCCACAAGATAACCATTAACACCAATAGTCCCCCCACTTTTTACTACGGATAACATCATACCACTCCTACACTCTGTCCCTCCTCTCTCAGTTCAGAGATGTTCAAGGTATAGATGGAGGATATGCCGTTTTTTGCACTAACTCCTATGAGAGTGTCTGCAAAACTCGCCATTGTCTCTTTATGGGTTACCACTATAAACTGGGTATGTTTTGACAGCTCTTTTATAAGCTGTGCTACTTTTCTTACGTTTGACTCATCTAATGCAGCATCTACTTCATCTAGATAGTAGAAAGGAGCAGGCTTTAAGGATAGAACGGCAAATAAGAATGCTAAGGCGGTTATGGCCTTCTCTCCTCCAGACATCAGCTCAAGTCTCGTTATATCCTTACCCCTTGGTTTTACTTTTATGAAAATACCTCCGGACAATGGGTCAGAAGGGTTCTCTATCTCTAGGTAAGCTTTTCCCCCGGGAGAAAGGACCCCAAAGTTCTTTCCAAGGTTCCTGTCTATCTTGTTGTACACATCCATGAATGCAGAGACTTTCTTCTCATCTAGGGTCTGGATAAGCTCATCTATAGACTTTTTCTCCTTTAAGAGGATATCTAGTTTCTCCTCTATCTCCATATACCTCTCAAGAGTCTGTTTGTAGTCCTCTACTGCTCTCTGGTTTACTCCTCCAAGCTCTCTCCTCGCTCTTTCAATCTCTCTAAGTTGAAATTCAAGCCTCTTTAAATCTCCCTCTATAGGCTCTCCATTGTACTCAAGCCTCAGGATACTTGTTTCTTCCTGTAAGTCTAGAACTCTCTGAGTAAGTTTACCTTTGTCCTCTAGAGAAAGTGTGATCTGACGGTTGATCTGGTCTTCTTCGTATCTAAGCTTTCTTATCTCTTCTTTCTTGGTTTGTATAAGGTCAAGAAGGTTATCCCTCGAACCTTCTTTATCTTTCACATCCTTCCACAAGTTTGAAAGCTCTTCCGAGAGCTCCTTTATCTGCTGTTTTATCTGTTGTTGTTTTTCTGTGATCTCCTCTATTTTCCATTTTGTTTGGTCTATCAACTTATCTATCTCGTTCAACCGTGGTTGTAGACCATCAGATATTTTACCTTCTAACCTATAGATGTTACTCTCTAAATTCTTCAATCTCTGTTTTAAGAAGTAATATTCTGAAGTTTCCTTCTCCCATTCCTGCCTTAGGGCTAAAAACCCACTGTTCTCTATCTTAGACAGAAGGTCACTCTTTCTATTTGACACTTCTTCATACTCTTTCTGTAGAGACTCTACATCTCTCTGGATCTGGCTGAGTCTGTTTTCTATTCCAAACTTCTTCCTGTTTAGTTCTAAGACTTGCTGTTGCAGAAACTGGTTTCTTGATGCTTTTTGAGATATTTGTGTTTTTATCTCATTTATCCTGTACTCATACGTTTTTGAATCTGTCAAGATGCTGTTTACCTCAGCCTCTATATCTTTTATGCTCTGGTTTAGGCTCTTTATCTCTAGCTCTAAACTCTCCTCCTCTTTCTTCAATCTCTCTTCTTCTCTCTCAAGAACAGCCCTCTTATTTTCAAGGTAGCCTCTTCCTATAGCCACGGTCTGTCTATCAGAACCTCCGGATATTGTTCCTGACTTTTCAAATAGCTCCCCATCTAACGTCACCATCCTATAGATCCCAATTCCTATCACCTTAGCGTCGTTGAAGCTCTCTACTACCACAGTATCTCCAAAGACATACTTTATTGCCTTTTCCACCTTTTTGTCGTATAAAACGAAGTCTATAGCATAGCCAAGTATACCTCTTCTTGATGGTAGTTTTTGTTGTTCTGTGAACTTTACAGTGTTTAGAGGTATGAAAACAGCCCTACCTAGTTTTTCTTTCTTTATTATCTCTATACATCTCCTGGCGACTTCTTCATTTTCTACCACTATATTCCTAAGTCTTCCTCCTGCGGCCACCTCTACTGCAGTCTGAAGTTTCTCGTCTTTTAGAGATATAAGATCTGAAACCTGTCCGTATACCCCTTCTATACCTTTCAACATAACTGCTATCTTATCATCTTTAAACTGGGATAACTGAGCTAAAACAGAGGCTAAATTTTTAAAGTTTTCCTGAATTCTCTGTTGGGCTTCTTTTAACTTTTTTTCCTGACTCTCTTTCCTTATTCTGTATCTTAAAAGTTCACTGTTGAGAGAGGTTATTCTAAGTTGAAAGTTCTCTGAGTTTGATCTGATAGTTTGAAGCTGTTTTTCTTGATCCAGAATTTCCAACTCTAACCTTCTGATCTCTTCTTTGAGATTCTCTATCTTCTCATTTATAGAGTTAGACTGGATTGAGAGATCTGCTCTTTCCTTCTCTTTATGGGATAGAGTCTCTTTAAGTTTTCTCTGGATGTTCTCTAAGTTTATCAGGTCATCTTTTGACTTTCCTTGAGTTTCTTCTAGCTCTCTGATAAGTCTATTCTTCTCCTCTATCTGTCTCTCTTTTTCTTGTATGAGGAGGTTTAACTTAGGTAGATCTTTTTGTAGATTCTGGATAGCTTCTCTGGTATGTGCTAACTCTTTTAACTTCTCCCGTTTTTCTACATCTAAAAGTTTCAACTGTTCCTGAAGTCTCTTTATCTCTCCCTCTAAGCTGTCTATCTCCTGGTTCTTTTGGTTTATCTGAGCTGTTATTGAGCCTTCTTTCTGTTTGAATGGTAAGAACATCTGATTTATCTCTTGGAGTCTGTCTTCTGAATCCTTTATTTGCATGTAGTAGTCTTTCTGTAGATTAGCTATCTCTTCTTTTCTTCTGTAGAGACTCTGTATATTCTCTTCTATTTTTTGCAAATCTTGGGAGGTTCTATCTAACTCCTTAAGTAGGTTGTTTAGCTTTACACCATTTATACTTCCTTTTAACTCCTCTATTTTTTCTTCTAACTTCTGAGCTAAGAGAGCACTCTCTTTCTCTTCCTCTAACTTTTTGAGGGTAAACCGTATCTCCTTCAGTAGAAGCCTGACTTGGGATATCTTCTCTTGTGTGGTTGATAGTTCTAAAATCGCTTTTTGCTTTTTTTCTTCATACTCAGATATACCCGCTATCTCACTTATAAGGTCTCTCCTTTCTGAAGGAGTCATCTTTACGAACCTGTAAATATCTCCTTGAGTTATGATGTTATAGCCTTCCGGATATATGTTTGCCTCTACCAGGAGATCCTGGACATCCTTCTGCTTCACAGGTTTTGAGTTTATCTTGAATGTGGACTTTCCATTTAGGTCTATCTTTCTGTATATCCTAACTTCTTGACTGTTTACTGGGAAAGTACCGTCGTTTTTGAATGTTATCTCAACCTCTGCAAAAGGAGCTGTCCCAATTTTTGAAGAAAATATAAGGTCTGTTAACTTTGATGCCCTGAGGGCTTTGGTTGATGCTAAACCAAGACAGAAGGCTATACTGTCTCCTATGTTGCTCTTTCCAGCTCCGTTTGGACCTACTATAGCATTAAAGCTATCACTAAAAGGAATAGAGAGCTTTCTCTCTCCATAAGATTTAAACCCAAACACTTCTATATTTGATATGTATGCCTTCTTCATAAGATAATTTTAACATAACATTATCGGAGAAAATCCTCTAAGAATACAAACCTGTAGCCTTTGGATCTGAGTTCTGAGACTATCTTTGGTAGAGCTTCTCCGGTAGAGTATCCTCTGCCGTTTGCGTGGAATATAAGTATAGCTCCTGGGGAAGTTTTTGAGATAACGTGGCTCGCTAATCTCTGAGGAGTTATGCTCTTATCAGGGTCTCCACTTGGGAAAGTCCAGTGGACTACTCTGTAGTTTAAGCTCTCTACAATCTGTAGTGTCTTTTGGTCGTAGTTTCCTCCTGGAAACCGAAAATACATTGGTTTTATACCAGTTATCTCCTTTATCAGTTTTTCATTTTCCAAAATCTCACTTTTTACTTCTTCCAGAGAGAGTTTCTCCATATGTTGAAAGTGGTTCATTGAGTGATTTTGGATGCTTACAAGTCCAGTTTTGTGTAGTTTTATAAGATCTTGTCTATTTCTGGTAATAAACTTCCCACTAACAAATAAGGTGAAAGGTATATTGTTTTCAACCAGAAAGTTTATGATCTCACGATCTAAATAAGAAGGTGTCTTGGTTTCACAGGCGTCAAGGGTTATAGCTACTACTTTTTTATCTGTCGGTAGTCTCTCTATAACCTCGGCCAATATAGTTTTAGAAATTAAAAACAGAGAAATAAAAAGATAAACTGTTCTCACTTTACTCTCCTCCTAATCAGAACTTTACTGTGGAGTTTTTATACATTCTCGATACTCTTTCTGAGTACGGCGTAGAGCAATTAAGATATAATATATTTTTTAAAGTTTTAGCCAAGGAGGTAATCTTAAGTTGGAGTATAAGGATACTTTGAACCTGCCCCAGACGGATTTTCCTATGAAAGCAAATCTCTCTGAGAAAGAACCGGAGATTCTATCCCTGTGGGATAGATTGAACATATACCAAAAGCTTAGAGAAGAGAGGAAAGACAAAGAGAAATACATCTTACACGATGGACCTCCTTACGCAAACGGACATATCCATATAGGACACTCCCTAAACAAGGTACTTAAAGACATACTCGTAAAATACCAATCTATGCTAGGTAAAGATGCTCCTTTTGTTCCTGGATGGGACTGTCATGGTTTACCTATAGAACAACAGGTAGAAAAGGAGCTTAAAGAAAAAAAAATTAAGAAAGACCAACTCTCAAAGTCTGAGTTCAGAAAGTTATGTAGAGATTATGCCTCGAAGTTTGTGGGGATACAGAAAGAGGAGTTTAAGAGACTTGGAATTATAGCTAACTGGGAAAAGCCTTATCTGACTATGAGACCATCCTATCAAGCTCAGGAGATCTTGGAGCTTGGTAGGATTTTTAAGAAAGGGATAGCTTACAGGGGTAAAAAGCCTGTCTACTGGTGTATCTACGATAAGACTGCTGAAGCTGAGGCTGAGGTAGAGTATCAAGAGAAAAAGGATCCATCTGTGTATGTTAAGTTTAAATCTGTGGATGAGGATGTTTACTTTGTGATCTGGACCACAACCCCATGGACTCTTCCTGCTAACCTCGGGATAATGGTCCATCCAGAGTACGACTATGCTTACTATAAAACTGAGAAGGGAGTCTTGATAATAGCAAAGGAACTGTTGAAAGAGTTTAGAGAGAAAACAGGAATAACGGGAAATACAGTTAAGATTATAAAAGGGAAGGATCTTGAGTTTAAGGAGTACTACCATCCCTTTATAGATAGAGTCTTTAAAGTGTACATCTCTGAGTTTGTAGAACTGTCTGCCGGAACAGGTTTGGTCCATATGGCTCCAGGACACGGACAGGAAGACTACATCATAGGTCAGAGGTATGGAGTTGAACCTTTTGCACCAGTGGACGACGAAGGAAAGTTCACAGAGGAGGCACCAGACTGGCTAAAAGGTATCAGGATATTTGATGCAAACCAATTGATAGTAGACAAGCTAAAGGAGTTGGATGCTCTTGTCTATTTTGAGATAATATCCCACTCCTATCCTCACTGCTGGAGGTGTAAGAACCCCGTTATATTCAGAGCAACCCCTCAGTGGTTCATCTCAATGGATGCCATACTGGAGGCAGGAAATACACTAAGAGGAGAGGCTCTTAAAGAGATAGAGAGGGTAAACTGGGTTCCATCTTATGGACAGAACAGGATAAAAAGTATGGTTGAAAACCGTCCAGATTGGTGTATTTCAAGACAGAGGAGTTGGGGGGTGCCAATAGCCGTCTTTTACTGTGAGGAGTGTGGAGAGATTGTAGATGAAGAAGAGGTCTTTGAATATATTGCTAAGCTTGTAAGTGATAATCCTTACGGAGCAGACGTTTGGTTTGAAAAAGAAACTAAAGAGTTACTACCTGAAGGTTACAGGTGTAAGAAATGTGGAAGTACGAACTTTAAAAAAGAGGAAGACATACTAGATGTTTGGTTTGACTCTGGAGTGTCCCACTCAGCTGTCTTAAAACATGGAGAGTGGGAGGAGTTAAGGTGGCCTGCAGATATGTACCTTGAAGGCTCAGACCAACATAGAGGTTGGTTTCAGTCCTCTCTTTTAGAGAGTGTATCCTCCTGTGGAGTGGCTCCCTACAGTACTGTCCTAACCCATGGTTTTACTTTAGATGAGAAAGGTAGGAAGATGTCCAAATCAGCTGGGAACGTAGTTCCACCGGAGAAGGTTATAAAGGAGTATGGAGCAGATATACTAAGGCTCTGGGTGGTTACAGAGGATTACACAGAAGATATAAAGATAGGTTTTAACCTGATAAAGAAGATATCAGAGGATTACAGAAAAATAAGGAACACCTTCCGGTTTTTCCTTGGAAACCTGTACGACTTTGAACCCTCAAAAGCTGTTGATCACAGATATATGTTGGAGATGGACAGATGGATGATGTCTAAACTGCAAAGTATACTTGAAATCACTCATAGAGCATACCAAGAGTACAGGTTCCACCGGATATACCACACTATAAAAAATTTCATGATAGTGGACCTATCTGCTATATACTTGGATGTCTTAAAAGATAGGTTGTACGTATATGCTCCAGATTCTTTAGAGAGAAGGTCTGCCCAGACAGTCCTATGGCATCTAACAAAATCCCTGGGCAAACTCCTTGCACCTATTCTATCCTTCACAATGGAGGAGGTATGGCAGTATCTAAGAAGGATAGACCCCTATGTTAGGGAAAGTGTCCACCTTGAACTGATGGAGTTGCTGAATTTAGATCTGATAGATATAGAGTTAGAGTCTGTGTACCAAAAACTCCTGGATATAAGAGATGATGTCTTGAAGGCATTGGAAGAGGCAAGGAAGCAGGATATAATCAGACACCCATACGAAGCTAGAGTAGTACTACATCTTCCAGAAGCTTACAGAGTTATCGTAGAAAACAGGATAGACTGGACAAAGTTCTTCTTTACAGTTAGCCAGGTAGAAATCTCTGACGAAGTCTTTGGAAGTGTAGTTATAGATGGAGAGTCTGTTAAAGGTTCTAAGGTGGGTATAGACAGAGCTCAAGGAAATAAATGTCCAAGATGTTGGATATACGACCTATCTGTTGGTAGAGAAGGACAAAAGGTGTGTGACAGATGTAAAAGTCAACTTGAAAGTATGAAGGTTAGCCTGGAGGAACTCGAATGAGAAAGCCAGATATAGTTAAAGAGTTAAAAAAGAAATACAGTTATATAGATGAAAGAAATATAAAGAAAGTTGTAGATGGTATATTTAATACTATGATAGAAGCACTGGTAAACGGCGAGAGGATAGAGATAAGGAACCTTGGTTCTTTCAGGGTTCTAAAGAGAAAAAAACCTCTTAAGGGTAAAAGAAGAATAAGCTACTCAAAAACGATTCTTTTTAAACCTGGAAAAGTTATAAAAACTGCATTAAAAAATGCCGGAGAGAGAGATGAAACCTAAAAACGACTTATTTTTAAGAGCCTCTAAGAACCTACTAGTAGAGAGAACTCCCGTTTGGCTTATGAGACAGGCTGGAAGGTATATGAAGGAGTATAGGGAGTTAAGGGAGATAGCTGGTAGCTTTAAGAACTTCTACAAGAATGTAGACTTGGCAGTTAAAGCCTCAGTACTACCTAAGAAGATACTGGACATAGATGCAACCATAATATTCTCTGATATACTCACACCGTTAGAGTCTATAGGGATGGTCTTTGACTTTAAAGAGGGAGAGGGTCCTGTGTTCGAAAACCCTATCAGGTCAGAGGGTGATATAGACAGTCTAAGAACTTTCAACGTGGAAGATGTTTGCTACGTGGGAGATATTATTAAAGGTGTAAATCAGGAGTTGTCCAGAGAGATACCAACTATAGGTTTCTGTGGAGCCCCATTTACTCTTGCTACCTACATGATAGAGGGTAAAGGTTCTAAGGACTTTAAGAAGACAAAGAGTTTTATGTACAACAACCCTGCAGCCTTTAAAAAGTTACTAGATAAGCTTTCAGATATGTTGATAAATTATCTGAATTTTCAGATAGACAGTGGGGCTGATGCAGTCCAGATCTTCGACAGCTGGGCGGGGTACCTATCTCCAGAAAGCTACAGAGAGTTTGCTCTAAAACCCATTGAAAAGGTGATAAAAGGACTCAAAAGAGAGGAGATTATTATTATACATTTTACTAAAGGAGTCTGTGGCTTCTTAGATGATCTGCTCAACTCCAGAGCAGATGTTTACAGTGTAGACTGGATGGTTGATATAGGAAAGGTAAAAGAGAAGTTGTACCCTAAAGTCTCTGTTCAAGGAAACTTGGACCCCTACGTGCTCTACGGAGACAGAAACACCATTGAGAGAGAGGTTAAAAGGATAATACAGTCATGGGGAAAAGACAGTGGGCACATATTCAACCTTGGACATGGTTTGATGCCAGATATGGAAGTGGATAAAGTTAAATTCCTCGTTGACAAAGTAAGAGAGCTTTCAAAGAGATAGAGCGTGGGTATAAAAGTAGTAGCTACCAACAAAAAGGCTTTTCACGACTACACTATCCTTGAGAAGTATGAAACTGGTATCGTCTTAACCGGTTCCGAGGTAAAATCTTTAAGGGAAGGAAGCTGTAATCTAAAAGATAGCTTTGTTCTGATAGAGAATGGAGAAGCTTGGCTATACAACTGTTATATAGCACCCTACAAACCAGCTGCAAAATGGGGACATGACCCATACAGGAAGAGAAAGCTCTTACTACATAAGAGAGAGATACTCCGGATTATGGGGAAGGTGAAGGAGAAAGGTCTCACGGTAGTCCCATTACAACTGTACTTTAAGGAAGGTAAAGCAAAGGTTGAGATTGCCCTAGTGAAGGGTAAAGCCAAGTATGAGAAGAGAGAGAGTATGAAAGAAAAGGATATAAAGAGAGAAATTTCGAAAGAGTATAAAGGAAAAATAAAACTTTAGAGAGGATAAAGAGGTGAGTAAGTATATATTCATCACTGGTGGAGTGCTTTCATCTTTAGGAAAAGGGGTAACATCTGCTGCGATAGGCTCTATACTGGAGGGGATGGGTTATAAGATAACTTTAATGAAACTCGACCCTTATCTGAACATAGATCCAGGTACGATGAACCCTTACCAACACGGGGAGGTGTTCGTAACAGAGGACGGGGCAGAGACAGACTTAGACTTAGGACACTACGAAAGGTTTACAAACGCAGTTATGACAAAGTATAACAACACTACCTCCGGAAAGCTGTACCATAACCTCTTAGAGAAGGAGAGAAAGGGGGTTTTCCTCGGGGCTACGGTTCAGGTTATACCTCACTTCACGGATGAAATTAAGAAATCTATAGAAAAAGTGGCAAACAGTTACGACATAACTTTGGTGGAGATAGGTGGAACTGTTGGAGACATAGAAAGTCTACCTTTCCTAGAAGCTATCAGGCAGATGGGTATAGAAAAAAGCAAGGATAATGTAGTATACATACATCTAACTTATGTCCCCTACATAAGGGTATCAGAAGAGCTTAAGACAAAACCCAGTCAACACTCAGTAAAGGAGTTGAGAGCTATCGGTATACAACCTGACATACTGATAGGTAGAGCAGAGAAACCTCTTCCTAAGAACATAAAGAGAAAGTTAGCTATGTTTACAAATGTGGAAGAGGACTCTGTGTTCTCCGCACCAGATTTGGATATAATCTACGAAATACCACTCTACTTCAAAAAAGAGGGGTTAGACAGGGTCATAGCTAAGCATCTAAACTTGGAGTACAGAGAGCCGGACCTATCCAAATGGAGGAAAATAGTATCTACCATCTCTAAGCTAGAGGGGGGGGTGGATATAGGTATAGTAGGTAAGTATGTGGACCTGAAGGATGCTTATAAGAGCATCTCAGAATCTTTGATCCACGCTCAGATACCAAACAAAGTAAAGGTAAACATCCACTGGATAAACTCTGAGAGGATAAACCAAGAGAACTACAAAGAGGTTCTTTCTGGGCTAGATGGAATATTGGTTCCAGGAGGTTTTGGAGATAGAGGTATAGAAGGAAAGATAATGACTGCCAAATATGCCCGAGAGAATAATGTTCCATACTTTGGGATATGTCTTGGTATGCAGATAGCTGTGATAGAGTTTGCGAGAAGTGTTGCTGGACTGGAAGGGGCTAACTCAACAGAGTTCAACCCTTTATCTCCCCATCCGGTTATAGATATCATGCAAGAACAGAAAAGTGTAGAGAAAAAAGGTGGAACAATGAGGCTTGGAGCATACCAATGCCACTTAAAACCGGGGACTAAAGCTTATCAGATCTATATGTCTGAGGTGATACTAGAGAGACATCGACATAGATACGAGTTTAATCCGAAGTACGTTCCTATCTTAGAGGAAAAGGGTCTGATAGTATCCGGCGTTCATAAAACTAAAGGTCTTCCAGAGATAGTAGAGATACCATCTCATCCATGGTTTATAGCCTGTCAGTTTCATCCGGAGTTTAAAAGTAAACCATTCAACCCCCATCCTCTTTTCGTCTCCTTCGTAGAAGCTTCTTACAGAAAAAGATTGGAAACTAAAGGGAAGTAGCATTATTATTAGAATAAAGATATCTTTTGGAGGGTAAGAGATGGAGAATATCGAAAAAGTACATCTTGTTGTTGAGGAGAAGTACTTTCCACCTAAGGACATTGTTGAGGAGTGTATAGTCAAGGACTACGAAAGTATGTATGAAAAGTCTATGCAGAATCCTACAGAGTTCTGGGAAGAGATTGCCTCTGATCTCTACTGGTTTGAAAAGTGGGAGAAGGTACTAGAGTGGGATTTTCCGAGGGCAAAGTGGTTTGTGGGAGGTAAAACCAACATAACCTACAATTGTCTTGATAGACATGTCAAGAGTGGTAAAAGGAACAAAGTGGCTTACATATACGTAGATGAAGACAGAAACGAGAAGAAGTATACATATGGAGAACTGTTAGAGTTGGTAAACCGAATGGCTAATGGATTAAAGAGTCTTGGAGTCCAAAAAGGGGATAGGGTATCTATATACATGCCAAACACAGTAGAGGCTATTGCCTGTATGTTAGCCTGTACCAGAATAGGTGCTATCCACAGTGTAGTGTTTGCAGGTTTTAGTGAGGGAGCTCTTCGCTTAAGGATAGAGGATGCTAAGGCAAAGGTAGTTATAACTTCTACTTACACTAAGAGAAGAGGTAAAAAGATACATCTGTTAGAGACAGTAAAAGAGGCTATAAAACCACTAAACTTCGTTGAAAGAGTAGTAGTTTGGGACAGGGATGGTGAGCTTGACGAAGAGGAGATTGACAACAGGATGGTAAAGCTCGACAAGCTCATAGATAACTCATCTCCCGTCTGTGAACCAGAGGTTATGGACAGTGAAGACCCTCTCTTCATCCTATACACATCAGGAACAACTGGAAAGCCTAAGGGAGTCCTCCATACTGTTGGAGGTTACATGGTAAACACATACTTAACAACCAAGACAGTTTTCAACATAAAAGAAGAAACAGTGTACTGGTGTACAGCAGACATAGGTTGGATAACAGGACACAGCTATATAGTCTACGGGCCTCTTGCAAATGCTGCAACCTCCTTAATCATGGAAGGAGTTCCAGTTTATCCACATCCAGGTATATGGTGGGAGTACATTCAAAAGTACAGAGTAAACGTTTTCTACACAGCCCCAACAGCTATTAGGATGTTAATGAGATTTGGAGAAGATATTCCGGCAAAGTATGACCTTTCTTCCTTAAAGATACTTGGCTCTGTAGGTGAACCTATAAACCCAGAGGCTTGGCTGTGGTATTACAAAAACGTAGGAAGAGAGAGGGCTGTAGTGGTAGATACCTGGTGGCAAACAGAAACAGGTGCTCACATGATAACCACACTACCTTCCTATCCTGCAAAACCTGGAAAAGCTGGAAAGCCTATGTTCGGTGTCGATCCTCTTGTGGTAGACAAGGAAGGTAACCCTCTGCCACCAAACACTGTAGGTTATCTTGTGATAAAGAAACCTTGGCCGTCTATGCTCCGGACTTGCTGGGGAGAGCCAGAGAGATACGAGAAGTACTGGAAGGAGATACCGGGTGGTTACTACTCTGCAGGAGACTTGGCGTCTATAGATGAAGATGGTTATATAATGATACTTGGAAGAGCAGATGATGTTCTATCTGTGGCAGGTCACAGGATAGGAAACGCAGAGGTGGAGTCTGCTATAGTAGAACACCCAGCTGTAGCTGAGGCGGCGGTTATAGGAAAACCAAACGAGATAAAAGGAGAATCTATAAAAGCCTTCGTGATACTGAAAGCTGGGTCTGTACCATCAGATAAACTCGTAGAGGAGATAAAGGATACTGTTAGAGAAGTGTTAGGAGCCATAGCTGTCCCAGATGAGGTTGAATTCGTTGACAAACTTCCAAAGACGAGAAGTGGTAAGATAATGAGAAGAGTTTTAAGAGCCAGGGAACTTGGACAAGAGCTTGGAGATACATCAACACTTGAAGACTAGGGAGGTGAAGTTGGCATTAAGAGAAGAGCTTACACCAAAACAGATGGTAAAAGAACTTGATAAATACATAGTAGGGCAGAACGAAGCAAAGAAAGCTGTTGCTATAGCTCTGAGGAATAGGTGGAGGAGACAGAACCTCCCCCCTGACCTCAGGGATGAAGTTATACCTAAGAATATCCTGATGATAGGACCAACAGGTGTAGGTAAAACTGAGATAGCTAGGAGACTTGCCATGCTTGCAAAGGCACCATTTATAAAGGTTGAAGCTACTAAGTTCACAGAGGTAGGATATGTAGGAAAGGATGTTGAGTCCATTATAAGAGAACTAACAGAGGTCTCTTACAAGATGGTGAAAGCTGAGAAAATGGAAGAGGTGAGAGAGAAAGCAAGGCAAAATGCTATAGAGAAGATACTTGACTACCTAGTTCCTAAGAGAAAGAAGTATGGAGTCCTTGAAGAGGAGATCGAAACCTCTCCTGCTAAGGAGAAGTTCAGAAAGATGCTTTTAGATAGAGATTTAAACGACAAAGTTGTAGAGATAGATATTGAAGAAAGGTCTGTTAATATGATAGGAGGAGTGATAGCTCCAGGTCTTGAAGACATAGAGAGTCAACTTAGGGATCTTTTTTCTGCTATAGGTCCTGCCAGAAGAAAGAGAAGAAAACTTACTGTAAAAGAGGCTCTTAAAGTGATAGAGCAGGAAGAAGCAGAAAAGCTAATAGACCTAGAAGAAGTTCAATCTGAGGCAGTAAAAAGGGCAGAGAACTTCGGGATAGTTTTCATAGACGAGATAGATAAGGTGGCATTGAGAAACTCTAAATCCTCTGGTCCAGATGTATCTAGAGAGGGTGTTCAGAGAGACTTACTTCCCATAGTAGAAGGAACTACCGTTTCGACCAAGTATGGACCTGTAAAAACTGACCATATTCTGTTTATAGCTGCCGGTGCCTTCCATCTATCTAAACCATCTGATTTGATACCTGAACTTCAGGGAAGATTCCCAATAAGGGTAGAGCTAAAACCACTGACAAAAGATGATTTTGTAAAAATACTTACAGAACCTAAAAACGCTTTGATAAGACAGTATATAGCGTTGATGAAAACGGAGGATGTAGACCTAACCTTTACTCCAGATGCTATAGAGAAGATAGCAGAGATAGCTCAACTTGTAAACGAGAAGACGGAGAACATAGGAGCAAGGAGACTTCACACCATCTTAGAAAGAATAATGGAGGAATACTCCTTTAATGCCCCAGATTTAAAGGGTCAGAATATAGTTATAGACAGTGGGGTGGTTGAGGAGAAGTTAAGTGATATTATCCAAGATGAAGACCTATCAAGGTATATACTATAAAAAGAGAGGTGAAAGATATGGCTGAAAAGATGGAAGCACCTGTAGCCTTTGAAGAGCTACTTAAGGATATAGAGGTAAAGAATGCAGCATCAGCTTACGTTTTAATAGAGGCAAACCCTTCAGAGATTCCTAACATCTTGAAATCTCTATCTATGATAGAGAATGTGAAGTCCGCGGACGTAGTAACAGGTATATATGACATCATCGTATATTTAGTGGGAGAAGATCAAAACGAGATAGGTAAAGTGGTTATCAAGGATATAAACTCAATATCCGGAGTAAAGAAAGCCACTACTTGTATGGTGGTTAAGCTTTAGATAGCTTTTTTTTCCCACTCTAAGGCTGTTTTACATATAAGCTCCAGATTGTCAAACTTTGGTTTGAAGCCCATTTTCTCCTTTATTTTGGAGTTATCTGCTATGAGCATAGAGGGGTCTCCTTCTCTCCTGGGAGCTATCTCAACTTTAAAATCCACTCCAGATACCATTTTCATCGTATCTATAACCTCTTTAACAGAATATCCCCTACCATAACCACAGTTAAACAGATCACTTGGATTGTTATCTAAGTAGTCTAAAGCTAAGAAATGGGCATCGGCCAGATCATCAACATGTATGTAGTCCCTTATACACGTTCCATCTGCAGTTGGATAGTCTGTGCCGAAGATGAACATCTTTTCTCTCTTTCCTACTGCCGTCTCGGATGCTACCTTTATCAGGTGAGTTGCATTTGGTGTAGACTGTCCTATTCTCACTTTTGTGTCTGCTCCGGCAACGTTGAAATATCTGAGGATTACATACTTAAAATCTGGATGGGCATTCCCTACATCTATTAGAACTCTCTCGCTCATAAGCTTACTCCAACCATAGGGGTTTATTGGATTCGTAGGTGTAGTCTCTTTAACTGGGACTTCCTGTGGCTCTCCGTATACAGCTGCAGTTGAAGAGAAAACAAACTTCCTAACACCATGCTCAAGAGACAGCTTTATTAAGTTGGTCGTGTTCACCGTATTGTTCATGTAGTATTTTATAGGATCTCTTACACTCTCAGGAACCACTACACTTGCAGCAAAGTGTATAACAGCATCAAACTTTTTAGTTTTGAATATATGTTCCATAAACTGGAAGTCCTTCAGATCAGCCTCTATGAAATCAAACTCTCCCTGTTTTTTACTCTCCTTGTGGATCTGTCTTAATGTCTCCACTGTAGAGGGTATACCAGTTGATAGGTTGTCTATAATGGTTATGTTATAGTCTCTACTCTCTATAAGTTGTTTCACTGTGTGGCTTCCTATATAACCTGCTCCCCCTGTGATTAGTATGTTCATTACACTTCTCCTTTTTGAAAGTGATAGGAATATTATATCTCTTTCTCTTCTCCCGGGAAAAAACATCTGACAGCCACATGTATATAATAGGAAGAGCTCCTACGAGCCCAAATAGACCAGCTATGAAGAAAGTATCCTGAAAAGAGAAGTTCAGACTGTGGAGATACTGGACTGAGTACAGTAATGCCTGTGCCTTTAACTCAACTAAATGCTCGGGAATACCTACCACGCTCCCCTTTATCTTTTCTAAGAACTGCTGAAGGTATGATACATTTTGGATACTGTTTATACCTTCAAAGTGTTCCCACTGGTGTCTGTATAAGTCGTTTGTGGCTATGGCAGTTCCGAAAGAACCCCCTACAAATCTTCCATAGTGCATAAGTCCCGTTCCAAGAGATGTCTTGCTTCTTAGCTTCCTCAAGGCTATAGTAGTTACTGGGGCAAAGAACATACCCATAGAGATGCCAAGAGGGATCGTCATGATGGCAGCTCTTGCATTGGGAGTATAGTAATCTAAGTTTGGGATTATAAACAGAGCTGTGAATAAGTACAGGATGGTTGCTATATAGAGGACGTACTTCTCGTTCCATCTGTCTGACAGAATGCCAGCAACAGGAGAAAATACAGCGATGAAAAGTGCAAAGGCTAGTATGTGCATACCAGCATCGAAGGTGGAAAGACCTTTTAGATTTTCATAGTAGAGAGGAAGTAGATAGAAAACCTGGTACATAGAGAACCCAAGTAGGAGAAAAAAGACAAAAAACCCAACAAAGTACTCTTTAATCAAAAAGATCTTAAAATCTATAAGAGGTTCCCTCGAAAGTATCTCAGACAGTATGTATAGAAGTAGTGAAAATACAGAGACCAAGCTGAGATAGAATATGTAATCAGACGAAAACCAGTCTAGTTGTTGTCCCTTTGAGAGTAGAATAAGTAGGGATATTGTGAATATAGAGAGAAAGGAGTAAGATATGAAGTTCAGTTTTGCTTTCTCCCTGACAAGACTAGTCTCAGGAAGGTAGAAGACAGCCAAAACGGTGGTGATTATACCAACAGGTAAGTTTATGTAGAAAACCCATCTCCAGTTTAGGAACTCTGTTATGTATCCCCCAAGGGTAGGCCCTAGAGCAGGAGCAAAGCTAACTCCCAGTCCAAATATACCCATAGCAATACCTTTTTTCTCCTCCGGATAGACTGAGAAGAGTATAGTCTGGGAAGTGGCCATTATGAGAGCCTCTCCTATACCTTGGAAAACTCTGGATATTATCATCATCTGGATATCCTGAGCCTGTCCACAGAAGAAGGAGGAGACTGTAAACACCACTATTCCAGCTATGAATACCCTTCTTAGACCTATAACTTTGTCAAGCCACTCTGAAAGTATAAGCATAACAGCGGAAGCGATCATGTAAGCTGTTATGACCCACTGAACTCCGTACAGGTCTGTCTGAAGGGGCCCCATCATCTTTGGTACCACAACATCCACTATTGTGGTATCGAGTATGGCCATAAAAGCTCCGGTCATAACTATGAAAGTTATCAGACCCCTTTCTGAGTTTGTGATGGTTTCGTAGATAGGCTTCTGGTTTTCCATGATCACCTTTTCTTTTCTATCTCTATCTCACCACCAAGACCTACCCGGAGAAGAAACTTATCTCCTTTTGTAATCTTTATCTTTACAGGTATTCTCTGAGCCAACTTTGTGAACTCTCCTGCGGATATGTCCCTTGGGACGAGGGCAAACTTTGCTGCTGACGCTATATTTATACTTTCAACTACACCCTCGAAAAGAACATCTGGATAAGCATCTAACCTTATGAACGCTCTGTTGCCAACTCTTAATCCTTTTAATTTAGTTTCTTCCAATAATACCTTGATATAGAAACTATCGTTTTTTACGATAGCGTACACTGGCTGACCTGCTTTTACTATATCTCCAATTGATACGTACTTTTTAGCAACGATACCGTCGTAAGGAGACTTTAAGACTGTGTAGTTTATCTGGTTCAATAGATCTTCTCTTTCCTTCTCAAGAGCCTGAATCTGTTTAGACACAGCTGATATCTGAGCAGATATCTCTTCTAGTATCCCCTCTTGAGCTTTTGCGTATTCTTTTGATTTAACAGCTTTCTCCTTAGATACTCTCAGCTCCGCTATACTCTTCTCCAGGGACATTTTCTGGGATAACAGCACATCAAGGTTAGTCTTTACCTCTTCGAACTTCCTTACAGGAGCCAACCCTTTTTCTGCTAAGTTCTTAAATCTCTCTAAGTCTTTCTTACTTAGCTCTATCTGAGAGTTTAGCTGGATAATTTGAGCCTCTAAGCTCTCTATCCTCTTAGAGATCTCCTTTTCAGAGAGATCTTGAATCTGAATGTTCAGGTCTGTCTCTTTCTCAACCCTGCTTAGCTGACTTTCAAGTTGTGATCTCTGACTTTTTAGGGATTCTATCTTACTATTTATGGCTTCTAGTTGGACTCTATAGTCTGTTTCTTCGATCTTTCCGATCTCTTCGTTAGCTTTTACTTCATCTCCTTCCTTCTTGTAAAGTTGAATAACTTTACCCCCAACTCTGCTAAAACCAACATTTGACAGATAGTCTGTCTCCACAAAAACCGCATCTGTGATTATATAGTTAATCCTGTGATCTATCCATCTCACTGCCAAAACCAGAAAATTCAGAAGAAGTAGGGATACAACTAATGTACCGATTTTCTTTTTATTCATGGTAGCTCTTCTCCAGCAGTTTTCTTTATCTCTACGTAGGACTTCAGTAGGTTGTAGTAGTTTATCTCTTTACTTTCCAAAGCCTTTGTTAGGGAGCTCTCTGCATTCAACAGGTCTGTATTTGTAGCAAGTTGGTTTGCGTACTGTTCTTTTACAAGTTCAAAGTACTCCTTTGCATACTCTAAACTCTCTAGAGAGACTCTGTAGTTTTCTTTTGCTGTTAGATAGTTTTGGTAGGCTGTTTTTACTTCAAGGATGATTCTATTCCGGATATCCTCCATCTCAAACTTCAGCTTTGCTGTGTTTGACCTGGCTTGTAGAGTTTTGTAGTAAGGCATAGTTCCTTGGAAGTTTACTGTGGCTCCAATGGTTAGCAGGAAGTTGGACTTTGGGTCTAAGTATGGGTTTTGGTTTGTGTAGATGTACTCTCCCTGGAGGAAAAGTTTTGGGAAGAACTCTCTACTGTACATTCGCTGTTCTAAATCGGACTGCTGTAGGTTTAACTGGTAGAACTTTATAATCTTCCGGTTTTCAAGGGCTTTTTTCATTAGACTATCTAAGCTCTCTATATCCTGTACTTTAATATTGACCTTATGAAACTCTCTGTCTTGTGCATCTTCACCTATCAGTTGAGATAGCCTTGATATGGCAACCTTCTGGTTTCCTTCTACCTCTGTTTTACTCCTATAAACCTCCATCAGTCTAACTTTTGTTTGAAGTAGGTCAACTTTTGTTATCAATCCTTCATTGAAGAAACCCTCTGCCTGTCTGTAAAGCCCTTCTATAGCCTCCAGCTCCTTCTTGTATACATCCACCATAGCTGAGGCTATCAAGATGTCTATGTAAGCTTTGATCACTTCTCCCTTTAATTGGGATTCTTTCTCCTGGTATAGATAGCTAAGGGCTTGTATGTTATTTTTTGATATCTTAATAGCTGTCTCTGTCTGCCCGAAGTTGTAAAGTGTCTGGTTTAGTCCTATGTTTATGGCCGTGAAGCTTCTGTTTGATTGTTTGAAGGATACAGGAAGGCTTGGGATGTTGGTTAATGGTGTCTCTGAGTATACCCTTTGAGATACAGTTCCAAAGAAAACAGGTAGGTAAAGATTCTCGTCTACCTTTAACTTTAGCTGGGCCGTTGTTATCTGTTGTTTGTAAGAGAGGAGCTCCGGATTCTTTGTGAGAGCTTTCTCAATTGCTTGGTTTAGGTCTAGGGAGAATGATCTGGATATTATAAGTAACGAGATTAAGATCTTTTTCACTTGTTACCCTCCATTTCTACTGACCTCAATATTATACTTACTCCCATTTTTGCTCTCTTTATCATGTGCTCCAAATTAAAATTTTTATTGATTAAACAGTTAAAAAACAGTTGTCTTAAAAAACCAAGTATCATAGTTGAGAGTAGCTGACTTGTGTCTGGGTCTAAATAGTTGTTCAGTACTCTATGTAAGATGTTTTGAATGTCTGATATTTTCTGGATGTAGAGTTCTCTAAATTCTTCGTTTATCCCAAGGAGCTGACCAAAGAATATCTGGGCTATCTCTTTGTTTTTGTATACTTCTGATAGGAAGTCTACAATAAGGTTATCAATTGTTTCTTCTATACTTCCTTCCGGAGTAGTGTACTTTGAGAGTTTTTCTAACAGTTCTTGGTGTAGTTTCCGGATAAGGTTTAAAAAGAGGTCTTCTTTACTTTTGAAGTAGAAGTAGAAGGTTCCTTGAGCTACATCAGCCTTTTTTACTATGTCTGAGACTCTCGTCTCGTGGTAGCCTTTTTGAGAGAACAACTCCTTTGCTGTCTCTATAAGTCTCTCTTTTGTATATTTACTCAACGATGTTACTCCTTAATGAGAGATAGAGTATCTCCTTTATCTTCTCTACTGTGTATTCCCTATCAAGTCCCCAGACTTTTGCGGTTGTGCTATGTACGTGGTTTGCTATCCTGTCTATATCTGAGGAGGGTATACCTGCATCCCGGAGACTAACTGGAGCTCCTATACTCCTAAACCATCTCTTCAGGGTTTTTATTCCTTCCTGGTAGTCTGAAGTCCCAAACACCTCTCTTGAGAACCTTTCAAACTGGGGTCTATTTTTCTCTTTGTACCACCACATCCATGCTGGTATAACTATAGATAGACAGGCTCCATGGGGTAGGTCGTAGAGGGCTCCTAAGGAGTGGGCTATCATGTGGTTTACGTATATACCTCCTCTGTATCCAGGTCTGGTAATACCGTTTAGAGCTAAGGTTGCAGACCACATAAACTGGGCTCTGCTGTCGTAGTCTGAAGGGTTTTTTATTATCTTCTCCGTGGTTTCTATGACCGTCTTTACTATTGATTCTACAAGTCTGTTTGATATACCCGGACAGACTGTACAGGTAAAATACCACTCTATAACGTGAGCTATGACATCTACCGCTGAGTAAGGCTGGTAGGATGCTGGGACGGATAGGGTGAGCTCTGGGTTCAAGATGGATACTCTTGGGAAGGTATAGATAGAGCCGATAGATAACTTCTCTGCGGTTTGTTCGTTGGTTATCACGGCGTATCCGTTCATCTCACTACCTGTAGCTGCTAATGTTAAGACTGTGTAGTTTGGTAGTGCTCTCTTTATTTCTCTCTTTCCGGTGAAGAAGTCCCACAGGTCTCCGTCATCCAAAGCCCCTACTGCTATGGCTTTTCCTTCGTCTAGGACAGAGCCTCCTCCCACAGAGAGGATGCCGTCTACCTTATGTTCCTTTGCTTTTCTTACTCCTTCAAGGGTGTGGGAGAGGACAGGGTTAGGTTTTACTCCACTGTGTTCTACGAATTCAACGCCGTAGGCGTTCATTGAATCCACAATTTCATCATACAGACCTGTAGTTTTTATGGAGGACTGTCCATAGACGAATAGTACTTTTTTTACGCCTTCTTCTTTTAGTATCTGTCCTATATTTCTATGGGTTTTCTTTCCAAAGATGATCTTCGTGGGATTGTGAAACTGGAAGTTTTCCATCTAACTCCTCCTGAGTTTTAGTATTGCTCTATCTATAAGTAGGTAGATTATAGGTATGACAAATAAGCTTAAGGGTAGTGCTGTGGTTAGACCTCCTATAACAGCTACTGCTAACGGTTGTCTCATCTCCGAGCCTTCTGTTAGTCCAAGAGACACAGGAAGTAGGGATGCGAATATAGTTAGGGTTGTCATCAGGATTGGCCTGAGTCTCTCTTTCCTTGCTTCCATGATTGCGTCCTCCATCTGGTATCCTTCTTTTTTTAGTTGGATGATCCTTTCTATAAAGAGGACGCTGTCTCTTGTAACTAATCCTATCAGAAGTATTATACCAAAGTAGGATGTGACGTTTAATGTTCCTCCGGCAAGGAGGATGAATCCGAACACTCCAGAGGTTGCTAAAGGTAGGGTCAGTAGAACTGTAAATGGGTGTAGATAGCTTTCAAACAGGGATGCAAGTATCATATAAACTGCTATTATCGCTACGAGTAACGCTGTCCCAAGGTAAGCAAAGGTTCTCTTAAACTCTTTCGTCTGACCTCCTGTCTCGTACGTATATCCTTTTGGTAGAGCCTCTTTTATCATCTTCTCAACTTCAGACACAGCTTCTCCTACAGACTTACCTGAAGTTACGTTCGCGTAGAGGGTTACAGCATACTGCCTGTTATACCTGTTTATGACGTTGTATCCGGGAGCAAGTTTATACTCTATTAGGGATGAGAGAGGTACAAGATCTCCATTAGATGATCTTACGTATACTTTTGAAAGGTTCTCAAAACTGTTTAAGAAGTTTTCTTCTGCTTTTATATAGAAGTTGTAGCTTTCTGAGCCTTTTTCGTATGTTCCTATTTTAAACTTTCCGTAGAGGAAGTTTAGAGTATTTGCTATATCTTCTACAGATATACCGTAGCTGGATGCCTTGTCTCTGTCTATCCAGACCTGGACTTCTGGTTTGTTTATCCTTAAGTCTGTGTCTATGTCTGTATATCCGGAAGTTTGCCTAAGTTTCAACTCCATCTGGGAGGATATTCTGGAGAGGGTCTCTAAGTCGGGGCCTTTTATTATGTACATCACATCTGCGGACCTTCCTCCCCTCGGACCTACAGCTGAGGGTATGTCTATTATCGCCCTTACATCAGAAACTTTTCTAAATTCCCTCCGGAACCAATCCATTATTTCCTTCTGATGAGGTCTTCCAGTAGATCTGTCTTTTAGGGTTATGAAGAAAATGCCACCGCTCACCTCCGGTCTTCCTGCTATGCCTTCTCCAAATGCCACTCCATACCTTAGAACGTATGGATTCTTCTCTACTATCTTTTCCAGTTCCTTTGCTTTTCTGTTTACAAACTCAAAGGATGACCCTGTAGGGGTTTCAAACCTCACTAAAAACCTTCCTTCGTCTACTATGGGGGTGAACTCCTTTGGAGTGATGGTAGCCAGCTTAAAACCCACTATAACTGTCACGATGGATATAAACAGGACCACTAACTTGTTGTTTAAAGACCACTTGAGAACTCTGTCAAAAAACAGTTCAAACTTATCGTAAGCTCTCTGGAAGATGTTCTTTTCTCCAGCTTTTACTAACCTTGCTGAAATCATCGGTGTGAAGCTCAGGGAGACTATGTAAGATATACCTATTGTCACTATAAGGGAAAAGGCAAAGCCAAAGAAGAATTTACCTATAACACTCTTTATAAACAGAACTGGGATGAAGATAGCGATCAGAGAAGATGTTGAGGCAAGTAAGGCAAATATAATGGTCCTTGTTCCCTTTTCTGCTGCTTCCAGTCCTGAAAGCCCCTCTTCATTCCTTCTATATATACTCTCCATCACCACTATAGCATCGTCTATTACCAAACCTACTGCAACAGCCAATGCCAGTAGAGTGAAACTGTTTAAACTCTGTCCAAAGAAGTAGAGAAAAGCTATAGCCCCTAATATGGAGACAGGTATAGCCATAACGGGAATGAAGGTTATCCGGATACTACCTAAAAAGAGAAACACCATACAGGCGGTAAGTAGAGAGCCTATCACTATCTCATGTAGGGCATCCTTTACGCTTCTTTCTATGAAGACAGATGCGTCGTAGTTTATATCTAACCTAACACTTGGGGGAAGTTGTCTGTTTAACTCCTCCATCTTCTGAATAACTCTTTTTGAGACTTCAACAGTGTTCTCTTTGGACTGTTTGTAGATTATGAGGGCTATACCAGGCTCGGCCTCCTTTGACCTGAAGTTTTTAAACCTGACTATTCCCCTCCTCTCGTCAAAATCAAACTCTGCCCTTCCCACATCCATAACTCTTATGTTGTTTTTTATGATTATCTTTTGAATCTCCTCCGGAGATTTTCCTTTACCATAGACTCTGATGGTGTACTCCCTGTTTAAAGAGTCAACCCTTCCCGAGGGTATCTCCAGGTTGTTCTTCTGAAGGGAGTTCACTACATCCGAGATAGTTAAACCAAATCCAGCAAGCTTTAAAGGGTCTACTCTGACCCACATAACGTAGTCCCTAAACCCACCAAGGTCTACCTCCCCCACTCCTTCAACCCTCTCAAACTCCCTCTTTATAACCTTATCTGCTAAGTAGCTGAGAGCCCCGTAGTCTGTATTACCGTGAAGGATGATGGCAAGTATGGGTGCCATAGATGTATCCACCTTTCTTACTACTGGGGGGTCCGTGTTTGGAGGGAAAAACCTCTGAGCTCTGTTTACAGCATCCCTAACCTCTTGAGCTGCTATATTTATATCTTTATCCATGCTGAAGATAATAGATACCCGTGAGACACCAGTAAAGCTTGATGAGTTTATAGCTTCTATGCCACTGATGGATGCAAGCTCTTCCTCGATCTGTCTGGTTATATTTGTGTCCACCACATAAGGGGATGTTCCTGGGTAGGCTGTAGAGATAGACACTATAGGAAAGTCAACATCCGGGTTTCTGTCTATAGGTATATGCTTTAAGCTGTAGATACCTGCTACAATAAAGGCAAACATCAACATCCATGATGTAACTGGTCTTCTGATAAAAAAGCTATACATATGTTTTGCTCCTTGACTTCGTTCTTTTACCAATTATATAATTGACTGATAAATCAGTCAAGTGAGGCAGATAGATATGAGAGCTAAACTGATCGCAGCATCTATATTGGTATTAGTAGGTTTTTCCGGACTGTTTGTAATCAAGAAGATAGAACAGAGATCTCAGGACAAACCAGTGGAGGCTCAGCAGAAAAAGCCTATCCCTACAGTAAAGGTTATACCCCTGCAGAAGGAGGAAATCCCAATATACTACACAGCAAACGGCTATACTGAGAGCAAGGTATCCGCTACTATAAAGCCGGAGGTTAGCGGTAGAGTTGTAAAGATATCTGTGGAGGAGGGGGATTTCGTAAAAGCTGGACAGACACTTGCCATAATAGAACCACAGAAACAAAAGTATCAACTTGAGTCCCAGTTTGCTCTGATAAACCAGCTTGAGGCAACTTACCAGAATAAAAAGTCCATCTACGAGAGAAGAAAACAGTTGTACGAGAAAGAGCTTATATCAAGAGAAGAGCTGGAGAATGCCAGAACAGATATGGAAGTAGTCCTAAGCCAGCTAAACTCAGCTAAAGCCTCTTTAAAGGAGTACCAGAGACAAGAGAGAGAGACCGCAATAAGAGCTCCCTTCGATGGATTTTTAGACAAGAGGAAAGTAAGTGTAGGAGACCATGTGGACAGTCAGAGGGAGATGTTCTACATTCTGAAGTTAGACCCTATGTACATAGTTTTCAGTTTACCTCAGCAGTACATAAGTAAGCTTAAAAGAGATAGTCAGGTAGAGGTTGACCTTGATGGTGTTGGTGGTGTGAAGGGTGTGGTGGACTATATCTCCTCTTCGTTAGACCAAAACGGATTACTAACCATAAAAGCACTACTCCCAAATAGGGATGGTAGGATAAAGGAGAAGATGTACGGGAAAGTTCGGATAGAAGTAGATAGAAAATCTGGATACACTGTTCCAGAAGAAGCCATCCAGTTTATGGGAGATAGTAGCTTCATATACATTCTCTCAGATGGAAAAGTGAAAAGAGTTCCAGTTGAAGTTGTCCATCAAGAAAAAGGAAAGGTATATATAGTTGCAAACATTGACCAGACAGACAAAGTGATAGTCTCTAACATTATGAACCTGAAGGATGGTATGCCTGTTAAAGTTCTTCCAGAGGTAAAGTAAGATGAAAAGAATTCTGACCTTCTCTATACTATGCTGTATAGCGAGCAGTTTTGGTATAACCTTTGACGAGGTCATCTCCATAGCTGAGAAGAGGGCAACCAGTATAAAACTCACTGAAAAAGATAGAGAGAGAACAGAGGCTCAACTTATAGAGGCGAAAAGTAACATACTGCCATCTGTCAACCTAACAGGAACCTTCACCAGATGGGACCCAAACTATATAACAGGTTTCACACCTAAGAGCCAGTATAACGCAAGGATAGGGCTCTCTCAGAAGATATTCGACTATCAGGTTTTTGCCCTCATAAAACTCTCTAAGGTAAACACAGACCTACAGAAGACGATTATGGAAGATGTTAAACAGAAAGTTAAGGATACTGCAAGGAAACTATTTCTAACTTGTCTCTATAACAGAGAAGTGGTGAAAATAAAAGAGGAGAGCCTGAAGTACTGGCAGGAGAACCTCAAGTACGTGGAAGGGAAGTATCAGGCTGGTTTAGCAGCTAAGTATGACTACCTGAGAGCACAGTCACAACTACAGTCAGCCGTAGCTGACTATGAAGAGTCTAAAGCTATCTACACCAAGTCAGTAGAGGATCTAAAGAGGTTTCTCATGCTTGATGAGATTACAGAACCGGAAGGAGAGATTACTCCTTTCATTGTAGATGTACAGGAGGCAAATATAGAAAACAACACAGAGATAAGGGTTCTAAAGTATCAAATAAGATTTGCCCAATCTCAGCTTGAGTATCAAAAAGCTGCCAACTATCCATCTCTCACAGCCTTCTTAAACTACCAAATCAACAACCAGAGAAACTTTCCAGCTGGGAACGAGATCTGGAAGAAAGGATACAACCTTGGAGTCTCCTTAAACTGGCAGATGTTTGATGGGTTAGCAAAAGACAGTAGAGTCCTACAAGCAAGTATAGACAGAGCAAAACAAGAGCTCCAGCTCCACGATAAGTTAAAGGAGGTACAGACTGAGATAAATAAAACAAAGGTAAATATAAACTTCTTGAAAGTCAGAATGAAAGCAGAGGAGGAAAACCTAAACTACGCAAAGGAGGCTCTCAGGTTATCTACGGAGAGGTTCAAGGCGAATGTAGGGAGTACTCTAGAAATCTTAGAATCTCAATCAAACTACCTAGCTGCAAGGATGAATCATATCTCAACAGTATACAACTACAACCTGCGGGTCTTTGATCTTATGTATCTACAAGGAAAGTAAAAAGGCCCACCGTTTCCGGTGGGATAAAGTGGAGGTGTGGGAGAAAACAAACTACTTTAGATTGCTTATCCACTGAGCTATTTTCATAGCCTCTTCTTTTGGAACATTGGCCATAGGGGGCATCGGTGAGTATTCTGGCCAATTTGATGGCTCAGGGTTGTATATGAGGCTAACTATCTTCTCTGCAGTATAACCTCTAATACTTATCTCTTTGAAAGAAGGTCCTACCAACTTTTGCTCTTTAGAGTGGCAGGCAGTGCAACCATTTTTGGCTATAAGTTTTTCTCCCTCCGAAAGGTGAGAAGCTTCGGCCACATCTACTACGGATGGTTTAGATTTAGCCTCCTCATAGTCTTTCTGGACTGCTGTAATATACTCTTGAGTCTGTTTTTGCATCTGTGCTATAGCTGGTTCAAGGAGAGATATCCTCATACCATGTCTTGTTATACCCATAGAGCCCAAAGTTACAAGTAGGAATAAAGCAGAAATATAAACAACTTTCGTTGGTATACTATCGTTGAGGAACTCTTTTATCAACATACCAAGGGCTACGAGAACAGAGAAGACTGATATGATTATGAAAATAACAAACCCATTTGAGTAAAAAGCTTCTATTCCGTAGTTTGGAAACTGGAAGAAGGCTAGGGTTCCCACAAAAAGGTTAAGGACGGTTGGTACCACAAACCATGCTTTACCTTGTCTGATGAGTATTTTTGCTGCCTCTAAATCTTGACCTTTGTCTCTCTTGTAGACTCCGTATAGGAGCATAAACATACCGTTTACGGCAAAAGCACCCAAGTAGAAGTGAGCCAATCTGAATATTACGTCCGGTCTGGTTACTACATCCCAGAAGTGTGTATTAGGAGCCCAGCTGGAAGGAGTTATGTACAGTTGAACTGTAGACATAAATACTGGCGGAAGTGACAAAAAGAGGATGGCAGCTATCGCACCTATAGTGATATGTAGAGCTTTGCTGTTCTCCAGCTTATGCCAGCTGAACTTATACAAGTAAGATGTCAAGAAAGCAACAACGTTACCCCATATTATGTGGAGCCATTGGGGAGAGTTCATCACAGAGGCTGAGTAGAAGAAGGCTGTATACATAACAGAGACGATAAGAAGTGGGGCAACGCCCCAGAGAGCTCCCATGTTTTCGCTTATGGTTACCGGAGTAGTAAGTAGATAGGCAACTCTGTCATAGTTTTTGTCTCCCCGCAAGTGACCTATCCAGTTGTTTATCACAGACAGAACAGAGGAACCAAGTAAAACGTTTATAAAAACTATGTGGACAAGGAAGCTAACCACTAAAAGTATATGGAACACCGGAACCAGTAGGACATCCATCCCCCCAGTAGGTAAGGGAAGAGGTATGTCATTTGGCAAACTTGGAAACACTGGGTTGTTGAAGTTGCTTGCCATGATTACTGACCTCCTTTGTTATCTTTTGCTACTTGAGTGTTCTTATCTTGGACCAAAGATGCAAGATATGCAGCTAGAGCCTTTCTCTCTTCATCTGTTCCAACAAAAGGTGGCATGAAAGGTGTAGCAGGTGAATTTAGAGTTCCTATTCTGTAGTATATAGCAGTCTCATCTAAACCTTTAACTTTCTTTGTTATGGCGTTGATTCCATTTACAGAGTGACATACTCTGCACTCCAGTTTAAAGAGGTACTCTCCAACTTTCACTTTATTTTCCTCAGTGACAGTCCTGTACTGAACAGGTACAAACTGGGCATACTTCAAGACACCAACATTGTTTAGGTGAGCTACATCTAGCTCCCTTATTCCATGGGCATACATATATCCATAAACTATGTATGGCTTTCTCACGAACTCTCTTATTCTTTCAAACTCAGCAACTAAGAACACATAAGAGACCATCATAAGAGATGCTAAAACAAAAGGAACTCCTCTTGGCTTTACATAGAATAGGAAAACTGCTAACATTATTAAAGCAAAAGCTCCTAAAAGTGCAAAGATTAACATCTCTTTATGCCCTACATACTTTGTAGTTAAACCTGCTACAAACATCAGAGCTTTTGCTTCTTGAGGTATCTGACTGTAATACCAGAGACCAAATAGCACTGTAGGAGGTATAGATAGGAGAGTTATCTTTGAGAAAAATTTCTCAGCCCTTTCCCTAAGTTGGATATCATCTTTGGTGAACCACCATGTCCAATACATGGAAACTGCTGCTGCAAAACCTATAGCAAAGAATGTTCTAAACATAAGAGAAGGTATCCAGCTTGGGTTAAATAGAGATGCTACGTAATCTGGCTGTGTAGGGAATATAGAAGTTAACCAGTTTCCGGGAGTGAGCATAAACCCGAGGATAGCTGTTATTATTACCATAGTTAACCAGGAAGCAATCGCATAAACGATTCCAAACTTTATGTTTTTATGTCTACCTTCCCAACCAAGCTGTTTCCATGTTAAAAACCACAGGAGTAAGAAAATCAACTCAACATTAAAAACAATCCACTCTACAAACCACTTCCAGAAAAACACTCTAAGGAGAGATCCTATCGCTGGAGGATCTATGATGTTTGCATGAATCCATATACCTATACCGGTAAGAGCTCCTATGGCAGTTGCAGCTATGAAGAGAACGAAGAGGATTTTGTAAGTGAGGTCATACATCTTCTGATCGTTGTTCTTAATAGCCCACCATTGGGAGAGTACCAAGACTACACTACCACCAACTGCAGCACCATGGGAGATTAGGACATGTAGGATAGCGTCGATTGCAAAGATCAGACGATGACCTAAAACAGGCATCTCAAAAACTGGATAGTCAATCATGACTATACCTCCTTTTAAATTATAGTTAATTTTAATGTTAAATTAACTATAAACTAAAACATGATTTATGTCAAGACAAAAAGAGAGGCTATTTGAGATTTTTTAAAACTAAGACTGATAAGGTTTAAGTCGAATATCTTACATTTGTTTGATGGTTGTTTTCTCGATTGTTACTTTAATCTCTCTGACTCATGTTTAGAGATTATTTGTGTATGAATCTGTACTCTTCTCCTTTGAGAAGTCTATCTATATTTGATCTATGTTTAAGTACGATAATAAGGGCTATTATGAGGGAAGCGTAAGTGTAATAGATATCTCCGGTTATAACATGGACAACCACCCAAAAGATACCTGCAGATAGAATTGAGGCCAAAGATACATATCCAGTAGCTAGGAATATTCCAAGCCAAAATATCAAGACTATTACAGAACTCTTTAGACTTAAGGCAAACAGAACTCCTAAAGCAGTAGCCACACCTTTTCCACCTTTAAACTTTAGGAAGATCGAAAAAGTATGTCCTAAGACTGCAAATATACATATAGCAGATATGAACTTTGGAGTGTACCCCTTCCCTATGAGGTAATAAACCGGAAGAAAACCTTTAACAGCGTCTAAGACTAAGACCAAGATTCCTGCTTTTTTTCCTACCACTCTTGTAACATTTGTAGCCCCTATGTTCCCACTACCTTCCTTCCTAATATCCTTACCAAATAACTTTCCAACTACAAGTCCAAATGGTATCGAACCTATAAGGTAGGCTATGAGAGAATAAACGATTATCTCCATGCTTTCTCTCTATAGAATATTAGGAAGTACTCTACCGCAGAGATATATGCAAACACTATAGATACCCAGAGAGACAGTTTTCCGTAGAAAACCATGTTAACTGCCAAAAGGAATATGGCAACCATCTGGAAGGTGGTTTTCAGTTTACCTAAAAAGTAGGCCGGAACTACCACTCCTTTATTAACAAGGACACTCCTTATCCATGTTACTAACATCTCCCTTGAAACTATAAGAAAAACTTCAAAGGCATTAACAGTACCCTTTTCAACAAAAGCTGTTAGTATTGATATCGTGAAAATTTTATCAACAGCCGGGTCTAAAAGCTCACCATGTTTTGTAACATCGTTTATCGCTCTTGCTATTACACCGTCTAAATAGTCTGTGACTATAGCTATTAGCACCAAAACTCCGGATAATATGTAGTCTTCCCTGAGTATAAAAAGTATTATCAAAGGTATAAGGAAGAGTCTAGAGAGTGTCAATAAATTCGCCAGGTTTACTATCAACTTATATTTCCCTTTCCTTTCCTTATCCAAGGTGGTATTTCAAGGTCTTCGTAAGAGAACTCCTCTATTATGGGTTTAATATCTTTCTCTTCCGGTTTGGATGGCTCTTTTATGACCACAGGAGGTTTAGTTAGAGACTTCTTTGACTGTTTCGTAGTATGCCATGATTTTCCGTGCTCCCCAAAGTCTGTAGCTATAACAGTTACCCTTATCTCATCCTCTACATCTTGTAGCATAGAAGCTCCGAATATGATGTGAGCCTCTTCATGTACTAAGTCTCTTATCTTTGATACTATCTCATTCACTTCTTGGAATGAAAGATCCATACTTACTTCGACGTTTACCAATAATCTCTTAGCTCCTTGGATAGAGGTTCCTTCAAGAAGTGGGGATGAAGTAGCACTCTCTACTGCACTCTCAATTTTGTCCTCATCTCTACCAACACCTATTCCAATCAAGGCTTTACCTGCATTCTCCATCACTGTCTTGACATCAGCAAAGTCAGGATTAATTAAAGCAGGAACCATTATCATATCCGTTATTCCTTTGACAGATCTGTATAGGATGTTATCCACAAGTTTAAAGGCATTGGCAAATGATACATTTTTCCCAGCTACCTGAAGTAGTCTGTCATTATGTATAACCAAGTAAGTATCTACCTTCTCTTTTAGTTCTTCTAAACCTTCCTCTGCTATCCTGTATCTAACTTTTCCCTCAAAGCTAAAAGGTTTTGTCACTACTGCAACTGTTAGTATCCCCATCTCCTTTGCCGCTTGGGCTATAACCGGAGAAGCACCAGTTCCAGTTCCACCTCCAAGACCAGCAGCAATGAACACCATATCAGCTCCTTCAAGAGCTTCTTTTATCTTATCTAAGCTCTCTATAGCAGCCTCTCTACCTACCTCCGGCTTGGAACCTGCCCCAAGCCCCCTACTTGAAGATTCTCCTATATGGATCTTGTTTGGGACAGAGAGAAAGTTAAGATGTTGCAAGTCTGTGTTTACTATGTAAAGCTCAACATCGTTTATACCCTCTTGATACATCCGAGCAACAGCGTTACTACCACCACCACCTACTCCGAAAACTTTTATCCTTGTTGGATTTTTTGCTTCGTAGTTTATCTCCATTTTTATATTCCTCCATATCTCAAAACAGCTCTTTTATTTTATCAAAAAATCTATTGACCATCTCAGAGATATTCAAATTTCCCTGATTTCTGCTCTTAGAAAATTCTCTGTTAACTAGCTTATAAGTCTTTACAAACTGCAACATCCCAATCCCTGTGGCAAAATCCGGATAGGAAAACTTATCGCTGAACCCTTTGTATCCCTTTGGTTTTCCTATCCTCACCTCCTTATCAAGGACTTTCTGGGCGAATTCCTGAATGTATGGAGTGTTTGCTACTCCTCCTGTTATCACTATACCTGCATTTAGTCTTTCGTATAAACCAGTCTTTTCTATCTCTTTTCTCACTATCTCTAATATCTCTGAAAGCCTCCACTCTATGGTTTCAACGAGTTCGTATCTGTTTATTCTTACACTCTCCCCATCCTCTCTGGTAGGTATATCTATACTCTCCTCAGACTCTATAAACTCTACTGAGGACATGCCAAGCTGTTTTTTTATACTTTCCGCAACCTCCTTCGAGATCCTGAATCGGTAAGCTATATCCTTTGTTATTAAATTACCTCCTAAAGGGAGAGACCTCAAATACTCCAAGTTTCCGTTCTTATAGATAGCTATATCTGACAGACTAGCTCCAATATCTACACAGACTATTCCTAAGTCTTTCTCTTCCTCAAACAGGACAGACATAGCAGAGGCTATAGGGTTGACTACAAAATCTATAATCTCTACTCCTGTAGACTCTACAACTTTCTTTAGATTGTTAAATACATTCAACTTAGTTGTGACTATGTTGAACTCTACATCCAGTTTAGAACCTATCAGACCTATCGGTTCTAAAACTAGTTCATCATCAAGCAAGTACTTTTTAGGTAGAATATGTAGGATGCTGGAAATATCCTTCGGAACTTTTTCAGAGACCTTTTCTATCAAGAATGCTATATCATTCTCATCTATCTCTTTGCTCTGGTTTTGGAAAGATAACCCCTCTATCTCTACCTTAAAATCTATATGCTGTCCGGAGATGTTTACTACTGTAGTAGTTATCCTAAACCCAGAGCTGTTTTCTGCCAAGCTAAGAGATTCTCTTACTGACTTCACAAGCTCGTTAGGGTTAGTTATAACTCCCTTCTCTATTCCGTTAGATGGACTTTCTCCCCAACCTATTATGTGTAGTCCATCCACTTCATCTATATCCGCTACTAGTGTCGTTACTTTTGATGAACCAATGTCTGTTACAACCACTATTCTGTTTTTACTCATTTCACTACCCTCTCTACTTTTTTGTTATTACCATACTGTCAAAGCTGAAGTTAAGATAGCTGAACTCTTTCAGAGATTTTCTCTTTGAGAATATACTCAACTTGTTCAGACTGTCTTCTATGTTCTCCGTAGAAAGTATAATTATCTTACTGTCCTCTGTTATTCCAGATAGTATTGAGGCTCTGATGATGAACTCTTTAAACTTCAGTTCAGGGACACTATTTTCAAATGTTCTTATATATCTGAGAATGTCAGAAGCTAAATCTTCACTATCTACTGTTACAAGTTTAAGATCTGATAGCTCCTCTTTTTTATAGAAGGAAGTATCCTTTATTAAGTTTCCTTTTTCATCTATAAGAAACAGTTGGCTTGTGTTCAAAACTCTTACGAAGGCGTAGGGTTTTCTTTCTTTTACCTCAACCTCTACCACACCAAACTGCGGTTTGTACAGTTTTATATCCTCTATGAATGGATACTTGACAGAAGCTTTTTTTAGAAGAGAGTTTCCGGACACAAAGAACCAGTTTTCACTCTTAAACAGATACTTAACATCTTCCTCAGAAAATCTACTACTACCTTTTAGTGTAACTTCCTTTATAGCTAGATGGTCCTTCACTACAGGTAGAGTGGGAGCATAGTATCCAAAAACAGCACACAGAATAAGCCAAACAGTTGTTAGTGTTAATTTTTTCAATCTTCTATTCACCCTTTAAACTGTTGTTTATAATAATCTCCACTAACTGGTTAAAATCAATACCAGACTGTGCTACCGCCTTAGGGAGTAGACTTCTCTCTGTCATACCTGGAATTGTATTTATCTCTAATACATAAGGAACACCTTCCTCCGACAGTATTATATCAACTCTAGCAGGTCCTCTACAGTTTAAGGCTCTGTAAGTTTTCAAACCTATACTCTGTATTTCTGAATAAAGATCTTTATAGATAGCTGCTGGGCATTCATACACAGTCTGACCTGCTACATACTTGTTGTTGAAATCGTAAAAGCCTTCTAAAACCTTTATCTCAACTATATCAAAGATTCTACCATCAATAATGCTCACAGTAAGTTCTCTTCCTTTTATATACTCTTCTACAAGTACTTTTTCGTCAAATCTGAAGGCTTTATTAACAGCTTGGACGTACTCTTCTCTATTACTTACTACATACACACCTATAGAAGAACCTTCTGAAGGAGCTTTTACTACGACTGGAAGAACCGGATAGCAGGCTAAAGCTTCTTGCTGAGAGTGGAAAACCCGCCAATCTGGGGTCTTTATCCCAAAGTGTTTCAAGACTATCTTAGTTAAGACTTTATCCATGGTTATAGCACTGGTTACATGGTCTGAACCGGTGTAAGGTATACCTAAGAATTCTAAGACTCCTTGGATTGTTCCATCCTCTCCACCTTTTCCGTGGAGGGCAAGGAACACCAAATCTGGGTTATACTGGTATATCTTGTCTATGAACTCCTTACCATCTATAGGATCAAAGACCATGTACTCATAACCGAGTTTTCTAAGAGCTTTTTCTACCGCTTTACCACTCTTTATGGATATCTCTCTTTCTCTTGAAGTTCCACCATACACAAGGGCAATCTTTAACCTACTCAACTATCTTTACCTCTCTCTCTAGTTCTATCTCTGTACTTTTAAACACAGCTTCTTCTGCCTTTTCTAACAGTCTTATTAAATCTGCAAACTTTCCATCTCCATAGTTAACTAGGAAGTTTGCGTGCTTACTGGAAAATCCTACATCTCCTATTCTTCTTCCCTTAAAACCGACCTCTTCTAAGAGCTTACCTGCATAGTGCGGTAGTGGATTTTTGTATGTTGAGCCGCTAGTAGGAAGGTCTAAAGGCTGTTTTCTGTTTCTCTCTAAGAGATGCTCCTTTATAACTTTTTTTATTTCCTTTTTAGACTTTTTTAGCTTTATTATGACTCGGTAAACAAAACCACCTTCCTGAAACTGGGAGTACCTGTAAGAACGGATAATGTCCTGATGGTAAAACTCCACCATATCTCCTTTTTCATCAAGCCAGTAGACCTTCTGGACCAGGTCCATAATCTCGGTTCCATAAGCACCTGCATTCATACAGACTGCTCCACCTATAGTAGCTGGTATACCAGACAGATTTTCAAACCCTTCCAAGTTTAGCCTCTTTACAATACTGACTATTGTTTTAAAGCTCACTCCAGCAAGCATATCTATGTAGTACTCATCGTTTACCTGTCTTATGACATACTTTTTAAGGTTGTTTGTGCTTATAAAAAAATGTTTTAGGTCTGAATCTGAGAATATCACATTACTTCCAAGGCCTATGGGGAAAGTCATAACTCCTCTCTCTAAGGACTCTCTGAGGATAATCCTAGCCTCTTCCTCATTCTTTGGGAAAAAGATACGTTTTGCCCTACCTCCTATCCGGATAGAGCTAAACTCTTTTAGAGATGCGTTTTCCGCTTGTTCTATACGGTCTATCAACATCCCAAATCTTCCTTTATGGTGTTTACTATATTTTTTGATCCATACAGCCTTGCATAGGCCTTTAATCTTCTGGATACTTCCCTTAAATCCAACCCAGAGATATCCTCCAGTGCTTTCTTTAGTCTCTGAGGAGTTAGATCTTTCTCCTCTATAACTTCAGATATACCTTCTTCTTTTAGGAACTTAACATTGTAGTACTGGTGATTTGAGGCTGCATATGGATATGGTATGTATATAGCAAACTTTCCACAAGCTAATAGCTCGTTCACAACTCCAGACCCTGCTCTAGATATGACAACATCAACATCTCTATAAAACCGGTGGATATCATCTATGTATGTGTATACCCTGACGTTCTCCGGTATTTTTTGATGTAAATCCGTTTTACCTCTCACTATGTGGAATGTTAGTTCCGGTAGTTCCTCTGCTACTTTTAAAACGGTTTCGTTGATCCTCTTTGACCCCTGACTACCTCCTACTACAAGTATCTCCCTGATACTCTCAGGTGGTTTACATTCCTTGGTAGTCTCTACTATCTCTTCCCTCATTGGTAAACCTGTTAGGATACTCTTTTCTTTTGGGAAGTAGCTTAGGCTGTGTTGAAAGGTTATAAACACTCTCTTTGCAAACTTAGAAAGTATAAGGTTAGTGTAAGATGGAACTGAGTTCTGCTCATGGATGTATAGGGGAGTTGAGGTCAAGAATGAGGCTAGGCCAAGAGGAAGAGAGGCGTATCCTCCAAAACACATACAGAACTTTGGTTTTTCTTTCTTTATAATCTTATAAACCTTGAAGGTTGTTAGTAGTAAACTAAATATGGCCTTTATTTTCTCAAAGATACTCTTACCCCTTACACCTTTTGTTTTAAAGAGTATCCTCTTCCCAAAGGGAAACTCTTTCTTCGCTTCTATCCCATTCTCTGTGCCTATAAACACAACCTCAAGATTCTCTTGTTTAAGCACTTTTGAAACAGAGATAGCAGGGTAGAAATGTCCTCCTGTTCCTCCTCCGGAGACGAAGACTTTATCCATTTAACCCTCTGGAAGGTCTGATATACTCTATTCTGTTTGGTTCCTTAGAAACTCTGAGGAGAACGCCCATATAGATACAGTTCATGATTATAGAAGAACCACCGTAGCTTACAAATGGTAAGGTAAATCCTGTAGATGGAGCTATGTTAAGATTCACCATTATGTGGGCAACGGCGTTAAGAGTTATCAGATAGGTAACTCCTAGACCAATCAGTGATGTAAACTCATCCCTCTTTTCGAGGGAGACCTTTATACCTCTGTAAAATATCACCATGAAGAGAAGCAGAACCCCTAAAGCCCCTATCATTCCTGTCTCTTCTCCTATGAGAGCAAATATATAGTCTGTGTGTATCTCTGGAAGGTACTTTAGCTTCTGGAAACCGTTTCCTATACCCTCTCCGAAGATGCCTCCTTTTGCAAAGGAAAGCATCGACTGAAAACTCTGGTATCCCTCTTTGGAGATTGGGTTAGAGTCAAACATACCCTTGAACCTACTGACTGCATACTGGCTCTTGAGTATGAAAACTACGAAGAATGGTAGTATCACAAGAAGGGGGAAGAGGGCATACTTAGATTTAAACTTAGAGGAGAGTAGCATAAGGAAAGTTATCATAAGTATATACAGTGCAGCCCCTTTATGAGGTTCTATCGCCACTGGAAGGACAGCAAATAGAAAGACCACAGTGCATATAAAAACTATAGGCATCATACTATCTCTAAAGTTAGAGCTTTTCCTTGATATATAACTGGCTATAAATGTAACTGTAGCAAATTTAGTAAACTCAGATGGCTGAAAGTTGAATATGAAAAGATTTATCCATCTCTTTGCTCCATCTGGATTAGCTGGGAGCATCAGGACAACTATAAGTAGAACAAAGGAGAAGATAAAGAGTAAGTAGGCGTTCTTCTTCCAGAGCTCTATAGGTGTTATGTATGCTAACAGGCCGAGGAGTAGACCTATGGATAGAGCAATTAAGTGTCTCTTCAGGTAGTAGAAACTATCGTTTAATGTAAATGTTGCACTGTAGACAAAAGTTACACCTACTATTATTAAGAAAAAAAAACTTATGAGTATTAACTTGTCAAAGTAAAACTCTCTAACCATTTAATCTTCTGACTATCTCTCTAAACTGCTCTCCCCTGTCTGCGTAGCTTTTAAACATATCAAAACTGGCACATCCCGGAGAGAGAAGAACTGTGTCAGATTCTTCGGCTATCTCTAACCCTTCCTTTACAGCCTCTTCAAGACTGTTTACCATCCTAGCAGGACAAAAATCCTTTACCATCCTGTATATCTCCTCTTTACTACTGCCTATTATGAAAACCCCCTTTACTTTCTCAGAAAGGAGTTTTCCCAGAGTAGAGAAGTCTCCTCCTTTGTTTATACCACCAAGAATCAGTACTATCTTACCATCGAAGCTCTCTAAAGCCTTCATTACAGCCTGAACTGTGGTAGCTTTTGAGTCGTTATAGAAACTAACACCCCTCAATTTCCGGACGAACTCTATCCTGTGGGGTAGTGGTTCAAAACTTTCAATCTTGTGTAATATATAATCTAACTCTAAACCAGAAATGTAAGTAGCCAACAAAGAAGCCATTATATTCGAGGCGTTGTGTAGACCAATTAGCTTCGTCCTTAGAGAGAGGATCATCTCTCTATCCATCCTCAACGTAAGGGTTAAGACTGTACAGTCTCCCTCTCTCTTAAAGTTTTGAAGGTATACACCTTCAGTCTTATTAGGAAGCTTTCCAAGAGAAAACAAGAGTATCTTAGCCTTCGATTTTACCCTCCTTAGTATCTCATCATCCCGGTTTAGTATAAGAGTGTCATTCTCTCCTTGGTTTTTTGTTATCTTTGCTTTAGACAGACAGTAGTGAGAGAATTTCTTATGCCAGTCTAAATGGTCTTTTGAGATGTTTAGCCATACGGCTATATCCGGTTTAAATTCTACAGTGGAGTAAAGTTGGAAGGAGGATAGCTCAAGAACCACAGTAGAGTCTTTCTTAGCTTGTTGGACTATATCAACGAAGGGAATGCCGTAGTTCCCTCCCACGTAACTGTCTCTCTTTTCCTTTAGGATATAGTAGATGAGGGAAGTGGTTGTAGTCTTTCCATCTGTACCAGTTATGGCTATCTTCTTACCTTTATAGTACCTATCTGCCAGCTCTATCTCAGAGATGATCGGTATCCTGTTCTTCTTGGCTATAGAGTATATGTTATGGTAAAAAGGAACTCCTGGAGATACTACGATCATTTGAACTTTAGAGAAGTCATCAAAACTGTCCTTATCGTCTATTAGAATACTCTCTTTTCCCAGAGAGTCTAAAAACCTTTTTACCGCTTCTCCTGTCTTTCCCTTTCCGTATACAACTATCATCCTCTACTCCAGATGGACTACTGTAACTCCAAGACCACCCTCATGGTAAGGAGCATCCTCATATTTTAGCTTAATGGGCTGTCTATCTAAAAACTCCCTTACCGTCTTCCTTAAGATCCCACTTCCAAAACCATGGATAATCTTAAATGTGGTCATTCCGGAGAGTATTGCTTTATCTAAATAGTCTTGAACCTCTTTTAAAGCTTCCTCCCTGGTCTTACCTACAAGGTTTATCTGAGCAGATATCCTTGGTTTTTCAACAGAGACTGAGACCTTCGTCTCAGGATCGAAATCCTCTACCTTTTTAAGCTGGTTTAAATTTATCCATAACTTTACAGTTCCAAAGTCTACTTTTGCCTTTTTATCTTTTATCTGTAAAACCACACCTACTTGAGGTCTATTCTCAACTCTAACTCTGTCTCCTTCTCCAAACTTTTCCTCCGGAACCTCTTCCTTTATCAGTTTTGAAAGTTCGTACCTTTTAGTCTTAATAAAGGACTCTAACGGCTTTCCAGACTTTTCTTCCTTTAACTCCTTTAGAGCTCTATATCCCTCTTGGCGGATACTCTCTATAAACTGGTCTATCTCTTTTAGACTCTCCTTCCATCTCCTTTTTCTGTCTCTCTCTAATTTCTCAGATAAATCTCTATATCTGCGGAGTTGAACTTGTAACTCTCTCTCCTTCTCTTCTAAACTCCTTATCTTATTTGAGTACTCTGTGATGAGACTATTTAGACTGTTTACTATGTCCTCAAAGATTAACAGCTCTCTGTCATTTATAGACATGGCATCCTGTAACACCTGTAAGTCTAAGGATAGCTTTTTGGCTATATGAAAAGCCATACTCTCCCCTACGGTATCGTAGATGATCTGGTATGTAGGCTCAAGGTTTTCCTTATCAAAACCAACAGCAGCAAGCCTGAAGAACTGCTCCTTAAGGGTGTAGACTTTAATCTTCCTAAGGTGTGTTGTAGCTACAACATAGCTACCTATCTCTTTTATCTTCTTGAGAATAGCTATACCAAGGGAGGAGGCAAAGTCTGGGTCTGTTCCAGGGATAAGCTCATCAAATAAAACCAAACTATCAGAGGTTATCGACTGGAGTATCCGATTTATATTTATAATATGGGCTGAGAATGTAGATAGATTCTCCTCTATACTCTGACTGTCTCCTATATCGATGAATATCCCATCGAATATAGGAAGGGTTGAGCCTTCAGATACAGGAACTGGTATTCCAGACTGTGTTAAGGCTGCTATGAGTCCTACTGTCTTTAGGGCAACAGTTTTACCGCCGGTGTTTGAACCAGTGATAACTAGACCTTTCTTATCTAAAAAATCTACATCTATCGGAACGAAACTTTTACCCTTCAGTTTAAATATCGGATGATATGCCTTCTTTAGGAGGACTCCCTCTGATATATCTGGAAAAGTTGAGTTTGTCTTTACAGCATACTTACCCTTTGAGTGAAGAAAGTCCAACTCTACTAAAGATCTAAAACTCCTCCTTATAAACTCCTTCTTGGCTCGTATGTTGTCTGTTATGAACTTCAGAATTTTCCTTATCTCTATAGACTCCTGTAGCTTTAGGTCTAAGAGTTGGTTGTTGAGGTTTACTACTTCAATAGGCTCTATGAACACGGTCTGTCCAGTTGAGGATTTATCCTGGATTATACCTTTCACTCTAGAAACAAAGTTGTACTTAACGGGAATCACAAACCTATCTCTCTTTATCGTGATGAATCTTTCTTGCAGAACATCTTCAAACTCTCTACTACTTATCAACCTTTCCAGCAGAGTGGTTATCCTCTCCTCCGTTTCTTTTATACTCCTGCGGATCTTCCTCAGGTCAAAGCTAGCACTATCCTTTACACTGTAAGACTGGTCTATACTGTCAAAAATAAGCTTCTCTAATTCCCTCAGAGGGTGTAGTTCCCGGAGAAGACCCTTCAGATAGTTCAGCTGTTTTCCCTGTAGGAAAGTTTTAACCTCTTTGGTGATCTTTAGGATAGTTCCAATATCGTATATATCCTTTGGGAATAGGACACTGTCCTCTATGGCAAGTAGGTTTATGCTCTCTGAAATATCTGGAAAATCAGACAGAGGAAAAAAGCCATCTTCTCTGAGGATACCTATAAACTCTTTAGTCTTACCCACTTCCTCTTCTATAGACTTTCTATCTTTCAGAGGCCTTAGAGACTTTATAAGATCTTTAGTTGGTCTGTTTGGAGTGAAGTCAGAGAGGATCTCCATAAATCTGTCATACTCTAAGTTAACTAAATCTCTCTCTTCCATAAATGTCTGAAAAACACCTCCGTTAGTAAAGTCGGCTAAAATATATCTCACACGCAGTAATATTCAACATTCCACTATGTTAAAATTTTACCATACACACATTAGGAGGTTCAGCTTTGGAGATACTTAGAAAAAAAGAGTATAACCAACTAAAAAGCAACCTAAAAAGAAGTCTTGGACTGTATGAGCTTGTCTTTATAGGAGTCGGGGGTATAATAGGAGCTGGAATATTCGTTATAACAGGACAGGCAGCCGCTACTTATGCAGGACCGGCTATTATCCTCTCCTTCATATTCTCAGCCGTAGCAATAGGTATAACAGCTTTAGTATATGCTGAGTTCAGCTCATCTTTCCCTATATCCGGAAGTGCCTACAGCTATACCTATGCAACCTTAGGGGAGATACTGGCTTGGCTTGTAGCTTGGAACATACTACTAGAGTACGGGGTTGCAGCAGCTGCAGTATCTACCGGATGGTCTGGATACCTACGAGCATTCCTCGAGAACAACTTTGGGTTTAAACTACCGATAGAGTTGACAGGAGCTTATGATCCATCAAAAGGAACATTTATAGACCTGTTTGCCTTTTTAGGGATAATAGTCATATTCACCCTCCTTACCATAGGGATAAAAGAAAGTGCAAGGGTAAACAGTTTTATAGTAAGCCTAAAGATAATGATACTACTCGTATTTGTGTTTGTAGGTCTAAGGTACGTAAACCTCCACAATATCTTTTCAGACTTTCTACCATTTGGTTGGCAAGGAGTATGGACAGCAGCATCCCTAGTAGTGTTTGCCTATCTTGGATTTGACGCAGTTTCTACATTAGCAGAAGAGACAAAAGATCCACAAAAAACCCTTCCAAAAGGTCTGATAGTGTCTCTGGGAATATCTACAATCTTGTACATAGCAGTATCCTTTGTCTTAGTGGGGATACTAAACTACAAGGAGTATGAAGGAAAGCCCGATGCTTTGGCTTACGCTATGTATAAAGTAAATGAAAAGTGGGTGGCTGACTTTATATCCGTGGGAGCTGTAATAACCATCACCTCAGTTATGTTGGTTATGGGTATAGGTTTTACGAGAGTCCTGTATGCCCTATCGAGAGATGGACTCTTCTTTAAATCCTTTTCAGAGATACATCCAAGATTCAACACCCCTTACAAAGCAACCATCACCGGAGGAATATTCCTTTCAGTACTAGCTGGTGTATTACCTCTTAAAGTCTTAGCTGAGCTTGTAAACATAGGAACCCTGTTTGCTTACTTTATGGTCGGGATAGCTGCAGTGGTTATAAGAAAAAGAGAAGACTACTCTCCGGTTTTCCGGATACCCCTACAAAACATTCTTCTGCCCCTAAATTTGATATTCCTACTATTCATAATGGCAGGACTTCCTATGGATACATGGGTAAGATTTGCTATCTGGGGTTTTATAGGTATGCTTATATACGCTTTCTATGGATACAAGAACAGTTTGTTGAGTAAAATGTAGTATAGATGACCCCCTCTAAAGAGGGGGGTGTGTTTTTTACTTTATAACCGGAATGAACTCTACGTTCTTTATCTCTTCTTCTCTAACAGCATCTTGGACATTCTGGGATATCCTGTAGGCACAAAAAGACGGACCACACATAGAGCAGAACTTAGCAGACTTATAACCCTCCTGAGGCAAGGTTTCATCGTGGTACTTCCTTGCAGTTTCAGGGTCTATAGCAAGCTCAAACTGCTTTTCCCAGTCGAAGTTGTACCTTGCCCTAGACATCTCATCATCCCACTCTTTCGCACCTTTTCTGTGTCTTGCAAGGTCAGCAGCATGGGCAGCTATCTTGTAAGCTATAAGACCTTGTTTTACATCTTCAGGATTAGGTAGTCCCAGGTGTTCTTTTGGTGTTACATAACAGAGCATAGAAGCACCGTACCAACCAGCCATAGCAGCACCTATAGCAGAAGCTATATGGTCGTATCCAGGAGCTATGTCTGTTACCAGTGGTCCAAGGACATAGAAAGGAGCCTCATGGCACCACTCCATCTCTTTCTTGATGTTCATCTCTATCTGGTCCATAGGCATATGTCCTGGCCCCTCTATCATAACTTGAACGTCATGTTCCCAAGCTATCTTAGTAAGCTCTCCTAAGACTTTTAGTTCTGCAAACTGAGCTTCGTCAGAAGCATCGTTTATACAGCCAGGTCTCAAGCCATCACCGAGGGAGAAGGTTACGTCGTACTTTTTGAATATTTCACATATCTTGTCAAAGTTAGTGTAGAGGGGGTTTTGTTTGCCATGGATAGTCATCCACTGAGCTATGATAGAGCCACCCCTTGAGACTATACCCATCAACCTGTGATTTACAAGGGGTAAAAACTCCCTTAAAAGTCCAGCATGTATTGTCATGTAGTCTACACCTTGCTGAGCCTGAAGCTCAATTATGTCAAGTATATCTTGCTCTGTAAGTTTCTCTATAGTTCTTACCTCTTGTAGAGCCTGATAGATAGGGACAGTTCCTATAGGAACTGGAGAGTTCTCTATAATAGCCTTTCTAATTTCGTTAACGTTCCCTCCTGTGGATAGGTCCATCACAGTATCAGCACCGTACTTCAGAGCTACTCTCAGCTTTTCAAGCTCACTCTCTATATCAGAGGTGATGGCAGAGTTTCCAATGTTAGCATTAACTTTACACTTTGCGGCTATACCTATTGCCATAGGTTCTAAGTTCAGGTGGTTGATGTTTGCTGGAATTACCATCCTACCCCTTGCAACTTCTTCTCTCACAAGCTCAACTGGTAGGTCCTCCCTCTTTGCTACGTACTCCATCTCCTCTGTAATTATACCCTGACGGGCAAAGTACATCTGTGTGACGTTTGGCTTACCCCTACGGGATAGAACGTATGTTCTCATAACTATACCTCCAAGTTTAGTATTCTACCTAAAGAAAGTGGACTTGGAGGTTTCTTCCCAAGCCCGCTTCCCTACGGCAGCATTACCTGCGTCAGGTTCGAGGGGTATAATCTCAGGCTACTTGTAACGTAACCACCCCCGCGGTCTTGGTCAATAATATAAAACTTTGTTATAAAATATTCAACGACGCTTTATGATTTTTCACACTACATATATGAGAGGTGGATGTTATGCCATACGTAGTGAGAGTAAGAAGAGAGTTTAACGCTGCCCACTTCCTTACAGATTACCATGGAAAACCGGAACCCCTCCACGGACATACCTGGGAGGTTGAGCTTTTTATAAGGGCAGATAAACTGGACAGTGGTGGAATCAGATACGACTTTTTAGAAGTACAGTCTTTCCTTGATGAAGTTCTTCCGGATTATAAGTGTATGAACGATATATACGACTTCTCACCAAGTGCAGAAAATGTAGCTAAATATCTGTACGATAGGGCGAAGGAGAGGTATCCTACCTTACAGAAAGTGGTTGTATGGGAGACTAAATGGGGCGGGGCTGAGTATTACGAAGAGTAATTCTCTGCAAAAGCAAGGGCACCGTAAGCACCGCTCCAACTTCCAAGGGATCCTACACCTATCTCAAGGATTGAAGCGGGAAGTGGGAAAGCCATGGACTTTACCTTTAATTTTACTTTCTCTACTAAATCTGGATAGTTCTCTACTATTCCTCCGGACAAGAGGATTCTGTCTGGGTTGAAAATGTGGACAAGGTTCATCACACCTATAGAAAAGTAATCCACCAAGACCTCAAAGCTCTCTATCGCTCTTTTTTCTCCACGTTTTGCTGATTTGATGATATCAAAGGATGATAGGAATTTGTTTGAGAGCTTCGTGTATATCTTTTCAAGTCCGTAAGATGAGACGTAAGCTTCCAAACAGCCTCTCCTTCCACAGCTACAAAGCTCCCCATCCTTTTCAACAATCATATGACCCACTTCCATCCCACATCCTGAAACACCCTCCAGTATCTTCCCCTCTACCACAACTCCACCCCCAAGACCCGTCCCTAACGTGAGGCATATCAAGATCTTACTACCTTTACCATTACCGTATACATACTCTCCGTAGGTGGCAAGGTTTGCATCGTTTCCGACAAGGGTAGATATTCCGGAGGTAGACTCTAGTATAGCTTTAAGGTTCAGGTTTTCTACATATTTTAGATTTGGGGAGCTTGTTATTCTTCCGGATTTGTCTACAAGTCCAGCTACTGCTATACCTACTTTTAAAGGCTTATACTTCTGGATGATATCTATTAAAGTATCTGTAAAACCTTGATGAGATTTGTGGCAATCTTCTATCCGGATCTTATCCTGAATAAAACTAGTATTATCCTTCTTCACAACCTTTATAAAGGTTCCACCTACATCAATACCTAAAAATCCCATAAACCTCTCCTAAAAAGATGACAAAATTATAACCTATGTTGGTGGATAACTGAATAATAGCTATTTTAAGAAACAAAAACCATTGATATACAATGATAACTATGAGCAAAATCTATATAGTTAAAATATTAAGTTCAGTGAGATTATAGAGGGTTACATGGAAGTTGATTTTTTCGTTCCTCATACATTGCTTTCCAAGAATAAATTACATATAATTTTATAAGCTACCCTCCTGAAAGAAGCTTTGCACCCTATTCTATAGGGTGTCTTTTTTTATTATCAAGGGGAAAAAGTGGAAGAGCGGTTAAAGAAGATTAAATGGGCTTTTTTTGATGTTGACGGGGTTATGACGGACGGTAGGATAATCCTTGATGGAGAAGGAAAAGAAATAAAGAACTTTAATGTAAAGGATGGTATTGGTATCCACATGCTCCATATGGCAGGTATAAGGACTGGAATAATAACAGGTAGAGCCTCAAGGGCTGTGGAGAAGAGGGCTCAGGAGCTTAGAATAGATATCTTGATTCAAAACTCTTCAGACAAACTGGTAGACTATCTCCGGATAAAAAGAGAGATTGGATTTTCTGATGAGGAAGTTATTTTCGTTGGGGATGATATAGTGGACTTGCCTATACTCAGTAGAGTGGGTTTTGCAGTTACTGTGTTTGACGCACCATTTGAGGTCAAATCTGTATGTCATTACATCACCTCTGTGAAAGGTGGAGATGGTGCTGTTAGGGAAGTAGCTGACTTGGTATTAAAAGTCCAAGGAAAGTATGAAAACATAATAAGAAGTTATCTAAGGTGATGATAGATAATCCGGATAGAGAGAGATGGAACAGTAAATATATTCAGGGTTTTGTAGGGGAGACAGAACCTTCTGAACTGTTAGTGGAGTTTATACCGTCAGTTTGTGTAGGCAGAGCTCTCGATGTGGCCGCAGGATTTGGGAGAAACAGCCTTTTCCTTGCAGAGAGAAGTTTTATAGTTGACGCGGTAGATATATCTGATATTGCTATAGAGAGATTGAGATCTCTACATCAAAACATAATTCCTATCCATGCAGATTTAGCTAAGTTTAGGCCGCCACCTAATATGTACGACTTAATTGTTAACGTAAATTTCTTAGAGAGGAACCTTTTTCCATACCTGATAGAGGCTTTGAAGATAGGGGGTTTCCTTCTATTCGAAACTTTTATGGTAGGTTCTCCTTCAAAAACAAACAAGGATTTTCTACTCCGGAAGAATGAGCTTCTTCACGCTTTCCTAAACTTGAGAGTGATGTTCTACCAAGAAAAGAGAGTTATAAACAAGAATGGAGAAGAGGCTTATAAAGCTTACTTGGTAGCAAAAAAAGAATGTTAAATAAAGATTACAAAAAGATCTTATCTCTCTCCATACCAGCAGCTGTCAGTAACTTCTTTGATATGATTCAGGTCTTGGTGGATATGATAATGCTCGGGAGAGTATCTCCGGAAGCTGTGGCTGCTGCTGGTTTATCTATGCAGTTTTTAGGATTCTTGTATGCTGTTATGGCTTTCTTCAGTGTTGGAACTTCTGCGATCATCTCCAGATACGTTGGTGCTAAGAAGTTTGAAGAGGTGTCTAAGGTTATCTTCCTGTCTTCCTTCATAGGTTTAATAATCTCAGTTCCATTTACGTTGATTGGTATATTCTTACCAGAAGAACTTTTCTTCATGATGGGTGCTTCTAACGAAGTGGTTGAAAATGGTGTTTCATACTTCCAGATTATCTCCCTAACTATTCCGGTTATATTCATAGAGATGGCCATCTACAGCTCATTTAACGCCATAGGAGACACCAAGACGCCTCTTAAGATAGTTCTTTTAGCAAATCTAATAAATACTATCTTAGACTATCTTCTTATATTCGGTAAGTTCGGTTTTCCGAAGCTGGGTATAGAAGGTGCAGCCATAGCTACCGCCATAAGCTATTTTCTGAGTTTCTTCGTCTATATCTACGCCATAAACAGGAAAGTAGGGATATCTCCAGAGTTTGAATTAAAGTATGTCAAGAAGATCCTAACTATAAGTGTTCCTACTGGAGTGGAAAGGGTTTTTACCTATTTCTCTTTTCTTCTCTTTGTTAAGCTAATAGCAGACTACGGGACGAACGTTTTAGCAGGATATCAAATAGGCCTTAGGATAGAAGGTCTTGCCTTTATGCCAGGGTTTGGGTTTACTATAGCTGCAATGACTTTAGTGGGACAGAGTCTTGGAGCGTCAGATCCTGATAAAGCTCAGAGGTTAGCATGGCAGACCACGAAGATAGCTTCTCTCTTCATGGGTATGATGGGAGTTTTCATGGTGCTAACTCCAGAATACTTAGTTATGGTTTTTACTGAAGACAGAGAGGTTATACAAGAGGCAAGTATCTATCTGAAAATAGTAGGTCTAACACAAGTTCCCCTCGCTATCAGTTTTGTTTTAAGTGGAGCTCTCAGAGGGGCAGGAGCAACAAAGACCACAATGATAGTAAACAGTATTTCTCTCTGGTTTTTTAGAATAATCCCAGCTTACATCCTCTCAAAAATCTTCAAGGATGTAATCTGGATATACTATGCTATGTTCTTTGAGACATATGCAAAGGCTGGAATACTCTACCTAATATTCAAGACAGGTAAATGGAAAGAGAAAAAAATCTAAATAACCCCTCTGAGTTTTGCTGCTGTGTATATTTTCTCCAGGGCTATAGAGAAAGCCGCTTCTCTGATGGTTATAGAACTAGACTTTGCCCGTTCTTTCTTTATATATAGAGATCATCTTACTGCTCATACTATCCTCCACATACTCGTCAGAAATATTCTGTATCCCATTGCCCTTTAACCACTCATAGTAACTAACGTATACTCCTCCTGGGTTTGAGACTATATCCGGGATTACGTATACACCCTTACTCTTTAGTATCTCATCTGCTTCTTCTGTTATAGGAGAGTTGGCTGCTTCTACCAAGATTTTAGCCTTTACTGTATGAACATTATCCACTATGATCACACTCTCTGTCGCAGCTCATATAAGGAGAAAGTTTTCTTATGTACTCTCTCAGTATAATTTATTTATCTTCTTTGGTAAGAGGTTCTGTATCAGCTTCTATTCCTCCTTTTGAACCCTCTGAAAGATACTTCGAAGGAGTCCGTTGCTTAATACTCTGAATGCTTTAAAGAGTAACACTCTATCACTTCTGTTGAGCTTAACATAAAAGGGGAGTGTCATATCACTATCTGAAAGAAGAGAGTAGAGCTCTTCTCTCTCACTATCAGATATGGAGAGATGTTTCAGTAACCTTTTAATATTTTCAAGAACTGTTTGTGTAATGTTGTCCTTCATCTTCTCTCCTTTAGAAGGTTTTCCATTGAAATATCAGACTATAACTCTAACTTTATATGTAAGATGAAAATAGTTATATACGGTGCTTCCGGCTTTATAGGTAGTTATGTTGTGAATGCTTTAAAGGGACACGAACTTGTTGTTCCCTTAAGGAACTTAGAGAAAAAGGAAAGACCCTTTAAACAGTTGGAGAGTATAAAGTTCACTTCTTTTAACCAAAAAAGGCCAGGGAATACGATCCTAGAAGAGAAGCCGGATGTGGTTATAAACCTAATCGGTATACTACGAGAAGACATAGATAATGGAATAACATTTGAGAATGTTCATTTTCAGCTGTCTAAAGATTTGATAGACGTATCAAAGGAAGCTAGTATTTTGAAATTTATACAGATGTCCGCATTGGGTGCAGACTTAAACGCAAGAAGTATATACTTAAAGACAAAAGCAATGGCCGAGGAGTATCTGATAAGCTCTGGTCTAAACTATATCATCTTTAGACCTTCTATCGTAATGGGTAGAGAACAGAGGCTATTCAATGATCTAAAGAAGTACTCAAAGATAGCACCATTCTTTTTAGCTCCTATTGACGCAAAGGTTCAGCCAGTTCATGTGTTAGATGTTGCAGAGAGTTTTAAAAAAGCTGTTGAGGATGATGGGATAAAAAATCAGATTTTTGAGTTATGTGGAAACAGAGTTATAAACTTTAAGGAGCTATTTGAGTTTGGACTTCTGTATACAGATGTAAACAGAATTGTGGTAGGGGTCCCAAAGAAGCTGTTTTTACCCTTACTGCCTTTCTTCTATATTCTACCTGAACCGGTGATGACAGTAGACCAGTACTACATGATGGATAAAGACAATGTCTGCAGTAAAAAAATGAAAGGTATTAAGGACTTACTGGGAAAGGTAAGAGATGCCTTTATGATCTAGAGGCTACAGAGGTCTGACAGTTCTATCTTCTCTGTTTTTACATCTCCTATCAGTAAATCCTTTAATGTCTGGAAGGAAGGAGACTCATCTGTTATAAGTATGTGTCTTACAGCATTCTCCTCTGTGTTTATTCCTAAAGAGTTAATATACTCTACTATTCCATCTGAGGAATCAACCACATTAAGCTGTGGGTATATTTTCTTTATAACTGGCCTTAGAACCGGATAATGGGTACAGCCTAATATCAGTGTATCTATACCTTTCTCTATAACTTCGTCTAGATATCTCTTTATTATGGCTTCTGTTATAGTACCCTCTATCCATCCCTCTTCCACCAGAGGAACTAGGAGAGGACAGGCTTTCTGATAAACCTCCACACCTTCGTTAAAAGTTTTTATAGCCTGCAGGTAGGAATTACTTCTCACTGTTGCTGTTGTCCCTATAACACCAACCTTTTTATTCTTCGTAACCCTTACAGCTGAGAGAGCTCCTGGTAGAACAACTCCCACAACAGGAATAGGAAGTATTCTCTTTAGAACATCGTAAGCATAAGATGACGCAGTGTTACAGGCTATAACGAGGGCATCTATCTTGTAGTTGTGGTACAAGAAGGTGCCACACTCTGCAGAATATCTTATTATTGTCTCCTTTGATTTGTTCCCGTAAGGGACTCTGGCAGTGTCTCCGAGGTAGTATATATCTATATTCCTGAATGCCTCTGCTATAGATTTGAAAACGGTCAACCCACCTATCCCAGAGTCAAAGATACCTATTGGCAATATCTACTCCTGAACTTTCTCAAGTTCAATTCTTGGAGCGTCAGACCAGAGCCACTCAAGTTTGTAATAATCCCTTACCTCTGGAAGGAAGATATTTACCATTACATCTCCATAGTCTATTGCTATCCATCTTCCTTCGTTGTAACCTTCAAGGTGTAGGGGAACTACTCCTTCTTTTTTAAGTTCCTCTATGATGTAATCACAGATAGCTTTTGTATGTATAGTGGCATTTCCAGAGAGGATGAGCATATAGTCAGCTATAGGAGAGATTTTTCCTATCTCTATTGTAACGATATTCTCTCCTTTCTTGTCTTTTGCTTTCTGCACAATCTTACCAACTAACTCTCTTACTTCCATACTCCCTCATTTAAATATGTTTATTTTTTATAAAGCTGTCCACTTTACTCTCCTTCTCTAACTCTTTTATCTGAAAGAGGTATGGAGAGTTAGGGAAAACTTTTGGGAAGAAATCTATTATCTCTACAGCCTTCTCTCTAGCTTTTATCATCCTGTCTCTTAGGACGTTTATGTGGTCTTGGAGAATCTTCTTTCTGTTTAGGAGAACGTTTTTTCTTTCCAAGTTTTTCTCTTCAGCTATCTCTTTATCTATCTCTTTAACCCTCTCTTTATATCTTTCTATCTCTCCAGAGTACTGATACTCTATCCTTGAAAGGTTGTAGGCTAGCTTGTAGGCGACGTAGTCTGCCTTAAGATAGTCTCTGTACTTTTCATAAGCTTCTGAGTAGTAGATAGATGCAGAGTAAGGTTTTCCGTACTTCTCGTATGTTTCTGCTATATATAGAGTATGTTTAGCCTTTATCTCGTTAACTTTTTTTATTATCTCCTTCCCTCCTATAGCAAACTTACTATCTGGAAAACTCTCTATAAGTTCCTGAGCTTTTTCCTCAGCCCTCTTTACGTAGGTTAGATCTCTTCTGTAATCTGGAGATACCATCATATAAGACATGGAGAGTTTGTATAGAGCTTCCGGAATCTTCTCCGAGGTTGGATAGAGTAGGATAAACTCCTCAAACTCTGCTATAGCATCAACGTACTCTTCTCTGTTGTAATAGGAGTCTGCCAGAGCAAAGCGAGCATCCATGATCTGCCTTGGTGTTAAACCTTCTGACTTAAATATGGCTTTTTTAAGCTCTTCTTTGGCTTTTTTATAATCTCCCTTTTGGTAAGACTGCATACCAACCGAAATAGTCTTCTCCCCATCTAGTGTTATCCCTTTTTGGACACAGGATGCAAGTAAAACTGCAATGGATAATATCATCAATCTCTTCATTCTAACTTTTCTACCTCAAACTTATCTTGTAGTTTACTATTATAACTTAGTTCAACGTAGTTTACTAATCCAAGCTTCTCTAAAAGTTGCCTTACTGATTTTTGTGCTTTTTGGGGTACAATAAGTTTTAACCTTAAGAAAGGTTTTAGTTTACTCAGAGTCTTTTCCATCTCAAATAGAAAGACCTCTTCAGACCTGTAGAATCCTCTACCGCTGCACACTAAACAAGATTCTGTCAGTTGTTTTACCACGCTCTCCTCTAATTTTTTCCTGGAGAGTTCTAAAAGACCAAGTTGGGTTAAGCCTTTAATCTTCACAGGTCTCTTATCTTTCTTAAACTCATTCCGGAGGAACTCTATAAGTTCATCTCTGTGTTTTTGCTCCATCATATCTATGAAATCTATGATTATTATACCTCCTAAGTCTCTCAGTCTTACCTGCCGGACTATTTCCCTTGCGGCTTCTATGTTTATTCTATAAGCTGTCTCTTCTAGATTCTTCTGTTTATGACAGCTACCGCTGTTTACATCTATCACCACTAGAGCTTCTGTCTCCTCTATAACGATGTACGAGCCATTTCTAAGGTAGACGTGGGATGAGAGTATTTTGGATACTACCTTATCTATGCTGTACTCAAAGTATAGAGACTCTTTTTTTTTTCGATAGGGAGTTAGTTTTATATTTAACTTTGGGAAGTTCTTAGCTAGAAACCCTTTTATCTCCTTTAGTATCTGGATTTTGTCTGACACTATCTCTTTAAACTCTCCACCGTAATCCCTTATAATGGAAAAGGCCTTAAAGGGCTCTTCGTAGAGGATAGAGGGGGCTCTTTTGTGTTTTGAATCGTTGAGTATGTTACTCCAGAGCTGTTTTAAGAACTGGAAATCTGACAGTATATCCTCTGCTATAGCGTTCTTCGCTGAAGTCCTTATTATTATCCCGTAGTTATCCGGATTGTAGTCCTTTATAAAGTCTAAGACACTCTCTTTCAAGGTCTCCCTTTCTTCTGTATCCTCCAACTTTGAGGATATTGAAACCTTTCCTTTGTTGCAAGGTAGTAAAACAAGATACTTTCCAGGTAATGAGACCTTTGATGATAGTTTTGCTCCTTTTGTGCTGATCGGTGACCTTTTTACTTGGGCTATTACAGAGGAACCTACTTTCAGACTATCTCTGGCTTCTTCACACACATCTTTTAAGGGTAAGAAAGCCTCCTTTTCTTCACCTATATCTACGAAGAATGCCTCCATAGCAGTACTGTAGCTCTTTATTTTACCTTTGTATATACTTCCTGCCTGTTTCGATAATTCAGTATCTTCCAGTTTTAGTTCAACAGGAATTCCATCTTCTAGTATAAGGTATATATTGTTCTTTAAACCTGCGGTTATTATCAGCTTTCTATCCATTTAATTAATATACCACAAAACTTAAAAGTCGAAGGGTAGTGTAAAGGTTATTTCAGTAAACTTTGACTTATTTTCAAAGGATTTTATAACAAAAGATGTTCTTTCTGTTAGCTTTATACCTCCTTCATACCATCCAACATAGTTAGTGAGCTGATACTGAGAGAGGGGTCTTGATAACCCAACGTATATTCTTCTGGTTAGATACTTCTGAAGATACACACTGAAGACTACACCCTGGACTGGTGAGTAGCTTGGGATGATGTTTACGTTAATTCCTGTTCCAAACATACCCTTTTCTTCTTCTTCCACCTTGAAAGGAATAAGTATCTCTCCAAATTTCCCTATAACACCAAATATACCTGTTGTCATTACCTGCTCTGGAGTTTTCCTGAATAAAAGTATACTTAGTATCTCCTCCCTTGATTTTGGTGGTGTTGAGAAAAAGTCGTATCTTAAGTTGTTTGCTGGACCTGAGACATTTACGAATATATTTGTTCCAGAAACCAAGGTAGATAGCCTTCCGTTAACGTATGTATCGTTGTTGTGTATCTCAAGATTAAGGAAATCTATGTTGTAGGTGTTTTTCATCAGAACTACTTTCCCATACCCTACTCTTACTTTTCCATTCACTATCGGTCTTTCTACTGTGCCAGTTATGTTTATATCTAGATCTCCATAAGCTCTTCCCCAACTTCCTTCAAAAAGTATCGGTGAAGAGGTAGATACATTTAAGTTCAGTTTTGTTTTTTTCACTATCTCTGGTTTTTTTTCTTCCTCTCTACCTATTTGGAGTATTTCCGGTTCTAACCTAACTCTTCCAGACACCTTCGCCTCTGTACTTATAGAGATCTCTTTTCCCCTTGACTCTATCTTGGTTGAACTGTCTAACGTACCATTAAATAGGTTTTCAAACTTAACAGGAAGGTTCTTTGAGGACATCTCTAGGTTTGAGCTTTTTAAGTCTGATTCTGATACTCCTGAGACTTTCAGAAACCCATCTCCATAAGAAGACTTTGTTGTTCCGTATATATTTACAGATAGTTTATCTTTAGCGTTTATATTGAAGGTCTTAAAAGAAAGAATATTCTGAATGTATGGAGTTCTCAACCTTAGGTTGTCTCCGTATATCCTTAAGTCGTAATTCTCTGTTATACTCTTTAGGTCTCCGGAGTAGGAAAAAAAGAACTTTAAATTTCCATCGAAGTTTATTAACTGTAAAAACTCTGATAGATACTTTTTGTCAACAGACCCATCTATCAGGATTTTTGTATAACCGTCTTTAAATGAGTATTCAAGGTTTTGGACCTTACCACTAAAGATCCCAGAAAGCATCCCTGGTTTTGCAAATACCCTATCCTCTGACAGGTTGATAATTATCTCCTTGACAGTAAAGAGGTTATACAATTTCTGTGATACCTTTAAATCATAAAGGGTTATATGCCCTTTTAGGTTGTCTGGTTTATCTACATCTAAGTTAAGACTTCCAGAAATCTTCTCCAGGTACACCCTAAATCCGTTAAGAGGGTAATTCAGTGTAGATGTGCTTAGATTTATAGACCAGACTTTTCTATCTCTAGAAAGAGCCTCCAGACTAAAAGGTAAAACAAACTTGTCTAACTTGATACTTCCTTCTCCCCGGAGATTAGAAAGTTTTCCGGATGTTTTAAAATTTAAGAGTAGTTCCTCAACTTTTTCCCCTATAGGAACCTTCCCATCCCCATTAAGAGTTAGTTCTAAAGAATCATCTCCTGTGTTGTATTTTCCGGCTGAAAACAGTTCAAACCTTTTATCTTCTTTTGCTAAAGATGTTTTAAAAGAGTAACTTATCATCTTATCTTTTATATCTACTTTTACATCTAAGTTTTTAAAGTTCTGACCTTTTATGGAGAAACTGTCTGCAAAACCAGATATTTTTAACTCTACTTTATCCCCTGTTATGTATCCTTCTGCTTTAACTATAAGGGGGGTCGAATCTTTTAAACTTATTACTGAATTATATAAGTTCAGTCTGATGTCTAGGTCCTCCTTGTATATCTCTATTCCAACATCACCACTTACGCTAAGCGGGTTTATGAAATTTAATACCTCTACCTGTCTCTGCAGGGATCCAAGAACAGGGGAGGGGTTGAACCTGTTTCCTTTAAAGTTCAGTACAGTCTTTTCCTCTTTAGGTACAATTAAAACATCAGTATGGAGGGTTTTGTCTGTAGTATCTCCCTTTACTTCTATCTTATCCTTCGTGTATTTAAGACTGAACCTTATATCCCTCAGGTTTATATCCTCATAACTAAAGCTCCTTGCAAAACCTTCAGAGGAAAAAGAAACTTCATTTAGTTTTCCACTTACTACTCCGGAAAAATCAACATCTCCATCTATCTTTAACTTTTTCAATATATCCAAAGTATGGAGTTTAAAGTTATAAGCCTTTAAGTTCAATTTAAGAAGAGGAGTGTAACTTACCTCAGAGATAATACCATCTACTGTGTATTGTCCTTTTCCATCTTTTAAGTTTGAGTTTAGCTTTAAAAGGTCTTCATCTAAGTTGTATACCAGATCTAAATTACCGTTTATAGCTTTGAAGTCAAATACTGAAAAATCCAGGATGTTAATCCTAGATTCTATTTCTCCTTTTTTAATATCATACTCAGCGATAGCATTGAGTCTTCCAGATATATGTTGTAGCTCTGATGGTTCTAGAAAGAGAGCTGATAACTTCTGTATAGATACATCTTGAGTCTCTATCTTTAACTTGCCATCTCTTACAGAGAATCTAAAATCTAGCAAATCTGAAGAAGCTTCTCCTTTTGCCTCTGTTCTTTTCTCATCTTTGGCCAGTTCATACTTTGTCACCACAAGGTTTAAACTACCTTTCTGGATCCGACTGTTTTTTAGTTGTATCTTTCCGGAGGAGTTAAATTTAGATAGACTCTGACCATTCACCTTCACATCCAGATCAACAGTATCTGACCAAACTTTACCATTGGGAATGGATAGTCCTCTGCCTTCTCCCTTCAGCCTGAGATATACTTTTTTATCCGGAATAAAAAAAAGATCATACTTTGAGTTGAAAGACTCTAAAGAGATCCCTCTCAAAGACAGTTTATCAAAGGTCTGCAGATTTCCTCTTAAAGATACTCTATTCCTCTCATGTATAGATCCATCTTCTATGGAAAGCTTTAAACCATCATAAAAGAAGACAAGATCCTCTAAATCGATAGAAGAAGGATTTACAGTAACCTTCCCTAACCTTTCTACCTCTACCCTAAAAGTCTTCCCATCCTGTTTAATCAAGATATCTGGTTTATCTACAGTTATCCTGTTCTTTTCATTTTGAAACGATAACCTCTCTATATAAAGGTCTACACCTTCATCTAACTCTTTTATGTGTACTTTTCCCTCTTTCAGGTTTACCTGGATGTAGTTGGTGACTATGTGTATCTCAAAAAGACCTTTTAGTTTATCGGAGGGAGGTGCTTTAGGGTCGTTTAAGTATGTTATATCCCCTTTTTCAACCTTTATCCTAGCGACAGGAGATCTACCTAACAGATTCATCAGGTCTATATCCCCATCTATACCCTGTAAACCCAGATGAAAATCTTCACCCTCAAGTTTTATATAACTGCAAGACAGTTTTGATACACTTACTCTACAGTCGTCATCCACTTTTACTCCAAAATCAGCCAAGATAACTCTATAGTTAGAAAAGATGAGGATTAAAAAAAGTATGACTATAGAGAAGAAAAGAAAAACAGAAACTGAAGCTAGTATAAGCTCAAAGAGGACTCTCAAGCCCCATTTATTCTGAATTTTTTTTATTAATCCTTTTGAAACCATTGTATAATTTTAATACAAAGAGTGGAGGTGCTGTCATGTCAACTGCCGTGGATGCGTATCATCTACTGAACAAAGCTATATATCATTACCAAAACGAAAACTATGAGATGGCTATAACTCTTTTAGACGAAGCTATACTACTCAATCCGGAAATCCCAGAGATTCACTACTGGAGGGGTAAGGTTGCTACGTTAGACCTAAACCAAGAGAGTTTGGATGTTGCCATCACCCTTTTCTCCGAAGCTATAAGAATAAAGCCAGATTATGCGGAGAGTTTCTTTGAAAGAGGGAAGGTGTACCTTCAGAAGGGAGAGTTTGAAGAGGCAAAATCTGACCTTCAAACTACTGTGAAGTTGAACCCAAATATAAAGGAAGCCTATTCTCTTTTAGCCCAGATAGAGCTGATAGAAGGAAACGATGATAAAGCTATGGAGTATCTGAGTAAGGTTTCTGGAAAGGAAGGGGACGATAGATACTACTACTCTTTGGGAAAGATATTCTACAACGCAGGCAAATACCAGCAAGCTATAGAGCAGTTTAACAGAACTATAGAGAAGAACAAGTACTTCGTAGAAGCTTACGTTTACAAGGCACACTCTCTGGCGAAACTTGGTCTTTATGAAGATGCCATAGACAACCTTAAAAAGGCTGTTATCTTGGTTCCAGAGGAGATATCCTACTTTTTGGACATTGCCAGATACTACTTTCAGCTTGGTAAGAAAAAAGCCAAAGAAGGGGACAACATAAAAGCAGCAGAGTATTTTGTGAAAGGTCTTCAGATCGACTATAATCTCAAGTTGGAACCAGAATACGTAAAAGTTATGGAAGATGCGGTTATCAATCTATTTGATAAAGGAGATTACAAAAGAGGTTTAGAGCTGTTAGACCAGTTAGAGCTTCTTGTAAAAGAGCTTGAGTATACAGACCTGAAGAAGGAAGTAGAAAACATAAAAAAAGAGGTTATGAAGAAACTGCCTTTAAAACAGAAGATAACAAAGTTTATAATGGATATATACACTAAGTAAACCGGAGGTTGTATGTTAGATATAAAGCTGATAAGGGAGAACCCTGATTTTGTGAAGGAGAGACTCTCCACGAGAGATGAGAGTTATGTAAGTGTTATAGACAGGGTTTTAGAGATAGACACTAGAAGAAGGGAGATGGTGAAGAGTATAGATTCACTCAGGGCTGAGAGAAACGAGAGATCAAAGCTTTTCCTGGTGTACAAAAAGGAAGGGAGAGATGTATCAGAGATCCAGCGGAGAGTCCATCAGATAGGAGAAGAGATATCATCTTTAAATAAGGAGCTTGAGGAGATAGAGAGGGAGTTTAATTACCTCCTTCTTACTGTGCCGAACTTACCTGCTAAAGATGTGCCTATAGGTAAGGATGAGAACGATAACATAGAGATAAGGAGGTGGGGGAAACCTAGGGAGTTTGATTTTACACCAATCCCTCACTATGAGATAGGTGAAAAGCTTAGTATTTTAGACTTTGAAAGGGGAGCAAAGATCTCCGGTTCACGGTTTACTGTTATGTATAAAGAGGCTGCAAGGTTAGAGAGAGCTCTGATCAACTTTATGTTAGATATCCATACAAAAGAACACAACTATACAGAAGTGTGGACACCTGCACTGGTAAAACCGGACATTCTCCAAGGAACAGGACAACTTCCTAAGTTCAAAGAAGACCTGTATAAAGTAGAGGAGGAAGATCTCTACCTAATACCAACGGCAGAAGTGACCTTAACCAATTTACATGCAGACGAAATACTATCAGAGGAACAACTTCCTCTGTACTACACAGCCTACACTCCATGCTTCCGAAAGGAAGCTGGTTCCCATGGGAAGGATGTGAGGGGTATACTTCGTCAACATCAGTTTGACAAAGTGGAGCTGGTGAAGATAGTAAAACCACAAGACTCCTACAGTGAACTGGAAAAGATGGTAAATGAAGCAGAAAAAATACTCCAACTCCTTGAGATACCTTACAGAGTAGTTTTACTATGTACCGGAGACATGGGATTCCCTGCTTCCAAAACTTACGATATAGAGGTTTGGATACCATCCCAGAACAGGTACAGAGAGATATCTTCTTGCTCAAACACTGAAGACTTTCAAGCAAGAAGAGCAAAGATAAGATACAAGGATAAAGATGGAAGAAACCACTTCGTTCATACGTTAAACGGCTCAGGTTTAGCGGTAGGTAGAACACTTATTGCCATAATGGAAAACTATCAAAGGCCAGATGGAACCTTCTATATCCCGGAAGTTTTGAGGAAGTATATGTGAAACATCCAAAGGTCTCTATACTTATAGCCACCTATAATCAAGAAGCATACATAAAAGATGCTATTTACTCAGCTCTTGGATTAAACTATCCCAACCTAGAAGTTATTGTTAGTGATGACTCCTCTACAGACAACGCCTTTGATATATTGAGAGATATAAGAGATGATAGAGTAAGAACCTATAGGAATAAAAGAAACATCGGTAGGATATTAAACCACAGAAAACTCCTATATGAGTTGGCAAGGGGAGAGGTAGTTGTATTTTTAGATGGAGACGACTTCTACCTAGATAAGGACTTTCTTCTAGAGGCTGTAGAACTATTCAAGTAGATGAAAATATCGTCTCGGTTCTAGGAAACTATGAAGACATTTTCTATACCGGAGAAAGAAAGAAAATTCTATCCATACAACAAAAACTAGTGGTTAGTGGCTTAGACATATTCTTCAGAAAAGTAAAAGTAAGATATGCCCATGGAGCGTGGATTTTTAGAAGAAAGCTGATAGAAAAGTTTGAGTTCTTCAGTGGAAGGGTTCCAATAGGAGATGACTTAGAAGGTTGGTATAAATCTCTTTTATATGATAAAGTTGCCCTTATACCTAATATAATCTTTGCTCATAGGATACATTTTGATAACGCGGTTGTAAAAGTTGATGCTAAAAAGTTAGTGGATGACTTGATACTGTATGACTTAGTGGTTGATGATGCTATTAAGTTGGGATAGATAAAGACAGGATAGAAAAGTGGAGACATTATTGGATATTGAAACAAGCAGAGAGTTTTTTATCCTGGGCAAAATCTCTACACAGGAGAGGAATATACTCTGAGAAGCAGTTAAAGGATCTTATGATGGAGTTCTCTATGATGATGAAAGATAAGTACGGTACTCCATCTATTCCAGCAAAAAACAGTTTTCTCCTTAGTCTTCAGTTTAAAGTATCCAGACTGTTTAGGAGGATTTAGATGTTTGACTGGTAGGTGGTAACTGTTATGATTATAGAGATGAGAACGGAATAATAGTCTATAAGTATGTTTCTAATCTAACCTTAAGAAAGGTTATATCTTTACAGCACAATCAGTAAAACATAGCGAAGATATAAAATTTGCCCTTGTTAATATAACAAGGCAGGAAGTGATAGATATTCTCAAAAAAGCAAAAGTATACATAGATTTTGGAAATCATACAGGTAAAGATAGAATTCCAAGGGAAGCTGCTATGTTAGAATGTTGTGTTATTACCGGAAGAAGAGGTATTGCTAAGTACAGAGAAGATGTTCCTATTCCGGAGAATTACAAAATAGAGGATAAAGTGGAGAACATCCCGTTAATACTGTCAAAAAAATACGAGACTGTTTTGATAACTTTGAGGAAAGGATTGCAGACTTTAAAGATTATAGAAGTATTATAAAACAAGAGCCGTTGAATTTCACTAAGGACTTGGAAAGGATATTTGTTAAGGTGTAGTTTACCTAAACTCCACCGGAAATCCAGATTTTTTCCAACCTATGATCCCTTCCTTCAGGTTATAAACCTTATTAAAGCCGTTTTGCTCTAAAATCCGAGAGGCATATACACTCCTGTTACCACTTCTACAGTATATTAACACTTTCTTATTCTTAAAATTCTCTATATCTTTTATGTGTTGAGGTAATATCTGAACTGGAATAAGAATGGAGCCTGGTATGTGTCCGTCTTCTCTATACTCTACTGGCGTTCTGACGTCAAGGACTAAAATACCCTTTTCTTTTTCCATAATCTCTTTAAACTTTGTTGAGTCTATGTTCTCAAAGGCATAAGTTAAAGAAAGAATTCCTAAGAGAAAAATAATCACAGACTTTCCCACCATGCTTACACCATACCAACTAATTTTTTTAAGGTAAAATTATTATAACTGAAAAGTCTGGAAGAGGTTACTTTATGAATATAGACATTTTGAAGTTCGGAGAAGATGGTCTAATTCCTGTCATAACCCAAAGTTATTACTCTGGAAAGATATTGATGCAAGCATATGCTAACAGAGAGGCTATAGAGGAGACTATAAAATCCGGATATGCAACCTACTACTCCCGCTCAAGAAAGTCCCTTTGGAAAAAGGGAGAGACATCCGGAAACTTACAGAGAGTAGTAGACATAAAAGTGGACTGTGACGAGGATAGTCTAATATACACAGTCATAGAGGAAGGCCCTGCCTGTCATACAGGACAACCAACGTGTTTTTACAGGAGCATACTCACAACCCAAGCTAAACCAGACAGCTTTGAGATTCTCCATATACTTTACAGTCTTGCCACTGAAAGAAAAAATAACATGCCAGAAAGCTCATATATCACATCCCTGTTTAAAAAGGGTAGTGATAAGATAGTACAGAAAGTTGGAGAGGAAGCTGTAGAGGTAGTAATAGCTCTGAAAAATAGAAATAAAGAGGAGATAGTTATGGAGTCTGCTGATATGCTTTTCCACCTTGTGGTTGCACTTGTAGATTCGGGGGTAGAACTTGCACAGATCCAACAAGAGTTATTAAATAGATACAAGTAGGAGGTTATAAACATGGTAGCCAAAGATTTCTGCTTACTTGCTATAGATGAGAACGAACAGGAGATCAACTTCTGTCTGAGGAATTATTTAGGTAAAGACAAAGATATAGTTCTGTATTTCTATCCTAAGGATGACACACCTGGATGTACCACTCAGGCCTGTGACTTCAGGGATAACTTAAATCTACTTAAGGATATAGCCATAGTGGTTGGAGTTAGTCCAGACAGTTTAGATAGTCATAGGAAGTTTAAGGAAAAGTACAGTTTAAACTTCATACTTGTGTCAGATAAGGACCTGCAGGTTATAAAGGACTATGATGCTTACGGGGAAAAGACCATGTATGGTAAAAAAACTGTAGGTGTAATAAGAAGTACTTACATAATCTCTCCGGAAGGAGAAGTAAAAAAACGCTGGAAAAACGTAAAAGCAAAGGGACACATAGACCAGATACTAAAGTTCTACGAGGTGAATAAGTGATAGTGGACACAAAAGCTAAGATAGTAGAAAATAGGTTCATCTCTGGGAAAACGTGGATTATGAAGTTAGAAGCTCCGCAGATAACAAAAAACTCAAAACCAGCTCAGTTTGTGATGATAAAACCAACTTTGGAGAACTACTACGACCCTCTCTTAAGGAGAGCTTTTGCTGTTGCAGATGTAGAAGATGAGAATATAGTAGTGTACTACGATATCCACGGCAGGGGGACCTACTACCTATCTACCCTAAAAACTGGAGATTCAGTAGATGTTTTAGGACCTTTAGGAAATAACCTTTTTCCAGAGAACTACGATAAATACATCATAGTAGGTGGTGGAATTGGTTTTGCTGGACTGTCTCTACTGATGAAGAGGCTTAGAGAAAAAGGGAAGGGATTTGTATCTCTTTACGGAGCTAGGAGTAAAGATGAGCTTTCCATGATAGACTGGATAAAGGAGAACAATTTTGATGTAATATTTTACACAGACGATGGAAGCTTCGGAAAGAGAGGGCTTATAACCCAAGATTTAGAAAGCTTGATCAGAGAGAACCTAAACTCAGCATTAGCTGTATGTGGACCTACTCCTATGATGAGAGCAGTATCAAAAATAGCTAAGAGTCTAAACATACCTTGTTATCTTTCTTTAGAGACAAAGATGGCATGTGGAATAGGTATATGTATTGGATGTGTAGTTAAGGATGTCCAGAGCGATAACTACGTAAGGGTATGTTATGAAGGTCCTGTTTTTGAAGCTAGTCAGATAGAACTGTAGGAGGAATGTTATGAAATACGAGATAACTAAGATATTTCGGTTTGAAGCTGGACACAGAGTATGGAAGCAGAACTTAAGAGAAGGTAAAACTGCAAGACTATCGGAAGGAGTACCTATAGAAAATAAGTGTGTAAATCTGCACGGTCACAGTTATGTTTTGGAGGTTACAGTAGGTTCAGACACTCTGAATGAACAGGATGTGGTTGTGGACTTCTATCATATAAAGTCTGCCCTTAAGAACTTGGTAGACAGCGTATTTGATCACTCTTTCATCATAGATATAAACGACCCTATATACCCTAAATTTAAGGAACTTTTTGGTTGCTATAAGATAACAGAAGTGGATTTCTGCCCTACTGCAGAGGCCCTGGCTAGATACTTCTATGACTTTCTCGTAAATAAGTTAAAGGAAGCAGGCCTTGAAGAAGATATAAAGGTGATCAGAGTAACACTCTGGGAGACGTCAACAGGAAAGGCAACCTACACCGGAGAGTAGATGTTAGAGATTATAGTCCCTATACTCGTCATGGTAGCCTTCACTCTTACCTACCTTGTAGTGGGAGTTAAATTCCTTAAAAGGTCGAAAAAATAATAAGGGACTGTAGAAGGTTTAAAAATTCAAAAAAAATAGAACATGCAATAATCATAAGGTAGTCGTATATTGAATTTTTAAACTTCTCAAACGTACTTTATAACCTTTACTTTCTCCATAGTTATAAGTCCATTTTTTATGAATGGTTCGAGCTTTGGCAACACACTCTTTATTTTTTCTTCACTGTCTATAACCTCTATGACTATAGGTAGATCTTGAGATATATCCAATATTGAAGCAGTATGGATCACAGTTGATTTGCCGTAGCCTGCTATACCTCTTAAGACCGTGGCTCCGGCTATGCCATTCTCTCTCAATAAATCTAATATCTTTTTCTAAAGAGCTGTACCGTGGTGCTTATCCGCTTCTCCAATATGCACTTGCAGTAAAATAGACTCGGCCTCTAACTTCATGCTTAAACCTAAAGTATAGTTCTCGCTAAAATTATACCAGCTATTGCAAATAGGAGGGATATTAAGAAGTTGAGAATGAGGTTCAAAATAGCCTTTATATAATCCCCCTCTATAAAGAGGGATAAAGTCTCATATGTTACGGAGGAAAGGGTAGTAAAGCTACCACAAAATCCAACAGCAACAAACAGTCTCCATAGGGGGTCCAACGAAAGTTTTTCTAAGAAGAGGACCATAGAAAAAGATAGTATAAAGGAGCCTAGAAGATTAACGATCAGCGTTCCGTAGGGAAAGTTTATCCCGAAGATCTTAGCTGAATATAACCCAGTAAGATATCTAAGAATAGCTCCTAGAGAGCCACCTAAAGCTATTACGAAGAATTTATCCATACTCTACGAACTCAAGAAGCTGGTTTATCTCCTTTCTACTTCCTAAAAACACAGGAACTCTCTGGTGAATATCTGTAGGCTTTATGTTAAGAATATCTTCATATCCGGCTGTAGCTAATCCACCTGCTTGAACTGTAAGGAATGCCATTGGAGATGCTTCATAGAGTAGTCTTAACTTTCCGTTTTTGTTCTTCTTGTCAGCCGGGTATGCAAATACGCCACCCTTTATTATTGTCCTGTGAACATCCGCCACCATGGAGCCTATATACCTTGATGTGTAACCTTCTTCTTTCAGAGCTTCAACATACTTAACAAGTGTTTGGGGCTCCCACTTTTTTATGTTTGACTCGTTGAAAGAGTATATCTTACCTTTTTCTGGAAGTTTAATATCTGGATGGGAAAGGATAAACATACCTACAGAAGGGTCTAAGGTAAAACCGTTCACTCCATTACCTGTAGATAGAATAAACATGGTGGATGAGCCGTATATTATATATCCTGCTGCAACTTGTTTATACCCTTCTTGCAGAAAGTCTGATATATCTGAATTTACTCTTCTATGGATGGAGAATATAGTTCCTATGTTTACGTTAACATCTATGTTTGATGATCCATCCAGGGGGTCAAAGGCTATTACGTACTTAGCATCTCTTCCTTCTTCTGGGAATATAGGCTCATCTAACTCTTCAGATGCTAAGGCGAAAAACTCTCCGGAGTTGGAGAGGTAGTCTATAAGTATGCTGTTTGAAAGTTCATCTAACTTTTGGACTTCCTCACCTTGTATATTTATCTTTTCTGCCTTTCCAAGAACATCCACTAAACCGGCCATTCTAACATGAGACGCTATAACCTTTGTAGCTGATTCAATAGTCACTAAAGCTCTCGAGAGAGAGCCAGTAGCAGACGGATATCTTCTTTCTTCATTTAAGATAAAGCTGTTCAAGTCCATTCCTATCCTCATATTATCCACCCTCTGCTGATTTTTTGAATTCTTTTATCTTTGGTATAAATCTTTTATCTTTTACTCTCTGGTACAAGTAGTGGAAGTCTATAAAGCTGTAGTAAGATTTTATCATCATTCTTATCATCTCACAAACGAGGTCGTCTCCCTCCACACAGTAAATCATCATATCAAGTAAAAGGTCCTCCAGGGAGAGAACATTTATTATCTGCTCCCTATCCACTTCTATTCTATTGAGGCTACCTGTTAACAGGTGAAAATCTTTACTTACTTCTACGTTTATCTCGTTCCTTATCCATATGTCTCCAAACCTTTTGTATTCCAGTTCCGCTAAGATTCTCTCCAGGAGTGGAACATCCGGATACAGTAGAGAGATGATGTTAGCAGGGTACATTCCTTGTGTATACACAGTAAGGGCAAACTTTCCCACAATTATTGGCTGGTGTTTTTCACCAGCTCTATCAAACTGGTTGTATATCTCTCTTATGGCTTTTATCTGTTTGTCTAAACTCAAAATTAGTCAGCTCCAGCTTCTAATTTTATATCTTCTGCCTTCTGTTTCACATCTTTGGTAGAGCCTTTTATGTAAGGCACTTTAACGAGTTTTATATATTTATCTGTGTATTCTTTTGTTCCAAATACGTTCAGTTTTTCAAATAAAAACTCAAACTTTTTCTCTAAAGCCTCTAGAATCTCTTCTTTGTTCTCCAATGTCCACCACTGGTACTTGAACGGTCCCAGACCTCTTTTCCTGGATTTATAGAGGAACTGTTCCCTTGTTATTTCATCTTTCCACTCTTCTTTAAAGTTCTCTTCTACAAACTTGTAAACTTCTTCCTTGAAACTTTCCGGAGCTAGATCGAACATTATGTTCTGAAAACCAGTTGCAAGATGAATCTCAGAACAGTTGTTCTGAGGAAATTTATCAAAGAACTCTTCTGGTAGAGTAGAAGCTCCGTGCTGGACAGTTCCAGAGAGACCGTACTTCTTCCTTGCTACCTCTCCTATAGCCATTAGGACTTCAAAATCTAACTTCACCTTTGCGACAGTCCCATCTGGTAGAGGTATGCCCCCGTGCTCCGTTCCAGTTTGGACAGATATCTTAGATATACCAGGTCTTTTACTTATACTCTCTAAGTATCCCTCCATAAAGGCTTCAAACTCTTCAACAGTAGAGTTTTTACCCCCTATGTGACCAATCTCAGCACCTATTGAAACATCTATCCCAGCTGGTTGAATTTCTCTTATGTAGTCTGTCATCTTTCCGGTGTTTATATAGTTGTGGTACTGTTGCTCCTTCAGGCTTTCCTTTGAATAGTCTACCAACGTGGATGGGTCTATATCTATGTTATAAAACCCTGCATCTATAGCCTCCTTTGTTAACTCCTTTATAGCCTTAAGCTCCTTCTCCGGATTTTCTGAATACTTTTTGGAGGAAAACTGGAAGTGGTCTCCCTGTATGAATACAGGACCTTTGTAACCCTCTTTAACCGCAGCAGCCAAAACACAGGAAGCATACTCAGATGGTCTTTGATAGGTATACTCTATTTCAGACTTAGCTATCTCAAAAATCATAGCTCCTATATTGTTCTTAATGGCTACTCTGAACATCCTCCTTGCTACATCGTACGTCATACCTCTGATATTTACTGCAGGGGTTGTAAAGTTCTTTGTCCCTCCTCTTCCCATAGCAATGTAGAGTCCATTTATAGAGGAAGCAACAGCACCGAACTCGTTAGCTATCTCCCTTATCAGATACTTTGCCTCCTCCTTTAAATCGTAATCATCTGAAAAAACGGCTGTGTAAATTAAATCGTCTATCTTACTCTCCCTTAGAGATTTCTCATCCACTATCTTTACAATGTCTCCTTCCAAGGATACAACACCTTCTAGAGATTTTTTTAGCTCATCAACAGATTTAAAGACGTTCACCATAACGACCTCCCTGTAGTATTTTTCCATAAAATTTTATCATAACCATAAATCCTTTATGTTATAATAGTCAAAAACCAAAGTAGATCTGTGGAGGTAAAGATGGAAAGGACTTTAGTCTTAGTAAAGCCAGATGCCGTAAGAAAAAACGTATCCGGGAAGATAATCTCAAGGTTTGAAGAAGAGGGTTTTAGAATAGTGGCTCTTAAAAAGTTAAAGCTTACAAAAGAACAGGCGGGCCGGTTCTACATAGTCCATAAAGAGAGATCTTTCTATGATGAGTTGTGTGAGTTTATGTCTTCTGGACCAATAGTAGCAATGGTTCTCGAAGGAGAGAACGCTATATCTAGAGTTAGACAGATACTGGGAGCTACAGACCCTGCGAAAGCAGAGGAGGGAACTCTTAGAAAGCTCTACGGTAGCAATATGGGAGAGAATGCTGTTCACGGTTCGGATTCCGTAGAATCTGCAAATTACGAAATCCCTTTCTTTTTCAGTGGGCTTGAACTTGTTGGATAGATATATCCTGTTTAGCATATACATGCTGCTCTCCTTTATGTTTGGAGCGACTGTGTTCTTTACATTTATCATTGCTCCTGCTGTATTTTCTGGAATGGATAGTAGGCAAGCTAGCTTTGTGATGAACCTGATATTCCCCTACTATTTCAAGGTAGGGTGGATTGCAGGTATAGTTATATACACTCTGATTGGGATTTACACCTTTTTAAAAAAGGATGCTATAAAAGAACTAAAGCATATCCTTATAGCTCTGTTTTTTATAGTGATTATAAACATGGCTCTTGATAGAGCTGTCTTGCCTATATCAAAATCTATACTGATAGAGTACTATCAGCTTATAGATGATGCTAATTTTAAAGAGGCAAAGCTGTTAAAAGAGAAATTTGACACTCTTCATACTATTTCTTCTATTCTAAACCTTATCTATCTTTCTATTCTGGTTTATATGTTATACTTATGTTTCAAGTTAAAAGGGATTTGGACGAATAAGACTTAAAATGGAGGAAAGTCATGAGTGGAAAAAAGAGTTCGGTTCTTAACAAAATATCGATAGTCGTCTTATTTGGTTCTATTATAGGAGCTGTTTTTGTTGGGATTATGGTTTACATGCTTTTATCCCCAGTTGACCCAAAAGCCTTAAATAAAGCTCTTATATCAACCGTAGTCATTCAGATTACATTCTTAATTCCAGTTTACCTCATAAGAGTTCTGATAAATAGAATGGTTGTAACTAAGTTAAACACTATCTCAAAGGCAATGAACGAGATAAGCATGGGTAATTTAGACTACGAGATAAAGATTGAGAAAACCGGTGACGAACTTGAAGAGCTGGCTGATTCCTTTGAGAGGATGAGAATAAGCATGAAAACCATAATGGAAAAGCTTGAAAAGGGAGAGCTTTAATCCTAGTCATGGATGTTACCGCTGAGTTGATCTCGCTTCTGAATAAGGCACAGAGAGATGCAGGCCTATACTACGTTGGTATATTCTTTAAGGATGTAGAGATAGCCTCCAAAACATCTTCCCGCTCTACGAAACTTCCCCTAACCTTCGGAAGATTGATAGAAAGGAGTTTGGAATTAAATGATATATTACCGAATTTTAGGGAGGAGTTTCTTTTCTCAGAGGGTAAAGACTACTCTCTTTTTGTTTACTACGTTAACAACGAGATATCTATAGGGATGATACATATAGGCAAGCCAAACTTCTCTCTACTAAAAGTTACAGCTTCAGACTTATCTAGGTCTATCAGACCCTACCTACAGAATATAAAGGAGATATATGAAGAGAAACTAAAGACGCTACCCCAACAGAAAGAAAAACCTTTGCCAAGGGGTGATTTAGAGGAAGAGAAGGTAAAGAAACAGCCAGAGCAGGTTGTGGTAGATAAAACGTTCTACTCTAACTATCCGGAGAAGCTGGAAGTAGAAAAGATATCCGAGCTTGAGTCTATCCTTCAAAGTACTCCGGAGAAAAAAGAGGAAATAGTCATTCCTTCCATAGAAGACATACTAAAGGATAATAAAACCTCGGAAAATGTAGAGGATGTTCTAATAAAAGAAGAACCTAAAATCACTACAGAGTTTAAACATCCTTCACTGGAAGAGTTGATATTAGCTCCTGAAGATTACCAGCCATCCGAACAAGTTTTAGAAAATTTTGAAGAATTTATGAATAAGATAAAGGTAGAGTTTATCAGAGAGATAGGACCTTTTGGAAACTTCCTGTTCAAGAAAAAAAGAGAAGAGTTCTTTAAAAATAAAGCTATCAATAAATTTGAAATCTTAAAGTTCATACAGGCTTTATCCGAAGAAATTACTATTTATGAAAGAAGGCAGAAGTTTGTAGAGAATGCCAGATCTTTTCTTCTTAATACATAAACTGGAGGCTTAAGATGGCTGTGAAATATTACGACACCCTAGAAAACTTAGTGAGAGAGGCAGGAGCAGAAGGAGCAGTTTTAGTCAGTGTTGATGGTCTTGCAATAGCATCTGTTCTGCCCCATGGAATTGATGAGGATAGGGTGGCTGCCATGGGAGCTGCTATACTTTCTTTAGGTGAGAGGGTTACTGCTGAGTTAAACAAAGGTCAACTGGAGCAGTTGTACATAAAAGGCTCTACTGGTTATGTTATCTTTACAGGTGTTAAAGATGTAGCAGTACTAGGAGTTTTAGCTCCTTCGAACACAAAACTTGGGTTGTTACTGATGGAGATACACAGGGCTATAAAGAGATTGGAAGCAGAACTGGGGTAATCTATGGCAATAGCCGGTGATTTAAGAATATTTAATCTTGTGGACATCTTCCAAGTTCTGAGGAAGGATAAGAAGGACGGGATACTTGTTATAGAGTCTTCTCCAAAGAACTATGCAGTCTACTTTAAGGATGGAGACATAATATTTATCCGAGAAGTAGCCAAGGTTTTTTACGTTTACTTGGATGTAGATTTTGAGGGTGTGCTGAGAAAAGATGGTATCTCAAGAGAAGAGATGTATAACATCTTAGTTGCGAGGTTACCTAACTTTCTCAACCTAAAAGAGGGAAAGTTCTCTTTTACGCCAGGTTTTATAAAGTATCCATTAGATATAACTTCTCAAGTTCACATAGAAAAGTTGATAATGTATCTCTCAAGACAATTGACAGAAGAAGAAGTGGGAAGAAAAATATCTGACCTTCACCTTGTGTTTGAGAAGTCAGAAAAATATGAAGAGATAGGGAGAAAAGCCTTCTTGACAGACTATGAGAAGAAGCTCCTTACACTAGTAGATGGAAAAAACAAGGTGGAAGACATAATAAATATCTCAAAGATAAACGAGCTGATGGTTAAGAGAACGTTATACGGTTTCTTAGCTTCTGGTATCATTCAGAGAGAGAGAAAGAAGGAAAGGAGAATAGGTTTTGATCTAACAAGAGGTCTTCTTAATAAAATAATAGCTAAAATAAAGGGACTGTAAAATGGCTGAGAAGAAGATTAAGATTGTAATCTCCGGACCCTACGCTGCGGGTAAAACCCAGTTTATAAACACGATAAGCGAGATAGAGACTGTTAAAACTGAGGTAAAGACCACAAGATCTGGAGAGAAGGAGAAGAAAGACTATACTACGGTAGCTATGGACTTTGGTAGGATAAAGATAGATGATGAACATACCTTATACCTATTTGGAACCCCAGGTCAGTCAAGGTTTGATTTCATGTGGGATATATTAGGTAAGGGTATGGTTGGGTTGGTAGTTTTGGTGGATAGTACAGACCCTGCCACTTTCCACGAGGCAAGGAGAATAATCAACTACTTTGAGTCAAGATATCCAGCACCTTTCGTTGTTGGATGCAACAAACAGGATTTAAAAGGTGCTTGGTCTCCAGATGACATTAGAACAGCTTTAGATCTAGGAGAAGAGATCAAGGTATTACCCTTAGTATCTGTAGACAAGCAGAGTGTTAAAAATGTGTTACTCGTTCTTCTAGATGAGATAGCTAAGTATATTTGAGAACCTCTTCTATTAGATTTTCAAATGTAGGTTTTTTTGGTTTTATTTTCACTTTTAAACCTTTTTCTTCTACTTTTTGTTGGGTGGTCTTACCTATGACAGCTATCTTCAGGTTCTCCAAGATACTCTGTTGTGGTATTAACTTTAAAAAACCGTCTACCGAGGATGGACTGGAAAAAACTACGATATCTATCTGACCATCTCTGAGCATCCTCTGCACTGTATCTAAATTCTCCGGTATGTTTAGCTCTGTTCTGTAAACAGTTATAAGCTTGATATTAAGCCAATCAGGTCTTTTGTCCAGAAGAGTGTTTATTCCTTCTACAGCTCGAACTAACCCAAACCTTCTGCCCTCAAACATATACCTTCTATCTGTTATGTACCTAAGTAACCCTTCAGAAGAGTAGTCTTCAGGTACCAAAATATCCCTATAACCTAAACTCTCAATGGCTCTTTTGGTTTTTTCTCCAACGGCTACTATATTAGCTTTCTTTAAAGTGTACTTCTTGAAGAAGAACTTCACTCCGTTCGTACTTGTGAAGATTAGATAATCAAAGTTATCTTCCTCAAAAGAAAACTCTTCCTTGGTAAACTTTATAACCGGAAATGGAATGGGATTAAGACCTTTACTGAGAAACAGCTCTTTAACCTCTTCAAACTGAGCTTTCTCTCTAGTTATCAGTATATTTTTCACTTTTCTTTATCCTTACAGTGAAAACGGTGATACCTTCTTTTCTTCCCCACATTATATCACCTTCGTATAGTAGAGATAGCCTAGTTTTAAGATTCCTCAGTCCCACTCCCTCCTTTACACCTTTAAAATCTTTTCCATCGTCAGAAACATTGATTATAAGGTAGTCTTTTTCTTGGAATACATCTATCCATATATTCCCCTTCGATTTAACTCCGTGTTTTATCGCATTCTCTACCAGTATCTGGAGTGTTAGTTTTGGTATCGTCTGTTTTAAGAGGGAAGTGTCTATGTTGCAGTGTACCTTAATGTCTGGAAATCTGACTGTTTGAATGAAAAGGTAGTTATTCACTATATCAAGTTCTCTCTCCAAAGACACTAGACTATCTTCCTCTATAACCTCCCTTAGGAATTTAGATAACTTTATTATAGCTTCCTCAGCCATGTCTCTGTCTACATAGACGAGCTCCGCTATAACATTAAGAGAGTTAAAAAGGTAGTGAGGGTTTATCTGGTACTCTAAAGCCTTTAGTCTACTCTCTATAACCGACTTTTCTAGGTCCATCTCTTTTTTTCTAAAAACCACTATGGTGTAAAGCAGATAGCCTATCACAGCTGTAAGTAGACCTATAAGACAGGAGCCAAGGAGAGCTACATCCATAGGTATCATATCACCGATAAGTTTAAGAGGCCTGACGATACTGTAGGCAGTTATGGCTCCTAGACTTCCGGATAAGAAAGATACAATAAGGCTTAAAGGCGTCCAGAATCTCTGAGGAAAAGATTTCAATAAATACTTGTTAGAGCTGTTGATAAGTAAGAAGGAGAACAGGAATATACAGAGACCAAAAACTGTCCCTGTTATAAAACCTTTTAAGATTGAATCTGCCAATCCGGATATAAGGGATATAAAAGCTCCTAAGAATCCCCCAAAAACTAAGCCAAATATGAATACGAAAGCCCAGTCTCTATTTGATATGTTTATGTAATATCCCATAAAACTCCTTCTCTATCTGTAGTAGTAGGTTAAACACTCCAACAATAACCCCTGGCCAACCTTGCCCTGGAAATACAGTATCTCCCAGTAAATATACACCCTGGATGGGGGTCTCGTTTTTTGGATATCTGAAGGGAACATACTCCAAGAGTAAAGGTAGCCCACCTACAGAACCTCCATATCTTGATGTAAACCTCTGGAAACTTTTTGGAGTTCCTACCATCACCTCAGACTTTTTTAAAGTCTTAAAGATAGGTATATACTCATACAGTTTCTGGAGTATGAACTCTCTGAGCATCTCCTTCCTTTCTTCGTATTCATCCATATTTAGATTAGTCCATCTATCTATTTTACAATGGGTTGAGATAGTTACACTCTTCCATCCATCTTTCGAGACAGAACTATCTTCCATATCTGATAAAGATACAAAGAAGGAGTAGCTTCCTGTATATGGGTTCTCTTGACTGTGCAGAATCTGGTAGTGGTGTTTGTCAAGCAGGTTATTCCCATCTTCTACACAAAAGTAGAGGGTTGCAGAAGACCAGATCTTACTGTATCTCTTCTTGTATCTCTCACAGAGAAGTTTCAAACTATCATCATCAAACAGACTACAGAAATCCCAGATTGTCTTGTTCAGTATAACCCTCTTAGCTTCAAAAGCTCCTCTGTTTGTATGTATCCGGAAAATACCCTTAACCTTATCTATTTTCTTTACAGAGGTTCTAAGATACACACTCTCTATATTCCTTATAAGTAGATTGAAAATACTTCCCATACCACCTAAAACATAGTAGTTATCTAGATTTGGATAGCTCAGACCCATGGAGGCTGTTGAAAAGGCTACCTCATCCCAATATCCTTGGGTTGTCATCAGTATCTGAGAATTTAGAAACATTATATAGCTGTCTTCTATATTTCCTAAGTAAGAAGTTATGACTTTTTTTGCTGAGGTTAGATTATACCTAACTCCCCCTATTACAAATGGAATATTCTTTAGACCACTTCTCAATAGACCAAGAAAACTAGCCCTGAAGGGTAGTAAGCTGTATATTTCTTTCCAGTTTCTGTCTGCAGTTTTAAATATCTCTTTCCAAAGATAAGGGTTCTTCCGGTTGTAGAAGGACCTCTGAATCTCTTCCAAAGACCGACTCTTATCTCTGTATCTGTTTATAACTTTACTGTTTACGTAGACTACTATAGCAGGATCTATTGGTTTTACTGGAAGAGAGTCTATGCCGAGTAGAGATAAGAGTACACCAAGGGGTAGGCTATCCTTTATACCCACTAATGTAGTGGCTCCAACGTTGTAGAGTCTACCATCCTTGGAGAAAGTACCAGCACATCCTCCTAGATAGTCTAACTTCTCAAACAGGACTACCCTCCTGCCCATCTTTGAGAGTAGAGATGCAGATACAACCCCTCCTATACCACCACCTACTACAGCATAATCAAACATCCGGGTTTCCTAGTTCTCCGACAGGAGGTCGAAAAAGTAATCTCTGATATTGTTGATTATGAGTGTAACTTCATTTTCTGAATTTAGACTCTGGATAAAAAATCTATCTACATTAAGAGTTATTCTGGATATACCTTTACCTGTAAGAGTTAACACTTTTTCTTCCTGGTCAGACTGGTAAACCAACGTTATCTTGTACTTACCTTTGGATATAAAGGTCAATTGAGAGTCTAAGTATCCACGACCCTTGAACCTAAAACCTTCCTCTATCCTTTTAACTACAAACAGTCCGCTTTTAGTCTCTATCATGGCTTTTCACCTTGTGTCTGAGTTTGTATAGAAAGATACCGTTTTTCTAAAAAGTTTTAAAGTCTGTTAGTTTAGCTTTAAAACTATGTTTTGATTCTTTACTGAAGCTCAGCTGGATAAGGATTTAGGTATGTCTGGTTCATAAGGTATTCATCGTCAAACCTGTAGACAAAACCCCTTATGTACTCTATCAAGGTGTTTAGATTTACCCTGTTACCGAGAGTCTTGTCTATCAAATTGTGTATATGCCTCTTCTCAGCAGGTTTCAGTAAATCTGAGAAATGCCCGTAAATATGTAATACTACATTTACGTGGCTTTTAAGTGTAGGTCTTTTCGACAAAGATTTATAGAACATAGACTTGTACTCTTCCTTGATATTCTCTAAACCTACTTTCTCCCAATTTGCCAGAAGTTGACCCAATTTTTTCTGTCCGTAGGGTGAGTACAGCATAAGAAGATACTTATTATTCTGATGAAACTTTATCAGATCTCTGATAGAACTTAGATTCTTAATAGTGTGTCTTAAGGATGTATAGGTAAATATCCGCGTCAAGAAGTCTCTCCTTATCCATTCATCGTGAACTCTGCCCTCGTCCTCTACTGGAATGTACGGATATATCTTCTTACAGTAGTCTGCAAATATACCGTTGGTTTTCCCCACTTGATGTTTCAAATCATCTTTGTAGAGCTTCGTATCCCCAACACCACAGCTTGGAGATTTTGATTTAAGAAGAAAACCATCCACCTCTCTTATTGAGTTGAGAGTGTTTACTGAGTATTCCTCTATCTTCTCTGTATAGTCTGTCCTAGATAGGGGTTCTATCATCCGGATTCTATCCTCAACCTTTGCCAAGATGACTGAAGGTCTTGGAACAGGCATACCTGTGTCCACTTCTGGACAGATATCCACATACTCCACAAACTCTCCCAGTTTCTTAGCAAAATGGTCGTTTACTATACCACCGTTATATCTAACAGGTTCAATATTTATGCATCTACTTATAACTACCCTTGGTCTATACATCTAGGAACTCCCTTAGCAGTTTTGCTCCGTCTCTACTTGTCTTTATAGCGTCCTGTATCCCTTCAAAAGATATTAAGAACTTACTCTGCTCCACCACCTTCATCTCTTTCACTTTAGCAAGGTTAATTATATAGCTTTTGTGGACCCGGAAAAAGCCCTTGTTAGACAGAACCTGTTCAAATTCATACAATCTTTTGTTTGAAAGATATTCATGATCTTTAGTCCTTATTATTGTCTCAGAGAGCTCAGCTTTTATGTAGTATATGTCAGAAGGTTTTAGGAGTATGTACTTGTTTAGATACTTAACAGGGATGAATATTTCTTCACTTTTTGATACCAAATTGGCTACACCCGTTAAAGCTACTTTCTTATTTTCCAAAGAGTTTATCTTCTCAAGACTTTTCTTTATATCTTCCTCTTTGTACGGTTTTAAGACGTAGTCTATAGAGTTAACTTTAAACGCTTCTAGAGCATACTCTCCATGTGCCGTTACGAAGACTATGTATGGAGGTTCCTCAAAGTTCTGTAGTATATAAGATGCTATTTCTAAACCCGTTCCATCTGGAAGTCTGATATCTAAAAAGACCACATCCGGTTTCAAATAAAAGAGTTTTTCTATAGCCTGCTCTTTACTGTCTACTTCTCCTTCAATCTTCACGCTAAGGTTTGTAAGTATTCTCTTGAGCCTCTCTCTAGATATGTACTCATCCTCTACAATAAAGGCTTTCATTTAAAACCACCTCTATACTATCTTAAAGACAGCCATGTATATTACCATAAGCCCTGCTATTAACAGGACTGGAGTTATAGAGACCACGAACAGATCGTACAGATGATACCATCTTTTTCCTTTAACATAGTTGAATACGAGAATCCCGTTAGAAAGTTCTAACGGCAAAAAGGCGAGTATTGCGGTAAGAATCTTTACCCTTAGCCAAGTAGTCTCTAAACTATAACCTGCTGTGTAGAACATACTTAATCCCGATAACAGGACAGCTATAAAGAACCCTATCTCAAAGTAAGTTAAAAACCTATAAAAAAACCTCAGGTCTTCTTGCTCTTCTGAACTATCTAAAACTAAAGTTCTATAGAGCAAGTAAAGACCCAGGCTTAGAGTTGAGCTCACCCACCCTATGACTGAGATGATATGAACATACTTCAGCCATAGGTATAACATCTACTTGCCAAAAGTGGCACCAAGGTAGAACACAAGGGCGATGCCGACTATGTGTACTATCCACCATCCTAACTTCATGAACCTGAAAGGTTCTGGTAAATTCATGGTTTTTACCTCCTATTTTATTGACAAATATAAAGTTATACTGACGGGCAAAAACATGGAATCTTCTTCATGTAATTTCATATCAAGTTTATGTAATTTTATTCTAAGCAAAGTTTTAAAAACTACTGTAGATAGATTAAAATTATCCAAAAATCTCACTTTCGGGGAAAAAAGATGTTAGAGAAAAGAGTGTTCAACATAAACGGAAAATTTCCGAATAAATCAAAGAAGTACATCCTGTACTGTATGGAGTCTTCTCAGAGAATAGATTACAACTATGCTCTTTTGTACAGCATAGAACTTGCGGATAAATACATAAAACCTCTAGTAGTGATATTTAACATAACAGACAGATACAAACATTCTAACCAAAGATACTACAGATTCATGATAGAAGGTATCCTGAAACTGAGAGGACTGTTTAAGGATTTAGGTATAAAGTTCGTGATAAATAGAGGAACATTCTTAGAAGGATGTTTAAAATTCTCAAAGGATGCAGTGACCGTAGTAACTGAGACCAACTACCTAAAAACTCAGAAAAGATGGAGAGAGGAAGCAGCAAAGTTGGTGGATGTCTCCTTCTTCGAGGTTGAGTCTGAAGTGGTAGTTCCAGTAAGGTTGGTATCTAACAAACAAGAACCTTACGCTATGACTATAAGACCAAAAATATTTTCCTTATTGGAAAGCTTTCTTGAGGATGTGGAGATAAGACAACCGAGAGTAAAGGCAGACAGTTTAGATTTTGAAAGCTGGGAGCTAGACAGTCCAGATGACTATCTAAACAGTCTAAACATAGACAAGTCTGTCCCTACTGTAGATGGCTTTAATGGAGGGACATATGAAGCAGAGAGACGACTCATAGAATTTATAGAAAAAAAACTCCACAGATACAAAGAGCTCAGGTCAGACCCTACGGTAGACTACCAGTCTAACCTCAGCCCTTATCTACACTTTGGGCAGATATCCCCGGTTGAGATAGTAAAAACTATTTTAAATAACTATCCATTAGAGGATGAAAATGTGAAGTCCTTTTTTAACGAGCTTATAGTCTGGAGGGAATTAGCCCGAAACTTCTGCTTCTACAATCCACTTTACAACCAGTACGAAGGGATACCTTACTGGGCAAAACAGACCCTTGAAGATCATAAAAAAGACCCTAGAGAACGGATATACAGTTTAGAAGAGTTAGAGAGTGGAAAGACACACGACCCTTACTGGAACGCTGCCCAGAGAGAGCTATTAAAATCCGGAAAGATGCATAATTACATGAGGATGTATTGGGCTAAGAAACTGCTAGAATTAACGCCAGACCCAAAAACAGCCTTCGACATAGCCTGCTATATGAACGATAAATACGAGATAGATGGAAGAGATCCTAACGGGTATGCTGGAATATCTTGGTGCTTTGGAACTCACGATCGACCTTGGAAAGAGAGGAAGATCTTCGGTAAGATAAGGTACATGAGCGAAAGTGGACTGAAAAAAAAGTTTAACATCAATCTTTATTTACTAAAGTGGTTAAAAGACTAAAGAGTTTAAAAATTCAAGAAACAAGAACAGATAAGATTTATAGCAATCGTAGAGATGCTAGTGTAAAATTTTTCAGATTCATCACACCACTTGTATACACTTCTGTAACCCATAAACTTCAGTCTCTCTATAGCTTTTTCTTCATCTTATCACTATCTTACCATTTCAATAAACTCATCTTCTGAGATAATTTTTATAGTCGGTATTTTTTTAGCTTTTTGTAGTTTGCTTCCTGGCTCTTTTCCCACTACTAAGTAGTTTACTTTTTTACTTACACTGTCACTCACTATACCTCCCAAGTTCTCTACCATCTCTTTAGCTCTTTCTCTTGTAAGGTTTTTCATCGTTCCAGTAAAGACGAAGACTTGTCCTTTAAGTTTTCCTTCCCTTATCTCTTCTCTACAGGTGTTAACTCCTAAAGATTTAAGTTGGTATATAATTTCTAGATTTTTATAATTATGGAAGAAGTTGTAGATCTCTTCTGCTACTTTTTCTCCTATATCTTGAAGTTGTGTTAGTTCTTCTTTTGTAAACTCTTTAAGGTCTTCCACACATTTGACCACACTGGAAAGTGTTTTTGCGGTAGTTTCTCCCACATACCTGATGCCTAAGCTGTATATAAGTTTGTATATCGGTCTAGTTTTACTTTCTTCTATAGAGGTCTTGAGGTTTTGGACGGACTTTTCTCCAAACCCCTTTATCTGTTTTATTATTGAATAGTTCAGTCTGTACAAATCTGGAATGGATTTGATCAAACCTAGGTTGTAAAACTTCTTGATGGTTGCTTCTGATAGTCCTCTTATATCCATCCCATCCTTTGACGTGAAATGGATTATTCTCTCTATTACTTGTGATGGGCAGTTTATGTTAAAGCACCTGTAGATAGATTCTCCTATGGGTCTCTTTATAGGATATCCACAGGATGGACATGTTTGAGGAAATTGTATTGGTTTTTCATCTCCGTCCCTTGCTTCTTTTACAACCATAACTACGTATGGAATAACATCTCCTGCTCTTTCCACTAAAACTGTGTCTCTTATCCTTATATCTTTCTCTCTTATAAAGTCTTCATTCATAAGAGATACGGAGGAGACAATGACCCCTCCTATTTCCACTGGTTCTAACTTAGCTACTGGTGTTATTGCTCCTGTTCTTCCTACTTGAAAGACTACTTCTTTTATCTTAGTTGTTCCTTGTCTTGCTTTAAACTTGTAGGCTATAGCCCATCTTGGATAATGGGAGGTAAATCTTAACTTCTCATACAGCCTCGTATCGTTTACTTTTATAACCATTCCATCTATTTCGTATGGGTAGTCATCTCTAATCTCTTGCCAGTAATCACAGTATTGGATCACTTCCTCTATGCCTTGGCAGACTCTAATAACTTGGAAAGGTGTTTTGAACTTTAACTGGTCCAGCATCTGGATATGCTGGGAGTGTTTCACTAGCTTAGACCTTAGTACGTTGACACCTTCTTCATCTTCTGCGTAAGTTATCTGGTAGACAAAAGCTTCTAAGTTTCTACTTGCTACTTCTTTTGGGTCTTGTAGCCTTATGCTTCCAGATGCCATGTTTCTTGGGTTGGCAAATATGGTCAGACCTTCCTTTAGTCTCTCTTCGTTTAACTCTTTGAAAACGTCCTTCCTTACCAGAACCTCTCCCCTTATTTCAACTCTCTTTATACCGTATTTACTAAAAGAGGCTGAGAGAGGTATGGTTTTTATAGTTTTTAAGTTGTTTGTTATGTCTTCTCCTACTTCACCATCTCCCCTTGTTGCACCTCTTACGAAGAGGTCGTTCTCGTACAGCAAGGAGATACCAGCTCCGTCAAACTTAGGCTCTACAGCATATTCAACTGCATCCAGACCAGTAATTTCTCTAACTCTTCTATCAAACTCTCTTAAGTCATTCTCATTGTAGGAATTGTCTAAAGACAGCATAGGTGTTAGGTGTTTTACCTGAGGGAACATCTTGGTTATCTCAGAAGCTACTCTCTGAGTTGGACTATCCGGAGTGACTAGATCTGGAAATCTTTCTTCCAGATACTTCAACAGTTTAAACAACTTATCATACTCGTAATCAGAAACAACCGGACTGGCTAAGACATAGTATCTCCAGTCATGATATCTAATAATATCCCTCAGATCTCTAACAACAGTCTCAGCCTCCTCTCTAGACAGACCACTGACATCCAACCTTAAAAGCTCTCTACTCTTTTCTATTAAGCTTTTTTCAAGACTTTTATCGTACATCGTATTTTTATTATACTATACCCCAAGTAGTCTTTTAGTAATGGCTGTTGGACAATAAAATATAACTGTCAAAAAAGTGTATCTAAAAAACCTTGTAGAGCATACTCACTTCTGTTTATAAAAGCTCTATCCCGGCAAACTCTTTAAGCTAGGCTTCTACAGACGCTTCTTTACAGGCATTCTTTGAAGAGCATCTTTGAAGAAATAAAGTGGTAATAAGTAAGGGAACTAAAGCTTTCATCTTCTACCCATAGAAATCTGCTTTTTGGTATGAACCTAGTATCTTAAAGAAAGGACTGTTCTGTTTTAGTTCTTCTAGTGTGTTCCTTATCTTCTCTTCTTCTATGTGTCCCTCTATGTCTGCGAAGAATACATATTCCCAAGCTTCTTTCTTTGAAGGTCTTGATTCTATCTTTGTCATGTTTATATCGTTTTTGTAAAAAGGTTCTAAGGCCTTGTAGAGGGCACCGACTTCATTTTTTACTGAGAAAATGAAGGTGGTCTTGTCGCTTCCGGTTGGCTTTGGTACCTCTCTTCCTATTACTAAGAATCTTGTGTAGTTAAACAGATGTCTATCTATCTTCTTCTCAAGTATATTCAGTCCATAAACAGTGGATGCAGATTCGCTGGCTATGGCCGCTGACTCGTAGTCATCTTTTGCTATCTCCGCTGCTTTTGCTGTACTCTCTACTTCTATAAGCTGGGCAGCTGGCATATTCTTGAGTAGCCACTCTCTGCACTCTGCTATTCCAAACTTGTGGCTGTATATCTTCTGGATCTGACTTTTATCCGGATTGATGCTCATAAGGTGAAGGGATATCTCAAGTATGACTTCACCTATAATCTTTAAATCGTAGTCGAGGAACATGTCTAAGGTGTAGTTTACTACACCCTCTATAGTGTTTTCCACAGGAACTATACCATAGTCTGCTTTTTTACGGACGATCTCATCAAATACATCCTTTATGGTAGAAACAGGAATGTGCTCTACAGAACTACCAAAATACTTTAGGCTCGCTTGGTGGGTGAAGGTGGCTTTAGGTCCAAGGTATGCTACTTTTATGGTCTCCTCTATACTTCTACAGGCGGAGATTATTTCCTTGAAGATATGCTTTATGACTTCGTTAGAGAGAGGGCCAGGATTTACTCTCTCTAGTCTATCGAATATCTCTTTCTCTCTACTTGGGACAAATATGGGAAGGTTATGCTTCTTTTTAACTTCCCCAACTTCCTGGGCTACTTTTGCTCTTAGGTTAATAAGCTCTAATATCTGCTGGTCTATCTTGTCTATCTTTTTTCTCAAGGTGGAGAGCTTCTCTTTGTATTCCATACATAAACCTATGTTTTGATAGTGTATAATAAATAACATATCAAAAAAAAGTTTGGAGGTAAAGATTTTGACGAAAGTTGCATGGAGTGTTACTCATCAGGAGTTCATAATATCAGATCACTACTACTTCTCTAAGATTCAGAGATACACGAAAGATAGGGGTATTGTGGTGGAAGAGGTTGACCAGTTTGAGAGGTTAGGAGACTATGATGTAGTAGTGTTCAACTATCCAGAGATACCGTTTAAAACTGATGAGGTTGACTTTATAGAGGAGTTAGTTAAGAAAGGTAAAAAGGTTGGTATATTCGCCTACTACAAGAATGAAGATAGAATAGCTGATACATGTAATACGATGTCCAAGAGGTTTGGTATCTCATTTAACGGAGATATAGTTACTGATGAAGTAAACAACTACGACAATGATAACCTGTTGATAACCACTACTAAGGTCAGTGAACAGTTAAAGGTTAATGGGGTTGGTAGAGTAGTCCTCCCTTGCACAGACAGTATAACGGTCTCCTCTGAGAGGGCCAGACCTATAGTTTACGGAGAGGATGGTGCTGTTTCCCAGCTTAGTAAGGAGAAGATACTTTTCGCCCAGTATGAGGATCCATTTGGAGGTTGTTTTATAGCAGGTGGAACTTGTGTTTTCTGGGATAACTACTCTATAGACCTATACAACAACAGAGAGTTTTCTCTATACCTTCTTTCAAAGGGATAAGATGGAAAGAGTGAAGGAAGGAGATACAGTCCATCTTAAAGGGAAGACTGCCAGTTTTTTTCTAAAGGTTAAAGCTGGAGAGATTTTCTCTACACATCTTGGAAATATAGATTTAAACCAGCTTCTGTCCTGTAGTTATGGTGAGACAATCTTTACTCATAAAGGAAACAGTTTTTTAGTCTTAAAGCCATCTCTCTATGAGATTATTATGTATGGTATAAACAGAAAAACTCAGATAGTCTATCCAAAGGACTCCGGATACATAACTCTTAAGCTTGGGCTTAGGAATGGAATGAAAGTGTTAGAGTCTGGAATCGGAAGTGGTGGGATGAGTATAGTTATGGCCAATGCTCTCTATCCGGATGGTCGTATATATGCTTACGAGAGAGACAGAGACTTTTTAGAGAATGCTATTAAAAATATAGATTTGGCTGGGTTTAGGCATATAGTTATCCCACACCATGCTGACTTGTCTGAAGAAGTAGAGGAGAGAGATTTTGATGCTGCCTTTATAGATGTTAGAGAACCTTGGCTCTACATCTCAAAGTTAAACTCTCTCTTGAAAAAAGGGGCTATGGTAGGGTTTTTAGTCCCAACTACAAACCAAGTCTCAGAAGTTATCAAAGAACTTAAAGAAAACCTGTTTGTAAATCTAGAGGTAGAAGAGATAATGCTTAGAGGGTATAAACCTGTTCCAGATAGACTTAGGCCTGAGGATAAGATGATAGCCCATACAGGCTACCTAATATTCGCAAGGAAAGGATTCTAATTATGGATAGATTGGAGGCTGTATCAAGGGCAAAGAGAATAGTGATGAAGATAGGCTCTCAGATTCTCCAGAAAGAGGATTACTTAGACAGAGACTTTATAGAAAATTTAGGAAAGGATATATACCGCAACAAGGAGAGAGAGTTCATAATAGTATCCTCTGGAGCTGTCCTTGCAGGTATAAAAAAGCTTGGCCTTTCCTTTAAACCGAAAACTATAACTGAAAAACAGGCTGTTGCTAGTGTAGGTCAAGCTAGTCTGATAGAGACATATGACGGTATATTTTCAAAGATAGGTTTAACAATAGGGCAGATGCTGCTTACCGTGGAGGGTCTGCAGGACAGAAGAAGATACATATACGCAAAAAATACCCTAAACAAACTTATAGAGCTTGGAGTAGTCCCTATAATAAACGAGAACGATGCCATAGCGGTAAGTGAGATAGTCTTCGGGGACAACGACTTTCTTGCTTCCCATGTATCTCTTATGTCAGATGCTAACCTTCTTATAATCCTATCAACAGCAGGAGGCCTCTACACAGATGAACCAGCAAACCCAAACTCGAAGCTTATATCCCAGATAGAGTATATAGATGATGCTCTTTTCTACGCAAAGGCCTCAAAGTCTATCTACGGAAGTGGTGGGATGAGAAGTAAACTGGAAGCTTCAAAGATAGTATCAGATCACGGTATACCTGTAATCATAGCTCCGAAGATGGAAGATGTTCTGTCTAAAATCCTCTCCGGGGAGGATATAGGCACTTACATAAAACCATCTACGAAGAGAGGAAGTCAGAAGAAGAGCTGGCTCAAGCTCCTATCCTACCCTAAAGGCAAGATATACATAGATAAGGGAGCAGAGAAAGCTGTTAAATCTGGAAAGAGCTTACTACCTTCCGGTATAACTGAGGTAGAGGGAGTGTTCAAGTCTAAGGATGTAGTTGCAATTGCAGATGTAGAGGGTAACATTATCGGTAAGGGTATAGTAAACTTCGACCATAAGGAGCTTTCAAAGATAAAAGGTTTAAAGACAGTTAAGGCGACAGAAATCTTAGGTAAGAAAGTTAACGAAGCTATACATACAGACAACATGGTCGTATTCTGAGAGAGGTCTGTGGAAGATGAGAAAGAAGATAGTTGTAGGAGTGGTGGCTTTAGTAGTTTTATTCTACATATTCACTTTGGTAAAGAGAGATAAAGAGCCTAAAGTAGCCATTATCCGGATTAATGACACAATAATGGATTACCTGGAAACTGTCCAGAGTATAGCAATGGTGGAAAAGGATCAGTCTATAAAGGCTCTTGTGGTAATGGTGAATAGTCCAGGTGGGGCAGTTGGAGCATCCCAGGAGATATACAGAAGCATAGAGAGATTGAGAGAAAAGAAACCTGTGGTCATCTCTATGGGTAATGTGGCAGCCTCTGGAGGCTACTACATATCTGTCCCAGCAAATGTTATATACGCAAACCCTGGAACTATAACAGGAAGTATAGGAGTTATAATTCAGCAGATCGACTTAAGCGACGTCCTGAACAAAATAGGTGTAAAGGTGAACACAGTGAAAAGTGGAGAGAATAAGGATATACTTTACCCAAACAAGTCTCTAACTCCCCAGCAGAGGGAGATACTACAAGAAACAGTTATGGATGTGTATGACCAATTTCTAGATGCTATCGTAAAGTACAGGAAAATAGACAAAGAAAAGCTAAAAAAGTATGCAGATGGTAGGGTTTTCAGTGGAAAACAGGCAAAGGAGCTAGGGTTTGTGGACAAACTTGGGAACTTGCAGGATGCAGTAAGAGAAGCAAAGAATCTTGCTAAACTTCCAGAGGATGCTTTGGTTATTGAGATAGCACCGAGTAAAGACTTTCTCCAGGAACTTTTAAAGTCAAAGTTTGGGATAGACAGTTACAGTGTGAAAAGTGGTATATACTACCTTATGAGGTTTTAATGATGTTTGACCTTGTGATAATAGGAATGGGTCCGGGGGGATACGAAGCCACCTTAACAGCCCTAAGGAAAAAACTAAATATAGCTATAGTGGAGAAGGATAAGCTTGGAGGTAACTGTCTAAACAGGGCTTGTATACCTACTAAGTATCTCCGGAATGCAGCTCACCAGATAGAGAAACTAAGGAAGATTGCAGATTACGGTATAGAGTTAGAAGGTTATAGAGTGGATTACAGAGAAGCCTTTGAGGCTAAAAATAGGGCAGTAGCATCCCTGAGAAACTCTCTCATAAACCTCTTGAAGTCTAAGAAGGTCTCTGTGTACAAAGGTAGAGGTAAGATAGTAGGCAGGCATAAAGTGGAAGTTTTATACCAAGATGGCTCTTCTGAAGTTATAGAAGGGAAGAACATAATCATAGCTACAGGCTCAGTTCCATCTTCTGTAGATAGTTTGATCCCAGACTCTATGGATGTCATAACCACAGAGGACTTTATGGACAATCTCAGCACTCTTCCGGAAAATATGCTTGTGGTAGGTGGCGGTGTAGCAGGATGTGAGCTTGGATACATATCATCCATCTTTGGAACAAAGATAACCATTGTAGAAAAAGGAGATAGATTGCTACCATCACGGCTCATCTCGAAGGAGATCTCCAAACACCTCCAGAAGAAGTTCAGCCAGCTTGGTATAAAAACCTACTTTAGGGCCGTGGTTGAGAATGTAGATAAGGAAGGCGAAAAGCTAAAGGTATCTCTATCAAATGGGGATACAGTTGAAGTAGATAAGATACTCCTTACCGTTGGAAGAAGTCCTAATACAAGAGAGATAGACAGTATAGGAATAGATAAGGATGAGAGAGGGTTTATAAAAGTGAACTCTTATCTACAAACAAACTTTGAGAATATCTACGCTATAGGAGATGTAATAAACTCTCCAATGCTCGCCCACGTAGCCTCTTACGAGGCAAAACTGGTTATACACAACATCCTTGGGGAGAAGGTTTCTCCTGACTACTCTTTAGTCCCTTGGGCTATATTCAGTGGTTATGAGATAAGCCACGTAGGGTTGAACGAAGAAGAGGCTAAAGAAAGAGGTATTGAAACTGTAAGTGGTTACTATCCTTTCCTCTACAATGAGAAAGCAGTAGATGAACTTGAACCAGAGGGATACGTAAGACTCTACTTTGAAAAAGAGTCTCTAAGAGTAGTAGGGGCTGATGTGGTAGGAGTAGGAGCCAGTGAACTGATACACCAAATAGCTCTATTTATCAAGAACGGCTATACAGCCAAAGATATTCACGAATTTATCTACTTCCATCCATCCCTTAGTGAGATATTTAGATATGCTACATATGATTTAGCAGTGGGAAAGCTGTTTTACGATTGATATTAATCATAAATAAATACGTCTTAAAGTAATATGTTATTTAAAACTTTAAAAGGAGGTTTTAGTTATGGAACTACAAACTGTTGAGTTTAATGTTACAGAAACAGCTGCTAAGGAGATCAAGAGAATAGCAGACGAGAACAATATAGAAAACCCAATATTAAGGGTTAGGGTTGTTCCTGGTGGATGCTCCGGATTCCAGTATGCTATGGGATTTGACGACGAAATTTCGGAAGATGATAGAGTAGTAGAAGCAGAATATGGTGTTAAAATAGCTATAGACCAGTTTTCTGCCCCATACATAAAAGGAGCTGTTTTAGACTATATCATGGACTTTATGGGTGGTGGCTTTACAATAAAGAATCCAAACGCAGTAAGCTCTTGTGGTTGTGGAAGCTCTTTCTCTTGCGGATGATAAACAAAGGGGCTCTTAGAGAGCCCTTTTCACAGAATGACTATACTACAGTCCATTCCCTTTAGCTCTACAGCAACTCCTTTAAGAAATGCCATCCCTATTATAAGGGATGCTATAGCACCCAGCTCATCTTGAGTGTATCTCCTCTCGACAAAACCTACAAAAACTTCTTTATATAACCTCTTTATCCTATCTTTGTCTTTCCTTCTTATTTTGAACTTGTCGTACACAGAGCCTGGGAGGGTCTCAAGCACATTTACACCAAGAGCCCTTAGCTTGAAAGCTATTCTCATCCCTCTTTCAGTCAGCATCCTCATTATGAATACATACCTGAATCTGGAAGCCAGAGAAAGAATATCTTCGTCAGAGTGTAGAGTGTAGACCGTTAACTCATTCCCTTTAAAGTAGGCAACCCCGTCTCTCTCCAGGAGCTACCAGCAAGGTCTATCCCTAAAATACCTCTCTACTATCCTTTAACAGCTCTTTCAAATCTCTGATTGATAACATCCCAGTTTAGATTGTTAAAGAAAGCGTCTATATAGAGAGCTCTCTTGTTCTTTTGGTCTACGTAGTAAGCATGTTCGTACACATCAAGAATGATGAGTGGATAAGACATCACAAAGCCATACTGGTTATGAGTATCAAAGCCATTTATAAAAAGTATCTTATTGTAGACATCCCAAGAAAGAGTAGCCCATCCTCTACATGCTACACCTGTTGCCTTTAACTCTTGAGTACATCTATCTATAGAACCAAAAGTCTCCTCTATAGCTCTCCTCAACTCTTCAGAAGGTTCACCTTTACCTCTACCTATCAGATGTTCAAAGTACAGTTCATGAAGGACTACTCCCATATAGTTAAAGCTTTCCTCCACCTTTAAGGCTCTGTATTCAGAGTAGTTCTGGTTTGCTTTTGACCTATTCGCAAACTGGAAGTCTGCAAGCTTTTCTTGTATCTCGTTATACTTTGCTACATACCCTTTATAGTGGGCTTCAAAGTGGACCTCTATCTGATCATCAGATATACCTACAAGACTCTTTGGTTTTAATTCATCTCTTGGTTGGAGTTTTACCACTTTCATACTACTACCTCCCTGATTAGTCTTAGAATCTAAATCTAAAGAGGGTGTAACCTATCATTATGATATATCTCATCTTTCTAGAATGACATTACTCATTTGAATAAACCGGGATCAGTAATTTAATAAACTAAGAAAATCATACCAGGAGGTTTAAAAATGCCAAAAGTAAACACTTATGTAGACATTTCACAGATTGAGAAGGAAGCTAAAAGGGATTTTATCGACAGACACTCTCCTTTTGTTCATGTAGAAGGAGAAGCAGTAAAAGGAAAGAAGCTAAAGGTTAAAGTAAGGGTAGGAAACGAATATGTTCATCCAGACGACTTCGACCACTATATAGCTTATGTTCAACTCTGGGATGGCGATACTCTACTAGGACAGGCCACCTTTACACCAGGATCTCTTGGAAACAAGCCAAACCAAGCTGAGGTAGATTTCTACATTGTTCCAACAAAAGATAAGCTAAAACTGAACGCTATGAGCTACTGCACAAAACACGGTCTGTGGCAGAGTGAAACAGTAGAGGTAGAGGTGCTAACACCTTCAGAAGCCAACGTTTAGAGTAACTTTTAAAAGTTATAGATAGATCAAGCCCCCTAAAAGGGGGCTTTTTTATTTTTGATATAATAGTTCTAAAACTACACAAGGAGTTTAGACCATGAAGGTAGAAGTGGTGTCTAAGAAGCTTGAAACTGCAAAGGTTGATGCTATAGTTTTCTTTGTATCTAAAGAGGAAAAAGTATTAAGAGAAAATATCAGAAAGATAGACGAGATTCTGGGAGGTTTGATATCTACTTTTAAAAAGTCTTTGAAGTTTACCCCGGAAGAGGGTAAGTTTTTGGTAGTCCCAACAGGAGGAAAACTAAAGGCAGGCTTTGTGATCCTTACAGGTCTCGGAGAAAGCAAAAAGGTAGACAAAGATACTTTTAGAAGAGTCTCTGCTTACACAGTTAGAAAGTCAAAAGAAAACAAGCTCTCCAAGATAATGATGGATATAAACTTAACCTTTGAAAAATTATCTCCGGAAGATGTAGCTTCTTCAGTTACAGAAGGTGCCATATTGGGAAATTACTCTTTCGATAAGTACCTCTCAAAGAAGGAGAAGGAAGAAGTAGAGGTATTAGAGATAAACCTGAACCTTAAGGACAAGACATCTGTGAAAGAAGCTGTAAAAGTAGCTACAATACTAGCTGAAGCTCAAAACTTTACGAGAGATTTAGTAAACGAACCTGCAAATGTTATAAACACTGTTGAGTTTGCTAAGATAGCTGAAGATTTGGCTAATAAATACGGATTTGAGATAAAGGTGTACGATGAGAAGCAGATTGAAGAGATGGGAATGGGAGCCTACCTTGCAGTTGCAAAAGGTAGTGAAAACCCACCAAGGTTTATTCACATCACATATCGTCCTAGACATCCAAAAGGTGAGTATGCGATAGTAGGTAAAGGTTTGATGTTTGATAGTGGTGGTCTTAACATAAAAACAGGTGACTTTATGAGATGGATGAAGATCGATAAATCTGGAGCTTGTGCTGTCTTAGGTATACTCAAGGCTATAGGAGAGTTAAAACCGGACGTTATGGTCCACGGTATAGTAGCAGCTGCAGAGAACATGCCCAGTGGTAAAGCTTATAGACCAGACGATATACTGAAGGCTAAAAATGGAAAGACCATAGAGATAGGAAACACAGATGCTGAAGGTAGGCTCACTCTTGCGGATGCTCTCTGCTATGCAAGTGAGTTAAAACCGGATGCTATAATAGACATGGCTACCCTTACAGGAGCGTGTGTGGTAGCGTTAGGAGAGTTCACGGCAGGAGTGATGGGAAACAACCAGAGGCTCATAAACGAGATACTATCAATATCTCAGAATACTGGAGAGTGGATGTGGCAACTTCCATTCAACGACAAACTAAGAGAGCAGATAAAGGCACCCCATGCTGACCTTTACAACGTTGGAACAACTAGGTATGGAGGTGCTATAACAGCCGGACTTTTCCTCGAGGACTTCGTAGATCCTAGGATTCCGTGGGTTCATATAGATATAGCGGGTCCATCTCACCACACATCCGGCTGGTATTACCATCCTAAAGGTGCTACTGGTATACCTGTCAGGACTATAGTTAACTTCCTACTTAAGAGAAGTAGATAACAGTGTACTCTGCGGAGGGTTACCCCCCTCCTTTACTCAGTTACAAGTATATACACTCCCCTTTCTCTACGATATGGGGATTTAGATTCAACTTCTCTTTTATCTTCTCTTTAAACTCCTTCATTATCTCTATCTCTCCATGTATGAGATATACAGACTGGAGAGATCTATTTGATGAGAGAAAGCTTAGGAGTCCAGATTGGTCTGCATGGGCAGAGAAGCCGTTTATAGTGTATATCTTTGCCTTTACCGCAACCTCTTCCCCGTATATCTTTACCTTCTTTGCACCGTCAACTATCTGTCTTCCGAGTGTTCCAACAGCCTGATATCCTACGAATATAACAGAGCTGTTCTCTCTCCATAGATTGTGTTTTAGATGGTGCTTTATCCTCCCACCGTTACACATGCCACTACCAGCAAGAATGATAGCCCCACTCTCTATCTCGTTTATCTTTCTTGACTCCTCTATAGACTGAGTAAAGTGTACATCTGGAAATAGGAAAGGGTTATGCCCCTGATTTATTATCCTTAAAACATCACCGCTTAGCTCTTGAGGGAACTGCATGAATATCTTAGTAGCAGATATAGCTAAAGGGCTATCTAAAAAGATCTTACACTTTGGTAGTTCTCCTTTATCATACATCATCCGGAGTATGTAGAGAATCTCCTGAGTTCTCTCTAGAGCAAATGTGGGAATAACGACGTTTCCCTCATCTTTAAAACTTTCCACTATAGCTTTTTTGAACTCCTGGATAGACTCCTCCAGAAGTCTGTGATCTCTGTTTCCATAAGTGGACTCTATAAAAACCACATTTCCATCTTCTGGGTAGTCTATAGACTTTATGACAAGCTTCTCCTGTGGACCTACATCCCCGGAGAAGATAATCCTCTTCTCTCTACCGTCTAAATTTACAACCATCTCCGCATAGGCGGACCCTAGTATATGCCCTGCATTTCGTAGTATCACCTTTACATCATTAGATAATGCGTATGGTTCATCATAGTCGAGAAAAGCTTTAAAAAACTCCATAGCGTAAAATACGTCGTTTTCATCGTAAAGGGGAGGCTTGACCTCCTGAGGTCTACCTCTCCTAATGGCCTTCTTTAGCTGGGTTTTATACTCCTCAGCCATGATGTTTGCAGCATCTAAAAGCATTATCCTTGCTATGTAATAGGTTGGTTTTGTGGAGATTATCTTTCCTCTAAAGCCACTCTTCACCAGAAGTGGTATCCTCCCAGCGTGGTCTATGTGGGAATGGGTAAGGATCAGGTAGTCCACTATTGCCGGGTCAAATCCAAAACCCTCGTAGTTCTTATCCTCGTCTAATCCCTGAAACATACCACAGTCTATAAGAATATTCAGTTTACCTACCTTCACAAGATGGCAAGAACCTGTAACACCCTCTACTCCTCCAAAAGATTGGACTATCATCTTCCTCTCCTCCTTCAGTGATGATGGCCAATACCAAAAGCCCTTAACACTGTTAATATACCAAATAAAATTATGATTACTCCGGCAAGTTTAGTGATGTTTTTCCTTCTGTAGGGGGATATGAGATTTGCTAACTTGGCGGAAAAGAGCATAGCCGGGAAAGTTCCAATACCAAACACTAACATCGTGATCATACCCTTTATAAGGTCTTTATCCAGGACAGCCTTTATAAGGAAGGCATACACAAGAGGACATGGTAGGAATCCGTTAAACATACCTAAGAAAAAAGGAGAACTCCGGAATATGTTTAAAAAATCAGAGATTGTGTTGAATATAGGGTCTAATAAAGGTATACCCTTCTCCTTTATGTTTCCCATAACCTGCAGCCCAAATAGAACTATAAGTATACCTAAAACTAGAGAGAGTCCCGTCTGGAAGTATCTAAACTCCACTGAGTGGAAGTACATACCAGCCAATCCAGCTATAAAACCTAAAAAAGAGTATGTGAAAATCCTTCCTGTATTGTACAGGATGCTACTAATCCAGAAACCTCTGTGCTGGATTATAGACGGTATTAAGCCACACATCCCGATACAGTGATACGAACCTAACAGTCCTCCCAGGAAGACCATAAAAAGCTCTAACATAACCTAGTCCTTCTCTTTTAAATCATGGCATCATTTTATCAGACTCATCTAAAATATTCCAAAAAGTTCCGCTAAAGGAGATACCATGTTTATAACAAATCCTGATGTAGAGAGGTATATCGAGGAGTTAACCAGACTTCAGATATTTGACGAGAATGTGTTAAGGGAGATGGAGGATTATGGAGAAAAAGTTAACTTTCCCATAGTAGGAAGGCAGGTAGGAGTGTTCCTATATCTGATGGCAAAGTTAAAAAAACCTAAGTTGGTTGTGGAGATGGGCTCAGGATACGGATACTCAGCTTACTGGTTCGCCAAAGGGATGGAGAGTGGAAAGGTGGTATTAACAGACTTCCAGGATAGGAATATCTCCAAAGCTAAGGAGTACTTCAAGAGGGTCGGACTGGAGGATAGAGCTGAGTTCCGGGTAGGGGATGCGGTAGAAATAGCTAAGGAGTACGGAGGAATAGACATCCTATTTTTAGACCTTGAAAAGGTTAGATACTTGGATGCTATAAAGATAATCGAGAACAATCTGTCTGAAGGCTCTCTGGTATTAGCAGATAACGTTCTTTGGAGAGGAGAGGTATTAAAAGATTATCCAGATAAGAAAACCACGGTTATAAAAGAGTTTAACCAATACATGTTTGGCAGTGGAAAATTTGTATCTCAGATAGTCCCCATCAGGGATGGCGTCCTTCTAAGTATTAAGCTGTAGTCTGTTTTTGGACATATACTGTCCAATATGGCACAACCTTCTCTCTTAGTAGTATTTTTTTACATTATATTGATATGGCATTAAAGTTGCATACATTAGATACAACCCTGCTGCTAATCTTCATTAGTAGCTTTAACCTACCTCCTCCCGACTCTGGCTGGCATCTATGCCAGCCCTTTTTATCTTGTGGTAAAATATTCCTTTAAATTATTCTTGGAGGTCTTAGTTTGGTAAAGGAAAGACTCTTCACCCCTGGACCAGTTCCTCTCCCACCCCAGGTCATAAGAGCCTTAGGTCAGCAGATAATACACCACCGAACTCCTGAATTCACGAACATATTCCTACAAACAAGGAAAAACCTCCAGAAACTTTTGAACACTTCCAGGGATGTGCTGACGTTTGCATCCTCTGGAACAGGTGCTATGGAAGCCTGTATAGTAAACTTCTTAAGTAGAGGAGATAGAGTATTAGTTATAAACGCAGGTAAGTTTGGTGAGAGATGGAGAGACCTTGGACTAAGCTACGGACTTGATGTTATAGATTACCAGATAGAGTGGGGTAAAACTTACGATAAGGAGAGAGTAAAGGAGATACTGACTGATAATCCAGATACTAAAGGGATACTGGTTCAGCACTCAGAAACATCTACAACAACTCTCCACGACTTGAAGTTCTTAGCTGAAATGTCTAACAGTTTGGAAGACTGCCTACTTATAGTGGATGGTATAACTTCTGTAGGTGTCTACAGGGTCTTTCCAGAAGAGATAGGGATAGACCTACTTATAACCGGAAGCCAGAAGGCTCTCATGCTACCTCCAGGCTTATCTGTTCTGTATTACAGTGAAAAAGCCCAGAGGAGATTGGATAAGAGTGATCTTCCAAAATACTACTTTTCAGTAAAGGCTGAGAGTAAAAAACAGGCAAAGGGACAGACAGCCTACACTCCTGCTATAAACCTAATCGTAGCTTTAAGCGAAAGCTTAAAGATGATTTTAGATGAAGGTTTAGAAAATCTTGAGAAGAGACATGAGATATTAGCTCAGATGACCAGAGAAGCCATGAAGGAGCTTGGTTTGAGACTACTTTCAGAGAGTCCTTCAAATTCAGCAACAGGTGTGTTTACTCCGGAAGGAATAGATGCGGACCTATTTAGGAAAGAGCTTCAGAAGATAGGTGTGAGAGTGGCTGGAGGGCAAGACCATCTTAAAGGGAAGATAATCCGGATAGCCCATATGGGATACTTTGACTACCTTGATATGATAGAGGTTATATCAGCTATAGAGATAATTCTACACAAAATGGGCTATAAAGTGGAGCTTGGTAAAGGGGTTAAAAGAGCCCAAGAGATATTGATAAACAATCTACAAGGAGTAACTTAAATTGGTTAGGATAATACTCGTTAGACACGCTGAAAGCCTATGGAACCCAATAGGAAGATACCAGGGAAGGTTAGACCCAGAGTTAAGTGAGAAAGGACACAAACAGGCTCAGTTGATAGGAGAAGCCCTTAAAAAGTACAACCCTACTGTCCTATATTCAAGTCCTCTAAAGAGGACATATCAGACTGCTGAGTATATCTCAAAATCCTTAGGCTTACCTATAAGTACAAACAGGGATATGATAGAGATTGACCACGGAGACTGGTCTGGTATGCTCGTTGAAGAGGTAAAGGAGAAGTATCCAGAGATGTTTAGGGACTGGCTATACCAGCCCCAGACTGTGACTTTTCCCAACGGAGAGTCTCTGATGGATGTGTTTTCGAGAGTTAGGAAGTTCTTGGGTGAGATGATAGAGAAGCATGATGGAGAGACTGTAGTTATAGTGTCTCATACAGTCCCTATAAGGGCATGTTTAACAGCTGGACTTGATCTTCCTGAGGATAAGTTCTGGAGTTTTGGTTGTGATAACGCTTCTTACTCTATCCTAGACTATGAGAAAGTAAGACCTATACTCTATAAACTGAACAACACCTACTACTTAGGTAAGTACTTTATACCAGCATTGGATGCTCTTTAAATAGGGTGAGTCAGCTTGAAAGTAGACAGACCAAAAGGGGTAAGGAATCTTGACTTCAATGAGAGTTATCTCTTAGATTACATAGAGAAGACCATAGAGGAGAACTTCAAGCTCTGGGGATACGAAAAACTCCAGCTTCCTCTCCTTGAATACTACAATACTCACAGTAAGTCTCTAACCCAAGCTTTACTGAACAACAGTTTTAGAATGGTAGACAGATACTCTGGAGAAATACTCATCTTGAGACCAGATTTTACTACACAAGTAGCAAGGTATGTTGCTAGTTTAAAGGAGAAGGACTTTCCCTTGAGGGTATACTACAAGGGGGATATTTTCCGGTATGTGGTCCCTAAAGCTGATAATCTTTACGAGAGAAGGCAGATAGGTATAGAGCTTATAGGTGTCTCTGAGATAGAGGCAGATGCAGAGGTTATAGGTGTTGCCATCTCATCAATAAAGAGGCTTGGAGTAGAGAACTTCCAGATAGACATAAACAACGTTAAGATCTACCACGTAATTAAAAATATCTTGAAGTTAGAGGACTCCTCCTTTTCAGATCTTATGACTTTCATAAAAGGCAGGGAGATCTACAGCATAAAAAGGTTTCTGTCCAACTTCCATGTAGATGAAGATTTAAAAGAGTTTATCCTTTCTATTCCGAGTCTAAGAGGTGGAATTGAGCTTATAGAAAGCCTACTTGATAGATTCTCCAGAGTAGAACCCTTAAGGTTAGCCTTTGAAGAGCTACTTAAAATTTACATCATCCTGAGGGATTACGGTTTAGAGGATTATATAGTCTTCGACCTTGGAGAGCCTATGGACTTTGATTATTATACAGGTATCATCTTTGAGATGTTCTCTAAAGACTCTAAAAAGGTCATAGGAGTAGGTGGTAGATACGATAATCTTCTGTCAAAGTACGATGGAGATTGTCCAGCAACAGGATTTGCTTTCGACCTTTTCTGCTTACATCCCATACTTATGGGAAAAGGATTTGCAGAAAGTGGAAAAGATTTTTATATAATAGATACTACAAATGACAAGAAGACCGCTTACAAGATTGCGACTAAGCTTAGAGAGCTTGGGTTCTCGGTGGCAAGAGATATAGTGAAGAGAGACCCGGAGGAGTCCAAAAGAGTTGCATTCAAAAAGGGTTTTAAGACCGTTATAATCGTAAAACTTGAAAAATCAGAGAGAAGACTGTATATTTTTTCAAAGGAAGGTAAGGTAGAGGTTAAAAGTATAGAGGATATTCTTGGGTAAAGAGGGGAGTTTAACATCTCTTTAATCAAGAGTTTCTAGAATAGCATCTTCAGTGATGCTAAATATTTTTTAGGAGTAGAAACATGCAAGTAGACGTGAGAAACGTGGTCTCTTTTGATTATGTCTTAAGGGACAAAGAAACAGGGGAGGTTATTGATTCAAGTGCAGGTAATCCCCTTACTTTCTTAGTGGGAGTAGGCCACATAATTCCTGGTTTAGAAAAGAGGATGATAGGTATGGTTCAGGGGGAGAAGAGGACTGTAGAAGTTCCTGCTGAGGAAGCATACGGTCCAATAGATCCTAATCTAATACAGCAAGCTCCAAGAGAGTACTTTCAGGGGATAGATCTTGAAGTTGGACTGCCTCTCCAAGCTCAAACACCGGAAGGTCAGATTATAAGTATGGTTATTGTAGACTTTGATGAGAACACTGTAACTGTAGACCTAAACCATCCTCTGGCAGGTAGAGACCTAGTGTTTGATATAGAGATTGTTCATATAAGAGAAGCTACTCCGGAAGAAGTTCTCCACGGACATGCTCACGGAGCTGGTGGTATAATCCACTGATCTAACTGCGCCGTGGCTTAAAACCACGGCGCTCAGTATACTACAACCTTTATATCTTTGGAAAGAACTCTTATAAACCTCGAAACCGTTTCACTGTGTCCTTTTCCTATCAAAACTACTATCTTGTAATCTGGAAACTCCTTCTTTAACTTGACTATCTTATAAGCCATCCCAGCATCCCAACTGTACTGAACTTCTAAGAACTTCTTACTGTCTTTTATACTGTGTCCTTCCATAGAAGAGTATATGAAATCAAGCTCTTTCTTATTGTAGGTCAACCTCTCTTTAGGAAGATAGTCTGAGGATATCTTGTCTAAGCCCTTCTCTTTAACTTCCTTCAAAAGCTCTGAAGGTACGTTTATTGCAACTACCTTTATCCTAGACTCTCTGGCAAAGTTCAGGATATCTCTGTAGAGAGAAAAGTCGTATCCCCATCTCTTTTTGTATTCTGTCTCTTCTAGAAGCTCATCTTCCCCTATCTTATTTTCTATGTACCTATCTAGATGTTCTTGAAAAGGCTGTTGAAACATCTCCATAGCGATAATAACCCTTCTATCTTTCAAGTAGATATCCCTTATCACTTCTAACTGTTTCCTATGGTCTTGCGTGTCTGTATGATTCTCTCCTACTATCACAACATCCGGGCTATCTACTGATGGCAAAAAGGCTAAGAAGACGATGAGTGGAAAAAAGGGGCTTAAGAACAGCTCCATCTTTACCCCCAAATTTGAAATGTTGTTAAAAGATGATAACATATAATAAATACTCCATTAAAGAGAGAGTTTCAAAGAATAGAGACATACCTATGTGTGGTATACCCTATCACTTTGCTGATAGTTATATAGCAAGGCTGGTTGAGAAGGGCTATTCTGTAGCCATATGTGAACAGCTTGAAGATGCGTCTACTGCAAAAGGTATAGTAAAGAGAGATGTTATCAGGGTAATCACTTCAGGAACATACTTCGACAATGACAAAATCAGGACAGGGTTGGTGTCTGTATACTAGAGAGGTAACAGGTTTTCCACCTCTTATCTTAACCTGTCAACAGGAGAATTTTACTGTGGAGTGTTTGAGTTAGAAGGCCTTATTAACTTCATCGCTAAGCTCTCTCCTAGAGAGATCATCGTTGAGGAGGGGTTTAATCCAGATTTTTTAGAGGCTGATTTTAAGGGTATATACAGAACTTCCGTTCCAAAGGATTTTTTTCGGGACGAGTCTATCAATGATCTCCTAAGACACTTCAAAACCCTGAACTACAGGTCTTTTGGTATTTATGATAAAGACACCTTTGCCCTTGTTTCTGCTGCCGGTTTACTACTCTACGTTAAAACTACTCAGAAGAGCTTTTTCCCCTTCATTTCACCTCCTAAGCTCTATACAGAAGACAGGTTTGTAAAACTTGACCAGAATGCTATAAAGCACCTAGAGGTAGCGGGAAGTGAGGGAGGTAGTTCCCTTCTCTCTGTTTTAGACAGAACTCTCACTCCTATGGGAAAAAGGAGGCTTAAGTTTTTCTTGCTACATCCACTTAAAGATATAAACCAGATAAAAGCAAGACAAGACTCTGTAGAGGAGTTATTTAAGAAGCACTCCCTTCGGGAAGAGATAAGGGAGATACTGAATGGTGTTTTCGATATTGAGAGGTTGGTCTCAAAGATAACCTCAAACACTCTATCACCAAGGGATATGGTTTCATTAAGAGAGTCTTTGAGAAAGGTAAGCCAACTAAAGAGCGTAGACTATAATCTAGAGTCTCCATTTCTGAAGGAAATTCTAGAGAACATAGAAGACTTCTCTGATATGGTAGGGCTCCTGGATAGACATCTTGAGGACAATCCACCTGTTCATCTGAAAGAAGGGGGATTAATAAAGCAAGGTGTTGACATATATCTTGATGAACTACGGGAGATAAAGTCAAAAGGAGAGTTTTGGCTTATGGAGTATCAGCAGAGAGAGAGGGAGAGAACAGGTATATCCAGCCTAAAATTGGGATACAACAAGGTTATGGGATACTACATAGAGATAACCAAACCAAACCTTAAGTTTGTCCCTCCCGACTACAGAAGAAGACAGACACTATCAACAGCAGAGAAGTTTGTTACTCAAGAGCTTCAGGAGTTTGAAGATAAGTACTCTCCGCTGATGAGAAGATAAAGAACCTGGAGTATGAAATATTCCAAAGGATAAGACAGATGGTTGTTGAATCTTCAAACAGAATAGAGGAAACAGCCAGGTGGGTTGGTGTACTTGATGCAATTCAGTCTCTCGCTGTGGTTGCCCTGGAGGGTGGATGGATAAAGCCTGAAGTAATCCCGGATTACTCTATAGAGATAGAGGAGGGTAAGCATCCGGTTGTATCAAGTTTTAATAGAGAGTTTGTTCCAAACTCGGTAAAGTTTGACAGAGATAATTTCATCCACATCATTACCGGTCCTAACATGTCTGGAAAGAGTACGTTTATAAGACAGGTTGGTCTACTTGTGCTGCTCTCCCATGTAGGTTCTTTCATTCCTGCTACCTCTGCACGGATAGGGGTGGTAGATGCGATCTACACAAGGATAGGTTCCGCTGACTACCTTTCTAAGGGCCTATCTACCTTTATGGTGGAGATGCTTGAGGTGGCCAACATCATAAACAACGCTACAGAGAGAAGTCTCATAATCCTCGACGAGGTTGGGAGAGGAACGAGCACATACGACGGTATCTCCATAGCTTGGTCTCTTTGTGAGAAGGTAAGCAGAGATATAAAAGCTAAAACCCTTTTTTCCACCCACTACCACGAACTTACAACCTTGGAGGAGGAGTTGGATGGGGTTAAAAACTATACGATGTATGTCTTAGAAGAGAAAGAGAGCATAAGGTTTATGTACAGAGTTTTAGAAGGTAAGGCAGATAAAAGTTATGGAATCCACGTAGCTAAACTTGTAGGTATTCCGGAGGATGTTATTCTGAGGGCTCAGGAGATATTAGTAAAGTTTGAGTCGGAAAAAGATATAAAGAAAGGATTAGATGACTACTCTATATTTGAGGAGATGATCTTTCCAGATTTAAAAGAAAATTACGATATTATGAAGAAGTTAGAGGAGATAGATATAGCCAACACAACGCCACTCCAAGCTCTGAACATCCTCAATGAACTAAAAAGTGGCATAAAATGCAAGAAAAATCTTGACATCTAAAATATGTTTATTGTAAATTTAAATCTATCATTTTACGTAAGGAGGGATGTCTCAATGACCAAGTCAGAACTTGTTGCAAAAACAGCTGAAAAAGCTGGGATTACCAAGGCTTCCGCTGAAAGAGCAGTAAATGCCGCTATTGAGGCTGTGATAGAAGCTCTTACTAAGGGAGAGAGAGTTGCTATCCCTGGACTTGGTGTTTTCAACGTTAGAATTAGAAAAGCAAGAAAAGGAAGAAACCCAAGAACTGGAAAAGAAATCACAATCCCTGCAAGAAAGGTAGTGGCTTTCACAGCTGCAAAATCTCTGAAAGAAAAAATCAAGTAATATCTAAGATTGGGGAGATTTTCCCCTCTCTTTAAAGAAAGGAGATCTTTAAAGAAAGGAGAAAAAGATAAGATTAGACAGATTTTTATCTAATCAAGGATTTGGAAGTAGATCAGAAGTTCAAAGATACATAAGGCAAGGGCTTGTAAAAGTTAACGGTCAAGTTGTTAAAGAGTTTTCGTTTAAAATTGATCCTCTTAAAGATAGTATATTTTTTGAGGATGAGCAGGTTTCTTACTCTGAGAACTATTACTTTATGTTGAACAAACCAGCTGGATATATCACAGCTACGATGGATGATTCTGAGCCCACAGTTTTAGAACTCTTTTCAGACTTTCCCCTACTAGATAAACTTTTTCCAATAGGTAGGTTAGACAAAGATACAGAGGGTCTGTTGATACTCACTACAGATGGACAGTTTGCCCACAGGATATCCCATCCTAAATGGAACGTAAATAAGGAGTACTACGTAAAAGTAGAAGGAGATGTATCTAAAATAGACTTTAGAGAGTTCGAAAGAAAAGGTGTTTACTTAAGATCAGACAGATACCAGACTAAACCCTTTAAAGTTTTCATTTTAACTAGTTCAGACCATTACTCAGAACTGTTCATAACCGTATCAGAAGGTAAGTATCACATCGTCAAGAAAATAATGGCTCAACTCGATCATCCAGTTCTATATCTAAAGAGAGTTAGAGTTGGGAATCTTAGACTGGATGACAGTTTAGAGCCTGGTGAGTACAGGGAACTTACAGAAGAAGAAATAAAGGAACTAAAAGGATCTGTTAAACTGTGAGGGAAAGGGTTAAAGCTCTCTCTTTTTCACTTTTCGACAGTGGAGAGACCATCCTCGGAGCTTTAATATTCTCGACATTCTTTCCTCTCTACATCACAAAACAGGTAGACCCAAAGGTATACAGTTTTTTCTACGGCTTAGTTTTTTTGGTATCCTTCCTCTTTGCTCTTCAATTTGGGAAGATAGCTGATAGAAAGGCTATAAGAAAGGAATTTTTTACCCTATTCGTTATTTTAACTGTCCTTCTATCTTTTTCTCTCTTTTTTCTAGTGGACTTTCCAATCCTATCTCTGATTGTCTTCTGCCTTATGGCTGTAAGTCATCAACAGACATTCGTTTTCTATAACTCTCTTCTTCTTGATTTTCAAAAGAGAGGTTTTACCTCCGGATTGGGAGTAAGTTTTGGTTATATTGGTTCTGCAACCGCTTTAACATTTTTAGCTGAGAAGCTCTCTGTACCTTGGGTTTACGTGGTGACAGGAGCTCTGTTCTTAATCCTTTCACTACCTTCTATACTCTTCTTGGAGAATCCATCGATGAAGGAGGAGGTTTCCTTAAAGGATGTGTTTAAAGATAGAAGATTTATACTCGTAATACTCTCTATACTCTTTTTGACAGAAGTGGCCAACGCCCTCATCTCTCTGATGGGTATATATCTCAAGAAAGTGTTTGGGTTTGAGGATGTCTTTATATATAAAGTTATTGGTTTTTCTGCGATAGGTGGGATAATTGGGGGGATTGTGTGGGGACTGTTGGTAGATAAACTCTCAGCAAGGTCTCTATTTCCTACCGGTTTTCTGTTTTGGAGCATCATATTCTTATCCTTACCACTACTGAACAGAGATTGGATATTCTACTTTGGTGCTTTTATAGGGTTCTCTTTGGCACATCTCTGGACTGTTTCCAGGGTTTACATAGTAGAAGAGTTTCCAGCCTGTCAGATATCCACAAGGATGTCGTTCCTCTCTCTTACGGAGAGAATAGCTTCCACTACAGGTCTGATCATCTGGAGTGCCCTACTGTTCATAACAGAGGACAACTATATCCTATCAGCATCCTTAATGACCGTGTTCCCTGTCATAGGTTTCTTGGTGTTCTTAGTCTCTAAGAGGACTACTTGACTATTAAGTCAGCTTTCATAGGAAAGTAGTCTGAACAGTAGGGACAGGTTATTATATGACTTCCCGGATACAACATCTTGATCTTTATTTCTTTCGTCTCTCCTTTTTTTATGTTCTCTACCATGACGTCATAAGGGGGCATTATGTAAAAGCAGTGACCGTAGTATCTCAGTGTCTCATTTTCCCCTAGACCTTCATCTGCAGATGTTATCCGGAAAAGGACTACTTTTCCCTTAGGAACTTCTATCTTTTCTGGAGAGTAACCATCCCTTGAGACTTTTATATCCACTACAATATCTGGACTATCTTGAGTTTTTGTACAGGAGAGGATAAATACTAATAGTAAGATAAGTTTAAGGGTCTTTTTTGATATCATTAAAAACCTTCTCTACTTCTTTTCTAAGGTTTTGGATTGTGGATGTGTTCATTATAACATAGTCTGCAAACTTCAGCTTCTCTTCTATATCCATCTGAGCTTCTATTCGATTTATAGCCTCTTCTAATGTATAGCCTTTTTTCAACAACCTCTCTATCTGTTTCTCTCTGGGAGCATAAACTAAGACTACTTTCTCATACCTCTTGTAGGAGCCTGTCTCTATCATCAAGGGAACAGAGACTATAACTATAGCATCTTTATCCTTCTCTTTTAAATCCTCTAACCAGTCTTTAATCCGTCTTTCCACCTTTGGATGCATCAACTGCTCCAAAGCTCTTCTCTTTTCTGTGTCTGAAAAAACCACTTTTGAAATCTTTTTTCTGTCTACCTCTTTTTCAGAGAACACTTCCTCTCCAAAGAGTTGCCTAATCTTCTCCTTTACATCTTCCTCTGTGTAGAGCAGGTGAACTACCTTGTCCGCATCTATCACATATGCACCAAGCTCCTGGAAAATACTCTCCACTGTGCTCTTCCCTGTCCCTATTCCTCCTGTTAACCCTATCACTTTCAACCTGGTAGCTCCTTTACGTATAAGTCTAATTTACTGTAAGGTATCTCTATTCTTTCCTTTCTCAATCTTTTTAGTATTCTTTTGCGAAGCTCACTCCTTACATAGAAGGTAGTGTTGTAGTCTGAACAAAACACAAAGAGGGTGTAGATCAGAGAGTTGTTTGAAAACCCTGGCTCTAAGCGGAGAACAGGTTCTGGCTCTGGCAGAACTGAGTTGTCTTGGGATATAAACTGTTTTACCTCTTCCATAACTACACTCTCAAACTTATCAGTATCTGTTTCGTAGCTTACCGGTATCTCTATGGATGTCCGAACGTAGTCTACAGGTTTCGCATAGTTTATAACTGTACTCTGAGCTAATTTCTCGTTAGGGATAATTATTGTGTCGTTTGAGATGGTCTTTATAATCGTGGTCCTCCAGTTTATGTCTGTGATGTATCCTCTTTTTTTGTCATCTATCTCTATAAAATCTCCTATATCTATTCTTTTCTCCATGAGTATGTATAGTCCGGAGAATATGTTAGCCAGAGTGTCTTTTAACGCTAAACCTATAGCTAAACCACCTATACCTAACGTGGTAATCAGGGGTGTTATAGGTATCCCTAAGTATGACAGTAGTAAGAGTATACCGGTTATATACACTATAGACTGGATTATTACGAAGGTTAGGGTTGTTCCAGTTGTAGGAAGTTTCTTCAGCTGGAAAAGGTGTTTTATTATAGAGACTAAAAGGTTTGCAAGGAAGATTGTAAATGATATGATCAGTATACTGTAGACTACCTTTATAAGGAACTTCTGGTACTTTAGAGGAATGTCCGAAAACTCCAGCCCTACGTGGATGGCTATTACAAAACCCCAGAGTATAGAAGGAAGTTTTATCTGCTGGATAAGTATATCGTCTATTTTTGTCTGTGTTTTTCCAGAAGCAACAGACAACAGTTTTATAGCTAAATGCCTTACTACAAGGAAAACAAGGAAAGTCCCACCTATAACTGCTAGACTGTATAAATATGGGAATTTTGCTAAAAACTCAATCATCAAAATCCTTACAGTATCTCTCCAAACTCTCTTGCCAACTATCTATCTCAATACTAAGATCTTTTTTTTATTTTATCATTACTCATAACAGACCATCTCGGTCTTTTAGCCGGTAAGTTGAAATCTGACTGGTAAGCGGGGTATATGAACTTATCTATTCCCTTAATCTTAAAATATTTCTTAGCCCACTCGTATATTGAAGCATATCCGGAGTTTACAAGATGATACAGTCCAGTTAATCCTACATCAATGGCTTTTAAAGTTACCTCTACGATAGTCCTAGTTGATGTTGGCACAGAAAATTCATCACAGGCTATTCTTAGATGATCTTGACTCTGAGCCCATTGGTTGAGTTTATATATAAAATTTTGTTTTCCATTTCCGTAAACCCAACTTGTGCGAAATATGAGAGATTTCTCCCTCCAGACCTCTTTTAGCAATATTTCTCCCGTTAGTTTACTTTTCCCATATTCGTTTAAAGGATTAGGCGTATCTTCCTCAGTATAAGGGGCTTCTTTCTTTCCGTCAAATATGTAGTCTGTAGAGTAGTGAATTAAATAGGCGTTAATTTCCCTACATACTAAGGAAAGATTCGCCACTCCTATCGTATTGACTCTATATGCATTTAAAGCCTCTGACTCAGCCTTGTCAACTAAGTTATAGGCAGTACAATTTATAACGTGAGTTGGTTTAAAAGTTTTAGCGATCTCAAATAACTTGATAAGATCTGTAAAATCTAGTTCTTTTTTACTCTGGACAATGAAATGTATCCCTATTTTGTCCAAAACCCTCTTAAACTCTGATCCTAACTGACCATTAGCACCTGTTATTAAAATCCTTAGAGACATTTTAAATACCTCCGTACATCTGCACTTCCTTAATTATTTTGTTCCACTTTTCTAATTCTGTATACCAATCTAACGTTATAGTCTGTAACGTTTTTTCAATGATTCCTTTTTCTAATTTATCAATTATCTCACGAATTCCATACTCCGCATCTCTTTTTGGCTTCCATCCAACTGTCTGATTACTTTGTTAAAAGAAACTCTATAACTTCTTTTATCCGGATCACCATGCCACTCTATTTCTACCTTTTTACCAGTTACTTCCTCTGCAATTTTAGCCACTAACTTTCCAAGGTGTCCTATTTGATAGTTTAACCCATTTCCTCCTATATTAAATATTTCCCCATTTATTTTCCCAACTTCTGAAAATTCAAGAAATGTAATTATAGCTTCAGCAACATCTTCAATATGCACAAATGGCCTATATTGAGAACCATCTCTCATGAGAGGTAGTTTTTCACTTTTCCATGCTCCGTAGGTCATTCCGTTAATAGCAAGGTCAAATCTCATCCTGGGACTATATCCAAACACTGTAGATAGTCTCAAAACAACTACTGTAAAATCCTTATTAGCTAGAGATAATATTTCTTTTTCTGCCATTTCATTAGCTCTAGCATAAACTGTGAGTGGATTGGTAGGAGAGGTTTCATCCACTACATTCTCTTGAAAACTGTATATACTACAACTTGAAGGGAGTATATATCTTTTAACTCTACGTTCCTTTGCTAATCTTGCTGTCCTAACTCTTGAAAGATAATTTATCTGCCAAGTCGCTTCAGAAAATCTCTCACCACTTGGATCGTTGGAAATTGCAACAAGATCTACAACGTAATCAATACAGTTGATAATATCTGGCATTAAGAACCTTACGTCCTCCTGGATTATATGTATGTAGCCTTTTGTGTGGTTTTAATTTTTCCTTTCCAAAAAATACCTATCTGTGGCGAATACTTCATACACTCTCTCTAAAAGTTTAGGAACTAAAGTGCTACCAATGTATCCTCCTGCACCGGTAACAAGAACTTTATTCATTTTTCCCTCCAAAATAAAAATTTATTTCATCTTCTATGTCTTTTAAATACGGTGCGTTCTTGTCCTTTTCAGATAATATGGGCTCACTAATTGGCCATTCTATCCCTATGTCTGGATCATCCCATCTGATCGACCTATCGTACTCTAGTGAATAATACTCATCTACTTTGTAAAGAGTCTCCACATTTGATATAGGTGTTAAAATCCCGTGTGCAAACCTTTTTGGCACCAGAATTTGTTTTTTATTGTACTCACTTAGTATAAACCCTATCCATTTCTTGTATGTTGAGCTTCCTTTTCTAAGATCAACCACCACATCATAAATAACACCCTTTAAACACCGTACAACCTTCGTCTGAGCTTTTGGTTCGAGCCAAAAATGGAGTCCCCCTTAGGACTCCTGCTTGAATACTTAGAGAATGATTATCCTGAACAGAATTAAAGTTTATACCTAATTCTTCGAAGTCTCTTTTGTTATAACTTTCAAAAAAAACCTCTGTGGTCCTCAAAAACTCTTGGTTCTAAAATTAAACCCCTGATAAGGGTATCTCAATCTTTCTAAACTTAGCCATAGACTTTACCTCCCGAAAGAATATAGTTTTTTACTACATATCTTCCAAGTGGGAAGCTTGCGGTAAAGGCTGGGGAAATAGCATTCAATATATGCACACTATACTCATCTCCCTCTACTAAAAAATCATGAACTAATTGGAAGTTTCTTATATCTATTAACTGTGCCTTATGCCTGGCTTAGTCCATTGCCACTCCTCTGGCTTAAGATCTAATCCTTCCACGAGCCTTGATGCATCCTTCAATAACTGATGTTTTAAATATTTCTTAATTTCGTGGATAGCAAGGCTTCTAAAAAGAGGGTTTTTAATAAATAATTTCATATTGAAATTTATTATGTCAAAGAATTCTCTGAAGTTAAAACTATTTAATCTTTCATAGTTCTCTCTCTAAAACAGGGAGCAGCAGTTGGGCCTATTTTAATCTTGCCATCAACTTTTACTGTAATGTGAATCCCAAGAAAAGGATTTTTTATGTTTGGGACGGGATATATATTTCTGGTTACTAATCGCTCAGAATCTTTAAACTCAAGGTATAGTCCTTTAAAGGGCGCAAGGGTATAATTTTGGGAAAACCCAAAGTCCTTCGCAATCTTGTCTGCGTAAAGCCCTCCACAATTGACCAACATCCCGTAATCAATTCTTTTTTCACCAGCGATAATTGAATTCTTAGATAGAATTCTCTTATAAGGATGGTTGAACAAGAATGTAATCTCTAATTTCTCAAGCTTAAGTTTTAAAGCATTTATCACTTCACAAGGATCAACTACAGCTGTCTTTGGACTCCAAAGAGCTTTTCTATATGTTTTTGCCTTAGGCTCAATACTTCTTAATTCTTTTTCGTCTATCAGATATAACTCTACTTCATTAGTATCTCCTCACCTCTTAAGTTCACACAGAGTTTCTAATTCATCCTCTGATTTAGTAACCACTACCTTACCACATGGATTTATTCTAAGCTCTTTACTTTTACAGTACTCTGTAAGCTCTTCATTGCTCTGCCTCGTAAACTTTGCTTTTAAAGAATCTGGATAATAAAAACCGGCATGCAAAACTCCACTATTTCTACCACTTGCGTGTTTTCCGACCGAATCTTTCTATCCTCCTTGTCAATCACTATTATTCTTGATTATGGATATTCTTCTTTTACAGCTTTTGCGACAGAGAGGCCAATAATTCCAGTACCGATTATAACAAAGTCCGCACTAAGGCTCAAATTTTACCCTCCGCAAGGTTTAAAAGATACTTTCCATATATTGTAACTTACCTTCAATATGTTTTTATACTTTTAGGGAGAAGCTTTTTAAAAAGCAAAAACCATTGATTATAAACCTTATTTGTTCTTGTTTCTTTAATCTTCTCCGTACACACCTTACTTTAAGCCTTTCAAACTCAAAAGGCATACTCTTCCTCTAACATCTGAATCAGATATTTACCGTACTCTGTTTTAATTAGAGATCTTGCTATCTCTAAAAGCTGCTCTTTGCTTATCCAACCGTTTCTGTAGGCTATCTCCTCTATACACCCTATCATCAGTCCTGTCCTGTTTTCGATCGTAGAGACAAACTCTCCTGCCTCTAAAAAACTGTCGTGTGTTCCTGCGTCAAACCAGGCATAACCTCTACCCAACAGTTTTACCTTTAGTTTTTTCTCTCTTAGGTACTCTTCTAAGACTGAGGTTATCTCCGGTTCACCTCTCGGGGATGGTTTTACTCTCTTTGCTATCTCCACTGCCTCTCTGTCGAAGAAGTAAACTCCTATAACTGCGAAGTTTGATTTTGGATGTTTTGGCTTTTCCTCTATACTCAAAACTCTACCATCTCTGTCGAACTCTACCATCCCAAATCTGTGAGGGTCTTTCACTGAGTATCCGAAGATGTAAGAACCCTCTTCCCTTTCAACCTCTTCTTTAGCTTCGTTTAATATCTGCCAAACACTGTGACCATAGAGTATATTATCTCCCAGTAGATACATAACCAGACTGTCCTGTATATAGCTTTCTACTAAGATGAGATTTTCTGCAAGACCGTTAGGTCTATCTTGTAATACATAGTCCACTTTAATACCTAGACTTTTCAAGTGTTCAAACAGCTTTGAGTATAGATGTTGATCATCCGGATTTATCATGAACACCATGTCCCTTATGTTTAGGAGCATAACAATGGATATTATATCATCGGCTTGTTGTAGATGGAAAGAAAGTGTTTGTTTATATTTTGAGTTACAGGATAAAGCCTTGTTCCAGAACCTCCTGCTAGTATTACTGCCTTCACAGACTATTTATATAGTAAATATATGTCCCCGGGCGGACTCGAACCGCCGACCTCCAGATTAGGAATCTAGTGCTCTATCCTACTGAGCTACGGGGACATACTCTATTTCTCAGGAATTAGTATCACTTCTGTATAGTTGTCCTCTCTTAAGGACTCTCTTAAAAACTTTTCAACATCCTCTTTCTTAACAGCCTTAATTCTGTCTATAAATTTTAACTCATAATCTATGTCTCCTGCAACAGCCAAAGCATATCCTAAACCCTCTCCATCGTTATCCACTTCCTCCTTGGAGAAAACATATCTGTTTATTATTCTTTTTTTTGCATCCTCAAAAGTTCTACTATCTATACCATCTTCTTTTAACTTTCGAAGTATTTTAAAGATTCTTTCTTTGTTATCCTGAATTTTAGTTTGGTCAGATATGTAGTATACCAAGAACTGGCTTGTGCCTAAGTGTGCCATATATCCTCCGGATATGTTTTGAACATAACCTTTCTCTTTTAACTCTTGGTACATAAGAGAGCTCTTTCCGTTAAAGAGGATCTCCTCTAAGACGATTAAGATTGGAGTACTTGGTTCCCTTATAGACGGAGCTTGCCAACCTATAACAGCGTATCCTCTCGTAACTTGAGGCTTTTTTATCAGCTTGGACCTTATCTCCTTTTGAGGCTCCTCTATCTCTAGTCTGGGTGGCCTGTAATCCTGGCCCTTGACCTTTCCAAACGCCTCTTCCACAGCTCTCTCAACCTCTTCCTTCCTTACATTTCCAACTACCACTATATAACCTACAGATGGAGTGTAGTGGGAATAGAAGTAGTTTCTAACAAGCTCTCCGGAGAAGTTCTCTATGGTGTTTCTATAGCCTATTATTGGATGTCTGTACATGGATTTACGGTAAGCAAGCTCGTTGTAGGTGTCCCATAAGAGGTTCTTTGGGTTATCAAGATGTCTGTTTAGCTCCTCTAGAACTATAGGTTTCTCCTTCTCCACCATCTTGTCAGAAAGGGTTGGGGAGGTGGTCATGTAGTAGAGATACTTGAGGGCATCTTGCCAAAAGACGTTTGCTATGTTTATATAGTAGAATGTGAAGTCAAAACTCGTGGCTGCGTTTATCCTACCTCCTTTCTTCTCTACCTCAAACTCAATCTCTCCTGAGGCTGTATACTCTGTTCCGTTAAAGAGCATATGCTCCAAGAAGTGGGATATACCTCTTTCCCTGTCTTTCTCGTATATAGAGCCTATACCAAACCAAACCTGAACTGAGACAGCCTGAGTATCCTCTCTCTCCTTCACCACTAATGTGTAGCCATTAGAAAGTCTCTTTACATACACATCCTTAGCTGTAGTTATATCCACAAACATCAACACACTCCAAACTATTATTATTAAAAGTTTTCCCATACTCTATAACCTAGAAGATTATTAGGTTAACTATTTTACCATCTTTAATATGAAACCTAACTGACCTAAAGCAAGTCCTCCATCATTCGGTGGGAGGGAACTATGTAAGTAGACTTTTATTCCTTCTTTCTTGCAATCTTTAAGGATTCTACCAAGGAGCTTCCCATTCTGGAATACTCCTCCAGATAGGCCGATGTTTAGCTGGTACATTTTTGATACCTCTACAGCTATCTTTGATAGAGTATTTATGAACTTAGACACAGCCAGGGGCCTTTTATACCTGTCCTCTATAATCCCAAAGAACATCAAGGACCAGTCTATTTGACCATTCTCTATCTTGAATGGATAGAACTCCTTTATAGAAGGGTCGTAGAACCTCTCCATGATCATACCAGACTGTCCTTCGTAAGAGACAGTATGTTTTATACCTAAGATAGAGCTGACTGCATCAAACAACCTGCCAACTGAAGATGTAAGAGGGCTGTTAATCCCTTTCTCCCAGAGGGTGTAGAGGTTCTCTATCTCTCTCTCTTTGAAGGAGAATACAGCTGGGATGTTTAGTCTGAGTATATCTTTTCCGTACAACTGAAAGAGTATTGATAAAGCTACTCTCCGGGGCTCTCTTATAGCTTTTTCTCCTCCGATCAGTCTGAAGTATCTAAAACTCATGGCTCTGGCGATGTTGGAACCATCAAATATTAAAAATTCCCCTCCCCATAGATTCCCATCAAATCCGTATCCGGTTCCGTCCCAACAGACATATAATATCTCCTCTTTTACATCTGCGTCTAGATTTAGGGATAGGGCGTGGGCGATGTGGTGCTGGACCTTTAGATGCTCCAGCTGGTTCTCTTCTGAGAAGAGCTGTGCCCACTTGGTGGTGTAGTATCCAGGGTGTAAGTCTGAAACAACTACTTCCGGCCAGAAGTTGTACAGTTTGAAGAGGGTGAATACTGTTTCTTGAAAAGCTTCTGTAGATTCAACTGTCTCCATGTCTCCTATATAAGGTGAAATTATCACATTATCCTCAAAGGCTATGGCTACAGAAACCTTCTGGTGCCCTCCAACTGCAAGGACGTTCTTCCTAAGCTTGGCTGGTAGTTTAAAAGATAAGGGTGCGTACCCTCTTCCAATTCTCAGGAAAACTCTCTTTTCTCCTACAGAGAGAACCACAGAATCGTCAACTCTGTTTTTTATATCCCTGTTGTGTAGAAGGATGAAATCTGCAGATTGAGGCAGTTTTTCAATAGCTTCTTGGTTATCTTTTATCATCGGTTCTCTGGATATGTTAGCAGAAGTCACAACAAGTGGTCTGTTTACTTTCGTTAGGATGAGGTAGTGTAGTGGCGAGTAAGGTAAGAAAACTCCAACTCTGTCTAAATCTGGAGCTACAAGAGGAGACAGTTTTTCTTCCTGTAGCCTCTGTACCAGTACGATGGGCCTTTGGGGAGAGGTTAATAGGCTCTCTTCGTGGGGTGTTATGCGGGTATACTCCCTTGCTTGTTGAATGTCTTTGAACATCACTGGGAATGGTTTTTCTAACCTTCTCTTCCTCTGCCGGAGGAGAGATACAGCCTCTGTGTTAGTAGCATCACACACTAGATGAAGCCCACCTATACCTTTCACAGCGACTATCATCCCTTCCTGTACTATCTTACAAGCTTCTTCCAGAGCCTTCATCTTCTCACCAACTAACCTTCCGGTTGATGTGTAGAGGAATAGCTGGGGTCCACAAACGTGGCATGCGTTTGGTTGGGCGTGAAATCTCCTGTCTGTAGGGTCTTTGTACTCTCTACTACACTCAAAACACATCGTGAACTTTTTCATAACAGTTTCTTTTCTGTCGTAAGGTAAGGCACAGATTATGGAAAATCTTGGCCCACAGTCTGTGCAGTTTATGAATGGGTAGAGATATCTTCTGTTAGATGGGTCTAACATCTCTTCTATACATCTATCACAGATGGAAATATCCGGAGAGATGGACACTTCCTTCCTGTCATCCTTTATACTCTCTTCTATCAGAAAATCTGTATACCCTACTAGGTTATCCTTGAAGTCTACTTCTAAAGAGGTTATCTGTGACATAGCTGGTTTTTGAGCTTCTACAGAACGTATAAACTCCAGTATATCTTTCTCTCCCCCTTCAACCTCTACTCTCACTCCTTTTCCATCGTTTCTTACATATCCTTTTAGGTTGTATTTTTTTGCAACTCTGTATATAAAGGGCCTAAAACCTACTCCCTGGACTACTCCAGATATAAGTATAACAGCTCTCTTTAAAAGCTCCATCTTAGAGCTTACCTATCTCACTTAAAGGTATGTCCTGTACCTTTTCAAAAGAAACTCCAAGACTCTCTAGTTCCTTTAAGATAGCCTCCACGATATTCGGAAACACCCTTTCAAGGGATGGAGACAAGCCTATCCTTGGGGTATATACATCCTCCGGTACAACTCCTATGATGACCACCTTTGGAGACCTATCCAGTAGAGAGATCATCTCCATAACTTCCCCTATTCCCACCTCATGGGCTGTCCTGTGGTTGGTAAGTAACCTTTTTACACTCTCTCCTTCTATTCTGTGTACACTTCCCACCTTGTCATCTATGGAGACTACATCTACCATGATTATTATGTCGTACTCTTTGAAGTATTCCAGTAGTTTTAGACCTCCTGTGCCACCGTCTAGAAGGTCTACATCTCCGTAAAGTTTGTAGTTCTTTTCAAGGTATTTGACCACAAAAACTCCCAAACCCTCATCCCTAAAGAGTACATTCCCGACCCCTAAGACCGCTATCCTCATACTCTACGCTTCCATCTGTATACTCTTTAGAACCATATCTTTACCATCCAGTATGTCCAGCTGATGGCTTCCACACTCTTTACACACGAATTGGTAGTCTTCTACCTCCCCTGTGTATCCACACTCTCTACATCTGATTAAAACCTGTTGGACCTCTATGATAAGTTCGGACTTGTCTGCTACACTTCTCTCTTTTAAATGATCAAAGGCTACCTTTAGAAGATGTGGTTCTATACCGGACAATACCCCTACTTTCACTACCACCTTTATAACACTCTTTCCGTGATTCTGCCTAACGTTCTCTTCTATAAGTCTCAGCAGACTATTTGCTACAGAGAACTCGTGCATCTAACATATTCTTGGTAGAAGTTCTCCAGAGGGCTTCTCAATAACAACCCTTGCTCCGTAAGGGCTCCTTAGAACAACCCTACCTTTAGCTTTCTTTAAAACCCTTCCTATAAGTTTACTCTCCTTTCCTAAATCTGTACCTTTAAGTATCTCTAGGGTCCTCTCTGTATCTTTCTCTTCCACTGCGATGACTACCATCCCCTCGTTAGGTAGGTAGTAAGGCTCAAAACCTAAAAACTCACATATACCATTTACCTCTTTTCTGACAGGTATATCCTCAATGTTTACCTCTATCTCTACTCCTGAGCTTTCCGCCCAATCGTTTAAAACTCCTGCAAGTCCTCCTCTGGTAGGGTCTCTCATAGCCTTTATCCTAACTCCAGATTCAAAGAGAGGCTCTACCATCTTCCAGATAGAGGCACAGTCAGAAGACAGCTCTGTAAAGAGGTCTATTCCCTCTCTCTGGGAGAAGATACAGGCTCCATGATCTCCAACAGTTCCGGAGACGATTATACAGTCTCCTTCTTCTAGGTTAAAGGCAGATAGTCCTCTGTAAACTACCTTTCCTATTCCAGAGGTTGTTATGTACACCTTATCTCCAAACCCATTTGGGACTACTTTTGTGTCCCCAGTTACAATCTTAACTCCAGATTTCTCGGCCTCTAAAGCCATAGACACCACTATTCTCTCTAAGTCAAGAAGACTGAGTCCCTCCTCTATGATGAAAGAGCAACTCATATAGAGAGGTTTAGCACCCATAACGGCCAAGTCGTTTACAGTTCCAGCTACAGAAAGCTTTCCTATGTCTCCACCTTTGAAGAATATAGGAGACACCACAAAAGAGTCTGTAGTGAAAGCTATCTCTGTGGGACTTTTTAAGATGGCAGAATCCTCCATCTTATTTAACTCTTCATTAGAGAAATACTTTATAAATAGACTTTTTATAAGTCTGTGGGTTTCCTCTCCACCACTTCCGTGGGAGAGCAGTACTCTATCCATCTACCGCTCCATACTTGTAATACACAGCACAAGCTCCTTCAGAGGATACCATACAAGCTCCTAAAGGGTTTATAGGGCTACACCCTCTACCGAATACCGGACAGTCTGTTGGTTTTGCAACTCCCCTTAGTATATCCCCACATATACACAATTGATGGTCTTCAACGTTCCCCTTAGGCAGTATTTCTGAAAAAACTACCTCCACATCCATAAATTCATACTCTTTCCTCAACTGGAGCCCTGAAACTGGTATATTCCCAAGTCCTCTCCAGCGAAAGCTATCTCTTGTTTTGAAGAACCTCTCTATTAGATACTGGGCTTTTCTGTTTCCATCCCAGCTAATTGCTCTCCTGTACTGAATCTCTACCTCCCTCCTTTTGTCTTTAAACTGTTTAATTACCATCAAGACACCTTCCAACACATCAACCGGCTCAAATCCGGCAACCACCAATGGAGTTCTGTACTTTTCCACTATGTTATTGTACATACTAGCTCCAGTTATTACAGAGACGTGGGAAGGAGCTATAAAGGCATCTATATTGGACTCTTTTCTGTCGATTATCACATTCATAGCTGGGAGTATGAGGATATGGTTTATATGAAAAAAGAGGTTTCTTATGCCCTCCTTTAAGGCTATCTCTATAACAGAAGCTGTCATAGGGGCCGTGGTTTCAAACCCTATAGCAAAGTAGACCACTTTCTTCCCAGGGTTATCTCTTGCTATCCTTACACTGTCAATAGGGGAGTAGACTACCCTCACATCCTTACCTTCTGCCCTCTTCTTGGCAAGAGAGGAGTTAGAACCAGGAACTTTGATCATATCTCCTAGTGTGACCAGTATGACATCCTCTTTCTCAGAAAGGGCTATAGCCTGGTCTATCCTCTCCTTTGGCATTACACAGACAGGACAGCCTGGACCGTGGATGAACCTTATACCTTTCGGGACTACTTGGTTTAATCCGTACTTTACTATTGTATGAGTGTGACCACCACACACTTCCATTATGTTTATTTCTCTGTCTAACTCTTTGTATATAAGTCTCAGTAGAGCCCTTATTCTTGAGCTACTCCGGAAGTCTTCTATAAGGTCAATCTTTCTCATCTCCAAGCTCTTTTATTATCTGGTCATATAGGTCCAAACTTTCTATAGCTTCCTCTATGCTTATCTTTGAGATAGCATAACCAACATGGACAAGAACATAATCTCCAACGTTTACCTCTTCTTGTATAAGGTGCAGGGAAACGATTCTTTTGACACCCATCGTATCCACTACCGCAAAGCTATCTGGGAGTATCTTTTCAACTTTAGAAGGTATGGCCAAACACACCTTGAACCCTCATTCTACCAGCTCTCTCTTTAAAGTGAGGTATCTTATCCATCTATCCATACCCTCTCCTGTTTTTGCAGAAAGAGGAATAATGTCCACCTTAGGGTTAACTTTCTTTATGTTTCTCTTTGCATCCTCTATATCAAAATCTATATACGGTAAAAGGTCTACCTTAGTTATAAGTACAATATCTGCAGAGTGGAACATAATAGGATACTTAAGGGGTTTATCCTCCCCCTCAGGGATGGAAAGTAGGACTACATTCGTATGAGCTCCTACATCGTAAGACGCTGGACAGACAAGGTTTCCAACATTCTCTATGAATACTATATCCAATTCTTCCAGTGGTAGTTGGTGTATCCCTTTATGGACCATGAAAGCGTCAAGATGACAGGCCTGCCCTGTAGTTATCTGGTAAGCTGGGACATCTTTCGCCCTTATTCTCTGACTATCTCTATCTGTTTCTAGGTCTCCTTCTATCACACCTATCCGGATACTTCCTTTAAGAGTCTCTATTGTCCTTTCTAAGAGTGTAGTTTTCCCCGCTCCAGGAGAGCTCATAAGGTTTAAAGCTAATATTCCGTGCTCTTGAAAATGTTCCCTGTTACTGTTGGCCTGTTTATCGTTAGCATCTAAGACCTTGGCCAACACTTCCACCTCTACTGTTTTCCTACCAGAGATAGATGAGTTTTTCTCTCCATGATGATGCTTTTTTTGCGGCAAAGAACACCCACATTCTCTACACATCTACTATTCTCCTATTCCACTGAAGATTCTCATAATATTAAAGTATAAATCCGATAACCAATACAACAATTTTTTACACCTGTATCTGTATTATAATAAAAAATTCAAAATGTACCAGAAGAATATCCCTATGAAAAAAAACAGCCATTTTAGTCGTTTTTGATCTTTTTTCAGTAGTTTTAGGGGAGAGTTGGAAGAGAGAATACTTCAGTTTGAGAATAAGGTAAGAGAACTGGAAAGACGTTTAGAAAGCCTAGAGAGAATTGACTCTGTAACTAAGCCTGTCCAAACACCTAGAAAAATATCTGTCTTAAAGGAATATCTACTTCCAATTCAGTATACTCTCATACAGAAGAAATTCCACAAGGCAGAGGATAAACTTATAGAGAGATGATAAGATTCAGTTTATATTTAACTTCACTAACAACCTCTCTAAACAGGTTGATATGGTGTACGGAGAGATGGTCATCTACGATAAATACGGAAAAGAGGTTGTATAAATACGGAAAAGAGGTTGTAAAGAAGCCAGTAAAGGTGTACAAACCTCTTGATTTCTTCAGCTCTAACAAAATAATCCTAGTGAGACGTTTAGAAGGAATATAGAGATAGCTTATGATGAAAATAATCCTTCTTTAAAATACTTAAAGGATGCCAGTTTGTCTGATATAAAAGTAGAACTTAAATTTAGTAAAGTGGAGTTTAGGACCAGCTGAGTTTTTGGATTGAGTAATATCATAGATTAACTAGTAATTATTATTAATAATCTTCTTAGAATTATTCACAGAGGAAAACTACCATGGCAGAACAAGAGAAAGAGCAAACTACCCTTAATATGTATATCCAACAGATGGCAAAGCATCCTATACTGTCTCCAGAGGAAGAGAAGGAGTTGGCTATAAAGGCAAAAGCTGGAGATAAAGAGGCTTTAAAGAAACTTGTGAAGGGAAACTTAAGGTTTGTGATTGCTGTTGCTAAAAACTTTATGGGTTGGGGTGTGTCTCTTACAGACTTGATAGCTGCGGGAAATTTAGGCCTTCTGGAAGCTGCTAAGAGGTTTGATCCAGAGAAAGATGTAAAGTTCATCTCTTATGCAGTTTGGTGGATAAGGCAGGCTATAATGCAGACTATCTTCCAACAAACTGGTGCAGTAAGGATACCTATAAAAGAGTCCATCTTTATAGCAAAAGTAAAGGATGCGTACGAAAAGTTAAAAGAGGAGTTTGGAAAAGAGCCAACAGAAGAGGAGATAGCTAAAAAGTTGAACACCTCTATTAAGAAAGTAAGGAGCGCTCTATCTATAGTCCGGATGCCTGTATCACTTGACATGCCTCTAGGAGAAGGTGAAGAAGATTTCACCATGCTTGATATTCTCTCTAAAAAAGGAACAGAAGACATAGAAAAGGGCTTAATAGATGAAACTTTACATAGAGGTATAGAGTCAATGCTGAACCTTTTAGACGACAGAGAAAGAGAGATAATAAAGATGAGGTATGGTCTGTTTGATGGGGAAGTTATGACACTAGAGGAAGTAGGAGAGAGATTAGGTATATCCCGAGAAAGAGTAAGACAGCTTGAACAGAGAGCCCTTAAAAAGCTCAAAAGTATGGCTATGAAGAGACATCTTAAGGATTTTCTCTCCTAAAAGTTCCTATATAGATAGAACTTTTCTTTTCTGTTCTTTGTAAGAAGATAAGTATTAACTCCAGAGGAGATTAATAGTAGTAAAGAAGAAACAATAGAAACTATTCTTAATGAAACCAGGATCTTTATACCCACTTTTCCTCTCCTGATACTCTACCATTCTCAAAAGTTATTATCCTGTTACATTCTCTTAGGGTAGAAGCTCTATGGGCAACTATAAGTACGGTCCTATCTTTGAAATATTTGTAAAACTCCCTCATAACCTCCTCCTCTGTAGTGGTGTCAAGGGCAGATGTGCCTTCGTCCAAGATGACTATCTCTGGATCTTTAAGGTATAGTCTGGCAAAAGCAACTCTCTGTCTCTCTCCTCCAGATAGGACACCTCCCCTTTCCCCTATAACTGTATCTAAACCTTGGGGAAGTTGGAATACAAAATCTGCCTTTGCAGCCAGGATAGCTTTTACTATCTTCTCCTCGTCTGCCTTTGGGTTTGCTATAAGTAAATTATTTCTCACTGTATCATTAAACATAAACACATCTTGAGAAACAACTCCCACTTTCTCTCTATAACTATTTAGGTTTAAATCTCTAAGTTCTATGCCATCTATCTTTATACTTCCTCTGTATTCATCCTGATATAGACCATATACGAGCTTTAAAAAACTACTTTTTCCAGATCCAGTGTGTCCTACTATTCCTATCTTCTCTCCTTTCCTTATCTCTATATCTATATCTTTAAGTATCACTTTATCTCTAATAAGGAGAGATACATCTTTAAAAACTATCTTTTCCCTCAAACAGGAAAAAGGCTTACCTTCCTGTTTTTCTGCCTCTATGTTCAGAATGCTCTGTATCCTATGGATTACAGGACTTAGAACTTTTATCTGCATAATACCTCTCTGAATTATCTGTAAGGAGTTTACCAGTATCAATAATGCGGAAAGGAAAGAGAAGAGATCTCCTGTTGTTATTCTTCCCTCTACTATACTAATTCCGCCGTAGAGGATAATACCTGCTATTCCTATATAAGATGCTATCTCTAAAGAAGACAGATAAAGGACATCATAAAGGGCATTTTTTCTCTGATTCTTAAAGAAGTTTTCGTTTATTCTGTTAAAGAGAAAGATTATGTTCTCTTTGGAGAATAGCTTTATAGTCTCCAGGCCGGAAAGGGTCTGATTCACTATCTGTGTATACTCTCCAAAAGATTCTTGTACCCTTTGAGTATACTTTTTCCTTTTTTCCCCAAAGTAGTTAAAAGATAGAGCGAAGATAGGTGCTGCCACTAAGAATATGAGAAACAACCTGTAATCTCTGTATACAAGGACACTGACCATAGCCACTGCTGTAAATAGCTGTGTTATAAAGTCAACTCCTACAAGGATTATAGAGTGACGGAGAGCCTCAACATCGTTTGATGCTCTACTTATTATGTCTCCAAACTGTCTGCTTTGGATGGCTGAATATTTACCTTCAACTATTTTATTGAATATCTCCTCCCTCAGACCCTTTAAAACTCTGTATAGAGCATATGGGAAGACATACTCCTTAAGGATAAAGCCTATCTGTTTAAGGATGGCGAGAGTGAATATAACAATTAGGATGAGTTTTAATTTTTCAAAATCTTTGTCTATGAACACTTTATCTATGACTTCCTTAACGATGTACGTAAGCCCCGCCAAGGAGGAGGCTTCGATGATACTACCAACTATAGCAAGGATTATATGAAGCTTATAATCTCTAAACCTACTGTACAAGAACTTTAAAGAGTCTTTATCCATCTCTCCCTTAAGATTGAGTTTTTAGTGTATCTACAAATTGGCTTAGAACTATATCCTTTGTGTATTTACTCAGGAACTCTTTGTACCCAGACTCTACAATCTCTTTAATTGCCTCTCCACTAGCTCTTAACCTCTCTACAACACACTCAATATCCCCAACTTTACACACGAAGCCAGTCTTTCCATTCTCTACCAAGAACTTTAGATTTTCAACGTCGTAGACCACAACCGCATTCCTACAGGCAAATCCCTCTACTACAACTCTACCAAAACTCTCCTCACCTTTAGACAGGACTAACAGAAAGTCAGACGCCTTAAGGTATTCCTCCGGACTATCTACCCTACCAATTAATAAAAGATGCTCTTTTAGTCTGTTTTCCTCTATCCATTCTCTCACTTTCCCCAAATCTTTTCCGTAACCTATCACCATAAAGAAGAACTTTTCCTTAGATTTGATTAGTCTCCTTGCTACCTCTAAAAAGTCGTAAATACCTTTTCCTTCTGCTACCTTCCCAAGAAAAGATACAACTCTTACATCTTTACTTATGCCTAAATCTTCTTTCTTTTTCTCCTTCTCCTCCCAGGTTGTAGAGAATCTCTTCTCGTCTATGAAGTTTGGAATCACTTTCACTTTTGACTCAGGAATACCGTCTTCTATCAGTCTTCTCTTTGAGGACTCACTAACGGCTATCACTCTATAGGTATTAGGAAGTATAAACTTCCTTAGGAACAATGGAAGTCTGTTTAACATATGTCTGAACAGTATAACCTTTCCTCCGGAGAGTTTTCCTGCTAAAAACGTGTTTATGTACTCATTTCCGTTATTTCCTACTACAAAGTCCGGCTTTAGAGAGATAGACAACTTTATAAGCTTTAAACTGTTCAGAGGTGAGAGTTCTGATTTTAGGGTTATGTAGAACTTGTTCTTGTCTGAGGTGTACCTGTCTACATAACTACCTTTTGCTACCACTTTATATAGCAGAACATCCTCAACATCCTCAAGGTAGTTTATGAAGTCTATAGAGTGTGCTTCTGTACCTCCTGGGTTTGGGTTTGGATTACCATTTATCCATAGAACTCTCAAAACACTACCTTCCAGCCAAATCTAAATATGTCCATGTTTCCAAAGACAGTGAGCCTTCTTATTTGGAAAGGGTCATCCTCTGTCTCAAAAGGACCTTCCTTTGTAGTGAAAGCATTTTTGTACCCAACAGACTCTACCACATCCCTTATTTGCTCATTGTAGTCTCCATAAGGGTAGCAGAAAGACTTTATCTCTACCCCAAGTCGATCTTCCAGTTTTTTCTTCGAATACTCTATTTCTTTTATAGCTTCTTTTGGGTCTAACTGGGTCAAGAATGGATGGGTCAGAGTGTGAGAACCTATCTCTATACCCTCCTTCATAATATACTCTATATCTTTCCAGTCCATAAGATACTTCTTTACGTTGAGTTTCCTCCAATCCCACTTGTTATACTTCCCAACAAGGTCGGCAACTATGAAGACTGTAGCTCTGAACCTGTACTTTTTTACAACAGGAAGGGCGTTCTCTATGAAATCCTTGTATCCATCATCAAATGTAAGAAGAACCTCTTTCTCAGAAAGGTTGAATTTTTCGGCTGAAGATGAAGAAAAACCAAGTCTTTGAAGTAGCCAGAGCTGTCTTTGGAACTTCTTAGGTTTTAGATAGAGAGTCTTAAGTTTTGCTTCCTTTGGTGGGGTATCTATGTTGTGATAAGTTAAAACTTTCAAAGTCTACCCTTTACTCTATGTTTTGGACTTGTTGTCTGATCTTTTCTATCTGTGTCTTTATTTCCACGGTCAGACTACTAAGATCCGGAATCTTGTTCCCAAGCGTGTTTATCTCCCTGTGCATCTCCTGACAGAGGAAGTCCATTTTCCTTCCTACAGGTCTGTCTATCCCAAGGAGCTCCCTAAAACTATCTATGTGACTCTTTAGTCTCACTATCTCTTCTGTTATATCCAGTTTCTGGACTATGAGAGAAGCTTCTATAAATGCTCTCTCTGAGAAACTCTCTCCCAACAACTGCTTAACTCTCTGTTCCATTTTTTCCTGCAGGGACTTTATAATTCCTTCCTTCTGTTGTTCTATGATACTCAACTTCTCCTCTACATCTTCCAATCTCTCCCTTATGTCTGATATTAAAACTTCACCCTCTTTTCTTCTCTCCTCTCTTAGAAGGTGAAAAGCTCCTGAAAGAGTTGAGAGTATGTTATCTCTTAGAGCTTGGTCCAACTCTTCTGAACTGTTAGAGTTAAGGGAGAGAGCGTAGTCTAGAATCTTATCATCAGACAGGTTTAACCCTACATCCTTTAGAGTTTCTCTTAAGGTATCGATGTAGGCCTTTAACCTTTCTTTCTCTATACTTAGAGTTGGTTTTTTTGAAGTTATGTTCACCACTATTGACAGAGTTCCTCTTTCAAAGAACTGTTGAGATAGCTTCTTTATCTCTATATCCAAGAATGTTACCACTGACCTGTCTCCCTTTAGAGATACCTCTAAGAATTTTCCGTTAAGGGACTTCACCTTTACGTCTACATCGCAGTCTTCAAAGCTCTTCTTTACAGATACAAATCCGGTCATACTATAGGGCATATAGCTCTCCTTTAAAACCTAACAGTTTGAACTATTTTACCAAAACTGAAAAATAGGATGTTACAAAAGAGTAGGTATTAAAGTTCTATAAAAATTCCAAATTTTAGTTCATTCTCCGGGCTGTCCCTTATAAGATAGAGCTCACATGTTTTAGTATCTTAATCAGATTTTATCGGAATGTTTTATCTCTATCAATCTTATGTCCAGTGTCTCCCCTCTGTAGATTTCTTTACCTTTTCTATTAGATCCACCTATCTATCTCCTTCTTATAACAGTCGTATATCTGCCTCTGTATTAGGGAAAAATCTACATTAAAACTACCTTCTCTTAACTGCTTTTTAATACTATCTTTTAGCTGTTCCTCTGTTTCCACTATCCAGATAGCTCCAAAATTCTGTGCCTCTCTTACAAGTCCCTTTATCTTATGGTAGTTCCTACCTATTATAACCTTCTTCCCTGACAGTATCGGTTCAAAGATGTTGTGTCCCCCTATTTTTGATATCGTTCCTCCAACAAAAACTACATCTGCGTACCTGTATAAAGAAGACAGCTCTCCTAAAGTATCTACTAAGTACACATCTCCTTTTGGCTTTCTGTCAGTAGACCGTTGTGTATAGGAAAATCCGTACTTCTTAACCAAACTCTCAACTTCTCCTATCCTCTCAGTATGTCTTGGTGCTATCATAAGGAGGGTGTCTGGAAAATCAGTCTTTACTTCCTTAAATATCCTAAGAATGACATCTTCCTCCGGAGGGTGAGTACTTCCAGCTAATATAACCCTTCTACCTTTTAAATCTATCTCTACACTCTTTTGGTTTACCTTAGATAGTAGTTTTAGATTGCCACACAGAACTATCCTATCCTCACTAACTAACCTTCTTAAGATCTCCATATCCTTTGGAGTCTTTACCACAAACCTGCTTATCCTCTTTAAAACTATCCTGTTAAGGAACTTGTTCTTTGGGGGATTTGTGTTTATAGACATAACTGGGATACTCTCTGAAGAGACGGTTATTAGGTTTAACCAGAACTCAGCCTCCTCTATTATGAGAACCTTCGGCTTATAGACATTAATGAACTTCCGGACAAGGAATGATATGTCAAAGGGTAAAAAGAGAACCGGTATCCCTAGATTATCCTTTGCAAACCTATAAGCTCTTGGAGAAAAGACAGTTAGGAAAACATCTCCTTTAGATTTGAGGTGATCTATAACAGGAAGGGCTGTATTTATCTCCCCTACACTTGCACAGTGAACCCATGCAGAACCCTTCGGTACACACTCCTTCTTAAGGAGAAACCTCTCTAATAATCCAATACTGTAGCCTTTCTTCCGGTAGGTATACCACCAGACTGGTAGGACAAAAACCAAAGCTATGGCTAAGAGTGTGTCATAGACTAATCTGATGATTCCCATAAAATGTGTTTGTAACTTAGATTAGTAGCAATGTAAGAAGTCAAAACGGCAACACATACCATACTGAACATTATAACAATCTGAAAAAAAACAGCCTTTATAGGGTCTACTCCTGCAAGTACCATACCTGCAGTTATACCTGGAATCCAGATGATACCTAAAGTCTGTAAATTATTTATTATAGGGATCAGGGAGGCTCTTATAGAGACCTTTATCTGAAGACGAAAAGCCTCCTTTAAGGGAGTTCCTAGTGCTAAGAAGTTCTCTATACTCTCTATCCCACCCTTAACCTCACTCTTGAACCTCTCTATGGTCTGAGTATAAGAGTTTAGGGCATTACCGATTATCATCCCACCGATAGGTATCAGTTCGTTTGCTTTTAGAGAAAGCACACCAACTAAGAGAGTAGACCCTATAACAACTAATGAAGATATGGATATAGACAGAAAGGCAATCCTGTAGCCATTTACTATCCTTATCCTTCTATTTGCGGTAAAGGTGGCAAACAGAACCATCGTAAAAAGTATGGCTGTAAGTCCCAGTAAGTTCTCCAATCTGAGTATGGACAAAAGTGCATAACCAAGTATAAGCAATTGTAAAAAGGCTCTTATGCTACTGATCAAAAGCTCTCTCTCTAATCCTACATTCTCCCTGTATAGAAGTATCAGAGGTATAAGTATGAGGATGTATGAGAGAAAGAATTTAAGTTCCATCAACCAGTTATATAGCCTTTGAAAATCTTCTCTCTTTCTTATTCCTGAGGTATATATCGAAGATTGATGCTATGTTTCTTATCAACAGTCTTCCTATAGGGGTTACATCGATTCTCTCCGGATAGAGTTTAATAAGTCCATCTTCCTCCATATCTGGAAGCTGTTGCATCTCATACTTAAAGTACTCATCAAAATCTATCTTAAACATCTCTTCTATCTCTCCCTTTACAAGCCGGAAGTGGCACATAAGGTTCATGATAACCTGTCTTCTGATGATATCGTCCTGATTAAGGTATACACCCCTCTCTATAGGTAGATTTCCAGCTTCTAAGGTCTCATAGTAGTCTCTTAGAACTTTGTAGTTCTGGACATATCCATCGTATAACATACTTATAGAAGTAGCCCCAAAGCCAAACAGCTCAGCTTCAGCTTTTGTTGTGTATCCTTGGAAGTTCCTGTGGAGGGTTCTCTCTCTTTGAGCTACTGCAAGCTCATCATCCGGTTTTGCAAAGTGGTCCATCCCTATAAATACATAGCCCGCTTTAGTTAGCTTCTCTATAGTCATCTGGAGTATCCTTAACTTCTCCTCCGGTTTTGGTAGTGTTTTCTCATCTATCATCCTCTGTAGTCTCTTCAACCAAGGGACGTAGGCAAAGTTAAAAATAGCTATCCTATCTGGGTTTAGATTTATAGTTTTCTCTATCGTGTCTGTAAAGCCTTCTAATGTTTGGTAAGGCAAGCCATATATAAGGTCTATGTTTACACTTTCAAAACCAGCTTCCCTTATCCACCTCATAACATCAAAGATCATCTTTTCTGGTTGTATCCTGTTTACCGCTTCTTGGACTTTTAGGTCAAAGTCCTGAATACCGAAACTTACTCTGTTGAATCCAATCTGTTTTAGCAGGAGTATCCTATCTCTATCCACATGTCTTGGGTCTATCTCTATACTGACCTCCGCTCTATCTTCTATGATAAATCTCTTTTTAGTCTCCTCGAACAGTTCAACAGTCTGTTCATCACTTAGGTAGTTCGGTGTACCACCACCCCAGTGAAGTTGGACTACTTTCCTATTCTTGATGTCTATAAGAGTAGTGTACAGGTCCATCTCTCTGTAAAGATGTTTTAAATAAGGTTCTACCACTTCTTTCCTTCTGGTGATGATAACGTTGCATCCGCAGAAGTGGCAAGCGTTCTCACAGAATGGTATATGGAAGTACAGGGAGAGAGGGGTTTTTCTTTCATTTGATTGGACTATCTTCTTTACATACTCAGCTTTATCTATCTCACTGTTGAACTCTGTAGCTGGCGGATAGCTTGTGTATCTAGGGGCTGGTCTGTCGTACTTCTTTATCATGTTTATATCAAAGCTTACCTCTTGGGAAAGGAATTCCATACACTTACTCCTTGAGTTGATAGTCTGTTATAATTTACTATATAGGCACCTTTATTACAACAATATTTTGCACATTCCTAACTAATCTCATAAATCAGTCCACTTGTATTATATAATATGTTTTAGGGTTAAGATAATATGGAGGTACAAATTTTATGAAAGAACCAAAGAAAGAGACCCTGGAGAAGATGATAAACTTCGCTGATACTTTTGCTCAAAGGTCTGGAACTGTTCCGAACCCTCATCAAGAGGTGAAGATGGCTGTTATACAAGGTTTAGCTTCCCACGTTGATGAGTTGGGCAAACCTCTATGTCCTTGTAACTTCTACCCAGATAAAGAGGAAGAGGTAAAGAGAAGAAGATGGATATGTGCTTGTGATGAGATGCAGATATTCAAATACTGTCACTGTCTTCTTTTCGTAACTCCGGAGGGACTACCTATTACTGAGTATCTTCCAGAGTGGCATGAAGGTAGAAAGATATACGGCTTTGTAAAAGATCCAACTCCAGAAAAAGGAAGAGCCCTCTCAAAGGTGGATAACATCGTAGAAAACTTAAAAGAACATGTTAAAGAGCAGGGACTTAACATTCCGGAGGAAGAGATCTTAAAGTTTGCAAATCAAACAGCAAAGAAGAAATAAAGATTGTCAAATTAAGTAATCGATAGGTTGGTTTATGGAGTGTAAACTACTGGAAGATTTAAGTCAAAGTGGTATAAATAGTCAGGAGGGAACTAAAGGGCGAACATTGTTATAGGAAGACTTTATGGAGAGGAGTGTGGTATATCCTTAAAAGTGGTAGAAAGGATAAGAAATACTCTCCAAAACAGAGAAATACACTACAGTAGAAATACAATCAAGATACCGGTAGCTTTGGTGTTATTCAGGCAAAGAAAGAAGATGATGCCACACCTCAGTACGATAAATAGTGGTAAAAATAAGGTAGAATATATTTAACATGATTGGGGGCTTTTAGCCCCCAATATATTAGTAAAGTCTCTTTCTCTGAGAGTTAGTTATCGTAGTTGCAAGCTCTAGATCTCTTGGAAACTCTGTTCCCCTTGAGGTTCTTTGAACCTCTAACCTCTCTGTTCCAAAGGAAGACTTTATTATCTCTAAAGCTGTCGGAATATCGAATTCTTTACAGGAGAATATGTCTATTGAGAAGTATCCTTTCTCTGGAAAAGTGTGAATACTGATATGACTCTCCGCTATTATAACGAACCCAGATACACCCCAATCTTCTGGTTTATCCCCGCCGTCATATTTAAATACATAAGGAGGCATAATCTTAGTCATACCTATCTGGCTAGGTAAGCTGTCTAAGAAGCTCATCACAGCTTCTACACTTGCAAGTGCCTCGAAAGAACCTTCATAGCCGTCCACCATTAAGTGGGGTCCAAATCCTATCAACTCTTGGTTTCCTCCTTTGATTAAAATTTATGGTATAAAGATATATTAAATTTTTACGTATGTAAATATATTATTGCACTTTTTTGTGCAATTTAAAAGTTTTTCCTTGGAAAAACTAAGTAAAAAATATGATTTTTCATATTGTTAATAGTCATTAACCGTTATAAATTAGACAAAAGTTCAAATAGGAGCTTTGTATATGAAAGAGCATATCATAGAGCCAAAATTAACTATAGAGCTTGCTCATCAGTGTGTAAAATGTTCCGCTTGCCGTCAAGTGTGCCCAACTTACAGCGTAGTAAAGGAAGAGAGGTCCTCTCCAAGAGGTAGGCTTGCTCTTGCAGAAGCTGTGGTAGATGGAATACTCCCCTTGACTGAGGATGTGGCAGCTCAATGGAACCAGTGTGCTATGTGTAGGAGATGTGAATGGATATGTCCTAATGAGGTAGAGTACAAAGAGATAATGTTCAGGGCCAGAAACATGGCCAAAGAGAAATCAGAGAAAGACTACTTCAAAACAGTCGTTTTCAAAGGACTGTCTATAATGGGAAACCCACTGACTAAGATAGGTATGAAGTTTGCTCCAGCTTTACTCCAAGCTTACGGCAAAGTTCTCGGAAAGTACGTTCCGGAGTATAACTCTGTTTACATAGATGTTGGTATACCAAAATACGCTAAATTGATGCCAAAGCCCTCGGCAAAACCATTCGGATTAAGAGGAAAGGAGGCAAAACCAAAAACTAAACCAAAGGGTAGACTACTGTTCTTCACGGGATGTATGATAGATGCTTTCCACGGAAAAACCGGAGAGAGTGTCCTAAAACTGATGGAAAAAGCAGGCTATGAGGTGCTAGTTCCGAAGGACATAAGGTGTTGTGGAGCTCCGCACCTTTACAGTGGGGAGATAGACGCATTCAACAGTCTGATGACCCACAACAAAAGAGAGATAAACAAACACGACTTTGATTACATAGTGGTGGCCTGTCCTACCTGTGGTGGAGCTTTAAAGGAAGAGTACAGATATCCAGTTAAAGACTTTGCTGAAATCTTAAAGGAAGAAGGGTACATAACCTTTAGAGGAAACGGAGAAAAAGTTTCCTTCCACTTCCCTTGCCACTCTTACACAGCTATGAAAACTGATCCTAACGTCTTTCGGGATGTAGTAAAGAGTGTTGAGAATACTGAGTATGTAGAAGGTGAAGAGGCTATGATGTGTTGTGGGTTTGCGGGATACTTTTCGGTAGCAAACTACGAAGTGTCCTCTGAACTACAGAAGAGGAAGATAGAAGACCTAAGGAAGACAGAGGCCACTTACATCCTAAGTGACTGTCCTGGATGTGTTTTAAACATAGCTGATGGCATGTACAAACATGGACACCACAAGGATGTGAAGGTTATACACCTTGCTGAATATTTAGCAGAGAGGCTGATAGAGAAGGAGTAGGTTGTGAAGGTAACATTTAACCCAAAGGCAGATAAGCTTAACTATAAGTGTAGAGTGTGTGGATATATCTATGACCCATCAAAGGGAGACACTATCCGCAGGATCTCTCCAGGTGTAGAATTCGTAGACTTACCGGACAACTGGAGATGTCCGGTTTGTAAGTATACAAAGAGAGAGTTCAGGGTTTTAAAAGGTTAACTGATATTTACTAAATTCAACCTCTCTTTGTATTTACTGTAGATAAGCTCTCTAAGTTTAGGATGCTTCTCAAGAAAAGGGTCCGACTTTATCACCTTCTCCGCTTCTTCAGATGCTATCTTCACTATCTCTTCATCCCTCTGTAGATTCGCAATCTGAAAGTAAGATTTACCAGACTGTCTTGTACCTGCCAAGTCTCCAATGTCTCTCATCTTTAAGTCTGCTTCTGCTATTTTAAACCCATCACTTGTCTTTACAAGTATTCTCAGCCTATCTAAAGCCCTCTGTTTTTTCTTATCAACGTCAGAGCCTATCTGTTTTAGACTATCCGGAGCCATCAAAAAGCAGTATCCTTCGTACTCTCCTCTACCTACCCTACCCCTTAACTGATGAATCTGAGATAGACCGAACCTGTGGGCTTCCTCCACCACTATAACAGAGGCATTGGGAACATCCACTCCAACCTCTATAACGGTTGTAGATACTAGTATATTCAGTTTTTTATCCTTAAACTCAGCCATTATCCTGTCTTTATCTTCCTGTTTCATCTTTCCGTGAAGAAGTCCCACCTTGTAATCTCTGAACCTCTCTTGCCAATGTATGAAGCCTTCCTGAGCAGATTTTAAATCACTTTTCTCAGACTCCTCTATCAGTGGATAGACAACGTATACCTGTCTCCCCTTCTTTATCTCAGTATCTAAAAAACTGTAAAGTTTCTCTCTCTCACTTTCGTACAGAATTACCGTTTTCACCGGTTTTCTGTTCTTTGGAAGTTCATCCAATTTTGATATATCTAAGTCCCCGTAGTTTACCAGAGCCAGTGTTCTTGGTATGGGGGTTGCAGTCATTACCAGGAGATGAGGCATCCTATCTATTCTTTCTATCAGAGCTTTCCTCTGCTCTACTCCAAACCTATGTTGCTCGTCCACTGTTGCAAGTGCCAGGTCCTTAAACTGTACGTTTTCCTCTATCAGAGCATGGGTCCCTATAACTATCTTTATTTTCCCTTCTTCTAACTTCCTGTATATCTCCTCCTTCTCTCTCTGTTTTGTACTACCTGTCAGAAGGGCTATATCCTGCTCATCGATGAATTTTGAGAGCATCCTTCTTATATTGTTGTAGTGTTGGTTTGCCAGTATCTCTGTGGGGACCATCAGTGCAGACTGATAACCTTTTTCCGCCACAGCCAGCATAACAGCTGCCGCCACTACCGTCTTACCACTTCCCACATCTCCCTGTAACATCCTGTTCATTGGCAAATCCTTGGAGATGTCTGTAAGGATCTCTCCTATAGACCTCTCTTGGGCTTTCGTAAGTTCAAACGGTAGACTACTTTTGAACCTTTTCAGAAAATCCCGCTCTACAGTTATACTGTAAGAGTTGTTCTTCTGAATAATTGACCTTCTATACTTCTGAGCTAGTATGAGTAGAAAAAGCTCATCAAAAATCAGTCTTTTTTGGAAGTCTGCCAAAAAGTTATTTAGAAGGTCTATGTCTGAATTTTCCGGAGGTCTGTGTATCTCCCTTAAGGCTTCTGATAAACTTGGGAAGGAGTGTCTTGCCCTTATATCCTCCGGAAGGAAGTCCTCCAAGTTAGCAAACTTCTCCACTACCTTAAACATAGCTCTTCTGAGATGATTTATTGTCTGGGATGTGGTCTTTATGTTGCTGTCTCCTCTAAGAGAGTAAACAGGGACTATAGTGTCTATTAAGTCCTCTTCCGGTGCTAACATCTCCGGATGTATAATGGATATCTCTGACCTGGTTCTATTTACCTTTCCAAAGATCTTTACCCGGTTCCCTTTCCGGAAGTATAGAAATAGAAAAGGTTGGTCGTGCATAAAGTAGACAGAGAAGGTAGTTTTACTCTGTAGGAGCACTACCTCCGTTTTCATCCTACCTCTGTTTATCTTCTTCACCTCCACAACCTGTACAAAGAATGTTCCGGTCTCTCCATCCTTCACCTTCGATATATCTTTTAGCCTTCTGTCTTCGTACCTATCAGGAAAGTTGTAAAGAGCTTGAAGGATATTTTTTACCTGAATCTTTTTGAAAGCCTTTAGCTGATTCCTGTCTATAAAGGAGAGTTTTTCTATCTGTAGTTTTTCCAGCTCTTTGTAACTAAAACTCCTTTCTCTCCTCTCAGGTTTTAAATCTTGGCTTGAGATATGATCATAAACTATCCTCAAAAAGTCCCTCTTTTTACCAGGGTTTAGAGTGTCTAAGACATCCAAATCCTTGTATATACCATCCGGAACAATATCTTTCAGCTGCCTTAGTAGCTCAGACAGGTTTTGAACTCTTGACAAGTACAGATCGTCACTGTTTATAAGTCTTTGGACTATCTCTCTAATCCTGCTGAGATTTTCCATAACCTTTTATGAACTCTGTCAACTCCTCTACGAACTTATTCGGATCATGTCCGTAGTTTATTGCAGCTATCTGTAATTTTTCGTAAGGTTTACAGGCACAGATATTACAGTACATCCCTTTAGACTCAAAGAACCTTCTGGCAAAAGGATACTTTCTTAAAACCTGGTCTACAGTAGTATCTAAATTTATATCCTTCATCACTTACTCCTTATACAGAATTACAACACTGTAACAACTTGCTCCTATCTCTGAACCTAAGCTATCAAGACCTTCATTGGTCTTTGCTTTGAGAAAGACTCTTTCTTTCTCTATACCTAAGACATCTGCTGTTTTTCCTCTTATTCTGTCTCTGTAGGGAAGTAACTTCGGCTTTTGAATTATTATAACAGAGTCTACATTCCCTATTTTATATCCCATGTCATGGACTATCCTTACAGCCTCTTTTAAAAAGACAGAGCTATCCAAGCCTCTGTATCTCTGGTCTGTATCCGGAAAGAGCTCTCCTATATCTCCGTATCCAACAGCACCAAGCAGAGCATCTGTAAGAGAATGAAAGAGTATATCTCCATCAGAGTGAGCTTCAAATCCTTTGTTATACTCAATCTCTGTTCCACCTATAACCAACTTTTTGCCCTCTTTCAACCTATGTATGTCGTATCCTATCCCAACTCTCACTTCCAATTGAGCTTCTCCCGTAGTATATCAAAGTAGTTCTTATAAGGTGTCTTTACAATGTGAGTGTAGTAAGGAGACTTTCTAACTACGATCTTATCTCCATAAAAGAGTTGTGTTCCCTCCTGACCATCAAGGGTAAGCCATGCATCTTTTTCCTTAGAGACTATATCTATTATTATAGGCTCTACAGTAGGAAGAATCAGGGGTCTATCTGTTAAAGTATGGGGGCATATAGGAACAACTACAAAAACCTCCATAGTAGGGTAGACTATTGGTCCTCCAGCTGAAAGAGCATAAGCTGTCGAGCCATTCGGAGTGGATATTATTATTCCATCCCCGTTATAGGTGGTTATGTATCTGTCCCCAATGTATACTGCCACATCAACGATCCTTGCAAGGATTGCCTTGTTGACCACCACATCGTTCAGAACATCCGCTACCAAAATTTCCTTTCCATCCCTGTAGAGGGAAGCCCTTAACATCATTCTCCTAGATATACACAGAGGTTTGGAGAGGATCAGCTGTAACTGTTGGAAAGCCTCTTTCTGCCCTACTTCGGTTAAGAACCCAAGCCTTCCAAGATTTATCCCCACTATAGGAATGTTGAACTTGGCAACTCTTCTAGCAGCAATAAGTAATGAGCCATCCCCACCTACAACCACGACTATATCCACGCTCTTTAAAGTCTCTTCGTCTTCAAGTTCAGTTAAACTCTCTATTAGTTTTGATTCAAGACCTTTAGAATCTAACCAATCTTTTAACTTTAAAGAGAATTCCTTCGCCTCTAAGCTTGTCTTTGAAAATATAGCTATCTTCTTGTAGAAAGAATAAACCATACCTTTAAATTTCCACCGGAATTTGACGAAAGATATTTTATCAAAAAGTTTACATTTTCTATTCTTGTTTGTTATAATTTTTTCAGGTAGTAAGAATAGGGGGAGATAGCCAAATGAGAATGCTGTGGAAGGTAGGTGGAGTTGTCTTGTCTCTGTCTCTGATGTTTATGCCTGAAGTTGCCCAGGCAAAGAGTAAAAAGACAGTCAGTCATAAAGTTTCAAAGCCTGTAGTAAAAAGTAAAGTTAAAATATCAAAACATAGTGCCAAAAAAAACGGTCATAAATGGAAAAACTACTTAAAGAGAAATTTTACAAAGGTGTCTTATTCCTATGGACCAAGAGTTTACGCTGAGAATATAGAGCCAAACAGGGAGATCTATAGATACGCGGTAGGGCTTCTTGGAACAACGTACAAGTTCGGTGGTGAGAGTATAAACGGTATAGACTGCTCCTCATTTGTTCAGAACGTATTTGAGCTTGCAGGTTACAGGATGCCACGGACCGCAAGGGAGCAGGCAAGATACGGTTATTTTGTGAGAAGAGAGGATATAAAACCAGGAGACCTTATCTTCTTTGCTACCTATGCAAGTTTTCCCTCTCACGTGGGAATTTACATAGGTGACGGTAAGATGATACACGCCTCTTCAAGAGGTAATAAGGTTGAGGTATCATCTATAAATCAAGATTACTACCAGAGAAGGTTCCTGTTTGCCAAGAGAATACCTGCCAACATCAAGGACCTTGAATCTATAAAGGATGTGGAAGAGTATATGGAGGAAGGAGAATTCTTGTTGAGTAGTATAAAGGAAAGCTCAAAGCCGAAGAGAGATACTGAGTCAGACCCTATAGCAAGAATAATAAAGGAGAGAAATGGAAATTAGAAGTACTACTATACTGGTAGTCCGGAAGAGTGGAAAGACTATTATAGGCGGAGATGGACAAGTAACTTTAGGATCTTCTATTATAAAGCATTCTGCTAATAAGATAAGGAAGCTCAATGAAGGTAAGGTAGTGGTTGGGTTTGCAGGTAGTGCTGCAGATGGTCTCTCTCTGATGGAGAGGCTGGAGGAGAAGCTAAACAAACATAGGGGAAACCTTCTTCGGGCTGCTGTTGAGCTTGCCAAGGACTGGAGGATGGATAAGTACCTTAGAAGATTAGAGGCTATCTTAGTCGCAGCAAACAGAGAGTCTATGTTTCTTATATCTGGAAATGGAGATGTTATAGAGCCTGATGAACCTGTCCTTGCTATAGGTTCTGGAGGAGACTATGCTAGGTCTGCCGCCTTAGCACTTTACAGAAACACAGATATGGATGCAAGGAAGATAGTGGAAGAGTCTCTAAAGATAGCAGGGGAAATCTGTGTATACACAAACACCAAATTCGTGATTGAAGAGGTGGTCTGATAACTTTTGTATGTCAAAGTTGCTCTGCCTATAAGTGTATACCAGACTTTTCTTTATCGGGTAAGTGGCTATACATCTAAAGATAGTCTTGTTGGAAAGAGAGTTCTTGTTCCTTTTAGGGATAAAAAGTATTATGGTTTTATAGTTGATATAATAAATGAAGATCAGAATAAACTCAACACCGGCGTTATTAAAGATATACTCTACATAGACAACTTTAACACCTTCACAGAAAAAGAGATAGATATAATAAAAGAGATCTCGGAATATTACCTTTATCCTATAGGTATTACCGTTTACTACTTTATCCCGAACTATCTAAAGGGGAAAAATCTGGATGATGAGTTTGTCTCAAAAGTATTTAGGTTGAATCAGGATGTTAGATTAAAACTTTCTAAGGCTCAGCAGAGGTTAGTAGAGTTCTTATCTGAGACAGGAGAGGCAACTTATTTTCAGATTCTTGATGCTGGATTTGCAAAAAACACCCTAAGATCATTGATCAGGCAAGGTATTGTACAAGAAAACACTTTCTTAGAAAGACAGATAAAGTTAAAACAGCCAGCAGAAGGTATGCAGGTAGAGCTTAAAGCATCTCTTAAAGAGGGTTTATACAGTTTATGGGGTTTATCAGATAGAGATAGGCTCTTTACACATCTTGAATTGATAAAGAAGTACTACAGAGAGGGGTCTTCTGTTCTGATAGTCTTCCCTTCTGTTACCACCTTAAACTCCTACTATCAGACTATTTCAAACTACATTAAAGATGTGAAGGTTTACCATGACGGGATCTCCCCAAAAAAACAGCTTGATGTATGGAAAGAAGTTCAAAAGGGTCCTTCTGTAATTCTTGGGACTATATCTTCTCTGCTTATACCAGCTAAGAACCTCAAACTTTTGATAGTTGAGTTTGAGCATTCTGACAGCTATAAGCCTATCTCTCCAAAGTTTGATGCAAATAGAGTTGCTTATCTGCTGTCAAAATACAAATCTACAACCACGATCTACTCAAATAGGATACCTTCTCTGGGAAGTTTTCTTTTACTGGAAAGTAGAAATATAGTAAAGCCGAAAAAGTACAGAAAATCTGTAGAAGTAAAGAGGTTTGAAGGGTATCAGAAAAGCCTGAAGTTTATAGAATCTATCATCAAACGGTCTGAAAGTGTGTTGATAATAGCTAACAGGTCTTATTATGCTTCTTTTGTCCACTGTGAGAGATGCGGGTTTGAGTGGTTTTGTCAGAAATGTAATGTACTTCTTAGAACCACTTTAGAAGATGAGAGAAAGGCTTTAAAATGCCCTAAATGCCACAAAACTTATCCATACTCAAAGTCTTGTCCTGACTGTGGGCACACTGGTAGTTTGAAAGAAGAAGGGTTTGGAAGAGATAAAGTCTTAAAGTCTTTGAAAGATACTATGTTCTACCAAGTTTCTCTACTGGAAGATGAGTCTAAGATAAAGGTAAAGGTTGCATCTTCTGTGGATGAAAAACTGTTGTTTGGAAAGTTTGATACTGTGATAAATCTGTATCCGGATTTCCTGAAAAACGTAGAAAGTTATACTGCTAGTGAGAAATTTTTCAGGGCTGTTGTCAGTCCATACTTTATAGACTCAAACAGGTATGTGATTATCTCTAACATGAATGATGAGATATACAAAATATTCAGTAATAAAGATATCCTATCTTTTTATAGACAGGAGTTAGAGTACCGTAGGAAGTATGAATACCCACCTATAAAGAACTATCTGAAGTTAGAGGTATGGTCTAAACATAAAGTATTAACAGATATAGATATCTTTCTAAGAAATTACTACTCTGAAGAAGAGATATACTTTAGGTTTATATCAGACAGTTATGCCAAATACATAATAGACAGTAAGGATAAGGAACCTCTCAGAGCAGTTTTTGAGAAGTTTACAGGTAAGGGAAAGCTTTCTATAGAGGTTAATCCGAAGAGTATCTGACAATTAGGTTTCTTAAAGTCCGGATAAAACCTGGATAGGTCTGGAGAGTGGGAACTCTTATATAGTTCTCTATACCTAACTCTTTTGCAAGGTTCCCATACTGATAATCAAGCTCGTACAGTGTTTCTGAATGTTCTGATACAAAGGATACCGGGATGACAGCTAGCTTCTTGATACCATTAGAAGCTAACTCTCTTATGGTCTCCTCTGTGAAAGGTTGTAACCATTTAACTGGGCCAACCTTGCTCTGATAGGAGAGTGCATACTTAACTCCCGAAAAGTTTTTCATTATAAGATCTACAGTTTTCTCTGTCTGCCTTTTGTAAGGGTCTCCGTTTAGTATTATCTTCTCAGGAAGGCTATGGGCCGAGAAGAGGAAGAAGTATTCCTGATAGTTAGGTACACACTCTTTAATCTGAGAAACCATACCATCTATATAATCTGGGTTGTCAAAGTAACAGTTTACCTTCTTGATAGGTATATTGGAGGAATAGTAGTATGGCTTTTTCTGACCATTTAATGTGGATGGGACTGTAAACCTGCCTGATTTTATATATCTCCTTATTTTTCTATCAAACTCATTAAAGGATGACCCAGTTGTAGTCTTACTGTACTGAGGATACAAAGGAATTAGTATGATCTTACTTACCCTTTCTTTAAACAGCTCTTCTAAAGCCTCTTCTGTAAAAGGATGCCAGTATCTCATAGCCACCACGACTTTGTAGTTATCTCCAAGGGCATCTTGTAGAGCTTGAGCCTGATGCAGTGTCTGCTCTTTCTGGGGAGACTTTCCGCCCATTATCTCGTAGTACTTCTTAGTCTTTTTTGACCTTATCCTTGAGATTAGAAATGCTAATGGTTTTTGTATTGGTTTTGGCATCTGCATTATATCGTGGTCTGAGAATAGGTTGTACAGAAAAGGTTGGACAGCATCTAAACTATCTGGACCACCCATATTAAAAAGAACAACACCAACTTTTCCCAAAGTCACATCTCCCTTACTATAGATTATACAATTTTTGTAAGTAGATTTATACCAAAAATTTTACTTTTCAGATGTCTACTCTTACAACCCTGTTTTTCCCAGACCTTTTAGCATCATACAGTCCATTATCAACTCTGGATATCAAGTTGTCTATACTCTCTCCAGGTATATACTGAGCCACCCCTATACTTACAGTTACCTGTGGAATACCCTCTATCTTCAATTTAGCCACCTTTTTCCTAATTCTCTCTGCTAAAACTACAGCTCCCTCTATGTCTGTGTTTACTAGTAGGACTAAGAACTCTTCACCACCCCATCTTGAAAGCGTATCTGCAGACCTTACACTCTGGCTTATTACATTAGACACACCTATTAGCACTTTATCTCCCGTATTATGACCAAATCTATCGTTTATAGACTTGAAATTATCTATATCGATCATCAGAACACTAAATGGTATGCCATATCTATCCGCTCTCTCCTTTGATTTCTTAATAGCTTCTACCTGGAATCTTCTGTTACATAACCCTGTTAAACTGTCTTTAGTTGCCATGTCGAAAAGTTTATTTTCTATCTCTTTTCTTTGACTAATATCACTAAACACAACAATAGATCCCACATTATTCCCCTCTAAAACTATAGGTCTAACATCAACTGAAACATCTATATAACTACTATCTTTCCTCTTAAATTTATTGTCAGCACAATACACACTTTGAAATTTTACGGCTTTTAAAATGGGACATCCTTCTTCAGGGCCTGCATGGGAGTGGATTAGACTGTGTAGACTTGAACCTAAAATTTCTCTCTCTGAATACCCTAGTAAATCTAAGGCTGCTCTGTTTACATACTTTACCACACCATTACTGTTAAGAACTAACAGTCCAATTCCCATACTTGAGGTTATTGCCTCTATCTCTTTATTTTTTAATCTTATACTGTAGACTTTTAAAAGGTATAGAAATGTATAAATTGAAATGATTCCTACCATCACTATGTAAATAAATTTATAATTATTGAAACTTACTTTACTGAGCATAATATCCGGAGCTGGGTATACAGCTATCAGAACCGCTGAGTGATACTCTTTTCCAGGCTCAAAGATCTTTAACCCCGTTATCTTATAATACTTTGACATATACTCTAAGGCTATAGAATAGCTCTCCTTAGAGTCCATCATCTCTCTGAACTCTTCACTTTTGATGGCAGATTTTAACACTTTGTCATACTCAGGAGGTAATGGTTTTGTGTAGTCAGGAAGTTTTATGTACGGGTCTTCAACCACCCAACCATCTAAGCCATTAATATTCACATAAAAATCTCTATACTCTTTCATAATCTTTTTATCTATCTCAGACTTTCTCAGGAAAATAATGTATCCTGCCTCTTTATCCACTTCATTTAGATTCTTTCTTATAGTTTCAAATCCTCTTGATAGCTCAACACAGCCAAGATAGTTTCCTTCTCTATCAAAAATTGGAAATATATACCTATACCCACTCACAAGTCTTCCTATCTCAAAACCTATATATGGTTTTCTTTTTCTGTTAACTTCCATTATGGAAGGGCGATAGCTCCCTAGGTCATCACCGTACTTGCTTGGAGGATGGAACCTAAGAAAAGACCTATTATCTGGAAGTATGAAGTGGAGTTGTCTGATATGGAGGTTCTCTCTTAGATAGCTATACTTATCCCAGAGATACCGAAACAGTTTAAGCCTTGCTATCTTCTGGGACTCTTCATCCATAGAATTTGCCATCTTTAAAAACTCTAACACTTTATCGTCCATTATGTAGTATTTATAGTAAGCTTGCATAGTTTCAAAATTTGCCACCGTAGTTGTATTCCACATAGCTCTAGTGATTTTTGTAGCTTTCTCTAAGTTAGATTCAACACTTTTTTCACACAGGTGGTTTAGGAAAGCTATTCCAATCCCTAACAGAACAGAAAATAGAAGTAAACTTATTACAATATACTTGATTACGTGTTTACTTGGCTTTATACTTTTCATACTTTTTTATAATCTCAAAATCTTCTTCTTTACACTCAGCAAATCCAAATTTACCGACCACAAGCTCTTTAAGCTCTTTCTCTGTTACAGAGAGTAGAGAGGTTTTTATTCTGTTTATCGCTTCTGGGTTTAAGGTCCTACTGTTTACTATCATGGAAAAAGCTGACCATTTTGGACTCTCTTTTAGTATTCTGATTCTAAATCCTTCGTACTCTTTCGCTATACTCTTTTTGATAGAGCCGACCTGATACTCTCCTCTTATAACGGCTTCTATTGCTTGATTATGAGTAGAAAAGTGTTTATAACCAAGTTTATTTATATCCTTTCCCTCTGAAGATAGAAGTATATTTGCAGAGAAGTATCCACAAGTGCTGAGTCTTTGTGGTAGCGCTACTGGACCTTTAATCTCTTTTATACTTAATGGCCCATCCATAGCTGTTATCAGTACGCAACTATAAGATGTGTTCCCGTCTTTTTCTCTAAGAAATAGGATTGCTTTTGCTTCCGAAAAACTGCTTTTTAGCTCTAAGTATGGTATGGGACCAGCAATTATAATATCTACTCCACCCTTTTTGAATTCTTCAAGCAGTTTGCTATAGTCTTCTATGTAAACTATCTCAAAATCTAAACTGGTTTTCTGTTCCAGGTATCGTATCAATGGTAGATGGCCACCTATTAGCTCCTCTTTCGGTTGTGTAGGCAGTGGAGCGAACTTTATAGTACCTCCAAAGGAACTATAGACTATCAGTAAAACCAACAGTAAAACTATGCTTTTCATTATCAACTCCTCCTCCAAAATATTATATTCTCTTTCCAACTAATAATTAAGAACTAATAATTAAAAATAGGTTATAATTTTCCAATTGAATTTAGGGAGGATATATGGATAGGCTTTACTCACCCTGGAGAAGTCAGTATATAGATGGATTAGAGAATTTTGAAGGTTGTTTTCTGTGTAAAGCTGTTGAAGAGGAAGACGATGAGAAGAATTTGGTGCTCTATAGAGGGAAGAGAGCTTTCGTAATTCTCAATCTTTATCCATACAATGCTGGCCATCTGATGGTCTGCCCTTACCAACATATAGGAGACTTTACCCAAATAGATATAGAAACTCTCTATGAAATATCAGAATTAACTCAAAGAATGGTAAAACTCCTGAAAATCGTTTTAAAACCAGACGGTTTTAATATAGGTTATAATCTTGGAAAGTCCGCAGGAGCCGGTCTAGAGAGCCATATCCACAACCATATAGTCCCAAGATGGATTGGTGATACAAACTTTATGCCCGTCCTTGGAGAGACAAGAGTAATATCCTACGACCTTAAAGAGACATACATAAAACTAAGGGAAGGCCTCAAAAGACTTTGAAAATTCCACAGTGACGTTGGACGGAATTTTTACAGTATACTGAAACTCTCATCCATTCTAATTTTTGAAAATTTTAAACGGTACTAGGGAAAAATTTATACAGGAATCAGTAGAGGAAAGATAATATATAATATATCTTGTTTTTAAATAAACCAGTGGAGGTTTTTAGTCTGATGTCTATAGGGAAGAGAGTTAGGTTAGAGAGGTTAATCAATAGAGATACTGGAAAAACTGTTTTAGTTCCGATGGACCACGGCGTTTCCTCTGGACCTATGGAGGGGATAGTAAACTTAAAAGAAACTATTCAAAAGATAGCTGAGGGTGGTGCGAACGCTATAATACTCCACAAGGGAGTAGTTGAAGCAGGTCACAGGGGAAAGGGAAAGGATGTGGGACTCATAGTTCATATGTCTGCCTCTACAGACTTGTCTCTGAGGAAGAACGATAAAGTTTTAGTATGTACTGTAGAAGAAGCTATAAAGTTGGGTGCTGATGGAGTATCTATCCATGTTAATATAGGTGCTGAAGATGAAAAACAGATGCTCAGAGATTTCGGAGAGGTATCTAAAAAATGTCTTGAGTGGCAGATGCCTCTACTTGCTATGATGTACTACAGAGGTCCTGAGGTAAAAAACCCATTTGAGCCGAAAGCAATAGCTCATATAGCGAGAGTTGCAGCAGAGTTAGGAGCTGACATCGTAAAGGTTCCCTACACCGGAGATCCGGAGAGTTTCTCTAAAGTGGTAGAGGGCTGTCCTGTCCCGGTCGTCATAGCAGGAGGTCCAAAGGTAGACTCAGATGAGGCTCTTCTAAGAATGGTATACGATGCTGTAGTGTTAGCCAAGGGAGCAGGTCTTTCCATAGGTAGGAACATCTTCCAGCATAGGGATGTATCCAAGATAACCACTGTTCTATCTAAGATTGTCCATGAAGGTTTAAATGTAGAAGAAGTTTTGAGTATACTGAAAGATTAAGTTGAAAGTCTTAATCACAGGGATAGCTGGTTTTATAGGTAGTCACCTTGCTGACAAGTTTTTATCGGAAGGATTTCATGTTATCGGGATGGATAACTTTCTAACAGGTAGTCCCGACAATATATCCCACCTATTTGGAAATAAAAACTTCAAATTCATTCAATATAACGTAGTAAACTACATATACGTTCCGGATAATCTAGATATAGTCCTACACTTTGCCTGTCCAGCAAGTCCTGTAGACTACATAAGATATCCGATTCAAACCCTGAAAGTAGACTCTTTAGGGACGTTAAACACGTTGGGACTTGCTAAGACTAAGAAAGCAAGGTACGTCTTTGCCTCTACATCAGAGGTATACGGAGATCCTCAAGTCCACCCTCAAAGGGAAGACTATTGGGGATACGTAAACCCGGTAGGTATTAGGTCTGTCTACGATGAAGCAAAGAGGTTCTCAGAGTCTATGGCCATGGCTTACTACAGAGAACACGGTGTGGATGTAAGGATACTCAGGATATTCAACACATACGGAGAAAGGATGAGATTAAACGATGGAAGGGTTGTTCCAAACTTTGTATTTCAAGCTCTAAAGGGAGAGAACATCACTGTTTATGGAGATGGAACTCAGACCAGGAGCTTCTGTTACATTTCCGACCTTGTAGAAGGAATATTTTTAGCGTCAATAAAGGAAGATATATCCGGAGAGATCATAAATCTTGGCAATCCGGAAGAAATAACGATACAAGAACTTGCTGAGAGGATTGTAGCTATGACTGAGAGTAAGTCAAAGATTGTCTTCAAGGAGAGACTTCAGGATGACCCATATAGAAGATGTCCAGATATATCAAAGGCTATAAAGCTATTAGACTGGAAGCCGAAAATATCTCTTGACAAGGGCTTATGGAATACTATACATTATTTCAAACAGAAAATACTCTAAGTTGGAGGTGTGAAATATGGAAGCTTGGCTAGCTTTTGGGATCATGACAGCTTTTACAGTTTTAACAGGTGTAGTTGTTTGGGTAGGTTCTGCACTAAAGAAAGGAGAAGAATAGAAGAGATTGTTTTCAGATTATAAGAAGTTAGGAAATGTCTTTTTCGTCATTTCCTTTCTTTTTTTTCTGTTTTTAGGATATAAAATATTCGAACCATTTTTAACTCTCATAGCTTCTTCTATCATAATAGTCCTAGTCTTCTATCCGGTTCATCTGTTCTTGCTCCAGAATATAAAGAGTAGTATCTTAACAGCTCTCATTAGTACCTTAACTGTGATGACCTTAATCATACTACCTATCGGGATTATAAGCTTTTTTCTGGTAAAGGAGCTTATAGAGTTCTATCCAACTCTTTACTCTCTCTTCTCCGACCCATACAAAATTCTAGAAAAGTTAAAAGCTTATCCCTTCTTGTACAACATATACCTTAAAATCTATGACAAGGTCGTCAACAATCTAAATCCAGAAGATTTAAAAAATCTACTTGGGCACCTTAAAGGGGTTTCTGGGTATCTAATCGAGAAGGGAAGAGCTTTGACTACCAGTACAGTCATCTTTACATTTGCCATCTTTATTATGACTATAAATATATTCTTCCTCTTTAAGGACGGAGATAAACTCTTCAGATATGTATACTCTATAATTCCATTGGAAGAGAGAGAGAAAGATTTTCTCTTCTCCACCTCCTATATAGCTATCCAGGGAGTGATACTTGGATCTGTTTTTGTTGCGATAGCTCAATCTCTACTTTCGTTTATAGGCTTTGTTGTCTTAGGAGTTGACTATGCTTTACTGCTTGGCTTTCTGACATTTTTAGCAGCTTTCATACCCTTTGGTGGAGCTTCCTTAGTATGGGTTCCTGTTGCTATATACGTTACTCTTTATAAAAGCTTTCTGGTAGGTATTATATTCTTCCTTTATGGCACTTTCGTTATAAGTTTGGTGGACAATATCATAAGACCTGTTGTTCTTGGGAGTAAAGTGTCTATTCATCCTATGATACTGTTTTTTGCTATAGTAGGAGGACTGAACTTCTTTGGTTTTCTGGGTATCTTCTTCGCTCCAGTGGTTGTTGCCATCATAAACACATTTATCCAGCTTTATAAAGATAGGTACAACATCTCTTAAAACCCAAAACTAAAAAAATCCGGAAAGTTTTCTTTCTTCTGGATTATTCCTTTCTGTTTTCCATAGAACTCTATCTGGAGAATATCCTCCTCTACCGGAATCTGTTTTGGGCAAGATAGTGTACAGTATCTACAGTGTACGCAGGATGTTATATTATTCTTATTTGCTATTTCTACTCTAACGTCTCCGAGAGCATCGTTTTTGTCTTTCCAGAACCTGAACATCTTCACAAAGTTTATTGGCCCACCAAACTCCTTATCATTCTGAAAAGCTGGACATACACTGTAACATATACCACAGAGTATACAGTCAGTTTCTCTCTCGTAGTTTGCTAGGTCTTCAGGGTATACTTTCTCCGGCTGTTCCTTCTCAATATACCAGCTTTTAGCATCTCTTAGCTTAGAGATAAAATCCCCATGGTCTACAACCAGGTCTTTTATTACCTCCATATTATCCAGAGGTTCTATAAGGATCCCTTCATCTCTCTCTACCTCTAAAACTTTCGTTTTACAAGCTAAGACCATTTTCCCATTCACCTTGACCCCACATGTCCCACATATAGCAGCTCTACACTGTGCTCTGTAAGACAGAGTTATATCAAGGTTGTTTTTTATAGCTTCTAGAACGTCCAAGATAGTCGCTCTCCTTTCTGTCACAGAAATAAAATACTCTGATGTTTCAGCAAACCTTCTTATCTTTACTCTCATTATGACCTCTTAGTCTTTAGATGTTTCACTAGAAATTATATCTTAGAGATAGAGAAAATTTTATGATGTTAAAAAGTAAAAATGGGATCATCTAGATCCCATCCTTATAAGACCACTTTTTCTTAAGTTACAGAATACGTCAAACCTACCGTTAAGAACCGTTAAGATAAGTAATTAAAATTTCTTATCTTTTTTTGGCCCGTTCTCCAAGAGAATTATGTACTCTCCTTCTTTTTCAACAACTGTGGCTTTCACAGGGATTGGATCCCTGTGAAATATTACTTTCGCATGCTTCTTTCCACCTCTTTCTCCATAGCTTTAGTTTGTTTTTCAACCTTATCCTTTAGAGCAGAGATATCTCTCTCTAAATTGTTAATCCTATCAGAACAAGCTGCTGGGCAGACATTCTTAACTTCATTAATCCTGACCTCTAAGTTAGAAACTCTGTCAGCTAGACCTGCAGTATTAGCAGATTGGGCTTTTAATGTTGCCACTTCCCTCTCTAATGCCGAGAGTTTAGACTCCACAGAAGATACCTTAGAAGAGAGCTTTTGATTTAGCTCAGCTATCTGCTGATCTACATACTCCTTTGTAGCATAGTTAGCACAGCTTGCCAAAAATACAGACCCTGCAGCTAACGTAAAAGCAACCAACTTTTTCATATTTTACCTCCTGCTAAGATAATTACTATTATTAATATTAACTTTTAAATATTGATTTGTCAAATTAATTTTCGTTAACTTTTTGTGATACTTTACCAGTTTCATTCTGTTTAAAAGAGAATATAATAGAGTTTAAAACTTTTTGAGGTGTTAGTTGAATGTTTAAAGTTAGAAATGTGGAGAATGTACCTGTTCCGGAGTCTGTGAAGAGAGCTCTAAGGGAGGCTATAGGAAATCATAACGTTTTTGATGACGAGATGGATAGGATGTTGTACTCATACGATGCTACAAGGCTTAGCTTTCCTCCAGATGTAGTTGTTATCCCGGAATCTGGAGAAGATGTCCAAAAAGTAGTTAAGATATGTTATGAGAACGGTGTTCCAATAACTCCAAGAGGAGCAGGTTCTGGATACACTGGAGGGTCCATACCAGTTAAAGGAGGTGTTTTGATATCTTTTGAAAAGATGGATAAGATACTCTGGATAGATGAAGATAACGCTGTTGCAAAGGTTCAACCTGGAGTCATAACCTATAGACTACAGCAAGCTGTAGAAAAAAAAGGACTATTCTATCCTCCGGACCCTGCAAGCTATAAGTTCTGCACTATGGGGGGAAACGTAGCTGAGAATGCAGGAGGCCCACGGTGTGTTAAATATGGAGTTACCAGAGAGTACATAATGGAGCTTGACACTGTAATCTACACTGGAGATATAATCCAAACAGGGAGAATAACTCTTAAAGATGTGGCAGGATATGACCTTACAAGACTACTTATAGGAAGTGAGGGTACTTTAGGAATATTCACTGGTATAACTGTTAAACTTATACCAAAACCAAAGGCAAAGAAAACTGTGAAAGCGGTCTACATGGACTTAGAATCTGTTGGTAAAACGGTTAAAGACATATTCAAAGCAGGAATATCTCCATCTGCTCTTGAGTTTATGGACAAATTAGCAATAAACGCTGTTGAGGACTTTGGACACTTTGGGCTACCACGGGATGCGGAAGTTATTCTCCTTATAGAAGTAGACGGACATCCAAAAGCTTTAGAGGACGAGATAAACGAAGTGGCGAAGATCTGTGAATTAAACGGTGCTAAAGTTGAGGTTGCAAAAACAGATAGAGAAGCTGAAAAACTCTGGGAAGCAAGAAGGTCTCTATCTCCTGCAGTATCCAAGCTTGGAAGAACAAAGATAAACGAGGATATAGTTTTTCCAAGAAGCTATCTTCCGGATGCCCTTCCAAAGCTAAGAGAGATAGGGAGGAGATATAACCTAAAGATGGTAAATTTCGGACATATAGGGGATGGAAACGTCCATGCAAACTTTATGATAAACGGTCTTGACCCAGATGAGGTTTCAAGGGCTGAAAAAGCAGTAGAAGAAGTTTTTGAGCTTGCTCTATCTTATAGAGGTTCAATCACCGGAGAACACGGAGTAGGTATAACAAAGGCAGAGTTTATGAGGAAACAGTTCAGCTCTCAGGAGATGGATATTATGAGGAAAATAAAAAGAGTCTTTGACCCAGAGAACCTTATAAATCCTGGAAAGATGGATTTAGACTAAAAATGTGGTACAATAATTAGCTTGTTAAAAATTTTTAGGAGGAAGACTTATGGCTGTTTGTTCAGTTTGTGGAAAGAAAACGGTTTTTGGAAATACAGTGGCTCACTCCGCAACTACAGAGAGGAGAACTTGGAAACCAAACCTAAGAAAAGTAAAAGCTCTCCTTCCAGATGGTACATCAAAAAGAGTATATGTATGTTCTAAGTGTTTAAAAGCAGGGAAAGTTAAGAAAGCTGTTTAACAGTAAAAGGGGCTTTAAAGCCCCCTTTTGATATCTAAGATGATAGACTCTAGTATCCTTGGTTTAATAGCAGTAACTTTGACCACCACAGCCTACATTCCCCAGACGTACAAAGTGTTGAAAGAAAGATCTGCCAAAGACTTTTCTTGGCTTTGGCTTGGATTTATGTTTGTAGGTATACTACTGTGGTTTGTATACGGTGTGAGTATAGATAACCTGCCCCTCATAATAGCAAATGGTATATCTCTGTTATCACTTCTACTTATAATGGTAGCTAAGTATGTTTATAGATAAAGCTAAAATCTTTCTAAAAGCTGGAGACGGTGGTAATGGTTGTGTTGCCTTTCATAGGGAGAAGTTTGTTCCAATGGGAGGTCCATCTGGAGGAGATGGAGGAAAAGGTGGAGATATTATATTATTAGCGGACAAAGATCTCCATACACTTATGGACTTTAAATATAAGAGGCATTATAAAGCTCAGAGAGGTCAAAACGGTCAAGGTGGGAATAAGAAAGGAAAAGATGGAGAGGATCTTATAATAAAAATTCCAGTAGGAACAGTGGTAAAAGACGCTCAAACTGGGGAGATAATAGCCGACTTAGTAGAGGATGGTCAAAGGGTGGTAGTGGCTAAGGGTGGAAAAGGTGGCAAAGGTAATGCAGCCTTTAAAACAGCAACAAACCAAGCTCCAACTAAAGCAGATCCAGGAGAAGAAGGAGAGGAGCGTTGGGTTGAGCTTGAACTAAAACTTTTGGCTGATATAGGTATTATCGGTTTCCCAAACGCCGGAAAATCCACTCTAATATCTGTCCTATCAAAAGCAAGACCAAAGATAGCAGACTACCCTTTTACTACTCTGACTCCAGTCCTAGGAGTCTTACAGCTGGATGTAGATGACTTTGTGGTACTGGCTGATATACCTGGTCTAATTGAAGGTGCGTCAGAGGGGGTAGGTTTAGGACATGAGTTTTTAAGACATATAGAGAGGACAAAGTTCCTCATCCATCTTATAGATGTGTCTGACTTTGCAGAGAGGGAATGGAAAGAGGCCTATCAAATCATAAACACAGAACTTGGAAACTATAGTGAGGACCTATTAAAAAAGCCTCAGATAGTGGTAGCAAACAAAATAGATGCTCTATCCGATAAGTCAAAGCTGCAGGAGATGAGAGAATTTTTTCAAAGTAGAGGAATACCTTTTGTATCTGTTTCTTTAATCACAAGAGAGGGCTTAGAAGAGCTAATAGATACAGTAAAGAGATATAAAAGAGAGTGGATAAAATGAGAATAGTTTTTTGGGGAACTCCAGAGTTTGCAGTAGAGAGTCTAAGGGCGTTAGTGAATACTGAACATAAGGTTTTAGCTGTTATTACTCAACCGGATAAACCAAAAGGTAGAGGTCAGAAGGTTTTGCCTACTCCGGTAAAGGAGTTTGCTCTACAGCAAAGTATACCTGTCTACCAACCTAACACTCTAAGAAACAATAAAGAGGTCCGAGACCTGCTGGAATCTTTAAATCCAGATATATCTGTTGTAGTTGCATATGGGAAGATAATTCCAGAGGACTTAATAGAAATACCAAAGTACAAAACTATAAATGTCCATGCATCTCTACTCCCAGAGTATAGAGGTGCTGCTCCTATTCAAAGGGCTCTCCTTGAGGGAAAGAGTAAGACAGGTGTCTGTATAATGGAGATCGTAAAAGAGCTGGATGCTGGGGATGTATACGACTGTAAAGAGGTAGAGATTAAACAAGAGGATGATATTGTCTCTTTACATGATAAACTTGCAAAAGAGGGTGCCACTCTACTCGTAGAGGTTTTAAGGAAGATCGAAGAAGGAACTGCTAAAAAAAGGCCCCAGAATCACAGTAGAGCCACTTATGCAAAACCCATAGAAAAAGAGGAAGGAAGAATAAATTGGGTAAACTCTGCCATAGAGATTTTTAACAGAGTAAGAGCCTTTAAAGTATGGCCAAAGGCTTACGCTGTATTCAGAGGAGAAGTGGTTAAGATTATAGATGCTGAAGTTGTGGAATGTCCAAGAGGGTCTTCCCCTGGAGATATAGTGAAGAGTGATGACAAAATAGGGATAGTCATCTTCACAGGAAAAGGTTGTATCCTTATTAAGGCCATTCAATTTCCAAACTCAAAGGTAATCTCCTCTACAGATGCCGTTAGAGGTTACCGGATAAAAGAAGGAGAAAGGTTTGAGTAGTCAGGAAAATCAATCAATCGTAATATGGGGAAGGAATCCGGTAATCGAGGCTTTGAAAGCTGGCAAAAGTTTAGAAAAGATACTAATAGCCCATGATAGCCATCCCCCAAAAGAGTTGTTAGAGCTTGCTAATAAAAGAAAGGTAAAGGTTCAAAAAGTGTCCCGTCAGAAGATAGAAGAGCTGGCAGGAACTAAGAAAACTCAAGGTGTAGTGGCATTAGTAAGTCCCATAAAGTACTACGATGAAGATAGATTGATAGATAAAGCTGTAAGGGAAAAAGGGTTTATCGTAGTCCTTGACCATATAACAGACCCTCAGAATGTAGGTAACATAATAAGAACTACTGAGGTTTTAGGGGGTAGTGGGATAGTTGTTTCAAGGGAGAGGTCTAGTCCGATAAACGAGGTTGTGGTGAAAGCATCCACAGGTGCTATTTTCTATATTCCGGTTACAAAGGTAGGAAGTCTCTCTAGCTTCTTGGAGAAGTTTAAAAAGAAAGGTGGTTGGGTTATTGCAGTAGAGAAAGGTGGCAGAGATATACACCATATAGACTTTCCTTTTCCCCTTGCTATTGTAGTAGGTTCTGAGGGAAAAGGAATCTCGAAATCTGTTTTAGAAACTGCAGATATAGTGGCTACTATACCTATGAGAGGTAGGGTAACCTCTCTAAATGTCTCCTCTGCAACCTCTATAGCGATATGGGAGATTGTGAAGAGGTTAATTTAGCCTTTCTTTACTCTCTTTAAAAGGGTCGTATATCTCCTGTATGAGATTTAGAGTTTTGTAGAAACTTTCAAATAGCTTTACTTTCTTTTCAGTATCTTTTTCTTTTTCGATGATTTCCATAAAGTCTTTTGAGAGCTGACTTATTTTAATTTTAACTTCTCTAACAGACATTTTTTCCTCCAAGTTTTAATTGAGATTTATTCTCAAATAATTCAGATCAAAATAGTATGATTAATATCAGATTCTCTCATCTTTCTTACATATATAAATTTCAAAAACAGAAGGAGGAAGCTATGGCTAAGTTTGTACTGTTGGCTTTAGTAGTATTCAATCTATCCTTCTCCGGAGAGAAGGTCTTTAATGTGATGGGAACTTATATGATTGTGGATACACCTTCCTATCAGTATGATATATATAGGTATGTTTCTCATTTAGATGGTCTTCTATCTGACTATAAAGAAGATTCTGAAATAACCAGATTGAATTCTTCCTCTGGAAAAGATTGCGTAGATATATCTCGGGAGACTTTAGAAGTTTTGAAGAAATCTATTGAGGTGTCAGAACTGACCTTCGGAGCCTTTGATGTAACAGTGGGAGCTATAACTATAAACTACAAAAGAAAGGGTATACTGAGTTTTCAAGATGCAAAAAGAGTTGTAAATTACAGAGATCTAAAGATAGATGGTAGTAAAGCCTGCCTATTAAGAGAAGGAATGGCTGTAGATCTTGGTGGTATAGGAAAAGGATATACTGTTCAGAAAGCTTATGAGAAGTTTAGGGATAAACTAAAGAAAGGTTTTATATCTATAGCAGGGGATCTGAAAGTGTGGGGACAAAAAAGGTCCATAGGTGTATACAATCCTATCACTAAAGGAGTTCTTGCAAAATTAGTAAATAGGTTGGATGTATGTTTATCTACTTCCGGAAACTATTTCCAAGATCATATAATCGGTAACCAGACAGACATACTCCAGATAACTGTAGCCGGAGATGACTGTGGTTATGTGGACGCTATCTCAACGGCTATCTTTGCAATGGATAGAGATATCCGGGCGAAGTTTCTAAGAGATAATAATGGTTTTGGGGTGTTAATTCTATACAAGGATGGTTCTGTGTGGTTTAATAAAAAGTTCTCAGAGTACTTTAGCCTTATCCAGATAGGAGAGTAACACTCCTTTTATAAAAATATATAATAAAATATACATACTACCTAAACGAGTGGAAAAGAAGATAAAGGATGTGTAGAGTTTTGAAGATATACTGGGAGTGTTCAAAGCAAGAAGTGTTGAAAAGGGAGAAACCATTACTAAAGAGCAAAAATTTTTAAACACACTTAGAGATATATTCATAGGTGTAAAGGTAGAAGGGACTGGTGGATTCATTAACCTGATGAAAATAAAGTCCAAGTACTATGAGAAAATAGAAAAGTTACTCAAAGAAGACATGGACAAAGCATCAAAAATATCCTACATTCAAGGAAGAACTTTTTGATAAACTTTATACATTCTTCAAAAGATACTTTACTGAAAGTGGAAGTATTTATTTTAACTCTACACCATTTCATAACAATGTCTATGAGAAAATTTATACAGATGACAAAGATGTGATTTTATTTTGGAAGACAAAGATGCTTTATTATGTAAAGACAGACAGGATATTTAGAAGTATGCCTGTTGAATTTGATGGTAAAAAGTTTTATTTTGATGCATCAAAGATTGAACTCAAGAAAGCTAACGAAAAAAGAGAACTTATTTATGAATTAAAAGAAATATCTCAAGATGGGACAGTTAATTTCAAAGTAATTTATTCTGAAAAGGGTAGGAAAACAAAAATAGATGACATTTTAAAGCAGATAAAGAAAGCCAAACTTAACATAACAGAAGAAGACATAGAAAGGGCAATCAGAGTATTTGAAAAGCAAAGTGAAGTAGATTATTTTATAAACAAAAATGCAAAAGAGTTTTTAAGGGAACAATTTAATCTTTGGTTATATCAGTACGTAACAAATCCTGAAGTTGAGTGGAGTTTTGAAAGGATAGAACAGATACAGATACTGAAAAGGATAGCGTATAAACTCATAGACTTTGTATCTCAATTTGAAGAGGAACTTGTAAAAATATGGAACAAACCTAAGTTTGTAAGGAATTCCAACTACGTAATCACATTAGACAGAATAGCAAAGAAAAACGGTTGGCACGTAATAGAAAAGTTACCAAAACATAGTGGATGGCAAGAACAAGTGAAAGTGTGGATAGAGCTTGGGATGATTGAAAGTGAACCAGATAGGCTTATAGAAGAGAAGCTTACTGGTAAAGAACTAAACAAAAAGTATCAGTT
>JAOABC010000002.1 GCA_026418535.1 Hydrogenothermaceae bacterium | reverse complement strand
AAAAAAAAATTTCACACATTTACTTTGGTATTGATTAGCTTGATACTTATTCTACTACTTCGTAGCTTGGAAACATATGGCATATATATAGACTCATCCATAGATTGGGGAGAAGAGAGAACTTCAAATTATTTCAAAGCTTTTGTAATTACTACTTATTTAGTATTAACGACTTTTCTTATAAGTAAGAATTTCCTGATGAGCAATACATTCCTCTACGAAATATATCTATTTAGATTAAACTATGCCATTTTCATATTACCTTTTTCATTATTAACTGGAGAAGGTTTTGCACGCTTACTTTTTTTCTTTTATGCCATTGATATTTTATATGTAATGTCTCTCTTTTTATTAAAAAGAAAAAGTATTAGAGAAAGGATTGCTCTATCTTTTTCTTTTTTATTCTATGGAATAAGCTCAAATGCTATAAATATTTTAAAACAAGCTGTCGGAAGCTCTTGATTCATAGAGAACCAAAGCTAATAATAGATAAGCTAAGGATATAAATGCTTCAGTATCTATACTATAGCTACTTAACACCCCTCATTATTATAACCTTAAATATCAGATCCTTTTGTATATTCTCAAATTTCACACCGCTCAAGTATTTACCAAACCATCGTTTAAAAGAAGAAAAGAAACTCTCCAACGTGCTACTGCCTTTTAAGAAAGGCTCAATTTGAAGTCCTTGAAACTTACTGATATTTACGTTTAGTTAAAAAAACACTTCATGTTTTTGATTTATACAAAAAATTTTACCCCGAGCCCGGGGAGCTCTTTAGTAAATTAAACATTTCTATATCTCAAGAAGACCTACTTAATATAATGAATAAAGGTGGGATAGATGCGATATTTAAGAAAATAAAAACATTTGCGATGGTTTTAGAGCGTCCCGATGACCCTTTTGTAAATTTTTGTAAAGAATGCTCTAGTTTTTGCGCCTGGTAAAGTAGTTGTAACTAACACTGAAAAAAATTAGGATTCAAAAACAAACAATTACAAAATCACTAATCAAAGATTTATTTATAGGCAGTTCTAAAGAAGATGAAATAAAACAAGAAGTAGCTAACAGGTGTCTTCAAACGATAGTATCTCTTCCAAATTTAGCAGTTTTTTTCAGATGAGGCACACCATACATATGGTATTCAGCTTGGAAAGGAGCTTAAAAGAGTAAGGCAAACTATTAATTATTTATCTCAACAAACCAATTTAATAGTAGTTGTTAATATTACCTGTCTAATTTGTCGGTGTTTAAAGCTGACAAAATTGCAAAGCTTGCAATTTTGTCGTAGTTAACCAACTTTGTGGAAAACCTAAAAAAGTTAGTTAACTTCCCAAGGTTTGTAGCCTTACTTTTTTAGGCAAAAAGGTAAGGGTGTTGGGTAAGGGTTATGACCGTTGATACGCAAGGATTATCCGCTTAACCTTACCTTTCTTACCTATTTTTACTTGCAAAAATTTTTTGAAGTCTACGTGCAAAAACTTTGCTTCCGCTACTCAATTTTTTATACGCTACTGAAAAACAAGGTAAGGTATGTAAGGTTAACGCTTAAACTTTTGTCTTACAAGCCTTTGCTTAAGATAGGGTTAGGTAAGGGTAAGGTAAGGCAAGTTAACTAACTTCGTGAAAAACTAAAAAATGTTGGTTAAGTTTAGAGAGTTTTGGTTATGCAATGTTTGTCTAATTACTGAAGCTTAAATAAGTTAAATGTCAGAGTTAACTAACTTTGTAGAAAAATCAGAGAAGTTGGTTAAGTTTAGAAAAACTCTGGTCGTGCAAGACTTGTCTAACTATTCTTAAAGTTATACTTACTACTCACAGCTATTACCTTCAAACACTATGGAAAATGGAACCGCAACGCCGTTTATTATGCCTACGCCTGTAGGTAAGGGGGGAGCAAGTTCTACAATTCCTCTTCCCGTATGTTCCATAAAGTTCTCGAGAGCATCCAAGTTCTGCTTGCTTATGGTTCTGAACACAACTTGAGTGTTCATTTGTGACAAAACATACTTGCTAACCTGAGCGGGTCTTTGAGTTATTATTAAGAGACCAATATCAAACTTTCTACCTTCCGTAGCAATCCTCTGTAGCGTGGCAAGGGAGAGATTGTCTTTTCCTGCAGAAGTACTCCCAGCGTATGCCCTTTCTGGGGCAAAGTTCTGAGCTTCTTCTATAACCAAAATTTCCTCTTTCTTTCGTCGTCAGAGCTTCGCCTGTTTTCCGCAAGTATTTCCTGTAACAAAATACCAGCAATATTGACGCGGGCTTCTGCATTTGAAATCTGGGACAAGTCCACTATGACTAAAGGTTTGTCAGAGCGTAAAACTTTTTCTATTTTCTCGCAAGTCTCTTTCTGCTTTATAGTAGCCTCTTCACCGTAGACTCTCTTTAGGTGGGATAGTATTTGCTTTATTGTCGTTTCTCTATCTGGTTGACTGTTAGCGGCTTCAGTTTCTTGTTTTGCCTGCTTTGAGCTACTACTTTTTTGTGGAGCTCCAGTAATTACTTCCTACAAAACCTCTTCTAAAGTCTTTTCTTTCAGAGTTGTATCCAAAGAAGGTCTTATGTGCTTTTCCAACTGAGACTTAATGTAAGTCGCTTCATTAGAACTTCCTTGCACGAGCATAGCAAAGCCTGACTCAATTATAAGCTTAATCACTTCCTCTCCGCTTATTGGAAAGAGCACATCCTCAAAAACCTTTATGTGAACCTCAAAGTAGCTCTTACCCGAACCGGTGACGCCTGTGACCATAATATGCCTTTTGAGCACCTCTTCAAAGTCTATAGTTGCACTTACATCGGTACCCTTCAGTCTTCCAACCACTAATGGCATATTTCCTTTTTTAAAGGCTTTTTCAATAGTTTCTTTGCTAGCTTTGTAAACAGGAAGACCTGCATCGAAGGGACATTCAGGAACATTAGGAAAGTTTCCTTGTAATACGCATACCAGCTCTGCATTTGCAATTTGTAGCGGGCTCCTGTTGTCGCTAAAGTAAGCAAGCAAAGCTGCTTTTCTCCAGCTATCTTCTGTGTCTTGTGAGAGTATCTTCTTAAAGTCCTGCACGGAGGCGGTAACTCCGTCATCTTTGTTCCTAAAGGGATTTGAAAAGAAACCTAAGTCATATGCGTATATACTGTTAACTCTCCCTACGTATATTGTTTCATTCCCGTGTTTTATCTCTACGTAGGAAAAAACTGGGAACTTTTCATCCAGAAGAATAAACTCAAATTCCCTAAGCCTTACAGGATTTAGCACGAAACCTACTAAATCGTCGCCTAAAGAGAATAGTTTTTCTTTATATTGTTGAAGTAGTCTAACATCTTCTTCACGTGCCCGTCGTCTTCTGCACCTTTGTAGTATGTGCCTGCCTCTAGGTTACCACTTTTGCTATCACTTAGCCCGCTATCTGTAAAGTTAGCCGAGCCAAGAACTAACTCACACTCATCTACCAGAATAAACTTTGCGTGAAGTCTTTCGCACAGGTACACGCTACCCCCCGCCTCTTTTATCTTTCTAAAAACCCTGCCGTCAGTTATCTGCATGTCTCTAAGTTCAGAAGCTCTGAGAATTATTTCCAAAGAAATCTTATCCTTCTTTTCCTTAACTAAGCCAATGACCTCTTCAAAGTGCCTACTTTATCCAAGCGGATGCTATCTTAACGCTACGCTCAGCCCTATTTACTACTTCTAAGACCTTTAACATGATTTCATCGCTTGTAAGGAGCTCCATGACCTTTCCTCCTTTAAGTATTGTGCAAATTACAAATATATCAAAAACTAAAGCCCCGTATTTATAGTGGGTTCTTCAAAGTTTTCTCTCAAGAAAAAACTGATATATCATATTAGATAAACTCTAAGAGCTCCTTTGCAGGAATATCTAAAGTACGTATCTTGTCTAAAAAGCCGGTGAAAGTGAAGCGTCAGCACGTAGCCTGCGGAAGCAAAAGGCTCTATTCTGTTTCTTAAACTTAGTCTATCTAACTCAGTAGGCACAAGGTCTTCCCTTGACTTGCCTGCATACAAAAGCATACCATCTCCAACGCACAGGCATATAATACCACCAAGGTTTGGTGAGTTTACCACTTCGGTAAAACCCCTTTGCCTGCCGTATTTTCTCAGCCAGTCTATGACTGCCTGTCTTAATAGAGTCGCCTTTGAACTATAACAATTTTCACAATCTGGGTCAACTAAAACCCATGGAAATGAGTTATACATTGGTAACCTCCATTTGAGAAGCCTAAAAATTATCTTCCCACGGGCTAAAGTAATATTTTAGCTTACTTAGGGCTTTTGCAACAAATTCTATTAGCGTAGCCTTCCCGAAGCTGGTGTGGTTGTAACGCAAGAGTTAACTAACCACAAACATATATGGAGGTGGTTTGTGGATAGAGGATGTGGAGATGCTACGGAGGAGGATACTGAAACTATTATTGGACACAGTGAGAGAAGAAGAGAGCTTACTATAAACACGTAATTGACAGAAAAGACTATAATACTATCTGAGATATCATCAGGGTATCAGTTTTTTCACACCTAAGAGAAGTTTACATGCCCAATCACGATCTTCTTCAAATAAAACGTTGAATTTCTCGTATTCGGTCTTCTCAGGAGGACTTATCATTCCTCTTACTAGTTCTGTATAAGGAGTCACAGAAAGTATGAAGGCATCAAACACCACGTTTACACACTCTATTTTTCCTCCCAATTCTTCTTTAAGATACTTACTAAACTGCAACTTTTCATCGTCCAATCCTTTTGTATGCTCCAAGCCTTTAGGGTCTATGAATACGATAACTTGTTTTTCATCCTTTTTCATCCACATAATGAAATCAGGATAGAATTTTGCCCATCTAAGTTGAAAACCAACTCCAGAAAATGGGTAATTCCTTAAAAGTATAATTCAACGTCCTCAAATTCATCTTTTTTTTCTTTCAAGCATTTCATCAGTTCTTCTATAAACTTCTTTTCACTTTCTGCTAAACCTTGCGGTACTATTTTTTCAATATCTCCTTTCACTTCAAGTAGCAACGGCACATACAAAGACCTATCAAAGTATATACGCGGTAAAGCCCCGCCTTCCTTTTCAAACAGTTCGTTTAAGTCGTCAACGAGTTGTTTTATTTGTTGGATTATATCACTTTTACTTTTATTGACGTACACCGTATACTTGAGATCTCCGGCAACCTTAGGAAATGGTATTTCTTCTATCGGTTCACACCTTAGGTTCTCTGCCTCAAAATGCTTTAACTTCTTTTGGTAAAAGGAATCAACGTATTTCTTGATAACCAATAAAGCTATGTCTTCAATACGCCGTAAGTCTTCTTTGCTATTGATTTCAAATTCTTCTTCTCTGACGTAGATTTTGTATTTGTCTGATGCAAGAATATTTCTAATATCTTCTTTGGTAAAAGTTAAGTTCCAATACTCTTTCTGTTTTTTATACTCTATCATCTCTTGCCATATGTGTTCCCAGTCAAGCAAGTCTAAAACTTCTTTGAGTTTTTCTTTCATATCCTTGATTTGCGCTGTTATTTCTGTAGTTTCTATACTTAACTCTCCTTCTGATTGATACAGTGAAACCTTCAGCAAAAGGTTAATGATGCAGTTAATCTCTTCGGTAATCTCTAATTTCAAGACTTTTTCTTCTTTGAACTGTTCTTCAGATTTGGACAATGAAAGAATGTAGAGGCTATTCCATTTGTCTTCATGCTGACTCCTTATTGGTATCTCAATTGCCTCAAATTCCACATCTTCTTTTTCTATAGCTTTCAGAAACTTTGCGAGGTAATCCGCCTTAATTCCGTAGATATTTAGCGTTTCCAGAATCTTGATTTCACCACTGTCGCCACTTCTTTTTAATGACATCCTTTTGCCTTTAAGCCTTACCCCTCTTCCAAATAGCTGTATTTCTGAGGTCCTTGCCCTGTCCCCATATTCAAAAGCCCCATTGAAGAAACGCGCCAAGTGTCCCATCCTTCAATAAACTTTCTTGAACCAATAAGGATGTTAATCTTTGAGCTTTCTTCTTTTATCTTGTCAAAAAGAGAACCAGAGATTACATCTTGCTCCACTGAAACTCCTTCTCCTTCCAGTAGCCTTTTAAATCCTGAAACATTGCCAATGTTTATAACACCAAAATAATCGTTCTCTCCAACCTTTAAACCAATCTCTCCTTCCGCATTTTTTATCTCATACAAGTTCAATTTTGCTTTTCCACCAAAAATTCTTTCGTAAATATCCTTAAGGTCTATTCCTTTCTCTCTTATATACTTGAACTTTCCTTCAAAAACATCTTTACCATTCTCGTCTGTTAGCCCAGTATTGCTACCTAATATGTTGTCTATCCACTTCCTTAACCACGCTTCGTCTTCTATAATCTTCTTTATAAATCGCACAATTTGAATAATGTCAGACTCCTCTTCCGATACCGTCGTCCCCACAAAAATCCAAAGCGGTTTTTCAATGTTGTATTTCTTTACTAAGTCCTTATTTTGTTCATAGACAAGAAGTTGCTCATAGAAGGATAAGAGATTTGCTACAAACATGCCCTCTTGAAAATCGTTCGTCTCTCTTACATTCCTTACATTCAAAACCGAAAAATCCTTGCCATAGCCATCAAGATAGAAGTATTTATAAGAATAATCAAAGACAATAGACTTAGCGTATTCCTTGAGCACTTCTTTTCCTTCTCTTTCGTTTAAAATCTGACCAAAAGTAGCACTGTATTCAAAGGTAAAACCATTTTCCGCAAGACGGTTTCTAAGCTGAGCCCATTTTTGGTCATCAGATCTTCTTCCTTTGTGTCCTTCATCAACAAAAACTAAGTTCTTGCCTTCAAAGGCATCAACTGGAATCGTTACTCCACCACCTTTTTCTCTTCTACGAGTTTGGTTATCTCTATCACAAGAACTTTATTCTCTTGTTCTATACTACCGTTTAAACCTCCTTTGTATAGCTTGCACGTAATACCGCTATTTTGCAGTTCTTCGTAATGTTGTTTTGATAGTCCTTCGTTTGGCGTAATAAGAATAATGTTATCTGGAGAGAACAAGTTGTATTTGAAAAATTGATGGTAGTTTATGTGCTATTAGCGTCTTGCCCGAGCCAGTTGCCATCCAGAAAGCGAGTTTTTCAAGGTCATCTTCCTTGAATTTATCTATGATGCTTATGAGTTGTTCCCTTTTGTATTTTTCCAGAAAGCTATTTAATTCCTCTATAAAGTAGCTCTTTCTATTCTTTAAGTTATCTAAGACAATCTCCGCAAAGAGAACGGCGAGATATTGAAAATATTTCAGGCTTATTTCCCTATTGTAGCTAATCTTTTCAATGTAGGACTGAATGTTTTTATCGTATTCCCAAAGTTTATCTTCTGGAATTTTGAGATTGCTAAGAGACGAACGCAAAACGCGTGCAAAGTGGCTTTTTCCTTCACTATCGTAACCAGTCTGTGCATCTCTTAACTTTTGCTGTAGCTCTTTGAATTCTCCTACTCCAAAAAGAGAAAGAAGATACTTGTTTAAAACAAGGTATTTTTCGAGATTCATGCTTCTACCTCTTTTAGCATGCCTATGCCTCCGTTTTAGCACGTTTATGCCTCCATCAGCTTCTTGAATTCTGGCTCAATGTATCTTATTTCTACTTCATCTTTTCCAAGTTTATTGGTTAGAATACTTTGTCCGTTTATATAGACTACACTAATGTCTGTATTGGACATCCAAAATTCAAGTTCTTTGACTATATAATTCCTATCCTCTATTAAGTCTTTCTCAGTCCATCTATCCTGATATTCACGCCATACTACCGCTATATTTTTACCGTCTTTTTCACCAAGAATGAAAAGATATTTCCTCTTTTCAGGTACACCGTTATATCTTACTTTTACCTTTTTGACTTTCAAGCCTAAGAGATAGTTAAATGTTTCTGGAATGTCTATGACCATCTCCTGCGGTTCACCGACTTCCGAAAGGTTCACCTTAAGCTTGTAAGCGAATGGATTTTTTAAAAGGTCTAAGTTCAATAGATATGGACTTTCTCTTGTTTCAAAATCAAGGAAGTATTTTATAAGGTATTCGTCTTTAAAAAGCTCATGTGCTTGTTCATTCTCTTTTAATTCAATGTTGTCAAGCGTGTCTTCGTATTGTTCAAGTTTTGATACTTGAAAAAGCCACCTGCTGTCTTTTTATTGTATTTTTCTTTGACATCTTTTTCTTTAGATATGCCAGATTCATCATAATACAAAACTTTCTTCATTCTTGGCATAATTACGGTCCAAAAATGTTCTCCCATTTCAACGCCAATCCACTTTCTTTTGAGTTTATGTGCCACGGCTGTTGTTGTTCCAGAACCAAGGAAGAAGTCCATAACTAAATTGCCTTCGTTGGATGTTGATTGAATGATTCTTTTGAGTGGTTTTTCAGAGTTTTCGGTTGAAAAACTCCATTCATCAGCATATCCTGGTATGTCAGTCCAATCAGAATCTAATACTTTTATTCCACTTGTTTTTTTCTGTATTCTACTGCGATGTTATCTTTGTTGCCACAGAAAGGTCTAACAATCCAATTTCCGTTATAGTCACATCTGACAAAGATGCTTCCTCTGTCGCTCAGGAACTCTCTTGCCAAGCTTAGTCTATTTTCAAGTATACTTGCCCATGTGGAATCTTTGTATTTCACACTATAGAGATAGTCTGCGTCTTGTTCTTTGTTAAAAGGTGGATCAATATATATTGTCTGTACTTCCTCCTTGTATTTATTCAAAAGTAAATTTAATGCTTGCCAGTTTTCACTCTTTATTAAAATGCCATCTAATAAATCATCCAAATCTGCTTTTTCAGTTAGGTCCTCCAGTAATTTCTCTTTAAAATCCTCCTGAAAATACTTCGTATCAACTGAAAGCTTGAAATTCTTCAGGTCTTCTTTTCTCTCTGGCACTACAAAGCCTAAGCTATTCCATTCATCTTTTTGCTTCTGATTTTCCCATACTTCATCGTAAAACTCTTCTGGTATCTTGTCAGTAGTTATCACATACTCAGTTCTTAGAACAAACTTCTTCTTTTCCCATAACCTTTTCTGAAAGTCCTCTATCTGCGAAAGAAATCTATTATCACTTGACCAATCTCGCGCACAACCTTAACGCGAGTGATGTGCTTGCGTAAGGCTTCCTCTTCTTTGACGTGCCTATGTCAAAAACTTCAGATTTTAAGTAGTAATCTAACTGTTCTGTCAAAAACTTTTTAAATTCTTGTGGATAAAGTAGTCCTTCGTGTTTTTTGCGGTAAAGCGGTTAAGTTGATAAAGCAAGAGTGACTTTCCATTTTTGTATTCCTTACTAAGAAGTCCTTTTAGCGACAGGTTTTCAATTTTGCTTAAAATGCCTTCGTGATTTTCTTCGTTTATCTTTTCCTGCTTTGAATTATTGCTTCCACCTTTAACACCATAGTATTTTACTTCCTCTTCTGTTAATTCCCTGTATTGGAAGCAAACAATAACCACCTTCTCGTTTTCTATGAACTCTACTGGATTCTGGTCGTCAAGGACAAAAAATCTTCCTTTGGTTTCTTTGTTTGAATTTAGCTCTTCCTTTGCTTCCACAGTTCTGAAAATGACTCTATAGTCTCCTGCTTTAAAGGCATAATCTCTGAACAAAATTCCCGTTTTTATGTAGTACTGGTCTCGGTTTGCCCAGTAGAGCTTTAACTCTTCACCGTTGTAAGGAATTGCGTATTTATGTCCTTTTATTGAATAGCGATACTGTGGGATAAAGTCTCCTTCTTCGTAGTAGCGAGAAAAGAAGTTATATAGGTCGTTGAAAACCTGTGATTTTATGTGCTTAAGTTGCTCAATCTCTTCCTTCCTTGCTTTAATTTCTAAAAATTTCTTAGCTAGAGGTGTATTCTTAAAATCTTCTACTATTTTCCCCGTAGGCATGAAGGTATTATTACCAAGATGTTCAATAATTTCATTCTTCACTTTTTCAAGTTCCTCGTCCACGCTCTTATGCTCTTCCTTTTCATACTTAGCAAAGACCTCATCAACCTTATTCTTAAGCTCTTCTTCAATAAACTTCTCTATCTGCTTGCGCTTGTAGTTTAGAATGCGATAAATTCCAAAGTCTAAGTCCGATGCTTCAAACTGGAAAAGTTCTTTTAGCAAGTTTTGAAACTTCTGGAGAGCTTCCATGTTTACATCTCCATTTATTTTGTGCTATTCATCATACTATGAGATATTATAACACTACTTTGACTAATCATACTCTTTAAAACCTTATGTTTCGCTACTTCAATATTTGAGTAATAAAAGTTCATAAAGCCCTTACGAGTCTTGTAAGAACCATAGAGGTCACGAGCCAAAATCCTCTTAGCAACGGAGCCTTTAAGCCTATTATAGCTTCAGTATGCTTCCGTATTTTCTCATAAACTCCTCACTTGTGAGTTTCTTGTCTTCCGCCTGCACAAAGCCCTGTCTTTTCTCTTTCTCGTCTGTTTGTCTTAGCTTACTGAAGTATATACGGAAAAAGTCTAGAACTATCTTTTTCTTCCACGTCAGCGTGAAGTTTTTTACCACAAAGCTTACACTCAAACTCGCTTTTACTTTTCCTGCTTTCTTTGTCTACATAGCCACAATTACTACAAGCTTGAGAAGTATTGGTAACTATACCACACAGTAGCGGATGCCGAAGGATTTGGATACGATAATACAGTAAAACTCGACTATTTCAGAGGAATACAGATAAGACAGGTAAGATCACAAGAAAAGGCAGAAGTTCTCACAGGTGTAAGGGACAAAAAGAAGATAGTTGTATGAGTAGCTGTTGATAGGGCTTATTCTGACGAGCGGAAACTTTTGTCGGTAATACTTGATAAGGTGAACTTGATTTTGCTTGTGCATTATAGAATTGTTGTTGTATGCCTATAGGATAATTTTCATATTATATTGCAAAAAACATTTAAATTTAATTGTTAATTAATTTTATGTCTTGAGAGGAATTTTAACTTTAAAGTTGAAGTTAAAGAACCCTCCCTTCGGGAGGGTAAATATGGGCGTTTAGGGACAAGTATCTGAGTAACTGACTTTTCCTAAACCTATTAAGAAGGCTTTAAACGGCTCCATAAACTTCATAGCTTCTACTTTAGAACCTTGGAAGGTCATCTTCTTCATTATTCCCATTCCCATGAACCCAAACTCACCTTTCACTAAAGACTTCCAGTTTTCATCTGTTGCATACATCAGGAACTCCGGATTTGAGTCCTTAGCTTCACCACCGTATATGCATACTGCTTTACTGTTTTCATACTTTATACGAACTTCTACCTTTTTAGGAGGATTGCAATCCTGTCTATAGAAAGAAATGGTTTTATAACCTTTCTGTTTATTGAAATTATACTCTGCCCATTCAGCCATAGTGGTCTGTAAATTCTTATTCCAGTAGTCACAGAACTTCTCAGTCCACTGAGGGCCCATCCAAGGATCCCCTGCAAAAGAGATTGAACTTAATCCCAAACTTAAAGTTATTCCTAAGAGAATCTTTCTATACATACGTACTCCCTCCTAAAAAGACCATCTTAGAGATAAACCTATAGAATTCTGAGCATTCTTAGCTCCGGTCAACACCATTCCACTAATAGCTGTTGACTCTACTTTCTTTTCAAACGCATGGACATAAGACATATCTACCGCAAAGTTTCTTGTAAATTGATAACTTCCACCGAATGTTAGATGATGTTCGGTGATAGCTGGGAAGCCTATCAAGTTAAACCATTGGACGTTGTAGTCTGGGAACGGTTGAGCAAAATCTGATATTTTGTTTAGATTACAAGGTGTTGGGTCTCCTGACATACAGGTTGCTAAATTATTCATACTCCGGATAGGACTCTTAGCGTAGTTATATCCTGCTCTAAGTTTTAGAGCACCGGTAGCTTGATATTCTCCACCAACAGCAAAGACCCACTGGTCTTTCCATTTAAACTGTTTATATCCATCTGCTTTAGACCATCCTATCCATCTTATATCAATTCCTATCTGGATGTTTGGTAAAACTTTGTATCCTGCACCAAATGCTATCTCAGCAGGTTGTTGGAGTTTCATATCCTCAAATTGTCCATCGTTATTAGAATCAAACACATACTTGTACTTCATAGAGACAGGAGACTGATAGACAGCTCCAAAAGAGAGAGCATCTAACTGGTACGATACACCTAACCTTGCTCCTATCCCATAGGATGAAGAATGACCACCCCCTGCATTGTAATAACCACCACTTCCATTGGGCAAGAATGCTCCCAAGTCTAAAGATGCCCAAGCCAAGTCTATACCTGCACCTACAGATAGGTTTGGATTTACCTGGTAGGATATAGCTGGAATTATCCTCATAAACTGAAGTGTGGTATGCATGTTTGCAAGTTTTGGGTCTTTGTTTCTGTAGTCTACACCCATTCCGGATACTCCATAAGCTGCGATACCAAGAACTGTATTATTATTTAATCTGTGTGTGATGCCTACTTCCGGAACAGTAAACAGGTTTGCTCTGCTTGATAAATACCCAGTGTCACCATTCATAGGGTCTTTAGCTCTAGCTTTTACAGTTGGCATAAAGAGTATGCCACCGAAACTAACTGTAAAATTCTTCTCTGTGTTCATCCAAGCAGGGTTTCTGAAAATGGAATCTATAGACCCTACAGTCATACCAACTCCAAGACCTCCCATAGCCTCAGAGGCCGGAGTAACTCCGATCATGTTATCCCCGTTTGTTGCAAACGCTGGGAAAGATGCAAGAGAAAGCAATCCAGATGCTACTAAGAGCTTTTTCATGATACTAACCTCACATATATATTAGTAATTTTATATATTCAACATTAAACACATTTGGTTGTCAAATACTAACTGAAACTGTAAAAGAAAAAACTAGCTTCAAATTGTTTCTCTTAGATTCTTAACATACCTGATGGCTTCATCTTTTGTTTTTACCTTTCCCTCAAGTTGTGCTATAAATAGCCTCTCTTTTATATTCCCTACTTCCTTAGAAGTTTTCAAGTTCAGTATGTTCATTATCTCTAAACCGGAGAGGAGAGGTTTAGATACTATCTCTTCTCTGTAATGCATATAGTAGTGATCTTGTAAGTCTACTAGAAGTCCACAGTCCTGACTCTCGATTGTATAAAGAATATGAATATGGACAAATATATGTCCATACTTATACCAGAGTAAATTCTTACTATAGTAGGTTGGATTTTCTTTTATACTATACAAAAACCTCAAGCCTTCCACAAGTAGACATGCAAAGTTAGTTGCTCTATTTCCGAGGAGAAGATTTTCAGAGAGTACCTTTTTTATACTGTCTTTCCTCAGGATAGAAACAAGTTTAACTATAGTCAGGTCATTTAAATCATCAAAGAAATTTATGGAATTTAGAGTGTTCCAGAACTCTTCCTTTACTTTACAGGATTTTTTTTTAGTATCTCTTCTATCTTTCTTATGTTGTCTATATCATCAAGGTTGTTGTTGGTAATAAAATCAAATAAGCCACTATCTCTAAGGTATATTAACCCTTGATAAGACTGTTCTGAGTTGATAACTTTGATAAGCTCATCTCTAACTCTCTCTTTAGGTGAGCTACTTAGGAGGAATAGGTTTTTGCGAGCGAATCTATCAAATTCTCTATCTACAGAGAAATTTAGCTCAGAAGCTATCCGGTATCCTCTTATTATTCTTACTGGGTCTTTCTCTATATTTTTTATAGATACAGGCCTAACTACTCCTTCCTGCAGATCCTTAAATCCTCCGGTAGGATCTATCAGGACTGTTTGGGAAGCTGAGAGAGAATATGTATCGTCAAAGTTCACAGCTATTGCGTTTATAGTAAAGTCTCTATTTATTAAGTCTTCCACTACCTTATGGTAGATGAATTTATCTTTTTCCTCAAAATCTAAACCTTCCGGTATTCCAGATATATCCAAGTAAGAAAAGTCAAACCTGTATCTGTAATCTCCCTCCTCAAATAGAATGGTAGCGACGGTTTTCTCCTTCTCAAACTGGAATATATTACCACCTACTATAGACTTTAGATTTTTAGCTACTTCTATAGGGGGAGCTGTTATTAGAAAATCTATGTCTATCTTCTTTCCTATAGGTCTGTTTAATATTCTATCCCTTACCCAACCACCTACGATAAAACAGAAACTGTCTTTTGGCAGAGCCTTTGCTAATGCATCAAAGTATGTGTTATAGAACAAAAGCCCGTGTATGTAATTGTAGTTAAACTCTGACGGTTCTATATTTTCCTCTTTCTTCTTTGAGAATATTCTTTGTAGAAAACCGTCAAAACTTAACATACTACACCTTGTAAATGTCTATCTCTGTTTTCATCTCTTGGATAAAGCTTATCAGCTTATTTGCTTTTTCTATCCACTCATCGAATATATAGGCTGAAACTGGAAACTCTGACTGTATCTGTTTATACTGGGATATCCGGTAGTTAACGTACTCTATCAGCTTGTCTAAGAATTCTTTTAGCTTGTCTATCTGTTTAGCGTAGTAAAATATATCTTTCAACATCTCTTTTCTTTCCCTAACTGGAACATCTACTCCTATGGATAGTCCTATGTTTCTTATATCAACTTTTGAAATGTAAATTCCGCTTTTAGACGGTACTGCAAGGAGCTTGACTATCCTTTCAAACTCCGTTTCTTCCTTCAAAACCTCCATAGTTTGGTTGAACTTTCTATTTGACATAAAGGGGTTCTTCATAAGGTCTTCCGGATTCATCCTTCACCACCAAAAAGTTTTAGTATTCTATTATATCTTTTTGTGGGAGTTTATCAAATTCAAAAACTCCTCCCTTGTTTTTTGACACTCTAAAAACCTGCCAGTAAGTTTACTTGTGACTGTTACACTCTCCGGGTTTCTTACTCCTCTCATAGCCATACATAGGTGTAGAGCTTCCATTACCACCGCAACACCTTTAGGTTGTAGTTCCCGCTCTATGTATTCAGCTATCTCCGCTGTAAGTCTTTCCTGGACTTGAGGTCTGTATGAGAATTTGTTTACTATCCGGACTATCTTTGAAAGACCACAGACTTTCTTATCAGGAATGTAAGCAACATGAGCCTTTCCGAAGAATGGTAACAAGTGGTGCTCACAGATGGAGTAAAACTGAATATCCCTAACCACCACCATCTCATCATAACTACCCACTTCCTCGAAAACAGTCATGTTCATATTTCTGTAGGACTCAAACTCCTCCCACATCTTGGCAACTCTCTTTGGAGTATCTCTAAGACCTTCTCTGTTTGGGTCTTCTCCTATTCCCTCTATAAGTAATCTTATCGCTTTCTCTATCTTTTCTTTATCTACTAACATTGCTCTCCTCCTATAGTAGTTCTATACATGCTGTCTTTAGGCAATAATCCTTTACTACGTTGTATCCATTCTCAGACAGTCTTCTTGAGATATCCTTGTTTAGAGTCTGAGGTTGAAACCAAAATGTTTTAAAACCTTTCTTCACAGCCTCTTCCGCTATAAACACAACATCTCCAGGTCTTCTAAAAATATTTACTATGTGGATCTCTTCCTGAATATTAAGCAGAGTTCTGTAAACTCTCTCTCCAAGGATTACAGTTCCCTCATACTTTGGGTTCACAAAGAACAGTTTAAATCCATACCTTTTTACAACCTCACTTACAAGGTAGCTTGGTTTGGATGGCTCCGGAGATATCCCAACTACAGCTATACTCTTGGAAGATTGGAGGATTTTTCTTATCTTTTCCTTAGATGTGATTAAAGGCATGTACTACCTCTGCTGTGTTATCTTCCCTATCCAAGCCTATCCTGACAAGCTTCCCCTCTACGATGGAGTTATACTCTAACTCTACAGGCAGAGAGGCATGTATATAGTTTGGAGACAAGCCTATACTTTTTCCATCCTTTTGTCCTATTATCAAAAATTTTAGTTTTGAATTTAAAAATCTCTCTCTAAACCTAAAACTCTTCTCTTTGGATACATCAATCATTATCTTAGTTCTTTTTTTCTTCTCCTGAGGAGGGACTGTGTCCTTAAGCTTAAATGCCTGTGTGTTTTCTCGAGGTGAATAGGTAAACACATGGATATACGCAAAAGGTATATCCTTCACATTCTTAACAGTATTTTTAAAGGCTTCCCTGTCTTCTGTAGGAAATCCTGTTATTATGTCTGTTCCGATGGCTGTTTCAGGTCTTCTTTTCAGCATTCTCTCCACTTTCCTTATATAGTCAGAAACTGTGTAGTTTCTTCTCATATCACTTAAAACTCTGTCATCTGCAGACTGTAGGGATAGATGGAAGTGAGGAGCTATCTTCTGATTGTCTGTTAAGAAGTCTATCATCTCGTTATCTAGCTCATCTATACCCATAGAGGAGAGCCTCACAAGGTAGAGGTTTTCTATTTTCGTTATCTCTTTCAGAAGGGTCAGAAGGTTTGCCTCTCTGTGGTCGAATCCATACTGGGAAAGCTGAGTTCCCGTTAGAACTATCTCTCGGTAGCCACGGTCTACTAAAATTCTCACTTGCTCCAAAATCTCCCTTACCTTCCCACTTCTCACTCTTCCTCTTGCAAAAGGTATAATACAGAAAGAGCAGAAACTATTACAACCTTCTTGGACCTTTAGTATAGGTCTGGTCCCTTCGAAGAAAGTTGATATACTAAAGGTTTTAAAGTCTTTTTCCCTGAAGATATTATCTATAAAGACCTTATCTTCATTTCTCTCATTTATGTAGCTCTCTACTATCTCTAGAAGATCTGTTTTATGACTGTTACCTGCTACTATGTCTACCTCTTCCATCCTTGAGAGATCTTCCGGAGATATCTGGGCGTAACATCCGGTTGCTACCACCACAGCGTTTGGGTTTTTCCTCTTTGCCTGACGAAGGATTTTCCTGGAAGTTCTATCTGCATCTTTTGTAACTGTACAGGTGTTTACAACGTATATGTCAGCTGTATCTTCAAAGTTGGTAATAGTGTAACCTCTCTCAGAGAATTTTTCTTCAAGAGCACTGGTCTCAAATTGGTTCATCCTACAACCAAGAGTTGTAAAGGCAACCTTTACCTTTCCCATCCTACTTTCCTAATTCCTCTACAGCTTTAACTAAATTCCCGTGCTTTAATATCTCTATCAATCTATGCTCATCAAAAGCTCTTGTCAGTCTCTCCCCTGTTTTTATATCAAAGATGTAGAACATCTCATCTCCATAACTTCCCACATAGTAATCCCCTTTTCCTATAACAACACCAGCTATCACAGAAGATCTATACTCTTCTGTCAACCTTTCACCAGTTAAAATATTGTATATGGCAAATTTTCCATTTTTCTTTCCCCAGAAAAACCTACTCTCTCCTGTAAGGGCACCTCTATCCCTTATCTTCTCAAAGTCATCACTTACCTTTCCTTCCAATGTGTACAGAGCTTCATACTTTCCTTTAGTTCCTTTATAGTACGGAGACTGTCCCTTTACTATACCATTTGTATGGACCCAATCAAAGTGATCACTTACTCTTCCACTCTCTATGGAGTAAAGCGACCATTTAACTCTGTTTAGATCCTTGGGAGAAAGGCATGGTTCTTCAGTGGCAACAAAGTACTCTGACACAGATTTCAGATAACCTTCCTTAAAAATGTAGTAGTATCTACCTATCTCTATACCGTTTTGGTCTAGATGAACATAAATAGAGCCCTCTTGCACCAACTTCACCAGTATTACCTCTTCCAGACTTTTGAAGATTTTAATACAGATTATGATGCTTTTTTTATGATTTGGATTTGAAAAGTTCTGGAAGTTTTTGGAGGTAGACCAGTATCTTTTTCCATCTCCTCCATTCAATAGCAGGTAGACCATTTCCATAGATGTTGTTTGGTGGTAAGTCACTTCCAACACCGGATTTTGCGGTAACTATCACATTGTCTCCTATGTTTATATGGTCTGCCACACCAACTTGACCAGCGAGTATAACATTATTCCCGATATTACAACTCCCTGCTATTCCAACTTGAGAGACCAGTATACAGTTCTCCCCTATTTTGCAGTTATGCCCTATCATCACAAGGTTATCTATTTTAGTTCCCTTCTTTATTACTGTTACGTCAAGCATGGCTCTGTCTATAGTCGTATTAGATCCTATCTCAACATCATCTTCAATAACAACTTTTCCTATGTGTTTGATTTTTTTGTGTCTTCCATCCTCCTGATAGTAGCCAAATCCATCAGATCCTATGACAGCACCAGAATGTATTATAACGTTATTCCCTATAGTTGTGTCTCCGTATATTACCACTCTGGGGTGGATTATACAGTTATCACCTATAAATGTATTCTTGCCAATAAAGGTAAACGGCTTTATAATACTGTTTCTCCCTATTTTCACTCTTTCTTCTATTACCACATAATCTCCTACGAATGAGGAACTATCTATAGACACATCTCCACTAATTATGGCCGTTTTTGAGATGTGTCCTACCTTTTGAGTTTCCTGGTTTAGTAAATCTATGAGTTTATAGAATGTAACAGCAGGATCTTTTACTAATATCTGTGTTGTCTGTAGTCCGTCTATTCTTTCCCTGACGAATACAGCTCCAGCCTTTACCTCAGACTTTATGGATTTTGGGTTTACGATAAAGGATATATCCCTCTCTCCTGCTGTGTCTAAACTCTTTAACCCCTCAACTTCAAAGTCTTCCTTTAGGTTGAAGACCCTCCCATCAAATATCTCTACTATTTCAGATAGTCTCATTTTCTACTATTGTATTCCTTTATAACTTGCTCTGTTATATCCAAACTTTTGTTAGAGTAAAGAATACCACTAAGTAATCCACCATAGAAAACTATGTCATAATTGTTTTTTTGAGCTATTCCCTTTACTATCTCTTTTATCTCTTTTACCATAGCTGTCTCTGCATCTGCTTTCATCTTAGCAAGCTCCTGGTTTGCTTGATTTTCCAATGACTGTATCTCCCTTGCAAGCTGTCTTATGTCTTCTCTCTTCTGCTCTTTTGCCTTATCGTTTAGGGTTGGACTTGAAAGTTGCTTTTGAGCCTCTTGTAGCTTATCGTTTAACTCTCTTACTTTCTCTTGATAGTACTTTAACTTTCCTTCCAGGTCTGCTTTGTACTTTTTCCCCTTTACAGACTCATTCATAACTTTGTCGATATCTACGTATGCGTAGTTTCCTGCAAAGCCACTACCTACAAAAAGGACAAATAACATAAACATTGTTAGCAATCTTCTCATGGTTAACTCCTTAAAAAATTTTTAGAAGAACGTTCCAAGGATAAACCCAAACTTAGAGTCACTAACCCCAGAAGGAGGGTTTAAAACCTTACCGTAGTATAGCTCTATCGGCGCAAAAGGTGTGATTATCTTTATACCACCACCTACAGATTTGTAAAGATCTGTGAAAGGTGAACTTGAGTCAAAACCCTTTCCAACATCCAAGAATACAAACCCCCAGAGCATCCTTTCAACCAGTGGATGGGAGAGCTGGTTGTTTATGACTATCTGCCTCTTTGCCCCTGAAGGGTTATTGTCCACATCTCTTGGTCCTGCCATACCCCAGTTAAAACCTCTCAGGGTGAAGTCTCCTCCTACAAAGAATAGCTCATCAAGAGGTATGGTCTTTGATATATTCTCTACAAATCCAAAGCTACCTTTTATAGAAAACACAAAGTCTGTGTAGAAAATCTTGTCTGGTATTATCTTAGAACCAGATAGAACTACTTTGTAAAAGTCTCTGGTTCCGGTTCCAGCTTTCAGAGTTAGCGTAAAATCACTACCCTCTGTAGGCAGGAGAGGGTTGTTTAGAGAGTTTCTATTTATGAACCAGTATACAGAGTACAAGTTGTACTTTCCAGCCTGTCTCTTTATGTAGTAGGAAGCTGTATTTGCTATATCTTTATACTCACCTTTCTCAAGGTTTATGCCAATACCACTCCTCCAGAATTCCCTAAACTCAAAGGACAAGGTTGGAGAGAATCCGGTTTTTATAGAAACAAAAGATACGTAGTTAACGTATCTATCATATAGGTCAATCCCTAAATCTATGGGTCTGTAGAAAGCCCACTTGTGGATGTAGTTTACACTGTTACTTCTGTACTTAGAACCCAGGGAGAGAGACAGTCCAGCTGTATCTCCAGTTCCCAAAAAGTTTCCTTTTCTTAGGGATGCAAGGAAGGATAGGCTAGTTAGCTGGCTGTATCCAGCACCTATAGACATCTGACCTGTGAACCTCTCGTTAACTTTTGTATCTAGGTCTATCTCACTGTCCGACTTTACGTTAGGGTCAAATCCAATCATATCGTAGTATCCAAGTTTGTATAACCTAGCTTGAGACCTCATAAGTTTGTCTTTCAGGAATAGATCTCCTGGAGACAACCTTAGCTCTCTCCGGATCGTAGAATCCCTTGACTCATAGTTTCCGGATATATCAACTTTATCCACATAGTAGATGTTTCCTTTCTGAAGGTCAAAGATGATGTCTACAGTCTTCTTTTCTCTATCTACTATCTTATTTATTGATACATTAGCAAATATATAACCAAGATCGTTATACCTATCTAGCAGGTTTCTTTTTATAAATTCTACTTTTTCTCCTTCATAGTAATCTCCAACCTCTATCTCCCTTTTCTTAGATAGCTTTAGTATCTCATCGTTTGTATAAAGATCGTTATTTAGTATATCTACCTTGTTTACTCTGTATCTTTCTCCCTCCTTTATTTTGATAGTTATTATGTAACTCTTACCTCTTTCAAAGAATATCTGAGGCTCCTCAACCTCTACATCTAGAAAACCTCTATTTATATACAGCTGTTTAATCTTCTCTATATCCTCGTAGAGAGTTTCTTTTACCAAGGATGGGTAAAACTTTAGCTTAAACACATTTCTCTCAGAAGTATCCATAACAGAGAGGATCTCTTTCTTCTTTATACTTTTATTCCCTATTATCCTTATCTCTTCTATGTATGCCTTTGAGCCTTCTTCTACCTTAAATATCAGACTATTACCTCGGTAGTAGTAAGATATCTTAGTTTGATGATATCCTCTTTTTTCATAGAGTTTTAGCAGTCTTTTTTCCATCTGACTTATCTCATCTACAGAGAGAACTCTACCTAATCCCCTCTTTATCCCCATAAGTTTCTGGGTTAACTCTGGGCCTAGAGTTGTAAATGGAAGGGCTTTCCCAGTTTCCATTCTCTCTGAAGTGTCTATCCCAAGCTCCTTTACCAGGTCTTCCTTTGATATAGCTTTATTCCCCTCAAACTCTATTCTCTGGACTACAGGAAGTTCCCTGAAGACAAATGTTAGATCTACCCCTTCTTCTGTAAACTTTGTGTAGGCTTCCACATTTGAGAAGTAACCTAACTTGTACAGGTCTCTAAGGGTAGAGGATATTGTTTCTCTTGATACAATAGCCCCTTTACCGAAGGGGATCAGAGGTTGGATGATCTGAGGTTCAAAGAACTGAAGACCTTTTATCTCTATCTTTCTTATCCTGTATACTTTTAACTTTTCGTATTCTTTTGCTATATTACCAGCCTCTATCTTAGGAGTCCGGTTATCCTGGGAATAGGAGATGTTTTGAAGTAGAAGAGAGATAGCCAGGGATAAACTGGCTACCTTGGCCTTTTTTATGTTAACTGAAGCTCTTTTTTCTTTCTTGGTTTTTTTGTCTTTAGAGTCACGTTGCCGTCCTTGTCTAAAACTATCTCCACTTTCGAGCCGGAGATTATCTTTCCAGCAAGAATCTCCTCTGCTAGCAGGTCCTCTACTTTCGCCTGAAGTGCTCTCTTTATGCTCCTGGCTCCGTATTCTGGCCTGAACTCCTTCTCTATAAGGTAATCTGTAAACTCTGGAGATAGTTCTACGGTTATCTGCCATTCCTTCAACCTTTTGTTTATTTCAGTAATCTGTATATCTATTATACCTTTAATCACCTCTTTGTCCAATGGTTTAAAGACTATCGTCTCATCAAGTCTGTTTATGAATTCTGGGTTGAAGGCTTTCCTAACTTGATCCATAACGTTCTTTTTCAGTTCTTTATAGTCTAAGATGGCAGATTTAGTCTCAAAGCCCATCTTACCACTCTCTAGTATCATCTTGGCTCCAAGGTTTGAGGTCATGATAATTATGGTGTTACTGAAGTCTACAACCCTTCCAAGAGAGTCTGTAAGTCTTCCATCGTCGAATATCTGCAGGAAGATGTTGTATACATCCGGATGGGCTTTCTCTATCTCATCAAAGAGTATAACTGAGTATGGTTTTCTCCGGACTGCTTCTGTAAGTTGTCCTCCTTCCTCGTAGCCTACATAACCTGGAGGTGCACCTATCAACCTGGAAACTGTATGTTTCTCCATATACTCAGACATATCGAATCTGATGAGAGCGTCCTCTCTACCAAAGAGATACTCAGCCAAAGCCTTTGCTGTTTCTGTCTTTCCAACTCCCGTCGGTCCTAAGAAAAGGAAAACACCAATAGGTCTGTGTCTTCCCTTCAGACCTACACTGTTTCTCCTTATAGCCTTTGCTATAGCCGTGATAGCCTCAGACTGGTCTACAACCCTCTTGTGTAACTCCTGTTCTATGTGAAGTAGTTTTTCTCTGTTAGACTCTGTCAATCTTGCGATAGGTATTCCTGTCCATCTGGCTACTACTTCCGCTATATCCCTCTCTGTGACCTTAGGTTTGTTTTTAGAGGTCTCTTCTTTCCACTTCATCTTCTCTGTTTCAAACTTTGCTCTGAGTTTCAGCTCTTCATCTCTGTATTTAGCAGCTTTGTCAAAGTTCTCTTCCTTTATAGCTTTAGCTTTTTCCTCTTCTAACTGTTTTATCTTTTCTTCCATCTTTTGTAAGTTCTCTGGAAGGCCAGATTCCCTGAGTCTCACCAAAGCTCCAGCTTCATCTAATAGATCTATAGCTTTATCTGGAAGTTGTCTGTCAGATATGTATTTAACAGAGAACTCTACCGCTTTCTCTATAGCTTCTTTTGAGTATGATACATTGTGGAAATCTTCAAACTTAGACTTTAGACCCTCTAGTATCTGTATAGCAACTTCTGGAGTTGGTGGGTCCACCATTACAGGTTGAAACCTTCTCTCTAAGGCTCCATCTTTCTCTATGTACTTTCTATACTCATCTAGAGTGGTGGCTCCTATTACCTGTATCTCTCCCCTTGCAAGAGCTGGTTTTAACATGTTAGAGGCATCTATCGAACCTTCTGCAGCACCTGCTCCTATCATGGTGTGAAGTTCATCTATGAAGAGTATGACATGGGTAGCTTTTTCCAGCTCTTTCAGTATATTTTTTAATCTTTCTTCAAACTGACCTCTGTATTTAGTTCCTGCTACCAGGGATGCTAGGTCTAAAGACACTATTCTCTTCCCAAGGAGTGTCTCCGGAACTTCTTTGTTCACTATCCTCTGGGCTAAACCTTCCACTATAGCTGTTTTTCCAACCCCTGGTTCTCCTAGGAGGACTGGGTTATTCTTCCTTCTTCTTGAAAGTATCTGTATGACCCTTTCTATCTCCCTGGCTCTTCCAACCACTGGGTCTAGCTTACCTTCTTTAGCCAAGGATGTAAGATCTCTGGCAAATCTATCTAAGTTTGGCGTAGGAACTTGCTTAGACTGTTCTTGGGATGGTATTTCTCCCAGGATCTGTAGGATCTCTCTCCGGATAGAGTACTCATCTATTCCAAATCCTCTTAGCACTCTTCCCCCAAGACCTGTCTTTTCCCTAACTATTCCAATCAGTAGGTGTTCAGGACTTACAAAAGAATGGTGGAGTATTCTTGCCTCCTCAACAGCAAACTCTAACACCCGCTTTGCATCTGGAGCAAAGAGAACCTCTCCTGTGTAGTTACCTCTAGATATCTGTGATGTTAGAGTTTTTCTGACTTTATCTATGGATAGACCGAATTTAGACAGAGCTAAGACAGCTATGTCATCTTGATCTATAAGAGATAGCAATAGATGCTCAGTTCCTAGGTAGTTATTCTTGTAGTTTGTCGCATGCTCCCTTGCATCCAGTATAACTTTTCTTGCTTTCTCTGTAAACTTCTCAAACATGATAAACCTCTTTTACCAAAATTTTCCTACATAAAATTTTATACTACTTTATTTTTTTTCAATCTTGGCTATCATACCGTCCTTCAAGTGATAAATATAGTTACAGTATTGTGCAATTTCAACATCGTGAGTTGCAATGATAATGCTCATCTGAAACTCCTCGGATAAACCCTTTATAATCTCCATAGTCTTCTTAGCATTCTCAGAGTCTAAGTTTCCCGTTGGTTCATCTGCTATAAGTATCTTTGGACTACAGACCACAGCTCTTGCTATCGCTACTCTCTGCTGTTCTCCTCCTGAGAGCATGGCTGGCTTATGGTTTAACCTATGTTCCAAAGATAGTCTCCTTAGCATCTCTTCGGCCTTCAGATAAGCCTCTTTATCGCCTCGGAGTTCTAAAGGTATAGCTACATTTTCAAGGGCTGTGAAGTCAGAAAGTAGGTAGTGAAACTGAAAGATGAACCCTATATTCTCATTCCTAAATTTAGATAGTTTTTTATCTTCCATTTTGTATATGTTCTTTCCTTCTATAAGGACTTCCCCCTCTGTAGGAATATCTATCCCCCCAAGGAGATGTAATAGTGTACTCTTTCCAGAGCCGGAAGGCCCCATAACCGCTACCATCTCTCCTCTCTCTATCTCCATGTCTACACTTTTTAGAGCTACAGTGTCAGAACCATCAGTTGTTTTGTAAACCTTTCTGAGGTTTTTTGCCTGTACTATCTTATCACTCATACCTTATAACCTCTGCTGGAATAGAGACAGAGGCAGACCTAGCTGGAAACAGAGATGAGATAAAGCATATAAACAGAGAAGATATAACCACAACACCCACTTCTAGTACAGATACCTTCAGAGGAAGATAGTCTATAAGGTAAACCTCAGGATTGAGTTTTATAAGATGATAACTGTCCCCGAAGTATATAACCGATAATCCAACAGTTAGACCTAACATCGTCCCTATAAAGCCTATTATCAACCCTTGGGATACAAATATCTTTAGTATAAATCTGTTGTCAGCACCTACAGCTCGGAGTATTCCTATTTCCTTCCTCTTCTCTCTTCCCTTCGTTATCAGAAGACTGGATATATTAAAAGAAGCAACTACCACTATCAGAGTTATAACTAAGAACATAGCAAGCTTCTCAAGTTCTAAAGCTTGGAACATACTTTTGTTTATGTCCATCCAGCTCTTTACTATGTAAGGGAAACCAAGTTCTTTTTCAAGGGCAGATTTAACATGATCTGCTTTGAAAGGCTCTTTAATCTTAAGTTGTATACCGGTGACAGAGTCGTTCATATCAAAGAAGTCTAAAGCTGTGTTTATATCTACCATTAAGAATGCTGAGTCGTACTCGTATATACCAAATTCAGCTATACCAGCTATCTCAACCTCTTTTATCTTAGGTAAAAAACCGAAGGGAGTCTTCTTACCTATAGGTGACATTAGGTTAACCTTATCCCCAACCCACACTCCCAGGGTAATGGCCAGATCTTTCCCAATTATTACCCTGTCTTCTTTTAATATATCTTCATATCTACCAGCAACAACCTTCTTGTCTACAGACATAAAACCCTTATCTTTCAAGGGATCTACACCCCTTACATAAACAGCCATGATGTTTGATCCTTTAGATAGTAGCCCTTGGGTGTAGATGAAAGGTTCTGTATCTATAACCTCCGGATGCTTCCGGACAGATCTCTCTATATCTCTGTATTCTAAAAACTTTCCATCTGCTTTCACTATCATAACCTGAGGAGCTGTCTGAAGTAACTTCGTCTTTATTCCGAACATAAAACCGTTCATCACAGACAAGGTTATAATCATAGCACTAACCCCTAAAGCAACTCCAAGTATGGATACAATAGCCATAAAGGAGAGAGTTTTTGATTTTAAGCTTAGTAAGTATCGAAAGGCTATCTTTAGATAGAGTGGCATACAACTCCTTGTATAAAAAATTATAAAATAGATTATATCAAAATCTAAGAGAGGTAGACGATGATAATAGGTACACCAAACAGTTTCAAGTCAACCAAAATACTATTACTGGGAAGTGGGGAGTTAGGGAAGGAGTTTGTAATTGAGGCGATGAGGCTTGGATTGGAAGTGATAGCGGTTGATAACTACCAGTCAGCTCCTGCTATGCAGTTGGCTCACAGAAACTACGTGGTAGATATGAAAAACGGAAAGCTCATAAAGGATATAGTTTACAGGGAAAAGCCTGACTACATAGTCCCAGAGATAGAAGCTATAGATACAGACGCTCTCTTAGAACTTGAGGAAGAGGGTTTCAACGTAGTCCCTTCCGGTAAAGCTGTTAAGTACACAATGAACCGAATAAGTATCAGGAAGTTGGCCGCTGAGAAGGTAAGTCTAAAGACATCAAAGTATGCATTTGCTTCAGATATTCAAACATACAGAGAGAAGATACAGGAAATAGGCCTACCTGCAGTTATTAAACCAGTCATGAGTTCTTCAGGAAAAGGACAGTCTGTTGTAAGGACTCCGGAAGAGATAGACAGAGCATGGTACTATGCCCAGGAAAATGCTAGAGGTAAAGGAGGAGAAGTTATCATAGAGGAGTTTATAAACTTTGACTACGAAATAACCCTCCTAACTATTAGAACAAAGAATCAAGAGACTCTATTCTGCCCACCTATAGGTCACATTCAAGTGGATGGAGACTACTGGGAGAGCTGGCAACCTCACTCTATGTCAGAAGTGGCCTTAGAAAAAGCAAAGGATATAGCAAAGAAGATAACAGATGAACTTGGAGGATACGGTATATTCGGTTGTGAGATGTTTGTTAAAGGGGATGAGGTTTGGTTTAATGAAATCTCCCCAAGACCTCACGACACAGGGATGGTTACACTAATAACCCAGAACATCTCAGAATTTGAAGTACATCTAAGAGCCATCCTTGGACTTCCAATAGATGTCAAACTACTATCAGCCGGAGCTTCCTACTGTTTTCACTCTTGGAAGACAGGTGTTGCTCCTGTGTACGAAGGAGTAGAAGAAGCTCTTAAGATAGCTGACAAAGTCAGGATTTTTGGTAAGCCTACAACAAGACTAAAGAGAAGGATGGGAATAACTTTAGCATCCGGAGATAGTATAGAGGAAGCAAGAGAAAAAGCTAAAAGAGCAGCTTCTCTCATAAAAGTATACCCGTCTATATAGAAAACTAAAAGTGATGATGATTCTAATAAAATAATGAGAGAGACAGTAAGATGATGTGTGTAGTATATACAACTTTTTTGAAAAATTTTAAACATCCGTTAGAAAATTTGCTAAATCCTTTAAAAGATATTAAAATTAATTAGTGCTTGTTGGAGGTCTATATTATGAAAAAGATAGTGGGTGTAGCTCTACTATCCACTTTAGTTCTGATGTCCTGTCAGAAGAAAGAGCAAGTATCTTCTATACAAGCACCACAGACACAGACCCCCGTAATAGAGAGAAAGGCTACGCCTGGGACAGATCAACAGCCTCAACCTCAAATGTCAATGGAGGAGAAACCTGCTCAAGAGCCAGCAAAAAAATCTATAGATGGTAAAACTCTCTTTGCTTCTAAAGGTTGTAGCTCTTGTCACCAAGAGAACACAGACACTGTAGGTCCATCTCTTAAGAAGATAGCATCTACCTATCAATCAGACAGAACGAAGCTAACTGCCTTCTTAAGAGGTGAAGGTAAACCTATAGTAGACCCTTCAAAAGAAACGATAATGAAACCACAGATAGAGATAACGAAGAAGATGCCCCAAGAAGAGCTCAACGCTGTAGTTGACTATATTTTAGAACATTAAAATTTAGGAGGTGTGTTGCCATGGAAATGACGTTCGGTGGAATACCTATTGCAGAAGGAGTTCTTTTGGTTTTGATGCTTGCTCAGCTTGTTTTCCTTTGGGGTTCGATAATGTATAAGATGGGAACAAAAGAGGGTAAGTAATCTCTATGAAGCCAGCATAAAAGCTGGCTTTTTATTTAAATCCTAAAGGAGAAGTTATGGAAAAAAAAGCATATGCGTTTGTCTTTGCAGGCTTCTTTATAACAGACAAAGAGCCTATAGAGATTTTCCGGGAAGATGTAACCGCTGAAGATATGGAAGAGATAGAAAGATTGGTAAAAGAAAAGCTCTTTAAATCTAGTGTGGATGTAGCTCTTGCTCCGTCTATAGTCCCACCGGACCAAGCAAACGACCTCCTTCATGAGTTTGGAAATGTTATATTCAACAGGAGAGATGATGATGCTTAAAGTAGGTATATCCGGAATAATGGGGAGAATGGGTAGGAAGATAGTAGAGCTCTCTCTTAACGAAAAAGATCTATTAATTACAGCAGGAATAGAGAGTCCTGACTGTGCTCACTACCACGGTACTGTTGGAGAGCTTTTGAAGATAGAAAACTCATCCCCTATAACCTCAGATCTCTCAGAGATTTTGGATAAGATAGATGTTCTCATAGAGTTTTCCTCCAGTCAGGAAGCAGCATTAGGACATCTGAGGATCTTAGCAGCAGATAGAAAAGCTGCGGTAGTAGGAACTACAGGATTTGATAGCAGAGCTTTATCAGAGATAAAAGAACTATCCAAAGATATACCTATAGTTTTTACTCCAAATATGAGTGTTGGTGTAAATCTTCTGTTTAAACTGGTAGAAAAAGCTGCTTCTGTCCTGAAGGATAAGGGGTTCGATATAGAAGTTATAGAGATGCATCACAGGTATAAGAAGGACGCCCCATCCGGAACAGCTGTAAAGATAGTGGATATACTGAAAGCTCAGACAGGTATAGAGAACGTGGTTTATGGAAGAGAGGGGATTACCGGAGAGAGGAACAGTAGAGAGATCGGTGTCTTTGCTCTCAGAGGTGGAGATGTGGTTGGAGAGCACACTGTAATATTCGCAAGTCATGGAGAAAGGATAGAGATAACCCACAGGGCTACCTCAAGGGACATATTCGCCAAGGGAGCTTTAGAAGCTGCAAAATGGGCGATTAACCAAAAACCAGGATTGTACGATATGATGGATGTATTAGGTTTAAATGGGTGATGTTAACAAAACATTCTCATTCTTAACCATAGGTCTTCATCTTGTCTCAGGGATAATCGTAGGGACAGCTATTGGATACTTCTTGGATAGGTTGTTTAACACCTCTCCGTACTTGGTAATCATCTTCTTTTTTCTCGGGTTCTTAGCAGGTCTTAACAACATGTATAAAGATGCAAAGCGATATATCAATAGTCAGTCAAAGGATAGATAGGCTTTTTATCTTGGTTGGAAACCCAAGTTGACTCCTGGTAAGAGTATAGGAACGGTGGACGATTTTATCGATGCTGTTTTGGAGTACGATCAAAGAACTGCTGGAATGGATTTTGGGAATAGGGAACATTCTCTAGAGATCGTAAAGACTCTGTTCAGAATGATAAAGAACTATGTATCTGACGAAGAGATACAAGACTTAAAAGGTGATTTACTACGCCACCTTAAAACTCTGTTAGACTAACTACTTTTATTCTGGTCATCAAGGCGAGAGGATATGTCCTCTTGCTTGTACTTCTTTGCTCTTTCATCTTCCTGATTGTGTTTCTTTACAAACCTAAATACATAGTACAGTATAACTATAGCTATACTCCAACCTATAAAGTGAACTATACCCTGCATTGCGGTATAGCTACTCTCAGACATATTTAAAACCTGTTGTAATGGTTCCATCTTATCTCAGCTCCTTTTAAGACCAAAAGATCTTATTTTCTGACAACTATCATAGTATAATGATGGTAGAAGTTTATTATAACATAACTAAAAAAGAGGAGGTATTTATGGCTTTACAAGGTGTGATGGATGCTTTAAAAAGGACTACCTTACAGGAGATAGGTGTTAGTTTCTCTCTGTCAGATATTATAAAGGATATAAGAATAAGTGGAGATGATGTTTATATAAAAATTTTCTCTCCATCTGAGAAGTACTACGACTATTTAAGGGAAAAGATAAAAAGTACATTAAAGCCCCTTGGAGCAAAGCATATAGAGGTTGAGTTCAGTCAGGAACCTCCAGTCCAGAGACAGACACAGCCACCACCTCCTCCTCCACCTCAGAACCCTTTCGAAAACAGAAGAAGGATACCTAAGGTAGATAAGGTTATTCTTGTAGCCTCTGGGAAGGGTGGTGTGGGAAAATCAACAGTAGCTGTAAACATAGCATCCGCTCTAAGAAGACTTGGATACAATGTTGGATATCTAGATGCAGATATGTATGGGCCAAGTGGTCCTACTATGTTTGGAGCTAAAGATAAAAAGGTAATAGCCAAAGAAACTCCTGAAGGGACAAAGATAATCGCCCCTGAAGCTCACGGTGTAAAGGTGATGTCCATAGGTTTTCTACTACCATCTGAAGACACACCTGTTATATGGAGAGGTCCTGTCCTTTTCAAAGCTTTGACTCAATTCCTGTTTGATATAGACTGGGGAGAAGAGAACTTAGACTTCTTGGTTGTAGACCTTCCTCCCGGAACCGGAGATATACAGATAACCATAGGACAGACAGTTGAGGTAGACGGTGCCATAATCGTAACTACTCCTCAGGATGTGGCTTTGATAGACGTTAAGAAGGGAATACAGATGTTTAATGAGGTACAGATCCCTATAATAGGTGTAGTTGAGAATATGAGTTATTTCATCTGTCCGGACAGCGGTAAGAAGTACGAGATATTCGGCAAGAGTAAAACAGCAGATGTGGCTAAGGATTACTCCACAGAGCTCTTGGGTCAGATACCAACAGACCCTAAAGTGGCGGAGTTCTCTGACCTTGGTATACCTGTTGTACTTGCTAAAGAGGATTCCACAGTTACTCAGGAGTTCTTGAGTATAGCAAGGAAATTAGTAGAAAAATTGACGAGAAAAGGAGCTTAAGATGGATAGAAGAGTTTACGTAGACCATTTAGCTACCACTCCCGTATGTGATGAAGCTATAGAGGCTATGATGCCTTTCTTTAAGGAAAAGTTCGGCAATCCAACTTCTCTACACGAAATGGGTGTTGAGGCTAAGAAGGCTATAAACAGAGCCAGAGAACAGGTAGCTCAGCTTTTAAACGTTAACAATCCAGAGGAGATAGTTTTCACATCTGGAGCTATAGAGGCAAACAACCTTGCCATAAAAGGATTCGCCAAAGCTCCTGGAAGAAGAGGAAAGCATATAGTGGTCTCTTCTATAGAGCACCACTCTATACTCCACTCCTGTAAGACTTTGGAAAAAGAGGGGTTTGAGATAACAGAGGTTCAACCTGATGAGTATGGTGTTATAGACCCTAGCAAGCTTGCAGAGGCTGTTAGGGATGATACTATACTGGTGTCTGTTGGGTTTGCAAACAGGGAGATAGGCACATTACAGGATATGCCCCAACTAGTTGCTGCTGTTAAGGAGAAAAACCCAAGGGTAGTCTTTCATTCAGATATAGCTGCTGCCGTGGGACACTATCCGGTAGATGTGGAAAATTGGGGATTGGATATGGCATCCTTTACAGGACACTACTTTTATGCCCCTAAAGGTATAGGTGGACTCTATGTAAAGAAAGGTATAAGACTAAAGCCTCTCATAGAGGGAGGTATACAGGAAGGGGGGAGAAGAGCAGGTACTGAGAATGTACCGGGTATAGTTGGTATGGGTGCCGCTGCAGAGCTTGCTGTAAAGGAGATGGACGATAGGGTTAACAGATTAAAGTACTTGAGGGATAAACTTAAGAAGGGAATAGAGGAAAGGATCCCCCATATAAGGTTCACCGGACATCCGGAAAAGAGACTTCCAAACCACTTATCCCTAATCGTCGTGTATATAGAGGGAGAGGCTATGCTACTTATGTTGAACATAAAGAAAACTTACACAGCTTCTGGTTCAGCCTGTGTATCGTACGCATTAAAACAGTCTCACGTTCTTGCTGCAGTAGGAGTAGAAAAGGAGGCATCTAATGGCTCTATAGTCTTCTCTCTAGGTAGAGACAACATCGAGGAGGATATAGACTACATCATAGAAGAGTATCCTAAGGTTATAGCAAGGCTCAGAGAGATATCTCCTTTCAATCCGGAAAACTGGGAAGAGTTTACGAAGAGGGCCTCAAAGTTCAAGGGATGATAAACATCAGATGATAAATATCATTGGAAAATGGTATCAGAAGGAATATTTTAATTCAAAACAGTAGGAGGTATAAAACAATGTTTGAATATACAGATAAGGTTATGGACCACTTTATGAACCCAAGGAACTTAGGGGAGATACCCAACCCTGACGGCTACGGTCAGTGTGGTAATCCATCATGTGGGGACGCTATGCTCTTTACTATCAAGGTGGACAAAGATACGGACGTAATAACTGACGTTAAGTTTAAAACGTTTGGATGTGGCTCTGCTATAGCTGTTTCTTCAGTCCTTACAGAGATGGTTAAGGGTAAGCCTATAGATTATGCACTGAATCTAACCTACAAAGAGATCTTCGAAGAGCTTGGTGGACTACCATTTCAGAAGATACACTGTACAAACCTTGGGTTGGAAACTCTACATGTGGCTATAAAGGACTACCTTCTAAAGCAAGGTAGAATGGAAGAGGCTAGTAGAATACCAGAGTGCATAGAAGAGGACCACGAAGAAGAACAGGTAGCTTTAGAACACGTAGGGTGATGGAGAGAGTAAAAGCGGTAGCACTTTACTCCGGAGGGCTTGATAGTACCCTCGCTATCAAGCTCATCCAAAAACAAGGTATAGACATATTAGCAGTCCATTTCTATACAGGTTTTTGCATAACTGAGACAAAGAGAAGAAGAGGGGAAAAGAGAGAGGATGGAACCTCCTATATAAACCCTGCCCTAAAGTATGCAGCTAAATACAAATTTCCAATAGAGATTGTAGATATATCAGAAGGCTATCTTAACGTTATAACCAGTCCGAAGTATGGATATGGCTCAAATGTAAATCCATGTATAGACTGTCGCATCTACATGTTCAAAAAAGCTAAGGAGATAATGGAAGAGATAGGAGCAAAATTTGTTATAACTGGGGAGGTTTTAGGACAAAGACCAATGAGCCAGCATTTACAAGCTATGAAGATAATAGAGAGAGATTCTGGTTTAGAGGGTCTTGTTTTAAAACCTCTCTCTGCAAAAAGATTACAACCTACCATCCCTGAAATAGAAGGTTGGGTAGACAGGGATAAGTTAGAGGGGATAGTTGGAAGAAGTAGAAAGAGACAGATAGAGCTTTTAAAACAACTAGGGATAGATGAGTTTGAACATCCAGGTGGAGGCTGTTGTTATCTTACGGACGAGAACTATGCAAAAAAGTACAGGGAAGCTGTAAAAATAGAAAGTAGAATAACCATGGAAGACTTGACCCTCCTGACTGTAGGCAGACATTTCAGGCTACCTGCTAAAACGAAACTTATAGTATCTAGGAATGAAGGAGAGAACAATTTTCTTTACGGTTTCAGGAGTAGATATCACTTTTTTGAGGTAATAGGAAAGGGACCTATTGTTCTAGCAAAACCTTTTAGTGTAGACCATATACCGGAAGAAGACCTATCTATTATTCCAGACATAATAGGGAGATATTCTAAATTGGAAGATGGTAAAATAGATATACTCTATAGTGACCCTTCCGGTGAAGAGATGGTCTTGACGGGAAGAGGTATAGAGGACAGAGTATTAGAAGGATGGAGGATATGAGATGGATATAAAAGCTGACATAGTCCATGATGCAACAGGAACTTACTGTCCTATACCTATAACTGAGCTTGCAAAAGTTTCAAGAAAGGCAGAGAAGGGGCAGATAATAGAATTATTAGCAGATGACGAAGGAGCTATTCAGGATGTACCAGCTTGGTGTCAGGCTACGGGGAATGAGTTTTTAGGGTACAAGGAGGAAGACGGAGTTTATCATTTTTACGTGAGGAAAGTATGAGGATAACTGTAGAAAGTAAGATAGCAGATATCTTTTCTCAGTATCCTCAAGTAGAGGAGATAGTCAGACCCTACTTATCCTTCTTATATAAGGAGAGACTTGAAGAGATAACCTTTAAGAGGTTAAGTTTGCAAGGTGCCCTTAAACTTGTTAATATCCCTCAGGAAGAGAGGGAAAAAGTTATACAAAGAATAAACAGAATACTAAACAAAACCTAAGAGGTTTGTTGGATGGTGATAAGTAAAGAGCAAGAAGTTGAAGAGATTTTGGAAAGAATAAGACCTGCACTCATGAAAGATACAGGCAACATCGAGCTTGTAAAGGTAGAGAATGAAGATGTATACCTGAAACTATACGGGACATGTCAGCAGTGTCCTGTAGCAGACATCACTATGAAGGAGTTAGTTATCTACACTATCCAGGAGAGTTTACCTTGGGTTAAGTCTGTTTGTATCGGGGAGGAGAAGTACAATATAGCATAATGAAGTTAAATGGAGAGACAGCTGTTTATGGTATATTCGGTTATCCAGTAAAACACTCAAAATCTCCAACCTTTCAGACTGCTGCCTTCTTACAGCTTGGTCTGAATGCGGTATACATACCTTTCCAGGTAAAACCAGAAAACTTACAGAAAGCTATAGAGTCTATAAAGATATTAGATATAAAAGGTGTCAATATAACTATCCCTTTTAAAGAAGAGTCTTTGAAGTACGTAGATGAACTCTCTGAGGAAGTTAGAGTAGTCGGTGCCTTAAACACCATAAAAAACTTAGATGGTTATCTAATTGGATACAACACAGATTACCACGGTTTTGTAAAAGGTCTTAAAGAGTTAGAGGAGAAGATAGAGGGTAAGAGAGTTCTAGTCATCGGAGCTGGAGGAGCTTCAAAGGCTGTAATCTACGGATTGCTTAAAGATGGAGTAGATAAAATTTATCTATCTAACAGGACAGTCCAGAGAGCTGTGGACACTGTTCAAAAATTTAAGGAACATTATAGGTTAGTAGATAAGATTATTAACCCTATCGGACTGGAAGAGATAAACAGGGTCCTGGAGTATGTAGATATAATAGTAAATACAACTTCTGTAGGTTTAAAAGATAATGACAGCCCTTTGTTTGACTATAGAAAGTTAAAGCCCCATCACACTGTGGTAGATATTATATACAAAAAGACAGAACTGCTACAGAAAGCTGAGGCTATTGGCTGTAAGTACCAGGATGGATATCCTATGCTCCTGTATCAGGGAGTCAGGTCCTTTGAGATATGGACTGGGAGAGAGGCTCCTGTAGAAGTTATGAGGCAGGCTCTACTTTCAGGTTAATCATCCCAGTATCTCTGTTCTCTCCACGGGTCTCCAAGTATGTGGTATCCTCTCTTTTCCCAAAAACCTGGTATATCCTCTGGCATGAACTCTATTCCGGATACGAACTTTGCACTTTTCCAGGAGTATAGCTTAGGGACTACTAATCTCAATGGGTAGCCATTATCTGCTGGAATTGGTTTACCAAACAGCTTGTAAGCCAGGATAACATCTTTATCGAAGAAGTATTCAATTGGAACGTTTGTTGTATAACCATCCAAAGAGTGGACCATAACAGACTTTACGTTATCTTTTATTTTAACGATCTTTTTCAGTTCGTCTACATGGAAGCCTTGCCAAACAATATCCTTACAACTCCATCTTGTTACGCAATGAAAGTCCGCTACCAGTTCTACCTTTTCCAAACTAAGTATATCATCCCATGTTAAACTAACTGGCTTTTCTACCTCTCCAAATATCTTCAGCCTGTACTCTGACAGATCCATCTCCGGAGGGTCAGATATCCCCAGTATTATTAACCTGTCTGTCCAGTGCTGACCAGGGGGTAATCTATCCTCTCTAAAGTTTATAGGGCTAATTATTCTTTTCACTTTCCTCTCCTCTTGCACAGCTTCTACATATTCCATAAAACTCTATATTGAATCTTGAAACTTTAAACCCGCAGCTTCTTCTTAGTTGATCTACTTTAGGGTTTATTTCTATAATGTCATATTCGATATCGTATACATTTCCACACACGTCGCATCTGAAGTGGTAGTGGTCGTCTATCCTCGCATCGTATCTACTTTGCTTACCATCAGATATTTCTAATATAAGTCCTTCATCTTTTAATACTTTTAAATTTCTGTACACAGTCCCCAAACTTATGTTAGGGATGTACCTCTTAACTCTCTCGTATATCCAGTCTGCGGTTGGATGGCTATCTGTTCTAGATAGGATGTCGTATATAAGCCTTCTCTGCTGTGTGTTTCTTCTCTGCAACTCTTTACCTCAAAATAGTTTTAATAGTTAGATATAATATTATGAAATAGTTTTAATTTGCAATGAGAAACTTTATCATACTTCTTTTAACATCTTTTCTATACGCTTACTCCCTTGAGATTCCAAAGAACAACTGGGAAGATGTATACCTAAAAACCAAAAATAGGGATACAATAAAAGAACTATTTGACCTTACTGAAGATTTTAAAGAAGTAAAGTTTGATGGTGATAGGTTAGTTTTAACTCTAAAGCCTATCTTGAAAAAATTGGTTATCAGTGGAAACAGGTCTTTTTGGGATCCGGAAGTATTAGCTATAACAGGTTTAAGAGAAGGCTACCCAGTGGATATGGAGACCTTAGAGAACATACCTCTTCGGCTAAAGCAGTTTTACAACGATAATGGTTACTTTTCCATCAAAACTGAGTTAGAGTATCGTCAGGATGGAGACTATCTCTTCATCAACATAAAGATAGATGAAGGAAGAAAGTCTAAACTAAAAGATATAAGGTTCTTTGTAGACCAATCTATATCTGAAGTTGATGTTGAAACCTTTAAAAAAGTTATGGAGCTTAAGTCTGGGAAGGTAGTAAAGTTTTCCCAGATTCAAGACGCTTTGGAAAGGCTGAAAAGATACCTTTATAGCTTAGGATACTACGACAGTAATATTGAGTTAAAAGAGATAAGAACCTCTGAATATGATTACGTCGATATGGATGTTCTTATAAACTTTGGCACGAAGTACATAGTTAGATTTTCGGGAAATCAATATGTTCCGGAAGAAAAACTAAAGTCCTTGCTAACATTTTTAACAGAAGGTTTCAACTACTATCAACTTGGACAGAGTCTAAACAATATTATCCAATACTACAACAATCAAGGTTTTCTAAACGTTAGGATAAACTTTGATATCCATGAATCAGAAGAGAGGGTAGATGGTCTCTATCCAAACTTTACATTAGTAGACATTCAAATAGAGGAAGGAAACAAGTTCAGTTTAGGTAAGATAAGGGTAGATACAGATGTTCCTGGTTTGGACCAGAGGATAAAGAGTCTCTTTAGGGAAAAGTTTTATAAAAAGAAAGAGTTAAATGATCTTCTAGAAAAAGCAGTGTCAGAGTTGAGAAAAGAGGGATACCTGACAGCTAAGTTTGAGATAGACGAGTCTCTAGCAGATGAAGGTGTAGTAGATTTAGAGATACGACTATTTAAAGGGGAAATGTATATATTAAAAGATATATACTTTGAAAACTATCCACTGGATAAAAAATACATAAACATTAAATTACCAAAGATCTATAACCCTTACGAGGTTTTAGAGTTACAGGATAGTCTGAGAAAGTTGATTGGGGAGAAAGGTTATTACGATTCAGAAGTTCTTCTGGATATAGATATGGAAAAGAGAGATGGTTTTATAGATGTTAGCGCAAAGTACCTCTTTGAGTTAAAGGACAGGTATAAGAATGGGTTTTTATTTGTATACGGTTCTAAGTACGTTAATCCTAAGATGATTGTATACCAGTTTCCAAAAGAGGGAGATTACTTTGACAACAGAAAGTTAGAGAGATCGTTGGAGAGGTTGTATGTCTCTAAACTGTTTGAATCTGTAAATCTCTATCTTTTAGAAGACAGAGAGAAAAAGGTAATAAACAGAGCAGTATTTCTCCACGATGATAAGAGAGGATTGTTCCAGGGAAGCGTTGGGTACAGTACAGACCAAAAGTTGAAGGTATCTATCCTTGGAGTGTTTAAGAATCTATTTGGTTATGGTTTTGAAGCTTCCGGATATTTAGAGAGGTCAAACTTTCAGACAAACTACAGACTCTCTTTTGGGAATAGGCTACTACCTTTCAGACTGTCAAGTTTTATATCTATGTTTAACTCTGAGCAGTATAGAAGGTATTTTGATTTAGAACAGAAGGGGTATGAGTTATCTTTAGAAAAAAGGCATAACCTTTGGGTCAGTAGTTCTATATTATTTAGCTCTATATCTGCTCAAGTTTTTAACAGCTCTATATATACCAGATTTAAAGAGTACAGTCTTAATAAGTTTACATTCAGTATTTCTGACGACCACAGGGACTCTAAAGTAGACCCACACAGAGGGTATATAACAAACTTAAAGTTTGAAGGAGCATCCGGAAACAGTAGCTTTACGAAGGTAGAGTTTCATGGTAAACACTTCTTTTCTTTTTTTGAGAAGTTTATACTCTCTCAGAGGTTATCTGGAGGTTATATTTTTTCAGATGCAGAGAACATACCTCTTGGAGAGAGATACTTTCTTGGAGGGATATCATCTCTCAGAGGTTTTGCTTTAGAGGAAGTGGCTGGAGAGAGTAAGATAGGGGGAAGTAGTTTCTTGCTTTTAAACAACGATATTAGATTGTCTGTATACCCTAAATACAACCTATACCTGTTCTCTTTCATTGACTTGGGGAATGTTTATAAAGATAATAGGGAGCTTTCGGACCTAAAAGTGAGGAAGTCCGCTGGGTTGGGTTTCTACTTGCCTACTCCTGTTGGAGCCCTTATATTTGATGTTGCCAAGAAATTGGATAAGAAACCTGGAGAAGACAGTTATAGGATAGAGTTCAGCATAGGTGGGAGTTTTTAGGTTAGAATATTTTACGGAGGATCTTTATGTTTGGTATTGGACTACAGGAGCTTATACTTATAGTGGTGGTTGCCCTTATAGTCTTGGGGCCTCATAGACTTCCAGAGGTTGCAAAGAGCCTGGGAAAGTTCTACCGGGAAGTAAAGGGCTCTTTAGATGAGGTAAAAAGCTCTATCAGTCAGGATATATCAAACATAAAAGATATACAGAAGGAGAGTATCCTAAAACAGGAAACACAAAAAGATAACCGTAAAACTACCTTCGAGGAAGAGTTTGAAAGTGAGATAAGACGTAGAAGTCCCCCGAGAGACGAGTTAAAAAGAGAGAAGGTTTCCTTTACAAAAGAGAATAAAAGTTCAGAGGTACAGAGTTGACAGGCCAGCAACTTCCAGAAGCACCACTTACAGAGCACTTAGCAGAGTTAAGAACAAGGCTTATAAGAATTTTGCTGTCCCTGATCCTTGGGACTATGGTAGTCTTTACAAAAGCATCTGTTCTTTTTGAGATACTTAAGTCTCCTCTTCTGAAGGTGAATCCTAATTTAAAGCTCTACTTCTTATCACCTACAGAGCCATTCTTTACAGCCTTTAAGATATCTCTTCTATTTGGTCTTATTCTTATGTCTCCCTATATCTTCTACCAAGTCTGGAAGTTCATAGAGCCTGCTCTCTATGAGCATGAGAAAAAACTGGCTTTGCCTTTTGTCCTATTTACAACCACGTTTTTCATCATAGGAGTGTCCTTCTGTTTTTATTTTGTACTCCCAATTGCAATAGGATTCTTTATAAGTTTTGGTAATATACAGCTTGGAGCTGAAGCTATATTCTCTGTTAGAGAGTATATATCTTTTGTTTTGAGGATGCTCTTTGCTTTCGGTATAACCTTTGAGCTTCCTGTCATCCTGTCCCTAATGTCCAGGTTGGGAATAGTAACACCAGAGTTTTTAGTGAAAACAAGACCATACTTCATAGTTATAGCCTTTATTGTAGCTGCGATCTTAACACCAACTCCAGATGTGTTTAGCCAAATTATGTTGGCTATTCCTTTGGTAGTATTTTATGAACTATCCATATTTATGGCTAAGATCCTATATCCAAAGAGTATGAGGTACAAGGAGAGTCAAGTTGAATAGCTACATCATAAATGAGTTAAAAAAAGAAGAATCCTGGAGACTCTTCCGGATAATAGGAGACTTTATAGACGGGTTCGAAATAATGCCGGACTTGCAACCCTCTGTTACAGTCTTTGGCTCTGCAAGAGCCAAAGAGGGGGAGATGTACTACGAAAGGGCGATGGAGCTTGGAAGTAAACTTGCGGAGAAAGGTTTCACAGTAGTTACAGGCGGTGGACCAGGTATAATGGAGGCTGCAAACAGAGGAGCTTTTGAGGTAGGTGGAAACTCGGTAGGCTTAAACATAAAACTACCTAAAGAGCAAAAGCCTAATCCATATTTAACCCATTCTCTCAGTTTCCATTACTTCTTTGCAAGAAAGGTGATGCTAGTAAAGTATGCTACAGCTTTTGTACTGTTTCCTGGAGGTTATGGAACCTTAGATGAGTTCTTTGAGACAATAACTCTCATACAAACAGAGAAGTTAAAACCTTTTCCGGTTATTCTTTACGGTAAAGAATACTGGGAAGGGCTTTATTTCTGGCTTAAAGACAAAGTAGCAACAGAAGGATACATAGACAGAGAAGACCTTGTTATATTCTACATGACTGATGAGATAGATAAAGTGGTAGACATTATAGAAAAGTTCTATATACAAGGCATGAAGTTCTTAAGAGGAGAGGCATATGGAATTTAATCTGTCTGAACTCACAGGAGAGTCTGTATACAAACTTATGTTAAGCTGTATAGTTCCAAGACCTATAGCTTGGATATCTACCATCTCAAAGGAGGGCATATACAATATAGCACCTTTTAGCTTCTATACAGGTATAACCAGCAAACTACCACTTATACTGGTATCTATAGGTAGAAAAGAGAGTAGTGTTAAGAAAGATACCTGGAAGAACATAGATGAAGTGGGGGACTTTGTAATAAACATAGTAACTCACGACCTTGTAGAGAAGATGAACATTACAGCAACAGCATTTGAGGAAGAGGTAGATGAGTTTGTACAGGCAGATCTGACCCCTATTCCATCCCATACTGTTAAATCACCTAGGATAAAAGAATCCCTGATAAACATAGAATGTAGAAAGCATATGATAATTGAGATAGCAGATATGGGTGTTGTGATAGGGGAGATACTTAAGTTCCATATAGAAGACTCTCTCCTAAACGAAAAAGGTTATGTAGACAACAGAAAGCTCAAGGTGGTTGGTAGAATGGGTGGAGCTGACTACTGTCTAGTCTCTCCGGAGAGTATATTTACCCTAAAGAGGTTAGATAAGAGATGAAGCCTCAGAGTATAAATGTTGAAAAGGTTTTAAGAGACAAAGGTTTTAAACTTACAAAACAGAGGGTTGAGATTTTCAAGGAGATATTAGGTAAACGGGGACACTTTGAGGTAGAGGATATAGTCCATAGGATTAGGAGAAAGGGGCTTAAGGCATCGAGAGCTACTGTATACAGAACACTGAACATACTAAAAGAGGTTGGATTACTAAACGAGGTTGTTAAGTTTGGTAATAAGACTTACTACGAGATAGGGACGAAAGAACACCACGACCATCTCATATGCCTTAACTGTGGTAAGTTTATAGAGTTTCACGACAATAGGATAGAGGAGGTACAGGACCAGATTTGTGGGCAGTTCAACTTTAAACCCCTCTATCATAGATTAGAAATATACGGCATATGTGAGGACTGTAATAAAAATATAAAAACCGATAGATGAGCGTAGATGTAGTAGATTTAGTCATAATTTCAGTAATATTTACGATTGTTTTTTACTACGCTTTTATACGGTACAGAGAGGAGAAAAAAAAGCAAAAAGAACAACTCATCCCAACCTTAGAGTTATTCAGAGAGAAGTTTCTTAAAGAGAGGGAAGATTATGCTAACAGGGCCAAGTCCTACGAAGAGAAACTTAACCAGATAAAGAAGAATTTAGAAGAGTTAAAGAGTAAGAAGGACCTTTTTCCTTGGACAGATTCTCAGATAGATTACCTAAAGAGTATGAAGGGCTCAGAGTTTGAATACTTTTTAAATACTACCTTTGAGATGTTAGGCTTTAAAGTGTTAGACCCAGAATACTACAAAGAGTATAACATAGACAGTATCCTACTATTGGAGGATGAAGGCAAGGAAGAGTACATAATGGTGGACTACCTGGATTTTTCTCAGATTGGTAGGTTAAATGAAAACTATCTTAGAGAGTTAGATAAAGGAAAGCAGAAGTACGGTATAGAAAAGGTGTGGATCATAACCAACACAGATATAAAAGAGGAGAAACTTAAAAAGATCTATCAGTTTGATTTTAATCTACTGGATATAAATTATCTAACGAGGTTTTTACCATCTTTGAACTTCTTCTATGAATATCAGGAACTAAGGAACAAGTTTCACGCTACTGAGATACTTCGTAAAGAGATGTTTGACGAAATAATCCGGAGAAACCACTGGTTAGAAGAGGTAGAGCAGAAAATCCTTGAAGCCATAGCTAATGAAAATAAATTAAGATATAGAAAGGGAGGTTAAGATGGCTACAGCTTCAGTAAGAAAGCCAGCAGTAACAGACCTATTCTACCCTGGTAGTAAGGACGAGCTCTACAAGGAGATAGAAGAACTGTTAAAAGATGCTCCTCTATACAGCCACAGACCGGAAGCTCTTGTCTCTCCCCATGCAGGATATATCTACTCTGGAAGGACTGCGGCTGTATCCTACAAACAACTCTTGAACTTGGAAAAGAATAGAGGATACACGTTCCTGCTTTTGGGTCCTTCTCACTATATATATTTAAGTGGTGCATCCTTTAGTTACTATGACTATTGGAGTACTCCCCTCGGAGATGTAAAGGTAAATAAAAACAAGATAGAGCAGTTTATAGAATATAATCCTAGTCTACCTATAACACTGAGTTCAGCTCCTCATCAGAGAGAACACTCGCTGGAAGTGCAGATTCCTTTTCTACAGGTTATGATGGATAAGTTTGATATCATACCTGTGGTTTACGGCGATGTAGAAAGTCTTGTGATAAAGACTATCATAGACTACTTTAAGGATGATAACACAGTTGTGATCATAAGCTCAGACCTAAGCCATTACCATCAGGATAATGTTGCAAGAGTTTTAGACTCTAACTGCCACAAGGCTGTTGAGATGTTAAGCGTGGAACAATTAAACGGTTGTGAAGCTTGCGGTAAGATAGGGATAGAGGGGGTGATACTCTACGGAAAGGAGAATGGTCTGAAAGCTAAGCTTTTAGACTATAGAACTTCCGGAGATAGTAGTGGAGATTCCTCAGTGGTTGTTGGCTATGGAAGTTATATCTTCTATAAATAAAGAAGAAGGTCTTTTTCTGCTTAAGCTTGCAAGACGGACGATAGACCACTACTTAAGGACGGGTGAAGTTCTACATATGTCTGAAGATAATATACCCTTTGAGAACCTAAAGAAAGCTGGAGCCTCTTTCGTTACACTGAAAACGAAAAAAGGTCAGCTTAGAGGATGTATAGGCTCTATAATACCCCACACACATCTTTACCAAGATGTTATACACAATGCTATATCTGCTGCAGTTTCTGACCCAAGGTTCTCTCCTCTATCTATAGATGAGTTGAAGTCTGTAAGGATAAAACTATCTATACTCACTTATCCGGAGAAGATAGAACACCAGGACTGGAGAGAGTTACTATCAAAGATCGAACCTTACAAGGATGGATTGATAATCAAGCATAAAAATAAAACTACTACGTTCCTTCCGGATGTTTGGGAAACACTTCCGGATAAAGAGCTCTTCATGTCAAACTTGTGTATGAAGGCAGATCTACCATACAACTGTTATAAGATTATGGATATAGAGGTCTTCAGGTATAGAACATCAACCTTTGAAGAGTAGCTAAGCCCACACACCGACTATAGAGGTATAACAGTTCGGACACTTTTCATCCAGTAGATGACTCTTAACTATTTCACCTACGTATCCTCTCCTTTCTATAACTTTTAGTCCACAACTGGGACAGTAGGTAGACTCTCTGTCCTCATCGATAATATTTCCAATATAAACGTATTTTAGACCCTCTTCTTTACCTATCTCGTAAGCCTCCTTTAGCTTTGAAATAGGTGTCGGAGGTTTATCCAGCATTTTGTACATAGGGTAGAACCTTGAGATATGCCAAGGTATGTTTTTATCTATAGATGCTATAAACTTTGCAATATCTCTAAGCTCCTCCTTAGTATCATTCTCTCTAGGAATAATGAGAGTGGTGATCTCAATCCAGATACCTTTTTTGTAGTGATACTCTATAGCATCCAGAACAGATTTTAACCTTGCTCCACATATATCCCTGTAAAACCTATCCGTAAAAGCCTTTAAATCTATATTGTTTGCATCCAGATAGGGAACGATCATGTCAATAGCTTCTTTAGTTTCGTACCCACTGCTTACAAATACTGTCCTTATACCTGATTCTTTGGCTAACTTAAAAGTATCGTAAGCGTATTCAAAAACCACAACTGGTTCATTGTAAGTAAAAGCTATAGATGGAATTCCTTTAGTCTTTGCTATGTTAACTATCGTTTCTGGCATGAGGGTTGTTCCGAAAACTTGGAAGTTGTGCTCTTTGGGATACTGGGAGATCTCGTAGTTCTGGCAGAACTTACAACTGAAGTTACACCCGACAGTTCCGATAGATAGTATTTCACTTCCAGGTAAAAAGTGAAACAGAGGTTTCTTCTCGATCGGGTCTATGTTGTAGGCTGCTGCTAATCCGTATACAGTAAGGTAAAGTTTCCCTTCTTCATTCTTTCTTATACCACACTTTCCATACTCCCCAGTACTTAAGACACATCTCTGGGAGCAGGCTTTACAGAGAACCTTACCATCATTCCTCTTTTCCAATAACCAAGCTAGTGATTTCATACTTTTACCTAGAAGTTCTTCAATTCGTACACTACAGACTCTACCTTTATGGTTAAATCATCTATAGTCTCTTCTGGATTCTTTTCAAGAGGTATATAGGATATTTTAGCTCTTTGGTGGACAAACCTTTTGTCTAATAGAATTTCGAATTTATCAAAAAAGTTTGTCAGTTTATCTTTTATCCTTTCTGGATTTCCTTCAACAAACGTAATCAATGTCTCTAGGTCATAGTTGACAACTACTCTGTTTGGTGGTAAAAGTTTGGACAGACTTTCATTTATCTTCTTTAAAGCCTTCTCGTATAGACTATATCCAAAAGAGCTGTGTATCTCTTCTAATAATGGAAAACAGAGGATTAGAGTATAAACATTACCATTCTTAGATTCTCCCCTGCTTAGATAGGCGTTTAAAATAGCTTTTTTTAAAATTTTCTCTGGGTAGTAGAGAGCCATTTGAGACGTCTAAGTTCGAGATAATAACTTTATCTCTAACTCTTTATCCCTTAAACTGGATATGTAGCTGTTAATCTTTTTTACAAACCGAGATGCTATCGTCTCTAATTTATTAAAATCTCTGTTATATAAATCTCCTTTTTAAAATCTTGTAGTTCTTCTGTGAAAATCCTTAGTTCCCCTACTATAAAGTTAACAAGTTTAATCTCGCTCTGGAGAGATTCTTTATCTATAAAACTACTTTTCTTTGTGGGAGAAAGTGTTTTTTTAGTTTATGGAACTCTTCACTATTTATATCTATATTTAATTTATAGGCAAAGTAGGAGTACTTAAAAGGTTGCCTATCTCTCTCCTTTCACGGGATCCGTTTGACAACTTCAATACCTGTTTTAACACAATAAACACAGCTTCCTCTTCAAAGTTATCAAACTCTAAGTCTATAGATTTTTTACCAGCTTGTCAAAGTTGTCCTTAAAGTACCAGCCCTGAAATAGCACTACACCCATATCCAGTAGAGACTTTAGCTCTACCTCGGTCTTTACCTTCTCTGCTATGATTTTAATATCTTTCATCTCTTCCACTAGAGATTTTATAACATACTGCATATTTTTCCAGACTACCCTGTCTATCTTTATACTTTCTATTAAACTTTTGTACTTGAGTACTCTATCAAAATTTGAACTTTTAGTTCCAAAATCATCGATGAATATCTTTATCCCTTCACCTGCCATACTTGAGATTATTAGGTCAAGAGTTTTTTGATCTATTTCATCCTCTAATATCTCCAAAACTATCTGTTCTTTCTTTGGAAAAGTCAGTATTGTTCTCTTAACCTCTTCCATATAATCCCGGTATAATCATGGATGGTTTCTAACTTAATGTTAAGGTGGTATACATAATCTGATTTTTCTTCTTTATTTATCTGATCAATATGAGTCTTGAATGTGATCAAATCTAATTCTGGATTAACCAAGGAGATGAGGAAAATCTGCTAAAATTTCATACCCTACTACTTTAAAGTTTTTATCCCCTTCAAACTTATATATTGGTTTTTTCTCATATAACCCCCAGAGTCTACAGTGTTATGAATATATTATATACTATCTACAGCCAGAAGATAAAGTTTAAAAGTTATAACTATAAAATACATCCAACATCAGAAAACAGAAGTTTCATAAAGAAGAAGATAGTACTATCAGCCTCTCCTTTTCTCATTGAAACTCTTTCTTTAATAATCTATTATATCTCCTCTGAATAATCTGTAGAAGGAGTAAGATATGTCGAAGTTTGACGTAGCAGCTTTAACTTGGGATGAAAAACCTGCAAGGGTCAATATAGCAAGATCTGTAGCTGAAGAAGTAAAGGATTTAGTTCCTCTTGAAAGAAATTTTAAAATACTAGACTTTGGTTGTGGAACTGGACTTGTGTCCTTCTTTTTAGCAGACTCTGTAGGGGCCATTGTCGGAGTAGACAGCTCTAAAGGAATGGTAGATGTGTTCAATAAAAAAGCTCAGAAGAGCCAGATAAACGCTGCAGCCTACCAAATGGACTTAATGAGAGAAGACCTCAAAAATAGAGACTTCGATCTTATAGTTAGTAGTATGACCTTCCACCACATAAAAGATCCCGTAGCCATCCTAAAGAAGTTAAACATATACCTGAAGGACAATGGGTACATGGCTGTAGCTGACCTGCTTAAGGAAGATGGGACTTTCCACGAAGATAACGAAGGTGTGGAACATTTTGGTTTTGATATAGAGGAGTTTGAGGGGTATCTGAGAGCTTCCGGATTTGCAGATGTACACAAGAAGATAATCTTTAAGGTGGAGAAGGAGAGGGAAGGTTTTAATAGAGAGTATCCTGTATTCTTGATAATTGGAAAAAAGTTGGAGGGGATTAGATGAAGTTCTCAGAGTTGAGAAATCTACTGAATGGAGAATTCTTGAACTTTAGTCAAGACTTTGAGATAGAAGAATTTACTATAGACAGTAGGAAAGCCACTGAGAACTCAGTCTTCATACCACTAAAGTCAAACAGAGATGGACATGAGTTTATACAGGATGCTCTAAAGAACGGCTCAAAGGGTTATCTCTCAGAGAGAGTCCTACCTTACAAAAACGGTATACTAGTGAGAGACAGCTACAGAGCACTAGTACAGATTGCAAAGTTCAAAAGGAGTATACCTCAGACTGTGATAGGTATAACCGGAAGTAGTGGGAAGACATCCACAAAGGAGCTTATAAACTTCACCCTTAGTGGTCTGTATAAAACCTACGCTACAAAAGGAAATTTAAATAACGAGATAGGAGTCCCTCTCACGCTGTCCAACATCCCAAAAGATACCCAGATAGCCATAATAGAGAAAGGGGCTGGGAAGAAGGATGACATCAAGTATCTGATGGATATATCAAACCCAGATATAGGGGTTCTAGTTTCCCTTGGGGAGGCACACATAGAGAGGTTTGGTAGTTTTGACAACATAGTAAAAACAAAGGGACAGATATTTGATGGAGTGAAGTTTGGTATTCTACCATCTAACCTAAATCATTACTACAGAGATAAGGACATAGACTTCATCACCTTCGGTGATGAAGGGATCATAAGGCTGTCTGGTATACAGATAACAGAGGATGGAACGGAAGGAGTTATATCTTACAAGTCAGACAGGATAAGACTAAAGATACCTATCTACAGTAAAGCCGTCTTTAGAAACATAGGAGCTGTAGCTGGTGTACTCTACGCTTTAGAGCTAAACCCTATAAAAAACCTCGAAATACTCAGACAGTTTAAGGGTTTTGAGGGAAGAGGTGATATAAAGAAAATAGGAAGGTACCTCATCTTGGATGAGAGCTACAACGCAAACCCATCCTCAGTAAAAAACAGTATAGAGAGTTTTGAGAAACTGCCAGGTGTAAAAGTATATGTGATGGGAGATATGCTTGAGTTAGGGGATTTCAGTGAGAAATTACACCTTGAGGTTGCCAAGACTTTTGAGAGGTCAAAGATTGACTACATACTCCTCTTTGGTAGGGAGGTAGAACACATACAAAGATACCTACAGGGAAAAAAGAAGGTTTTTATCTTCCAGTCTAAAAGGGAGATAGGAGAGTTTTTAGAAAAATTGGAGTATCTGGATATAAAGGTTATGGTGAAAGGTTCCCGTGGAATGAAGATGGAAGAAGTGATAGAATATTTAAGAGAAAAAGCCAAGGAGGATGTATTATGAGAGTAGCCATAAACGGTTTTGGAAGGATTGGAAGAAACTTCTTCAGAATCGCGTTTGGGAACCCAGAAATAGAGATAGTAGCCATAAACGACCTGACAGACTCAAAGACATTAGCTCATCTGCTAAAGTACGACTCAGTCCACGGCATCTACAATAGAGAAGTAAAATCAACCGACAGTTCCATAGTTGTAGATGAAAAAGAGATAAAGATAACAGCTATAAAAGACCCAACCCAGCTACCGTGGAAAGAGTTAGGTATAGACATTGTTATAGAGTCTACGGGGGTGTTTACCAAAAGGGAAGATGCCCAAAAGCATTTGGAAGCTGGGGCGAAAAAAGTGGTAATCTCAGCACCAGCTAAGAACCCGGATATAACCATAGTTCTTGGGGTAAACCAAGAGACATACAACCCAGCAAACCACAACATCATCTCAAACGCATCCTGCACTACTAACGCCCTTGCACCTGTAGTTAAAGTTTTGCAGAGAGAGTTTGGCATAAAGCACGGCTACATGGTAACAACCCACGCCTACACAAATGACCAAAGGATACTAGACTTACCTCATAAAGACCTAAGAAGAGCAAGGGCAGCTGCTACTAATATAGTCCCAACCACAACTGGAGCAGCAAAGGCTCTCGGAGAGGTTATTCCGGAAGTTAAGGGGAAACTAGACGGAACAGCAAGAAGAGTTCCGGTTGCTGATGGATCTCTGATAGATCTTACAGTGGTAGTTGAAAAACAAATCACCACAGTGGAAGAGGTAAACGAAGCTATGAAGAGGTATGCAGAAGGAGAAATGAAAGGTATCTTAGCATACTGCCAAGATCCTATAGTGTCCTCTGACATTGTAGGAAATCCTGCATCCTCAATATTCGACTCTCTACTTACTCAAGTAACAGATGAAAAGTTAGTCCATGTAGCATCTTGGTACGACAACGAATATGGATATTCTATGAGACTAAAAGATCTGGCTCTATTCATAAAAGAAAGAGGTATATAAATGTACGATGGGGGCTTTTAAGCCCTCATGATTTGAGGTAAAAAGATGATACTGATGATAGATAACTATGACTCCTTCACGTACAACATAGTCCAGTATCTGTATGACCTTGGAGAAGATGTATTAGTGAAGAGGAACGACGAGATAACCATAGAAGAGATAGAGAAGATGGAAAGTATTGACGCTATAGTCATATCTCCCGGACCATGTTCACCAAACGAAGCTGGCATCTCAGTGGATGTTATAAAGACTTTAAAAGGTAAATATCCCATCCTTGGAGTCTGTTTAGGACATCAGTCTATCGGACAAGCTTTTGGAGCTAAGATAGTAAAGGCAAAGTGTCTGATGCATGGTAAAGTCTCAAATATCTACCATGACGGAAGAGGTCTCTTTGAAGGCATCCCTTCCCCATTCAGGGCAGTCAGGTACCATTCTTTGGCAATAGATGAGAAGACTCTTCCGGATGAGATCCGAATAACTGCTCGCTCTGAAGATGGAGAGATAATGGGAATAGAACATGAAAGATATCCTATCTGGGGAGTTCAGTTCCATCCAGAGTCCATCCTAACAGAGTACGGTAAAAAACTTTTAGAGAACTTCCTTAAACTTTCCAAAGAAAACAGAGTGTTAAAAAGTTAAAATTTAGGTTCAAATTAAAGGCTGCTTAAATTACAATCAGATCTATGTTTGAATACAGAGGATTTAGACTCGGATTTTTCTGTTCCACATCAGACGGTAAGCTTACAACAAATAGAAGATTTAGATTTACCGACCTTCGTCAAGACAAACTCTTACAGATAGTAGAGAAGAACCTTTCTGACTTTGAGGAGCTACTAGAACTTTCAAACAAGCTTGGTTTAGGGATATTTAGACTGGGTTCGTATCTAGTCCCTTTTATCTCTCATCCAAAGTTCAATAAATGTTGGCTAAAAAATGTAGAGATGATACTGAAAGAGTTCTCTCCAACTCTCAGAAGATACAACATCCGGATAACTATGCATCCAGGACAGTTTAGTCCTAAATTCACCAAACCATCAGGTCGTAGAGGCATCCTTGGAGGAGTTAAAGTGCCACTTCTGGATTTTAGACTGTCTCGGTGTTGATAGAGAGGGTGTTGTTGTGATACACGCTGGAGGTGTGTACGGGAATAAAGAAAAGAGTTTAGATAAGCTTGTAAATACTATAAACTCAAACCCCTGGTTAAAAGAGAGGATAGCTATAGAGAACGACGAAAGACTCTACACAGTATCCGACCTAATACCTCTCTCTGAGTATGATATCCCTGTAGTGTTTGATTACTACCACCACACGTTAAACCCTTCCATTTTTAACCCAGAAGATGTAATAGATAGCTGGAAGGGAAGGAGACCAGAGTTCCATCTCTCATCAAAACCAAAAGAAAGTCACAGATTTGGAGAGCATGGATACTGGGTAGATTTAAAGGATTTTTTAGAACTTCACAGTATGTTCAAAGGCTATCAGGTGGATGTGGTAGTAGAGGCAAAAGGAAAAGAGAGAGCCATCATGAAACTACAGGAAAAGATCAGTCAGCTATAAGATTTCCAATGTAAGGACTCAGTTTAAACCATGTTGGTGGATTTTCATCTATTATGTAGAAACAACTAAATCCCCTTTTTAGTAGGTAATCCTTCGTATATAACGCCTTCTCCTGAGTATCAACACCGTAAACCAGTAGACAATCTCTATCTGAGACTCTTGAGGGTATATTGTAACCTTGGAGTAGGAAGTTTGAATCCCTCTCGAAGATCACTACCATATCTGATACCTGATAAAACTCTTCCGGAACAGTGGTCCCTGGATTTAGAATTATCCTTTTGCCAAGAGACTTTCCATAGGTGTAAACCTGAGAGTAGTATCCAAAAATGGATAGACTGTTTGAAACCTCGTCGATGAAAAATCCATCTAACTTCGGATAAAACTGCGTATATTTATCCATCTCTGATCTAAGCTGACTTATATCCCTCTTACCATAAGAGCTGTAAATATAACCAAAAACTAAAAAACCTTTTTCCTTCAACTTATCCACAACTTGAGAAAAACTTTCATCCTTGTTACTTCCAGGGCCATTTGAGGGGTTTACTACCAGAAGTATATCAACTTTACTGTTTAGGGATAAGACTTTTTCGTACTCCTCTCTATAACTGTTAGGATGAGGGTAGAGGGGAATAAGAACTGCTTTTGGTGTAGTCTGCTTGGGAACTGTCTGACTCTCAGAAGAACCGCCACAAGAAGAAAGTAGAAAAATCAGAGGAAAAGCTAACAGTAGAGTTTTAAGTGTCACATAGAAGTTTTCCCCTTTTTCCCCAGTTTTCCTAAGTAGTTTTGATATTCCTTGAACAATCTTCTCTTTCTGTTCTTTAATTAATTTTCTGACTACTTTCACGTTTACATAAGGCATCAGTCGTATACCTCCAACTGATATTGTTTTAACTTTCTATATAAGGATGATAAATCAATATCCAATACTTTGGCGATCTCTTTTAGATTACCTCCCATTACATCTAAAGCTTTCTTTATAACAAGTTTTTCTGCTTCTTCTCTAACGTCTTTCAGAGGTCTGATGGTTATCGGTAGAACATCTTCTTTAGATGCTCTAACATTCTGATACATGTAAGATGGAAGTTCTTTTGGGGTCACTATACTCCCACTGTGGAGTATAACAACTCTTTCCATGAGGTTTTTCAGTTCCCTTACGTTTCCTGGCCATCTGTAGTTCAGAAGTATCCTCTTCGTTTCCTCAGATAGAATAGGTAGTTCTACTCTGTTCTCATTGGCAAACTTCTTAAGGTAGAAGTCTGCTAATGTTAGGATATCTTCTCCCCTTTCTCTTAAAGGCGGAACCATAATAGGAATCACAGATAACCTGAAGGCTAAATCTTGTCTGAACCTACCTTTTTCTACCTCCTCTTCCAAGTTCTTGTTTGTAGCTGATATCACCCTTAAATCCACCTTTATCTTCGCATTGCTCCCAAGTCTTGAGAACTCCCTCTCCTCTAGAACTCTCAGGAGTTTAGCTTGGGATGAAAGGCTCATATCTGTGACCTCATCTAAGAAAAGAGTTCCTTTGTCAGCCAACTCCAATTTACCTATCTTTCTCGTAAAGGCGTTTGTAAACGCTCCCTTTTCATAACCAAAGAGCTCAGACTCAAGAAGATCATCTGGAATAGCTGCAGCATTTATATCTACGAATGGAAAATCTTTTCTTGGGCTTTGGTAGTGTATACTCTTTGCAACTAACTCTTTCCCCGTCCCGTTCTCTCCAAATATCATTACCCAAGCGTTGGATTTTGCAACCTTTTCTACCTGCTTCTTAAGTTCTTCCATTGGAGGACTGTTTCCTATTATATGTACTCCTTGACTCTCTTTTTCTTTTAAGTATTCTAAATTTTGCTGGAGCTTTATCTCCCTGTATACCTTTTCTAACACTGCTAAAACTACTTCTGTTGAGAGGGGTTTTTCTAAGAAGTCAAAGGCACCCTCCTTTATAGCTTTTACAGCCAGCTGGATGTTCCCATGTCCGGAAATCATGATAACTTGTGTTTTTGGAGAGATTGCTTTTATCTCCGGAATAAAGGAGATACCGTCTCCATCAGAAAGCCAAACATCTAAAAATACTCCGTCGTAGAAGTTCCTCCTTATCATATCCTTAGCTGAAGTTATACTTCTAGCTGTGTCTACTGTATAACCTTCATCTGTTAGTATATCCCTAAGTAGGGATGTTATGTTTTCCTCATCGTCTACAACAAGTATGTTTAACATCCTTTATCCTCTTATAGGTATTCTAACAACTCTCTTTGATATACCACACATAATCTCATATGGGATAGTTTTAGAGAGTTTTGCTATCTCTGTAAAGGTATTCTTCTCAGAGTTACTCTCTCCAACTATCACAACCTCATCCCCTACTTTTACTCTTATTATATCAGAGACATCTATCATGGTCATATCCATAGTTATGCTTCCAATTATCCTTGCCCTTTTTCCATCTAACAGTAGTTGTCCTCTGTTGGAGAGTAGTCTTGGAAGTCCATCTGCATACCCGAAGGAAACAACCGCCACTTTCATATCTCTGTCCGCCTGAAAAGTCCCACAGTATGATACTCTACTACCCTTTCTAACATCCTTCACACTTATAATCTTTGCATATATTGACATGACTCCTTTTAGTTCTACAGGAAAGCTGCTTGTAGGTTTCTCTCCATACATACTAAGTCCTATCCTTACATCTGTGCAGAAATCACAGGTGAAAGTAATTCCTGCTGAGTTCTGTATATGAATATGTCTTGGACTTCCCAGTTCTTGGACTATGTATCTGAAGATTTCTATCTGTCTATTTGTAAATTCAGCATCTGTATCAGCCGAGGGAAAATGACTCATAACACCCTCTACATAAAAACTATCAAGAACTTTCTTCAGCTTTTCTAAATTCTCTGGAAAGAAACCAAGTCTACTCATTCCAGTATCAAACTTAAGATGGATCTTCCTTATACCCTTTTGCTTTGCAAGGTATAGAGATTCGTAGGTGGATATCACAGGTATCAGATTGTATCTCAAAAACAGCTCATCCTCACCCTCTAACAGTCCTCCCAATACCAGTATATCTTTGGTTATACCTGTGTCTCTTAGCTCCTTTCCTTCTGTTGGAGTAGCGACACATAACTTCTCCACAAACTCTAAATCTTGAAGAGCTCTTGAAACTATCCCTGAATCATGACCATAAGCATCAGCTTTAACTACAGAGAATATGCCTTTTTTTGTGAAGGAGTGGAGTTTGTTTAAGTTTTCTGTGAGGTTGTTTAGGTTAACAGTCGCCCAACTTCTTAAAAACAAAGGCTCTCCTTGTGTTTTAGATTATAATTAATATTATACTTTATCTGGAGGTCTCTTTTTGATACTCGGTGTAATCGGTGGTGGCAGCTGGGGGACAGCTCTCTCTCATACATTGGCAGATAACTTTTCAAAGGTCTACCTATGGGATGGAGATAGAAGCGTTTTAGAGGACATAAAGGAACTCCGAATAAACAGGAAGTATCATCCGGAAGTCTTACTAAACCAGAAAATAGAACCTGTAGAGGATTTACAAGAACTGATAGATAGGTCTGAAGTTTTAATCGTAGCAATACCTACCCAGTTTATAAGACAGACTCTAAGGAGTGTACATCTAACTAGTACCAAGTATATTGTATCAGCTTCCAAAGGGATAGAGATAGACAGTTTAAAATTGGTATCAGATATAGTAATTGAAGTGCTAGGTATTAGTCCAGATTATGTATTTGCCCTTTCCGGACCATCTTTCGCGAAGGAAGTTATAAGAGGTTTACCAACAGCTATAACCCTTGCAGGTAACTTTGAACACGGGAAAAAACTCCAGTATCTACTTAGTAGACCTGCCTTCAGAGTATATCTGTCTGACGACATTGTGGGTGTAGAGGTTGGTGGAGCTATAAAAAATGTTATAGCCATAGGGTGTGGAATAAGTGACGGTCTTGGAATGGGGAACAATGCAAGGGCAAGTTTGATAACAAGGGGATTGTACGAGATTACAAAAATAGCAAAGGTTTACGGTGGTAATCCACAGACTGTATATGGCTTATCCGGACTTGGAGATCTAGTTCTGACAGCAACAGGAGAGTTATCTAGGAACAGGACATTTGGGTATCTTTTAGGTAAAGGTCTGTCTGTAGAGGAAGCTCAAGATCAAGTAAAGCAGGTTATAGAGGGAAAATCAACAGTAGAAGCAGTATACCGAATGAAGAATGTATATGATATAGACCTACCAATTTCTGAAACAGTGTATAAGATAATATACCAAGGTTTAGACCCAAAAGATGCAGTCTCTTACTTAATGGCAAGAGACTTGAAAACAGAGTTTTAAGAGAGGTGATGTATATGACCGTTAAAGACATATCAAGAGAGGAGCTAAAACAGCTCTACAGTAAAGACTACCCACTCTGGGTTGAAATAAACTTACAGTTCTTGAAAGATAAGGCCTACGAGATGATAGACTGGGAAAACATGCTCCAGGAGATAGAGGATATGGGAACAAGACACCTAAAGGCTTGTATCAGCTAACTTTTTGATAACTTCAAGGAGTTAGCAGGAAGACAAACTGCAAGGAAAGGCTGGATCAGGAGTACAAAGAATGCTAGAAAGGATATCATAGCTATGTTTGAAATCCATCCAAGTCTCAGGGCAAAATTACCTGGAGAAATAGATAAAGGTTGGATACTAGCAAGAAAAAGAATAGAAAAGTGGCTTGAGAGAAATGGTTATGAATCAGAGAACTATCAGATACCTAAAAGGTGTCTTTACACATACCAACAAGCAATGGAAGGAGAAGTTTAGAAGATGGTAGATAAGGATTTTACAGTTTCAGAAAAGAGAATAACACTAGGTTTAGCAGGAGTGCTTGGTCTTAGGATGTTAGGGCTGTTTTTGGCTCTACCTGTTTTAAGTATATACGCTAAGAGTATGCCAGGTTCGGATGCTTTCCTTGCAGGCTTAGCCATAGGTGCTTATGGCCTTACTCAGGCTATTTTCCAAATACCCTATGGACTTTGGAGTGACAAAGTAGGTAGAAAGCCTATACTGATAAGTAGCACACTTATCTTCATAGTAGGAAGCTTCCTGTCTGCTTATGCTTCATACCAAGAGAGTATATTCCTCCTGATATTGGGAAGGTTTCTTCAAGGTATAGGAGCTGTTTCTTCTGTAGTGATGGCATTGTTGGCAGATATGACCAGAGAAGAGGTAAGAACAAGAGCAATGGCTACCATAGGAGCTTCTATAGGTATGGCTTTTGCTTTTGGCATGGTCTTAGGTCCTATTATAGCGGCACATTTTGGACTTTGGGCTGTTTTTATCTTCACAGGTATGCTGGGTATAATATCTCTACCCTATATACTCTTTGGGATAAGAGAACCTTCTAAGATATCCCATCACGATGACGCTGAATTTACATCCTCTTACCTAAAGGTTGTCTTGCAGGATAGGAATTTAATCCGGATGAATTTTGGGATGTTTGTTCTACATATGACCTTAACATCTGTATTTACAGTAGTGCCATTGATCTTTGCCCATCAACATGTTATAGACCTTAAAGATCTGTGGAAGATATACTTGTTAATGTTTTTTGCAGGATTAACATTGATGGTTCCCTCTACCATCATTGCTGAAAAGAAGAAGAAGATAAAGGAAGTAAAACTACTTGGTATATCCATACTGATAGTATCCTTTCTACTCTTTCCACTGTTTCAAGAGAACTTCTACATGACTGTATTTGCGATAGTTGTATACTTTACAGGATTTATGATGCTTGAGCCCATTATGCCATCTCTGATGAGTAAATACTCAGACCCAAGGGTCAAGGGGACAGCTTCCGGAGTATTCAACACTTTTCAGTTAGTGGGAGCTTTCTTAGGTGGAGCTATTGGAGGATACTTTGCAAAGATAGACTCTTCCTTCAACCTTAACTTCATATTTCTTCTGATCCTTACAGTTCTTTGGATGTTAGTGGTAATACCAATGAATATGCCTAGCAATAAGTGATGATACCCATAAGAGACAATATCCCAACTAGACACTTTCCATTTATCACAGTTATCATTATGATCATAAACATCCTAGTATTCTTTTATGAGATAACACTACCTGAGGAGGAACTAGAACAGCTGGTTTACAAATTTGGTTTACTTCCAGAGGATGTTTTCGGGTTTAATATCGCAAATCTAGTTACACACATGTTCCTGCACGGAGATTTTGGGCATATAATAGGAAACATGTTGTTCCTCTGGGTATTTGGCAACAATGTGGAGGATGTTCTAGGGAGGTTAAACTTCATACTATTTTATCTACTATCTGGAATCTTAGCTGCATTTTTACAATCCATCGTATCTCTCTTATCCGGAGATGTCTCAACACCGATGATAGGAGCATCTGGAGCAGTAAGTGGTATACTGGCTGCCTATACGAGACTGTTTCCCTTTGGGAAGATACTGACATTCATTCCACCTTTCATTTTTCTGATTTTCACACTACCAGCCTGGTTCTTTATAGGATACTGGTTTATATTACAGATACTGTACGCTATGTTCGTACCTGTCTCTATGGGAGGTGTTGCTTGGTATGCTCACATCGGTGGATTTTTAGCTGGCTGGTTTCTTGTTCCTTCCTTCTTGAAAGGACCATTAAAGCTTTGAGAGTATGTATCGAAAAAGATTAGTGATTATAGTAAGGAGAGAAGATGAAGAGGTTTATACTGTCTGTTTTGCTAGGTTGTGTATGTATATCCTACAGCAAAGAGAGGTCTTACTACATAGTAGCTCAGACAACCTCAAAAACAGAGGATTACTCATGGATGGAGAGATACTACCTGATAGAGGGTTTTAACGTTTATGACTTACTAATGCTAAAGAAGGGAGAGTTTGAACTTTCAGAAAAACAGATAGCAGATATCACAACAGAGTACAACAAGATATTCCCTATAATGCTTGGAAAAGCAAGGATGGTTAAAGACAAGGAAGAGGAGCTTCGGAGTTTAGTTGTAAAAACAAACGACTCTCAAAAGATAAGAGATATGCTTATAGAGGTGGCAAAACTAAAGACAGAGCTTTCAGCCCTTGATATAAATCTTTTTAAATCTATACAGTCGATCTTGTCCAAAAAGCAGAATGAAAAACTGAACAACTATCTGCTTAAAAGTAGCTTTTAACCTTTTGCTATAATAGTTATTCAAAAAATATCAGAGGTATAGTAGTGTTCGATAAGATAGCAAAGTCAAGATGGAAACATGTAGTTATGTTTATCACAGTATTTACTTTCGTAGCCACATCCATAGTGGCTGTTATAGTGTACAAGTTAAGTGGGGAAATAAGTGGTGTAGCAGAAGTAAACGGAATAGAGATACCACTCTATGAGTTTAACTATGCCTATCAGATAGCCATGAGAAACTTAGAATCTCAGAACATAGATACCCAGATTCTTAAAAAAGAGATAATAAAACAGACTATAGAGTCTCTCATAGAAACAGAGCTATTGTATCAACAGGCTCAAAAAGAGGGTTTTGATGCTTCATCAGAACAAGTAAAGAAGGAGATACTAAACATACCAGCATTCCAGATTAACGGTAAGTTTGACAAGCAGGTTTACTTACAGACTATAAACTCCCTGGGCCTATCTCCGGAAGCCTTTGAGGAGATACTAAAGAAAGATCTGTCCGCAAACTTTGTGAGAGCTATAATCCTTGCATCTCTCTACGTATCAGAAGATGAGTTGCTAACCTTTACTAGAAAGCAACTTACAAAGTTATCTGGAGAGGCAACACTCATAAAACCTAAAGAACCTACAATCACTGAACAGCAGGCAAGGGAGTACTATCAGAAACATAAGAAGGATTACTCATCAGTACAAGACAAGAAGGTAGCAATCTACAGGATAGACATTCAAAGGTTGGGTCAAGAAAAGGCTGAACTTTTAGCTAAGGATACCTTTAGTAAGCTGAAATCAGGACAGACTCCCACACAAGAGGTAGAAAAGGTTTTTGAAGATAGAGTCCAATCTTTGAAGAGTAAGACAGATATACCTTCAGATGTTTCCTCTTCAGTGGAAAGCTTATCCAGTTCAAAAAACATACTGTTTATCAAGAACTCCACAGCTTACTATATCCTACAGTATAAGGGAGAGATATCTGAAGAGATAGTCTTCGAATCTGTTAGAGATTCTATATTGCAGAAGCTAAAGAACCAGGAGATATCCAAACAAGTAGAGAAGCTACATAAGTCTAACCTGAGTATAACTGAACTGCTGAAGGATAACGTGTCAACTACAGAGAATATAGAGAACAGCACTATGCAGGAGCTTATCGTAAAGTACGGTATAAAGCCGGATGATACAGGTAAAATACTAAACCTAAAATTGGGACAGAAGACTCCTCCGATAAACGTGAGAGATGGATTGCTGATCTTCACACTCTCAGGAATATCAGAACCTGATAAGGCTTCAGCTAAGGAGATGAAAAATACCTTACTACCTCTTATAAAGGGGCAGAAGTTTAATGACACATATCAGATGTATGTAGACAAACTGAAGGAAAAGGCAAAGATAAAGATCAACAGAAGGATCTTAGAAGATGGATAGAACACCTTACGCTGAAGAGTTTTTAATCCATCAGTTGGAAATAGTGATAAGCAACATAAGAAAACCCTCCTACAGAGAGGAAATACAGAAACTAATGAACAACAGAGAATGGTTTGGGATCTTCAAAAGAGCAAAAGACAGAAAGTTAAGGAACTATACAGGAGGTATTCTTGAAAGGACGGCATCTATAGGTGCTCTCTCTCTGTGTCTCTACGACAACTACCCAATGATAGAGATAGACTTGATATTATCCGGAGTGGTTGTAGCAGGTTTTAGAGATTCTGTTGGTAAAAAACAGATATACGACAACTTATCAAACAGCGAATTAAAGAGTGTAGCCTTCAAGAAAAGTAGAAAAAAACCTAAACTGGAATACTTTCTGTTTGATGAGCTGTTTAAGATAGATATTAAAGTAGTTTCAAACAGAAAAAAGCATAATATAATATCCTAACTTAAAGTTAAGGAGGATTGGATGGAAACTTTATTTGACAATGGAGTACATAAAAACTTACTTCTAGAAGACTTTGGACACGGGGAGATGGTACAGGCCAACGTCCATCTTATTGTAGATAGCGGAAAAGGTATGATTTTAGATCCAGGAGGTCACAAGGTCTTTAAACACCTTATCCAGGAGATAGGAATTGTCATAGGAATTGATAACTTAGAGTGGATATTCTTCTCCCACCAGGATCCAGATATAGTAGCAGCCGCTAACGGCTGGCTCATGACCACGAAGGCCACTGCCATAGCTTCTAAGTTGTGGCTTAGGTTCATTCCTCACTTCGGTGTTGATAGACTGGTTATTGACAGAATAAAAGGAATAGATGATACCGGAACAATAATAAAACTTGGAAACACAGATATGTACATATTGCCAGCTCACTGGATGCATTCTCCCGGTAACTTCCAAGTTTATGATCCAGTATCCAAGATACTCTACTCTGGAGACCTTGGAGCTTCTTTAGGGCAAGACTATACATTTGTGTCAAACTTCGAGGAACACATAAAGTATATGGAAGGTTTCCATAGAAGATATATATCAAGCGGGAGAGCTCTGAGGAACTGGGCTAAAATGGTTCGCCAGCTTGATATAGAGATTATTGCACCTCAACATGGTGCTATCTTAAAAGGTAAAGAGATGGTGAACAAGTTTATAAGATGGGTAGAGAACTTGGAGACAGGAGTGGACCTTATGGATGAAGTTTATAAGGTACCTGTCCAGAGGTTTAAAGGTTAGTTGGTAGATCATTATCCAGTTTTATACAGAGAGATCATCCAGTTTTTCAGATATATAGAAAATGGGTACTTAGTTGACGCAACGCTAGGAGGAGGAGGACATTCTTTTCTTATACTGAAATATAATCCTAACCTAAAGGTAGTAGGGATAGATAGGGATGAATACGCTATAGAGATAGCAAAGGATAGACTCTCAGAGTTTAAAGACAGAGTCATAATCCAGAAAGGCTCCTTTAAAGATATTGACATATTATTAGAAAGTTTATCTATAAAAAAAGCTTCCGGATTTCTGTTCGATCTAGGAGTATCCCACTTTCAGCTTAAGTTAGAGAGAGGTTTCTCCTTTCAGAGAGAAGAGTTCTTAGATATGAGGATGGATAGATCTCAGAGACTCACAGCCTTTGATGTAGTAAACAGTCTATCAGAACAGCAACTCTACAGAATCATAAGAGACTATTCAGAAGAGAAGTTCGCTCTTAGAATAGCAAAGAGGATTGTAGATTATAGGAGAAATAAGAAAATAGAAACCACGAGAGAGTTGGCAGATATAGTCTGCCAAGTTTACCCACCGAACCTAAGATACAGCTCAAGAATACATCCTGCCACCAGGACCTTCCAAGCTATAAGGATCTACGTAAACAATGAGCTAAACCAGTTAGAAACTGGTTTAGAGAAAGCTATAAAGCTTACGGAGAAAGATGGAATAATAGCAGTAATCTCTTTCCATTCTATCGAAGATAGGATAGTAAAACACACATTTAAAAAGTATCAACAGCTAAAGATTTTAGAAGTTTTGACGAAAAAACCAGTAATTCCATCAAAAAAAGAGTTGATGGAAAACCCCGCTTCGCGAAGTGGAAAGCTGAGAGTAGTAAGGAGGTTATAAGTTATGTACGATAACGGTATTCATAAAGTAGCTATAGCTGATTTGCTTGTGGCAATAAAAAGATACAAAGTATCTATCTTGATATCCACTATCTCACTGATAGGTCTTATAAGTTATAATCACTATATTTTTAGGGTAGAAAGCGAACTCTACAACCTAAATAAACAGAAAAGTTTACTGATATCAGAGAACTTTCAACTTAAGAAAAAAATAAGTGAAATTTCTAACCCAGAGAGGATAAGCAGTGTAGCAAAACAAGAACTTGGTATGATAAATGCCCGGTACGAACAGGTGAAGTTCATAGAGACAAAGTAGTTTATGGAGAGAAGACGTGTCTTTATAATCCTTTTTCTATTTACAGTAGTATTCATAGCGATCATCTTGCGGATATTAGAGCTTCAGTGGTTGAACCAAGAGCATTACTTAAAGTTAGCTAAGAACCAGTATTACACGAGCGAAGAGATATTCTTACCTAGAGGTATCATATATGACAGAAACGGTAAATTTATAGCAATAAGTGTCCCAAAGCTTGCTGTATGGGTAGTGCCAAAGTATATAAAGGATAAAGAAGCCACCGCTAAAGGACTATCTAACATACTGGGTATACCATATGAAAAGTTACTGAACATACTAAACAGCAGGAGAAACTATACAGTTGTAGCTAACGATGTAGACATCCAAATAAAACCTAAGTTACTAAAGTTAAGGTCAGACCTGAAAGAGTGGAATATAGGAATAACTGAAAACAATATTAGATTTTATCCGAACAATCAGATTGCAGGTTCTACAATTGGTTGTGTAAGTAGAAAAACCGGAAAAGGTCTCGATGGTATAGAGTATCTGTTGGATAACTACCTTGGGGGTGGACAGGCTAAATTCATCTTTCTGAAAGATGCAAAAGGTAATCCAATAACGATAGAAAAAGCTAATGTGGAGAAACTATCATACCATGCTGTGTTAACGATAGATATAAATATCCAGTATATAGCAGAGGAAGCTTTAAATGAGCTTGTATTTCATAGGGACCCATTAGAGGCAAGCATCCTTATCCTGGATCCAAAAACAGGAGAGATCCTCGCATCTGCTACCTACCCTAACTATGACCCAAACAGTTACTATAAGTACAGGATAAGGAAGAATATAAACTTCCAACATGCTTACGAAGTAGGATCTCTAGCAAAACCGTTTATATTAGCACAAGCGGTAGAGGAAAGAAAAGTCAATATGAATGAGACTATTGACTGTTTAAATGGTGCTATAGATGTTGATGGAGTGAAGATAAGAGACCATAAAAGGTTTGGAATCTTAAACCCAGTCCGGATAATCCAGCATTCATCAAATGTAGGAGCTATAAAGATAGCTCTTAGATTAGATGGGAAGAGATTTATAGAGAAACTAAAGATGTTGGGTTTTGGTGAAAAGCATGACATATTCCCTGGAGAAGCTTCCGGACTCGTAAAGTTAAACAACCGTCCTGTTGATATAGCCTATGGATCTATCGGTCAGAACTGGACAGCAACACCTTTACAGATAGCTATAGCTTACTCTGTGTTTGCAAATGGTGGATATAGAGTAAAACCAATTTTGGTGAAGGGTTTGGTAGATTCATCTGGAAAGTTTGTATGGTACAACAAACCTAAAGTAGATAGGCAAATTTTTTCTAAGGATGTGGTAGATACAGTTATTCCATCTATGGTAGAGGTTATTGAAAACGGAACAGCAAAGGCAGGGAAATCTAACTACTTTACGGTAGCAGGTAAAACAGGAACAGCACAGAAGTACGACCCTGCAATTAGAGCTCTTTCCAATTCAAAGTGGTATACATGGTTTGCTGGTTTCTTTCCAGTTTCTGACCCAAAGTTTGTGGTAGTAATCTTTGCCAATGAACCAAAACCTAAATATCTAGGGGAACATATAGGTGGTGGTGGTGTGTCAGCTGATGTACTAAAGTTAATCGTAGACAGGATTATGTTCTACTACAAACAAAAGCCCGATAAGCAACTGAATTAGAGTTTTTCAAAAAGTCTAAAAATCACTTCCCGGACTCTTTGTTCACAAGCTTTATGATGTAATCAGAAGAGTTTTCTATCTCTACAGAGTAGATTTCAAAATGTGTTGGACTGTTTTCTGCCATATTCTCTTTTTTAGCCTGCTTTTCCTCCTCTGTTTTAGCATCTACTCCACCTTCTCTCCTATCTGATGGAAACTTAACTTTTCCAGGTAAACTAGATTTTATCAGTTTAACATATTGAACTATACCCTTACCACTCAGGTGAACTCTGTCTTTCACAAACAACTCAGGATTGTTGAGCTTATCCCACTCTATTACTTTAACATTTTCATACCTTGTCATAGATCTGATATTTGAGTTTACTCTGTCTCTCCAAGGAACAGGAGCATTCACCGTAAGAAAGTAAATCTTTTTGTCTTTTCCTATCCTTTTTACTATTCCTTCAAGGATATCTTGTTTTATAAAACCGTTGTTTCCAAGGTGTATGACTACTGCAGAGCTTCTGTCTATGTTATCTTTATAATTATCTATTATCTGGAAGACCTCAGAAGCCTGTCTTCCCACTTTAGCATCTATCTCAACATCTGATATAGTCCTCTTTATGTAGTTTGAAGCTCCAAGTAGGACAGAGTCTCCTATCATAAGGATAGACCCTTCTATCGGTTTAGTTTTTACTGAAGAGATCTCTTCTAATCCGATTTTTCTTTCTTCTTTTTTTTCTTCTATAATAACATCTCTAACTAACACAGTATCTGAAGAAGCTGAGTCCTTCCTTTTTACCATCTCATCCTCTTTTGAGAACTCTTTTCCAAGGTAGACCTGATTGTAGGTTTCAAAGTAGAAAAATATAGTAATTAAACTACTGAGAATAGATGCAGACAGAAGAGTAGGTATTGGTTTTATATTGAAGTTTAACTTCCTAAAGGGTTCTTCGATCAACCTGTGAGTCAGATCAGAGAGTAAGAAGACAAGAATGTAGGCAAAAATCACGTAGAAAAGATCAGAGCCATACAGACTGTTTAAGATTACGAAGATTGGATAATGCCATAGGTAGAAAGGATAAGACCTCTTACCAAACCAATCTAATATCCCGAAAGATTCCTTTATATAATTAGAGTTAAGAAATCCCAGTAAAACCATTATAGAAAAGAAATCTCCTAAAAGAAAGCTTAAAGGGTAGCACCAGTCTGTATAAACTGAAACACTGAAGAAGCTAAACATTAAGCTAGTACTTCCTACAGTCCCGAGGATGTACCCAGACAGCTCTCCCAGTTTTCCCTTTATCTTATCTTCAAGTAGGGATACAATTCCACCAAAGAAGAACCCAAAACTTCTAGCTTCAGAGCTAAAGTAGATATTATCCGGATTTATGTTCAACACATTAGAGTAGTAGTAGCTGAAAAAAACGGAAATAAATCCAAGGAATAAGAAAATAAGAAATTTTATAACAGAATCTTTTCTATCTACAAGACTTACTGTTAGGAATATAAGTCCTGCAATCAGGTATAACTGAAATTCTATAGATAGAGACCATAGATGGAGGAAGAAGCTGATATCCTCAAATTTCTGGAAGTAAGGCATATCCCTGAATATAAGGTAGTAGTTGTAAAAAAAGGAAAGTCCTGAAATAGATTCATCCTTTACGTGGTTGCCTGTAAATAGGTTCGAGAGGACCACAAACAGGGAAATTACAGATATCACAAAGAAGAGAGATGGGAATATCCTTAGGAATCTTCTTTTAATGTAAGTTATAAATGCTTCAGAGAGACGCGCTCTCTCAGAGAAGGTCTTTATTAGAGTCTTTGTTATCAGGTATCCGGAAAGGACAAAGAAGGACTCTACTGCTAGAAAACCACCCGGAAATTTTTCCAACTTCTCTGGAAAAAACACTGTAAAGGTGTGAAACAGGGTTATAACTAATACTAGTACTCCCCTAAAACCATCAATTCCTTTTATGTATTCCATCTTTCTTCAGTTAGTTCCACTGTTTTTTATGTAATAGTATATAGCATAGCTGTATATGTAACTTCCAACATCTGTAAGATGGTATCCATCACTCCTAAAGCAGATATAAGCCCTACAGTAATACTCGCTGATTTTCTTCCAATCTACTACCTCTATGTTTGGTCTTAAAACTTTTGTAAGGTATATGTTGTAGTTGTTTATCTCTTCCCATTTCCGTGGGACTTTTGCGTTTACCAGGATCGCCCTTCGACCCTTGGCTGTTAAGTAGTCTATGACGTACACAAGCTCCTCTATAGATATCTGAGAGTTCGTTGCCAAGCCTATGACTACCGTATTTCTAAGTCTTCCCGTCTCCTCTAACTCTTTTATAATTCCCATAACTTCCTGAAACTTCCTTCCTACTTTAGCATCTACAACCGCACTAGGAATAAAATATTTTATGTACTTTTCACTTCCCACAGTTAAGCTGTCTCCAATGATAGTAACATCTTCCCCAAAGACTCTAAAAGATGTGAGCAAAAGTAACGTTAGGAATACTTTCCTAATCAAAACTCTCTCCTTTTATATACCTCTTTATCCTCTGGGAAAGTTTAAAAGGAATACCTAGCTTTACAAGCTCTTTATCAGAAGCTTTCAGGATATTATCTAATGTTTTATAGGTTCTGTAGAGTACTTCTTTCCTCTTCTCTCCAACACCTTCAACCTTATCAAGTATAGACTTTAACCCCTCTTTCTCCCTCAGTTTTCTACTATAGCTGATAGCAAACCTATGAGCTTCATCCCTGATGGATGTGAAGAGTTTTAAAAGTGGTTGATAACCAAAGAGGTTTATCTCTTTTCCATCCTCTGTGAATATCTTCTCTTCCCTTTTAGCTAGTGAAAATATCTTTAATCCTTCTATCTTTAATTTATCTCTAACTTCTATACCTACAGATAGCTGACCTTTTCCTCCGTCTATCAGAACTAACTCAGGAGGGTTATCCATCTGTTTGTACTTTGAGAACCTTCTTGTGAGAACTTCTTTTAACGAGCTGTAGTCATCTATCTGGTTTACACCACGAACTCTGTATCTCCTGTAATCTCTCTTATTCATAGCGCCATTTTCCCAAACTACACACGAACCAACTGTAAAGCTTCCTTGTAGATGGGATATATCAAAGCATTCTATCCTCCTTGGTAGCTCAAAACCAAAGACCTGTCTGAATGTGTTACTTATCTGGGTTAACTCTATGCTGGGAAAGTTTCTCTCTATAAAACTTACTATCTTGTTTGGTAGGTTTAACTCTAACTTAACTTCTCTGTTTTTGTACTCCTTCAACCACCGGAGGAAATGCTCTGCATCCTCAACTTTTCTGTTGAGTATTATCCTCTGTGGTACATAGTTTCTTCTGTCGTAGTATCCCATTATTACGTTTATGAAACTTTCATCCGGACTGTCTGATATGTTCAGCCTCTCTTTTCCCACTACATTATGCCCTCTCACCACTATAAGGTAGACATCAGTTTGGGTTATATAGAATATATCCGCCTCTTCTACTTCAAGCCCTAAGACTTCCTGTTTTTTGACCACGGTTTCCAGTGCTTTGATCTGGTCTCTAACTACAGCTGCTTTCTCAAATAGCATCTTGTCAGAGTATTCCTTCAACCTATCATAAAGTTTGAATATAGTTCTCTTAACATCTCCAGATAGAAAGGAGTTTACCACTTCAGAGGCTGCTTTGTACTCTTTCTTAGAAATTTTCCCTGCACAAGGTCCACAGCACAGCCCAAGGTGGTAGTCAAAACATACTATATCCCTCTGGGGCATAGGGTCACAGGTTCTAAGTTTAAAAAGTTTATGGATCAACTGTTTTAGAGCTCTCGCATTCTTGCCTCGAATAAAAGGCCCATAATAGTCTCCTTTTATCTCACCAAACTTTCTACTTATCTTTACAGTAGGAAACTCTTCATCTGTTATGACTATCATAGGGTAGCCACTTCCAGATTTAAGCATTACGTTGTATTTAGGTTTATAGAGCTTTATCATATTGTTCTCAAGGACAAAGGCTTCATACTCAGAACTGGTAACTATCCACTCTATGGAACTACTCTCTGAAAATATCTTCCTCTCCTTTGGGTCTTCCTTTAGAAGGTTGTAGTGTCCCCTTAACCTGTTCTTTAGATTTACAGCCTTACCTATGTATATAAACCTTTCCTTGTTTTTAAACATGTACACTCCAGAACTTTCCGGAGCCCTATCTATGTAGTCTAAAGCCCAGGTGTAGTCTCCTTTCAAACAAAAACCTCACTTGGTTAGTAATATAATATTTTATAAAAAAAAATACCAAGAGGTAAATGTGATTAAGAAAGAAGGAGAAAACTTCCAAAGATTAGTAGAGTTAGTGGAAAGACTCCGGAGAGAGTGTCCTTGGGATAGAGAACAGACAAACCAATCTATAAAAAACAATCTGATAGAAGAGGCTTACGAGCTGTTTGAAGCTATAGAGGAAGAGAACGATGAGAAGATCATAGAAGAACTTGGAGACTTACTATTACAGGTAGTGTTCCATAGCCAGATAAAGAAAGATAGTGGAAAATTCGATATAAACACGGTAATAGAGAATCTGACAGAGAAGCTAATAAGGAGACATCCTCACATATTTGGAGAGAGTCAGGTATCGGACAGTAAGGGTGTCCTAAAACAGTGGCATGAGATAAAACAGAAAGAGAGAGAGGGTAAGTCCATATTTGACGGTATCCCAAAGAGAATGCCCGCCCTTACAAGGGCCGTAAAGGTCCAAAACAGAGCAGGAAAAGTTGGATTTGAGTGGAACAAGATAGAAGATGTCTGGAAGAAGGTAGAGGAAGAACTCCAGGAACTGAAAGATGCACAGAGTCAACAAGAGAAGATACATGAAGTTGGAGATATACTCATAGCTATAACAAACCTCTCAAGGTTTATGAAAGTAGATCCAGAGGAAGCCCTACACCTATCCGTAGACAGGATGATAAGTAGATTTTGGTATATAGAGAAGAAAGCTAAGGAACAAAACCGTAGTTTAGAAGAGATGAGCTTGGAGAAGATGGATAAATACTGGAATGAGGCCAAAGAGTTTGAAAAGGGACAGTAGATGTTCTTTCTGAAGAAACTGATCACTTTCATGATACTGCCACCAGGTATATTTGTAATACTTTTTCTATCTATTGCCTTTCTTCGGAAGAAGATGAGACTGGCATCTGTTATCTCTGTAGCTTCTGCAGTGTCTATCTATCTTCTGTCAATAGAACCGATTAAAGACTTATTACTCTCACCTCTGGAAGAAAAGTACAAAAGACCTAAACAGTTAACAGGAGATGTGATAGTTGTTCTTGGAGGTGGTAGCTACAACACAGGTGTCCTCACAGATGACTCTCTAAAGAGATTATTAACAGGGTTTATACTTCAAAAACAGTTAAACATTCCCATAATCCTCTCCGGAGGTTCTGCCATCATAAACCTTCCAGAGTCTGAGGTTATGAAAAGTGTTTTGATAGAACTGGGAGTAGATAGGTCTCAAATATTCACAGATGTAAGCAGTAGAGATACATTAGGGAATGCTTTCTTTACAAAGAAGATATGTCAGTCTAAAGGATTTAGAAGAGTGATCTTAGTAACATCAGCCTACCATATGCCCCGTTCTATCTTGACTTTTAAGCAAGCAGGTATTGAAGTGATACCATACTCTACAGATTTTAAGATGGATAAGAGATACACTTTCTACAGCTACCTTCCAAAGATGAACGTCCTCCAAGACTCTACAAAGGTTCTTAGGGAGTATATAGGACTTGTGAGTTATTACTTTCACTTTAAACTATTTAAGTAGGCTATTTTCCGGAGACACTCTCTCCTTTAAGGGGATATACTTATACTTTGGTATGATATAGAAGCTATCCTCCTCTTCTAAGATCTCGTAGTTGTTGGTATAGTATGAGTATGCAGTGTATGAAAGAATAATCGCTTTTATCTGTCTCTGGAGTATGTCCCTGTTTTTAGAGAGTAAATTCCTGTTTAGTTTTATGCCAGTTTTGGGTATATTGTACAGTCTCTGCTCTACTCCCTCCGGAGTATTCATAGGCTGTAACTCCTTCCTGATGATCCTCTTAAAGAACTCCTCCACATCTGTGTACACTATACTCCGGAAGCTCTTTCTATCTTCTCTTTGGACAGTCCTAAACTCAAAGTACTCTGCTAAATTCTTGCTCAAACTCTTTAAAGCTCTGTTTGAAAGGGAGGTATTAAAACTTAAGTTAAAATCAAGATTAAAGGCAACAACTCTCAAGTTTGAATGATCTAACAGATAAAACAAACCTTCTAACGTGTACTGAGACAGTTGAACCACCCGAGAACTCTTATCCATAACGGAAACTAAAAACATGTAACTGTTATAATACTCAATCCCTAAAAACAATATCTTTACCTTAAAGTTATTCGTTAACTAAATGATAGATCCTAATCTCCGCATTTTGTATGATTATAGTTAGAAACCTTTGTCAGTCCTGGTTTATAATTCTTACTACTATAAATCTTCTTGTGTTAAAATATTTTCAAAAAATAAGGAGCAAGAGAATGCCTAAGCTTGTTTTAGTTAGACATGGTCAATCTTTCTGGAACCTTCAAAACAGGTTCACCGGCTGGGTTGATGTACCACTTACAGAGAAGGGTAAAGAAGAGGCCTTTAAAGCCGGAGAACTGTTAAAAGATATAAGGTTTAAAGTTGCATACACTTCTGCACTCACAAGAGCTCAGGAGACCCTCCGGATAATACTTGAAGTTATAGGACTACAGATACCTGTTATAAGAGATCAAGCTCTGAACGAAAGACACTACGGAGCTCTACAGGGTCTTAACAAAGATAGGGCAAGAAAGAAGTACGGTCAGGATATAGTCCATCTATGGAGAAGAAGCTACGATATAGCCCCTCCAGAAGGAGAGTCTTTAAAGGATACAGCAGCAAGGACTATACCTTTCCTGGAGAGAGCTATTCTTGGAGACATATACGAGGACAATGATGTGTTGGTAGTAGCCCATGGAAACTCTTTAAGGTCTATCATAATGTACTTGGAGAAACTGTCTCCGGAGGAAATAATAAAGGTTGAGTTAGACACAGGAGTTCCAGTGGTTTACGAGCTGGACATGGAAGGAAACATCATATCTAAAGAGATTAGGAGACACTGATGTCTTACTTGGTTGCTGCAAACTGGAAGATGAACAAAACCAACGCTCAGACAGTTGAATATCTACAAATCTTTAAGAAGCTCTATAGAGAACCTCTTCCAAACGTAGAGGTAATGGTAGCTCCACCCTTTACCTCTCTATCTACCGCAAGTATCCAACTTAGAGACAGTCTTATAAAGCTTGGTGCTCAAAATATGCATTTTGAAGAGAAAGGGGCTTTCACTGGAGAGATATCTCCATATATGCTAAAAGAACTGAATGTAGAGTATGTGATATTAGGACACTCTGAAAGAAGACACATATTTGGAGAAAAGGATGAAGTAATAAATAAGAAAGTACTATCTGCTATAAAACATGGTATAAGACCAATTCTTTGTGTAGGAGAGACTTTGGAAGAGAGAGAGCTTGGGAAGACATTAAATGTAATAGAAAGACAGGTAAGGTCAGGGATAGCAGGATTAGATAAGGATGTATTCCTTGTAGACATAGCCTATGAACCTGTTTGGGCTATAGGAACAGGGATAAATGCTACACCTGATCAAGCTCAGGAGGTTCATCAGTTCATAAGAGAGCTTCTAAAAAGTATCTCTAAGGAAAGTGATAATGGATGTCGTATATTGTATGGTGGTAGCGTGAACGAGAATAATGCTAAAGAACTCATAAAAGAGAAAGATGTGGAAGGCTTTTTAGTCGGGACTGCCAGCATAGATCCTGAGAGGTTCTATAAAATAATTACCCACTGTTTGGAGGCTTAGATATGGAGTTTTTATACGGACTGTTGACCGTGTTACTATTAATCGTTTCAGGGCTACTTATACTTTTAGTGTTGATGCAGAAAACAAAGGGAGCGGAGATTGGAGCTGTTTTCGGTTCTGGAGCTGCTAAAGCTGTCCTTGGAGCCTCAGCTACCACCATACTTACAAAGGTAACCTACTGGTTAGGTGCTATATTCATGGTTATAGTCATAGGAATGAGCTACCTTAGTAATCATATGGCGAAGTCAAAATCCGTTATAAATGATATCCCAGCTGAACAACCTAAAAAGTAAGGATATTCCTTATCATCCTAAGTAGTACCTTAGTGGAGGTTTTGTCTAAAAATTGGTTCATATTTCCACATTTTGGAGACAAAATACAAGATGGACAGCCATTGAGACAGGTGCACTTTGAGACGTTTTTATAGGTCAGCTCCACCAGGTCAGTAAACCTCTCAAACCCCATTTCACTGTACCCTATCCCTCCTTCAAATCCGTCGTAGATGAACACAGTAGATCTCTCTGTGTCTTGGTGGATTTGAGTAGACATACCTCCTATATCCCATCTATCGTTCATAGTGATAAGTGAAAACATTCCTATCATAGAGTGCTCTACCCCATGTAGTCCACCTAAAAAGACTTCAGATATGAAAATAACTGATTTACCAAAATCAGCCAAGTCTGTATACTTACTCTTCATATTTGGTTTCGAAAAGAGGTTCTTAAAGTAGCCTTCATGATTCTGTAGCAAATCTCTCAACTCAGAGACTTTGTAAGAAGGCCTGTTTAGTAACTCCTGAAATGCTTTTAACAGATATGGTTCTACCGGAAAGTCCTTTAAAAACTGGAGTAGATCTTTTATCTTCTCTTTCTTTGTCTGCTCTAATACTATATCCTCCCACTCCAGAGGCATCACAAACCACATAGCCTTTGTTGTGATTTTCCTCTCTAAAACCTCCTCAAGCTTCTCATCCTTTATCTTTCTGTAGGAATTTATATCTCTCAGGCTATAACCAACTAAAGTGGACTTTATACTGATATCTCCATAGAAAAGCTCCATATCTCCCAAACTCTTTGACTTTTCTACTTTAAGTACTTTTACATCCGTATTTACAATGGGGTCTGTGAAGTAGTCTATATCTTTTTCTGAGATATAGACAGTTTTTGACAAAAAATCAATAAAGTCTACTATATACCTCTTACCTTGGTGTATGTACACAGCGTTCTTATGGGTTTCGTAAAAGGCCATATGTCCATTTATACTACCTATAGTTCTTCCGGTTTCTCTACTCACTATAACAAAATGTTCATCATCCTGGCGTATTGAGAAAGACTCTTTAATTTTTGGGTACAATTTATTCCCTTTTAGGGTTAACTTTTCTTCAAGCATAAGTTCTCTTATGTAGTACTTCTCAGTAGAGTTTCTTATACTGGATATGGATATAGGTTTCTCAGAAGCCATTGCTATCAGGTGCTTTTTCAGAATGTAAGAGTTCTCTGGATTGATAACTGGCTCTTCCATACTCCTTATAAATAGGTCCTCTGGGTTTTTTAGAAAGTACTGGTCTAAGATATTGGTGCTAGGGATGAATAGGTTGTAAGCTGTTTTCCCTCTACGACCTACTCTACCGAATCTCTGCCAGATGGAGGATAGAGTTCCCGGATAGCCTACAACAATACAGGCGTCTAAAGATCCTATATCCACGCCCATTTCAAGGGCACTTGTGGAGATTACCACTTTACACTTTCCACTCTTCAGTTTTCTCTCTATCTCATTTCTCTCTGATGGTTCATATCCAGAACGATAAGATGTTATATAGTCTATAAGTTTTTCTCTACCCTCTCTTTTGAGAATATTATTTATCCTTAGGGCTAATAGCTCCACCTCCCTTCTACTGTCCAAGAAGACAATCGTTGGTATATTCTTTACTAAAAACTCAATAACCATTTTAGATACAGTATTCTTGTCCAAAGACTTGTACACCCTTACTATCCTCTTTGGGGAAGGTGAACCGGAGGCTGATGCTTGGACCACGTCGTCTTGAACAAACCTCTGAGCAAACTCTCTAGGGTTCTTTATAGTGGCCGAGTTTAGTATATACTGAGGTTTGATTCCTCTGTAGTGTTCTACCATCCTGTTTAGTCTCCTTATTACATTTGCAACATGAGAGCCAAATATACCTCTGTAAGAATGAAGTTCATCTATAACTACTGTATCAAGGTTTCCGATGAAGAAGTCCCAATTCCTGTGCCATGGTAGTATACCTTTGTTTAGCATATCTGGAGTGGTTATCAGGATGTTTGGTTGATCAGTTTTTATCCTCCTTCTTTCCTTTTCTTCAGTTTGACCTGTATACACTGAGACAGTAGCCTTTAATCCAACCTTCTCTATGATCTCCTTTATCCTCTCGTACTGGTCGTTTACAAGGGCATTTATAGGGAACATGAGGATTGATGTCGAGGAAGGGTTCTCCTCTATTTTCTGAAGTATTGTAAGAATATAGATTAAAGACTTTCCAGAAGCCGTTGGAGTGGTTATAACCACATTTTTTTTATCTTTTAACAGTATCTTGATAGCATCTGCTTGGTGAGAGTAGAGATTTATTTTACTTCTCCGAAGAAACTGGTTTATCTTTTCAGATCTAAACCTGTACTCCCCATAGGTAGCTTCTTTTCCCTCTAAGACCCTTTCAAAGACTATATTTTTATCTATAATCTCAAACATCCTAAAATTATTATACATCATTATACATCTTGACAAAGAGAAGAATTTTAGTAAATTATTGTAAATAAAATTTATAGAGGTGATTATAGATGATACAGGTTATTGTAAAAGGCTTGGGAGTAGACAACATAACTGGAAATCCCATACTACTACTTGCAAACAAAGAGAATGAGAAAGAAATATTCCCTATCTGGATAGGAGTTCCAGAGGCAGAAGGAATAATGATGTATCAAACTGGTAATAAGTTTCCAAGATCCCTAACTTATGAACTATTCAAAAACGTGGTAGAAAAACTTGATGGCTTTGTAAAAGCTGTTGAGATTGTAGGCAAAGTAAATAACGCTTACATCGCAAACATAGTTATAGAGCAGAACGGAAAGGACATCTACATCGATGCAAGACCAAGTGACGCCGTAAACTTAGCCCTAAGGTTCAACGCTCCAATATTCCTAAACGAGGATGTGGTAGAGAAAATAGACTGGAGTGATATACAACAGAACACTCAACCTACCTCCCAGGAGAAAGAAGAAGAGTCTATTTCTGACAAGGAGTTAGAGGAATTTAAAAAGTTTATAGAAAACGTAAAACCTGATGACTTCCTACTTGGAAAAGGAGAGGCAGTGTAGCGTATTTTGATATAATTATCTGATGGTACTATCTACTTACATATACTCTAACTCAGAGGATGGATGGTTAGGGCATGCAGGATACTACCTATTTGAAAAACCTATCCTGAATATAAGGTATTATCGGAATAGACTTATAGTTGGGAATGAGATCATCCACATACAAGATCCTCTACCTATCATCCAAAAGTTTGTATCCTCCGGAAGATTCTACACAACTGGGTTTATATCCTATGAGTACGGTTTTTATACCCTTAAAAACAAAAGTAACGTTCCAAAAGAAGGAATACCTAATATACCTCTCATATACCTAAACCTCTACAGGTCATACAGAGAGATAAAACCAAAAGATAGTTTTTTTAGAAACATCCTAAAAAAGATAGTTTACAAAACATCCAAAGAGTCATTTCTAGAGAAGATAAAAAAAGCAAAATACTACATACAGTCTGGAGATGTATACCAGCTTAACCTCTCTCACAGAATCGATGTAGAGGGTATATTCGGACCTCTGTCTATATTCCTAAGACTTACAAAACTCCAACCCACTCCATACATGATGTATATAGTTGATAAGGATTTTAGGATTATATCCGGCTCAATGGAGCTATTTCTAAAAAAGGAAAAGGATAAACTCATCACAAAGCCTATAAAGGGAACTTGTGATAGATCAAAAGACTACAGAAAGCATCTACTGAACAACAAGAAAGAGATAGCAGAAAACCTTATGATAACAGACCTTATGAGAAACGATCTTGGTAGAATATGTAGAAATGTTCAGGTTGAGAAACTGTTTGAAGTGGATGAATACACTACTCTCTACCAGATGTCATCTACAATAACCGGTAGACTAACGACAGAATTAACTTTAAAGGATATAATCTACTCAACCTTTCCACCAGGTTCAGTCACAGGAGCACCTAAAAAGAGAGCTACTCAGATTATAGACCAACTGGAAGACAGCAGAAGGACGGCTTACTGTGGAGCCACACTCTTAATAAAACCAAACTTTGACTTTACCATGAGCGTAGCTATAAGACAAATGATCTTCACAAGAGATAGATGTTATATCCACGTAGGAGCAGGAATAGTGGCAGACTCAGAGCCTCAACATGAGTATCAGGAGACACTCTTGAAAGCTAAGGCTAACCTTAGATCTCTAACTCTCTGATACTTTCAAAAAGGCTGTCTAAGAAGTAGTTTAGCTCCTCCTCTGTTATAGAGAGAGGTGGCATGATGACCATCACATCTCCAAGAGGTCTGACCCATATACCTCTTTTTCTCATACTGTTTGCCACTTTGAACCCTGTACGAAGTCCATAATCAAAAGGCTCTTTAATTTTCTTGTCTTTAACCAGTTCAACTCCAGCCATCAGGCCAAACTGTCTTACATCCCCAACATGCTTTAACTCCCAAAACTCCCCTAATCTCTTCTCCAAGAGCTTTATTCTTTCTTTAACTTTTTCTAACACCCTATCCTCCTCAAAGATCTCTATGTTTGTTATAGCAACACTACAGGCTACTGGGTTTCCGGTATAAGTATGACCATGGTAGAAATGTTTTGCTTCTCCAAACTCACTGAGGAAGGAGTTGAAGATCTCGTCAGTTGTGAGGGTTGCAGCTAAAGGTAGATATCCACCAGTTATTCCCTTACCTACAGCCATTATATCCGGATTTATGCCCTCTTTTATGGATGCAAACATCTCTCCGGCTCTTCCAAAACCAGTAGCAACTTCATCCACTATCATCAGTATATTATACTCTCTACATATCCTTTCGACCTCTTTTAGATAATCTTCTGGAAATGGTAGTATTCCTGCCGCTCCTTGAACTCCTGCTTCTAAGACAAACCCTGCTACAGTTTTGTGGTGTTGGAAGACAAACTCTTCAACCTCATCTATCAACCTCTTAGTAGCATCTCTCGAGAGAGCTCTTTCCTTTCCCATGAGTTCCAAAGCTCGCAGGTACGGAGATGGAAGTTTATATACATCAAACAGAAGAGGCCTGTACTTCTGATGGAATATATTTATACCACCAACACTAACACTACCTATAGTGTCTCCATGGTATGCTTCACTTAGGGTTATAAATCTACTTTTTTCCTTAAACCCCCTGTTATGCCAGTAGTGGTAGGCTATCTTTATAGCTATCTCCATGGCCTCAGAGCCATCTTCACTGTAAAAAACCTTATTCAAAGAAGAAGGTGTTATATCTACCAGTTTCTTAGCCAGTAGGATTGCCGGAACGTTTGATGCTCCAAGGGTAGTAAAGTGGGATATCTTCCCAACTTGCTCACATATGGCCTGATTTAATTTTGGATGGTTATGACCGTGAACATTACACCACAAAGAAGCAATACCATCTAAATACTTATTACCAAATATATCCACTACGTAGTTCCCATCTCCCTTTTCTACTATGAGATTGTCCTCTTCTCTGTAAACCTTCATCTGGGTGAATGGGTGCCAGAAGTACTCTTTATCCCATTTTATCAACTCTTCTCTGTTCATCCTTTACTCCTTTTAGAATGTTTTTATAGAGAAACTCTTACCTAACATATCTGTTTTAAATAAGGTTAAAAATACTTTAGAGTAGCCATTTGTCAGATACTTTACACTCTCATCATCAAATATCTCTACCTCTCCGTTTGCCTTCTTCAAGTAGATCTCGTTACTTATAACCTTAGTCCCTATTTCTATCACCTCAAACAGTTTTTCTACATCGTGGTTGTACATCCTTATACACCCATGACTTACTCTCATACCTATACCGTACTCTTTATTTGTACCGTGCATCAGATAGGCTGTATTACCAAGTCTCATGGCTCTTGTCCCAAGAGGATTATCAGGGCCTGGAGGGAAGACTTTAGGTAAGTCTGGCTGTTCCTTCCTTATACTCTCCGGAGGATACCAAGCTGGATCCTTCCTCTTCTCTGTTATCCTAAATTCTCCAACTGGAGATTGGGCATCATCTGTCCCTATCCCGATGGGGAAAGTTATAATGTACTCTTTTCCATCTATAATAACCGGATAGTACAATCTCTTCTCAACTATGTTTATGTATACGCTCCCATATTCAAACCTCTCGTATGGAAAGATCCTTCTGAATGGGAGTATAACTAATTGGTCTTTTCTGACATCAAAAGGGTCTAGCAGAGGGTTTGCGTTTTTTAACTCATAGTATCCAAACCCAAGGGCCTTAGATATCTCAAGTAGAGTTGTGTCCCTATCTACTACGTACATGAACAACTCACCAAAGACTCGACTAGCAGGAGAAAAAACAAAGATATTTTTGTTCAACTCAAAGTTAACACCTCTGTAGTTTATGTATTGGTTCCCTGAGTAAACCTTGAATATACTCTCTTTCTGGATTTGATTAAAAGCGATGTTTTTTCTGGGGAGTACTGAGTTTAAAACCAGCGATATCCCTTCCTGATTTTTCCTCTCTGTAAAGAGTAAAGAAGCAAGCTGGTATATTCTGTAGAGGATGTATCTGTCCGATATTTTCGTTGGGTCTAATGTCTTTATAAGACCTATCATACTGTCTTCATCCTTCAGTTTGTAGAAGCTTGAAGAGAGTATTAGGTACACGATCTGTTTATCGTTGTCAGATATATCACCTTTTGACAGGAGCTCTTTTAGTGTGTCTATAGATTTTGAGTATACCCCGTCTTCATAGAACTTAACAGCTTTTAGTATAGAGGACTGAAACTTCTTTGTGGAGATCTCTCTGATTGCCAAGTTGAAAGGGTCTTCCTCAAACTTTATCAAATCGGACCCAAAACTCAAAGAGTTAAAAAACAAAGCTAAAATGAGGATGTTTTTAACCATAACTACCTCTGAGTTGTGATTAGTTATATTTTATCAGATTAGGTGGTGTGATAAAATAATCCAAGTTTAAAACCTTCAGAGGTGAATCTTTTGAAGATAGCTGTTGGAAGTGACCACGGAGGCTTTTTCTACAAGGAGAAGATAAAGGAGTACCTAAAGAGTAAAAAGTATGAGGTGGTAGACAAGGGAACCTACTCGCCGGAGCCTGTAGACTATCCATACTTTGGAGAAGAGGTTGCTAAATCTGTTGCTTCTGGAGAGGTAAATTTTGGAATAATCATCTGTGGAACAGGAATAGGAATATCCATAGCCGCTAATAAAGTCCCTGGTGTAAGAGCTGCCCTCTGTACGAACGAATTCATGGCTCGTATGGCAAGGTCTCACAACGACGCTAACGTCCTAGCCCTTGGCCAAAGGGTCATAGGTTTAGACCATGCTCTGACTGTTATAGATGTCTTTTTGGAGACAGAGTTTGAAGGAGGAAGGCACGAGAGAAGGGTCAGGCTCATACACGATATAGAGAAAGGAAAGATATAAAGGAGGTTTTTTATGCTAAACCATCTAAAAGCTGATAAGGAAATTTACGACGCCTTTGTTAAAGAATTTAGAAGACAGCAGGATCGCCTTGAGATGATAGCCTCTGAAAATTACACATCTCAAGCTGTCATGGAGGCACAAGGGAGTGTCCTTACAAACAAGTACGCAGAGGGATTACCACACAAGAGATACTACGGAGGCTGTGAATTTGTTGATATAGTGGAGGACTTAGCTATAGAGAGGTTAAAGAAACTATACGGTGCAGACTATGCTAACGTCCAGCCCCACTCCGGTTCCCAGGCTAATCAAGCTGTCTTCTTCTCTCAGCTTCAACCTGGAGATACTATACTAGGAATGAGGTTAGACCATGGAGGGCACCTAACCCACGGTGCAAAAGTAAACATATCAGGTGTAGTCTTTAACACTGTTCAGTATGGACTAAATCCAGAGACAGAGCTTATAGACTACGACGAAGTCTATAGGTTGGCAAAAGAACACAAACCAAAGCTTATAGTAGCTGGGGCCTCCGCATACTCAAGGGTGATAGACTTTGCCAAGTTCAGAGAGATAGCTGATGAGGTTGGAGCTCTACTTATGGTGGATATGGCTCACTACTCCGGATTAATAGCTGGAGGAGTGTATCCAAACCCTGTTCCTTACGCTCATTTTGTAACATCTACCACCCATAAAACCCTCAGAGGTCCGAGAGGAGGTTTTATACTATGTAAAGAGGAGTTTGCTAAGGATATAGATAAGTGGGTTTTCCCAAGACTACAAGGTGGCCCCTTGATGCATGTTATAGCTGCTAAAGCTATAGCCTTTAGGGAGGCTCTCACTGATGAGTTTAAAGGTTATGCTAGGTCTGTTGTAAGGAACGCTCAAGCTTTAGTGGAAGAACTAAAGGCTGAAGGCTTGAGGATAGTTTCTGGAGGAACAGACTCACATCTTATGTTGGTAGATCTTAGACCTCTTGGGGTTAAAGGTAACATAGCTGAAGAGGCTTTAGGTAAAGCAAATATAACTGTAAATAAAAACGCCATACCTTATGACCCTGAAAAACCTGCCATAACATCCGGAATAAGACTTGGAACAGCTGCACTTACAACCAGAGGGATAAAAGAGAGTGACATGAGAAGGATAGCCAAGAACATTGTAAGAGTCCTAAAAAACATAGGCAACGAGAAAGTAATCCAGGAAGTCAAAGAGGATGTGTTGTCTCTATGTAGAAAGTATCCTCTCTATCCGGATTGGTTTAAAGACTACAGCTATGAAACCTAAAGTAATATCACCACTCTTTCCACAAGTCCTTAAGATAAAAAAACTCCTTCGCAGACTCAACCTCCACACAGTCTGTGAGGAGGCTAACTGTCCAAACATAGGTGAGTGTTTTTCCAACAAGACAGCAACCTTTATGATCATGGGAGACATATGTACCAGAAATTGCCATTACTGCAGTGTTAGTAATGGAAAACCAAGACCCTTAGACCCATTAGAGCCTATGAAAATAGCCCAGGCCGTCAAAGATCTAGGGTTGAAGTATGTAGTCATAACATCTGTAGATAGAGATGACATTCCTGATGGAGGAGCTTCCCACTTTATCAAAGTTGTAGAGAGCATAAGAGAACTGTGTGGGAATGTTCAGATAGAGCTCTTAGTTCCAGACTTCAGAGGTAACGTGGAGTCTATCAAACTGGTGGTTGAATCTAAGCCAGATGTTATAAACCACAACATAGAAACTGTAGAAAGATTATACAAGAGAGTAAGACCTGGAGGTAACTACTACAGAAGCCTCTCTCTCCTTAAATACGTGAAAAAATTAGACCCAGAAATAACCACAAAGTCAGGTTTTATGGTAGGATTAGGAGAAAGTTTTCAGGAGATAGAAAAACTTTTTATGGACCTAAAGGAGCAGGAAGTGGATATAATAACCGTAGGGCAGTATTTACAACCTTCTAAGGAAAACTTACCAGTGTCTAAATACTACACAGACGAAGGATTCGAAATTATAAGGAAGATGGGAAAAGATATAGGGTTTAGGGAGGTGTTCTCCGGTAAGTTGGTAAGGAGTTCTTACCATGCCGGAGAGGTATACAAGAAAAGTTATGATGATTTTAAATAGAGATAAGTCATAACTAAAAATAGTAAAGTTGGTAAAACCATGAGAACATACTTGACATTTTTAATGTAGAATTGATACAACTTGTCTATCATGATATCCTCCTATGGATACAACTGTTCTCCTGTTTCAGTGTCATAGATGAATATAGCTTTTACCGGGCAAGCTTCAGCAGCTCTGAAAATGTCCTCCTCTTCATCTATTGTAAGCTCTAGTATCTCTTCTTGTTTTCTTCTTTCAGAAACTTCCCTAAAAATCTCCTCCTTATCTTTTCCAGGAGGTAGTATAACAGCTTTATGCTTTTTATCTAAGACTATATACTTTGGAGCTTCCGGAACGCATACACCTATACCTTCACACAGAGACCTATCTATCACGACCTTTAGCTTTCCCATATTTAATGCCTCCAAAACTGTATTTCAGGTTAATTTTATCACACAGAGCTACACTGCAATATCATTTTAATCAGACTACAAGAAAAAGTTTAGAAGTTCAAGAAACACAATAATCTAGAAAATAACCATCAAATAAAGGTAAAATAGTATTACCAGCCAGTGTAGTGTTAGTATACACGGGTTCCCACTTTTTGGACAGGGGCTGTGGTTGTCCTAAATACCGCCAGCTGGGGGTGGGACAACTTGAAAGGCGGAAAAAGAAATACCCCAGCCGTCTAAACTTGTAAGGTTTAGATGACCGGAACCAGTAGATGGCTATAATAAAACCATACAAGGGGAAGTATCCTAAGATTCATCCATCTTCCTTTATTGCAGAGAACGCAGTTATAATTGGAGATGTTGAGATTGGTAGAGACTGTAGTGTGTGGTATAACGTAGTGATAAGAGGAGATGTTAACTTTATAAGAATAGGAGATAGGACGAACATTCAAGATGGCACTATAATCCATGTAGACCATAAAAAATACCCCACCATCATAGGTAGTAATGTCACTATTGGACACAAGATTATGGTTCATGCTTGCACCATAGAGGATAGCTGTTTGATAGGTATGTCTTCTACCATTATGGATGGAGTAGTAGTTGGTAAACAGTCTATTGTAGGAGCAGGAGCTTTAGTAACCCCGAACAAGACTATAGAACCCCAGTCTCTATGGGCAGGTGTTCCAGCAAGGTTTGTAAGGAAGCTAACCGAAGAAGAACTGTCTTGGATAGAAAAATCTGCGGAAAATTATGTAAAATATAAGAACAGTTATTTAGAGGAATAAAAATGAACGAAACCTTCGAGCTTTTACTGACTATACTGATATTCGGTTTAGCTGCCTTGATCATTGTTGGGCTGATGGTGTACTGGAGTAAAAACAAGACTGTTGTCGATGAGAGGGATAAGAAATATTATCAAGAGGTAAAGGATGAAAAGAGCGGACATAGTTGACAGAATAGTGAAGAGTGGCAAAGTAAATTTGAACAGGAAAGAGATAAGTAATATAGTAGATAGCACCTTTGATATAATATCCTCTTATCTCTCTACAGAGATCGTAGAGGGAAAGAAGGTTATGATATCTGGATTTGGTAGTTTCATCATAAAAAAGAGGAAGCCCAAACTTGGTAGGAACCCAAAGACAAGGGAAGAGAAGTTAATACCGGAGAGGTTTGGTATATCTTTTAAAACCGGAAAGATCTTAAAAAGAAAGATAAACGGAAAATGAACCGGAGCGTGGCGCAGGTGGTAGCGCACTGGCATGGGGGGCCAGAGGTCGCCCGTTCGAATCGGGTCGCTCCGACTATACTAAACGAGGAGAATGATGAAGCCTAAAGTCCTTATAACCAACGATGATGGATACCAGTCACCAGGTGTCCACGCAATAAAAGAGAGACTCATACAAGAGGGTTTTAGTACGATAACGATAACTCCCGATAGGAACATGTCCGGAACTAGTCACTCTCTGACATTTACAAAACCTCTAAAAATCCAGAAGATATCAGAGGACTTCTACTGTATAGTAGATGGAACACCTGCTGACTGTGTTCACCTAGGAATAAATGTCATACTTGGTGGAAAAAAACCAGACCTTTTAGTTTCTGGGATAAACACTGGACCGAACATAGGTAACGATGTATTCTACTCTGGGACTGTAGGAGCTGCAAGGGAAGGCTGTCTCTTTGGAATACCATCTGTAGCTCTTTCTGTTTCCTCTTCAAAAAATCCGGACTACAGATCAGCGGCTGAGATGGTAATTCCTATTATAAAGGTTGTAGAGGATTTTGGACTTCCTAAAGGAACCTTCCTGAATGTAAACATTCCTGTCATTCCAAAAGACCAGATAAAAGGCTATCTGCTAACAAGACAAGGAAGAAGCGCTTACAAGGAGGAGATAGTAAAATATCTGTCTCCATCAAAGGAAGAGTTCTTCTGGATTGGTGGAGAAGAGGAGCTTATGGGGGGGTGTCAACCTGGAACTGACTACACAGCTATAAAGGAAAGGTACATCTCAATCACACCTATAAGGTTAGACCTTACAGACTATGGCGCTCTCGAGCTCTTGGAAAAACAGAACTTCCTCGCTAAGATAGAGAGGTTTTAGATGAACCTGACTTTAGAGAAGTTTGTAGAGTTGTCGGAAAGATATAATGTCATTCCTGTATACAAAGAAATCCTGCTTGATATAGATACACCTCTCTCTGTATTCCTAAAACTTCACAGACCAGACAGGTTTAACTACATCTTAGAGAGTGTAGAGAAAGGAGATCAGAAAGGAAGATACTCCTTTATAGGCTCCTCTGAAAACTTCTACATACGAACTAAGGGAAACACAGTAGAGATATACAACAGGGGAAAGATTGAGTACAAAAGCAGTAATGACCCTATAGGAGAGTTAAAGAGGTTAGTCTTGACACTGAAACCATACAGGGATGTGGATTTACCTCCTTTCTGGGGAGGATATGTTGGCTATGTGGGATACGATACGGTGAACTTCTACGAACCTGTAGGAGATATAAATCCAGATAGGTTAGGTATTCCTGATTTGTACTTTTTCTTAAGCGACGAAGTTGTAGCCTTTGATAACCTTAAAAACAGTATAAAGATAATAATCTCCACATTCTTAGATAGGGAAGATAAACCAGAGATAGTCTACATCAAAGCTTTAGATAAAATAAAAAATATAGAGACCATGCTCTCTAAACCCTTGGAGACTCCAAGGATTGAGATATCTCCATATGAGATAAAACTCAACGGTTGGAAGTCCAACTTTACTAAAGAGTCTTTCTGTGAAGCCGTTTTAAAATCGAAGAAGTATATAGAAGAGGGAGATATAATACAGGTTGTCCTTTCTCAAAGGTTTTATAAAGAGATAAATATAAATCCTGTTGATATATATAGGACTATAAGGTATATAAACCCTTCTCCTTATCTGTTTTACCTGGATTTCAAGGATATCCAGGTAGTTGGTTCTTCCCCGGAGATGCTTGTCACAGTGAAGAATGGAAAAATCCTCACAAAACCAATAGCAGGGACAAGACCACGAGGTAAAGATGAAGAGGAGGACAGTAGGCTTAAAGAAGAACTTCTGAAAGATGAGAAAGAGCGAGCAGAGCATCTGATGCTCGTAGATCTTGCACGGAACGATGTAGGAAAAGTTGCGAAGGCAGGAACTGTACGAGTAGATAGGTTTATGTACATAGAGAACTACTCTCATGTTATGCATATAGTATCAGATGTATCTGGAGAGCTTAGAGAAGGTCTCCATTCTGTGGATGTTTTAAAGTCTGTTTTTCCTGTTGGAACTGTAAGTGGTGCACCAAAAGTCAGAGCTATGCAGATAATATCTGAACTTGAGCCAGAGAGAAGAAACATATACGCAGGTGCTATAGGCTACCTTAGTTTTAACGGGAACTTGGACACGGCTATAGCTATAAGAACGGCGGTTATAGTAAATGGAACTGTTTACGTCCAAGCAGGAGCAGGTATAGTAGCAGACTCTATTCCAGAGAGAGAGTACGAGGAGACTCTAAACAAGGCAAAAGCTATGATGAAAGCAATAGAGATAGTAGCTCATAACTGACCTCTCACAGACAACTCTCCAATGTATATAAGCTCTACATTTTCCTTTGTCCGGAGTTTTAGAGCACCATCATCGTTTAGTCCTTCTATCGTTCCCTCGTGTATAACTTTACCATCTTCATAGATCTTAACATTCTCACCAAGCCAAAGCAAGTCTCTCTCAATATTAATTACATCAAAGAACTTAGTTTCTAAAAATCTATAGTAATCTATCTCTATCTCTTGAAGTAGATTTGCTAGCAGTGTTTTTCTGTTGAACTCTTTTCCAGTTTCTATCTTTAGAGATGTTGCTATCTCCACATCCATCAAGTCTTCAAGATCATTGCTTACGTTTATACCTACTCCAAGTACTATCTTTATAACTTCGTTGTTTTCAATAGAGCTGTCTATAAGAAATCCTGCTAGTTTCTTGCCATTTAGGTATATATCATTAGGCCACTTTATCTTTAGACCTTCATTAACATAAGTCTTTAAAACCTTAAACACACTGTACAGGAATAGTAGACTGAGCTTTGAAGTGTAGTAAACTTCCACCCTTGGTTTTAGTAAAACGGAGAAGTATAGACCCTTCGAATATATGGAGACCCACTTCCTGCCCTTTCTACCTTTTCCGGCTGTCTGGGTCTCTGCAACTACAATCGCCCCATCTGGAAATTCCTTAGATTTTATGTACTCATTAGTAGAATGAATCTCTTCAAAGTGTATGTAGTTACGACCTATGAACTTAGTGTTTAGAAAGGGTATTACTTCTTCCGGTAGAACTTTATCTGGAGAGGATACTATTCTGTAACCTTCCTTGTCTACCTCTATAACGTACCCTTTTTCCTGAAGTTTCTTCACTTTTTTCCACACTCCAGATCTTGATACTTTAAATACATCTGCAAGCTCCTGTCCGGAGTGTTTTCTCTCTTTTAGGAGTTTAACAAGTTCTACACTGTCTATCATCTTAGTCTGCCTTGAGTATACTCAAGAATGCTTCTTGAGGCAGTTCTACTTTACCAAACTGCTTCATCCTCTTCTTACCTTCTTTCTGTTTCTCAAGTAGCTTCTTTTTTCTCGTTATGTCTCCCCCGTAACACTTAGCCAGAACATCTCTCCGTAGAGGTGCTACCCTTGAGGATGCTATAACTTTAGAACCTATAGCAGCCTGTATCTTCACTTCAAAGAGCTGTCTTGGGATAACCTCTTTCATCTTATCTACAAGTGTTCTCCCTACTCTGTAAGCTTTATCCTTATGGACTATAAAAGAGAGAGCATCAACAGGCTCATCGTTTATCAGAATATCCATCCTTACAAGATCTCCCTCTTTGTATCCTATAAACTCATAGTCAAACGAAGCATAACCCTTCGTAGCTGTCTTTAACTTATCATGGAAGTCAAAGAGGACTTCCCCAAGAGGTATGTCATACCTTAGCAAAACAGTTTTCTGGTCTAGATATTCGAACCCTTTCTGTATTCCTCTTTTATCTTGAACAAGCTGTATAATAGCTCCAACGTATTCATTTGGTGTTATTATGCTTGCCTCTATGTAAGGCTCTAATATCTTATCTATGTAATTCTGGGGTGGCAGTTGAGAAGGGTTTCTTACTTCTAAATCTTCTTTTTTTGTAGTTATGACTCTATAGATGACGTTTGGAGCAGTAGTTATAAGCTCTATATTGTACTCTCTCTCTAGTCTTTCTTGGACTATCTCAAGGTGTAAAAGTCCCAAAAATCCACATCTGAAACCCATACCAAGAGCTGGAGAGGACTCTACTTCATAAGTTAGTGCTGCGTCGTTTATAGAGTATCTCTCTAAAGCATCTCTCATATCTTCAAAGGTAGTTGAACTTGTAGGATAAAGTCCGGCATAGACCATGGGTTTTGCAGGTCTGAAGCCTTCTATCGGCTCTTTTGCAGGTTTTTTGACATCTGTTATTGTATCTCCAACCCTTATATCTCTTACATCCTTTATAGCTGCCGCTATATAACCTACATCTCCGGCTTTTAGAGAGTCTAGTCTCTCCATCTTCGGAGTCTGGGCCCCAACCTCTGTAACTTCAAACTCTTTCCCTGTAGACATAAGTCTTATTCTAGTTCCTACTTTTATCTCTCCGTCAACTATTCTCACAAAGGCAACGGCTCCTCTGTAAGGGTCGTAGTAAGAGTCGAATATCAGGGCTTTTAGTGGTGCGTTTTCATCACCTTTTGGTGGTGGTATTCTGCTAACTATAGCTTCAAGTATATTCTCAATACCTATTCCAGCCTTCCCGGAAGCCAGTATAGCTCCCTCTGGGTCTAACCCTAATACATCCTCTATCTGCTTCTTTATCCTGTCCACCTCAGCAGAAGGTAGGTCTATCTTGTTTATAACAGGAATAATCTCAAGGTTTAGATTAAGAGCTTGCCAGAAAGTTGCTATAGTTTGGGCCTCTATACCTTGAGTAGCATCAACAAGTAGTAAAGCACCTTCACAGGCAGCTAGAGACCTGGAGACTTCGTAACCAAAGTCTACGTGCCCTGGAGTGTCTATCAGATGTAAAGTATAGTCTCTATACTTTAACCGGACAGCCTGTAACTTTATGGTGATGCCCCTTTCTCTTTCTATATCAAGTGTGTCAAGGAGTTGTTCTTTCATCTCTCTCTTTTCAAGGGCTCCAGTAAACTCTATAAGCCTATCTGCAAGGGTTGACTTTCCATGGTCTACGTGTGCTATTATAGAGAAGTTTCTAATATATGATAGCCTGTCTTTCATCCTTTACCTCTTGAGGTATTTAGAGAGAATATTTTAACATCTTAAAAGAGTAGTAGATACTTAAAGTAATACTCCCAGAAGGATGCTGTAGTTCCTTTGAAGTCTTGTATATATTTAAGTCCAGTTGAAAGGTTATCCTGTCTAAAGAATGTTCCACCTATACCTGCAGACAGTCCGTATCCTAATCCGGTCCTACTGTTTAGAACTATATCCGCAGAGAAAAAAGGTCTCCAAACCCTAACGTAGTTGTCTCTGTTATCAAGCCCAAAGAGAAATCCTATACCTACAGAGCCATAGCTTGGTGGTAAAACGTCCGGATTCTGTTTGGATGATACCTTGTTTATACTTCCCTTATCTGTGTTTTTCTCGTTAAAGTTACTATTCTGCAAGTATAGTCTAAAAGTATAGTCAGGATAGCCAATCCTTACCTTGTAAGATGTTTCTCCATAAGATGTATTCCCATATCCAATCTTTTTCTCATCCTGAGATTTGTATACATCATAAATACTAGACAAATAGAAAGATGCTCTATTGTTTAGGTTATGGGTTAAAGATAAGGAATAACTATCTTTCATTCCACCAAAAAACATGTACAAACTTTCGTAAGAGAGTTGATTAAATCCAGTAAATAAATCTAAGGAAGTTCTGTTTCCTAGATATTCAGTATATCTAAATACAAAACCAGTACTTTCTTCCACACCGTCAATGTAAGAAGCCCCAGTTTCTATTTTTCTTTTATCCGTCTGCTTTGCAACTCTGAAACTGTGGAATTTTAAACCGATGTTAGTGTAGTTAGGATTGCTGTTCTTTATTTTGAAGACATCTAAGAAATCATAGTTAAAATATAGACCTTTTTCAAAGTAGTATCTTATAAAAAGATTTTCTCTAAAGTTTTCTACTCTGTCCCAGCTTGTGTAAGATAGAGAGTTCTCTATTTTTGAGTAGTTACTGTATATTAGATCTCTAAACTGTTTGTAGAGTGAAAAGTCTTCTCTGTTCTCCTCTAAACCCTTAAAGGCATAGTATCCGGCTTTCTTTATCTGGCCAGTTCTTCTTAGGGCTTCCACTCTATCCCTTATAGGGAGTATATCCCCAAACTTCTCTAACAGCTCTCCCTGCCAGTACCTATCATCCATCCATAAGGAGAGGTTAAGGTACATCCATGGTCTTAGAGTTTTTTTATGTTTTTCTAATATATACAGAAGTTTTTCTTGTTTGATCAGTTTGAGTATATAAGAGAAGTATATATCTTCGTAAACCTCCGGCTCTAACCTCTCTTTAGCTATTTTGAATAGTTTATCCAGAGAGGAACCACTAAGAAAATCTATGCCTACTTTCAGGTAAAACTCGATCTTAGAAGAGTCAAGGTTGAATATATCCTCTTTTGATAACTCCCTAAAAATCTGATACTTAATACGCTGAGCCTCTTCCACCCTACCGTAATTCTGTAATATGTCCGCAAAAAGTAATAAGTCCTCCAGATTGTTTTTATCTACCTTTGAAAGGAGGTTAAGCGCGTCTTTTGTGTTCTGTAGAAATAAGTAAAGGATAGCAAACTGTTTAGGTAAACTGTTTTCATATTTTTTTAAATTAGACAAGATGTAGTTAGCAATGTCCTTGTCAGAACTCTCTATGGCAAGAAATATAGATTCAGAAATAAACTCTTCTGAAGGGTTCTGTTTCAGTATAGTTTTTATATTCTTTAATGCTTCAGATCTTTTCCAACTCTTTACAAGAGCTCTGTTGTATAGAGAAAAAAGGTATATATCTTTAAGGAGTTGTTCTTTTATGTCTTCTTCTGATGATAGAGTTACTATACTGTTCCAGTCTTTAAGTCTATATAGAGATTCTACATATGCTGAGAGTAAATAGCTGTTCTTATACTTCTTATAACCTTTTCTTGCATACTCTAATACAGTTTTATAGTCTTTCTTTGAACTAAAAAACGAGCATAGTCTTATATAGTCAATTAACCTACCATTTTCTACCTCATCCAATATTTTACTGGTATAAATAGCTTTTTCATACTCTTTTAAAAACCAGGCTAAGTCTGAGAAAGTTTGATAGTACTCTAGCACATCTTTTAAATTATCTTTATTTCCTTTAGATAGCTCTGAAAGAACAAACTTCTCATAACGACTTAAAACATTGAAAGAATCTACAGGTCTCTTTAAAATATACAGTATGCTAGAGTAAAAAATAATCTCGTTTATCTTTAAAGATCTTTTCTCTTCTAACTCTCTGATAAATTTTAAAGACTCTTGGATATTACCTACATCATAGAAGAGAGAAGCTATATGATAAAGATACTCCGGATTTTTCTCTTTTTTATACCTCTCCGATAAAAGTTTTATAAATTCCTCTATCTTGCCACTTTTTTTGAATATGTAAACCATATCCTTTATGTCTTTCAGCTCTGAAAACAGAAAATCGTACCTCTCAAGCAGGTTTGAAGTAATGTCAAACCGGTTCACTAATAGAGAAATTCTAAACAGTTTTAATACATTTTCTCTTGATGGGTTTATTTCGAATATCTTCTGGTAGGCTGTAAATGATTCTACTGTTCTCCCGGACCAAACGGCTATTTTACCGTACTGTTCCCACCAGTACTCCTTATCTGGGAAGAGTTCTATACCTTTTTTTGCAACATCATAGGCACTTTCTATGTCGTTTTTTCCTAAGAGAGCTATCAGGAGTAATTTAAGAAGCTCCTCATCTACTACTCTTACCGTTTTTTTGTGTTCTACTTCATCATGTGGTTGACCTTTGTTCATGTAGTTTTTAGTCGATTCTCTTTTATTAAGGATATTAAGAATAAAATCTTTTGTTTCTATTGTGTAGTTTTTAGTCGATTCTCTTTTATTAAGGATATTAAGAATAAAATCTTTTGTTTCTATTGTGTAGTTTTTAGTCGATTCTTTTCTATTAAGAGTGTATTCCCCGAAAGAGTATCCTGAAAGAATCAAGAGTCCAGAGACGGTTAAGCTGGCCTTCTTCATCTTATCAACCTATGGATATCCTTAGCTATTTTATAGGAAAAATCCGGGTCCCCTGTGGCAAGGGAAGAAGAGAGTATAAACTTTGCCATCTCTATGTCTTGAATATGCTCTCTGTAATTTTCTCCTATAAACATCTTTACTTCCTCATAACGACGGGAACCCAAAAGTAGAGTCACAATCTTTTTAAAGAGATTCCTTCTGTTTATCTTATTTTTTTCGGCTACATATATACTTACATATAAAGAGAAAGCATTCTTGTAGTCTTTGTTTAGGATATAAAAGTCTGCCAGTATCTCAAAAAGAGTGTACTTCCTATTAGGATATTTATCTATATACTGAAATATAACCTCAGTAGACTGGGATTTTGAGAGTAAATAAACTATGTCCTTTTTATACTTTTCTCCGCTTTCTAAGATCAGAAGTTTAAGAGCGTCTTCTAATGCTGTTATGTACTCTTTTAATCCAGAAGCTATTCTATACTCCTCTTTTAACCAAAAAAGATAGTTCTCCCTATCTTTTACTTTTAGTAAATCACAGTACTTTAATGCTACTTGGTAGTTTTCAGTAGCTAAGGCGTTTTTGTATACTACCTTTAGCCAGTGTACATTTTCATCATCCTTAAGTTTACTGATTTTTATACTTGTCTTCAATGCTACATCTACTAATCCCATACTTATAGATTCAGTATGTATCTTTTCTAGCACTCTCAGATCATAACTTATTCTGTAGAGATGCTCTAGCATCTCTCTCATACTCTGTTTATACATTTTCTTGCTTTCTGAATCTTCTGTTGAGAAGTACATGAATTTTAATCTCTCATATCTAACCATTAAGACTTTATCTCTTAGTTCTGTATTCTCTAACTCTCTTAAAATTTCCTCCGACCTCTTTATGTCTCCAATCTGAGCATACCTCTGAGCTAATAGCAATCTTAAGTTAGGGTCTCTATTTATCCTTGTAAGGTTCTCTAAGTATATGTTTCCCAAATCGATGTTATAGTCTTTGTAATTCAAAATAAGGTTCTCTATCTTTCCTTTTGGATAAAGAAGTATCATTACACTTACTACAAGAATTATAAATACTGTTAACTCTCTATTGTCTGTGAATTTACTCCTTACAGTAGGCTTCCACATAACTTTCTTTACCACTCTTGTATCTTACTTTTATGATTTTTTCTTGTTTCTCTAAGTGTTCTGGTTTTGGACTCAGGTTAAAAAGACAGTTATCACAGTAAAAATTATAATCTAAGGGTATCGTAGACTTTATCTTGAAAGCCAACATCTTTGATTTCTTACTTTCGATTATTTGACCGTTGGAGTCCTTCAAGTAAAAGCATGGTTCTGTATCGCTCAGTATGAGCCTATAACTTCCAGAGTTGTCTAAGTGTATATACCTGTATCCGTTGTGGTCTTCAAAACCAACAACACCGGTACTCCTGAAAACATCAGGATAACCAATATCTCTACTAACTCTCAAAGTTTTTAGGTTTCCTCCTGACCTTACAACTGTAGTTCCATCCCTTATGTCCTCTCCTATAGCAGTACTGCGAAACTCTAAGACTCTCTGAGCGTACTCAGATAAAAACATAGGATTTACTCTCTGAGAAAGAGCATACTCGTACACTTCTTTTAAAGCCTTTAGAGAAGCAATCTTCTGTGCAGAGTAAAAATGGTAGTATATAGATATAGACTTTAACCTGTGAGGTCTTTCTGTCATCTCAAAAGTCTCTATAACTCTTCTATAACCATAGTAGTCTATCCATAAGTTCGTATATATGTTTTCGTTCTGTACAGGTGGATATATCTGAAAGTAGCCATCTCTATCCAGACCCATAGGACTTATATAACTGAAAAAAGGTTGCTTTTTGCTAATCCATGTGTATCCACCGTTAACGTTATACAATCCACTTCTATAAGCCATTCTAAGTGCGTTTGTTGATGGAACACAGTCACCTGTCCAAAGGAACATCTCAACTCTCTTACCTGTTGTAAGTAACTTTCTGTTTATATACTCAACAGAACCGGATATCTCTCTCTCTAGGTCAAACTTATATCCTTTTATGTTTAGATTGTACGATTCATACGATTCATTTGCTTCTTCTGGTAGTTTTTCCAGTTTCTGCCACCGATAAGGATGGGAGAAGGAGTGACTTGCAGGCTCTACATTCTCAAGTTGGAAGATGGACTTTGCAATTTTTTCTAGCTTTTCAGACTTATCCGGATAAAGACCGTAAGGGGCTACCTCTCCTTCTATGATAGATACAGTATGTGGAATGTTGTATCTCTTTATTATCTCATCCCTGGTTATCTCCATAAGATTCCTTGATGTGTCAAAATCTGCAACTCCGAACCCTGCATCTCCGTCTATATGAGCTGTAAGTATCTTTCTTCCGTTTTCTGTTGTTACGTCAGGGATAGGAAAATCCGAGGGCATCAGTTTATTAAAAAAGTCTATAGGATTGACTCCAAAGAGAGCATCTTTTCCAGAAAAGATAAGTAGAGTCCCATCTAGAGCATATCCTCCCCAGTCTGTGATCGCTAGAGAATAAAACAATTTACTGTTGGATTTCACTTCAATGTAATGTATAGGGTTATCTACTTGGAGCATAGGAACTGATTCTAACCTTGGTTCACTTTCAAAGAATTTAAAAGTCGATCTTGTTATCTCATACTTATCAAGAAGGTTAAGTTGACCTACCTTCCTTATGTTAAACGGTTTTAGATAGCTTTCCTCCAATGGAAAAGGTAAGTATCCCACAAAAAATATCATTATACCTTCATTTTTTCTGTCTGTTAGCCATTTTAATAATCTAGAAGGATTTTTCACAGAAGAAGCCTTTATAAACACAGCCCTATACTCATCTGCCATATCCCCATTGAACTTTCCACCCTCTAGTACTTGGTTTAACTCTACAAGGACTGGAATGTATCCAAAATACTCGATCCAAGGTTGTATAAGCCTGTGGATGTCAGAGTATGCAGGGTCACTCTGCTCAGATCCATCGTAAATAAGTAGGACTTTCCTCGGTTTTAACTGATATATACCCGTCCCTATGGTGTTTAAAAACCTATCAGTGACGTATGGTATAAAACCAAGCTGGTAGATCTTTCTGGCCACTTCCTTTTGAAGTTTTCTGTTCTTTGGCTCTACATAGTCTATCACTATAACCTTTATACCTTTTGACTTTACATAGTTCAGCTTGTCTAGCAACCACTTTGTGTCTTCTTCCTTCATCTTCTTATACCTTATCTCTTTTCCTACCTCAAGACCATAGAAGAGACTTTCTGCAACTAGAGCGTTTATATCTCCATTAACTTCATCTACTATTTCAAAACCTCTGTTCGTTATAATTATTTTGTCTGGGTACATCTTTTTGAGTTTCTTTATCACACCTACCATGGCTTTTTCGTACATTTTCTTGTCTTCTTCACTTTTAAGGACAAGCTGGTAGCTATCTAGTGTGTCAAGGAAGAACCCATCGTATTCTTTAAGCTTTTGGAATACATTCTCAAAGATAAAATCCACATACTCCTTTAGTCTTAGGTCTACGATTTTAGAGTCCCAACCTCTGTTCTCTCCCAAAATCCACTCTTTTTTTAGCCTACTATAGTAAGTCCTACTTTTCTCTACTTCTCCTAAACTTACATAGGCGATAAGTTTAGACTTTTTGTTCTTTATATAGAACCTCTCTTTCAGATACTCCGGACCGAAGTTGTCCGGCTCTACTACCAGCCAGTCAAAGAGGTAAAAAGCCTCCTCCGGAATATCCTTCTTGTAAATAAAACCAACAGATAAATCCTCTCCTCTTCCTTCACCTGCATATACTGTAAAAATCGCCAAGATCATAACTATAAAAAATCTAACCATATCTCTCACCTCCACTGAAACTATCTTAACATAAAGGTATAGTAGTGAATCTGGTGTAAAAATTTCCTTAAGAGCAAAAGAGATACTACAACAGTTATAAAGATGGATACTGTAAAACCATAGCCGTAGAAGTACGGCCCTAAAAGAACAGTCATACCACTGAGTGAGAGGTTTAATATAAAGAAGGAGAAAGCCAGTATCAAAGACTCTCTTCTCCTATCAAAGTAGAAGAATAAGGCAAAAATGGCCAGTAGAATCAGCTGAAGGTAGGCTCCAAATAAGAGTATGTGAAAGAGTGGAAGATATATCAGTGGTATTTTAAACACATTGAATAAGAACTCATCGAACATAATCACTATTATATCGAACACACCTTGTAGTCTTATAGTATCTAGTATTACAGCCCTAGCTGATGAGATCATTTGGTCCCCATACGTGTATATCTTTTCAAGAGTTAGGCCGTTCCTTACTGCATAGTAGTATCTATCGTAGTAAAGGGTAAACTCCCCTTCTAACTTAAGGAAAAATATTGCCATTCCAGGAGCTATTGCTAGATAAGCTAAGAATATGGGAATATCGTAGACTATAGAGTATCTCATAGGTCCTAAGACTATAGTTCCAGTTAGATCATTGAACCAGAATACGAATTTATCTACCCACAGAGCTAAGTTATAGAAAAACCCAGTAAAAATCAATGAGATGTGTATTTTTTTTCTGCTGAAGAAATCGAACTCCATAAAAGTGTCAGAGTAGTGTTGGTATATAAAGTAAAATAGTAGTAGGGTAAACAGAATCGATTGGCCACAGAAGAAGGAGAATATTAGACCGTTTAAACCAAATTCGGATAGTAAGTAAGCAAAAAGTAGAAAGGTAGCATATCCAGTAAAGAAGGAAAAAAGTATAAACTTATAACTTTTTAAACTGGTTAGAACTATGTTTACCATCCATATTCCAGTTAAGATTGTAAATGTAAAGGAAAAAAGTAAGGAAAAAAAGTATCCCGCTTCTTTACTTAAGAATACCACACTAAACAGTATTGATAAAAAGAAGGCAGGAACCATGTTCAGGATGGTTATGCCTATAAAATTAGGTAGTACTCTACCGTAATCCATCTCAAAAATTCTATCAGCCACGTATCTTGTAAAAAACAACTGGCTAAAACCGGTGTATATTAGACTGAAGGCTATAAGGTAAGTAACTGATACTTGGAATTTGATTAAGACCGTTTTGTCTTTTATGACTTCATAAGATAGAAAATGAAGTCCGATCAGAGAAAGTATACTTATAATATATGGACCAGAACTTAAGGCTACAGAGTAACCAAAAGCCTTAAAAATGGATGTTAAGGTATTTTCTCTTAGAACTTTTCTAAGTTCAAAACTTATACCGGCCATCTCTTTGCCTCTGAATAAAGGTTTCGGTAGGCGTTTAAAAAACTCTCTTTGGTATAGTATCTGTTTACCCTCTGGAGAGCGACCTTTTGGCACTTCAACCAAAGGTTATCATCGGTCAGTAGTTTTATGTAACTCTCTGAGAGCTTTTGAGGGTTAGAGATAGGAACTACCTCTCCAGCCTTTCCTAGCTGGATATCTTCTTCGTCTAAACCTCCGTAGATAAGCTGTCTACACGAACCTACATCCGTAGAGACAGAAGGTATGCCCGCAGCAAAACCTTCAAGGACTACCAGCGGCATTCCCTCACTTATGGAAGTAAGTGTAAGTATATCTATCTTTGGAAGGATTTCCTTTATGTTTTGAAAGCCAAGAAAGAGAACCTTATCCTGTATCTCAAGAGATTCTACAAGATTTTTACACTCTTGGAAGTAGTTTGGGTCTTCATCAGTAGGCCCTATTATCCAACCTTGCACCTTTGGAACTTTTTCTATAGTTATCTTCATAGCTTTAATAAATGTTTTTATATCCTTTATAGGTACAACCCTACCTAGAAGTCCTACTACTTTAAAATCCTTTTTCTCCCTCTTTTCCACAAGCTTTGACAAACTTTCAACATCCACACCGTTTGGTATCACAACACATTTCCTCTCATCAGCCCCGTAAGAAATCTGAACCTCTTTTGCATCCTGAAAGAGAGATATGATTCTATCTGCACTGTAGTATATGAACTTACCTATACTGAAGAAGAAATTTATCCATAATCTTCTAAGATGGCCTATCTCTCCTAGGTCTTTTTGGAAGAAAAGTCTTTTGTCTAAAAACCAATCTGCTGCTAAGAGGTCTATCTTTCTCTCTTTGGTGTATATACCATGCTCTGTGAGTATAAAGGGTTTTTTATAGTGGTTTTTTAGTAAAGAGGCCAGAAATCCAGCATATCCGGTAGATGGACTGTGAACAATGCTAAAATCTTTAACTTTCTTAGCAACGTTAGTAACTACCCATATAGGTGCATGGATATTTCTAACTGTCCAAAAGTAGTCTATGAAGGATGTCTCAGGTGCATACTCTGCATACATACGGGCTATGAACTCCCATGCTCTTTTACTGTAGAGGAAGTCCTCATACTTTACAAACTCCGTGTAGAACTCTAACCTTTTTAACTCTTCCGGAAACTCTATGTTACCTGTAGATTTAAACCACTTTATAAGTCTATCTATATATTCAAAAGCCTCTTTACTGCCTTCTATTTCTTTTGGTTTGGGTCTCTCTATTTGGTCAAAAATATAGGCCGTAAGCAAGTAGACCAGGTTATCCGGAAGCTTATACTTTATCTCCCCATAGTCTTCCACTCTACTACCTAAGAAGATGATGCCAAAGTTTATATCTGGTAGCCCATTTACAAGGTCATGGATCCATGTAGAAACACCCCCTCTTATGTATGGGTAAGTTCCTTCCGCTATTATAAGAACATCTATATGTTTACTTTTATCTATCAGTACTTCCATAACTACCTGCCCAGAAATCCACCATAAACCTTAAATCAGGGTTTGCTATACTCTTAAGTTGAGGATACTTATTTACTATCTCTACTATATCTCTATAAAGACCAGACCTGTAGTAAATCTCAGCTATGTAAGGTACGTATTTTAGAGGGTTTAGGTTTTCATACTTGGAAGCGCTTATAAAGTATGGGAGAGCCATCTCAGGCATATTACGCTTTAAATATATCTTCCCTAACAGTATCAGAGCCTCAGGAGTTTCATAAGACTCTAAAGATTTTTTTGCATAGTAAAAAGATTCCTCTATAAAAAACTCTCTAAATTCCTCATCTACTATGTTAAAGTATACAAAATCGTAATACTGACTGGCTATATTATACAGAAGTTCTGACCTCTCTTGGTCGGTTAAGTTTTTTTTCTTTATTTCCTCTTTTAGTCTATGCAGATTTTCGTTGAACTCTTTTTCTATCTTCGATACAACACTAAAAGCATACAGCCTTATATCGTCGTACTTGCTACTTAAACTTTCCTTTAGGATATTTATCGTTAGAGAACTCTTTATATCAGAGGCAAATAAGATAGCTCTCTCTTTTAAGATCTTGCTTCCGTCTTCTGCTTTAGAAACAGCAAATATAGATCCTTCTCCAAATCTCCTTCCGGAAAACTGAATATCTTCATCAAGAAGATCTCCTATCGAAAAAAACTTAAAAGGCTTAAACTCTAAATTCCTTTGTTTCCTAAGGAGGTATACGGTTAAGACCAATAGGGATATGTAACCAAGATATAGAGTAAAAAAACACAGCATGAACAAAGCTAACGACGTCTTCTTTAGATCCTTTTTAAATCTTTTTGGAACAAGGCTTAAAAGCGGTATAAGTAGTAAGACCAATCCTATACTATGTAAGGTCAGTATAGAGGTAATACCTGCAAGAGAATGGGTATTCAGAAAGAAAAAAAAAGAAGCTGTTTCCACAAGCATAGAAGTGTATATATACTTAACCGTCATTAGAACCCTTCAAAACTATAGAACTCTAGGAGAAGTTTCTCCGGCTTGCTGATTTTAAAAACTTTATACTTTATATTCTTTTCTACATACTCCCTAGAGAATCTCTCACTCAATATATCGAACACTCTTTTTATAAACATATTGGCACCATAAAGGTCCGTAAAAGGTAGAAGTATAGCTATACCTTGGAAGTTTTGGGAAGTAAACTCAAGCTTGGTAGATACATCCAAGCCTCTCGTGTTACCTATCACCATATCTGGAACAGTCTCCTCTACATCATTTACGTACATGTATACCACTGTAGACTCTATCCTAAACTTATTATACATATAGTTCATTCTTTCAACCTCTTTCAGGAACTCTACTCCAAACTCTCTAAACCGCTTGTATATTCTTTCAATCATTTTTAAGTCAGAAAATTCCTTTAAAACGTACTCTACAATTAGGTTTATAGATAACAGAGTATCTAAGTTTAAGTTCAAAAAAGGCATCTTTTCTATAACCAAGAGGTACTTTACCTCTGAATTTTCAGAGAATGGTATTACACAGATATATTTAGTAAATTCTTCCTTTACGATCTCAGTTATATATGTTATGTTTTGATCCTCAATGGCATATTTAACTAACGAGTCATCTTTATCCGCTTCTGTCAATCCACCGGTGTTTAACCTATGGATTAGATTATTCTTTTCATCTAATTCAAAGAGACCCGCTTTTTCCAAATTGAAGTTAGCAACAACCAAATCAAATACCCTTTTCAATACTTCATCCTTATCCTTATTTGACAGTATATCTTTTCTTATATCAAAGATTAGTTTTCTTATACTTATAGGTTTGGTGACGTAAAATCTCTCTAACTGGTCATGGGAGAGTTTTACCAGTAGTAAGTTCCTTGCCATATCTCTTAGCTTTTCATCCGCATATATATACCTCTCTCTGTACTCTTTCAATCTTTTGTCCCAGTAAAACCAGAACTCAGAAAAGATAAGTAGAAATAACAAAAGAGAAAGATAGTATGTGTGGTTTAACGAGCCATAAATGAGCAAAGATACGCCAGAAAACAGAGAAAAGTATACAAGACCTGCAAACATCCCGTAAAAAAGGGTCATTATGCTCAGAGGTAAAAGATGGAATAAGAAGTTAAGCTCCGAGTTTAAAAATAAGGGGTCTTCTTTGTTTATAAAAGACCCTATTACGTATATTATCAAGATAAAAATCATGATCTCTATAATAAGGAACTTTATATTTACCTCTTTGTATACGCTCTTTAGGTCTATGTTCATATTCTAAGGTAGAAGCCTGTTTATAACCTTCTGAGCCACAGTGGTTATAGATTCGTGAGACCACCCGGTTTTGGAACCGGTACCTACAAGCACTATTTTTGAGCTTTTTATATCAATCACCTTTATGACAATATTTACAGCAGGCTCTCCATCTATGCCGGTTTTATACCTAAACTCATTTACAGAGCCAGTTATGACGTAGTCTACCTCTTTTTCTCTAAGTTCCCGTAAAAGGTTATCTATTTCTGTGGAAGTGTAATCCTTAGACTCCTTAAAGTATAGATCACTCTTCACATTGTATCCCTTAGACATTGCTACCCCTTCAACCATTGAAGAGACTCTTATCCCAGCTAAAGGTGTCTCTGTATTGTTCTCAAAAGGAAGGATCACAAAGACTCTCCTTTTTTCCAACTTAGAATCTATCTTATTTACTACCGTTGAGCAAGAAGATGATAGTATAAAACCCATAGAAAGCATGATAACCAATAAGTATACTTTCCTCATAACTTGACTCCTATAAAATTAATAAACACTAATATAACACTTTAATATAACACTTTCTAACTCTTCATACAATACAGATAACGACAATAGGGAGAGGGGTGAAGAATGAGTACAGGAAGAGAGTAAAAGAGGTAGATTTTTTTATAGAATGTGATTATGTATCAATGGTTTCTATTTTTTAAAACAGCCTCTCTTAATTTGGTTGCATTTTATAATCAAAAGATTTAAAATAGATAACCTAAATCTAATTTTTTAGGAGGTTATGAGTTTAATGGCTTTAGTACAGGTAGAAGGAGACTTTGAGAAAGCGTTTAAAAAGTTTAAGAAGATAGTTGAGAAAGAAGGAATACTAACAGAAGTAAAGAGAAGAGAGTTCTACGAAAAACCATCTGTAAAGAAGAAGAGAAAGCAGAGGGCTGCAAGGAAGAGACTCATAAAAGCTCTTAAAAAGAAAGGGTTGCTCTGATGTCTGAATTGTTTAGTAAACTGCAAGAAGAGATGAAAAATGCTCTTAAGGGTGGGGAAAAAGATAAGCTCTCTACTATAAGGATGTTGATCTCTGAAATAAAGAAGGTTCAGATAGACTCAAAGAGAGATTTAACAGATGAAGAGATGATGTCTATCCTGCAGAAGTATCTAAAACAGAGAAAAGAGGCCTACTCTCAATATATTTCTGCAGGAAGGGAAAACTTGGCTCAGAAAGAGTTATTTGAGATAGAAGTAGTCCAAAAGTTTTTACCTCAACCTATGTCTGAAGAAGAGATAAGCTCTGTAGTAGACGAAGTTATAAAAGAGTTAGGTGTAACTTCATTAAAGGATATGGGTAAGGTTGTAAAGGCTGTTCTTGAGAGAGTTAAGGGAAGGGCTGAGGGTTCTTTGGTTAGTAAAATAGTAAAAGAGAAATTATCATAGATGTTATGGATTTATTTCTGTTCTTTGTTCTTCTCTATCTTGTTTTTAATGGCTTATACAAAGGATTCAGTGGCTTAGTACTAAAGAGCCTTGGTTTTGTGGTAGGGGTATATCTATCTTTACCTCTGTATAGATTCGTTTCAACCCAATTGTCAAAGATATTTTCCGGAAGTTTTTTCTTAATGGACTTTTTTTCTTTTTTTCTTATATTTTTGTTTGTTCTATCTACATTTTTAGTGGTAGAAAGACTCTTAAAGGGTAGGTTGTATAAAAAAAGGATGATCGCTATTGCTGATAGGGTTTTGGGTGGTATTCTTGGAGTTTTGGTTTTCATACTCCTTTTGGTTTTCTTGCTCAGGTTTGAGAATGAGAGTCCACTGGCTGAGAAACTTCTATCCAGTTCAAAGATAGTAGAGATGTTTAGAAAGATATAGTTTTATGGATGTTCGTATGGTAAAATTCTATAGGGTGATTAAAATTTAAGGAGGAATATAGATATGCCATCACTTGGAATACCTGAGCTGTTGCTTATATTTGGAATTTTAGTTCTCCTCTTTGGGGCAAAGAAACTTCCAGAGATAGGAAGAGGATTAGGAGAAGGCATAAGGAGTTTTAAAACTGCCTTTAGTGGAGATGATAAGAAAGAGGAAGAGAAGGTTGTGAAGGCAAAAGAAATAGAAGCGGAAGTAGTTAAGAAAGAGGAAATAAAAGATAAAACATAAGGTAAAACTGTATAGTATTAAGTTTTTCCTTATATTGTTTCTACTCTGTACTTCCTCCTTTTCTAAATCTCTCTATGAAGAGAAAGTGATATCCAAGAAGGGATTTTTATACGACTATAAAAGAGTGTTAAAGTTATACTCTAAGGTTAACGGAGAGTTAATCTGGAATAAAGACTCTTCTATATATGATAAGTATAGAGATATTGTAGAAGAGTCTTTCTTCTATGGTTTGAATCCAGAAAAGTATAGGATAAGCCTTACTGAAGATGTAATTCTGAACGAAATTCTGCTTACAGACCGTTTACTCCAGCTTGCTTATGATAGCTTCTTTGGAAGAGTTAACCCGAAAGATGTATATGAAACATGGAACTATCCAAAGAAGAAAGACTTTATAGTAGAAGACCTTATCCAGTTCTCCAGAGATCTAGATAAGAATAATTTTTATAGTAAGTTTTCTCCATCTTATCCTCAGTTCCATGCACTCTCAGAAAAGTTTAGGGGCTATTATAACTTAATTAGAAACTTTAACCAAAGAGCCATAAAGATAAGAAAACCTCTGAGGATTGGAGATAGGCATCCGGATATACCCTACATAAGGGAGTTACTGTACCTATTAGGGGATTTAGAGAGTATAGACAGCTTAGAAAAGGCAGAATTTGATACAGAGTTAGAAGCTGGTATAAAGAATTTTCAAAGAAGACATGGCTTAAAAACTGATGGTATTTTGGGAAAGGAAACAGTCCTAGAGTTGAACTATCCTTTAGTGGAGAGACTGATAGATATAGCCATAAATATGGAGAAGTTCCGTTGGCTTCCAGAGTCTTTAAACCCAAACAGGATAGAAATTAATATACCTTCTTTCAGTTTGGAGTTCTATAAAGAAGACAAGCTCCAATTTAGGATGAGAACTATAGTAGGGAAGAAAGAGGGAGATGATTTTAGAGCCACTTTTATCTACTCTGGGAGGGTTAAAGAGGTGGAGTTCTACCCATTTTGGTATGTTCCGGATAAGATAAAGGTAAAAGACCTTCTACCCAAGATAAGGAAAAATGCATCCTACTTAGAAAAAAACAACTTTATAGTGATATATGGAGGAAAGCACATAAGTCCTTATAGCTTAAACTGGTATACAGTAGATCCTCAGAACTTAAAACTCATTCAGCTTCCAGGAGAAAAAAACTCCTTAGGTAAGGTAAAGATAGTGTTTGAGAACCCATTCGATATATACCTACACGATACTCCCTATAAAGAGCTGTTTGAAAAAGAAAATAGAGCCTCAAGCTCAGGATGTATCCGACTTGAAAATGCACAGCTTCTCACAGAGGCTCTCTTAGAGGAAGAAGGATATGACCAGAGTAGGGTGGACTCTCTGTTTAGTAGTAAAGAAAACAGAAAGATAAAGTTAAAGTCAAATTTTACAGTGTACACTTTCTATAACACTGTGTTAATTAAGGATAGAATAATTTATTTCTATAAAGACATATACGGATATGATAAAATATTAAAAAGTAAGCTACTGAAAGGATAACAGTGATAAATAGGAGAAAGTTCTTCAAGTATTGTATGGTAACTGTTATTTTTGGTATAAACTATGGAGCTTTGGCTCAGGATTCAAGCAAGACAGTTTACCTATACAATATCCACACTGGAGAGTATCTCAAAGAAACATACTGGGAAAAGGGAAGTTATAACCAAGAGGCACTTAACAGAATAAACTATATACTCAGAGATTTTAGGGTTAATGAGGTAAAACAGATAGATTTGGATTTGATAGATCTGTTATACATTATAAAGTCTATCCTTGACGCTCAGAACCCAATACACGTCATATCTGGATATAGGTCCACTAGGACTAATGAATTTTTGAGAAAGGTTAGCACAGGGGTTGCCAGTAGAAGTCTACATACCCAAGGTAAAGCTATAGATATACATATACCTGGTATTCCTCTAGAGAGACTCAGAGATACCGCAATAAACCTAAAGGCCGGTGGGGTGGGATTTTATCCATCTTCCAACTTCGTTCATATAGATACAGGTAAGTTTAGGGTTTGGTGATACATTGAGGTGGTCGGTATAGGACTTGAACCTATGACCCCCTGCGTGTCGAGCAGGTGCTCTGCCAACTGAGCTAACCGACCACATGTTTATAGAATGACCCCAACGGGATTCGAACCCGTGTCGCCGGCGTGAAAGGCCGGTGTCCTAGGCCAGGCTAGACGATGGGGCCATATTCGACTGTAGATGAGTCGCCTGGGAATCGAACCCAGGACCACCGGTTTAAAAGACCGGTGCTCTACCGACTGAGCTAGCGACTCATAAAGCAGATAAACATTATAATAATATTTATAAGAAAAATCAAGAAAAGTAAGAAGCTGTTAAAGTTCATAATAATCCAGAAAACAACCATCAAATAAGAGTGTTATAACATACATCCAAAAGGAAGAAGCTCCATTAGTACAGATCCCAACATAACATAATAAACCTACTAAAAAGAGAGGTAGACCACCTGTTTACAGTAACTAAATCACACTCCTAGTACAGAAGTAAAGCTAAACATTTTTATTTATATGTATTAGGTAAATTTTGTTTATGGAATACTATGACGATAGTGGAAATAATATTTAATATTTTTAGTATTTTGGGATTACTGTATCATTTTTATGTATCAATAGTTTCTATTTTTTAAATAGCCTTTGTTTCTTGGATTTTAACAGTCTCTTATTTTAGGTTGTCTTTTTAGAAAAAATATTTTATAATTAACAAAAACTTAATGGAGTTTTATCATGACTAAGTTATTGATTATAAATGTAATTTTTGTCACAACGTTGCTACTCAATGCTGTCTCCTTTGGTAAGGAGTTTATAAGCGAGAGAGAGCTTTTTATAGGGCTTGAGATGAAGCTTGCCAACTCTCCGGATATAGAGAGATTGGAAATGTACATTTCTCAGATTAGTAAGAATGAAGAGAAGTTAGATTCAGAAAAAGAGAAGGAAAACTTCATATCGAAGAACAGGAAGTTCATTGAGAAGTCTTTAGAGAATGGTAAAAAATACATTCCAATGGTACTTTCAGTTCTTGTGAAACATAATCTTCCTCTAGAGTTAGTCTTTATTCCGGCCATAGAAAGTGGATACATAAACGGTATTACGTCTTCTAAGGGAGCTGCTGGTATCTGGCAGTTTGTTCCACAGACAGCCAGGACGTTTGGTTTAGTAGTAAACAAACAGGTGGATGAGAGGTTAGACCCTATAAAGTCAACTATAGCAGCTGCTAATTATATAAAATATCTATACTCCATATTTGGAGACTGGAAACTGGTTCTGGCTAGTTATAATGCAGGTCATAATAAGGTTATAAGTAAAATTAGTTATCATGGTTCTAGTTTTAACAGTATAGATAAACATTTACCCAAACAAACACAGAACTACATAGTTAAGTTCACAGCCTTATCTCAAGAGGGTAAGAAAATTCTCTTAAAGGAAGGTCTTCCAAAGGAGAGTGAGATGGAGGTTGTTCCACTAAGAGGAGGTTATGATATAAAAACACTAGCCAAGATCAGCTATATTCCAGAAAAAAAACTGAGAGAGCTTAACAAACACTTTCTAAAAGGTGTTATTCCGGATGACGGTAATGAGTACAACCTCTATGTACCTAAGGGATACGAAAGATTTGTAGAAGCTATTTTAAATAAATCCTGATAGATAATAATCCCCGTAGGAAAGAGCTCTTACTTAGAGTACACTCTTGGAAGGATGTAGATAATGCTTTCGTAATAACGGATAAAGAGAAAAAAGGCTAAGATATATATAAATTCGCCTATAGAAAGTACTTTAAGAACCACTCAACTGGAAGTTGATGATGGTAAAATTTCCTTGAGGAACTTAAAGAGACAGGACTTCAGAAAACCTTAGAGATAAAGTCTTCGTGTCTGTATTCAGGGATGAAATAATAAAAGATTTGTGGAGTTTGAGTTAAGTAGAGCTCGTTCCAGTTTTTAGAGGTGTAAGGCTACCTTCTGAATGAGAATTTACGTTCACTGACAAGAAAGGAGAAGAGAAACTACAAAAGTGTTAGTAGCTATGAGATTCTTTCAAGATTATTGAGAACGCTACTAAATCTCTGCCTAATCTTACTGGTAATCAGTCTAATACTCCTTGACTTCAAACAAGCCTCCATATTTTAAGATTTCGGAACTGTCTTTTATAGAATCTACAAATCCTCTCCAGGATGTTCAGCCTTAGATAAAACAATCTCTGAACAGAAGATGTGCAATGTTCTTAAAAATTCGCTGGTAGTTACGGAAGAGATAATCCTAGGGTTAAATGCTTCCGGAAAGAAGATAAGGTTTCTCCTGTCTTTAGACGTATACTACAGTGGAAGAGTATTTAAAAAAGATTAAAAGCAGGTTACTACTATAAATCTCTACCAAAAAACACTTTTGACCTAAAGCAAAACTACGAGGTATAATACTTAATTGGAAGGATTGAGAGAAAATACTGTAAAGAAGAAAGATATCCTCATATACCGGGGATATGAGTTGTTAAAATTTGCAACAAAGAGACACTGTGAAAATCTACCTGTTTATTTATCTGGGATTGAAGAAAGCTGTAAAGAGCAGATAGAAGAGATGGAAAAACTGTAAGAAAATAAAGTAGAAAAAAGGGAAAGAAGTGAAAAATTATTGACAGTAGGTATATCTTATGCTTCAGAATGTAAGATAAAGGTTCAAAAACTGGCAAAGGTAGAACTACAAGAGTTGGCAAAAGCAGAGAGGATGGGTTAAGATATTTACTGTATCTCTACAGAAACAACTAAAAAATAATTTATACTTAAAGAAAATATCATTATTATACAATACAATCCTTAGAAAAAGCATTAAGGTCAGACTTTAGTGATAAGAGTTTATTAACCAGTGCAGAAGTGAAACCCCTCATTAAAGAGAAAAGACTTTTGCAGTTTATTGGATACTTACAAGATCGTAATAAAGGAGTGTTTGTAAACGAACAGGTTTGTTGTTGATCTGTTGATTCTATGATAAACTTTAAACCAGTTCAGCAGAACTTTGAGTTTTTCAATATAGTGAAGCTCTTGGGGGCTTCCATTCCCTTATCTTCTGGAGAGAGTGTAAAAGCTGATATTGTGGATGTCCTTCCTTCTGGAGCTGTAGTATTAAGGATAAAGGATAGTTACGTAACTGTTAAAACAGAGATACCCTTAACAAAGGAAAACCAACTTCTTTTGAAGGTTTTAGAGCTAAAAGAGAACATACTAAAGTTACAGATAGTAGACATAAAATCTAGAGAAAACCAACAGGCTGAGAAGGTAAGACAGATTTTAGGAACAAATCCAGAGCTTCTAGTTCAGAATTTTGACAGACTACCTCCACAAACTCAAAAAGAAGTGATAAACTTTTTACAAGGCCAACTAAGAACTTTTCAGCTAGACATATTCCTAACGCTACGACTCCTGAAAGTTTAAGTCCTGAAACATTGAAAAAAACAATAGAGAACTCCGGAATATTCTTCGAAAACAAGCTACTTAACCTACTAAGATTGTCTCAAGAGATTTTGGAGAATATAAAAACATTTCCCGAACCTTTAAAAACCATCCTCCAGCAGACACTACAAGAAACCAATATAGATAACTTCCAACAGAAACTTACACAAACATTTCAGATGATTTTAAACTTGAAAAACTTCCAGCAGAACATTTCAAACAGCCTTATAGATACTCAGGAGAGACAGTTAAAGAAAATAGCGGAGCTGATAACAGAGACCCAACTTGACAAAAAAGTGTCAGACCTGTTAAGAACCTACGACTCAATATCTTCTGACTTGAAGTTAGAGGAAAAGCTCTAAAGTGCTATAAAAACCTTTCAAGAGCTATCTATCTTAACAGAAAGCCTATACGGTTTTTTACCTATAAGGTGGGAAGGTTTGAGGTTTTCAGATTTTAAGTATAAGAAGAATGTAAGTCCATCCGGAAAGAGTTATAACTTTATTGTGAACCTTGATTTTGAAGATGGAAAACTATCCTTCATAACACCTACAAACAGGAAAAACTGTATATAACATTCTTCATAGAGAACCAAGAGCTCCAGAGAGAGATACTCAGTAAAAGATATGAGCTTTTTGATAGCTTGAGAAGACAGGATTAGATGTAGAATATATAGAAGTAATACCTTACACTGAAAGAGATATAGAGAAGACTGTTTAAATTGCAGAAAGATTTAAAAGAGGTTTTGTCTTCTCTGGAAATAGATGAAGAGATTCCACCACAACTGTACAAAGCCGTGGCGGAGATACTAGCCTTTATCTACAAAACTAAACAGAAACGTTAAACTCTCTTAAAGCCTCATTTAGAGAGGTTTTCTTGTCCGTAGACTCCTTTCTCTTTCCTATGATCAAGGCACATTGAACACCGTACTCCCCTGCAGGAAACTTCTTGGTTATTGTTCCTGGGACTACTACACTTCTTGCAGGAACTCTACCCCTGTACTCTATTGGTCCATCTCCGGAAACATCTATGATCCTTGTAGATGCAGTTATAACCACGTTAGCTCCTAAAACAGCCTCCTCCTCTATCACCACTCCTTCAACTATGATACACCTCGACCCGATGAAACAGTTATCCTCAACTATCACAGGCCTAGCAGAAGGAGGTTCTAATACACCTCCAAGTCCAACACCACCAGAAAGGTGAACGTTCTTACCAACCTGAGCACAAGAGCCAACCGTAGCCCATGTATCAACCATAGTTCCACTACCCACATAAGCACCTATATTCACATAAGATGGCATAAGTATAGCACCTGGCTCTATGTAGCTACCGTACCTAGCTGTAGCAGGGGGAACTACCCTAACACCTCTCTCTTTCCAGTTCTTCTTGAGAGGTATCTTATCGTAATACTCAAATGGACCAACTTCCATAACCTGCATATCCTGTATTGGAAAGTATAGAAGGATGGCCTGCTTTACCCACTCATTGACTATCCACTCACCGTTAACTTTCTCAGCAACTCTCAGCCTTCCTTTATCTAACAGGTCTATAACTTCCTTGACTCCTTCTTGGTATCTTCTATCCTTTAGTAAGTTTCTATCTTCCCATGCCTGTAGTATCAGCTCTTTAAGCTCTTGCATTCTTTAACTCCTCACTTTTTTTATAAAATTATACCACTTTGGCTGTAGTATAATAAAATCAAAAGCTCAAAAAGGAGAGAAATGTGGAGAAGTTCTTAAAGATATACTTAAACCCGAAAGAGAATCTAAAAGAGTTAGAGAGATTAAACTGGTCCGTAAAGGACTTAATACTCCGGATAGTCTTACCGTTCTCTCTGTTTGCCCCCCTAGGATACCTGATAGGCTTTACGATCCTAAAGTCTAACTACATCTCCGGAATAACCCAATTTTTAGATTACTTAAAGGAAGACCAAAAGGCAGATAAAGGAACAGTGGAGTATATGAACAAAGTCTTAAATATGCTCTCTTCTGACGATTATAACAGAATCTTTATGTTTATAGGTATAATATGGGTCTTTGAGCTATTAAGGCCAGTAATCCTAAACGGTATCGTTTTCTTTTTCGGTAGGTCTTTCGGAAGTCAAATTACTGACCAAAGGAAGACGTTTACTCTGGTAAGCTTCTCTCTTATCCCTCTATGGATATCCGGGATATTCAATATGGTAAACTCCCCCATAACTACCTTCATACTATTCTTGTCAAGTTTCTACACTTACTATATGATATTCATAGGAGCGGAGAAACTCCTTGGAATACTATCAGAGAACTCAAAGAGCTTCCAGTTCATTATAGTAGTGGTGATATTCAACCTTATAATAAGTGGTATATTAGGTATGCTCCAGACAAGGATAATCCAGTCTATACTTTAATAGACTTACCTCTGATGATTGTCGATATAGTTAGATTCACGATAGGAATGTAGCCTACACTTCTACCAAGCTCAACAACTGCACCGTTTAAGGCCTCTATCTCTGTCTTCCTTCCGGATTTGAGGTCATAGTACATAGAGGGGTAATGCTGTCTTGTAGGTGGTATTAGTTTAGTGTAGAAGTGATCTATGTAATCTTCCGGAGTCTTGAAGTTTAGCTCTATACCCTTTAGCCTACACACTTGGAATATCTCCCTGATAATACTGTTCATTATGGCAACTGTGTCTTGGTTGTCTGCAAGCTCTCCGTAGGTTTTCTCCAGAATAGCTCCAAGAGGGTTAAGAGCACAGTTGTAGAGTATTTTGTCCCATAAAATCTTATAAACATTCCTACTGTATGACGCAGGGATCCCTGCGTGTTTTATCGTACACACCGTCTCCAGAATATCTTTCTCTTCCCCTAGGCACTCTGGCTGCCCAATCCTAACATCATCAGCGTTCACCGTTACAGTTACATAACCAGGATGGTTCACCTTTGCACCAAATATAACTCTTCCCAGTAGAACCCTCTCCTTCGGCACATACTCAACAGCCCTCTCATAGTTGCCGTATCCGTTTTGTGTAAGAAGCAGTAGGGTACCTTCCTTTACAAGCTCTTTTACAAACTTTACAGCATCTTCTGTATCGTAAGACTTAACAGATAATATGATTAGGTCAAAGTTTATATTAGACAGAGACTCTACTTTAGAAAAAATACCATCCAGTTGGGTAACGTACTCTCCCCATATACCATCAACTCTAACTTTTCCATCAGAAAAATGTTTGGTCTGGCTATCTTTAACTAAGGCATATACTGTGTTTCCAGCCCCTTTCAAAAAGGTTGCAAATACAGTTCCAACAGCACCAAGACCTATAACTAATACTCTCTTCATTCTAGCCCAAGAAACTTTGCTATCTCTACAGTATCTGGAGGAAGCTCTACAGGTTTCTCACTTGCCTTTATGACGGTGTCAGGGTCTTTTAGTCCATTTCCTGTGAGAGTACATACTATAACCTCATCTCCCTTAAACACACCCCTTTTACTCAACTTTATAACCCCAGCTATAGAGGCAGCAGAAGCCGGTTCACAGAAGATACCTTCCGTTGATGCAACTAACTTATAAGCGTTTAAAATCTCTTCGTCAGAGACAGCATCGATCAAACCATCACTCTCCTTCGCAGCTTGAAGAGCTGATTGCCAGCTGTAAGGATTTCCTATCTTTATAGCTGTAGCTATTGTCTGTGGATTCTTTATAGGAAAGCCTTTGACTATTGGAGCAGCTCCTTCAGCCTGAAAACCTACCATTCTGGGAGTACTCTTCACCTTTCCTATGGTGTAGTACTCTTTATAGCCTTTCCAGTAAGCTGTTATGTTTCCAGCATTACCGACAGGTAGGAAGTGAAAATCTGGAGCAAATCCAAAGAAGTCACATATCTCAAAAGCAGCAGTCTTCTGTCCCTCTATCCTGTAAGGGTTGACTGAATTGACAACCTCAACTGGATAGTTCTCTCCTATATCTCTCACGACTGTAAGAGCGTCATCAAAGTTTCCCATAAGAGCTATTATTTTTGCCCCGTAAACCATAGCCTGAGAGAGTTTACCTAGAGCAACCGCTCCTTTTGGTAAGATTACATAAGCCTTCATGCCAGCTCTTGCTGCATAGGCAGCAGCTGAGGCAGATGTATTCCCAGTGGAGGCACAAATAACAGCCTCTTTACCTGCCTCTTTAGCTTTTGATATGGCCATGGTCATTCCACGGTCTTTAAAAGAGCCTGTAGGGTTTAAACCTTCGTACTTAAGATATATCTGTAGGTTTTTATCTGGAGATATTACTCTAGATAGGTTGTTAGCCTTTATAAGAGGCGTGTTCCCTTCATGGAGAGAGATTACTGGTGTAATCTCACTCACAGGTAGATAATCTCTGTAGGCTTCTATTATACCTTTCCATCGACAGTCCAAACTTATCTGCCTCCTTTCATTTTTAGTTCCTCAAAGAACTCTTGAGTGATCGGTCCTTCCGGAAGTCTGTTTATAAACTGCCGGACGAACATATCTTGACTGTTTTTTATCTCCTCTGGAGTTCCTATGGCTACAACCTTACCTTTATGTATGTACATAATCCTATCAGCTATAGAGAAAGCACTTTCAAGGTCATGGGTTACTACTATAGATGTAACACCTATCTCATCTCTAAGTTTGAGTATCAAGTTATCTATCATCGCTGAGGTTACAGGGTCTAAGCCGGAAGTGGGCTCATCGTATAAGACTATTTCAGGATTGTAGGATATAGCTCTTGCTAAAGCTACCCTCTTTCTCATACCTCCGGAGAGTTGAGATGGGTATAGATCTTCCACATCTTTTAGTCCTACAAGAGCTAATTTTTTCGTGACAAGTTTTCTTATCTCCGATATTGGCATCCTTGTATTTTCAAGGTAAAAAAATCCTACATTCTCCCACACTCTTAGACTGTCAAAGAGAGCTCCTTCTTGGAACAGATAGCCGATCTTTTTTCTGAAATCTATAAGATCTCTATCTCTCAGCGTTGCTATGTCCGTACTGTCTATAAAGACCTTTCCGGAGGTAGGTTTCAACAGACCAATTATATGTTTTATAACAGTACTCTTACCACTACCACTACCACCTATGATAACAAAAATTTCCCTGTTCTTAACCTCAAAGCTAACGTCGTGCAACACCTCTCTTTTGTCAAACCTCTTATAGAGGTTTTCTACCTTAATCTTTACAGACATAGCTTCTCCAAAACCATTGATAAAAAATAATACCACAAAACATAGATCCAAAAAAGCTCACTTAAACAACGTAGCTTTTTTGTAACTTGACAAAGAATTTTTCCTTTTTATAAGAGAAAAGTATTGAAAATCTTTGATAAAAATTTATCGTTTCTTATTGAAAATAAAAAGTATGGAAAAATAAAAGCCATGAGAGTGTGTAGACTTTACTATAGTCTAAAAAGGTATGATGGAACAACACCATTCGAGTTATCCCTTGCTCTAGAGTACGCTAGAAAAAACCAGAAACTATCTTCTATAGCCGAAAAACTCTTTCACAACCAGGCAAGTGCCAAAGAAAAAGAGTGCGGGTTGTGTGATATTATCTCGCATTACAGGGAAAACAGGAATATTAGGGATTTTTCAATATAAAGTTTTCTACTGCGTCCAATATGTTTTCTGCTACAAAGTCGGCTGCAGTGTTGTCTTTGTACTTCAGTCCATGACCTGTCTTTACTAATATAGCTCTTACCCCCTCTTTGTGAGCCGCCAGTATATCGTTTTCCTTATCTCCTACGAGGAAAGATTTGGAAGGATCTACACCAAACTCAGATATAGCCTGTCTTATCATCCCACTCTCCGGTTTCCTACAATCACATTTAAAGGAGTATCTATCTACAGTCCCGTTCTCATGGTGAGGACAGTAGTAGACCTTCTCTATCCGTATACCTTCTCTATTTAGCTGTTGCAGCATATAATCTGTAAGTTTTAAGAAGTCATCCTCAGTGTAGTATCCAACTGCTATTCCAGACTGGTTTGTAACTACAAAGAGTTTAAAACCTGCTTCCTGTAGCTTCCTTAAAGCTTCAAATACATTCTGATAGAACTCAAAGTCCTCTATCCTGTGTACATAACCCTTGTCTACGTTTATAACACCGTCTCTGTCTAAAAAAACAGCCTTCATCTCTTCTCCTTTCCAAACTTAATATAGATAAAAGTGTGTACTAAGACCAAGATCAGTGTAGCTAGAAATATTATATACTGCTCTATCTCTATGTATATAAGTTTCTCCAGGTAGTAAGATATAAAACCACCTTCATAGGTAGGTAAGTTAGCCTTTTTCCGTAAGAAGTTCTCTACATAGGTAAGAGGACATGGATAACCGAGGACCTGTATAGATACAGCAAACACAAGCCCAGATATGTGTAGATATTTTACATACTTGAGCTTTATACCTAATAAAGAACCAAACATTAAAAACAAAATCCAAAGAAAATGAAGGACAACAGTGAACTCGTAGAGTAGTATGTATGACCTATCCACCACTAACTGGGGGAATAATTCCTATAGTATCTCCTTCCTTCACTACAAAATCTAAATCCACATACTCTTCATTAACCGCAAACATAACTTTATCCAGATTGTCTTTAATATCCGGATAGAGTTGAGCTATCTTTTCCTTAAAATCTTTTATGCTACCACCTTCAAACTCTATCTCTTCCTGTTGTTTTCCGAGCTTATCCCTTATGGAGGAAAAGTACAGAACGTTAACCTTCATACTTTACTTCCCATTCAGTTATAAGATGACTTCCCCTTAAAAAGTGAGCTCTAAGCTTTAACCTCAAGACTTCAGAGAGAGAGCCAAATCCATCTCCACCTACAAGAGTGGGAGTATTCTCTCCACCTACTATAAAAGGCATATGTATTATCCGGACTTCATCCACAAGACCAAGTCTGAGAAGTTGCCAGTTAAGAGTAGAGCCACCCTCTACCATAAATTTGCGTATACCTCTGTTGTATAGAAACTCCATCATCTCTATCAGGTCTACCTCTTCTTTGCCTATCTCAACTACCTCAACAAACTCCTTCAAGGTGTTTACCTTTTCCCTTGGAGCAAATCTGGTTGTAACTATTATAGTAGGTGCATCTTTACCTAAGATGTTGGCGGTTAGAGGTATGTTTGCAGATTTTGTGGGTATTATCCTCGTTGGGTTATTGCCTTTTACATATCTGACAGTCAGATAAGGATTGTCCGTTCTTACAGTTTCTGCCCCTACCATTATTCCATCCATCTTTGCTCTGGTTTCATGAAGATACCTATTTGCCTCTTCATCCATAAACTGCATAATCTCCTTTGAAGACTTACCTCTTGCAAGTGTCAGTTTTCCATCAACAGTAACCTCAGAGACAATAACTGTGTAGGGTCTTTTCATAGCATCCCCTTTTAGTCATAATCTTTATTGTACTTAACATAAAGATAAACTATTCTCTGGAGTAAAGAGAGCGTAGAAAGAGCCGTTATAAATATAAACCCTGTCTCTAACCCTCCAAAGACTTTAAAGTGTTCAAATACAGAGAAAATCATTATCATGAGTAACGTCTCCGGTCTTCCAAAGAAACCTACCCCTTCAAGAGGGTCATCTATCTTTCCTTTTTCCCGAGATGAGAATCCTATCTCCGCATAGGCAACTGGCTTTATGAATGTGTGGAGCATGTTTACTGTTACAGCTATAGCAGTGAGGTAAGGAGTAGAATAGGTTATTCCTATAAAGAATAGTAGAAAACCGTCGACAAACTTATCTGCAAGCCAGTCAAAGACTGCACCAAATTTGGAGGCTCTCTCCTTCTCTCTTGCGACTATTCCATCAAGGAGATCAAAAAAACCACTCATAAAGACAAGCATAGCCCCAAGTAAAGGCTTTTCTCTAAAGAAAAGAACAGCTGCTGAAACTCCAAACATCATAGACAAAACAGTGATAAAGTTTGGAGTTATAGGGGTCCTGGCAAGCATGACCCCCACTGGTTTATAAACTCTTTTAATTCTCTTCCTTCTAGAAGTTAGGTTCATAACTTTAACCTTACTTTAAACCTCTAGAACCAAGCCAAGACATCATCTTTCTTAAGTCTTTTCCTACTTTCTCAACTGGATGCTCTTCATCTTTCTTGACAAGGGCGTTGAAGTGTGGCCTATTAGCTACGTTCTCCAGTATCCACTCTTTTGCAAACTCACCTTCTTGTATCTCTTCCAGTATCTTTTTGTATATTGGTTTAACAGCCTCGTATACTCTCTTTCCTCTGGTAACGTCACCGTATCTTGCTGTGTCTGATATAGAGTACCTCATTCCGGATATACCATGCTCGTATATCAAGTCTACTATCAACTTTAACTCATGGAGACACTCAAAGTATGCCACTTCCGGCTGATATCCAGCCTCTACCAATGTCTCAAAACCTGCCTTTATAAGTGCTGTAGCTCCACCACACAAGACAGCCTGCTCACCAAACAGGTCCGTTTCTGTCTCTTCCTTGAAGGTGGTCTCTATAAGTCCTGCTCTGGTACAGCCTATTCCTTTAGCGTATGCAAGAGCTATATCTCTTGCCTTCCCAGTAAAGTCTTGATGTATGGCGAAAAGACCCGGAACACCTTTTCCTTCCTCGTACATCCATCTAACTAAGTGTCCTGGCCCTTTTGGTGCAACCAAGAAGACATCTACGAAAGGTGGTGGAATTATCTGCCCAAAGTGTATGTTAAAACCGTGGGCAAATGCCAACGTATCTCCATCTTTCAGATTTGGAAGTATAGCAGATTGGAAGAGAGCTGGTTGAACTGTGTCTGGAGTTAAAATCATCACTAAATCCGCTCTTGCTGCAGCCTCGTCTGGAGAGTAAACCTCAAAACCTTCTGTCTTTGCCTTCTGGATTGACTTACTTCCTGCAAGGAGACCTATTATAACTTTTACTCCACTATCTCTTAGGTTCAATGCATGGGCATGTCCTTGACTTCCATAACCTATGATTGCTACTGTTTTATCCTTTAGATAGTCTAAAGAAGCATCCTCGTCGTAGTAAGTGTTTGCCATTTTTACCTCCTTTAATTTTTCTTAACTATAATAACCTAATAATTAAAATTTATCAAAAAATTTTTAGTCTAAAACTCCTTCCTTTGCAACTGCAGATTCCCTGACCATAGCAAGTGTTCCAGTCCTCGCCATCTCCTTAACACCGAAAGGTTTTATCAAGTCTATAAAAGCTTCTATTTTTTCATCATCGCCGGTAATCTCTACTGTATAACTGTCCTGAGACACATCCACCACTTTTCCTCTGAAGATGTTCACTAACCTCATTATCTCATCTCTTGCCCTATCGTTCTCTGTATGTATTTTTATAAGCGCAAGCTCTCTTTCTATGTGGGGTAGCTCTGTTATATCTCTCACTTTAAGGGTTTCTATAAGTTTTCGCAGTTGTTTTATTATCTGTTCTACTACTCTTTCCTCTCCATCTACTACTATAGTTATCCTTGCTATGTTGGGCTCATGGGTTCTTCCTACAGTTAAGCTTTCTATATTGTAACCTCTTCCTGCAAAGAGACCTGTTATTCTGGCTAAAACTCCAAAGTTATGTTGGACTTTTACAGTGATTATATGCTTTCCTACTTTTTTTTCTGGTTCTGGTCTTGTCTTGACTACTTTAAACTCTTGCATATACCTACCCCACTAAATACATAGTCTCTGCTTCTGACTTTTGTTTAGGTGAAACTATCATCTCTCTATAACTCTTTCCTGCAGGAACCATAGGTAGTACGTTCTCTTCTCTATCCACTACAAAATCTATAAGAACTGGCCTGTCGTTTATTTCCATAGCTTTTTGAAGTACTTCTCTGACTTCTGATGGCTTTGTAGCTCTAAGACCAATAGCCCCAAAAGCTTCTGCCAGTTTTACAAAGTCCGGTTGGACTGATATACACACACTTGCATACCTACTATCATAGAAGAACTGTTGCCACTGTCTGACCATACCAAGGAATCCATTGTTAATAATAGCGATCTTTACCGGAACTCTATACTGAACTGCAGTAGCAAGATCTTGAATGTTCATGATGAAAGAACCATCACCCTCTATTGCAAAAACAGTTTTATCTGGTCTTCCCATCTTTGCTCCTACAGCTGCAGGAAAACCAAAACCCATAGTTCCAAGACCTCCGGAGTTTAGAAACTGTCTTGGATAACTGTATTTGTAGAACATTGCAGCCCACATCTGATGTTGCCCAACACCTGCAGAAATGATTGCATCTCCGCTTGTAATATTGTATATCTCTTCTATAACTGCTTGGGGTTTTATGATCTTATCGGACTTTCTGTAGGATAGAGGATGTTTCTCTCTCCATTCTTGAATCTGCCTAAGCCAATTTTCTCTTGCCTGCAACCACTCTATTGGCTTGTTTTCCAGTTCTTTTATAAGTTTTCTAAGGACTGTTTTAACATCTCCTACTATTGGGACATCCACAGTTATAGTTTTGCTTATAGAGGCAGGATCTATGTCTATATGAATTATCTTTGCTTCCGGAGCAAACTCTGTTATCTTTCCTGTAACTCTGTCATCAAACCTAGCCCCTATGGCTATCAGTAGATCACAGTTATACACAGCCATATTTGCGTAGTATGTTCCGTGCATACCTAACATGTGTAGTGATAAGGGGTCAGTTTCAGGAAAAGATCCTTTACCCATATTTGTTGTAGTTACAGGTATATTTGTAAGCTTTGTCAGTTTATATACTTCCTCAGCTGCTTCAGAGAGGATGACTCCACCTCCTACGTATATAACCGGTTTTGTTGCCTTTCTGATCAAATCTGCAGCTTTTTTAATCTGGACTGGATTTCCTTCTGTATGAGGGTTGTATCCAGGTAGAGACTCTCTAAGCTCATCGTCTGTTGGTATCCTAAACTCTGATACTTGCTGGGTTATGTCCTTTGGAATATCTACTAAAACAGGTCCTGGTCTTCCTGTCCTTGCTATGTAAAAAGCTTGCCTGAGGATTAGAGGTAGATCTTTTATATCTGTGACCAAGAAGTTATGTTTTGTAATTGGTCTGGTTATACCTATTACGTCCGCTTCTTGGAACGCATCAGTTCCTATATAGTGGCGTGGTACCTGACCTGTTATAGCAACTAGAGGGATAGAGTCCATATACGCTGTTGCTAGACCTGTGACCAGGTTGGTTGCCCCCGGTCCAGATGTGGCTATAACCACTCCTACCTTTCCGGTAGCTCTTGCATATCCATCTGCCATGTGACAAGCAGCTTGCTCATGTCTCGTGAGAACATTCCTAAAGGGTGCGTCAAACAGAGCGTCGTAGACTTCCATTATGGCTCCACCTGGAAGTCCAAATATGGTATCCACACCCTCTGCCACTAAGACATCTACAACTATATCTGCTCCTCTTTTTTTCTGTGTTTGCATAGCTTTCTCCGGTAATGTAAAATAATAGACAATATTATAAGCCTAAAATGTTAATTTGTATAATAAAAATCAGACTAATGTAGAGTTTGAAAGTTTGTTGTGGAGGTGTATTTTGAGTTTAAAGGAGTTTATCATTCCAGCTATAGATATAAAAGAAGGGAAAGCTGTAAGGCTGTACAAAGGTGAGTTTAGTAGTGCAAAGGTATACTCTGAAAATCCTGTAGATATTGCAAAGAGTTTTGAAGACAGAGGGTTCAAGTACATACATATAGTAGACTTGGATGGTGCTTACCAAGGAGTTCCAAAAAATATCCGGACTGTGGAGGATATAGTGAGGTCTGTAGGGATAAAGACTGAGTTTGGCGGAGGTCTTAGGAATTTCAACGCCGTTAGATCTATGCTGGATATTGGTATTGAGAGGGTTATAATAGGTAGCTTGGCTTACGAGAATAGAGAAGAATTTCTAAGAATAGTTGAGAGTTTCCCTAGGAAGGTTGTTTTGGGGGTAGATGCAAAAGATGGAAAATTGGCTATAAGAGGATGGGTAGAGAAAGCTGATATAACTCCTCTAGAGTTTGCGAAGGGTTTCGATAGTTTAGATATCTGGGGTTACTTATATACAGATGTAAACAGAGATGGGACTTTAGAGGGTCCAAACGTAAAAGGAACAAGATACTTAGCAGAAAATCTATCAAAACCTGTGATAGCCTCAGGAGGAGTGGGCTCTATAGAGGATGTAAAGAGACTCTTTAGTATAAGGGATAGTGGAGTAGCCGGAGTTATAGTTGGAAAGGCTATCTACGAGGGAAAGATAGATATAAATTAACAAAAAGCAGATTCTAAAAAACCTGCTAGATATTGTTTTTCTCTACTTATTCCAAGTTATAACATAATGGTTTCCGTAAACATCGTTATAACTCATATGAATTCTACTAACAGATTGCCAGTTTATGTTCTGACAACTTAGAGTGTGTTCAACAACACCTGGTTTTAACATCCCGGAATTGTATATTCTATTTGGTTGAGGATATGAACTACAACTAGTTCCTGTTCCATCTATTTGAACTTCTATTTCCCTAATAACCGCTGTTGGTGAGAGTGTAGAATTTCCAGCCGGCATTTTATAGACCCAATTTAGCTTATTGATAGTTCCATTTTGGTTTAAAGTTACGGTAGGAACTGCTATCACAATTCTGCTAGGTGCAGAAGACTGATCTGGGATATTAAACACAAAACTACGTCCTTTGTAAGAAACAGTATAACTTCCACTGGGTGGAATTTTATTTCCCGTAGACCCTGGACTATATCCAATGTAAGGAGAAAAGTAAGTAGTACTGTTTGGGTAGGTATTAGCCTGTGATGAAGGTGCATTATTTAAATCGGAGTTAATTGGACCGGTAAATTCCACATATTGTGGCCTGTTTTCATCAAATGCATCAAAACTAAGTCTAAATCCATTTATATACACGCTCTGATTCAACGTTGGTGTTAGCTTATTTCCAAATTCTCCTGCTTTAACAAAATAAAGGATTCCCAACCTGTAGAATTTATTTTCCATTAAATCTACTACCCCATTCCCATCTACATCCGGATTTTTAACAACAGAAGAGAAAAAGTCATCCATAAATTCTAGACTATTTTTTTCATCTTCCGAAAATTCTAGTTCTTGATCTAATGGAATGTAAGATGGAGTAAATGTATTTCCATTTAACTTTATTTCTTTTAAGTCAATCTCTTTTACTCCACTTTTTAATTTTGTTAAAGGTAGAGAATCTAAATCCTTTTTTAAATTTAAATATCCTATAAATTTATTGTTTGCATCCAAAAAAACCAAACCTACAACGGTTCCTTTTTCTACACCAACAGAAAAAATTCCATTATTGACGTTAGTAACCCAAAAATTTCCACTTTGAGTAAATACAAGCACTTTTGCTATAGTTGAAGTAGAAGCAAAAGCATTTGGGAAAATCTTCATTAACATAGCATGTATACCACCACTCTCATTTCTTGAACCTACCAAACCACTCAGCCTTCCTTTTATTAATATTTGATTTTCTGGAATATTTATACTACCTGGAATATTTATATTATTTTGGTTACTTCCCCCGCTTCCTCCACAGGAAGACAAAACGGACACTATTCCAATTAGTGCTAAGTATTTTTTCATTTTCACTAACCTCTTTATGATTAAAATTATTATAATAATTAAAATTATAATAAATAATATTAAAAAAAATAAATATTTTCAAGAGGTTTTGAACCTGTTTAAAAATTTTCAAAAAAACTACAACTGACAAGGATTTAGAATGCACTATAGAATTTTTAAACATTTTCTCAAAATCAATATTTTTTACTAAACTGAGCAGAGTTTACAAGTATCTTACAGACTTTTTCCTGTATATCATTAGCTGGTTTTGTGAATCCAAGGTTGTTCACCAGTATTGAGAATATGTACACATCTCCGTCTACAGAGATAGCGTATCCGGAGAGGTTCTTCACTCCTTTTATGTAACCTGTTTTAGCGTAAATCTTTCCAAACATCTCTGGCTCTGAGAACCTATACTTTAAAGTTCCGTCTTTTCCGGATATAGCCAAAGATTTGAAGAAGTCTTCAAAATAAGGGGTCTTGTATACAAATTCAAGGATCTCTCCTAGAAACTTTGGAGAGACTGTATTGTAGCGGGAAAGACCACTACCATCATATATAGTAAGCTGTGAAAAGTTTAACCTATTCCTTTCTAAAAATCTAAGTATACCTTCTTTTCCTATATAAGAAAATAGCTGCTCTGCGATGAAGTTATTACTGTCCTTGTTAGCTTTTTTTATGATATCTCTTAATGGAGAAGAACTTTTAGAGTAAAGTGTGTGTAGGTTAGGAGGTAAAGTATTTGATATGTAGAGATTACTAAACTCTATACCATTCAGATGGAGAAGTTTTGATAAAGTTAGAAGATTATACATAGCCGGCTCTTTTATAGGGACTGAGAGCTCCTGAGAGTGTCTACTCTTTATGTAGCCTGTTATGAAAAGTTTTGTTCTTTCTAATTTTAAACTCACATCTGAGTTGGCTTTGGATAGTTTTAAATCAGACACAACATCTAAATACATGTTCGGAATTGTCTCTATCTTTACACCGTTATTAGACAAAATTCTGACTTTCAAACAGTTTTCAGATATAGGTAAATCTGATGGATGAGATGTAAAGCAGTACTGAGAGTCTCTCTCTGGCCAGCCTTTAGGAGAACTGAAGAAGCTTGAGAACGCAACTATATCTCCATCTATCTTCCGAATACTCTTATACTTTAAAAACCTTACAAAATCTTCATAGTAGCTTTGGTCTATCTCTGGATTGAAGTTCCCAACTATGTATACATTGCCTTTTAAAATAGACCTATCTATACTACCATCTGTTAGGAATTTTGTCTCAAACCTGAAATCAGGTCCAAGTATTAGGAGAGCGGAAACTGTAGTTATAATTTTCTGGTTAGAGGCTGGTATGAAGAGTCTATTACTATTCTTTTCGTATATAACTCTTCCAGTGGATAAAGACTTTATGTATATTCCAACATCCTCTTCAGATATCTCATAAGAGGAGATTATATCCCTTAGTTGAGTTTCTATAGCACTTTGAATTGCATGATCTTTGGTAAGAGCCAGTAAACCAGAGTGGAGAAAAAGTAAAACTGCCACCACATAACTATAGATCCACACCACTTACCCTCACTATTCCGTGTAAAGAGTTGCTTATGAACACAAAATCTGCCTTTTTCAGGTCTGAGATACCAAACCTTCCCTCCACCACTACAAAACCCTCTTTCTTAGCATTCTCAATCACGGCTATCCTTGATATTCCCTCTAAAACTCCACAGTCTAAGGAAGGAGTGTAGAGATACTTACCCTTTACCCAGTAGATGTTTGCCGAAGATGTCTCTGTTATTTCTTCATTTTCATTTAGGATTATCCCATCGAAGCATCCCTTCTCCCTTGCATCTCTTTTAACAACTATACTCCTTAAGTAGTTGGTAGATTTTATTCTCAGAAGAGGGTCAGAACTGTGAACTCTATATGGTGATACTGTTAGTTTTATATCTTCATTCAGTGGTCTATAAGGTTTAACAACGACGAGAATGTTGTATTTAGAAGATTGCAATGGAAAGAATCCCCTGCCTTCCCCAAATACTACGACCTTAACGTATAGGTCTTTCTCCTGACAGCTTGCAGCAGTTTCATCTATAGAGTGTAGAAAATCCTCGTATGTAGGTCTTGGAATCTTCAGGAATTCTAAACCTTTTGCTAGTCTACGGTAGTGCAGGTCTATTCGCTTTGGCATTCTGCCCTTATACCTTAATGTCTCAAAAACTCCCTCACCATACATTATAGCCCTTAAGTCTCTTAGATCAGTAACCTCTTCTGAGTTAATAAAGTACTTCTCCATTATTATACTCCGGAAGTTGTTTATTCATATATCATAGCAAATTATAGAATTAAGGTTTATATTATTTATCGGCAAACTAAAAAAGGAAATATTATGAGAACCTTAGAGGGTAATACTGTTAAAGCTCTGCTAGATAAGCTAGATTATATAAAAGAAGAGGATTTAAGAGATATAGAGAGTGCAGTATCTTTTATAATAGAAAAACATAGAGACCAGTACAGAAAATCCGGAGAACCTTACTATATACATCCGATAGAGGTTGCCAAAATACTCTCAGACCTAAAATTAGATAGAATTACCATAATCTCTGCCCTACTTCATGATGTAGTAGAAGATACAGACACAACTATAGAGGAGATTTCAAACCTATTTGGTGATAGAATAGCCCTTATAGTAGACGGAGTTACCAAAATAGGTAAGTATCAGTTCAACTCAGAACAGGATGCAAAAGTTGAGAACTTCAGAAAACTGATAGTATCTACCGCAAAAGATATAAGAGTCATAATAGTAAAGTTAGCTGACAGGTTACATAATCTCCGGACACTTCAACACCTTAGAGAAGACAAACAGAAGAGGATTTCAAAGGAAACTCTGGATATATACTCTCCTTTAGCAGGAAGATTAGGGCTTTGGAGTATAAAGAGAGAATTAGATGACCTATCTTTCTACTACTTGTATCCGGAAGAGTATAAGAAAGTAGAGACTTATTTTGCTCATTCAAAGGATGCTATAGAAAACTACCTCAAGGATAATATAGTTCCTGTATTAAAGATAGAGCTTGAGAAAAACGGTCTGACTACCACTATACAGTATCGAGCCAAACATCTTTATAGCATATACGAAAAAACACTGAGGAAAAATCTCAAACTGAGTGATATTTATGATGTTATAGGTGTAAGGGTACTTGTAGATACAGTAAAAGACTGTTATCTTACCTTAGGGATAGTCCACTCTCTCTGGACACCTGTCCCAGGGAAATTTAAGGATTACATCTCTTTGCCAAAGTCCAATATGTATCAAGCTCTACACACAACCATAGTAGCACCCAACGGTAGGTTCGTAGAGATACAGATAAAAACCCATCAGATGCACAAAATCGCCGAGGAAGGTATAGCAGCTCATTGGAGGTATAAAGGAGGGGAGTCTCTTACAGAAAGAGATTTACAGTCTTTTGTATGGCTCCGGAATTTACTAGAAACTCTCAAAGAAGACAAGTCTTCAGATATCCTACAAGACATAAGCAATGAGCTGATCTCAGATGAGATATATGTGTTCACACCAAAAGGAGATCTGATAAAACTACCAGCTGGCTCAACTCCGGTAGACTTTGCTTATGCTATACACACTCAAGTAGGACACAAAACAGTTGGAGCAAAGGTAAACGGTAAACTCATTCCGTTAGATACAAAACTAAAGAGTGGAGATAAAGTAGAGATAATCACCCAAGAGAATCATAATCCAAGTAGAGATTGGCTTAAATTTGTAGTTTCTTCAAAAGCAAAAACAAATATAAAACACTTTATAGCAAAGATAGAGAGAGAACAGTCCATAAAGTTTGGGGAGAAGCTTCTAGAGAAGTTCCTTAAAAAGATAAACTTAAAGTTGAGTAGTTTAACTACAGAAGACAGGGAGAGAATACTCAGTAGATTTCACTATAAGAACTTTGAAGACTTCCTTGTTGCTTTAGGAGATGGTAAAGTCTCTTCATTAAAGGTTATAAAGTTTCTCCGGGGAGATGAGACTTCTTCTCAGGAAAACATTACAGACAAGGTGAAAACAAAAGAGTCTAAGGATATAGTTATAGAAGTAGACGGTCAGAGCAATATTATGTCTTACATAGCCAACTGTTGTAATCCTATTCCAGGAGACTCAATCGTAGGTATAATTACAAAGGGAAAAGGGATAGCAATACACAACAAAAGCTGTGTGAATGTTAAAAAAGTTCTAGTTAGTGAGCCGGAGAAAGCTATAAACATAGAATGGAACACAGATTCCTACAAAAAACTACACCTAGCAAAAATTAAAGTTCTCTCTGAAGATAAACCCGGAGTTCTTGCTTCAGTCTCAAACGCAATAGCATCAAAAAACTCAAACATAAAAAATGTAAAGATAAATACTATAAAAGACGGAAAAGCAAACTTACTCTTTTCCATAGAAGTAAAGGATACAACACATCTAAACGACGTAATAAACTCAATCAGAACCCTAAAAGAAGTCCTAAAAGTCCAGAGAGTTTTTTAATCTTGTGAAATAACTTTCTACCACACATGATTCAGATGGAACGTTTATTAAAGCGTATATTTTGAAGATTTAAAAAACTTTCTACCCCACGTAGTTTAAAACGAAGTACATTTTAAAATGAATAACCGCAAATTGATGTTTTTGCAGTAAACCTCACACAACAGGAATATATTTTCTGTTATGTGTCCGGAAACCGTTGAGAAAAGCCTAAATTTACAGGCTACAGGTTTTATCTCTCGATACAATAAGTATCAACGGTTCACCGTTGTTCACTTTCTATAGTTTTTACCTTCCTATTCAGTTAACAAGGTCATAGCTTAAACAGAGCTCAGAGTGTCCATACAGAAAATGGTTCCCCTGCCTCTGACGGCAGGGGTAAAAACAGTTTTATGCCACTTCTAACTTTTTTTTAGGAGGTGGTGGTAAGAAGTCTTCTAAGCCTTGGGATTTTGCCCATGAAGAAGCAAGCTCATATGCAGATCTTGCAGTGTTTAGGTTTTTCTCTATTAGCTCTAACTTTTTCTTAAACTTTCTCTCTAAAGCAGAGTCAAGAGAAGCGGTTCCACCAGATGCGACGAACTTCTTCAAGAACCTTGCTTTTATACCTTCTTCTATAGCTTCCAGACCCACAGAGCCTATACATCCAAACAAAGCTCCTACCATAGCCATATTTGTAGCAAGCTCTGTTCCTGCTTGCTCAACAGCAAACTTTGTAGCAGGAAAGTTGTAAACTTTAACATTTAAAGAGTTCAAGAAAGCTTTGTCAGACTGGTTGAGTAGATCTTCTTCTGTATTTATTATTATAAGACCATTTTTCTTTATCCCAGAGTAGAACGGCATAGTATAGGATTTACCCATAGTTATAACATGGTTGTGAAAAACCATTATAACATCCGGATATACTACCTCTCCTCTATCAAATATAGGCTCTATACCAATCCGTGCATAACTTTCAGCAGGCGCCATCCTCTTTTCAGCACCGAAAAAAGGGTTAGATACAGCATAATACCCTTCATAATCAGCAGCAGTTGCTATTATGTGAGCAGCTGTAACAGCTCCCTGTCCACCAAGACCCGGCATCCTGATGTTTACTCTCTTTCTTTTCATAGTAAACCCTCCGCTTTACGTTTTTCGATAATCTCTGCAGCAGCAGGTGATACGTATTCAAAAAACTCAAATCTTTCTTTATCTTTACTTCTCATCTCCTCTAAACCTTGGTCGGAGTTTAGGCCTATCTCAAGTATGCAAGGTGTATAAAGGTGAATGTAAGTAGGACCCACTTCCCTTGCAACATATACAGCTTTCTTTATAACAGACTCAACTCTTTTTGGAGAGGAGACTGTTAGTCTTGCAACATAATGACAACCTGAGTCTATGGCAATTTGCCACATTGGAACTTTCTCAAACTGTTTACCTTTTGGTGCCATTTTAAATACGTGTCCCTTTGGTGTCATACCACTCTCTTGACCACCTGTGTTTGCATAAACCTCATTATCAAAACATATGGTAGTAATTCTCTCCTGTCTGAAGAAAGATTGTAGAGTGCAGTCCAAACCTATATCAACTGTAGCACCGTCCCCAGCAAGAACTATAACATCCTTTGTCCTATCCGGATACCTATACTCTAGTACTCTCTTTATTCCTGAAGCTACCGCATTCTGGTTTCCAAAGAGAGAGTGGATAGTATGCATAGCTATATGAGGGAACACAAGGGATGTACAACCTGTTGAGTTTACGATAACTGTATCTTCCGGGGCAGGTATGGAAGCCATTATATACCTTAACGCTGCCGCTTCAGGACAACCAGCACAGAGAGAGTGTTCCTCTATCAGTTCCTTGTGGAAGGGAAGGTCTATCACTCCTCTTTTTGGATTTCCCCAAGTTGCATTCTCTTGAAGCTCAACTATCTCCTTTGGCATTACATCTACAAACTCTTCGTTTATCTGAAAAATTTTGAAAGACATACCTAAAACCTCCTATATTACTTAACTCTTAAGTTGTTCATAACTTCAGACACTATAACTTCCGCAGGCATTGTCATACCACCTGCAACCCTTGGAGTTCCTATAATCTCTGCGTCAGAATGCTTATAGAGAACCTTTCTCACTTCTCTTTCCAACCATCCTACTACGTTAAACTCTGGAACAAATATATACTTAGCATTCTTTGTAGCAACTTTTAGTTCTTCTTCAGGGAACGGCCTTATAGTCTTCAGTTTAACAACCTTAGCGTCTACACCTTCTTCATCTTTTAGAAGTCTGACAGCCTCTTTAGCTTGAGATGCAGCTGTTCCTGTAGCCACGAACACTATTTCTGCATCCGGATTTCCAAACTCTTCAATAAGGCCTCTTAGGTAGTGTTTAGCATAAGGTCTTGACCTTTCTATTGCAGCTCTAACTTCAAACTGCCAGCTTGCATGAGTAGCATAAGATATATAGTTAGATTTCATAACGAATGGATCTCTTAAGAACCTTCCTGGAGGTGCTTCAAGGTCTATAACAGGCATTGGAGCCTTGTATGGATTGTAAGGTGGCAGTGCTATGTCTTCCGGAGGTAACATTATAGCTTCCCTTGTATGAGATACAAAGAAACCATCGACTACAGTAATGACAGGAACGTGAACAGATGGATGCTCTGCAACAGCAAATCCAGCAAGAATCATATCAAACAGGTCTTGAGCATTCTCTGCATACCATATCATACAACCTGTATCTAAGAGAAACCCTACCTCTAAGTTGTCTGGCTGAATAGATAGAGGAGCGTTAACACCCCTTGCCATCAGAACTAACTGAACTGGTATCCTTGTTCCTGCCCACATCGGGAAGTTTTCGAAAGCTCTCAAAGTTCCCGGACCTGATGTTGTTGTGATAGTTCTTGCTCCAGCTAAAGCACAACCAGCAACCTCAGACATAACACCAAATTCAGACTCACCTCTGAAGTAAACACCTACATAACCTTCTACCCACAGCTCCCCTATAAGGTGTGCAGCCTCAGATTGAGGTGTGATTGGGTAAGAGACGGAGGCGTCAACACTAGCTCTTTTAACAGCTTCCTTAACAGCCTCTGAACCTGTCATAAAAAATTTTTCCCTTGGGGCTTCAAAAAGAAGATAGTCGGGAGATACTATCTTCTGACCGGATTTATTATATTGGACTTCTTGAGCTGAGATGTTAGACATGATCTATACCTCCTAGATTTTATAGAAAAACATCCTTATATATACAAACTACTTCAATGATATTTATCATTATTTATCTAATTCTCTTTTAACCTCTTTAGCTATCTCTATAAACTTCTCAAGTTCACTAGGGTGCTGGTCTCTCAGAGTTATCATAGCATCTTCATGACCTTCCATACTACAAAGAGCTATAGTAAAACAGTCTGTTTCCGCTCTAATGATCTTAAGAGCAACGTTTGCATAATGACAATGAACACCTACGAATATACACGCCTTTATGTTATTATGCCATATAGTAAGGTTAGGATGGTTCGGGTTTATTTCAACCTCCGGATTTATCTTTGGATACTTTGGTCTGTAGTCATACATAGGTATTATCTTAGCACCAAAAACATCTGCTAATTCTTTGATTAACTTTGCTTTCTTCTTTGCATCCTCACTCCAAGCGTAGAGGACTTGTGGTCCAGGGAATATAGTCGGGTTCTCCCTCGTTAACATCGCTCTTGCTGCTTTCTTCATAGCTATCTCTTCATCAACCATCTCATCAAAAAGTAGAGCTTTTCCTTCCGGAGGATTAAGAACTCCTTCTTTTACTGCTGCTGGGTATGGTGAAAATCCCATCGGTCCTAACTTAGCCATATTTAAACCTCCTAAACTTTAGATTTATGTCGCCGCATGGAGCTCTGGCATGATCATATGTACAGCATTCCTCTTCAACAGGTTACCACATACATATACACAAAGAGCACATCCTTTACATCTCTCTGGAACTACGTAAGCATGTCTTTCTTCCGGTTTATTGACATACATCAGAGTGTTTGGCTCCGGACAGAAAAGTGTACATTGGTTACACTTATACTTGGTGCATTCATCGTTTATAACTTCAGCAACGTAATACATAATATAGACCTCCTTTTAAGGTTTGTTAAAATTATATCACAATTGAACAAAATTCCCATCGTCAAGCAAAAACAAGCTGTTTTTCCTTCTGTCTACCTCTACCAGTCTTACCCACTCAGTACACAGTCTGGTGTAGTGTTTAACATCTATCCACTGAGCTATTAGAAGTCGATGAATAATAATAGCTATAACTAGTCTAATGGAACAGATAGCTTTCTATCTCAACTAAACCCTCCACTTCAAAGGAAGACTTTAAAGTTGGATTTAACAAAGCTAGAAAATCGTTCTTTAAACCAACGATAGTCACATTCTTGGAGCCTATAAACTCTCTTAAACTAGAGACTCCCTTCTTCTCTAATAAATCCTGAATGTATGAGTTGATAAGATCTACTATATCTTCCTCAAATGATCTATTGTATACTCCCTTAGCACCAAGGGATAGCAGTGTAGCAATCTCGAATGGATTCGAAACCTCTTGAGTCTCTATATACATAGATAGTTCAGAATGGTCTATAGAGTTTTCGGATAGTAATGACTCTAGAAATGCAAGAACAAAAGGAAGTGGCAGAGAGATTCTATTTGGAAGAACTTCCAGATCAGAGAGTATAATAGTCTTATAGCCTTCTTTAATAGCTTCAATAACTCTAAGAGCAACTATCTCAAGACCTATCTTTAAGTCAGAGATTGGTATTCCCTCGTATATAGCATCATAGAGTAAATTCGTTATCCTCCTCTCACTTGTCAGGTCTTGAAGTTCTACTATTGCATAACTTCTTTCAGTCGGAACGGTGTAAGGAACGAGCTTACCTTCTTCTCTTATCTTGCTGAAGGTTGTTTCATTAATAACTCCACGATTTTGAGGACCATGTGAGGGTTGTATACTTACGTTATGTTTGAAGTATCTGTAAGGACTAAACCTTCCATCCAAAGAAGGAAGCAGCTTATCTTCTTCTAAAGCTACCTTTGACCGTATGAGCTCCTTTTGAGCTTTAACCGTTTCTAAATCCGGATAGTAATATTTTCCCATATCTCACCTCATCTTTTTTAACAGGAAAAAATATAAATCTTAAAAAGATTTTCTATGATAAAAAGTATTAGACCACCTTCAGTTCATTCTTGTATATAGCCACAACAACACTCTGCTCAATATCTTCGGGATACTCCTGGAAGGTGTAATTTCCATAGGAGTAGTTGAAAAGCAGAGGAATATCAACATCCTTAAACTTAAGGATTCCTTTTGCCCTCACCAAGTTCTTTGGAAAACTTCCCACAAGTTTCTCAAACTGTTGACAATAGAGAGCGTTCACTGGATAATTGAAAACTTCCTGAATATAGCTTTGGTGAGAGTGTTTGTCTTGGAAATGGTCAAGCTGTTCTTTAGATAAAAGAGGAATCTTTAGATCTTTAAAGATATATTCAGGAAGCTCTCCATAAGATGTCTCAACTATCTCATACTTAGGAATGAGGTACTCTCCGGTTAAAAAGTTTTTTAGGTTATACTTTTCTTTTATGGATACTATCTCCTCTTTAACCTCTTGAGCTCTTTTAACTCCTATCAGGTCAATCTTGTTTAGAACGATGACGTTAGAGGCTCCTATCTGGTATCTAAACAGATCATCATCAGCATACTTCTTATAGTTTAAACTATCTACTAGACAGATAATACTCTCAACCTCAAAGCCTAGAGAGATCAAAGTGGAATATATTGGGAAAGGTTCAGAAAGCCCAGAAGTTTCTATAAAGAGATACTCAAAGTCATATTTGGACTGCAGGTCAGACAGAACCTTGTTCAACTCATCGTAAAGGACACAGCATACACACCCTTCATTTATCTCTACTATATTAGCATTTGCTATGCTTCCGGAGATAACTTTACCATCTATACTAACTTCCCCAAACTCGTTGACTATAAAGGTAACTTTTTTATTTTTAAAAAAGTCCTCTATGACTTTAATCATAGAGGTTGTTTTTCCGCTACCTAGGTATCCAGTGAATATGTAAGACTTCTTATTCACCACTAAACTCTACACTGTCTATCTCTTCTTCAAATTGCTCTATCTGGAAGATGATGAAGTTATAAGCATCTTCAACGCTCTTCTCATACAGGTTATCAGATATGTCTATGACTTTTTGTCTAACACTATTCTCAGTAGGAAAGTATTTAACCACGATCTGAGGCTTTTGGAGTACATTTTTGCTTTCATCAAAGAAGTTTATATCGAGGTCTATATCTGCAGATACTGAGGAAGATTCCAACCTTTGAGCTAGTTGAGTTAAAAATTCTTTTTTATCCATTTTTTCCTCCCCGTAGTATATTTAGGGGGCAGCACCCCCTCAGAAAATTATTCAGAAACTGTAGTCATAACCATCTCAATACAGTTTCTCTTCAACAGATCACCACATACATAAACACAGATTGCACAACCTTTACATCTTGCTTGGTTTACGTAAGCAAAATTCTTAGCTTGTAAGAACATAAGAGTGTTTGGCTCTGGACAGAATAAAACACACTGGTTACATTTGTAAGTAGAGCATTTGTCGGCCTTTGCTTCCGCTACATAGTACATTACCTAGTCCTCCTTTTATGCTATGGCAGTTTGTTCTTCTTCTACCCAACCTTGCTCTTCAGCCATTTTGAAAGCTTCTTTAATTACCATCATATTCTTTTCAAGTAGCTCTACTTTCTTCTTGAACTTCTTCTCTATTGCACTATCAAGAGCTGCAGTTCCACCAGATGCTACAAAGGTATTTCCGAGGAACCTTTCTCTAACAGCTTTCTCTATATCTTCCTGAGATACAAGTTTAGTTATTCCAAAAAATAGACCGAGCATAGCCATGTTTGTTGCAAGCTCAGTTCCTGCAAGTTCTAGAGCTATCTTTGTAGCTGGAAACTCTATAACCTTAGTGTTTAGTTCTTCCAATACCTTCCAGTCCTCATCTGTCAAAATATTTACATCAGTGTTGATAATAACCATACCATTCTCTTTCAATCCAGAGTAGAATGGCATAGTGTAAGACTTTCCGTGAGTTATAACTTGAGGGTGATATATCATGATAACGTTAGGGAATATAACCTCTCCAACTTCATAGATAGGCTGGTCTGATGCTCTGACGTATGCTTCAACTGGAGCCATCCTCTTCTCAGAACCAAAGAAAGGAACTAAAGAAGCATACTTACCAGAGTTAGACATCGCATTACCTATGATGTGAGCTGATGTAACAACTCCCTGTCCACCAACACCTGCAAGTCTGATGTTATACCTTTTCATATCTAAAAACCTCCTGATTTCTTAATTGTGAAAGGCGGCCCCTATAAGTCCACCTTTGAAAACACTATTTAACTTCTTGAGCTTCTTTTTTCTTAGTTTCTACCTGCTCAAAGAAACCTTTGACTTCATCACTCATCCACTCATAGAAAGCAAAGTCATTCTTTTCTCTGTTTCTTGCATCCTCTAGGACCTTCTCTGTAGGTATTGAGTACTCTATATTACAAGATGTGTAAGCATGGATAAAGGTCGGTCCAAAATGTCTTGCAGCCAAGATAGCTCTCTTTATAGTTTTTGCCAATCTTTTTGGATTTGTTGGAGCTATCCTCGCAACATATACGCAACCTGCAGCTTTTGCAAGCTCAACAGCATTTATCTTATCAAACTTCTTACCTTTTGGAGCCATCTTTAACTGGACACCTTTAGGAGACATTCCACTTTCCTGTCCACCTGTGTTTCCATAAACTTCATTATCAACCATTATAGTAGTAAATCTCTCTCTTCTAAACCAAGAATGCATAGTCATACCAAAACCTATATCCATAAGACCACCGTCACCAGCTACTACGATAACATCCTTGTTTTTGTCTGGGAATCTTATCTCGAGAGCCCTCTTTAGACCAGAGGCTACCGCGTTTGTGTCCCCATAGTTTCCGTAGATAAATGGAACAGCAGCTTGGGAAAGCTGAAGTCTTGCACATCCAGCAGTTCCTATAACGATAGAATCTTCCGGATTAGGTAAGGATGCATAGAACACCCTGATAAAATATGCCATAAAACATCCTGCACACATAGGATGCTCTTCTACAAGCTCTTTGAAAGTTCCGAGATCTTGTATATCGTACTCCTTGCCAAACTGACCATACTTAACTAAGTCAACATAGTCTTTTGGCATATAGTCTTCAAAACCAGTTGTAATCCTGACATATTCTAAACCCATAGTTTTTACCTCCTAATGTATTAAACTAAAACTTTTCTTTCCTTCTTGACACCTAGTATCTTGTAAACTTCGTCCATGATGAGCTCTGTTGGCAGTGTCATACCACCATAAACTCTTGGACCTCCAACTACTCTGTCGTTGTTTGGTATAGCAGCCTTTACTTCTCTTGCCAACCAACCGACTATATTATGCTCAGGAACCACTATTCCCTTTGCATTCTTTAAAACTTTTCTTATCTCTTTCTCTGGGAACGGTCTTATAGCTTTTACCTTAACGAGTCCTACGTTTAGACCTTCTAACTGAGCGTATCTAACAGCTTCCCTTGACTGAGCCGCAGCACAACCAGAAGCAACGATAAATACCTCAGCATCTGGATTAACAACCTCTATAGGACCACCAAGGTATTTGTATATATACTTCATCGCTCTTGTTGTTGAAGCCCAAACCTCTTGTTGCCATACAGCGTGTATTAGATAGCTCATGAAGTTAGACTTCTGAACCGGAGCATCTCTTTGTATCCGTGCTGGAGGTATTTCGTTGTCAGTTGGTGGAACTGGGGCCTTGTAAGGATTTCTTGGAGGAAGCTTCATATCTTCCGGAGTCATGTTAACATAACCTTTTGCGTGGGTTACAAAAAAGCCTTCTGTTGCCACAGCTACAGGAACGTAAACGTCTACCTGTTCTGCTATAGCAAAGGCCGCCAGAGTGAAATCAAACGTATCCTGTTGGTTCTCAGCGTGGAGAACTACGGCACCACAGTTTAGCAGGTAAGATATCTCTATGTTATCCGGCTGAATAGAGAGAGGTGCATTAACTACCCTTGTTAAAACACCTAAAACTGCTGGTATCCTATGTCCTGGCCATGAAGCTATAGCTTCAAGACCTCTTAATAGACCAGGTCCTGATGTAGCCGTAAAAACTCTTACACCACCTCTTGCCGCACCAGATATGGCAGAGAAAGCTCCATACTCCTCTTCAGCTCTGTAATAGTCCTTCAGATAACCTTGAGCCCAAAGGTCTCCAACAAGGTGCATAACCTCAGACTGAGGTGTGATAGGGTAAGCTATAGCCATATCTACGTTAGCTCTCTTTATAGCTTCAGCCATAGCCTGAGCACCTGTTATAAATTTACGCTCTCTTGGAGCTTCTAGTAAAAGGTAATCTGTATCTACAACTTTTTGTTCTGGCATGGTTTTACCTCCATTAATAAATTAAAAGTTATTACTCTGTATCTGTGACTATCTCACCCTTCTTAGGCATGAGTAAGAAAGCATATTCTCCATAGTCTGCGTAGGATATTGTCTCCATATTCTCTTTTGGTAGAGATGGGTTTGGTGGTGGTAGTTTTGGCTCCCACTGGATTCCAAGTTTTTCTCTCTCTTCTATAACTATTTGCTTGAACTTCCTGATTTTTTCTCCGTGTGCATCTCTGAGGGATACCATCGCATCTTCGTGTCCAAGTTCACCACAGATAGCTATAGTGAAACAGTTTGTTCCAGCTCTTATCATCCTGAGGGATAGGTTAGCGTAATGACAGTGAACTCCTACGAATATACAAGCTTCTATCCTATTGTGTAGAATAGTTAGGTTTGGATGGTTAGGGTTTATCTCAGCTTCAGGGTCTATCTTTGGATACTTTGGCCTGTAGTCAGGCATTGGAATTATTCTACAGTTAGGTATCTCTTTTGCTAGTTCTAATATAGCATCAGCCTCTTCAAAAGCGTTTGGGCTCCAACCCCATAGGATCTTTGGACCTGGGAATATAGTTGGATTAGGTCTTGTAAGCATAGCTCTAGCAGCTTCTCTCATTGCAACTTCTTCATCTACTTCCTCACCGAAGAGTAGACCTTTCCCTGGAGAAGAGAGATTTACTCCTTCCAAAGCTGCTACTTTTGGCATATAACCTTCTGGACCTGGCATGACTTTCATAGAAGACCTCCTAAGTTTATTAAACCTTCAAAATAATATAACACTGTTTTATTTTTAAAGCAACAAAACACCAGGTGTTTATAACTTATATCATATTTCTTTAAGTATTCTCTCTACAGTCTCTCCTATTATAGATGGGTTTTGAACAGTTATAACTCCAGCAGACTCTAAAGCTCTGTACTTCTCTGCAGCCGTTCCTTTTCCTCCAGCTATAATAGCTCCAGCGTGTCCCATCCTTTTTCCTGGCGGCGCAGTAACACCGGCAATGTAAGCCACTACTGGCTTTTTAACGCAAGACTTTATAAACTCTGCTGCTTCTTCCTCTGCTGTTCCTCCTATCTCCCCTATCATTACTACTGCTTCTGTTTCCGGGTCATCTTGGAACCACTTCAAAACGTCAGCAAAGACTGTTCCTGGTATAGGGTCTCCACCTATACCCACAGCAGTAGACTGACCTATTCCTCGAGTAGTTAGCTGGTAGGCTGCTTCGTAAGTAAGAGTTCCACTTCTTGAGACTATCCCTACTTTACCTTTCCTGAATATATGTCCAGGCATTATACCTATCTTTGCTTCTTCCGGAGTTATGACCCCTGGACAGTTAGGTCCTATCAAAACAGTTTCTGGATAGTACTTCCTTATGTACTGCTTAACCGGTAACATATCATTAACAGGTATACCTTCTGTTATACAGATAACCGTCTTTATCCCTGCATCTACAGCTTCTAGTATAGCATCAGCTGCGAAAGGTGGTGGAACAAAGATGAGAGAGCAGTTTGCTCCCATTTCTTTTACGGCTTCATTAACACTGTCAAAAACAGGTATACCTTCTACATTCTCTCCTTTTTTTCCTGGAGTGACACCTGCCACTACCTGTGTTCCGTATGCTTTACATTGAATAGCGTGGAAGGAACCTTCCCTTCCGGTTATTCCCTGAACTACAACCTTTGTATTCCTGTTTACTAAAATAGCCATTCTATGCCTCCATTACCGTATATTTTTGAAAGTAAAAATCATAGAAACAGTCTCTTTTCTGAGAGGGTACACTATCTATCTCCTCTTAGTTGCTTCTACTGCCTTTAGAGCTCCTTCCCACATGGTGTCAGCTGTGATGAGAGGAAGTCCTGACTCCTGTAGCATCTTCTTGCCAAGCTCTACGTTAGTTCCTTCCATCCTAACTATAACTGGAACATCTATAGACACATCTTTTGCAGCTGTTATGATACCTTCCGCTAGTCTATCACACCTTAAGATTCCACCGAAGATGTTTATAAATATAGCTTTAACTTTAGGGTCAGACAGTATTATTTTAAAAGCATTTGCTATCTGAGTAGCATTTGCTGAACCACCAACATCAAGGAAGTTTGCTGGTTCTCCACCGGCTAGTTTTATTGTGTCCATCGTTGACATAGCAAGACCTGCACCATTGACCATACATGCTATATTTCCATCTAGTTTTATGTAGTTCAAGTTAAACTTCTTGGCCTCCACTTCCAATGGAGATATCTGGGTAGGATCGTCCATATCCATTATGTCTGGGTGTCTAAAGAGTCCGTTATCATCAAAGTCAACCTTAGCGTCAAGGACAACTAAGTTTCCATCCTTGGTCAGGACGAGAGGGTTTATCTCAACCATGGACGCGTCAAGCTCTATGTAAAGTTTGTACAGTGTTGTGAACAAGGAAGTAGCTTTGTTTACTAGATTCTTTGGTAGACTTAGTTTTAGAGCAAGCTCTCTTGCATGGTAACTCCTTAGACCTATAAAAGGCTCTACAGTATGAGTTATGATAGCTTCTGGGTTTGTAGCAGCCACTTCTTCTATCTCCATACCTCCGGCCGCTGAAACCATTATGATAGGTTTTGACTTACTCCTATCAAGGGTTATGGCAACGTAGTACTCCTTATCTATAGCAGTTCCCTCTTCTATGTAAAGTCTACTTACAGGTAGACCTTCTGGGCCTGTCTGAAAAGTAGCCAGTTTTTTACCTAATAGCTCAGAGGCTATCTGCTGGACTTCTTCGATAGACTTTGCAAGTTTAACACCACCTGCTTTTCCTCTTCCTCCAGAATGTATCTGGGCTTTTACAACCACCGGCCAAGTTCCAAGTTGCTCAGCTGCCTCTACAGCCTCTTTTACATCAAAAGCAGGATAGCCTCTCGGAACGGGAAGACCGTATTTTCTAAAAATCTCTTTAGCCTGATGCTCGTGGACTTTCATCAAAAACCTCCTTAGATTGCTAGTTTTCTGTATTTTTTCTGACTTTCTTCAAACACGTCTCCACCGTATATATCGTTAGCAACGATTACAGGAAAGTTTTCAAAGTACAGTTTTCTTATAGCCTCCGGACCTAAGTCTTCATAGGCAACCATCTCAACCTTAGTTATATGTTTAGACAGTAAAGCAGCTGTTCCACCGTAAGCAGCAAAATAAACAGCCTTGTACTTTTTAAGAGATTCTCTAACTTCTTGACCTCTCCAACCTTTGCCTATGGTCCCCTTTAAACCAAGCTCGTGGAGTTTTGGTGTGTACTTGTCCATCCTATAGGCAGTAGTTGGACCTGCAGAACCTATAACCTGACCAGGTTTAGCTGGGGTAGGGCCTACATAGTAGATAACCTGCCCTTTCACGTCAAAGGGGAGTTTTCCCGCCTTCTCATGCTCCTCTAACATCCTTTTGTGGGCTGCATCCCTTGCTGTATAAACCCATCCGGACAGAAGGACCTTGTCTCCTGCTCTTAAACTCTCTATAACCTCATCTGTCAACGGTGTTATAATCTTCTTGGCTTCAACCATAACTCTATCCTCTCATCATATCTCTATCTCTTTGTGTCTTGCTGCATGACACTGAATGTTTACAGCAACAGGGAGAGATGCTATATGGCAGGGAGCTATCTCTATCTTTACATCTATGGCGGTAGTTGTTCCTCCAAAACCAAGAGGGCCTACTCCAAGCTGATTAGCAAGGTTTAACAGTTCTTCCTCAAGAGCTGCGATTCTTGGGTCAGGATGTCTCTCTCCTATATGCCTAAAGAGGGCTTTCTTAGCCAAAACAGCAGAGTAGTCAAAAGTTCCTCCTATACCAACCCCTACTGTAAAAGGTGGGCAAGCATTTGGTCCTGCGTTTGCTATACACTGGAGGATGAACCTCTTTACACCCTCCAGTCCATCTGCAGGTTTCAACATGGCCTGTTTTGACTGGTTTTCAGAACCTCCACCCTTAGCAGCAAACTTTATCCTGATCTTATCCCCTTCTACCACGTCGAAGTAGATAAGGGCTGGCGTGTTGTCTCTGGTGTTCTTCCTCTCAAATATAGGGTCATAGGAGAGGGAGGCCCTCAGATATCCTTCCTTTGTTGCCTGTCTGACAGCATGGTTTATAGCCTCTTTTATACTACCACCCACTATCCTAACATCTTGGCCTATCTCTACGAAGAAGACTGGATAGCCTGTATCTTGACAGTAAGCTACTTGCTCTCTCTGTGCAACCTCTGCGTTTAGGAGGATTTCCTGGAGTATCTCCTTTCCTAAAGAGGAAGCTTCCTCGTCTATGGAAGACCTAACTGCCTGTATAAAGTCCTCTGGAAGCCTGTACTCGGTATCCATCACCATCTCTTTAACAGCTTTAACTATCTCTGTGTAATCTATCTCTCTCAAAGTTCTCACTCCGATCTTTTTATATCAGTTTAAGCTCTTTTATTCTCTCTATTCCCTCTTTTACAGACTTAACAGAAGAATGCCACATAGCCCTCTCCTCTTCAGATAGTTCAACTTTTAGTATCTCTTCCCAACCGTGAGCTCCCACCTTAACAGGCAGACCAACACAGACATCGTAAGCTTCATAGAACCTTGCATCTTCACCATCTACGTATACTGAGCATGGCATTATCTGTTTTTTGTCTTTTAAGACAGTCTCAACCATCTCAGCTACAGAAGCACCTGGAGCATGGTAGGCAGATGTTCCCATGAGGTTAACTATCTCTCCTCCTCCAAACTTGGTTCTCTTGATTATCTCCTCAAGTTTTTCTTTAGAGAACAGTTTAGTAAGAGGTATACCCCCAACGTTAGAGGCTGAGATTAAGGGAACCATCTCATCTCCATGACCACCAACCACAAAACAGTTTATGTTTGAAACAGACACTTTTAATTCTTTTGATATAAAAGTTTTAAACCTTGCTGTATCTAACACCCCAGCCATACCCATAACTTTGTTCTTTGGGAATTTGGTTATTTTTAGAGTAGCGTACGTTAGAACATCTACAGGGTTGGAAACAACAATAACCACAGCGTTGGGAGCATAGAGGGCTATCCTTTCAGAGACAGTCCTTATTATGTTTACGTTTGCTGAAAGGAGGTCATCTCTACTCATACCAGGTTTCCTTGGAAAACCTGCGGTTATTATAACGATATCTGAGTCCTTTAGGGGTTCGTATCCTTGTCCATCTGCAGTCACTGTGTACCCCTCTATCTCTACATCAACACCAATAGCTGAAGCCATCTGCTTCATATCAAGGGCTTTGCCCTTCACAACTTCAAAAACTCTATCCTCTGCCTTCTTTGGTAGATCAAGCAGTTTGATATTTGCAAGCTCTTTGATTGCTATTAGGTTTGCTACGTGCTCCCCTACGTTTCCCGCTCCAACAATTGATACAGTAGGTCTCTTATAGTCTGCCATATTATGAAGCCTCCTACTTGAAAAATGTGAACATTAGGATAAAACAATATTAAAGTTTTGTCAATAAAACAGTGTTTGATTTTTAGATATTAAAAAAGGAAAAAGCCGGGTTTGATACCCGGCAGTTGCCCTTTTAAAGACAGGAGGTCTTTAGCTGCAGCAGGGTTTAGAACTTGTACGATAGGTTTGCATAGATAAACCTTCCTGGCTCAGGAATTTTTACAGGGTTTCCGGATACAGATATACCTCTAAATGGGTCTCTTACATAAGATAGGTAGTTGTAGTACAGTCTATCAAAGACGTTATCCACACCAAGCCCAAAGAAGAGTCTGTTAGCATATGTATACCCAACCTTCAGGTTCATTATGAAGTAAGGTGAGGTTTCAATCTCTTTTAAATCAGAGTCCACCTTTGATTGCCTAGCTTGGTATATACCCTCTATCAGACCGTAGAATGCACCGTCATCATACTTCAGAGCTACTCTGGACTTTAGGGGAGGTATCTCTGTCAAATCACTATCTTTGTACACACCACTGTCTTTCTTACCCCTTTGGTATGCTAAACTTGCCTCTGCTGATAGCTTTTCGTTAAATCCGTAGAAAAGAGAAAGATCTCCCCCATATATTTTAGCATCTATATTTTGGTAAGTTGTGTAAGTACAGTTTCCTGTTCCGGATAGACATATACCTTGATACTGTCTTAGATAGATAAAGTCTGTTAGATCGCTGTAGAACAGGTTAGCCCTCAATCCAAGGTTGTCTATAGGGTACGACTCTGCCCCAACATCTATCTCGTTGTTCTTTGTAGGTTTTAGACTAGGGTTACCATACCAAGGTGCCTGTCCAGAAAGGGCTATATATCTCTCTATAGGGTCTGGGACTCTAACTGAATGTCCAAATCCTATGTACAGGTTATTTCTTTTATCTATTTTGTATTTTGCAAGGATGTATCCGGAAGGGTAGCTGTCTGTCTTTGAGAAGCTGTTTAGGAGACCTTTAGTTATAAGTATATTGTTGTTTCCGGAGATTGCGTTTTTATCAGCCTCTGACTTTGTACTATCAAACCTCAAACCGGTGGAGATGGTCCAGTTTTGTATATCTCTAACCCCTTTGACAAAGAGACCTACGTTCTTTATATCCACATCCGGAATCATACCAGGGTTTCTATTCGGGTTAGGAGTATTAGCTGCTTGGATGTTGTTAGCTTTCCAATTTCTGAGGTAGTAGTCAGCTCCTACATCTACATCCATCCAGCCCAAGCCGAAGCTCTTTACAACCTTAAAACCTGTCATACTTGACTCAGCGTATGTCATCATACTGTAGGCAGCTGTGCCAGAGGTAGTTCTAAATGTGTCTCTCATGTCGTGTTTTATTTTGTTTTGGTATGCAGATATCTTTAGACCTAGATCCTTTATATCAAAGTCTGCGTTTAACCTGTTGGTTCTATCATACAGAGCATCCATCCTCAAGGCTGGGTATAGAATGTTCCGTGCGTTTTCAAAGGCATAGGACAGTTTAAACTCTACTTTGTCAGTTGGTGTCAGAATGACTTTAGACCAAACTCTATCTATGTTGAATACTTTTTCATTTATATACTGAGGTTTGTACCTACCTGCAGTTTGACCTGCTGGTGTTGTGTAGACAGCATACTCTGTAACCTTCTTACCTTCTCCACTTTCATAGGGTTTTGAGTACTGGTTAGACGCACCTACTAACACTTTTATAAACTTACTTCCAACGTTACCCCAGAAGTAGCCGGTTCTGTAACTGAAACTTCCTACAGTAACCCCCGTCTCTCCTCCCACTCCCTCTTTAGGATCCTTTGTTTTCACGTTCACAATAGCTGCAAGAGTTCCTGGATTCTCTACATCAAATGGACCTTCCTTTATCTCTATCTTCTCTATCTGTGGAGAAGATACGTGGAAAGACGGAGGGTCCATCCTGTTTGGACATGCACCGTGGACTTCAGAGCCGTCTATAAATACGTTTATGTTGTCCCTACTAAAACCTCTGACGTTCAGGTCATTGGCTGTTCCAGCTTTTCTCATAAAGTTCACTTCCGGATATATTCCGGATAGAATCTCTCCAAGGTCGACCTGTCTCGTTATCTTCACATCCTCTTGGGTTATCTCTTTCTTGGAGAACTCTTCTTTTTTCTGTTTTTCCTTGATGGTGATCTTCTCTACCTTTATGGTTGTCTGAGCGTTTGCAAACGTATATATAGCAGTAGTTGAAAGGATAGCGGCTATAGCCAGCTTTCTCATAGTATAACCTCCTTTTGTTAATATTTTTGTTAAATTTTACACTACTTTAATGATTAAATCAACAACAATTTTTACGGATAATAAAAGGTTATATCTATAAACTAGATTTTGGTATAATTAAAAATGAAATGAAAAAAAATTTGTTTCTTAGGCTTTTTACCTTTATATTTTTGATGTTTATAAATACGCAGTATACATCCTCAGAAGGTGTTATTCTTGAAGAAAAATCATACGAAAGACCAGTTATGTTCGAAGATAAAGAAGAGGTGGATGTAGATATAACAGTTGAAAACAACTCCTTTTTCAGATGGCAATCCATGAGGTCTATGTCAAAAGGACCTAACTTTAAGGTCTACTTTATGATATCTATGATATTTAAACCACCCCGAACAATCTAAAGATCCTATAATATCTGTAGTTAGTAATCCAAAACCGGAGGGATAACTTTATGGTAAGAGTTGTACTAGGATTAGTTTTAGCCTCTTTCTTTACAGTAAAAGGAGAGACGTTAGAGGAAATACTAAACAGAGCATACGATAGTAAGTTAATAAAGAGCAAGGGGTATGAGGTTAAATCCTTTGAAGGAGAGATCCTGAAAGCAAGAGTGTTTGCAAATCCTGAGGTATACACTGAGTTTGGGAAACTTATCTCAAGGAAAGATTTTTCCGGAACAGTCACAGAGTTGTCAGTATCTCAACCTTTGTACCTCTACGGTAGTAGAAGGTTTAAGATCGAAGAGGCTTTAAACTTGTATGATGCTATAAAGTACAGCTTTGAAACCTTTAAAAGAGAATTTATATCTGATGTATACACACTCTTTTTTGAAGCTCTCTATAACAGAGAACTTTTAGAGATATCAAAACAAGAGCTTGCTTTCTCTGAGGATATACTGAGCTTTGTCAGAAAGACGTATGAACTTGGAGAGATATCAAAGATAGACATGCTAAGGTCAGAGAAGGATTACGAACTTACCAAGATAAACTACGAAAAACAGAAGCTAAGTTATAGACAGTCTATCGAGAGGCTCTCTGCAAAGGTGGGTTTTAATGTTTCTACAGTTGATGGAGACATATCCCAGTTGAAAGAGATAAAGGATATAGATCTCCTACAACTTCCGGATTATAGGTTTATTCAGTCAAACCTTAAGGCATTGTCTAATCAAGAAGAGTACTACAGAGCTTTAGCTAAGCCACAAGTATCAGTAGGGTTCATAGGTAGAGAGGTATTCCGGAATAACTACGAAGGAGGAGTTTTTTTGTCTGCAACACTTCCTGTGTTTAACAGATACCTTGGAGAGTTACTCACCATAAGGAACAAAAAAGCCTACTTTGAGAACTTGTTAGACTACAACCTAAAGAACTACTCCATAAAGTTTGAATCTATAAAGAGAACGGACAAGCTTTTAAAAGGACAGATTCAAGAGCTCCAAGAAAAAGTTATACCAACTCTCAACCAACAGTTACAACTTGCGAACAAAAGCTACAGACTGAAAGTGATAACTCTCTTTGAACTAACAAGTATAAAGAATGATTACTATCAGACCCTTAGATTTAAGTATGAACTTTTAAACAATGCGCATAAGAACTATGGAGATTACATAAAGATAGGAGGCAGTTTACTATGAAAAAACTTGTAGCTTTCACGTTGACCATACTCTTAATTAAAGCCGGTTTTTCAAAAGAGATCAAGTTAAGTCAGGAAGTTGAGAAGAACTTCAATATAAAGACTATGGTGGTGAAGAAAGAGGTTGTCTCAGATAAAGATGAGTTCCCTGGAGTGGTCTCTGAAGACCCAAAAAACAGCTACATGGTATCCTCCGTGGTGGATGGAGTTTTAGATAAGTTACTTGTGAAGAAGGGTAGCTTCGTAAAAAAGGGACAGGTTATAGCCACGGTGATCTCTCCGGAGATAAACCAGATAAAGTCTCAAATAGAGATAGCAAAAGTAAAGGTAGAGACTGCGAAGAACATACTGGAGAGAGACCAGATGCTCTACCATGAAGAGGTTATCCCTTTCTCAAGATACTACTCATCTAAAGTGGAGTACGAAAATGCTATAGCAAACCTGAGGGCACTGGAGAAAACACTTGCTTCTTACGGAGAGATAAAGGAGAACAAACTCCTCATAACTGCTAAAGAGAGTGGAGTAGTCCTCGATGTCTACGTCTTAGCGGGCTCCCCTGTAGGTATAGGTAAAGAGATCGCGAAGATATCAGATATATCCAACATCTTAGTTGTAACTCAGATACCTCCTGAGAAGATTGAGATAGCAAAGATCGGAATGGATGTGACGGTCAAAACACCAACAGATAGAGAAATTCCAGGAAAGGTCTACTTAATAGACTACCAGTTAGACCCTCAAACGAGAAGAAACAAAGTTTTTATATCTGTTAAGAACAGTGATTACAGCTTGAAACCAAACATGTTCGTCTCAGTTCGGTTTTCAAAGGACAGGGAACATGGGATAGTAATCTCCAAAAGCGTTGTAATCATGTCAAAGAGTGGTAACTACGTTGTTGTAAAGAAAGGAGATAAGTATGTACTTACACCGGTTATCATAGGCAAAAAGTTGGATGATAGATTTGTAATCTCTGAAGGACTGTCAGATGGAGATCAAGTAGTTGTATCTGGTCTAAATCTCTTAGAGAGGGAGTTTTTTGGAGGTAGTAGATGATAGATTTTATTCTGAATAATAGAGTTATAGTCCTATTCATCCTTATATTCACCGTTGGTCTAGGTTTTTACTCTTATAAAACCCTTCCGGTAGATACATTTCCAGACCCTACTCCGATACAAGTAAACATCTATACAGAGGCTCCTGGCCTATCTGCTGAAGAGGTAGAGGCTCTAATAACAAAGAAGATAGAGTCAATTGTTTCCGGGATGAAGAATGTAACTGGTGTTAGAAGTGTCTCTATAGCCGGTTTATCACAGGTTACTGTCTTCTTTAAAGATGGGACAGATGTCTACTTTGCTCGGAAACTGGTAATGGAGAAGCTCTCAGAAGCTCAGTCTGTATTAGACCCAACCTATAAGCCTGTTATGGGCCCAAACGCATCTGGACTGAGTTTTGTTATGTTCTACGTTTTAGAAGGAAAAAACCACACACTATCAGAGCTAAAGAGTATAGAGAGATGGAAGGTAAGACCTCTGCTTAGGTCCGTTGAAGGAGTTGAAGATATAAACGAGTGGGGTCCTGATAGAGCATTCCTGATAAAGCCTGATTACGAGAAGATGATAGCCTATAACATCTCCCTATCTGAGTTGATAGAACAGTTAAAGGCAGGAGGAGGGTTAGTTGGTGGTGGATACGCAATAATAAACGGCAAAGATATAGTTTTAAGGGGTATAGGGGTAATAAGCAGTATAGAGGATATAAGGAATATACCTATAAAGACTAAGGAGGGTTTCTACCTCAGAACATCTGAATTAGCTGAAATAGTCGTAGATGAAGTACCAGGAAGGAGAGGAATATTCTCTCTAAATGGAGAAGAGGCCCAAGGGAACATCGTAGTAAAGAGGGTCTTCACAAACACCAAAGAGGTTATAAAGAATGTGTACTTAAAACTTGAGGATGTTAAGAAAGTCCTTTCTGAAGGGGTAAACCTCCGGGTCCTTTACGACCAAGCTTACTTGATAGAGAAGGCTATCCATACTGTAGAGAAGGCTCTGATCGAAGGTATAGTTCTAGTTACATTAGCCATGATATTCTACCTTGGAAACTTTAGAGCAGCACTGATAACAGTCTTATCTATACCTATAACACTCCTGATGGCTTTCATCTTTATGAAGAATGCAGACATCTCTGGGAACCTGATGTCTTTTGCAGGGCTTGCCATAGGAATGGGTCTGTTTGCAGACGCATCTGTAGTGGTAATAGAGAACATATACAGACATTTTCATCATACTCCGGAGTTTACCAAATCCAAATCTGGAAAGTTGGAGATACTGTCTCTGTCTGTTAGGGAGGTTTTTAGACCTGTTCTGTTTGCTGTTTTTGTGATAGCTATAGTCTTTATTCCTATCTACAGCTTTGAGTCTGTAGAAGGTAAATACTACAAACCTCTGGCTACTACGATCATCTTTGCTCTGTTCTCTTCCCTACTTGTTGCTTTCATCTTCATGCCGATTTTGGCTTTCTACTTCCTAAAGGCTGAAAAAGAGGAAGAGCCTAGAGTTATGCAGATAGTTGCAAAGTTCTACCAGAAAGTTCTGTCAAAGACTTTAAGGTACCCAAAGGTTGTGCTAACAGGGGTGGTTATTGCTTTCATATCCTCAGTATTCCTACTAACAAGGATAGGGACTGAGTTTGCTCCAACACTTGATGAGGGAGCATCTCTTGTCAAGACCTACCTAAGCCCGAATGTTACGAAGGAAGAGTCTAAACAGGTTGCATCCTTTGTTGAAAGGACTGCAAAAAGCTTTCCGGAGGTAAAAGACGCCTTTACGATGGCAGGTAGGTCAGAGAAAGCAGACCCAGAAGATCTGAACTATATGGAGACCTTTATCATACTAAAACCTTACAGTGAGTGGAAGAGTTTTAAGACGAAGACTGAGTTTGAGGATGCTCTAAGGAAAAAGTTGGAAGAACTTCCAGGGGCTAAGTTCAGTTTTACCCAGCCTATCCAGATGAGGATAGACGAGCTTCTATCTGGAGTAAAGTCCACTGTAGCTATAAAAGTGTTTGGAGATGACCTTAACAAACTGAACGAGATAGGAGAGAAGATAGAAGAGATAGTCCGTCAGACACCTGGCTCTGTAGACGTAGAGATGGAAGTCCAGAAAGGTAAGTTACAGATGAAGATACTCCCTAAGAAGGAACTCCTTGCAAGGTATGGACTCACTATAAACGACCTACTGAAGATAATAGAGGAAGCAATAGCTGGTGTAGAAGTAAACACACTGAAAGAAGGTTTGATCACATACCCTATCATCCTGAAGATACCGGACAGAGAACTTAATGATCTAGAGAGATTCTTAAACATCCCTGTCTTTAACTCTGAGAATATACTGATAACTCTCTCCCAAGTTGCGGACATAGAGATATCAGAAGGGTTCTTTAAGATAAGACACGAGAACGGTCAGAGGTATGCTCTAGTCCAGTCTAACTTAAAAGGCAGAGATCTAGGAGGTTTTATAAACGACCTTCGGTTGGGAATAGATAGTAAGATCAAACTTCCTGAAGGGTACTACATTAAGTTTGCAGGTCAGTTTGAAAACCAAGAGAGAGCCATGAAAAAGCTCTCCATCATAATACCTATGGTTATATTACTAATATTCATAATTTTATACATAAACTACCATTCAGTAAAAGACAGTCTGATAGTGTTAATGAACGTTCCGTTTGCAACTATAGGAGGTATACTGGCTCTCTACTTATCTGGGTTTAACCTATCAGTCCCTGCTGCCATAGGGTTCATAGCTGTGTTTGGTATAGCAACACTGAACGGTGTAGTCCTCATATCATACATAAGACAGATGCTTGAAGAGGGCAAACCGATAGACAAAGCTATAGAAGTAGCCACAAGACTAAGATTAAGACCAATACTCATAACAGCTACAGCTGCATCCTTAGGTTTAGTCCCTATACTTCTCACCAGTGATGTTGGTTCTGAAACCCAAAAACCTATAGCAACAGTTGTGATAGGTGGTATATTCACATCTACACTACTTACACTTCTTATACTTCCAGCTGTATACAAGCTGTTCTACAGAGAACCCTCCCCTTACCCTAGTCGCAGTAGACCAAACAAACTCCAGAGGTTCATAGATGAGAAAATAAGACAGCTCAGGAAGAAAAAGAGACAGATTCTAGAGAGGTTCAAGAGGAAATGATACTCTTCATCTTTTGTCTATAAAAAATGTTTTAATATATTTATTACAACGTGACTAAAAAAGTAGGAGATGAAAATGAGAAGTGATGAAATCAAAAAGGGAATAGAAAGAGCACCTCACAGGAGCTTACTGAGAGCCTGTGGTCTATCAGAGGAAGATTTTGAAAAACCTTTTATTGGGGTAGCTAACTCTTATATAGATATAATACCAGGGCATGTCCATCTTCAGGAGTTTGCAAAGTATGTAAAAGAAGGTATAAGGGAAGCAGGAGGCATACCTTTTGAGTTTAACGTCATAGGTGTAGATGACGGAATAGCTATGGGGCACTCTGGAATGTTCTACTCTCTACCAAGTAGGGAACTGATTGCGGACTCTGTAGAGACAGTCATTCAAGCCCACAAACTCGATGGAGTAGTCCTTATACCAAACTGTGATAAGATAGTTCCAGGTATGATAATGGCTGCTGCCAGAGTAAACATACCAACGATCCTCGTAAGCGGGGGGCCTATGGCAGCAGGGCACACATCCACAGGTAAGCCTATAGACCTGGCAACTGTGTTTGAGGCAGTAGGCTCTATAAAGAAAGGAATTATAGATGAACAGGAATTAAAGGATATAGAGACCCATGCATGTCCAAGTTGTGGTTCCTGTTCTGGAATGTTTACGGCCAACTCCATGAACTGTTTAGCAGAAGCTTTAGGTATTGCACTGCCTGGTAACGGTTCCATACTTGCTATAGACCCAAGGAGAAAAGAGCTAGCAAAGGAAGCAGGAAGGCAAGTCGTCAAACTTGTAAAGGAGGGTGTAAAGTTCAGGGATATAGTTAACTATCAGACCATAGAGAATGCCTTCACCCTAGACATTGCTATGGGTGGCTCATCAAACACAGTTCTACATCTACTTGCTATAGCCCACGAAGCAGGGATAGACTTCCCTATAGAAAAGATAGACGAAATATCTGCTAGAACCCCAACCCTGTGTAAGTTAGCTCCAGCATCCCACTACCATATGGAAGATCTAGACAGGGCCGGAGGTATATATGCCATACTTAAAGAGCTTTCTAAGAAAGAACTTCTTCACCTTGACAGACCTACTGTGATGATGAAAACTCTGGGAGAAGTTATACAGAATGCAGAAATAAAGGACAGTAAAGTCATAAGACCTCTTGAAAACCCTTACAGTCAGACTGGTGGACTTGCTGTTCTCTTTGGTAACCTTGCACCTTTTGGAGGTGTGGTTAAAGCTGCAGCCGTAGACCCTAAGATAATGGTCCACAGAGGAAAGGCTGTGGTGTTTGACAGTGAAGAGGAGGCGATAGAAGGTATTACCAACGGTAGAGTGAAAGAGGGGAATGTGGTTGTCATAAGATATGAAGGACCTAAAGGTGGTCCTGGGATGAGAGAGATGTTAGCCCCAACATCTACTATTATGGGAATGGGTTTAGGGGACAAAGTGTCTCTTATAACTGATGGAAGGTTCTCAGGAGCCACAAGAGGGGCTTGTATAGGACATATATCCCCAGAAGCTGCTGCAGGTGGACCGATAGGTATAGTTCAGGATGGGGACGAGATACTTATAGATATACCAAACAGAAGAATAGAACTACTAATTCCACAGGAAGAGTTTGAAAGTAGAATGAGAAAGTTCAAACCTAAGAAGAAGGAGATAAACAGTCCATGGCTCAGAAGGTACTCTAAGCTTGTAACATCCGCAAACAGAGGAGCTTTACTTTCTGATGAGTGTAGTTGAGGTATGAGAGATGAGGTATATACAGTCTGCAGAAAGTGTCTGTTTGGGACATCCAGATAAGATTGCAGATATCATATCTGATGCTATCTTAGATGACCTTATATCAAAGGACCCATACACAAGAGCATCTATAGAGGTCCTTATAACTATGGGTCTTGTCCATATAGCAGGAGAGATATCCACCGATGCTTACGCTGACATCCCGAGTATAGTAAGAAATACATTGATAGAGATCGGATACACTAAGCCTGAGTATGGCTTTGATGGTTACACTGCAGGTGTGATCACGACTATAAACGACCAAAGTCCTGAGTTAGCTCTCGGGATTCCGTCCAACGGTGCAGGGGACAGTTGTATCGTGGTAGGTTACGCCACTAACGAGACAGATAACTACATGCCCTTAGCATCGAACATGGCAAACCAACTGACCAGAAGAATAGACACTCTCCGGAAGGATGGGACTATAGAGTTTCTCAGACCGGACGGAAAAGTGATAGTGGTAGTGGAGTATGAGAACCATAGACCTGTTAGGGTACAAAGCTTAGTTATCATGGTCCAGCACGAACCTTACGTATCCGATAAAACACTACGAGAGGTCATACATGAAGAGGTTATAAAGAAGATTAGATACAGAGAGTTCATAGATGAGAAGACAAAGATCATCATAAATCCCTTAGGTAGATTTTTAATAGGTGGACCTATGGCTGACAGCGGTCTAACAGGTAGAAAGATCGTCTCTGACGCTTATGGGACCGCTGTACCAAGTGGTGGCAGTGCTTTCCCCGGAAAAGACCCATCAAAGATAGACAGATCTGCTTCTTACCTTGCAAGGTTCATAGCCAAGAACGTAGTAGCAAAGGGTATAGTAGACAGATGTAAAGTTGAGATGGTCTACGTGATAGGTATGGAAAAACCTATAGCAGTTAACCTATCTTTAGATGATGAAAAATTAGTGAAAAGACTTTACAATTTATCTGTAAATGATATAATAGAGCTATTTAAGTTAAGGAGAGCAATATACAAAAAAACTTCTATATTAGGTCAGTTTGGTGTAGAGGATGAAGATTTTCTGTGGGAAGTTCTAGATTTTTATAAAACCGTGGGGGAATAGAGATGAAAAGTACCGAAGAGCTAAAGGTTTATGATTTTGATGTTTTTAAAGCTCTTGTGGAGATAGAGGTAGAGAGGATCAAAAGGTACAAGAAATCGGACAAATTCTCTGTAGCCTTTATATACTTTCCATCCATAGTTAACATCATCATTAATAAAAGTATAAAGGAAGTAAACCATATGTTCAGGTTGAGGGAAAATATAAGGTCTGTGGATGTTATATCTCCAGTGGATGATGACTTTGTGTTTCTCTTCTTCCCTGAGACAGACAAAAAGAGTGTAGAGAAGATAATAAAAAGGATTCAGTCAAAAGTAGAACTGAATATAATAGAAGGAATAGCCTCTTTTCCAGAGGATGGGAAAGACTCTAGAGCTTTGTTTGACACCTTAGTTAAGGTTATGAACGATAAGCTACTACCTGTTATTAAGATATGACCTCAACACGTAGGAAGTGGGTAGCACAAGATATACATGGGTCATAGTTTCTTATGAGTTTCTCTGCCTCTTCTACCTTTTCTAAGGATTCTTTTTCTGTCTTTCCTGCCAAACATCTTCTTACATCAAGCTCCATTACGTACTGGTTCTGGGATGTTGGAGGAACTATATCTGCCTCCTCCACAAGACCATCAGAGTTTAGCCTGTACCTGTGCCATAGAACCCCCCTTGGAGCTTCAGATATGCCAGTTCCAACTCCAGCCACTACTCTGTAGTCTACAACTGGTTTAGTTATATCTCTGTATTTCTCCATAACAGACCTTCCTCTCTCTAAACAGTCGATAACTTCAAGCATTCTGACGAGTATAGACTTATAAGGGTTCATAACTGGAGGAGTTATACGGTATTTTAAAGCTAACTGTTTTACACTGTCTAATAACTTCTCAAAGGAGTTGTTAAACCTGGCCAGTGGTCCTACTATGTAATGTCTTCCATCCTTCCTCTTACAGAACTTCGCATTAGAGTAAGGTAGTTCGTACTCAACGAAGTAGTCTGAGAATTCATTCTTTGACACAACAAACCCATCACTGGAGTATATCTCACCTTTTAGGATAGGGTAGTTATCTCCATCTATAAGTGAGACGAACAGTACCTCTTCGCCAAGACTGTATTCCGGATAGTTTAGACTAGCCAAGTACTCAAAAAGGAAGATCGCATCTTCGTAAACCTTGTCAAAATCACTTAAAAGCTTGGTAAAGTTTTCCTTCCTTGGAACCTTTGAGAACCCTCCTACCACCACACTTACTGGGTGAGAACTTCTTCCACCTATAAGCTCTGTCAACTTCGCCCCATACTCTTTCAGCCGAAGGACCCTCTTCACTACCTCAGGTTGAACCCGGTGAATATCAAAGATGGAGGAAACTCCGAGGAAGTCTGGTAGATGTAAAAAGAAGATATGGAGTACATGGCTACTTATCCATTCACTGTAGTAGAACAGTCTTCTCAAGTTCTCAATCTCAGAGAAGACCTCTACACCAAAGATAGACTCTATTGCCTGAACTGAGCTCATCTGATAAGCTATGGGACAGATACCACATATCCTGGCGGTTATATCCATAACAGAGCTGAACTTCCTACCCTTTAGTATCCCTTCGAAGAACCTTGGTGGTTCAAAGATATTGATGTACACATCCTCAACCAAACCGTCCTTAAATTTCAGAATAACTCTACCTTCTCCCTCTACCCGTGTTAGAGGTTTTAACTCCCTAATTTCCATACCTCATCCCTAAAGTTTTTATTGTAACTGTTAAAACTCGAAAGTATGGACTCCTGAAAGTCCCATCCCCTCTCTTTAAAAATCTGTTTCAAACCCTCAAAGTTAGAGCCTCGTAAAGGTCCAAAACAGCCATAACAACCTCTTTTGAAGGAAGGACAGAGAGCACCACAACCTGAAGCTGTTATGGGACCAAGGCACGGACTTCCGAGAACTAAGATACATATGTTTCCCTTTGCCTTACACTCTACACAGACAGGGTTTAAGTTAACAGTTAAGCTCTTGTTCAAGATTATAGATGTTACTATCTCTACCAGTTCAAAGGCGTTTATTGGGCATCCTCTAACTTCGTAGTTCACCTTTACATAGTCAGAGATGGGTCTTGAGGTCGGTAGAGAGTTATGGAGATCTACATAGTTATAAACCTCGTTTTTTAGCGTCTCAAAGTCTAAGAAGTTCCTTATAGATTGGATACCTCCAGAGACAGCACAGGCACCTATCGACACAAGGTAGCGGGACGACTCTCTTATCTGTCTTATTCTCTCCTCTTCTTCCTCTGTAGATACAGAACCCTCCACGAAGGATACATCAAAAGTGTCAAACCTGTTTATAGACTGAGCTTCTAAAAAGAACTCTATCTGGATCTCTCTACTTTTCAGAAGTTCCTCAAGGACATCAAAGAAGGCTAACTGACAGCCATCACAGGATGAGAATTTGAAAACTCCCACTCTCATCAGACACTTTTTTTAGTATAGAAGTACTCTATATCAGAGTATCTAAATACAGGACCATCTTTACACACGAAAAAGGGTCCAAACATACAGTGGCCACAGGTTCCGACAGAACATTTCATATGTCTTTCAAGGGATACCTTTATCTCTCTCTTATTCACTCCTTTTGAGCTTAGAATATCCACAACAGCTTTTACCATCGGGTCAGGTCCACAGATAAAGATAGATGGGTTCTCTATCTTGATGTCTTCCAGGAGCTGTGTAATCATCCCTACCCTTCCTGTCCAAGCAGGGTCTGGAGTTCCAACTGTGACCCTAAAGTCAATCTCTCTGGCCCAAATATTGTACTTCTCTTTGTAGAGCAGGTCTTGAAAGCTCTTTGACCCATATAGGGAGTAGACTACTTTGAAGTTATCCCTGTTTTGTATGATCTTTTCCATTAACCATCTTGTAGCAGCAAGTCCAAGCCCTCCGGAGATGATGATAACGTCCCTACCGTAAGCCTCCTCAAAACCCCAGGTATTACCGTACGGACCTCTAAGGTACACAGTCCCCTCTTCCTGGATGTGCTGAAAGTATCCAGTTACATCTCCAACTATCCGGACAGTGTGGAGAGACATCCCATCCTGATAACTTGCTACCGTTATTGGGGCTTCTCCTCTTCCAAAGGTGTAGAACATAACATACTGGCCAACCTCTGGCTTAATATCACTCTCCACCAGTACAGAAACAGTATTATAGTTCTCTCTGTGAACCTTAACAACTTTTCCCTTAACTAAACTATAAGGGTTCTGAACATTCATAACTCCCTCAGCTTTGCAGTTTCTACCTGTATATCTATCTTCGCAGGACACCATGTGATACATCTACCACACCCAACACAACCAAACTCTCCAAACTGGTCTTGCCAGTAAGCCATTTTATGCATAAGCCACTGCCTGTATCTGCTGGTTATCGTATCCCGAATGTTGAACTTATGGACTGTGGCAAAGGTTTGATTAAAACAACTGTCCCAGCTTACAACCCTCTCAGAGAGGTCTAACTCTATAGAGTTAACCTCTTTTATATCAAAACAGAAACAAGTTGGACATACCTGAGTACAGTTTGTACAACTAAGACACCTCTTACCTATCTCCTCCCAGTATGGATGTTCTATGTTTCTGTAGAGGTTTTCCTTTAGATCTTTGGTATCAAGATATTTTTTGAAAGTAGATAAAAGTCCTTCCCTTTTCTCTTTGGCTTTCTGGATATCTTCCACTGAAGCTTTCTTTATATGAAGCTTTTCAACAAGTTCTACACCCTTTTTTGAGAGCGCAGTTACTAAAAACCTCCCATCTAACTCTGTAATAAAGATATCAGCTCCATAGCTATCTTCCAGATAGACACCCATACAGTGGCAAAAACAGACATCAGAGGCAGTCTGACAGTCAACGCCCACCAAGAACATGTTTTCCCTTAGAGATCTATAGTAAGGGTCTGGAAATCTGTCGTTTAGATAAACGTTGTCCAAGGTTTGTAGAGCTTTTAGATCACACCTTCTAACATCAAAGAAAGCTAACTTTCTGTGGTTTATGTGATACTCAAAGCTTAGCTCCCCATTTGACCTCTTTACAGTGAGCAACTTCATGTTAGGTGATCTTAAAAAGTATTTGAGAGTATTTGAAGGTCTGAGATAAGTAAAGTATCTACCTGAGCTTTGCAAGAGTTGATAGAAAGATGGACCTTCCATCTGAGTGTATCCAAATGGCAGGCTATTAAAATCTACATCCTCTGAGTATAACAAAATACCGTCTTTTAAAGTTGGAGAGATTACATGAAAGGTTTCTTTTAGGCTGCCGTAAATACTCTCTAAACCTTTAACATCTATAATGTAGAACATATTAATAAAAATACCGTATAAAACATAAAAAAGCAAACATTATGTAAAGCTAGCATATGTTAAAATTAAATAAAAAGGTTGAAAAAATGAAGAAAATTATAGGATTCAGTTTTATAGGACTAGTAGTAGGTCTACTAGTAACCTATCTCTACATATCAGCTAAGAACAACTATAAGTTGCATAAAGTCCAGGAGAAAGAAGTTGTAGACTCTATCTACAGCTCCGGATACATAGACTCTGTTCACAGTGTTGTAGTGAAGTCTCAAGTTTCGGGATACGTAGAAAAGATTTTAGTTAGAGAAAACCAAGATATTAAAAAAGGACAGACATTAGCAATAATATCAAACCCTACTTTAACAAACAACCTACTTGAGATTGCAGCTCAGAAAGAGTTTATCATGAAAAGATTGAAAGAGGACTCTCCTTTCCTGAAGGAGTTGAGAGATTCAGTAGAGATAAAGAGGATTAACTTAGAAAACCTAAAAAATGTTTATGAGAGAAGGAAGAGTCTCTTTGAGAAAGGACTTATATCAAGAGAGTCCTTTGAGGAAGTTGAGAAGAACCTAGAGATAGCCAAGAGGGATTACGATAAGCAAGTTAAAATCTTTGAAGATACAGTAGAGAGTCTCAAGAGTCAGTTAAACTCCCTAAAGGCTCGGAAAGACAGCATCCAGTCTGAAATAGAAAAGCACACTATAAAGTCTCCTGTGGATGGATTAGTACTTAGAAAGTTTGTGAACGAAGGGGACTACATAAACAGTATGACAGCATCAAACCAGCTTTTTCTAATTGGAAATACTCAGAAATTAGAAACTGTTTTAAATATAGACGAGGAGTACATCCCCTTTGTAAAGGAAGGTCAAAAGGTTCTTGTGATACTTGACTCGTATCCGGATGATGTGTTTGAGGGTAAGATAAAACTGATCGAGTCAATTGTAGATAGAAACAACAGAACAGTCAGAGTAAAGGCAGAAATAAACTACCACAAACCAGTTAGTTTAGGTATGGTAGTGGAGGCTAATATCATCATAGGAAGCAGGAGAGCTCTGTTCATCCCTTCAAACAGCTATAAAGATGGCTATGTAGAGATTTTCCAGAATGGAAGAATAGAGAGACAGCCTGTAAAGGTTGGTCAGAAGAGTTACGATGGTCTACTGGAAGTGAAGGAAGGACTATCTAAGGGTCAGAAGGTAGTAGTGAGATGACCCACACTGTATTCATAACCTTAAAGTTCATACTTGAAAGGAAGAGGCAGACTGTAGTATCTATACTTGGAGTATCTATAGGAGTGGCTGCCTTCATCGTTATGGCATCACTAATGAACGGCTTTCAGAAATACTTTATAGAGCAAGCTATAGACCTAAACGCTCATATAACCATAAAAGTTAAACCAGAGGCTAACCCTTCCAAGATAGGGAAGAAGTACTTTGGAGATGATGTCCTGTTAAATGTTTATGGTCTTAAACCTCCGGATAAGAGAGATAAGATATCAAACTACAGGTTTATCATTTCAAACTATTCAAAAGATCCACAGTTTTTAGGACTTGCTCCCCATCTTGTAGGTCAGGGGATTATAAGATTCTCCACTATAGAGAGGTCTGCAACAATAATTGGGATCGACCCTAACTTAGAGAGAAAAGCGTCAGTAATAGATAAGTTCATAGTGAACAAGAGACTAAACAGTCTGGTAACAGACAGAAACAGCATAATTATAGGCAAACTCCTTGCAAAGGATCTAGGGATAGAAGAACATAACAAGAAAGTCCTGATAGTCTTTCCAAACGGAGTGGTAGAGGTTTTTAAGGTTGTGGACTTCTTCAACTCAGGGATAACCACTTTAGACCAGACAAGGGTGTATATGAACATCCGGACATACCAAGCAATCCTTGGAAGACCAAACGAGGTGAACGAGATAATCGTAAAGTTGAAGGATGTAAATCAAGCCCAGAAGCTATCTATAGCTATAGAGAGAGAGACAGGATATTACGCAGAAAGTTGGCAGAAAGCCTATAAGAACTTCCTACAACTCTTTAAAATACAGAACTACATAACCTACATGATAGTCTTTGCTGTACTTGTTGTTTCTGCCTTTGGGATATTCAACATCATAATGATGATAGTTATGGAGAAGAAAAAAGATATAGCCATCCTGATGGCTATGGGATATGAGAGGGGTGACATAGTGAAGATATTCACTCTACAGGGATTGATCAACGGATTAGTGGGTGCTTTTTTAGGGAGTTTAGTTGGATACAGTATACAGGAGTGGCTTGTGTCGTTGAATCTGGATGTGGAGGGTCTTGTAAGGGCTAAAGGCTTCATACTGGATAGAAGTCTTGTATACTACATCTATGGTGTCCTCTTTGCCTTCCTGTTTTCACTTTTAGCATCCTTCTACCCATCTTACAGAGCTTCTAAACTCAACCCAGTGGATATATTCAGGAGTGGATAGTTGTTAGTATTGATAGACCTAAGAATGGTGAACAAGATTATAGGTCAAGAGCATATACTAAAGGATGTTAACCTAAGTGTCTATAAAGGTGAGTTTCTTAGTATAATAGGTCCTTCAGGCTCCGGAAAGAGCTCTCTACTGTATATAGTAGGTCTACTTGATAGGCCGTCCTCCGGAGAGATTCTAATAGAAGAAAAAACTATAGACTTCTCTGACCAGAAGAGACTCTCTGAAGTTAGAAACAAGAAGTTTGGGTTCGTCTTTCAGTTTCATTACTTGATAAACGAGCTTACATTGACTGAAAATGTGATGGTGCCCCTCCTAAAGGCAGGTATACCCATCCGTAAGGCTAGAGAGAGGGCCCTTTCTCTTCTGGAGATGGTAGGTTTAAAAGGAAAAGAGAGTAGAAAGCCTTACCAGATATCCGGAGGTGAACAGCAGAGAGTATCTATCGCCAGAGCCCTATCAAACAACCCAGACCTGATAATAGCAGACGAACCTACAGGAAACTTAGACTCAAAAAACACCCAGATTGTAATGGATATGTTTAAGGAGCTAAACAAAGAAGGAAAAACTATAGTTATGGTAACACACGAGATGGATCTGGCAAACCAGACTAACAGGATAATCTCTATGAGGGATGGAAGGGTTGTATCTGTATAGAAAAAATGGTAAACTATCTTCAAAGATAAGTTAACGAGGTAAGAGAATGTTGGATTTTATAAACAGTCTATCAGATAGGGTTTTAAGTGGGAAATATCTATCCACGGAAGATGGTCTAAAGATACTCTCTACTCCGGATGAGTACGTCTTAGAGCTAGTGAAGCAGGCATCCAGGGTTAGGGAGGAGTTCTTCAGTAACGAGATGGAGTTCTGCTCTCTGATAAACGCAAAGAATGGTGCCTGTACAGAAGACTGCTCCTTCTGTGCCCAGTCTTCTCACTTTAAGACCCCGATAAACGCTTACTCTTTGGTGAGTAAGGAGGAGATGCTGGAAGGGGCTGAAAAGGCAGTTCTGATAGAGGCAAACAGATACTGTATAGTGGTAAGTGGTAGAAGAGCAACCAAGGAGGAGATTGAAAGAATAGCGGAGGCTGTAAAGGAGATAAAGGAGAAGTATCCGGTTAAGGTATGTTGTTCTCTGGGTAGTGTAGACAGAGAAAGTTTACAGATACTAAAAGAGGCTGGAGTAAACCGGATAAACCATAACCTTGAAGCATCTAAAAACTTCTTTGGAAAGATAGTAACCACCCACACATGGAAAGAGAGGTTTAATACCATAAAGAACATACAAGAAGTAGGCTTGTCTACCTGTAGTGGTGGTATATTTGGAATGGGTGAATCTGATATTGATATAGTGGACTTAGCTATAACATACAGAGATCTTGGTGTCCACTCTATACCTCTAAACTTTCTGATGCCTATACCTGGAACACCTTTAGGAGATGCCCATAATCTAACACCCACCAGATGCCTGAAGATAGTTGCTCTGTTTAGGTTATTCAATCCTAAAGCTGAGATAAGACTGTGTGGTGGTAGAGAATCTAACTTAGGGGAACTTCACGACTTAGCGTTTGAAGCTGCAAACTGTCTGATGGCAGGAGGATACCTAACAAGAGCAGGAAGAGAACCCGGAAAGGATAAACAGATGGTTGAGAAGTTGGAGAGGATACTGGTAAAAAGAGGAAAGAACTTTTCCTACCACGACAGGATAGGGCTTAGAACATAATGAAAGGAGAGCTACCTCCTCCAGTGGTAGCCCTTTAGAGAAACTCCTGAGTTCTCCTTTAGTATCTTGTTAAACTCATCGATATACTCAGTATCAGACTTCATCACTCTCACAAGACCACTTTTTCTGTCGTACCAATGCTGGTCTTCTTCTATAAATATTGTATCAGAGGGCATGACAACCTCGTTTGAATACAGGATAGGAATAAATTCTCCATTCTTCACTATTCCTAGTACAGCTTTTACTTTCTGGAAAGGGGCATGGTAGTGTAGATAGTATTCCCCCTCTAAACTTTTAACTTCCACTTCTTTTATAATCTCGTTGTTTATTAGCAGTCTTAGACAGACAGAGAAGTCTCCGAACCTACTCTTGATATCTTCTTTCAGAGAGTCTTTTGTAAACCAATAACTGTATATAAGGTGAGGATTTACAGGTAGGATCGTAAACCTATCTACATCGTACCTTTCCGGAATAGAGAACTCTCTTAGAAATCCCATCTTTAGCTCTTCTGGAGCCTTATTTATATGGCTTGATAGATCATCCTCTAAAAAACTCATCTCAACTATCGGGTTTGCCATCCTTAGTACTCCTTACTGTATTTTAAGGCTTCATATAGTTTTATATACTTAGAAGTCTGACTATCAAGTGAAAAGTCTAATGTCATAACTGTTTTCTGAAGGTCTTTAAACCTTTCCAGTTGGTCATAGTATAGCCTTACTGCTCTATCTACAGCATTAAGGAAACGGTCTTTACTGAATTGTTCAAATAGGATACCGTACCCTTCCGGTTCCATGATATCTTTAACCGTATCCTTCAAACCTCCTGTTGCTCTAGCTACAACCAGGGTTCCATACCTCATGGCTATCATCTGGTTCAAGCCACAAGGTTCAAAAACAGACGGCATAAGCAAAAAGTCTCCGGATGCGTACATCTTCCTACTGAGAGGTTCATCGTATCCAACCTTTACGTATATATTTCTATAGTTACCTATCAGAGAGCTGAAGAAGTCATTATACTGCCTATCACCACTACCTAGTATAATGAAGTTTGCGTCCTTTTTGGAGAGCTCTGAGACAGAATCCATTATAAGGTCTATCCCCTTTTGTTTGGCAAATCTACCTATAAAAATAAACAGAGGTCTATTGTCTCCACTTAGACCGATCTCCCTTAGAAAGCTCCTCTTGTTATCGGACTTTCTCTCAAAGTTGAAAACACAGTAGTTTGTATATATACACTTATCAGTTTCCGGGTCCCATACTCTATAATCTATACCGTTTATTATTCCGTACAGTTTACCTTTATACTTCCTCAGAACTCCTTCAAGACCGTGTCCATACTCCGGAGTAGTTATCTCTTTTGCATAAGTGGGACTGACCGTTGTTACAGCACTGCTAAAGACTATACCTCCTTTAAGGAGGTTTACCCTATCGTAAAACTCCAGGGCTTCCATATGAAATATTTCCCAGTCAAGCCCAAGCCTCTCTACAGCAAACTTATCAAACACTCCCTGATATGCAAGGTTGTGAATAGTCAAAACGGTCTTAACATCGTGCATACCATACTTATGGTATGTTAATACTGGCAGGAGTGATGTCTGCCAATCGTTAGAGTGGATGATGTCTGGTCTTAAGTTTTCACTTTTTATAAACTCCATGACTCCATAACAGAACGCCCCAAACCTTATATCATTATCCGGATAATCACCCTCGGGAGTTCCGTACAGGTAGTCTCTACCAAAGAGCTCATCATTTTTAAGGAAGAAGTAACTCACCCCATCCATCTTCTTGTATATCTCAAATATGTAAGATTTCCCTCCTAAGCTGACGGTTATACTCTTCTCTATCTTTCTCAGTTCGTACTTTTCAGAGTCAACTCTTTTGTACATAGGCATAAAGGCAAAAACCTTTATTCCGTAATCAGCCAGCTTCTTAGATAGAGCTCCGGCCACATCTGCAAGCCCACCTGTCTTTGCAAACGGGTATATCTCACTGGAAGCAAAAACTACCATCATCTAAACTACCTCTATCAAAAATTTTGCTGCTTCTTCCGGAGGTGTTGGGTTTATATAAATATCTGTTCCCAATTCAAATCCTGCAAGAGTTGTTATTCTTGGCATGATCTCTATGTGCCAGTGGTAGAAATACTGTATACCCACAAAGTAATCTGGATAAACTGGTATATCTCTAACTGGAGGGCTTGTATACACAACCATGTTGAAAGGGGGGTTTATAAGTGCCTTGTGAAGTCTCTTCACTACTTGCTCCATGATCTCACCTAATGTCCTTAGTTTGACCTCTTCTATAGTGGAAAAGTCATGATAGTGGTGTTTTGGAGCTATCCTTATCTGGAACGGGTAAAGACTTCCATAGGGGCAGTAAGCGATGTAGTCGCTGTTTTCGTAAACCACCCTCTTAATCTCTTTCAGCTCAAACTTTATCTCATCACATAGATAACATCTCTCCTTATGTCTGAAATAGCTTCTTGACTGGGATATCTGGATGTCTACTCTTGGGGGTATCATAGGTAGGGCTAGAAGTTGAGAGTGAGAGTGAACTAGACTCTTACCTGCTTCTCTTCCGTGGTTTTTGAATATGTGGACATACTTTATCCGTAAATCAAGGTAAAGGGCTCTCATTCTCTCCCTGAATGTGTAAAACATCTGGTAGTGCTCTTGGGAGTCAAAATCTTGGGTGTGCTTAAAGTGGTCAGGGGTCTCCACTACGACCTCGTGAGCACCAAAACCTCCCATCTTCTCAAAGAAGCCATCACTTTCTCTGTTGTTCGGGTTCTCTAGCCGGAGAGCTGGATACTTGTTTGGGAAGACTCTTACTTTCCAACCAGGTGTGTTCGGGGGACTACCATCTGGTCTGATGGAAAACACCTCCGGAGGCGTCTTGTCTTCGTTACCGTACTCAAAAGGACATTTAGACAGATCTGTGGTAGGTTCTTCGTAGATAGACACCGCGTAGCCCCTTGGCCTTCTACTTCTCTCTATGGAGATCACACTCCATCTGTTGTTTAGATAGTCAAACCTTATCTCCGAGCTCATACACTCTTCTCCTACTCTACAGTAAGTTTTACCTTTAGATTAAAAGCTAAGTTAAAGTTTAAGAAAAATCCAACTGTCAATCCTTGGTTGATCATATCCACCCCTTTTTCAGACTGACTGACTGTGTTTAAAGGATAACTTAGACATTTAACCTCTCTGCTAAAATTGATCACTAAATTCTTATGAGTATAGCTATCCTTTATAACAAAATCCCTTAAACTTTCAAACTCTCTTGGAATCCGGAAATACTCATCCAGATCAGCAAAATGAAAGTTGAACTCTAAAAGGTATGTTAGCTCCTCCGGATACTCTGTGTTAAACTTGATACTACACTCAATTCCCTTCTCTAAAAGTCTGAAGTTTTTAACGATATTAGATGTGTACACATCTTTAATAGAACCTTTTTTTGTAAAGGATATATCCTTACCAACTTTTTGGAGTTCAAAGAGAGCTGTGGTGAAGTTAGAGAGCTCAGTGAAGTCTTCCTGTATAAAAGAGTCTAGACTTAGGTCTTTTGGGAAGTGGTCCACGAAAGAGTTCTTAGTATGCCAATCATAGACTATCAAAGACTTTAAATCCTGGTTCAGTGTTGGTACAGACTCATGGATAGTGGATATACCTTCAGATGTGGATGTAGTATCTTGGGGATTTAAGATTTTGTAGTGATAACCTTCTCTGTACCTTGATAGAGTGTTCTGGAAGTTAAACTCCCCATCTTTAATAGAAAGTTCAGTAAGGTTTGCTCCTCTTTGGGAGAGAACAGCTATGAGATTCTGATTAGTAAGTTTAACCTGTTCTGAGCCGTCTAAGTATATATCCTTTATTTCTACCTGTTTTACAGGTTGGTGTTTTTCTACTTCTTTCTCAGCTTTTATTATATACCTATAGGCATTATCCCGGAGGTTTGGTAGGTATAAACCACCGAATATTCCATGCCAGAGAACATCATTACACTGAGCTTTCAGTAAACTTTCCAAAAAATCTCTGTACTTCTTTTTATCCCTATGGGATAATGAAAGCTCCAGTATCCTCTTGTGTATCCTATTTGCCTCCGGATATCTGACTAAAAAGTTTTTCCATATTCCCCCTTTTACGAACTTTTCAAAAAGATGGTCTTTATTCATCCTTTCCAACTCTCCCCTTAACTCTTCCAGGAGTAAAAAGTTTTCAGGGGGCAAGCTCCACTCTCCCATCTCTTGGTATGAGGTTATAGGTAGGTAAGCTAATCCAAGAGGTGAGTTATTCTTTACGTAATCACCATAGTGGGAAAACTCAACCTGTCTATGGGTTGTAAACCTCCCTAAGAACTCCTCGAGCCACCTTCTGTTGTACACCCAGTCATAGGTGTTAGGCCACACTCCGAACTTCTCCCCATCGTCAAATATCACAGCTCCTGGTTTTCCGGATACACATTTTATACCGAGGAGATAATCCTCTAACTTCTCTATGGGCTTAAAGGGAATCATATACCTGAGTCTCTTATCTATTGGGAATACTTTTAAAACGTATCCGTCGTTCTCTGTTAGGTAGTATCCATAAAGCTGCTCCTTATTAAATCCAGAAGATACAAAGTGGTAGTCGTCCACGACCACATACTCAATTCCAACCTCTACTAAATCCTTGACTATAGAAGGGTCCCATACTCTCTCGGTTAACCACAGACCATGGGGCCTGCGTCCAAAGTTCTCCTTTATAAACAGATTCATCTTCTCTATCTGGTATCTACGGTCATCTGAGGGAATAGCTGATAGTATAGGTTCATAGTAACCTGATGTAAAGAACTCTACTTGGCTCCTCTCTGTTAACTTCTTAAGTAAGTTGAAGGTTTTTCCGTGATTCTTTTTAATATACTCAAGTAACCATCCTGAGTAGTGAACCGAAAACTTAAAATTCGGAAATCTCTCTGAAACCTCTAAAAAAGGTCTATAGGCTCTGTCTACAGCCTCATCTACCACTTCGTAGAAGTTGTCTACAGGTTGATGGCAGTGTACGCCAAAAAGTAGATTTACCATCTCCTCCTCCATCAGACGTACCAGTTGTAATCTAGATTCTCTACAGTTATCTCAAAATTAGTGTACACCGGGACTCTCTCTACAATCTTTTCCCCAGAAAGATAAACGAGGGAAAACTCTACCATATCTTTACCATCTACCAAATTCAATGGGACACAGACCTCTAAACCCTTATCGAAGGACGAGAGTACTTCTCCTCCATTAACCTTAATCTTGCTTAAACCGTATACAAGTGGAAGCTCTAAGGTAATTTCTATCTTTGAGATCAAGTCTATTCTAACACTATCCCCTAATTTAAACTTACCTTCTATATAGAGGTAGAGGTTCTCTATGCTATAGCCATACATAACTCTCCGGAAGATACTACTGGAAACAGACATAGAGCTAAGGTCAAACCAGACGTCAAACTCCCCTCCATGAAGCCATTCGTAGTAGTTAGTTATCCTCCCATCTATAGTAGGTGTGATGTAAGAGGTTGGCTTATGTATATGTTGAGATTTTGATCTCTTCTTTATAGGTCTATCTAAGTAAGAGGGAGGTTCTCTATTTAGGGAGATATAAACCTGTTTTAGGTTTAGCCTAAAGAGGTTGTCAAATACATCTACGAAAGGAGTATAGTGATCATCTCCATACCACCAGAACCAATCACTCCCTTGAGACACCATAAGGTAGTGGTATGCTTTTTCATTTGGGCTTTCCCTATATAAGGACGTGGCTCTGTCAAGATACTCCCACGCTGTGTTCTTCTCCTGATGACCTACCCATGTGGTAAAGTTTCCCATTATCCAGCTTCCGGCCTTTAAGTCTGCTAAGTGGGATATCTCTATATCCCTTTCTAAAACCTGGGAAAATGTCAACGTCTCTATCCATGGAGTATCCTGAACCTTCCGGTAGAGTAAGTTCAGGAAGTTGTAGCCGTTGTTTCTGTAGTGTTCCCAAGCATTCTCACCATCTAGGATAACGCTAACAACCGGACTCACATCTGACCTATCGTAGATACTCCGGAGTCTAATCAAAAAATCCTCTACAGCCTTATCTTCTTCCTCTAAGAAGTATCTAAAGCCTACAGCATCACTTAGGTATCTATCCCGAAAGAAAATCTTTACCCCGTCAAAATCCCACACCCTGTATATAAAACTCAGATTCTTCATAGAAAGACTGTTGTAGAGAACTTCTTCATCTGTTGCAGTCCATGTAAAACCGTTTTCTCTAAAGAGTTGAATAGTGTCTCTACTTAGGCTGCCCTCAGAAGACCAAACTCCCTTTGGGTCCTTTCTGAAAGTAGACTGATGGTAACCTACAGCTTTTGACAAATGATCTTCTGCAAACTCCGCATACCTATTCTTTATAGATGGTAATACTACATCAGATTTACTCTCTCTAGCACTGTTTATGTCCAGCAGTAGAGGAAGTATAGGATGGTAGAAAGGAGAGGTTGTAAGTTCTACCTTTCCCTCATCCTGTAGAGAGCGATAGATCTCTATCACTTTATCAGTGAGTTGAACAAGTTCTTCCAAGAGATATAGTTTATCTTCTTGGGTATAGTTTTTCTTTTTTTCAATCAGACTCTTAACAACATGGCTGTTCTGTCTTAGATAGTTCCCGGACCATGAGAGAAGGAATAAAACCTCTAAGTCTAAAAGTTCCTGTTCATCAAATATCTTAGCTAACTCCTCCTCTCTAACTCTGTGTTTTTTCAAAAAAAGTTGGTAGTATCTATCGAGAAGTTTAATCATATTGTCAACATGGGAAGAAAACAGGTATCTAAGGATCAAGGCCTTTTCCTGGGGAGTTAGTAGAGTGGGATCCTTTTTCCATAAGTATAAAAACTCACAGTTATTTGGGTTCTTGTATTCTTCTATCTGCTGGAGTAGCGATGGTACTAAGTTAAAGGTAAGTTTTATGTCATACTTTGACGCTATCCATGGCATGTCATAGTAGTCTTTTATAAGGTGAAGGAAGGTCCAAGGCATCTGGAACCTACCTGTCTGAGGATTTTTGTAGTATGGCTGGTGCATATGCCACAAGAAACAGAGGTATAATTTCTTAGCCATTTTCTATCCACTGTTTTATCTTATCGTTGTAATCTGAGAGTATCTCCTGACCCTTTTCTACTCTATCTGAGGATACGTACAAGTGAACACTGTCTCCATACTGGTCAGGGATAACAAGCACCCAAGATCTATCATCCTCAAATATCTTAACACCATCTACAAAAGAGGCCTTCTTTCCTATAGCCTCTTCTGTTGCCTTCCTCATTATTCTTCCCTTTAGGTTAACAGGACAGGCGATCACACTGTGGTTAAAGTAAAAGTCTGGAATGAAGCTCAAGATCTCCGACACTTTTAAAGATGATTTTGACAACATCTCTAAGATTTTTACAGAACTAAACATACCATCAAAACTCAGGGACATATCAGTAAAGCAGTAGTTTCCATCTAAATTTCCATAGAAGTAGCAATCTTTCAGAAAATTTGATTTTAAGCCTATGGTTTTTCCCCTCTCTATAATAAGGTTCTCAAAAAGGTCATCCATATAATCCGGGACATACACGGGCAGGTATACTTTCTTCTGTCTGTTTGTAGTCTTGTTCATAAGGAACAGTATCACCAGTAGGGTGTGTAAATTACTTAGAATATCTCCTTTATCTGACACCAGGATAATCCTCTGACCATTTGGATATATAACAAACCCCATATCCTTTTTCAGAACCTGTATTATTCCTGCTATCTCCACAGCAGACTTTTTATGAGTCTGGTGAACCTGAGAGAGCTTCTTTTCATCAAAGTAAGAACCCAGTATTATGTTATCTATACCGATGGTGTTGATTATATCTGGGTAAACTGTAGCTGTTGAGCCGTTCAGTAGGTCTACTATCACACTTAACTTGGCAGACTTTATTGCTTGAGTGTCTATAAGGGAGAGAAACCTCTCTTTGTAGAGTTTTGTTAGTTCTGTGTCCTCCTTTATCTCTCCTATTTCGTTATAGTTAACTCTCCGGAAGTTTTCTCTGAAAAATAGCCTCTCAATACTCTTCTCAGTGTTAGTATCTATCGGTAGTCCGTCATTATCAAAAAAGAGTATCTCTGTATTTGATGGATTCTCTGGAGACTGTCTGAAGTGAACACCGGCAGCATAATCACCTTTAGATAGCAAGTATCTCATCATCGGAAGTGGGACCAGCTTCAGGTCTACTACATCTAAGCCGGTAGACAGTAGTCCACCCAAAAAAGACCTCTTTAACATCCTTGATGCCCTGTGATAGTCCCTTGACATCAGAACTTTTTTACCTTTTGGGATTATACTACTAAAGGCTGCAGCAAGCTTTGCTGCCATCTCATTAGATAACTCTATATTCGTCCTTCCAACCACTTTTCCTCCTTCAAAGATGGAGGACTTGAACTTATCTCCCCATATAAGGTTGCTACTGACTATAGCGTTTTCCTCGATATGTTTGTTTGGATAAATCACCACATCCTTCTCTATTATAACGTTACTCTCTATCTCAGTTCCTTCGGCTATGATCACCCCTTTTTCCGCTCTTACTTTATCTTTTATATACACCCTGTTGCATATAACACTGTTCTCAAACAGACAGTCTCTGCCTATCTGGCAATCCCACCAGAGAACTGAGTTTGATATCCTTGTTCCACTCTCTATCTTACAACCTTCCCCTATTACACAGTTTTTCAGGTTCACACTAGGCTGTATCTCCACATTCTTGTCTACTACCACCACCCCCTCCGCAGTTATGTCCGAGGGTATCTGACTCTTTGTGTAGACAACACCTTTTGGAAATTCAACCTTATCTCCTTCGAATCCAAGTTTTATCTTCCCCTCCAATATCTCCTTGTTTACCTCTCTGTAACTCTCCGGATTACCCACATCTCTCCAGTAACCTTTAGCGTTGTAACCGTATAAGGTTATCCCTTCCTTCATAAGCTTTGGGAATAGCTCCTTACTGAAGTCAAATGGTATATTTGCTGGGATGTAATCTAAAATCTCCGGTTCTATAACGTATATACCTGTGTTTATCGTATCACTGAAAACCTCACCCCATCCTGGCTTTTCCAAAAACCTGAGTATCTTACCTTCCTTATCTGTGATAACCACACCAAACTGGAGAGGATCCTCCACAGAGGTAAGGGTAATGGTAAGCTTAGAGGACATAGCGTTATGAAAACCTATGATCTCATTAAAGTCAAAGTCAGTTACGAGGTCTCCGCTGACTACTATAAATCTCTCATCTATATGCTTCTGGGCTTTTTTTACTGCTCCTGCCGTACCGTAGTCATCGTCAGGAAGTATGTACGTTATATTCACTCCGAAGTCCTTACCATCTTTAAAGTAGTTCTGAATAACATCAGGTTTAAAGTAAAGAAGAACTATTATATCTGTTATATTTGCAGATTTTAGTTTCCTGATTATATGCTCCATCATAGGTGCGTTGATAATCGGAAGCATAGGTTTTGGTATTGAGTTAGTAAGAGGCTGTATCCTGGTTCCGAAGCCTCCCGCCATAACAACAGCTTTCATGTATGTATACCCCCTACGATTTTAACCAAATTTTACCATAATATAAGGGTTTTATTGTGATAAAATTTTAACAGAATTAAGTTGGGAGGACTAAAATCTTGTTTGACCTGATTATAAAAGGTGGATGGATACTTACGGTAGACGATAACTATACTGAGTATAGGAATGGCTATATCGCCATAAAAGACGGAGTTATTCAAGAGGTTGGAGAAGAGCTCAGGGAAAATACAGAGGCTAAGGAATTTATAGACGCTAGCGGCAAGATAGTCTTACCAGGACTTATAAACACACACACCCATGCAGCTATGACATTATTGAGAGGGTACGGAAGCGACAACCCTCTGAAAGTTTGGCTTGAAAAGTATATCTGGCCAGTTGAAGGTAAATTTGTAAGCTATGACTTTGTTAGAGACGGCAGTTACATAGCCTGTTATGAGATGGTAAGGAACGGTGTTACCACATTTGTAGATATGTACTTTTATGAAAATGCGGTTGCTGACTCGGTTTTAGAGAGTGGAATGAGGGCTGTCTTGTGTACTGGCATACTTGACTTCCCAACCCCAGGAACAAAGAGTCCGGAGGAGGGAATAGAAAAGACAAAAGATTTTATAAGAGAGTATAGAGATAATCCATACATCTATCCTTGTGTAGGGCCTCATGCACCTTACACTTGCTCCCCAAAGACATTAGAGATGGCTATGAGAGTAGCTATAGATTACGATACACTCTTTCATATCCATGTATCAGAAACACAGAACGAAGTGGAAGAGATAAAATCCAGGTACGGAAACACACCAGTAAAATACTTAAAGGAGATAGGAGTTTTAAACGATAGGGTTTTAGCTGCTCACATGGTCCATCCTACAGAGGAAGAGATAGATATACTATCTGAGTACGGGGTGAAGGTAGCCCACTGCCCGGAGAGTAATCTAAAGCTTGCATCCGGAGTAGCTCCAGTTCCTAAGATGCTTAATAGAGGTATAACAGTTGGAATAGGAACGGATGGAACGGCCTCAAACGACGACCTTGACGTGATAGGAGAGATATCAACAGCAGCAAAGCTTCATAAAGGAGTAAACCTAAACCCCACAGTTTTAAACGCGAAACAAGCAATAGCTATGGCCACAAGGGAAGGTGCTAAAGCTATCCGTCTCCACGATAAGATAGGGACTATAGAAAAAGGAAAGTTTGCGGATATAATACTAGTAGATGTAAACCAGCCCCATCTACAACCTCTTTTTGACCCTTATACACAGATAGTTTACTCCGGAAAAGGATTAGACGTGGATACTGTCATAGTGTCCGGAAAGGTCTTAATGAAGAATAAAGTGGTATTAAGTGTAAACAAAGAAAAGTCGATAAGTATAGCAAAGAATTGGTATAAAACCTACAAAGAAATGCTATGAAAACGATTTAATCAGGAGTGTTAGATGAAAGTCCAGATTTTAAAGCCTTTGCTTGGTAATAAAGATTTAGAACCTGAAGAAAAAGAAGAATCGGATTTAAAACAGAATAATTTCTTCCTGGAGAGAGAAATAGAAGAGCTAAAAAAAAGTGGGAAGTTCTAAGTTATATAGAAAGTGAAATGAGGGCCCCTGTTGAACTAAAATCCGAAACTTACAGGACAGGTTTAGAAAGTTCAAAGAGTGTAACCAAATTGAAAGAGTTACTCTTTACTAGAAGATGATATCAAAGAAAGAGCAAATACCCAGTCTGTCTCTAACCATCCTCTTCCTCTTACTTGCCATTATAATAACCACTCCAACTAGCTACAACTCCCAGCTAACTCTGTTCGCAACTTTTTTTATTTTAACCCTATTTTTAATAAAAAGGCAGAATGAGTATATAAAACTTATCATCATATTCTTTGGAATGATAATATCTCTAAGGTACTTCTACTGGAGAACTTTCAACACATTAAACTTAGATGAGGGTTTCATAAACGCTCTACTGTCTATAACTTTATATCTTGCTGAAGTTTACTCTATAGTGATTCTGCTCCTTGGAAGTTTTGTATCCCTAAGACTATTGGAAAGGAAATCTATAATAATAGAGAAGAGAGAGGATTATCCTACGGTAGATGTGTTTATACCTACTTACAATGAACCTCCAGAGATAGTGAAAGCAACGGCTTTAGCTGCCCTAAGTATGGATTATCCTCAGGAGAAGTTTAAGGTGTACATACTGGATGATGGCGGAACAGCTCAAAAGTTAAACGACCCAGACCCAGATAAAAGAAAAGAAAATACCGAGAGGGCAATGGAACTTAAAAAATTTGTAGAGAGTGTTGGTAAAAACCTATACTACCTTACCAGGGAGAAAAATCTGCATGCGAAAGCTGGAAATATAAACGAAGCTTTAAAGAAGACAGATGGAGAGCTTATACTTATACTAGACTGTGACCACGTTCCAGCTGAAGACTTCCTAAAGAGGACCGTTGGCTTTTTCAAAAAGTATCCAAAGATGTTCTTAGTCCAAACTCCCCACTCTTTCTACAACCCAGACCCATTGGAAAAGAACCTCGGCATATTCAGGATAGTTCCCAGTGAAGCGGATATGTTTTACAAACATATACAAAAAGGATTAGATTTCTGGAGTGCTTCCTTCTTCTGTGGTTCTGCAGCCATTCTGAGAAGAGAATACTTAATGGAGGTAGGAGGAATACAGGGGAATACTATAACTGAGGACGCAGAAACTGCATTAGAACTTCATTCTAGAGGATATGACAGCGGCTACTATGCCAGACCAATGATATATGGGTTGCAGCCAGAAACGTTTTCTGCCTTTGTTGTACAGAGAACCCGTTGGGCACAAGGAATGATACAGATATTCCTTCTTAAGAACCCTCTCTTTAAGAAAGGGTTGAGATGGTATCAGAAGCTATCCTATTTAAATGCTAATGTGTTCTGGTTTTTTGGGTTTGCAAGGTTTGTGTTCTTGATAGCTCCGGTTCTCTACCCAATTTTAGGAGTGAGGATGTATAATGCATCCCTGGAAGACTCCCTTACGTACGCTGTTCCACATTTTATCTTCTCTATCTTAGTATCTTACTATCTCTATGTAAAAACTCGCTGGAACTTTTTCTCAGAGATCTATGAAGCTATCCAGTCTTTATTCATACTACCTGCCATTATCAGTGTTATACTAAGCCCGAGAAAACCAACATTCAAAGTTACCCCAAAAGGAGAGAATCTAGAGGAAGAGTTCTTAACACCTTTCTATAAACCTGTCTACATACTCTTTCATATCATCGTAATCTCCTTTTTCTTTAGCCTCTATAGATGGATAAATTTTCCGGAGGAGAGAGGTGTAATCATAGTGGTTCTTTTCTGGCAGGTCTTTAACTTTCTAATACTCGGTCTTGGAATCAGTATACTTCTTGAGAAACCTCAGAGAAGAAACGCTTTTAGAATACCCACTCATGACGAATCTTTTGTTTATATAGATAGTACAAGGAGAGTTATATCAGGAAGGATAAAAGATATATCTTTAACAGGTATATGGGTTGAAATAGACCAGGATATAACAGAGTATCTCTCAGAGGTCAGAGATGCCTACGCAAGGTTCATAATAAAAGATATAAACAACATAGCCTTCTATCTTCAAGCACAGGTAGTAAATGCAAATGCCAAGAACGTTAGAGCAAAATTTCTAAACACTAACGATGTAGAAAGTATAAAGAAACTCATAAAAGTAGTTTATGCTAGCAGCTCAAGATGGGAGATCTTCAGAGAGGAGATAACATTAGGGCCAATAAGGACATTCCTGTTCCTTTTAAAGGTCTTTATTAAGACTTTTTCAAGATCTTACACAGTAGCCTCAAAAGAATTCTTTAGAGAGATTAAATCTATAGACTATTTACTTTTGATACGGAATGGGTACAACTATGCTAAAATGCTGTTTAACAGCATCAAAAAGAAGCAGCAGGAGCTTTGACCATGAAAATTTTTAAAGAAAAAGGTGAAGAGAAACTAAATCTAGAGAGTAAAGACAACTCCAAAATAATAGTACCAAAAAGTCTAACTACATACAAAAGTGCCAGTTTAGAATACTTTATAACCTATACACTGTATAAACTGATTGAGTATCATGAATACAACCAGTTTATGGAAACTGTCGCAAAAAACTATATAGAACACAACTACATACTGATAAAAAATATAAAGAACATCTCAAATGATGACATAGAGACAGCTTGGGATACAGTAAACCAATTATTAGCTCTAAATAACCTTGGAACGAGCCAGATAGAAATAAACATAAAAAGTAGAGAGCTATTCATATACCATTATGATTCTCCATTCGTTAGATATCTGTCTAACATATCCAATCAAAAAGTGTGTAATTTTCTATCTGTCTTATACTCTTCAATCTTGTCAAATGTATTTGAGGAAAACTTAAATGTGTCTGAGATGGAGTGTAAAAATGAAAAGAAAAGGAATTTCTGTATATTCCGTATTAGTTAACCTCTTTTTTGTCTTCTTATCATCAAGCTATGGAGAAGAGATAAAGATCCCTCTCAAAGAACTGACTTTCAAGGACCCAACTTTAAGAAGCATACAAGGAGAGTACAATATAAAGGTCCCTATTCCTTCAAGGTATATAGTAAAGGGTCTACGCTTACATCTGGAAGTAGAAAAATCTGTTGCTCTTGTAAAAGAGAGAAGTAGCATATCAGTTTTTTTTAACAGAAAATTAGTATACCAAAAACCGTATGACCCTCTCATAGACATAGTTTCTGCTGATTTAAACTTGCCATTAGATAACTTGGAACCATACAACGATATAACAATAAAAGCTGTCCATCACTACTGTATAAACTGTTGTGAGTTTGAAGCAAGTCCAGAGCTCTGGTCAAAGATAGATCTGGATAGTAGCTACATTCTAATAAACTACGAAGAAAAACCGATACTTCCAGATAGTATTCTGATAAGAGACTACATTCTAGACCCAAAATTGTATAATCCAGTTAAACTTGGGATAATAACAGAAGATAAGAGTGATTACTATTTATCCTTAGCTACAAAGTTAGCTGGATATATAGGTAACTACATTAAGTACAGAAAGATAAATATAGAATATTTCTCTCAAGAACTCCCGGTTAACAAGGATATTATTGTTATAGGGTCTAAAGACTTCGTCAGAAAGCTCCTGGGAATAGATGCCAAATACATAGCTGATATAGGCATACTGCCAAATCCTAAGAATATAACTAAGGGAGTAGTATATATAACTGGAAACTCTCCGGAAAGTATAAGAAGATCTCTCTTCTCATTCATGTCGGTGAAGAATGAGATGTACACAGGGATGGACTACTACTTGAGAGAGTTTCATAAGCCAGATATAAAAGAGTATTCAACCCTTATAAGTATACCACTGGGAAAGAGAATCTATCTGAAACAACTTGGTTATGAAGATTTTAAGTTTAGTGGCATATATCCTCCCCCAGCTATAGTAGAGTTTAGAATTCCACAGGGACTATTCATAAAGAAAAACGAGAAGATACTCTTTCACTTTGCTTACAACTACGGGGCCGGGACAAGAGAGGACTCTGTAATAAATATATATCTAAATGACAGGTACGTAACCTCCCTCAAAATAGAGAAAAAGTACGGAGTAGTTTTGAAAGAAGAAGATATAAAGATTCCAGCATATTTACTACAAGGTGGTTTAAACAGACTAAAGATAGAGTATGCAATGATGGCCCCGGGTGGTGGATATTGTATATCTCCAAACATAGAAGCCCTTAGAGGAACTCTATTTACAGATAAGTCTTTCATCTATGTTCCTAGTATGCCATTTTGGTTTGAGATGCCTTACCTAGAGTATTTTATAGACAGTGCATTTCCATTCTCGTTAGAAGGAGGAATGGCACACACAGCTATAGTAATAACAAACGAGAATGAGAAATTTATCTCCTCTGCTCTAACACTCTCAGCTTACATGGGTACAAGAATATTCTTTCCCCCTTATAACATAGAATTATCCAGTAATCTAGAAGAAAAAAAAGACAAGAATATAATTATCATAGGAGATAGTATACCAAAATCTGTTCAAGATAGATTCTATCTAAAGATCAGTGATGAAGATATCAAAATAGATATACCCCTTCTGAAACATATATTCAACGGAAACCTCTTAGATAGGTTATTAAACAGACAACAGAATGTATCTGTCCGAGCAAACATAAACTACTTAAATAGGATAACAGATCAGGTATTCTTCAGCATGGGACAATCTCCTTTCGACAGCCAAAGGACTATCCTTATCCTATATTCCAAAAATGAAGACCAGCTTTACAACTCTACAAAAAATCTCTTTGAACCAAAGTTCGCAGGACAGATAAAAGGGGATGTAGCTATCTGGGACTTCTATGAGAATCAGTATTACACCGACAATATAAATGAGAAATACTACATAGGTAATCTTCCCCTTATCCAGAAGATAATCTACACAATAGGTTTTGACCCAACGTTATTTGCACTTTCTGCTGTAGCCATAGTAGTAATCTTGTCTTTAATGTTGAAAAAAATACTTGACACCAGAGAAAAGAGAAGACTAGAGGGTGAGCTATGAGATTAATCGTGACTCTACTTGTGCTAGTACTTTTAAGTAAAAGTGAAATCTTTGCTATGGGGGAAGGAAAAATAAAATTATCTTGGGAGCTATACAAAGCTAAGTATCTGAAGGAGAAGAGCTATATAGTAGATCCTTATAATAATAACAGAGTTACATCTGAAGCACAAGGATACGGGCTAATAATAGCTCTTATAAATAATGACAAGAGTGTATTTGACAGCTTATACAACTGGAGTAAAAAAAATCTCCAAAGGGAGGATAATCTTTTCTCCTGGCATTGGAACAATGTTGTTGTAGACAAGAACAATGCATCTGATGGAGATCTACTGATAGCATACGCTCTTTTGAGAGCTTATTGGAAATGGGGAGATAAGTACTACCTTAAAGAGTTTGAGAGTGTAAACAGCTCCCTTAAGAGGCTTATAGTTAAAATAGTCAAAAGTAAGGATACTTTTGCCCTCTTTTTACCTGCTGTGTACGGTTTTTCCAACGAAAGATACGAAATAACTCTGTATCCTTCGTATTACATAAACTTCATTATAAAAGAGATGTCTAAAGTAGATAGGGATTGGGAAGATGTATATAAAAGTATGATAACTATATACAGTAAAAAAGGTCTATCAACAACTGTAAAGTTCTCTCTTTTAGACAAAGCATTTATAAGTAATAGTTTTGCAGACATAGACCTTTATAGGGTAATTATATACAGCTTCAAAGACTCGGATGTTTTAGAGATTTTTAAGGATGTTTTTAAAGAAGTAGACCTTTTCTTTAAGCAAAATGGTTATATTCCGTTTTCGTACAGATACGATACTAAAGAACAAGAAAAGAGAGAAGCTCCTTTCTGCGTATACTTCTCTTTTTACACTCTCTATAAGGACGAAATGTATTTAGAGAAGTACAGAAAACTTTTAGAAGTAGACAGTAATAACTATTTCTGTGATAGTCTTATGCTCATCTTAGAGGGTTTAAAGAATGGATTTTAAAAGGTTTACCATAGGTCTTTCTCTGTGCTGGGCTTTAGTCCAGACTTCAGCCGGAGAAGAGTCTTATGAGCTGTTGGTGAACATAAAGACAAAATCCGAGGAAGAAAAACTTAAAAACCTCGGATTTAGACAATGTAAGAGAATTGATACCAACACTTTAAAGTGTTTAGAGAATAAAAATTTAGACTACATTCTACAACTTAAAGACTTCCTAAAGTCTAACGGGTTAGACGCAAAGATCTCTAAACCATCTACTCTCAGAACTACTACCGAGGTAAAAAAAGAGGAGAAAGTGAAGACTAAAACTGAAGATAAGAAAAAGTCGAACAGTCTTCACTCTGAAAAACTTTCGGAAGCCTCAAGTATAGTAAACGAGCTTATAAACACTAAGTACTCTACAGATGCTAAATTTATTATAGGTCTAGTCAACTTAAAAAGAGAGAACTTTAAAGAAGCTTGTGAGATATTTTCCTCTATAAAGAACATAAAAAGAAAAGAAAAAAAATTGGAATCAGAGGCTTGCTGGGTTTACTACATGGAGAAAGGATACAATCTCCTTGAAAGAAATAATGTGAAGGAAAGCATCAAACATTTTGAAAGAAGTCTCTTTTTTAAGGAAAATTTAGAGTCTCGATTGGGAATTTTCTATGCTTACCTCAAAGGTAAAGAACTAAATAAAGCACAAGAGATTATAGGAAGATTGTACAGTAATTATCCTCAAAATAAAAAGGTTATAAGAGCATACATAGACTATCTTATAGCGTCTGAAAAAATCCAGGAACTTTCTAAGTTCCAACAGTTCTTAACGGAGGAAGAAAAAAGATTATTGGAAGAGAAAAATCTCTATGCTGATATAGACAAAGCAAAACAGAGGATAGAATCCGGAGAACTGGATGAAGCAGAATCTATTTTACATAATTTATACTTAAAACAACCATCCAACATTTATGTTTTACTGAACTTGGGCTATCTATACCTGCTAAAGGGTAATTTACATAAGTCAGAGAATTTCTACAAAAATGTCCTTCTAATTGATAAAGAGAATAAAGATGCTATCAAAGGTCTAAAAGCTGTGTATGTAAAGCTAGGTAGTTACGAAGATTCTATCCGGATGATAGATAGGCTAAAAGCTCTGGGAGTTAAAGATGAGGATGAGAAAAAAATAAGAGAACTATACCTGATAAAGAAAGCTAAAGAGTTTATAGAGAAAAAAGAGATTTCAAATGCTCTTACATACGCAGAAGAAGCTTTGAAACTGAACTCACTTAACCCTACGGTCTATTTAATTTTGTCGAACATATACAAGGAAAGAGGAGTAAAAGAGCTATACTTCAAATACTTAACTAAGGCTTATGAATTAGAACCGGAGGATTTTGGTATAAAAGTATCATACTTATATGGATTGATAGATTTTGAGTTTTTCGAGCAAGTTAAACTAATACTGAAAAGTATAGATAAAAACAGATTAACAGAGGAGCAGAAGAGAGAACTTAGAGAACTTTACAAAGTTCTATACATTAAGTTATCTTCCTTTTACCTAAAAAGTAAAGATTATGACAGAGCAAAGAATGTGGCTTTAGAGGGTTTGAGTATTTTTAAAGTAGAGCCTACTCTGTTTGAACTCCTAGGATGGAGCTGTTATAACCTGAGAGATTTGGAATGTAGTAAAAAAGCCTTTGAAAATGTTCTTGTGTTAGATAAAAACAATCAGACGGCTATATTGGGACTTGCTTACGTATACAGTAATTTAAAAGATAAAGAGAATACCCTTATGCTACTAAAGAAACTAGAGAATTCTACTGATGCAAATGTCTTGGAAGGTGTAGCTACTATATACAAATCTATAGGGTTTTACACTGATGGGGAAAGAATACTTAAAAGTATAGAGTCTTTAGCAAAGAATACAAGAGAAATTCCTAAAGAAACTACCCTTCCTTACCCTGAAGACAAGAAGCTTAAGCAAGAAAACATTCAGAGAGAGATGTTATACATCCAGAGAGAAGTACCATACATCTTGGAAGATGGGATAGAGCCTCTAGAGATCTTTGTTCCCTACAGACAGGAAGATATAAAAAAAGATAAGACTACATCTAAAGAAAGATACATGTCAAAGGAGTCAACGGATTCAGAAAGTAATTTAAAAGAACTGAAGAAAAAGATAGAAGAAGGGAAGCAGAACTATCTTAGCAACCTTGAAATAGGTCTTAAGTTGAGAGACAAATCCGGAGAAAACGGTAAAAGCAAAATAATAGATACTTCTCCTTATATATTGGTAAGACATTTTGTAAACGAAAATATTAGTGTACATGCTGGTGTATACGGAACAAACTTGTACTCCGGAATATTAAAAGATTATGAACATTTTGGTTCACCTTCAAATATGAACATCATGAGAACAGTTCCATCCGGATACAGGAGAGCAGAACCCTTTGGAGGCATAAAGATAAACACATATAAATCCGTATTAGAAGGATTGATTGGTTCTACACCTATTGTGAACAACGGTGTATCTAACTCTCTCATTTACAACTTAGAGGCAAAGGCTCTGATGGAAAACAGTAAGATAGGAATCGGTTTATACAGAAGACCTGTTCGAGACTCTCTCCTATCCTATGTTGGAACTTTGGACCCATATACAGAAAAAACCAGTTGGGGGAGAGCTATAGAAGAGGGAGTTAAACTTTCCGGAGAGAAAGGAGATGAAAAATTCCCTGTATACGCAGAGCTTAAAGTAGGAAAAATAAAAGGTAAAAACGTACAAGAGAACAACCACTACAACCTCATACTGATGCCTAAGCTGTCACTAAATAGTTTAATCGGAGATAAAGACTACATTAGTCTATTTTTTATGTACGATAGTTTTTCGAAAGACCAAGACTGTTACTATTACGGATGCGGAGGATACTTCTCTCCGAAAAGACTTATGATCGCTGCTCCAATGTTTGAAGGATTTAAGTTTTTCAACCCTGTAGCAGGGATGCACTATAAGGCTTTCTTGGGACTTATGAATGTGGACAATAAAGGGGAAAATAGTCTAGATACATCTTTCGATGGGTATATAGGAAGTATATACAGACTTCATCGGAATATTTTTCTCAATATCTCTGGAGAGTACAGAAAAACATCGAAATACTCAGAGCTCTTTGGCTCCCTAAGTCTACAGTACTTCTTTGGAAACAGATTTAACATTACAGAAAAAGACCTAATAAACCAAGAGAAGGAGATCTATAAAAAATGATAAATATAGTTATAGGTTCTTTTAAAGGTGGTGTAGGTAAATCTACGATAGCATTAAACTTCGCTTATGAGCTATCAAAAAATTTCAAAGCTCTCTTAGTAGACACTGACCCTCAAAACAGTATAGCTCACTTTCTCTGCAAGGACTTCAAAGAAGGTTTTTCAGAAGTCCTCATAAGTGAAGCGAGTTTTGATAGAGTTGTACAAAAAGTTTTGTTAGACAGCGGAGACCTCGATTTTATCCCTACTGGACTGCTCTCCCTAAAAGCTCCAGAGCTGTATGAAGACAAATTTAACCTAGAAAAGATCAGAGAATTTGTAAGAGATATAAGCACATATGACTTTGTCGTATATGATACTCCTCCCAGGATTTCTAAACACATAGAGACATTGTTAGAGATAGCTGATGACTTTTTGGTTGTTCTAAACCCAGACCCGGCAACTTTCTCTTCCTTTATTATATTTCAGCAGTTTATAGAGAGTAAAAACCTTACAAACAAAACTCACATATTGGTAAATAGAACGGAACCTACCAAAGTCAGTGAAGATTTCTCGAAAATGATATCTTACTTGTGCGGTGATAAAAATTTAGGTCTAATACCACAAGACATAACTGTGTCTGACTCTCAGGGGCACTGTAAACCTACAGTCCTCTACAACCCTACTTGTCCATTTAGTATCTATGTGAAGAAAACATTAGATAAATATCTCCTTGTAAAGGGTATCCGGAGGTCATAACTCAGAAACAACATCCTTTAAAGCCTGTATAAAGGCATTGTTATCTTCCCTTTTTCCAACGGATACTCTCAAGCAGTTTTCCATCTTTGGTAAGTGAGACATGTTCCTTACTAAGACATCCATCCGGATTAGGTTTTTATGGAAAAAGTCTGCATCTGGAACCTTTATAAGGTAAAAGTTAGCGTCTGATGGATAGATTTTCACTTTGTCTATCTCTTTCAGAGTAGTTAAGACTCTCTCTCTTTCAAACTTCACAAACTCTATCTGTTTTTTTATCTCTTCAATTCCTTCTGTAAGAACCACTTTTGCTACAGCTTGAGTTGGGTAAGTTATGTTAAATGGCAGTCGTGCTTTATCTAGAAGCTGAGCTATCTCCTTCTTTGCCACAAGATAACCAAGTCTGATGGAGGCAAGTCCTATCTTGGACATAGTCCGTAGAACTACCACATTATCCATCTCTAACGCTAATTTTAGAAAGCTTTTTCTATCTGAAAAGTGTATATAAGCTTCATCTATTACGGTAAATATCCCCCTATCTATAGTATACCTTATAGCCTCCGGATTTAAACTATTTCCAGTTGGATTGTTTGGAGATGCAAAGAAAGCGATCTGAGGGTTTTCATACAGGGCCATATCTAAATCTGAGATATATATATCAAAGTCCTCATTTAGGAAAAACTCCACTTTTGGTCTTCTAAGGATATCTGAGGATACCTGATACATAGGAAACGTGGGAACTGGATAAAGAACAGGCTTATCTAGATCTCCAACCACAGATATAAGCATATGTATAAGTTCATCTGAGCCATTACCCAACACTAGGTTTTCCGGAGAGACAACCACACCATCCATCTCTTCTATAAAATCTGCTAAGACTTCTTTTAGGGCTCTTGCTGTTGGATCTGGATACTTCTGAAAGTTTATCTTTCTTATCTCTTCTAAGATCTTATCTTTTAATTCCTCAGATAGGTCAAAGGGACTCTCGTTAGAAGATAGCCTAACTTTACAAGGAGTGGTCTCCGTTTTATAAGCCTTTAGTTCTCTTAATCTAATTAAGAAATCCATCACTTGACCTCTGGGTTTATTGGTTTTTCCTTTATCACTCTTGATTTTATTAGTCTTTCCATCTCAAGGATGAGAGGAGCTGCTACGTATATAGATGAGTATGTTCCGAACACTATACCTATGAGTAGAGCAAGGGCAAAACTATTTAAAGAATCTCCTCCAAACAGGAATATGGATATTACAGCAAAGAGAGATGTTCCGGATGTTATCACAGTTCTTCCTAGGTTTTCATTTATACTTCTATTAATTATAGACTCCAGGCTCTTCCTGCCCCTTATCTTTATGTTCTCTCTTATTCTGTCAAAGACTATGATCGTATCGTTCAGAGAGTACCCTAAGACTGTTAAGATAGCAGCAACAACTGTAAGGTCTATCTCCCTTCCAAGGAAAGAGAAAACACCAAGAGTTATGATTGCATCGTGGAATATGGGAATGATAGCAGCCAAGGCAAATGTAGGCTCATATCTGTACCCTACATACAGTAGGATACCTACCATAACAAAAAGAAGAGAGTATATACTGGCTTTCCTCATCTCATCCCCAACTAAAGCATCTATAAACTCAACTTTCCTTATCTCATAATTACCGTGAAAAGATCTGTCTAAGGCTGACTTTACCTTTTGGACTACTTGGGATGAGCCACCTTTCTTGATGGATACCCTTATCTCAAACTCTGTTTTTCCGGTTCCTATCTCCTGTATCAACGCATCATCCAGTTTTACCTCTTTAAGGGCACTCCGGATGCTTGAAGTTGAAGATGGACTACTCATCTTAATATGTATAGAAGTTCCACCGGTAAAATCTAAACCTAGGTTAAACCCCTTTGTAAAGAATAGAATCAAACTTAAGGTAAGTAAACCTAATGAAAGTAGATAGCCAACCTTCCTTATCCTCAAGAAATCTATATTAGGTGGCTCCACTAGAAAGTTTCTCATTATTTTCTCCTAAACCGCATATTTAAAGTGTTTCCTTCCACCAAGAACCAAATCCAAGAACAACTTAGTTAAGAAAATAGCAGTAAAGAGATTTATAAATGTTCCTATAGACAATGTAGCTGCAAAACCTTTAAGAGGTGCGTTTCCAAACTCTAGTAGAGCTAAAGCAGCTATTATAACTGTGATGTGAGAGTCAAATATAGCGTTAAATCCTCTCTTAAAACCTTCTTCTATAGAGACTCGTAGAGTCTTGCCAGCTTTAAGTTCCTCCTTTATTCTCTCAAATATAACCACATTACCATCAACACCCATACCTATATTCAGAATTATACCAGCTATACCTGGCAGTGTTAGGGTAATGTCGAACATTAGCATAGTGGCCCACAGAGCTAATAAATTGAACACTAAAGCCACTACAGAGATAAATCCAGCCACAGCATACCTGAATATCATGAATATACCAACCAGTATAAAGGAGACTATGCCTGCAATGAGGGTCTTGTCTAAAGACTCCTTACCCAGAGTAGGACCTATAACCTGTTCTTCCAATATAGACACTGGAGCGGGAAGGGCTCCGGCTCTCAAGACAACAGCCAGATCATTCGCCTCTTCAGTTGTAAATTTACCTGTTATCTGTCCAGATGAAGTTATCCTTGACCTTATTACAGGTGCAGACATTACCTTGTCATCCAAGATTATTGCAAGCCTTTTACCTATCATGTTCTGAGTTGCTTCTCCAAAGATGGTAGCACCTTCTGATGTAAGCTCAAAGTTGACAGCAGGGTTACCACCTTGATCCATAGAGGCCCTTGCATCTTTAAGCATAGCTCCGGTTATAACTGGAACTCTCCTTACTATAAACCACTCCTTAACCTTTTTACCTTCTACAGTCTCTTCTACTCCTTCAAGAAGCTGGAGATTCTCTGGAATAGAGTTGTTATACTTTGAGAGAAGCTCTTCCTTAGAGTAAGAGGAGTCTACTACCTCCTTTAACTCAAGCTGGGCAGTCTTTCCTATTATGGCCTTTGCCCTATCTGGGTCTACAACTCCAGGTAGTTCTACTAATACCCTATCCTTACCTTTCTGAGCTATGTTTGCTGATAATGTTCCAAACTGGTCTATCCTGTTCCGGAGAGTCTCTACAGCCTGTTTTATCGTTGCAGTCTTTATTCTCTGAACTTCCCATTCTGTAAACTTAACGAAAAGATTAGACTCTCTGCTTTCTACTAAAACCTGTGGTAACTCCTTCTGTATAGTCTCTCTTGCTACATATAACTTCGTTGGGTCTAGAAGAGAGATGAGTACACCTTCCTCCTCTAGCTTTGTAGAGAGTATCTCTGCTTTACCCTCTAACTTCTTCTCTACATCTTTCCCAAGACCGATGTACTGGTCTTTAATAACCTTATCTATATCCACCTTTAGGGTTATACTAACACCCCCTTGAATATCCAGACCTAACTTAGGGGATTTTGTTATCATCAAGTAGGATATTACAGAGAAAACCACAAAAAGAACAAGAAGTTTAACCTTGATATCTACTCTCACTCTCTTCCTCTAAGTTTATATTTACAATATCTATTTTACCATACAGACCCTCAGTTATTCTCCTTCTCAAACCTTTTTATAGATATCTCTGCTTTTGACCCTAAGAATACATACACACCAAGACTTATTATCAAGAATCCAATACCAAAGAAAAGTCCCAGAGCATAGAGAAGTTTTGATGGGTCTGAGATCGTAAACTTAAAAACAAGCATAAGAGCTTCAATTGATACAGCTATTATTATAGATGCTAAAAATCTAGTTATAGTCTTCCTAATCTCAGAATGCCTTCTCGGGTCTTTATAGAGTAAGACCTCTTCTTCGAAGATAGTTTTTGCAAGGTCAAATATGGCAATAGAAAGGGTAACAAGGATAACAGACTCAAATATGTGCTCCTCATCAAATTTAAACTGGAATATCTGCAAAACCCCAAAGGATAATAGTTTTATTGCTATAAATATAAGAAAGACTGCAAATGTAGTATAGGAGAACTTAGTAAAGGCTTCAAACTTAGTTCTTAACTTTCCCCCTTCGAATTTACTGATTACAGCTCTAAGATTTAGATCCAAGCAAACTATACACTCTATCTCCCCATCTTTCATGATAGGTACAGCTACAGTGGCAGTTATCTCTGGGCTTGAAATAGACTTGTAAGGCTCTGTTACTATACATCTCCTCTTTTTAACCACCTCTTGGTAGTAAATTCTTCCGGACCTATCTACTCCTTTTCCACTGACAGTTATCCTTTTTAGGAAGATAGGGTTCACGAAGTTATCGGATATCTGGACACCATTCTTATCCAGTACATACAGAAGCTCAACGAAAGAATAGCTCATAAAGAGCCCTTCTATAAATTCCTCCTTCTCTAAATCCTGGCAGTTAAAACTCTCAAAGAATGCTGTAAACTCAGAACACAGTTCATCCTTAACATTCTCCAAAACAGCGTTGAACTTTTTCATACGCACCTCTCAACAAACTTGTATTTTCACCTAAAACTGTTATCAAAAGTCGTGCCACCAAAAAGAGAGGTTAAATTAGATGATGATACATAAAGTTAATGCACCGTAGAAAAGTTGTGCATATAATTAGTGCAGAAATTTAGAAATTCATTTTCCTACCTTTGCTTAAATCAAAATTTATCAGTACTTTAGATTATTGGCATAGTTTTTGTACCTAGATCGTCTGAAACAATAAAGAAAGGAGGTCTGATTATGAAGAAGCTAGGTATCACCCTTGGCTTTTTATTGCCAGCTATCAGTTTTGCTGAGGAGACAAAGAGTATCGACCCTGGAAACACAGCTTGGATGATAGTGGCTACTGCTTTTGTTATGCTCATGACACCTGCAGGATTGGCCTTATTTTATGGAGGGATGACAAGGTCTAAGAACATCTTGAACACGATGGGAATGAGTTTAGTTGCTTATTGTATAGCATCTTTAGTGTGGATAATGTGGGGTTTTACCCTTACCTTTGGTAGAGATATAGGGGGAGTGATAGGGGGGCTTGATTATATTTTCTTCTCTAATATCTCTGTATCTGATGTATGGTCAGTTGGAAACATACCAACATTACTCTTTGCCACATTTCAGATGACCTTTGCGGGAATAACTCTTGCCTTAACAAGTGGATCTATCATAGAGAGGATGAAGCTTCAAACTTGGGTAGTTATATCTGTCCTTTGGGTCAGTTTAGTCTATGCACCTATAGCTCATTGGGTTTGGGGAGGAGGATTTTTAGCCTCTGATGGTGCTTTAGATTTTGCTGGTGGAACTGTAGTACACATAAATGCTGGTATAGCCGGTTTAGTTTTAGCTTTACTCCTCGGTAAAAGGAAAGACTACGGGAAAAAGGTTATCCTACCATCTTCTGTGGTTCTTACTGTTTTCGGGGCAGTTTTACTGTGGTTTGGATGGTTTGGGTTCAACGCTGGGAGTGAACTGGCAGCTGATGGTATAGCTGCAAATGCCTTTTTAGTGACAAATGCAGCAGCCTCTGTGGGGGCTTTAAGTTGGATGGTAGTGGAATGGGTCTTTGCAAAAAGACCAACCTTACTTGGAATGGCGTCTGGTATAGTCTCCGGACTGGTTGCTATAACCCCAGCAGCTGGATTCGTGGATGTATCTGGAGCTCTAATCATAGGCCTAGTGTCCGGAGTTATAGGTTTTGTGGGCGTTTTTTGGCTTAAAAAGTTGTTTAAATACGACGACTCTCTGGATGCCTTTGGAGTCCATGCTTTGAATGGCATATGGGGAGCTCTTGCAACAGGTATATTCGCAAACCCTGCGGTTAACGAGCTTGGGAAAGGTCTCCTTTACGGAAACCCAACGCAATTACTCATACAACTAAAAGCGGTTGCAGTAACCATAATCTTCACAGCGGTGATGACAGCAGTAATCTACTTTGTAGCCTCTATTCTTACAGGGGGTGCAAGGGTAGATGAGGAATCAGAGACAAAGGGTCTTGATGAGAGTATCCATGGAGAAAGAGGTTTTGAACTCTAATAAAATTTAACTGGAGGTACGTTATGAAAACAAAACTCTTCACTTTAGGGTTACTAACTTTTGCAGGTGCAGCAACTGCAGGACAGATTACTGTACAGAACTCTGAGATCACTCTCAATAGGGCTATCACTACCGGATATTTCTACTCCAACAACACCGGTTCCTCTAACAGGGATGACTTTAAGGTGTCAAACTTTCTATTAGGTATTGGTTCTGATGCTAAAGATGGGGGGATAGGCTTTAGTACAGCTATTGGAACAGTGTTGATACCTACTGTTTACGATGGAGGATTGACAGCAAACAAAGCCATCCTTTCTAAGAGTTTTGGAGTAATATACGGATACTTAACTTACAAACCTATCTCTAACATGTCTTTAGACACGGGTCTACTTCCAACAAACATAGGATACGAGCTTGCAACATCCTTCACTAACCCAAATATAACTTACGGTTCTGTATGGTCTGCACAGCCTTTTATATACCCAGGAGCAAGGTTCACTTACCAAATAGGTGACGTAAAGTTTTATGGAGAGGTATCTAAAGATAAAGGTATAGTAGATGGTAATCATTCATTACCTACTACAGGAGCGTACGCTATCGGTTCTTTAGGTAGCTTCATGGGTCTAGATTATGCAGTATCTTACTATGACTACACAGCTTATAAAAATCTTGTGGATATAGTCTTATCAAAAGAACTAAACCCAAATCTAAGACTCGGTTTAAATTTTGATTACCAATGGTTAGATAAAAGTGCTAAGGTTTCCGGTAAGGATGATAAGGGATACGGTTTAGCCTTATACATCATACCTCAGTTTGATAACTTCTCATTACCTGTCAGAGTGGAGTACATAAATGACGGTTCTAAAGGGAGAGAGAGTGGAATATACAGCAGTGTATCTAAAGCCTACACAACCACTATAACTCCTACCTACAGACCTACAAAATATACCTATATAAGAGGAGAGCTATCCTACTTTAAAGCGGATAACCTAATCTTCAGTGATAAAAACCCAAACCCAAAAGATAGTAAAACTTCTGCTGCTGTTGAGCTAGGATTCTTATTCTAACCTCCTGAGCATGGGCTGTTTACTTTAAAAGGGGAAAGTAAGCAGCCCCTTTTATGTATCTCTGAAGTTTGATAAGAACTCGAACGCTTTGCCTTGAGCTACTCTACCAACTTTTGTTTTCTTTATGAACCCCATCCTTAATAGAAAGGGTTCTATAACCTCCTCTATGGTTTTCCTGTCTTCATTGAGGGCAGAGCATAGTGTCGTCAACCCAATAGGTCCACCATGAAAGCTCTCTACAAGGATTCTAAGGTATTTAAGCATCAGACTATCTATACCGTAGTCTTTTATGGAAAACAGTCTCAGTGCTTGCCTAACTGTATCCGTGTCTATTCTCTCTCTGTTGTGAGATAGTGAAAAGTCGTAGACTCTCTTCAGTATTTTGTTGGCAATTCTTGGAGTACCTCTTGAGTGTCTAGCTATCTCCATACAAGCCTCTTCCTCTATCTCCACTGCCATTATCTGTGCTACCCTTTTCACTATCTCTGACAGTTCTCCCTCGGTGTAGTAATCAAGAGTAAGGATCACTCCGAACCTACTTAGAAGAGGATCTGAGAGCATACCTATCCTGGTGGTGGCACCTATGAGTGTGAACCTGCTTAAATCTAAGGTTATAGCCTTAGAGTATCTCTTTTTACCAACCCCACCACCTATAATAATATCCAGCTTGAAGTCTTCCATAGCTGGATAGAGTATCTCCTCAAAGGCAGGAGATAGCCTGTGAATCTCATCTATAAAAAGTATATCCCCATCTTTCAGGGATGTGAGAAGACCAACTATATCTCCTTTCTTCTCTATAACCGGAGCGGATGTTACTTTTATCTGGCTTCCCATCTCTGTGGCTATAACAGTTGCTAAGGTTGTCTTACCTAAACCTGGAGGACCTGCAAGTATTATGTGATCTAAAGACTCCACTCTCTTTTTAGCTGAATCTATCAACACTCTAACCTGCTTTTTAACCTCTTCTTGTCCTATGTACTCTACTAATGTTAGTGGTCTAATACTCAACGCTTTTTCCCAACTACACTCTTGACTATAAACTTCAAAAACTCCTTCTCTATATCTTTATAGTACACTTTCTGGTCTATCTCAAGTTTGTATAGATGTTCTATTAAATTCTCTAACTCATCTATGGAGATAAGCTTACTTAATCTCTGGATAGTCAACTTTTGGATGTTACTACCAACTTTTAATCTGTTGAAGATATCTTCTAACTCAAGCCCCTGAGAAAGGAGCACCTTATAATAATAGAGCCTCTCAAGTTGAGTAAAGAGGACTGTTTGGATTTGAAAAGGATGGAGATGGTTCTCTACGAGCTTAATAGCAGCCTCTAAAGCTTGTACATCTTTCTTTAAAAAAAGTTCTATAAACTCAAAAACATTACTCTCAGAAACAGCTATTACAAGGTTATCTATATCTTCTCTCTTGATGACCCCGTACTCTTTACAGTAGATCATAAGCTTTTCAACTTCCTGTTTTGCAATATGCAGGTTGTAGTTCAGCAGTTTTGAGAGATACTCTAGATCCTCTTCCTCTATCTTCAGCCCCTCTCTGTCTAACTTTTTTCTAAGGGAAGTTATGAAAGCCTGTTTTGATAACTCTCCACAAATTATGAGGTCTGATATCTGGAGTAACTTTTTGTATGTGTCTGTCTTTGGCAACTCATCCTCTGTAAAAAGTAAGATAAGCCTCTGACCCTTTAAACCTTGAACTGTCTGAAGTAGAACAGAAAACTGATCTTTAGATAGACTGGAGAGGAACTCTTTAGCATCTCTTATAAGTATTGAGGGAGATTGACCAAAGAGAGATTGAACTTTTAGGCTGTTTATAACCTCGTCAAACTTTGCCTCGTCTCCCCAGAAAGATTTTAGGGCTAACTTTTCTCTCAACTTATCCACAACCATGCCCTTTAAAAGGGCATCATCTCCAGATATTATAACTACACTCTTTAGTTTACCAGTATCAGGTTCTTTTAGAAACTGCTGAACTTTAATCTCCATGACTGGTAAGCAGAGAATATATCCTTACTTTTACTACTTCAGCCAGATCTACAAAAGCATATCTTTTCTCAAAGTCAGCCCTCATTCCGGAGCCTACATACTGTACCTTCTCCACTATATCTCCGGAGACTCTGACTTTACTTTCCCTGTCCACCACTCTCAAATTTGAGTTAAGTTGGGCTACAAAGACCGAAGCTCTCAAAGATGGAGAGTAGCCTATAGGGTAAAAACTGACATCATCGATTCTGTACTCTAAGTAGTAATCACTCCTCTCACTACATTCAAGCTTTCCATTGGCAGAGATCACTCCATCAACCAGAGCCTTATATAACAGATCATTTAGTAAAGGTTCTGGACTTTCAAAATAGAACTCTTTTATACAGTAAAAAGCCTTTACTCCACTAGGATTCAGAGAGTACACCTTAGGAGAGCAGGAAGAGATCACTAACGAGAGGATAAAAAGAAAAAGGCCTAATCTCATTTTTTAACCTGTACTAACTTACGATACAACATATCCTTAGTAAACTCTGTCACCATAGAGGAGACATCTCCACCATTCAAAGCTACATCCTTAACTATACTTGAGCTTATATGTATAAGTTCCTGAGATGGCATCATGAAAAAGGTCTCAACTCCATCAAGTTTATAGTTTGTCATAGCTATTTGGAGCTCATACTCAAAGTCTGTAAACAACCTAACGCCCCTGACGATGATCTTTGTATTATACTTCTTCATGAAGTCTACTAGCAATCCAGAGAAAGACTCCACTATAACCCTTGATCTGTAAGTCTTCACAGCATCTTGGAATATCTGGACTCTCTCCTCTACAGTGAAAAGAGGTTTCTTCTTAGGGTTCTTTGCTATAGCCACTATAACGGTCTCAAATATGTTCAGAGCCCTTCTAACTATATCAAGGTGCCCAAAGTGGACAGGGTCAAAAGTTCCAGGATAGACACACATTTTGGCAGTCAAACCTTTCTCCAAAAAGTGAGTTTTGTATCATCATAAACTCTCTCGTCGTATACCAACTCTTTGTAAGAATGAAAACCCCCACTACTTCTGTGTTCTAGAATAAATATACCATCTTTTTTTAAAACTCTCAAACAGTCCTCTATAAGTTTATCGTAACTTCTGTAGTTATAAGGAGGGTCTGCGAAAACAATATCATAAACCTGATCTTTTTCCTTCTTTAAAAAATACAGTACATCCACAGAGTAAACCTTAAACCTCTCTGAGAAACCAAACTTTTCACACTCAATCTCTATTTTCTTGGATCTATATTTCTCTATCTCTACGAAAACCACAAAGTCTGTACCCTTCTTCAAGGCAGTTAACCCAACCTGACCAGTCCCAGCAAAGAGGTCAAGAAAGATTTTTCCTCTTACTGAGTAGAGTATGTTAAATAGAGCTTGGAGAACCTTATTTGAAGTAGGTCTTAAATCTCTCAAAAGAACCTCATTGTAAAAGTGATAGCCCCCTTTAAGGGGGCTATGTTGAAGATATTTTAACACTCTTCTTTGCGAGAGTCCACTGGAACTGCGGGACAGATATGTAGCTTTCTCTCTTCTCCCACTATCATGTAGTAGAGAACAGGAACCACAACAAGGGTTAGGAGAGTAGAAGCAACAGTTCCAAATATGAGAGCTATCGCAAGCCCGTTGAATATAGGGTCAAATATGATTACAAAAGCACCAACAACTATAGCTGCTGCAGTGAGTAATATAGGTCTAGTCCTGACTATACCAGCTTCAAGAAGAGCTTCTTCCAGAGAGTATCCTTCTTTTAATTTCTGTTCCGCAAACTCAACTAAAAGTATGGAGTTCCTCAGTATAATACCTGCAAGAGCTATGAAACCTATCATAGATGTAGCTGTAAAGAATGCACCCATTATAAGGTGTCCTGGTATTATACCAACAAGGGTGAAAGGTATAGGAGACATAATTACAGCAGGCATCTTAAAGGACTTGAACCATCCAACAAGGAGTATGTACAGAACTACAATAGCAACTCCAAAAGCTATACCCATATCTCTAAATGTTTCATAAGTAACTTGCCATTCTCCATCCCACTTAACGTAGTACTTGTCCTCAAGCTCAGGCTGATGGGTGAGAAGTTCTTCAACAGGCTTACCATCCGGAGTTTTTATACTCTTTACCTTATCCCAAAGGTCTATAATAGGGTAAACAGGGCTTCCAAGAGTGTCGTTCACATTCGCAACTACGTATACAACAGACTGGAGGTTCTTCCTGTATATATCCCTGTCCGTTTTGGTCTGCTTAACAGTGACAAAAGTCCCTATAGGAATACCTCCTTCCGGAGTAGGAACTTTCATGGAGAGTAACTTCTCTACAGATTCCCTATCTTTCTCATCCAACCTCACTATTAGAGCAACTTGATTTATATCTTCCGAAGAGTGGATCAAACCTACTTGATACCCTGCAAGGGCAACCCTCATAGTTTTTACGATCACATCCTCTGATAGCTGGTATCTCTTGACTTTCTCCCTGTCTATCTCAAGGTGGAACTCCCTCTGGGGGATATTGTCGTATATACCCACATCTATTACACCTGGCGTGCTTTCAAATATTCTCTTGATCTCATTAGCAACGTACAGTTGTCCCTGATGGTTTGGACCGTAAACCTCAGCTACGATAGGAGATAAGACTGGAGGTCCTGGTGGTGGTTCAACCACAGCCACATACTTAGCTCCGTGCTTTTTAGCTATCTGGAATACCTTATCCCTTATCCTCTCTGCTATCTCGTGAGACTGGGCTTTTCTCTCATGTTTCCCGATGAGGTTTATATGTATCTGGGCAAGGTTTGGAGCTTGTCTTAAGTAGTAGTGTCTTACTAAACCGTTAAAGTCAAAGGGAGCCGGCTCACCAACGTAGATTGTGTAGTTTTTAACCTCGTTCACATTCTTTATGTACTCTGCTATCTCCCGAGCAGCTTTGTAAGTCTCTTGTAGGGGAGTTCCTTCGGGCATATCTAATACAATCTGTAGTTCACTTTTGTTATCGTAAGGTAACATTTTAACGAGGACTAACCTTGAGGTCAGAAACAGGACTGAGAGGGCAAGTAGGCTGCCAGCAAATCCAAGGAAGATCCACCTGTTTTTTCTATTGTTAAACAGTGGCATGTAGACTTTGCTAAAGAACCTGACCAAAAATCCTGCCCTGGCCTCATCCTCCTTTCCGAGAGCTTCGGGAGACTCGTGGGCTTCATCGTGTTTCATCCATCTTAAGGCAAGGTACGGAGTCAGGATGAAAGCAAGAAGCATAGAAAAGAACATTGCCACAGAAGAGTTTATAGGTATAGGTCTCATATATGGTCCCATCAATCCGGAAACAAAAGCCATAGGCAATAGAGCAACTATAACCGCAAATGTGGCAAGGATGGTAGGATTTCCAACTTCATCTGTGGCTATAACAGCAGCATCTTCATTGGAGACCTTTCTCATGGAGAACCATCTGTGGATGTTCTCCAACACTACTATAGAGTTATCTACCAGTATACCTATTGAGAATATAAGAGCAAAGAGGGTTACCCTGTTTAGAGAGTAGCCATACATCTCACTTAAAAAGAGAGCTATAGCAAGAGTCACCGGTATGGTAACAGCCACTATCATAGACTCCCTGAACCCTAATGTAACCGCTATAAGGAGGACTATGGAAAATGTGGCTATAAGGAGGTGTTCTATCAGTTCGTTTGCCTTTTCTGAGGCAGTATCTCCATAGTTCCTGGTTATGGTGAAGTTTATGTCAGAAGGGATTATCTTACCCTTCATCTGGTTTAACTTCTCTATTATCTGTTCTGCAACTACAACAGCATTACTTCCGGTCCTCTTTGCTACCGCTATGGTCACTGCGTTCTCTATAGGTTGGAGCTTTCTATCTCCTTCAGCTTGACCGTAGCCGAACTGAACATAGTTAATGATCTCTCCTTCTCCATCTTCAATCCTTGCCACATCTTTAAGTCTTATAGGAGAACCGTTATAAACTGTGACAACTACATTCTCTACATCAGACTTTGTCTTTAAAAATGAACCTGTCCTTACTTTGTATCTGTATCCATCTTTGTCAAACTCTCCGGATGGGAGGGAGAAGTTTGCGTTTTCAAGAGCTTGAACTACCTGAGGGAGCATCAGATTGTAGGCGTTTAACTTCACAGGGTCAAAGATGACGTTTATCTCTCTAGGTTTTGAACCTAATATTGTTGTTTCAGAGACATTTATCACTTTTTTTATCTCATCTTCAACTACTTCCGCAATTCTCCTTAAGTCATAAGAAGAGTACCTATCACTGTGTAAGGTTATTGCAAGAATAGGAACGTCATCTATAGATTTTGGTTTTATTATAGGGTTCATCGCCCCCTTTGGCATAACGTGATAGTTTGACATAACTTTAGAGTACAGCTGTACAAGGCTGTCCTCTGGGTTTGCCCCTACCTTGAACCTAACTGTGACTATACCAAAACCATCAGAGGCATAAGAGTAAACGTACTCTACATCTGGAATCTCCCACATGAGCTTTTCAAGGGGTTTTACTGCAAGGTTGTTTATCTCCTGGGACTTTACCCCTGGATAAGGTACCATTATATCTATCATAGGGACCACTATCTGAGGCTCCTCGTCCCTAGGTGTGGTGAAGACCGCAAAGAAACCAAGGAGTAAAGAAGCCATCACCATTAGAGGTGTAAGTTTAGAGTTTAAGAAATACTCAGCTATCTTACCTGCAATCCCAAGGTTGTTCATTCTTATCCTCCTAACCTGCATCCATCACAGGCTTTTTCAACATCCTTGAGTACGATCTTCATACCAGGCTGTAGACCGGACAGAACCTCAACTTTATCCCCATAATCTTCACCGGTTTTAATGTAGGTCAACTTCATAACTCCCCTTTCATCAACAGTATAAACCGATGTTAACTGACCCCACTTAAATAGAGCTGTTTTAGGTACGACGACCTTTTGGGACTTTTGGGCAGGTATGTAAACTTTCCCGTACATTCCAGAGGCTAAAGAAATATCAAAAGGAATATCAAACTTAACAGCGAAAGTTCTGTTCATAGGGTTTATGTTACTATTTTTCTCTACAACTTTAGCTTTAAATCTCTTATCTGCAACCTCAACGTCATACTCATCCCCAGTTTTTATCTTGTCAAGGAGAGACTCATCCAAGTAAGCCACAAACTGTAACTTCTTATTTCCAACTATGAAAATCGGCATACCAGGGGTAGCCATATCTCCTTCATCCATCATCTTTTTAATTACGTATCCATCGAATGGAGATCTAACTTCTCCGTAACCTACAGCAATATTAACTTGGTTTATCTTAGCTTTTACCTGTTTCTCCTTCGCATCTATCTGAGCAAGTTTTGCATTAACCTGTTCTACCATAGATTTTGCCCCTATCATCTTTGTTTCTATCTCTTCCAACTGTTGTCTGGATATAGCATTCTCTTGATAGAGATTCTTGAATCTCTCGTAAGTTCTCTTTGCAAACTCATAGTTCTCTACCGCAGCCTTCTTAGCAGCAAGAGCCTCTTCCCTTGCTTTTGAGAGCTCTTCAAGTCCAGCTAAAGCTTCGTTTTTCTGTTGGATTACCTCTTGGTTATCTATGGTAGCAAGAAGCTGACCAGTTTTAACATAGTCACCTTCTTTAACGTGTATTTTCAAAATCCTTCCCATCCACTTAGTAGAGACCTTGGCGTTGTTCTCCCCTACTATGTTCCCATCAGCTTTGTAGTAGCTCCAGACCTCTTCCGACACAACTACAACCGTCTGTAAATCTGTTATAACCTTTCCTTCCACCTTCCCTTCACCTGGAGGAACCCGATGACCGATGAAACCTCCAAGCCAGAGGATAAACACCAAGATAGGCAGAACAAAGAAAAGAATAAACTTAACCTGCTTGTTCATCTTCATTTTATCACCTCTACCTAATTTTTATTTTCGTTTATAAGTAAGCCACTTTGGTACTTTAACTCTAAAACAGCGTTCTGACACTGATATGTGGCCTGAGCCTTCTCGAACTTTATCTTATCGTAAAGGGTCTGTGTATCCAATAAGTCAATCATTGAAGCAAGCTGGTTCTTATACCTTGTCTCTGTTATTTTTACTATCTCTTGAGCATACGTTAGGTTATGTTCCGCTGTGTTTAATTTATCAAACTGAATTTCGTAATCTTTGAAAGCTTTGTAAACACTGAACTTTATAAACTCTTCAAACCCCTTCTCTTGCTGTTTGTACTGGTTATAAGCTTCTTTACTGCTTCTGTATCTGTTCAGAGAGTTAAACCCATCAAACAGCTTCCAGTTCAATGCAAATCCCACCATCCACCATTTACCTTCGTTACCAGGCAGGAGTTTTCTATCGTTTAACTCATAAGAGGCAAAAGCCCCAACTGTTGGAAGCATATCTGACCTGTTTAGGTCTATCATTTTCTTTGCGATAAGCATTTTATCCTTCATAGCCAAAAAGTCAGCTCTGTTTGAAAGAGCATACTCCTGGAACTGTTCTAGTCTGTCCTTAACCAGCTCACACTTCAACTCCCCTACTATCTCTATGTCCATTGGGTCTGTCTTATCATCACCTACGGCAAGAAGAAGACCTCTCTTTGCAACGATGTAGTTGTTCTCAGCCTCTCTGATCTTGCTCTTAACTTCTTCCAGGTATACTTTTGCTCTCAGCTCATCTGCAGGTATGGCTAAACCGTTTGCCACCATAGATTTGGCTGTGGTGTAGTGTTTCTCCACATCCAAGTAGGCCTGATTTGCTAGTTTTATTGCTTCCTTTGCCAGTAGTGCACCGTAGTAAGCCTTGGATATATCATAGATCGCCTTCTCTTTTGCCCTTATGAACTCTTTTTGGGATGACTCGTAATCCTTCCTCTGCATGTATATACCAGTTTCGATCTTTCCTCCAGTGTATATAGGGAGCTGAAGTTCTAACTTAGTCCTCCAGCTACTGACAGCTGGATAGGATGGTTTGTTAAAACTAATACCCATTCCACTAAACATAGGGTTGAGAGCAGTCATATCCACAAAGTTAGACGCATTCATAAAGTCGAGTTTTTTCTGACTCATCGTGTTCCACATAGCATATCCAGGCTCGTCTGTCCTCGTAAATATCTCCGAGAAGGTTAAGGATGGCAACCTGTAGCCCTTTACAGCTTCTAACATATACTCTTTTGATTTTACAGAACTCTGGCTGGCTTTCATCTCGTAGTTGTTCTCTAGACCGATCTTTACAGCTTCTTCAAGAGTTAGCTCCTTTCCCAGTGATATTTGGGCAAAGAGGGCAGAAAGTATAGTAAGACTAAATCTCCTCATCACTCACCTCGTAATATAAGAATATTCAAATATTCTAATACTAACATATTATAGCACAAACCAAGATTCCAGGTTAGATGATTTAGAGCATAAAACTTTATAAGAAAGAATCCTGCTTTAAAAAATGTAAATCATGATAATCAAAACCTCTTCCTCTAAGAGACTATTTCTTCGAGGAAGTCTATATCGTATATTTCTATCTTTCCCCTCTCCGTGTCTAATACACCCTCTTTCTTCCATTTACTTATAATCCTTATAGCCGTTTCAACAGTAGTTCCGGCCATCTCGGCTATGTCTTGACGGGTTATTGGTGCATTTATAGTTATTCTGTCTTTATCCGGGTCTCCAATCTTGCCTGCAAGTTCAAGGAGTAAACTTGCTACCCTACCCTCAATCTTCTCTACAGCAAGACTCTTTAACCTATCATAAGCCTCCAGTACCTTCTTTGTCGCTTCACAGGTAATTCTAACAGCCAAAGCAGGATGCATAAGAAGGAGTTTTAAAAAGTCGTTGTTTGATATGTAGAGAACTGTTGTGTCCACCAAAGCCTGGGCTGAGTAGGTACTCGTCGGCTTACTACCTTTCATAACAAGCCAACCGAAACTTTCCCCCTTTGTTGTTAGCTGTAGTATAACTGTCTTTCCTTCTGAAGTTTCCTTTATAAGCTTAACGATACCATCTATAACAAAGTATATACCTGGCTCCTTATCTCCTTCGTAGAATATGTAGTCCCCTTTTCGGAAGTGTTTGACGATAAACAGTCCTTCTATACCTCTGATCTCATCTTCTTTCAAGGTTTTAAACACATCTATATCTCTTATTGACTGCTCTTTATCTATAGACAACTTCTCCCTTTTTACCATTTTCTTACTCCTACTTTATTTTTGGTAGAGAGCTAAAAAGATACTTTAGGTAGTCATCGTTAAATACGAACCCTCCACCTATATACCCACCCCTGTATCTGTCGTTTGCAAGGTCAGAGCCTCCAAACCTCAAGAAAAGGGGAAGCCCACTGAACCTATACTCAAATCCAACATCCAACTGGGGATTATTGGGCTCTCCTAAGAGATCTTTTCTGTTAAATTTATATACATCAACCACCAATTTCAAATTTTGAGAAAACTTGATATCAGATCCAATATCTGCAGATGAATCTTTTATGCCAAATCTAACCCATAACTGTCTTTCTCCGAAGGTTAAGACTCTCCTTGCATACTGAAGGTTAAAGAGAATTCCATACTTTCTAGTAACGTAAGTAGTTGTACTTCCTCCGGATGTTATCTCATCCTTTTTATCCACGTATCCCATGGAGTTAGAGAGTATACCTACATAGTAGTACCTGTCATCTGTAGGAATGAAAGCAGCACCAAAACCTGCTTTTACCTCTTCATTCCCTGTGTGTTTTTCTCCACCCATGTATATATCAAGGATAGAGTCGTTTAATATTCTAAATGGCTTTGAGAAAGATTTAACCCCTTCATTAACATTCTCGTACAGAGCATCTTCCTTTATTAACTTACCAAGTGTACCTTGTCCTTCGTTTATTTTTACAAAAAGTTGATTTAGGTTTTTAGATGTTTCTCTTATGTTCTCTATACTAAGCTTCAGGTCTTCCCTGTTTTCTGATACTACTTGTTCTATCTGACTAGCTACCTTGTCTACAGAATCGAGTGTCTGAGGTGCTTTTTCTTTGAGGGAATAGGAGAGTTCTCTCAGGTTAGCAATAAGCTTTCTCAAGTCTTCTCTGTTCTCTGTAGTTATATCCTTTGTGTTCTGTAGAGTTTTATCTAAATTCTCAGCTATGGATGGTAGAATCTTCCGGAGCTCGGCGGTTATGGCTCTTATGTTCTCTACAGACCTTCTAACATCCTCTCTGTTCTCAGAGATAAAATCCCCAGCCTGGTATGCAAACCTGTCAAAATCTTGGATAAGTTTTTGAAGCTGCCCCTCTCCTACAGCTCTGTTTAAGTTATCCAAAAGTGCTGCAAACTTTTTAGACGCATTCTGAACTTGATTTATCATGTCTTCTGTTTGAGCATAGTTGTACGTAGTTTCTATCACAGAGCCGGAGGCTAATAGACCGCTTTCCTTAGTTCCCGGGTCTATATATATGTACTTATCTCCCATAAGTCCATAAGTTTTTATTATAATCTTAGCATCCTTAAAAATCTCTATCTCTCGTCTTATCTTCAACTTAGCTTTTACCTTATCTTCCTCAAAAGATATATCTTCCACTTTTCCAGATTTTACTCCTCTAACCTGTATATCCGCACCTATAGAAAGTCCCTGGGCGTCTTCAAAGTAGACATAGTAATAGTTGTAGTTAACCCCGAACTCCTTATCGCCTAGCTTTACTATGAGATAACTAAGTAAAGAAAGAACTATCAGCGTAAAAATCCCAACCTTATAAGAAGTTTTCATAACTTCTACTTCTCCAGTATAGTTTCTTCCACTTTCATACCAAAATGTCTTCCGGCTTCTTCCACGTAGCCTAGGATCTCATCCCCTATCTGAAGGTCTACCACAGACACAGGAGTACTATCTGATTTAACAATCCGTATAGTTTCGGCATTCTGTAGAACTGCAGACAACTTTTTCCCTTCGTAGACAGCCTCTATCAGGAGCATAGGTCTTCTCTCTACCTTAGCTCTCCCTACGTAGACAACTCTTCCATTCCCGTTTACATCGTAGACCACGACCTCTCTACCTGCGGAGATCTCGCTGAGGTATATAGTCTTCCCGTTAGGAACCCTTGTGTACATGTGGACTGCACCAGCATTCACTCTAAACGGTCTTGAGGCCACATATTCAGACTCCTCTGTCTCCCCGTGGACAAGTATCATTCCTGCTGAGGAATTCCCAACCAACATCCCTTCACCCTTTTTTAGGAGAGAAATAGTGTCTACAGCTACTCTATCTCCCATCCCAACTGGTTTTATGTTTACAACTTTGGCCTTCACTAAGTTCAGCTTCTCTATATCCTCTTTGAGAACTTTTGACACTCTCTTTATCTCATTTATATCCTCTGTCTGAAGAACAACACCCTTAACTCCTCTTTCCAGTATACCTACAGCGGTCCTTGCCTGCTGGGAGTTTTTTACAAAACAGTATATGTTTGGAGATTGAGCTATCAGATTCTCTAATGGAATGATAGTCCAGTCTGTAGTCTCCACTATGACGTTCATTCCAGATTTGGCCAAAGTGGCTGCCTTCTCTTCATCCTGTTTGTTAGAAATTCTAACTATGACAAAATTCTCTGTCAGTTCCCCTTCCTTTCCCTCAACAATAACTCTTATCCTGCCAAGTTTCTTTACATCTTCTAAGTTACCTTCCTTTACCAAGATGTAGTCTGCCCCGGACTCTATGGCTGTAGTTATAAGATCTTTATTGTACATTCTCCCATCTAGTATGAACTCCTTCATATCTTCTCCTTGAATTACTTGTTTAAGCTCTAATTTTACCACAAAATTTAGGTCTACCTGTTAAGAATTATATATATGTTAAAATATTCAAAAATTTGACTATAAAGGTGTATCATCAGTGAAAATAAAACTCTTCCACAGTAAGTTTACACCCTTCTATCTGTTTTTAATATCCATGTTCCTATTCAGCTTAAACTCTTGGGAAGTTTCAATATTCAGTCTTGATGAGGCTAAAAATGCATCCTGTGCAAGGGAGATGTTAGAAAGAAAAGATTTAGTCGTCCCTACCTTTAACTATGAACTAAGGACGGACAAGCCTCCAGTTCACTACTGGTTTATGATGTTGGCCTATGAGATCTTTGGAGTAAGTGAGTTTTCTGCTAGGTTCTTCTCAGCCTTCTTTGGTACTATGACGGTTTTAATAACCTTCCTCTTTGGAGAGAATTTCCTAAGCAGAAAGGTAGGTCTAATTTCTGCCTTCATTCTATTATCCTCTGTTCACTTTACATTTCAGTTTCATATGGCTGTTCCTGACCCATACCTAGTATTTTTTCTAACATCTGCCTTCTACAGTTTCTACGGTTTCTATCAGGATAGGAAGGAAATATTTCTATATCTATTCTTCCTCTCTATGGGCCTTGCATTCTTGACCAAAGGTCTAATAGGTCTGGTTTTGCCCTCCCTTATTGTGATCACTTTTTTGATCATCAGAAGAGACGTCGGTTTTTTAAGAAATATGAAACTACATATAGGAATACCTATAGTTTTAGGTGTGTCTCTACCTTGGTATATCGCTGTTGGTTTGGAAACAGACTGGCTATGGATAAAGGAGTTCATATTTAAGCATAACATAAACAGATTCTCAGACCCGATGGAAGGACATAGAGGTAGTTTTATCCTAACTTACCTCTTTATGTTTGTTGGTATGCTACCGTTTAGCATCTTTTTATTACAGGTTATAAAGTTCGTATGGACAGAAAGGAAAGACCCTCTTCTACTCTACTTATCTTTAGTGGTTATGATATACACTACATTCTTTGCCATTTCAAAGACAAAACTTCCAAACTATACTGTCCCTGTGTATCCAGCTCTCTCTATTCTCATAGGGACATACTTATACAGACTAAACTTAGGAAGATCCAAGGCTGCATATAGCCTTCTATTTTATGTGATACTGTCCATCCTTTTAGTATGGGCGCTCTATACCCTTTTGGGGGAAGATAAACACCTTTTCCTGTTGAAAGAGTTCTCTCTATACTTCCTTACTCTGACAGTTGGAGGTGTATTTTCTCTTTACTTTCTGTTTAAAAAAGAGATGCTAAAGATCATAATAAGCCTTGGACTATCTGGTATATTGATGAGCGTGATTCTCTACACTACTGTACTACCGATGATAGATAGGGAGAGTTCAGTGAGGGCACTTCTTCAACAGATGGATTCATCCAGATCAGTGGGGTACTACAAAAGATACAACCCAGCTTTTTCTTTCTACATAAGGAAAAAGATAGAGCCTTTGAACTCTCTGGAGGATGTGAAGAGATTTATAGAAAGAAAGGATGTATACATACTCACCAGAGAAGAGTACTTACAGGAGCTAGAGGGTTTAGAGTTAAAGGTTCTAGGGAAGAAAAAAGACCTGTTTGAAAACCCAATCTCTGTTTTACTAACAAACAAGGAGTAGAAGATGAACTACAAAGAGTTTTTAGACTTTAAGCTATCTGAGATAGGTATTGGAACATACTTAGGGGATCCTGATAAGGATACCTCAAACAGATACAAAGATGTTCTAAGGGAGGCTGTTTGTCTAGGTATAAACGTAGTGGATACAGCTATAAACTACCGGGGTATGGAGAGTGAAAAAGCAGTAGGAGAGGTAATTCAGGAGATTGGTAGAGAAAAGATAGTCCTATCTACCAAAGGAGGTTACTTCCCTCAGGATGTAAGGTTAAAATTCAGCAGTGTGGCAGACTACATAAGAGAAAACTTTCTAGATAGAAATATCTTCTCTAAAGAAGATATAACCCTTTACGGAAACATACTCACCCCTGCATACATAGACTGGTCCTTTGAGAAGAGTTTGGAGAACTTGAAGACAGACTATGTGGATGTTTTCTTTCTACACAATCCGGAAGACCAACTTTCCATCTGCGACAGAGAGAAGTTCTACAGAAAAGTTTGGACAGTCTTTAGACTGTTAGAAGGTAAGGTTAGTGAGAGAAAGCTTAGATACTACGGAATAGCCACGTGGGGTGGACTTAGAGTAGAGTATGGAGAAAAACAACACATAAATCTTGAGGATCTAGTAAAGATAGCTAAAGAGGTAGGTGGAGAGGGACATCATTTCCGGTTCATACAGCTTCCCTACAACATAGCTATGACAGAAGCCTACAGTCTGAAGAACCAAAAAGTAGGAGACAGATTCTACTCCACCCTAGAAACTGTGGAGATACTGGGACTGTATACCTATATAAGTGCTCCTCTATTTCAAGGAAGAGTTTTGAGAAAATTTCCCGAAGAGGTTAAGTCCATGTTCAGAGTAAAGAACGATAATCATCTACCAATACAGTTCGTAAGGTCTACTCCAGGTGTTGGAACAACCCTTATAGGAACCAGTCACCTAAAACATCTCCATGAGAATGTAGAGATAGAAAAGCTACCAAAACTGTTAAAAGAAGAGTTTGAAAACATTATAAAATTGTAATAAATTCTACATTTAAGTTTGTGTTTTAATATCTAATAGGACTTTTGGAGGAAGATAGATGAAAAGTAAGATTTCTATGACATTAGGCATTCTACTTATATTCATAGCTGGGATGAGCTTTGGGCTTAGTTCCTCAAAGTCTGATAAGAAGGACTACTCTGAAGAAGTAAAGATCATAAAAACTTATACAGACGTGCTAAAACTAATTGAGGACAACTACGTAGACACTCCGGATAAGAAACAGCTCCTCTACGGCTCTTTAAGAGGAATGCTCTCAGCCTTAGACCCATACTCAACCTTCTTCACACCGGAAGAATTTAAAGAGTTTACCTCTGAGACTCAAGGTGAGTTCGGAGGACTTGGAATAGAGATAAGTATGGAAAGTAACAAACTATTGGTAGTCTCTCCTATAGAAGACACCCCTGCATACAGAGCAGGTATAAAAGCTGGAGACTGGATAGTAGAGATAGATGGAGAGCCAACAGACAAGATGACCCTTTTCCAGGCTGTAAAGAAGATGAGAGGGAAGCCAGGAACAAAAGTTACACTTACCATATTCAGAAAAGGGATTGAAAAGCCGTTTAAAGTAGAGATAACAAGAGACTTAATAAAGGTAAAAAGTGTAAAGACAAAGGAGCTTGAGAACGGGAAGATCGGATACATAAGACTAACTCAGTTTCAAGAGAACTCAGCTGAAGAGTTTCAAAGAGCTCTAAAGCAGTTTAAGGACAAAGAAGGCATAGTTATAGACTTAAGAAATAACCCAGGTGGGCTACTGACCTCTGCAGTTTCTATCTCAGATATGCTACTACAGAAAGGTAAAATGATAGTTTACACTCAAGGAAGGGATGAGAAAAACAAAGAAGAGTTCTTCTCCCAGTCAGAGCCTGTAATACCTACCAAGTTACCTATAGCCGTTATTGTGAATAAAGGATCTGCTAGTGCATCAGAAATCTTAACAGGTGCTCTAAAGGACAACAAGAGAGCTATCATAGTAGGAGACACAACCTTTGGGAAAGCCTCTGTCCAAACTCTCATTCCTCTTCCAGACGGCTCAGGAGTTAAACTTACTGTGGCTCACTACTACACACCGGCAGGAAACCTTATAATGAACAAGGGCATCACCCCAGATATAATCGTGAAGATGACAGAAGAACAAGAATCTGAGAAAGCAAAAGCTGAAAGAGAAGCGAAGATGAACGGAAAAGAAGATATAGTGAAAGATCCTCAACTTGATGCAGCAATAAACGCTATAAAGATACTAAACTTTGCAAAAAGTAACTGATGTTGATACTGGCCGTAGAGAGCTCCTGCGACGACACATCAGTAGCTGTATACCATTCCCAGAGAGGGATACTATCAAACGTAGTATCCTCTCAAGTAAAGGTTCATCAAGAGTGGGGTGGTGTGTTTCCGGAGCTCGCAGCAAGAGAACATACAAGAAACTTCCTGTTCGTAGTTGACAGAGCCTTAAAGGATGCTAACATAGACCTAAAAGAGATAGATGCCGTAGCTACCACATTCTGCCCAGGATTAATAATATCTCTTGTAGTAGGAGTATCCGGAGCAAAAACTATAGCCTATATACTAGATAAACCTCTGATACCCGTCCATCACATAGAGGCTCACATCTTTGCAAACTTTATAAGAAAAGAACAGATAGACTATCCATTCATAGCTTTAGTCGTATCAGGAGGCCATACAGAGCTTGTCCTCGTTAGAGACTTTGAGGACTACATCTACCTTGGTGGAACCCTTGATGATGCAGTAGGAGAAGTTTACGATAAGGTTGCAAGAGCGTTAGGTTTAGAATTCCCTGGTGGACCAATAATAGACAGACTATCAAAGGAAGGTAAAGAATCAGTAAAACTCCCTAGACCGCTCATACACGACAAAGAAGAGAACAGGTTTAACTTCTCCTTCAGTGGATTAAAAAGTGCAACAATAAGGGAAATACAAAAAGGCATATACTTAAAAGAAGATATAGCAGCATCCTTTCAGAATGCAGCAGTTGAAGTTTTGGTTAAGAAGAGTGTAGACGCTTGTCAAGAGTTCAACGTAAAAAGTCTTGTAGTGGCAGGGGGTGTGTCTGCAAACTCAAGGCTGAGAGAAGTATTAACAAAAGAGTGTAAAAAACAAGGTATAAATCTAAGTATTCCACCTATCTACTTATGTACAGACAACGCAGCTATGGTAGCTTACACTGGATACTTGCGGTATATGAAAACCGGAAGGACAGTCAGTTACGACTTTGAAGCTCTTGCAAAATGTAGGATAGATAGATTTAAGGAAATATTCAAAACCTCTACCTGCTTATCTTCATACCAATAAAACCTGCCAAGATTACAACCAAGAAAAATACAAAAATGACTGAAAGTATATTTTCCATCTCACCCAATAGTATAAAGGCAAGGGTTTTACCCTTGCCTTTGATCTAGATTTACACCTTAACTCCCAGTTTTTCAGCCTTTTCCTTCACCTCTTCAATTCCGCCGACCATGTAGAAGGCTTGCTCCGGAAGATGATCCCATTTACCTTCAACAACTTCTTTGAAAGACTGGATAGTCTCCTCTTTCTTAACGTAAGAACCAGGTTGACCTGTAAATTGTTCTGCAACGTGGAACCTTTGAGCAAGGAACCTCTGTAGTCTTCTCGCCCTTCCTACTATAGCCTTGTCTTCATCAGACAACTCTTCCATACCAAGTATAGCTATAATTTCTTGGAGTTCCTTATATCTCTGTAGTATTCTTTGTGTTTCCCTTGCAACATAATAATGCTCCTCGCCTACGTACTCCGGAGCTAGTGCTCTTGAAGTAGATTCAAGAGGGTCTATAGCAGGGTATATTCCAAGCTCTGTAAGCCTTCTTTGTAAGACTATAGTAGCATCAAGGTGAGCAAATATAGAAGCTGGAGCCGGGTCTGTTATATCGTCTGCCGGAACGTAAACAGCCTGAATAGAAGTAATAGAACCGTTCTTTGTAGAAGCTATCCTCTCCTGAACCTCACCAACGTCCGTTCCAAGTGTTGGCTGATAACCAACAGCAGATGGCAATCTTCCAAGTAGTGTGGAAACTTCGGCACCAGCCTGAACAAACCTGAATATGTTATCTATAAAAATGAGAACATCCTGTTTTTCCACATCTCTAAAGTATTCAGCTATCGTTAGACCTGTCTGAGCAACCCTAAACCTAACTCCAGGAGGCTCATTCATCTGACCATAAACCATAGCAGTGTAAGGTAGAACTCCTGACTCTTTCATCTCCATCCAGAGGTCGTTCCCTTCCCTGGTTCTCTCACCAACACCAACAACAACAGAGTATCCTGAGTGGAATTTAGCTATATTGTGGATCAGTTCCTGCATCAAAACAGTCTTACCAACACCGGCACCACCAAAGAGTCCAACCTTGCCACCCTTTATAAGAGGGACAAGAAGGTCTATAACCTTGATACCTGTCTCAAATTGCTCAACCTTAGTAGACTGCTCTTCAAACGGAGGAGCTTCCCTGAATATTGGCCAGTACTCCTCAGCGTTGACAGGCCCAGCCTCATCTATAGGTTGTCCAACAACGTTAAAAATCCTTCCAAGAGCAGCTTTACCAACGGGAACCTTTATAGAAGAACCTAAATCTTCCGCTTCAACTCCCCTGACTAAACCATCAGTAGGACCATAAGCGACCGTTCTAACCCTTGAGTCTCCTAAGTGCTGTGCTACTTCAAGGTATAAGTCCTCTACGTACTCCTTTCCAGTGTCATCGATAGCTGTCCTCTGAACTTTGATAGCATTTCTAATAGCTGGCAGTTCCCCTGTTGAAAACTCAACATCCACTACCGGTCCGATAATCTGAACAACTTTTCCTTTCGCCATCTATATTTCCTCCTTAAATCTTTACTTTATAGCTTCTGCAGCATTTATAATGTCTATAAGTTCAGTTGTAATAGCTTCCTGCCTTGCTTTGTTGAATATTATAGTCCACTTCCTTATAGCCTCTCCTGCATTCTTAGTAGCATTATCCATAGCTATCATCCTTGCAGAGTGTTCAGCTGTACTGGATTCTACCAAGGCTCTATATAATTGAAAGTTTATATACCTCTGAAGTAGTACCTCTAAAACCTCCTCTTTAGAAGGTTCTACGTTGTATACAGTAGTAGATTCCATAACCCTAATCGTAGACGGTGGTTCTAGAGGTAGTAACCTTCTGACCTTAGTCTCATAAGTAGAGCTTGTGATTAATTCGTTGTTTACAAGATAAACCGCATCACTTTTCCTCTCTATAAATCTGGAGGAGATGATTCCTCCAACTTTAGCAGTAAAGGAAAGGTTCATCTCTGTTCTATAGACATCCTCATAAGCACCAACTATATTAAATCCTTTGTTTTTGAAGAAGTTAACTGCCTTCCTACCTATAAGGATTAGGCTTATTTCCTTACCCTCCTGTTTTAGACTGTTTAAATCTCGCCAAACAGCCTTTAAAACGTTAGAGTTAAATGCTCCTGCTAGACCTCTATCCGCTGTAATTACTACGTAGTCAACCCTACTCTCCTCCCTTTTAGCAAGGAGGGGGTGGGACTCTCTATCTATGTACATGGATAGGTCATAGATCAGGTCATAAAGCTTTTCAGAGTACGGTCTTGTAGCATAGAGAAGGTTCTGGGCTTTTCTTAGTTTAGCCGCAGAAACCATCTTCATAGCAGAAGTAATTCTCCTTGTGTTCTTTATACCGTTTATCTTTCTCTTAATATCCCTTGGTGAGAGCTTAGCCATCTTTTAACCCCTTAGAATGCAACCTTTTGTTTAAACTCTTTGACTGCGGCTTCAAGTTTTACCTTTATATCATCTGTCATAGCTTTTTCTTTTATTATGGATTCAAGAATCTCCGGCTTCTCTTTGTCTAAGAAGGCATAGAACTCTTTCTCAAACTTTTGGATAGCATTGACCGGCACATCGTCAAGGAAACCTTGACCTGCTACATAGATTATGGCAACCTGCTTCTCTACTGGAACAGGTTGGTTAGGAGGTTGCTTTAGAAGCTCAACCATCCTCTGACCTCTTGCAATCTGAGCCTGTGTGGCTTTATCTAACTCTGAAGCAAACTGAACGAAAGCTTCAAGCTCTCTGAACTGAGCAAGATCCAATCTTAGAGTTCCTGCTACTTGTTTCATCGCCTTTATCTGAGCTGCACCACCAACCCTAGAGACAGATATTCCTACGTTTATAGCTGGTCTTATACCTTTATAGAAAAGGTCAGCTTCAAGGAATATCTGACCATCTGTTATGGAGATCACGTTGGTCGGTATATAAGCAGCAACATCGCCAGCTTGTGTCTCAATGATAGGTAGAGCTGTTAAAGAACCTGCTCCAAGGTCATCGTTCAGTTTTGCAGCTCTTTCCAGTAATCTTGAGTGGAGATAGAAGACGTCACCTGGATAAGCTTCCCTACCAGGAGGCCTTCTTAGGAGTAGAGATAACTGTCTGTATGCGTAAGCATGCTTTGTTAGGTCGTCATAGATAACAAGAGCATGCATACCGTTATCTCTGAAGTACTCACCAATAGTACAACCTACGAAAGGTGCAATATACTGCATAGTTGCAGAGTCAGAAGAAGTAGCTGCAATTACAGTAGTGTATTCCATTGCTCCATATTTTTGAAGAGTCTCAACTATGTGAACTACGTTTGCTCTCTTCTGTCCTATAGCTACATATATACAGTAAACTCCTTGACCTTTTTGGTTAAGGATCGTGTCTATAGCAACAGTGGTCTTACCCGTTGCTCTATCACCGATTATTAGCTCCCTCTGTCCTCTACCTATAGGTATCATAGCATCTATAGCCTTTATACCTGTTTGGAGAGGTTCATGGACTGATTTTCTCTTCACTACACCTGGAGCAATCTTCTCAACAGGTGAGTAGTAGGCTATGTCTGTCAGAGGACCTTTTCCATCTATAGGGTTTCCTAAACCATCAACCACTCTTCCAAGCAGACCCTTTCCAACAGGGATAGAGAGAATCTTTCCAGTTCTCTTCACTTGAGAGCCTTCAGAAACTCCAATATCAGAGCCAAGGAGAACAGCACCCACGTTATCTTCTTCAAGGTTAAACACAACACCTATGATGCCGTTTTCAAACTCCAACATCTCTCCCATCATGGCCTTTTCAAGTCCATAGATACGGGCAACACCATCACCAACCTGTATAACTGTTCCCACCTCTTCAAGATTGGCGACAGCCTCAAACTCTTTCAGTTGGTCTTCTAACTTGCCTAAAACTTCATCAGCTCTTATCGCAGACATAAAGCTTTTACCTCCTATATTTTTAAAATCTTGAAAGCTGTTGTTCTAACTTTTTAAGATAACTCTTTACGGATGTGTCTATTACATAGCTACCAGCTCTTATTACAGCTCCGGCTATAAGGGAAGGATCTTCTTTGACGTTAAACTCAACCTTTTTCCCAAGTTTAGCTTCCACAGTCTGTCTAATTTTTGACAGCAGATCATCATCTATTGGATGAGCTGCTATGATCTCTCCTTTAAGAGTAGCAAAGAACTTCTCTACCTCGAATTTAAATTCTGTCCCTATCTCTTTTAGGATATTGACTTTGTTTAAAGCTACAATCTTTTTTAAAATGGAATATACACTGTCGTTTAAATGTAAAATCTCTTTTATTCTTTCCAAGACTTTTTCTTTCTCTTCAAAAGGCAACTTTGGGTTCAACACTATATTCCGGAAAGTTTTATTTTCTCTGTAGAGTCTAGAAAGTATGTCTAACTTCGTTGATGTGTCCAGTAGCGCAGACTCTTCTTTTGAACTCTGGGAAAGTAGCTCCCTTACAGTCTCCTTTAAAAACTTCTTATCCACCTTCACCTTACGCCTCCAATTTCTTTAGTGAGTTCTGAACTAGTTTCTGAGTAGTGTTCTGGTTTACCTGTTCTAATAACATTCTCTTTGACACTTCCAGAGCTCTTTCTGCTGCGTATCTCTTCAATCTCGCTTCAGCCTTCCTTATTTCAACCTTTATGTTCTCTTGAGCTTGGTTTTTCATCCTCTCAGCTATCTCATTAGCCTGATTTAGCGCATTTTCTCTCTCAAGCTTGGCGGTCTCTTGGGCTATCTTTATGCCCTCTTGGAGTTTATATTTAGCTTCTTTCAACTTCCTCTGAGCTTCCTCAAGAGCTTTTACACTCTCTTCTCTAGCTCTCTGTGCTTCTTCTACTATATCGGCTACAGACTTCCTTCTTCCCTCAAAAAACCTTTTTATATATTTGCCGCCAAAGTGATATATTATACCTAACAAGATTAACGTATTAATAGCTTTCCACAAAAGAACTCCGGAACTTTCCTCTCCTCCGGAAGCTAATGCTGGCATTGCTAATAGAATCAGGTATACTAACTTTCTCATGCTGCCTCCTGTAGTGTAAGTTTCTTAACTACTTCTTGAGCTATCTTATTTACTGTCTCATCTATTATCTTCATCTCAATCTCCACAACCCTGTCTATATCTTCTTTTACCTTCTGTATCTGTATCTCTGCATCTTCTGAGGCTTTCCTTATAATCTCAGCAACCTCTGCGTTTACTTTCCTCGCTGACTCGTCTAGTATTATCTTACTCTCCTCTCTAACTCTTGAGAGGATCTCTTCCACCTCTTTTAGTATCTCCGAAGACTTTAAGTTATTGGCCTTTGCTTCTTCGTAGAGTTTTCTTATAGTCTCTTCCCTTTCTGAGAAGGCTTGAAGGTAGGGGTCAAAGTAGATCTTTTTCATAACAGCCATAAATATGAGAAAGAGGATTAACTGGAAGATTAGAGTTTGATCTAAGGCTATACCAACGTGCACAAGAGTACCTCCGTATTTATTTTGGTAATATGATAACAGAATTTTTTTCATATTTCAAAAATTTTGTATATAATAAAAACCTCTTTTTTATCCTACTTCCGGAGTTGAAAGTTGGAACTAAAAGTTATTGATGTTATATTCATGATACCAGCTTTGATGTTTGCGGTTATCATGCACGAAGTGGCCCACGGGTTTGTAGCCTATAAACTTGGAGATGATACTGCTAAAAGAGAGAATAGACTAACTTTAAACCCTCTACCCCACATAGACCCACTTGGATCCATAGTACTTCCTGCTTTGCTCATACTGATTGGTTCTCCTTTTCTCTTTGGATGGGCTAAACCTGTTCCTATAAACCCTTACAACTTCAGAAAACTTGATTATAGATCGGGAACTGCAGTCACATCCTCAGCAGGACCTATCACAAATATATCCTTAGCTATTTTGTTTAGTGCTCTATACCATATATTTACTAATCCTGAAATCCTCAGCTCTATGGCATCTACATTAGGAGCTTGGTTCATAGAGTCTGTGATCGTGCCCTTAGCTATCTTCTTTAAATACTCTGTTATCATAAACTTAGTGTTGGCAATCTTTAACCTGCTTCCTATCCCCCCTTTAGATGGGGGTCATATACTCCTCTCCTTACTTCCTATAAACATCTATGAAAAGGTAGCTCCTTACGAGCAGTATGGGTTTTTTATACTTATCTTGCTTTTGTTTACTGGTGTGATTGGCTTCATAGTGATGCCTGTATACAGCTTTTTTCTGACATTGCTCCTATAGCTTGGCTCATAAACATACCTCCAGATATGGTATATAATTATTTATTGAGACTAAATTTCAAAGGAAAACTATGGAAAAGAGTATTACAGAGATAGAAAAAGGTCTGAGGGTCAGTATAAAAAGGATAGAACTACCTCAGGAGTTGCGGGATAAACTGTATGAGTTAGGATTGATACCAGGTCAGGAGATAGAGATACTTCAAGATGCCCCTTTAGGGGGTCCTGTGAAGATAAGGGTAGGGAATTACTGCTTAGCTCTCCGGAAAAGAGAAGCTCAAGGGATAGTGGTTGAGGTAGAAAATGAGTAAGAGGATAAGGGTCGGGGTTGTAGGGAATCCAAATGTCGGAAAGAGTGCCCTTATAAATGCCATAGCTGGAACAAACATAAAAGTCGGAAACTGGACAGGGGTAACTGTAGAGAAAATAGAAGCAACAGTAGAATATAGAGGATATACTATAAATCTCATAGATTTACCTGGTATATATAGCCTATCAAACCAGACAGCTGAAGGAAAGATATCCATAGATTTCCTAATAAAAGAAAAACCTGATGTCATTCTCAATGTGGTGGATAGTGGAAATATTAAAAGGAACCTCTATCTAACAGTCCAACTACTTGACCTTGATATACCTATGGTCTTATCACTGAACATGTGGGATGAGATAAAGGATAGAAGTTTAGAGATAGACTATAAGAGATTGTCCAATCTCCTCTGTTTACCCACTGTGCCCACATCTGCCATTAAACAAATTGGTATAACTCAACTCTTAGAGGAGATAATAAACCAGTATGAGAAGAGCCTCTCTGTAAATCTTTCCCAGTGTAAGCATTTTGAACCGGAAGTTAAGAATTTCCTCTCAGAAGTCCAGAGATTGGTAGAGAAGTATCAACCATCTCTTTTAGATATATATCCACGAAGATACCTATTATCCTCCCTACTTGAAGGTTCTATAGAAGAAGAGTTGGAGGATGGATTGAAAGAGAGTATTTCTGATCTTAGAAGGATGGTTGAGAAACTGTTTGGAAAAGATGTGAAAGCTCTGTTAATAGAACAAAGATATGGACTTGTGCTGAACTTACTCAAGCAGTGTGTAGTCCAGAAAACATCTGATGAGGAGAGTGTAAACTTTTCTCTGGTCCTTGATAAAGTTTTCCTTCACAGATACTTTGGGATACCTATATTTTTTTTACTCCTTTGGCTTAGCTTTGAGATAACTTTTACATTTTCTACACCTTTCGTTGACTGGTTAGACAGTACTCTGGGAAATATGTCCTTATTAGTCAAAGTATACCTTGAAGAGGCAAAATTTCCCCTGTGGTTAAAATCCTTCATCGTGGAGGGAGTCCTTGGGGGTGTTGGTTTTGTATTAGTGTTTATTCCGGTGCTGTTTGCACTATACATAATTATAGCTTTTTTAGAGGGTAGTGGTTATATAGCCAGAGCAGCTTTCCTGATGGATAGGTTTATGAGCTTGTTTGGACTAAGTGGTAAGTCCTTTATACCCTTACTCCTTGGATTTGGTTGTAATGTTCCTGCTGTGTACTCAAGTAGAGTTATAGACAGTCCCAAGGAGAAGATACTTACAGTACTTCTGATTCCTTTCATGTCCTGTGGAGCAAGGTTGACTGTATTCGCTTTCTTCGTTTCTATATTCTTTAGCTCCCATAAAGGCCTGATAATATTTTCTCTTTACACACTTGGAATACTAACAGCAATAGTTGTAGCGGTTATACTAAACAGGTTTTACTTTCATCTTCATTCTTCATACTTCATACTTGAGCTTCCTCCTTACAGAATACCCACCCTAAAGTATATCCTCTCTATAAGCTGGATAAGGGTAAAATTCTTTCTTGTAGAGGCTGGTACACTCATATTTGCCACATCTGTAGTTATCTGGTTTTTGACCAATGTTCCATTTGGAGCAACAAAGGAGGAGAGTATCCTAGGGAAGGTATCTAAAGAGGTATCTGTTATATTTGAGCCGATAGGTTTTGGTACATGGCAAGCAACAACTTCTCTCTTTTCAGGTTTTATAGCTAAAGAAGTGGTTATATCTACTATGGGAAATGTATACATCTCTGAAAGCGTAGAGAAAAAAGAAGAGAGTATAACCTTTTCAGAGTTTATAAGAAATACGATTAGCGGCTTCTTTGAGTCTTTTGTAGTTTTGTCAAAGAGTTTAGGAGAGAAGTTTGGATTCGTGGAGAAAAAACCCCAAGAGCAAGATACAGGGTTGATGGAGGTTATAAAGTCAGAGTTCACTCCAGCTTCTGCATACTCATTTCTAGTATTCTTACTACTCTATACCCCCTGCCTTGCTACCGTATTTGCTATAAGACAGGAACTTGGAAGTATAAAGTGGATGCTTGCATCTATCGGCATAAACTTCATCACAGCCTACATAGCGAGCTTAATAATCTATAGGATACTCAGTTAAGTTATCCTGTCTTCGCTATAGAGGAGATTAAGTTGTATATAGGTCCCATCAAACCTAAGATAATAACTAACATGAACACACCTACAAACATCATAACTATAGGCTCTATCATCTTGGCAATATTCTGGGTTATATAGTCTACTTTCCCGTAGTAATAGGAGGATATGTACTCAAACTGTTCCTCTAAGCTTCCTGTGTTTTCACCTATACTTATCATCCGGATAATCATAGGACTGTAGAGCTGTTGTTTTTTGAAAGCCTCTGCTATAGCTGTTCCATTTATTATCATCTCTAAACTCTTGTCCAAGGATGTTTTAAACAGTTCATTGTGAACAGACTGTTTTAGTATCTCTAAGGACCTGGAAATGCTAACACCAGACTTTATCATCACTCTCATATACTCTGAGATAAAGGCATAGTAAAAGTATGTTAAAATTACTCCTATAACAGGTAGCTTTAGAAGAGCTATATCTGTTATAAACTTAAATCTATAATTCTTCGCTCTAAGTACCCTGATTAGGATTATAAGCCCAAAGATGAAAATTATTATAAATAATATGTTTGACTTGAGGAATGCAGAGCTTGCAATGAGAAACTTGGTTATTATAGGCAGCTCTATATCAAAGTTCTCAAAGGCTTCTATTATTTTTGGTAGGACATATATCATCCAAAACAGCATAGCACCCATTATTCCAAAGAGTGTAAAAGCAGGGTAAATAAGAGCCTGTTTTGTTTTTGACCTAATATCGTAAATTTTCTTGTAGTATGTTGAAGCGTCCTTACATATCCTATCTAAAGTTCCTGTTTCTTCACCAACCTTTATGAGGGTTATAACTGTTGGTCCAAACAGGTCAGAGTATTTTGAGAAGGCTTCAGAAATAGAACCGCCTGTGTTCAAGATAGAGTTTATATCTTGAAGAACTACCTTTAGCCTCTTGTTTTCTGTTGTTTCTATTATATCATTAATACCTGAGATTATAGGTATACCTGACTTCAGTATAACGTGAAGGTTGTCAAAGAGTTCAGATAGTTCAGGGAGCTTTACCTGTTTACGACTAAATGGACTATATTTAAATATATAAAGTAGCATAGCAGGAACTTTTATAACAGTTAAAGGATAAAGATTATACATTCTCAAGTCTTTAAGGAGACTAACTTCGTCCTTTGAAGAGATAAGTCTACGGACCCTTTTTCCCTCTGTATCTACCGCATACACAAAGAATGTTTCCATTAAGCTATAACCCTCATAACCTCTTGAGGAGATGTTATACCGTCCATAATATCAAGAATAGCAACATCTTCTATGGTTTTCATTCCCTTTTCGATAGCTTTTTGGTAAATCTTGGTTATCGACAGGTTGTCCGCTATCATATCAGCTATCTCATCGTCTATCTCAAATATCTCAGCTAAAAGCTTCCTGCCGATGTAACCAGTTCCCCCACACTTCTCACATCCTTTACCACTACTAAAACCCTCTAATGATGTCTTCACTCCAACTTTTTCTAGACTTTCAGGTTTAAACCCTATCTTTACCAACGCATCAAAACTAAACTCTCTTTTCTCCTTACAGAAAGGACAGAGCTTCCTTACTAGTCTTTGAGCAGAGACGGCCACCAAGGAAGATGCTATCATAAAAGGTTTAACTTTCAAATCTAACAGTCTTGGTATAGCAGATATGGAGGAGTTTGTGTGGAGTGTGGAGAGTACTAAGTGTCCAGTTATAGATGATTTAATAGCTATTTCTGCAGTCTCTTCATCCCTTATCTCTCCTATCAGTATAACATCCGGATCTTGCCTTAGAAACGCTCTAACAGCAGCACTGAAAGTAAAACCTATCTTATCACTAACCTGAGTCTGCTTTATAAATGGGAATTTGTACTCTATAGGGTCTTCTACTGTGATTATGTTTTTCTCTAAAGCATTTATCTTCCTAAGTATTGAGTAGAGAGTAGTAGTTTTTCCCGAGCCTGTAGGACCAGTTATCAGAAATATACCTTGTGTTTTCCTGATTAAGCTATTTATAATTTCTATTTGAAAGTCTCTTAAACCTAAGTTATTTAGACTAAACAGAGAGAGATTTTTTGACAGTATCCTAAGAACAATGTTTTCCCCAAAACTGGATGGAACAGTAGAAACTCTAAAGTCGTACGTTCCTCCCATAAAAGTATAGCTAAAACTACCATCTTGCGGCAATCTCTGTTCCGCTATATTTAGGTTAGAAAGTACTTTTATCCGAGATACTATGGATTGGTGAATCTCTTTGGGAAAAGAGAATAGGTGTTTCATTACCCCATCAACCCTTACGAACACATCTGTAGATAAAAACTGAGGTGATATGTGTATGTCTGAAGCTCTTTGTATAATAGACTCACTCAAAGTAAAATCAACCAGCTCCGGAAGGACAGTATTTACGCCCTCGGTTTTTAACCTTCCTATCAAAGACTCATACTTTTTCTCTGTAGGATTTTCTAATAGAAAGTAGTATATCTGTATGTATCTAAGTATCTTCTCCTCTTCTGCGACAAATATTTCTACTTCTTTTCCAAGCCTCTTTTTGAGGATATCTACAGCTATTATGTTATAAGGGTCACTGATAGCAACTGTAATTTTACCCTCTTCAACACTAAGAGGTAAGAGTTTATACTGTGTTGCAATATCCTGTGGAACAAGATACAAAGCTTCTTTTGATGGGTAAACTTCATTTAAGTCGATATACTCTTTACCAGATTGTAAAGATAGGGCTTTTGCTATCTCCATAGAGGATACAAAGTATAGATCCTTCAGTATCTCTCCGAAGAACTTATTTTGATGTATCTTCTTTATCTTTGCTGTGAATTCTAACTGTTTTTCGTTAATATAGCCAAACTTCTTTAAGAGTTCACCTATAGGTAACTTAGCCATCCCCCACCTCTAATAAGGCTTGTCCAAATTGACCTTTGTAACTTTCAAAAAGATTATCAATTCTTTCTTTTCTGTAGATACAGCCTTCTGTTTAAAAAGGTAACCTAGCAAAGGTATGTCACCTAGTAGAGGGGCTTTAGTCTCTTCGTTTTTTTCTGTTTTATCTATTAACCCACCTATTATAATGATATCACCGTCTTTAGCTCTAACCACAGTTCCACTCTCTTTTATGTTAAGTATAGGAGATTCTGCTACAACAACGTTTCCTTCTTTATACTGTCTTATACCCTGTATGGATGTCGAGATAGGGACTATGTTTAGTAAAACTTCTCCGTTGTCTTCTATATTAGGGGTAACTCCTAATAAAACTCCACTTAAGACATTCCTTCTAGCGTAAGTTACTGTTGTAAATGGCTGAGTTGTAGCAGTCCCACCTGTGATGTTAACTTGCTTATCCCAGAATGGGTATATATTCCCACTAGTCAGAACAGCCGTTTGGTTATTAGTAACTAAAATCCTTGGATTTGATAGGGTGTTTACCTTTCCAAAGTTTCCAACTGCGTTTATAAGAGCGTTAAAGTTGGTTCTTACTACAGACAGACTCGCTACAGAAGAACCAAGGGATAGATTCTGAGAAAAAGTCACAGCACTGTTTAAGAAGTTTCTTGCAACTGCGTTCCAATCTATACCATACTGATAACCATCACTCAGGGAGACTTCCAGTATTCTAGCCTCTATCAAAACCTGCTTATCTAACTCTCTCTTTAGGTTTGCCAGAAAAATCTCTACAAGTTTAACCCTATCAGGCCTATCTTCTACTACAAGTGCTCCAGTTAGTCTATTTAAAGTGTATTTACCTTTTTCTGAAAGAATACTTCTGAGATTGTTTTCTATCTGTGTATATATATCGTATTGATCTTTAGTTCCTTCAAATTCAACTGAGAAGTTCCCAGATATACCACCTCCACTTGCTGTACCTCCTGCAGTTCCCCCACCAGCTCCTGCAGCCCCACCTGTTATATTACCCCCTATGGAAGAAGTATAGCTAGAAATGGTTTTAACATAAGGAATCTTAAAAATCTTTTTCTCGAAAGCCTTTATTTTAAGTATATTTCCCTCTAAGACGAACTTCAGGTTTGACATCTGCATAATAGAGTTCAAAGCAGATAATAGGTCTACATCATCAAACTTAACAGTTATAGGAAGTGAAGAGTTAACCTCCGGGTCAAATAATACGTTTAACTTTGTGTCCGAAAGGATTCCGTATAAAACGGTTTTTAAAGGTGCATTTTCGGCTTGAAAAGTCTTTATTCTCTTAAGTATCAAATCTGACTCGTAAAGATTTATCCCATCTCCATTAGGTACAGGGTTGATTTTCATAACAGCATCTTCCGGCTGGTTTGAAAAGTGTATTTTAATTAAAAAATTCTCCTCAGCCAAAGCAAATTTTGATGAAAAACATATAATGCATAAAACAACAGCAAATACTACACCTTTTAGTTTAGATTTAACCATCTTCTCTCCTTAGTATGAAGTTCTATGAAAACTCTACCTTCCACTATCTTAAGAATCTTCAAAATATCGTCAAAGGTATTTTCTTTGTATATTTTACCATTTATAATAGCAAACTTACTTTTATCAGATATATAAACTGCCTGAAGTTTTAAATCCAACTTTGTAGCTTCTAAACCCTGGGATACATGACCTCCAGGAGGTGGAATTTTTGTAAGGCCCATATCTTTTAAAGGGGGCATAGGAGGAAAATCCTGAGTAGGAACTTCCCGAATTTTAAGGGAAGAAATAAGTGCTTCTGTTTGTATGTTTTCAAAAGGAGGTTTGGAAGAGAGATTCCTTAAAGACTCCAAAAATGAAGTATCTACTAACTTTATATTACTTAGATATCTATCCATTAAGATAGAGTAGATTTTATTACTTAAAAAGATAGAGGCCATAACAAACAAAATAGGTAAAGCTAAAAATAGGGTGTCCTTTAACCTTAGCCTATACCTATTTAACGATACCTTTAATCTTGATAAGTGCGTCAAATGTTGAACCATTTCCACCCTTCTCTATAGACAGTTTGTCCACTAAAAAGAATATATCCTCTCTATTTAGTAAATTTAAAAAGGACGCAAGATCCTCTTTTTTCAGTCTATCACTTTTCAAACTAAGTTTTACAGTTAAGACTTTTTGGTTTTCCAAATTAAAATCCTCTACTACATTAATCATAAACCTTTTTGAGAGCTTATCTATCTCATCCAGCATATCCATCTTTACATCTTCAGCTGATTTTGGAGAGAAATCCAAGGTTGTATTCTTGAGTACTTTCTTTAATACCAAAACCTCTCTCTGTTTGTTCTCTAAATTTACAATTTCTTGAGAGATCTTTTCGTTAAACTTATCCAATGCAAAATTCAAAAAAATCAGTATACCGAACAAGACAGAAATAAATGTATACAACACTTTATATCTAAGGCTTGCCTTTTTCTGGTTCAACATATATTATCTTAGCCTCCACCATCATGCTTTTGTAATCCTTAGATAAAGACATTTTGTCTTTATTTTGCTCATAGAACCGTTCTACCTCCTTTATTGAGTTAAAATTCTTACTAAAAGTCAACTCTGCTATATAGCCTTTATCGGCTCTATCAATACTTATCTTTAGATTTTCTTCGGTAAAAAAATCAGTATACTTTAGAAGCCTATTAAAAACTCTGGACTGGTAAAGTCTTGATGTTATTATACTGTTTCTCTCCTCCAGTATTTGTATATTCTCGATCTTTACTCTATCTTTAATGTAGGCTACATCTTTGTTAAGCTGCAACTCTTTATCCTTTAAATACAAGTATTTGTCAAATATATCGGCAGCATTTATAAAAATCTTGAAAAGCAATCCTAAACTAATTATTGAAAATACAATCAATAAGACTTTTACGGAAAATATAAAGTTCCTATCATATAGGATATCCTCCGGAAGAAAGTTGTATCTATTACTTTCTGATAGAAGTATAACTCCAACAGGAATTATACAATCATACAGGCCTTCAACATCTCCATCTTCTGTATCCAGATAGTAGAGAGGATTCAACATAGCCACATCTTTACCAAAAACCTCATAGAAATTCAAAGATTCCAACATCTCTACGCTATTCTTTAAACTCAAGAGGAGTAAATCTATCTTACCTATAGAACTACTTACATATCTGTAAGTTAGGACTATATTCTCATAAATGTCTTCTTTCGTGTATACATGTGAATATCTGTAGAAATCTATTACACCGTTCACAGAAAAGATTATAAACAGTGAATTCTCAAAAAGATGAACATACAAGACGTTCTTATCTATGTATTCAGAGAGGAAAGGTGTTAGAGATAGTGGTATGTAGGTAAAAAACTTTACCTTTTCTGCTATATCTCCAGAAAATGTGTCGTAGAAATCTGTCTTGTGAAAGTAAATTACATTTAAAGTCTTAGACTTGTCATTCAAGGAGCATGTATCATACTTAAAAACACTGTTCTTCGAAATATCCTCTCCTAGTTCTTGAGAAATTATACCCTCCGTGAATTTTTTGGATAACCCTTTTGGGATCTCTACCTTTCTTATCTCTAGAGTGTCCATAAACTTAGAGAAGAGAAAATCTTTAGATAAGTTAAACTCTCCTTTATTATGAACAGATTTATCCGCTAACTGAAACCTTCTATTCACTCTCCTAAAAGAAAAACATAGTAACCCTCCAGAGCTCTCAATACAAACATTCAGAACCTTACCTTTCAACCTTAATATCTTCATACAAACCCTCTTGACTTTTCTAAAAACTTACTCTATATTTTACTATAAAATAACTTCGTTAGGAGGTTTGTCATGATGAAGCAACATGAAAGGGGTTTCACACTTTTGGAACTAGCCATAGTGCTGGTTATCATCGGTATCATCTTAGGTGCTATCTTGAAGGGTCAGGAGCTAATAAACAACGCAAAAGCCAAAAGGCTCCTAAACGACATTAAGGGCTTAGCTACTCTCCACTACACATTCTATGACAGGTACGGAAGATTTCCTGGGGATTGCGATGGTGATGGAGATGTTGACTATATAACGTTAAATGCAGTGCCTGGCTCGTTTACTGCAACGTCAGGTGCATTTTGCTATACCCCTGCAAGCCCAACTGCAAACACAACAGCCAATCCTCAATGGCAAGAATTACTACAAGCTCAGTTAGTTTCTTTTTCAAATGCAAGGGATGTAGCAAAGCATAGTTTTTCCGGAGCATTATACGCAGCAGGTCCTGCAGTAGGAGCAGGAGCAGGAGCTGTTAACTATAACGTAATAGTAGCAAGGCAAGTTCCTTGTTTCGCGGCAAAGGTGGTTGATATGGCCATAGACGGCTCTTTAGACGCAGGAACAGGAAGTGTTAGAGAGATAGCTCCAGTGAACAGGTTAACAACAGTGGGAGCAGACGCTTGGACAGCTTGTACAACAGAGCAAACATTGGTGGATATAATATACCTCTTCGACAGAAGACCTAACTAGAACCGAACCTAAACCTATCACAGAGAGGTGGTCTAAAAGCCCTTCTCTGTGTAATTTGTAATTTTTTATCCTGAAGGAGGGAGGTGTTGATTTGAGTAGAAAGAAAGCTTTCTCTCTTCTTGAAATGGCGCTCGTTTTAGTTATAATGGGTGTCATTTTAAGTGGAGGAGTTACGCTTTTTAATATACTCTATAAGAGGAGTAAGATATCCCAAGCAGAGGAACTTATAAACTCTGTTTATGAATCTTTAATTAGCCTGTCCACCTCAAGTCTATGCCTTGAAGTGCCTGTGGATACTAATGAAAGGTCCGCAAACATTCTGCCTCCTCAGATACAGCAGAGACAAGATCCTTTTTTAAAGTATGTGAGATTTTTCTACTCTCAGGAGCTTACTCCTCCAACCTGTAATATAAGCAACACCCAAAACAACATCTGTGGCAGGAGAAGAACTAACTTTGCTATGGAAATATGTAAAGACGAAAACTGTTCTCAAAAAGATATAATAAACAACGTTGCTTTTGTGTTGGTAAGTGGTGGGTGGAACAAGAATATTCAGATAGACAACAACATACAGGTCCAGGTTCAAGAAGACACAAACAATGATGGTATATTAGAAACTGTAAATAAAACTGGTATAAGAATACATTATCCATATAGCAAAAATAAGGATGGTTACAATCATGCAACAGCTCCTTATTATGACCCAAACAGACCTGAAGAGTTTGATGATATTGTAAAATACATCACTCTTCAACAACTCCAGTCTAAACTCCAATGTGAGAATGCTAAACTTAGAATTACCACAGACAATTTACCAAACGTATATCAGAATATGCAGTATATGGCCTATGTGTACGCTGATGGTGGTATTCCTTTTGCATCTGGAGGAAAGTATAAATGGACATACACAAGCGGACTGCCTTCAGAGTTTACATTATCTCCTTCATCCGGTAACAGAGAAGATAGCTTATCTATATCTAAAAGCGCAACATCTTCGGCCTGCCCTGGTACATATACATTAAACGTGACAGCTGAAGACAGTGATGGAAACAAGGTAAGCAAGACATTCTCCTTAACTGTTTTACCAGAACAGCTTAAAGTAAATCCGGATAGGGTAACCTTTAATCCTATAGTAGGTAAAGTTTTCTCTCAGAGTGTAAACCTAAATCTAAGTGGTGGCAAAGCTACATACACCTGTAATATCTCCGGGGGAAACTCCTACAACGGTCTTACACTTTCCTACAACGACAGCACAAAAACAGCAACCATATCCGGAACTCCAACAGACGCTGGTAGCACTAGTTTTAGAATAATTTGTGATGACAGTTGTCCCATTCCATCAAAACAGAGTGTAGAGTTGCTGCTTACAGTCTTGATAACCTGTGATCAGCTGAAGGTTTTACCTGACAGAAGTAACTGGAATGCTGCTATGGGTGGTGTGTTTAATCTTGACATACCTCTCACCATATCTGGAGGTAAAAGCCCTTATAGTTGCAGTCCTTCTGGAGCTACGACCTGTAACGGCTTGACTTTCTTCTGCAACTCTACCAAGGCAACCATATTCGGGATCCCAACGGCGGCAGGAAACTGTAACTTCACATGTTCCTGCACAGACTCCTGCAGTGGAGGAACTCAAACAGTCTCTGCTGTTTACTCTGTAGCCATATCTTCAGCATCTTCCGGAGGTGGTGGAGGTGGTAGTACTGGTGCCACATGCTCTTTCAACTACTCTCCAATACCTACACCTGCAGGGACTCAAGCTGGCGTAACTATATCTATAACTGGAGGTCCCGCAAACGTCACATTCAGTCCCACATCTGGAACCTGTACAACCTTCTACAACGTAAACTCTCTAACCTGTACAACGGCTTATTTAAACCAAAACTTGCATATGACCGCATACTTAAGTAGTAGTAACAGCTGTAGTCCAACCACTTTAGGAAAAATATGTGTAGCTCGAAATGAATACAGAGTTTGGAACACAACAGGTCAAACCAGAGATTTCCATACACCTAATGGAACATGTAGAACAGTTAACAATAATTCAGAGATAACTCAAAATGGTAATAGATTAGCAGCCGGGCAAACAATTAGAGGATACACGTCTAACAATGGTACGTGTAGTGGAACGCAGATGGGTTACGTGGATCACTCCTGGGCATCATGTATAGATGACAATGGAAATGGACTAATTGACTTCAATGCTGATGGTTCAACATCAGATAGATGAATTAGGAGGTTATAACTCTTAAGAGTCTTTCCTTAACCTTTTCTAACATGTTTATATCTGTTATCTTTCTCTTATCCTTTGTTCTGACGTAAAAAGCGTCTCTGGCTCTTATTCCTTGGGTAGAAACTTTGGCTATATGGACGTATATATCAAACTCAGAGAAGGCATTTACTATATCAAAAAGCAGTCCTACCCTGTCTTCTCCTGATATATCAAAGATTGTATAACTATCGGACATCTCATTGTCCACCTTAACGAAAACAGGGGGAGGGATCGTTGAGCTTTTAAAACCTTTAACTCTCTTCTTTGAGAGTGTTTCTATATCTACCTTACCTTGAAGGTACTCTTTCAAAGTGTCTACAAAGTTGTAAAATTTAGACTCATCTATAGCTTCTAATGCTGATGTAGACACCTGTAGGTCTATTAAGATTATATCATCAGTTCTGTTGAAGCTGTAAACTGTAAGGATGTTTATATTCAGATAAGCGAGGATGCATGTAATTACAAGAAGAGGGTTTTCTATGTACCTAACCGCAAGGACTATGTGCGAGTACCCAGCTCCTACGTTCTTTTCAAATTTGTATACAAATTTTTTATTGCTGTTTAATAACTCCTCTTCCAGCTTTAGATGTTCTATTATATCTTCAACAGGTGTTGAGGTTATGTAGTAGTCAGATATCCTTTTCATGTGGAAGCTTACTCTCTCCTCTCCGAAGAGTTCAGTTAGGTATATAATTAGCTTTTCTTTCTTCTCTATCAGTTTCTTCTCAAAGAGCTCCTGTAGGCTGATGTTTTGCTCAAATACTTCTGTAGATTTATCGTACAGTTCTAACAGTAGGGTCTGTTTCCAGTCGTTCCAAAGGTTTGGACCTACTCCGTTAGCATCACACCAAGTTAAAACTGTGAGCATCTTCAGAAGTTGGGGGTTTTTTATGGTCTGGATAAAATCCTCTATAACTTTAGGGTCATTTAGGTTTCTTCTTTGGGATATGTGAGCCATGGCTAGGTGGTGTCTTACAAGAAAGCTTACTATCTCTACATCAGCTTTTGGATAGTCAAATCGGAGCATTATGTCCCATACCATCTTAGACCCTAAAAGGCTATGGTCAGATTTGTGTCCCTTTCCTATGTCGTGTAGGAACATAGCCCATATAAGTAAGTCTTTTCTTTCTATATCTTTGTATATCTGGTATATCTGCTTTTTATGAGGGTGGTCTAGTTTGTAGAGCTTCTCTAGCTCTTCTATAGCTTTTATTGCGTGGGCATCGGTGGTGTACTTATGGTAGTGATCGTACTGGAAGTGGCATCTCTGGAAACCAAACTCTGGTATGATATCATCAAGGACGTAGAAATCTTGCATTCTCTTTAGAGTTTTTGATAGGTTCTTTATACTGCTGAATATTCTCCGAACAAGAGCCTTTATCTCTGGAGAGAAGTCTAATCTCTTAAAGACACTCTGGTTTTTCCGGAGCAGAAACTCAAGCTTAGAGGAGAAGTCCAATCCATAGTCTTTGTAGTATACGAAGGCTTTTAGAATATTGACTGGATTGCTCTCAAACTTTTGATAGTTCAGAACATCTAACTCCGAGGATGTTCTTATAAAAATATCGTCTATAGGTATAAACTCCTCATAACCATAATCTTCAGTAAGATTTTTCAGTATTCTCTTGGTTATGTTGTTTATAGATTTGGCACTCTGATAGTACTGCTTCATCATCTGCTCTACACTTTCCCTCAGACTTTCAACATCCTGAGGGTCTTTAACAAAGCCAAGTTTTTTTGCAACTTCCTCCTGCAACGGAAAAGTTAAAACATCACACTTTTTGTTACATATAAGGTGCATCTGATTTCTTATCCTTAAAAGGAAGCTATAACCATTCAAAAGCTCTATATACTCTTCTTCAAGGATTATATTCTTTGACACAAAGTATCTATAGTTTGGTACATCATCTAAAACTTTAGCAATCCAGTAAACTTCGTGAAAATCTCTTAGACCTCCTTCTCCTTCTTTCAAGTGAGGCTCCATCATGTATATACTACTTCCGGTGTTCTGGTATCTTACCTTTCTTGATTTTAGAGTTGCTTCTACGTACTGCTTTCTCTTTGCTTTAATAAGTTTTTTGAACTTACCTATCAGCTCATTGTAGATATCCTCATTTCCATACAGGAATCTCCCCTGGAGTAGTGCTGTTGCTACTGTAAGGTCTTCTCTTGACAAGTTCAGGAACATCTTTATATTCCTTGGAGAAAAGCCTATATCAACTTTTAAGTCCAGTAGTAGGTAGTAAAAAGTCTCTATACCAGTCTTTAATCTTTCTATATTGTCAGAGGAGTATACTAAAGATATATCTATGTCTGAACGGAAGCAAAGCTCCCTTCTACCATAGCCCCCAAGAACTATGATGGTTATACTTTCTGGATCATCAAAGGATAGATTAGCAAACTCTACTATGGTTTTATCTGTAAGATCAGATAGATCTTTTACTATGCTTAGGGCATCTTTTCCATCGTAATGCTCCTGGATGAGTTTTTTCTTCTCAGTGAAATAGTTATCTAAAATCTCTTTTTTCTTGTCTATGTTCAATACCTTCATAAAATCTCCTCACTTTCTATCTATAGCTTGTCTGACTGTATCCATCGATATCTTATAGTATATCGGTCTTCCGTGAGGGCATAGATAAGGGTTGTCAGTTTTTATCCACTCTTCCAGTAGTGTTTTTGCCTCTTCAAGCTCTATCTTGTCTCCAGACATTGGGGATATTCTACAAGACACTTTAGAAATGACAGACTCTATTGGGTCATCAAAATTACTATTTAAAAGTTCGTAGAGGGCTTGAACTCCCTTTTTAGTTTCCATCCTAAATGGAACTGCTGTTATGTATACCCTGTCTCCTACGTTAAACCTGTAGCCTACCTTGTTTAGATAATGGATTAGAGAAAATAGTCTTTCTCTCTCATCTTTTGATAGATCTATCTCTAACGGAGACACGAGGTTTTGGAATATGTGGTTTTCTTCTTTTTCCAGACATCTTTTTAGTATCTCGTACATAATCCTCTCAGAAGCAACATGAAAGTCTATAAAGTATATCTCTCCATTCCAGTAAGCCAGTATAAACGTTCCCTCTATAACCCCAACTATCTCAAAACTACTAGACGTGCTGTATACGGACTTCTGTTGAGACAATATATAGGAGGTAGTAGACATTTTCCAGAGAGATCTTTCCAAAGCTGATTTGATGAGGTTTATAACGGCTCTATCATTCTGGAACTTGATATGGAGTTTTGAAGGATGGATATTTATGTCGTAAGTGTATGGAGGAACCTCTAAAAATAGAATATAAAAACCGTCCCCAAAAAACTCTTTCAAGGCTTTGTACAGCAGAAGACTTTTAACAGGCCTTTTGTTTACAAATATATAGTTAACTCTATGTTTTTGGGGAGAAAAGAACATATTTATCTTTCCAGTTATGCTTTCGTGGTCTATTTCTGTAAACTCTCTGTTAAAAACCTGTTTTATCTTTCCTTTTAAGTCTGTAGGATAGAGGTTGTAAAGAGTGATACCATCAGAGGAGTATTTGAAGTGAACTGTAGAATTTGAGATGGCATAACTTAGGAATGTTTGGAGGTTGTGGAAGTTCTCTGTATTGTCCGTCTTCAAAAACTTCCGCCTTGCAGGTAGGTTGTAGAAAAGGTCTAAGACACTAACTTTGGTTCCTACAGGACTACCCACCTCCTTAAGATGTTTTAAGTTTCCCTCTTCCATATACAACTCATTACCTATTATATTACCTTTTGTCCTAGATATTATCCTAAGCTTCGACGCGGAAGATATACTGTACAAAGCTTCTCCTCTAAATCCATGGCTCATCATACTGTACAGATCTTCAATAGACCTTATCTTGCTTGTGTGGTGCTTCTTGACAGCATTTAGCAGGTCTTCCCTCTCTATACCATCTCCATTGTCTATTACTGTGATCTCTCTCTTTCCTGCTTTCTGAACATATACTTCAACACAGGTAGAATTTGCGTCTATAGAGTTCTCTATGAGTTCCTTTATTATGTTAGCAGGTCTCTCTACTATCTCCCCAGCAGCTATCTTTCTTATAACCTCTTCTGGGAGCTGTTTTATCTTCAAACTTTCTCTACCTTCAAAGTTAACCCTTTAGCCTCCAAAACCCTAACCTTACTTCCCTTATCTATATTACTGTCAGATACAGCTTTCCACAACTCTCCATCCAACATCACATATCCCCCATTCTCGTCTATCTCTGTATGGGCTAACGCTTCTTTTCCGACCATACTTTCCTCACCTGTTTTTGGTTTTTCCCTCTGTGCTTTCAATCCAAAGTAGGCAACTGCAACAAAGAATGTAGCACTGAGTATAACTGTAGGTATTATAACAGACAGAGATATGTCTCCATAAGGAGAGTCCGGAGACACAAGGATTATGGAGCCTATAAGTAGAGATATCACTCCAGCTATAGCTATACCCCCAAACGTAGGAGTCATAATTTCTATTATAAAGAATAGTATTCCAATGAGTATAAGAATCAGCCCAAGCCAGTTTACAGATATTATGTTTAGGGAGTAGAGAGCTAGAGCAAGGCTGATAGCTCCTGCAGTCCCTGGGATAATAGAACCGGGATTATAAAGTTCAAAGAATATTCCATAGAAACCTATCATAAGGAGGAAATACGCTACCGTAGGGTTAGATAGAATCTTCAGTATACTCTCTTTCAAGTTCAGCTCTACAGTGTATAGACTTTCTCCTTTTGTTCTTAGCTCTATCTCTTTCCCAGATTTCTTTATCTTTTTCCCATCAACTTTCGCAAGTAGATCGTCTATGTCTGTAGCAATAAGGTCTACAACTCCTTTCTCTACCGCTTCCTCAGCAGGAAGGTTCATACTCTCAGTTACCATCTTCTCTATCATATCTTGGTTTCTTCCCTTCTCCTTCGCTATACTCTTCACAAAGGCTACCATATCGTTCACAACCTTTTTCCTCATCGTCTCATCTATATCTCTTCCTTGCATACTAACTGGGGAAGCAGAGCCTATATTAGACATTGGAGACATGGCCGCAATATCACTTGAGACCGTAATGATAGCCCCTGCTGATGCAGCCCTTGCACCCTTCGGATATACGAAGACTATAAAGGGTAGATGGGTGTTGGAGATCTCTTTTATAATATCCCTCATAGATGTCTCTAACCCTCCGGGAGTATCTAAAACCAGAACTATGGCTTTAGAGTTTCTCCTCTCTGCTGTATCTATAGCCCTCTTGATGTAGTCTCCACACACTGGAGTGATAGCATCGTTCCAACTTACTACAACAACCTCAGCCTCTGATTTTAGGTTAATAAAAAGAAAAACAGAGAGAAGGACTATCCATCTGGTCATCTTAAATCTCTACCTACAGCATCTTGATAAGTATATGGAGATAATGAGTTGGGGATGTTAAAGTCCTCCGGGTTGTATCCATTATCCTCCAACCATATCTGGAGATTTTTAACAGCCATCTTCCATGCTTTGTCTAACTCTAGAGAGAGCTTACTCTTTAGACTTGCATAGTAATCAAAAAGAAGCTCTAGCTCCCTTCTACTATTCCGTATACTCCTCATCCAGCTTTTTCCTGCCGTCTCTCCTCCGGCTAATTCCCTGAAGTTATCCCATTTGTATATATGCTCTAGAATGACAGCAAGATGGCTGATGCATTCCTTTAAATCGCTTCTTCCCATATCCTCTATCTTCTCCAGTAGGTTCTCCCAATCTACCAGTTTGTATGCCCCTTCTTTGAGTAGCTCAAGATTCTTCTCCACCCACAGAGGGTAGTCTCTATCGTATAGCTGTTTTAACTCTTCTTTGTCTATCGTCCTCATTTTTTCTCCGAAGAAAATTTCTTAATCTATAATATAAACTCAAAATACCTGTTTTGCGAGGTTTTGAATGGAGATAAAAACACCTCGTGTTGCAGTAGATGGAATAGTAAAGCTTTTTGGAGAGGATGGTAAGTTTAAGGGTATAGTTCTGGTAGATAGAAAATATCACCCTCATGGACTGGCATTACCTGGAGGTTTCGTTGATATCGGGGAGAAAGTTGAGGATGCTTTGGTTAGGGAGATGAGGGAAGAGACGAGTCTTAATGTGAAGATAGAGAGTATACACGGTGTATATTCAGATCCAGAGAGAGACCCAAGGTTTCACACAGTATCTATAGTGTTTGTATGTAGTGCTGTAGGGTCTCCAAAAGGCGGTGATGACGCGAAAGAAGCAAGAGTATACAAGCTTGAAGACATTCCCTTTGAGAGGATAGTTTTCGACCATGGAAAAATCTTACAGGATTATTTGAAAAAAATCTAATAAAGATTATAATAAATAATACTCAAAACAACTATAAGGAGGTAGTCAGATGATAGTTGACGTAAACTCGGAGAATTTCTCGGAAGTAATGGAGAAGTCTTATGATAATGTGGTTGTTATAGATTTTTGGGCTGCTTGGTGTGGTCCTTGTAGAGCTTTGAAGCCTATACTGGAAAAACTTGCAAACGAGTATGGATTTATCTTAGCGAAGGTAAATACTGATAAAAACCCAGATATAGCTCAAGAATTTGAAGTTCATGGCATTCCGGATGTTAGGATAGTAAAAGATGGAAAAGTAGTAGACAAGTTTGTAGGAGCTCTTCCAGAAAGTCAAGTAAGACAGATTATAAGTAAATACATCAGATCAAAAGCGGATGAGTACATATACCAGGCTAACAGCTTATTGAACTCCGGGGACTTATACTCTGCCTATGAACTCTATAAGAGAGCTCTTTCAGAGTATCCTCAAAACAAAAAACTATACTTAGAAGCATCAAAAGTTATGATTAAACTAAACAAGATCGATGAAGCTTTAGACTTGCTGAACTCTATAAAAGAGTACGAGAAAGAGTATTTCATAAAAGCCCAAGCCTTAAAAGCTATGGTAGAGTTCAAAAAAGAGTGTGTTAAGGAGAACTTCCAAAATGACTTAGAGATGTTGTATTCCCAGGCTTCCTGCTATGCTATAGAAGAAAAGTACGAAGAGGCTTTAAAACTTTTCTTGGAGATAGTAAAGAAAGATAGAAACTTCAAAGATGATGGAGCAAGAAAGTCTATGGTGGCTATATTTAGCCTCCTTGGGGAAGATCATCCTCTAACAAAGGATTACAGGAAAAAACTTGCTATGTGGTTATACTGATGAAGACTATTTTAATAACGATCTTACTACTCTTTTCTTTCTCATACTCATACTCTCAGGAAAACCTGGTTCAGTGGTTAGAGGGAAAAATATCTAGCTCTCACGGGATAGAGGGAGAGTTTACCCAAAAAACATTCCAAGGAAATTCAAAGACTCCAGAGGTATACTCCGGAAACCTCATAGCATACAAACCTTTCAACAGCAAGATAAACTATACTAAACCATTTGAACAGACTCTATATATCACAAAAGAGAGAGTAATCTTATATACTCCATCAGAGAAACAAGCTATAATATCAAAGAGAGATACAGAAATCTTTATAGAGGATGTTATGGCTATCTTCTTGAACACAAAACCAATAAGGGCTGTTTTTGACATACAGGTTGAAGGAAGTAAATTGATGCTAAAACCAAAGAGTAGTAGCGATATGAAAAATATAGAGATAACCGTAAAAAATGACACTATCCAGAATATAACGATGATCGATATAGAAAACAACAAAGTTGAGATCATGTTTAAAACTTTCAGATTCCTAACAAAAAAGGAGAATATAAATTTCGAGATCCCTACAGGGACAAAGATCATTAACTATTAGGAGTAAGGATGTTAAAAAATGTAACCATATCTCTGATAATAATCCTACTGTCTATTTTGTCTATCTACTTCTACATCATTTCTTACAAACTCTGGATGTTTACCTTCTTTCTTATAGATATAACTGTAATAACCTTCTCTGTACTTCTTTGGTTTCATGACAGGCAACAGAGAGAGGAGAGAGGACAGAGAGTGATATCCTTCCCTGTTAAAGAGATGATAAAAGACCTAATCTACAAGCAGGCTAACATGTTAAAGTTTGACAGAGTTGTTGAGAAAGAGGATGGATTTGAAGTCTACAGAGGAAAGTACAAGGTTATAAAAGTTGAATTTGAAAAAGACGAGAAGGGGGATATCCTCCAGATAGATGGAAAGTATGTTGTAAGAGTAGAAGCTCCGGAGTATGTACTCCACAATATAGACCAAGAGATTTGGAGCCATATAGGGAGAAAAGCTTAATCCGGATGGTGAAGTTTGTAGAGATAAAAGAAAAGGTCAAAAACTTAGAAAAGATGGGTGGTGGATGGAGGTCTGTGGTGTACAGAGGTGATCTAGACGGAAAAACTTTATCATTCAAAGTGCCACTTAAAGATATACACAGACATTCTATCCTTAAAGAAGGAAAGATACTCCAGATAGTAAATAGAGAAGGTGTAGGCGGAAAACTGTACATGATAGGGGGTGACTTCATAGCCTATGAATACATAGATGGTAAACATCTGATAGATATTTTAAACCATGAAAACAAAGAACACCTTTTAAAACAGCTTATCCAGCAAGCAAAAATACTAGATAGATTAAAGATAAACAAAGAGGAGATGCATAGACCATACAAAAATGTATTGGTAGATAAAGAATTAAAACTTCACCTTATAGATTTTGAAAGAGCAAAACCAACACTCCGACCAAAAAACCTCTCTCAGGTCATGCAGTTTGTTAAAAGGTATAACTTTTAAAGACTATTTGGAACTTATAAGAGTTAAACAGTGGATAAAAAATCTTTTCGTATTTACACCTCTGTTTTTTTCCTTCCACTTTCATCCTGAACTATTCTTAAAAAATGTAGTGGCATTTTTAATATTCTCTTTAGCAGCAAGTAGTGTATACATATTCAACGATATAAAAGATGTTGAGGAGGATAGAAAACATCCAGTTAAAAGGTATAGGCCATTAGCTTCCGGAAGAATAAAAGTTAAACATAGTGTAGTTCTGATGGTATTCCTTTTACTCACATCCCTAATAACTTCCTTTATACTCGACTATAGACTTTTTCTAGTACTAACCATATACGTGTTGATAAACATACTTTACTCTACAAAGTTAAAACATATATCGATAATAGACTTAATAGTCATAGCTGTAGGATTCGATTTGAGGCTTTTAGCAGGAAGCATAACTGCTAGTATATCACTGTCAAACTGGATAGTAGTTATAACATTTTTATTAGCGGTGTTTTTAGCAGCATCTAAAAGAAGAGAAGACTTTCTTTTGTATCTAAACTCAAACAAAGTCAGAAGAAATATAGACCGTTATAATCTAGAGTTTTTAAATGCCACGATGGTATTTATGGCTTCCGTTATAGTGGTTTCTTACATAATGTATACAGTTTCAGACAGTGTTGTGAAAAGGTATAACACAGATAAGTTATATCTTACATCTATATTTGTTATACTAGGTATACTGAGATATATGCAGATAACCTTCGTTGAAAACAAGAGCGGCAATCCTACAGAGATCGTTATAAACGATAGATTTCTTCAGATAGTTATAGTCTTATGGTTAATATCCTTTTTCATTATAGTTAGAGGTGGTTTTTGAATGGTAATATCTGGATGGGGAAGATACAAAAAAATAGATAGTGATGTTCTTTACTATACTTCAGAAAAAACTCTCAGAGAGATAATTTTAAAACATGATAATTTAATTCCTATTGGCAATCTGAGGAGTTATGGTGACTGTGTATTAAGTGATGTTGCTGTATCTAGTATAAAAAACAGATTCCTTATTGAGTTTAATGAAAAAGAAGGAATACTATCCTGTAAATCCGGAGTATTACTCAAAGATATAATAGAAGTATTTGTTCCAAGGGGATGGTTTTTACCTGTTACACCAGGAACAAAGTATATAACAGTAGGAGGTGCTATCTCTAGCGATGTTCATGGGAAAAACCATCATATAGACGGTTGTATTAGTGAGTTCGTTGAAGAGATAGAGATTATGTTGCCTGATGGAACAGTACAGAAAGTAAAAAAAGGAGATGAACTATTCAAAGGAATTTGCGGAGGAATGGGACTGTTAGGTGTCATACTACAGGCAAAAATAAGACTAAAAAAGATAAGATCAAAGAATATTATTCAGCGAACTATTAGGACAAAAACCTTGGAAGAAATTTTTCAAGCCTTTGAGAAAAACAGAAAAATAACCTACTCTGTAGCTTGGATAGATGCTTTAAACTTGGAGAGTAGATCAGTTAGGGGATTAGTTATGATAGGGGAGTTTTCTGAAGATGGAGACCTTAGTTACCCAACTAAAAGTATATTTAATATACGTATAGATATGCCTTCTTTTATCTTAAACAATCCTATAATGAGAGCATTTAACAGTATATACTATCTTAAAGCTGAAGACTCTGATCGGATAGTAGATATAGACAGTTTTTTCTATCCATTGGACAGAATAGAAGGTTGGAACAGACTGTATGGAAAAAAAGGTTTTATACAGTATCAGTTTATAGTCCCTAAAAAGTATAGTTTTGATGCTATAGATGAAGTTTTAAAAACTATAAAAAAAGATAGAGTATATCCATTTCTATCTGTACTAAAGTTATATGGAAGGGAGAACAATAACTTTCTCTCTTTTCCACTAGAAGGATACAGTTTGGCTTTAGATTTTAAGGTACAAACAGGTTTACTTGATACACTGTCTAAACTTGATAAAATTGTTTTAAAGTATGGTGGCAGAATATACCTAGCTAAAGATACTCTTATGTCCAGAGAGATGCTAGAAACTGGATACATATATCTAGACAAGTTCAGAAATATGAGAAAAGAGTTGGGGGCTATGAAAAAATTCTCATCTATACAAAGCAGGAGGTTAGGCTTATGAAATACATACTGATTGTGGGGGCAAAGAGCGATATATGTATGGCTTTAGCAGAAGTTTACGCAAAAAATAATAACAATCTATACCTTGCTGGAAGAAACATAACAGAGTTAGAAGACTTCAGGAGAGATTTAAACATAAGATACGGTGTAGATGTAAGATTAGTAGAGCTAGATGTAACTGATTTTAATAGTCATAAGAGAATACTTAGCAGTTTAAACCCAAGACCTGAAGGTCTAGTTTACTGTGCAGGTTATATGACAGACCAAAAGAAGTGTGAAGAGTCTTGGGAAGAGACTCTAAAAACCATCAATACAAATTATACTGGAGCTGTGAGTATTACAAATATATTTGCTAACGAACTCGAGAAAACAGGAAAAGGGTTCATAATAGGAATTAGTTCTGTAGCAGGAGAGAGAGGAAGAATGTCAAACTACATTTATGGTTCTTCTAAAGCAGGTTTTACAGCTTATCTTTCTGGCTTAAGAGCCAGACTTCATAAGAAAGGTGTACATGTAATGACGGTAAAACCTGGTTTCGTTAGAACAAAGATGACAAAAAATTTAAAATTACCACCATTGCTAACTGCAGACCCAGAAGAAGTAGCCAAAGCTATATACAGGTCTCAACAGAAAAAAGTAGATGTTCTATATGTTAGAGGCATTTGGAGATTCATAATGATGATAATTAAACTTATTCCTGAAAGGTTATTTAAAAAGCTGAGTATTTAGTTTAAACTTTTGTCTATATAAAATATTTCTCTATCATCATAAGGACTTTTTGAAAACCTAAGGAATTTTAAGACTTTAAAATCTTCATCTAGAACAAATACATTTAAGCCTGATGTTAATAGAAAATCTGAATTTCTACTCAGAGACACAAATGGCGGGTAAGAGTCAATTTTTCCTGTCTTAGGATCTCCACAACTAGCTCCTGGAACTCTGATTTCTACTATTTTACCTTCTATCTCTAAAACTCTGTCTAAAAATGTATTACTTGATTCTTCGTATAGCAGTTTGCCACCTTTCAGTACAGCAACGTAGGCATTACCATAGCAGAGTATATCGATGTACTTTGAGCCAGATAAGCGAATAAAGTCTACAAACTCTGGACTGTTATTTAAAACATCATAAGATCTGACACCTCCTAAAACCAAAATCAGATTATCTCTATACAAGTCCTGAACCTGGTCCAAAGGAGTGTACAGAGTGTGTACTTTCAGGGCACCAGACGCCAATAGGCGGTATAGATTGTCATCTTTTGTTTCTTCTATAAAATTTCGGGATAGATACAGCTTTTTATGGTTTTCAAGTTCTGAACTTGATAAGATTAAGAAATTATAATTTCCATATTCCTTTGTAAATGAAAGATATGATTCTAACATCTGTAGATGATATTTATATCTACTGATACTATGGAGAGGAGAAAGGATATAGCTCTCTTTTATATCCCTAATTATATTTAAAGTGTCCTTCAATATATAGTTATTTGTTTCGGACAAGAAATGAAACTTTCCATGAAAAGAATATATACTCATAATAAATAGGGGAACAATGAGTAAAACATAAATTTTCTTGCTCTTTGTCAGTATTAAGAACAGAAAGACCAGCATATAGATGGGAATGTAGTATACTACCGAATCTCCTATTAAGTAGGAAAAAGAGTAAACAGAGTATAACAAAAATGGCAAAGTCAAACTAAATATAAACTGTCTATTAGACTTGTTCGTATAGTAGGCATAAAAAGGTATAATACTAACTATTAGAAAAAAGATAAATAGCAATAGATGAGCACTCTCTACTTTAGATATGTTTAAGAAGTTGTTTGCAAATATCTCTTCAGGGAAAGTATAAAGCGGAAAGTTATACATACTTGAGATGAACTTATCTAAATCCCACATCCTTATTTTAAATTCAGAACCAGACAGATATTCATAAAAAGACGATACATTTTTACCATCATACATACTATTTATACTTAAACTATTAATTGTGTAAACATATCTTTTATAAACGTACAGATACTCTATTAACACAATAAAAGCAGATATAAATAACACAAGAAAAAGTCTCTTTTCTAAGAAGATTCTTGGATTTTTATATAAAATCAATAAGACAGGTAACAGTATAAACAATACAGAGGTCATATGGTTTCCTACAGAAAGAGCCACAAATAGCATTGAGGTATATAGATAAAAGGTCTTATTTGTAGTAAAAAACATGTAGCACAGGTATACTATAGAAATTATAAAGAAACTGTTCAGCGTGTATACTTCAGCTTCTGTGGCCTGGGTCCAGAATGTAATAGAAGTTCCAAGCACAAAAGACAGCAGTATACTAAAAATATTACTCCCTGATATTCTATAAGATAACTTATAGAACAGTGAAACTGTTAATGCACCAAAGAAAACAGATATAGCAGTTATCCTGTATGCTGTTAGGTCGATAAAATATAGCACAGTATTAAACACTTTTGATAACCATACATAAATAGGATATCCTGTCGGATGAGGTGTATAGTTAGTTAAAAAGATGAACTGCCATTTTGCAGAATCTCCATAGTTTATGCGACCTCCCACTTCTGGATACACAGTTGATGTATACAAAGCTAAAAAAAACAGAAAGACAAATACAGAAAGTAAATCACTTTTGACTTTTTTAAAACGGAGAGCTACACTTGACACTTCCATTTTGCTCATTATACTCACACTCTATCACTCCATAATTACTGTCCACTTCAGCCTTTAATACTATAGGGTCATCTCTCTCTAAAACTATATTTTTGGTAAATTTTGATTTAGGACAGTTGTTCACTATTTCTGCAAGCTGAAGTTCATCACCTTTCTGTCTCTGGATAGATATATCACCTATACAGTTTCGTAAATCTGATATAACCGCAGATTTAACACTTGATATCTGGTATTTATAGTACGCATTTATAGATAGAGATATGATTATAGCTATTATTGATATAACTATTAAAAACTCTACCAGAGAGAAAGCCCCGCTCCCCTTCATTTTAATAACCCCACAAAAAAGCCGGCATAAAAGCCGGCATAGAGTACAAGAGATTATAAACTAAATGCCAGTGCAAGTTACTTGTGTTCCAGTGCTAGTAGATCGTGCATCACAACTTACACCTTGAGCTGCACCTTTTCCATTGCATGTACAAGAAGTGGCTGTTGTGGTTTCATTGTAGGTCCAACTACAAGATGCTGTGTTTGGAGAAATATTTGAATAACTACCACCAGTTGGAGTAGATGCTCCTGACATTTGTGCTCTTGTTATCTCAGCTATAGCATCTGTTACACAGTTTCTTGCATCAGATTGAACTGCAGCTGCTGCTGAAGACTTCCTGTACTTCCCAAACTGTGGGATGGCTATAGCTGCTAAGATTGCTATAATAGCGACAACCACTAGCAACTCAATTAAAGTAAAACCTGCATCACCTCTTTTCACTACCATAACAAAAACCTCCTCATTAAGTTTTACACCGGCGCCAGTGTTAGTATATAGTATAAGTTCTTTTACAAAAAAAGTCAAAATTTTTCACAATTTTTTCACTCATAACTTGTATGTAATGATCATAAGAACTCAATAAACGGTAATTAAAGTCTGGATAAGGCTTGCACTTGTACTCTGTGTATTCTGAGAACCACATTTCGGTGGATTTATAAACTCCTGATATTTATTAGCTAAATTCTCTATTATTGTTTTGCTGAAATTAACGCTGAAATTTCCAGAAACGTTAACATTGTTATTAGTTGAATTAGAGAAAATTGCCCCATTTATACTAAAATTTCCGTTCCCACTTCCTAAATTAAAGTTATTATTGGAAGATGTAGCAAAAATTAGACCATTGATCTCAGCATTCCCATTTCTTCCCAGATTAATATTGTTATCAGACACTATCAAGACTGGATTATTAGTACTTCCTAAAGAGGAATTTGAATTAAGATTTATATTGATATTTCCATTTCCAGCACCACCGCTATATATTACTCCTCCTTCGATCTGCAAGTTATTGTTATCTAGAGTATAGTTTTGAGAAAACATATTAACATTTTTTATGTTTATATTGTTTGATCCATCTGTTATCTGATTTCTGGCAATCAAGGTTAAGGTTGGAGGATTGCTAGTGTTGTTTATATTTCCGGAGAAATTTATCTGATTTGCTCCTATTATTCCTCCCCCGGTGAATCCACTGATAGCAACAGTTGAATTCTGTCCAAGGTCTATAGAGCCACAGGAAACACCGGTGCTACTACCAATTCTACCTGTATACTTTCCAATAGAACTATTCCAAGTTAGGTCTACTCTGCAACTACTCCCACTACATTCACAGGTTAATCTACTTCCGGAAGCAATACAGTTGTTTATATTAAAGTCTGGTCTACACTCTGGATTATTCACACCTTCCGGTTTTCCATTACTGAAATTTACATTGAAAACACGGGTAAAAGTGTTTAACATATCGTTTCTATTTTGTAAATTTTTAAAAACCACACTGGTCAAATCCATATCGGACAAATTGCGGTTTACCTGATAAGGGGGGTCTACAAGTGCTACTATGCCTTTCGGGTTATTAGGACAGGTTGTAACTCGGGTTCCTGATGGAGGATTCTGGGGGCCTTTTCCTGTTATGATAGAAGGAACAGAGCAACTAGAGTCACAACTGGCAAAAGCTCCAGAACCTCCTAATGTAAAATTAGTTAGACTCTTGAATACGGCAGCTCCATAGTCAGTTGGAACACTTTGGGTCAATGGTATTAATCCTACCTTTGTTACCCTTGAATCTCTTAAGGTTGTTGACAACCAAATAAAACAACTTCCTCCAGCAGATATAGAACGTACTTCTACGTTTACAGAGTTTAGTTTATATTCATTGCTATCACTACAACTCTTTTTACCAGTAACTAGATCCAACCCAAACTTCTTTATTTCAGATGTGGCTGCCTTTTCTAATATCTGCCACCTAGCTTCAGCAGATATAGACCTATAAGCCATCTCTGATATATACATTGCTGAAAAGCCAAACAAAAGTGTAACTAAACTTACCATTAAGGTAGGAACTAAGGCTATTCCTCTCTCTTTAACCATCCCTTTTACCTCCCGTAGTATCTGGTTATACTGAAAGTCTTTCCGGTAGAGTCTATGAATGTAATATCCAGCCTAACACTACGACCCTCCTTTTGAGCTAAAAACTTGGAAACATTCCCTAACATAACTGAGTTTTCATTATCCTTACACACCGATGCCATATCAGTTCTATCCATATATAGTTTGCCATTATTCACGTATATCTTGATTTGATGGGGAACTCTCGTTATGTAATCACCTGGACTGAGAGTAATGGTTTGAGGATTCTGATTTCCTGGCTCTATCAGTGAGCTAGAAACAGTCAAATTTACATCTTTATACGTTATGCAGTCTTGACTTCCGGGGAAAGTTGAAAATGAAAAGTATCTTGGAGTTTCCCCGTTGTAACCTCCCTTCAACTTTCCACCATTCCATACATAGTAGCAGTTTTGCCCTACACTAGAACTAAGTCTACAGCTAATTATACCGGCATTGCTGTTATTTACATCTTTTACAAATCCTAAACCGTACAAGTTTCCGTAGAAGATGATCTGGTTTCTATCAATAATAGTTATACACATAGGGTCTTTTGGTGGATAAGAAGAACAATCTGGAGGAGGAGACTGAAGATTACACCCTTCATCTGGACAAGGAACTCCTGCACCCCACCTGGAAAATAGAAAGTCTAACGTGGTTATTGCGTTCTTCACATCCTCGTTTATATCAGAGATCTCTTTGTTAGATTTGAAAGTCTTATTACCAACTATAAACAGAGATGTTAAGGCTAATAGAATTATCATTGAAATTATCACCGCAACTAAAAGTTCAGTTAACGTAAAACCCTTATTCTCTCTCACACCTACTCTCCTTAAAAATTACATACTCTGTCTTCCAAAGAAAAGCTTTTTCCGGCATAGGTTGCGGTAACTATAATTTTATTACACTGATTAGTAGGGATAGTAGAAGGATCACAGATTTTTTGAATTTGATTACACTGGTTAGTAGAAGGATTACAGTTTTCTGTGGTAATAGATAGTTGAATGTTCAAATTGTTACAAGTGTAGTTATTTATTGGAGTTCCTCCTCTACAAGCTTCTATCGCTGAGGATGCAGCATTCACAAGACAGGTCATTTCTACATTCCCCTTAGAATAAATGCCGAAAACCGTTAACATTTTGGCTATACCAATTACAATAAAAAAAGCCATACTGATAGCTATCAAAGCCTCCACTAAAGAGAAACCATTTTTATTACCTAACAATTCTCCCTCCTTACACTCCCTCTTAAAGTCTGAATATTAAACCTCACGCATTCATTTCTTATACCGTTTCTTATCTGGATATTTCCTCCCATTATTGCAAGACCTCTTGGATCAAACCCCATACCTGATGTTCCACTGATCTGAACAAAGTTATCACCACTATCTACATCAACTCTCCTAACTAAAGTCCCACTACAGAAACCACTTCTGCTATATCCCATATCGTACACAGATACTCCGTTGTTTTCTACACAAATTCCCATATTTTTACTTCTTGACATCGCTTCTAATCTTGACCATTTTAAAACATACTCAACCTGCCCAACATAACTGTTATACTTATACATTTGATAGTAACTTCTTATATGAGGAATAGCAATCTTTATCAAGATAGCAACTATAGCAGTTACTACTAGAACTTCTATAAGTGTAAAACCCTTAATTTTCATAAAGACATCCTTTTTGTTGAGATAATTTACATAATAGAGGATTAATGTAAAAAAATCGTGTAAAGTCTAAAGTAAGGTACAGAACTTGTCAAAATCTTCTTTCGTATCTATTCCTATAGTATCTCTGGAAGCTTTTAACATCTTTATTTTGTATTGGTTATACAGAAGTCTTAACTGTTCTAACTTCTCTATATCTTCTATACTTGTCTTTCTCATATTGAAGGAAAACTCCATGAGAATCTCTTTTCTATAACCATACACTCCTATATGCTTCAAGGGATATCCGAAAGCCTTCAATCGAGAAAACTCTAACTTTCTGTAGAAGGGAACTGGACTCCGAGAAAAATACAGAGCGTAAGAGTCTTTATCCAACACAACTTTTACCAGATTCGGATTTAGATATTCTTCTTCTTCTTTTATTGGGTAATATAGACTTACTACCTGTGAGTAGTTTAACTCCTCTACAACTCTCTCTATATCTACAGGGTCTAAGAGTGGCTCATCTCCTTGAACATTGACGATAAACTCAAAATCAAGGTCTTTAACTCCATATGCCACTCTATCACTTCCACTCTGTAAATCTGTAGGTGTAAGGATAACTTCAACTGGATAGTCTTTTAAAACATTTTGGAATATCTCGTCATCACAGACTACCAAAACCCTGTCTACATTCCTTACTCTAAGACAGTTCTCAACTGTATGGGCTATTACTGGTTTATCCCCTGCATTTAGGAGAAGTTTATCCGGAAGTCTTGTAGAACCTCTTCTTGCAGGTATAACTAAAGCACTTTTTCCCATGCTGAAACTCAACTATTTTCCGATAATCCCTTCCAGAGGCGATGAAGCTGACGCATACATCTTCTTCGGTATCCTTCCTGCCAAGTATGCTAGTCTTCCAGCTATGACCGCATGTTTCATTGCTACAGCCATCTTTACTGGGTCTTTAGCCTGGGCTACAGCCGTGTTCATCAGGACACCGTCAACTCCCAGCTCCATAACCATAGATGCATCTGAGGCTGTTCCTATCCCTGCATCAACTATTACAGGTACCTTTACAGCTTCTTTTATAAACAGGATGTTGTATGGGTTTTGAAGTCCAAGCCCTGAGCCTATCGGTGCAGCTAATGGCATAACAGCTGCACATCCTATCTCCTCAAACCTCTTTGCCATTATAGGGTCATCTGTAATGTAGGGTAAAACTGTAAAACCTTCCTTCACTAAGATCTCTGCAGCTTTGAGGGTCTCAACCATGTCCGGGTACAGCGTCTTCTGGTCTCCTATCACTTCAAGCTTTACAAACTTATGACCCAGGGCTTCAGCTGCAAGTTTTGCAGTCAATACGGCCTCCTGGGTAGTATAACATCCTGCAGTGTTTGGAAGTATCATTATCTTAGAACTATCTATGTAGTTCAGTAAGTTATCTTTCGTTGGGTCTGTAATGTTTACCCTCCGGACTGCGACAGTTATCATCTGAGCTCCAGATGCTTCCGTAGCCTCTTTTGTTTCTTGAAAGTCTTTGTACTTCCCAGAACCTACTATGAGTCTTGACGTAAACTTCTTACCACCAATAACAAGCTTATCCTCTTCTAAAAACTTCTCAAGGTTAAACAACTTCTAAACCTCCTCTCTATTTAGTTCTTCAGAGTGTCTCTCCTCCGGAACATCATGAACTACTACGTTTTTACCTACATACTCAGCCATTATATTACAGGCCACCTGTACTCCAGACCCTGCCGCACAGGCATACATAGTGCTTACACCTGCAAGGAGTCCAGCTACGTACAGACCATCCTTAGCTCTACTTTCACTGTCTACCATTACCTGAACTTTGCCAGGTCTTGGGGACTTTAGGTTGTCCACAACCTCTATACCATCACACTTAATGTCAAACTTATGAAATCCTGTAGCTATTACAACATAATCTGATTGAAAACTGCTTCCATCTTCCAGATGAACAGTAAAGTTACCCTTCTTTCCGAACACTTCTACGACTCTTCCAAATATTATATCTACGTTTCCATAACTCTTTGCCTGTTCCCTAAGACTCTTTATAGCATCTCTACCAAGGGTACCTTTCTGTATCCCCGGAACATTGTTTAGGAGAGCCTTCAGTAAATCTGAAGAATTATTGTCTATCACCAAAAATTTTTTATTCTCTACCCATTCAAAGTGTCCCTTCATTGATCCTAATGTTAGAGCACAAGACAGACCTGCAACACCACCTCCCACTATGATAACATCATACCTCATACACTACACCTCCGCAAAAGATCTTTGGTGTTATTATATACATTTTCCACCAAGATCTCTATGTCTAAGTTTAGATACTGGGAAACAAACTGGTATGTATACTTCACATTGAGAGGTTTATTCTTCTGACCTCTTACCTTCTGAGGGGATAGGTATGGGCTGTCTGTCTCTAAGAGTAACCTATCTAAGGGAACTTTCTTCAACATATCTCTCAGGTTGTCTGCTTTTGGATAGGTTACATTTCCTGCGAAGGATATGTATAACCCTCTGTCCAGAGCGGTTTTAAGAAGGTGATAATCTCCTCCAAAACAGTGCATAACTCCGTAAGACAGATCTTCATTTATTATTATCTCTCCAGTCTCCCTGTTTGCTTCCCTGCTGTGTATTATGATGGGGAGTTTGTGTTTCTTGGACAGTTCTATCTGGAGCAAAAAGCATTTGTACTGATTTTTTTTTGAAGCGTTGTTCCTATAAAAATCTAAACCGGTCTCTCCAACCGCAATAACTTTACTACTATTTTCTATCAAAGGTGATAAGGCTTCTATATCACTCTCTGTAACTGAATCTGCCTCATAAGGGTGAAAGCCCACAGATGCAAATACATTTTCGTATCTGTTGACAAGAGCTATCGCCTTTTCTATCTCTTCTTTATCACATCCAACTGTAACGAGTAAACTCACTTCTCTGACAGACTCCTGGATCTCATCTTCCAAAAGCATATCAAGATGACAGTGGGTGTCTACTAAGTTCAATCTTTCCATAAATTTTTACGCAGGTAGAGGAAGCTGGGCAGGTGGAACTTCCGGAGACGAGGGGTCTGTGGTTATGTTCAGGTTCTCAAATTTCCTACACCTGTTCAAAAATGGGACATTGTACTCTTTCAGTATAGCAAACATCTCCTCGCAGCTTATGGTCTCCTTATCCAGAAGGAGATTAACCACAGCAACTACCGCATCCTTATACTCTTGGATTATATCCTTTGCTCTCTGGTAGGACTCTCTCAGTATCTTGTTAACCTCTTCATCTATCTTCCTAGCAGTCTCTTCACTTATTTCTGGACCTTGTATAGGTAGAAATACAGCACCTCTTCTGTTCATGGAGACGTGTATAGGACCTATACTATCACTCATACCCCATGAAGCCACTATCCTGTAGGCAAGTTCTGTTGCTCTCATTAGGTCATTTTCCGCACCGGTGGTTATACCATCCTTGCCGTAGAACACCTCTTCAGCAGCTCTTCCACCAAAGAGCTGTAACATCCTAGCCATCAGATCCTTCTTAGAGTACAGATGTCTATCTTCCTCTGGAAGGTTAACTGTAACTCCTAGAGCCATTCCTCTTGGTATTATGGAGATTTTATGAAGTGGGTCAGCCTCTTCAAGCATAACACCTACGATCGCATGTCCTACTTCGTGGTATGCTATTTTCTCTTTTTCTTTAGAGGTTATGGCCATACCCTTTCTCTCAAGACCCATCATTATTCTATCTAGGGCATCCTCAAACTCTTTCATCCCTACTTTTTCCTTCTTCCTTCTTGCTGCAAGCAAGGCTGCTTCATTAACTACGTTGGCAAGGTCTGCTCCGGAAAAGCCAGGGGTTCCTCTAGCTATCGTTCCTAAGTCCACATCCTCATCTAATGGTATGTTTTTCTTCTTTACGTGTATCTGTAGTATAGCGTATCTACCTTTTACATCAGGTTTTGGAACAGATATCTGTCTATCAAACCTTCCAGGTCTAAGTAGAGCAGGGTCAAGTATATCCGGCCTGTTCGTAGCAGCTATGACGATGATTCCTTCGTTAGAGTCAAAACCATCAAGCTCGACGAGAAGTTGGTTAAGTGTCTGCTCCCTTTCATCATGACCACCACCGAACCCAACACCTGTTCTAGCCCTTCCGACTGCATCTATCTCGTCTATAAATATCAAGCATGGAGCATGTTTCTTGGCAGTTTCAAACAGGTCTCTCACCCTTGCAGCTCCAACTCCAACAAACATCTCAACAAAGTCTGAACCAGATATAGATATAAAAGGAACGCTTGCTTCCCCTGCTATAGCTTTTGCAAGGAGTGTCTTTCCTACTCCCGGATCTCCATACAAAAGTATACCCTTAGGAGCTCTTCCTCCAAGTTTTTGGTACCTGGAAGGGTCTTTAAGGTACTCTATTATCTCTTTAACCTCTTCCTTCACCTCATCTATACCAGCCACATCATCCAGCCTTACATTAGGTTTTTCCTCTAAGTACAGTTTTCCCTTACTCTTTGCAAAAGAGAAAGCTCTATTTGCTCCACCTCCGGACATCTGTCTCATCATGAAGATCCAGAGGCCTATGAATAGCAAAATAGGAAGCCATGCAACCAAAAAGGTCATAAACCAGCTTCCACTTTCAGAGGAAACCACCTTAACACTTACTCCATTCTCAGATAAGATGTCATACAACTTTGAGTAACCTTGGGGTATAATTGTCTCTATCTTTTTACCGTCCTCTGTAGTAGCAGTAAGCTCCTCTCCTTTAACTACCACATGCTCTATCTTATTCTCGTTAACCATCTTCATGAACTCACTGAAAGAAACCTTACTGTCCACAATCTGTCTGGAACCAAATATATTGAAGGCAAGTATCATAGCTGCCCCTATTAGAAACCATATAACTATACTCTTTGAGATTTGCACTTCTTAAACCTCCTTAATTAACTTAAAGCAAACCACGTTTTTTGAGTTTTCATTTAGTGGGAAGAGTGCAGACCTTCTATATCCACACACCCATAATATTTTATCACCAAAAACCAGAAGTGGTATGCTATTCCTCTTGTTTTTTGGGACTTTCATATCTATAAAAATATCTTTCAACTTCCTCTCAGATTTTTTACCAAAGGGTGTGAACCTGTCTCCCTCCATCCTAGACCTAACAGTAAACTCCTTTCCTTCCAGATCAAAACATACTAAATCTCTCTCTTTTTTTAAACTCTCTACATCAACTTTATCCATCCTAAAGCTCTCTATCCAGTAACCTACTTGAGGCATAAAAATCTTCTGACCAATTTTTAATTTATATGAGAATCCTTCCTTTTCCAGATAGCCATCCTCTGCTATATAAAACCTATTATTATCCTTAAGAAATAGTTTATAACCTCCGGATAGCTTTATATACATTTTATCAAAAGGATTTTCTATGTAATCTAAAACCTGTCTTAAAGTCTGATAGGAGATATATAACCCCCTACTTTCTATCCACCTTTGAAAGATCCTGTAGAGTAGAGCTTTATCAAGACCTTGAATACCTTCAAAAGGTATGAAGTCCCCATTTAAGCTTCTGAAAAACTTCTCAACCTCTCTCTCGAAGTAGTCTTCATCTAAATTTAGAAAATAGGACATCCTCTCAAGAGAGGTCTCAAGAGACCTATTGATCTCTTTCAAAACAGGTATAACTCTATGTCTTACCTTATTCCTCATATACTTCTCAGACAGGTTAGAGATGTCTATAATGAAGTCTAAACCTCTCTCCTGACAGTATTGCAGTATCTCTTCCTTCTTTATCAAGAAAAGAGGTCTGATTATGTTATCGTTTTTTGGTCTGAAACCTCTTAGACCCCTCTTACTACCCTGTATGAACCATAAGGTCATAGTTTCAGACAAATCTGATAGATGATGAGCAGTGGCTATTTTTGTATAGCCTTCTTTAGAGGCTATCTCCCTCAGGAGTCTGTACCTCTCTTCTCTACCTACCTCTTCCACTGACTTTTTAGTCTTTTTTGAGAGAGAGGCTACATCAATCCTCTTTACGAATGCTCTTAGATTATATCTAGAGGCAAACTCTAAACAGAACTTTTCATCATCAACAGACTCTTTCCGGAGCATATGGTTAAGATGGGCTACGGCTATGTCTTCTATTTTTAGATAGTCCTTGAATTTTATCAACAGATGGACAAGGATTACAGAATCAGGACCACCGGAAAATGCTACAAGGACTCTATCTCTTTCTGATAAAAGACCATAATACCTTACGGTTTTTAGGACTTTTTTTTCTAAGCTCATACAGATTTAAGTGGCGGTACAGGGATTCGAACCCCGGACACCGCGGATATGAGCCGCGTGCTCTAACCACCTGAGCTATACCGCCAATATAAACCAATATAAAATGATATTATTAAAAATAATTATTATATATAACTTTTAAACTTGTGCAACAGCCTTTAGTCTCTGAGCAGCCCTTGATATCCTTCTTGAGGCTTCATTTTTATGGATTGCTCCCTTTGTAGCAGCCTCCATAGCCAATTTCTGACATAGAGGTAACAACTTAACAGCCACTTCTGCTCCTTCTTTCTTTAAAGTCTCATAGAATCTCTTAAAGGCTGTCTTCATCCTTGAAACATGGTATCTATTCTCCAATCTTCTTCTCTCAGCTACTCTTACGTTTTTTGCTACCTTTCTTTTGTGCTTCTGTTTCTCTAGTGATAAAGTTTTTTTAGCCATTTATTCCTCCGATTTTTTAAAGTTAGACCAAATATTTTATAACTAAATTTAAAAATTTGCAAGATAGAAAAAAGTGTGATAGTTTAATACACTTGAATTTTTTCAAGGAGGCAAAAAAATTGGCAAACGTCAGAGTAGGTGTTTTAGATTTTGAAAAAGTTGATAGTCAACCCGTAGAGATAGTAGAGAGAAAAGGAACTGGACATCCGGATACTATCTGCGACGCTCTAGCAGAAGAGCTTTCCATAGCTCTCTCTAACCTATACAGAGAAGAGTTTGGTGCTATTATGCACCACAACGTGGACAAAGCTCTACTGATAGGTGGGGTGGCAGATCCACAGTTTGGAGGTGGAAGGATAATAGAGCCTATAGAGATATACCTAACAGGCAGAGCTATAGATGATAAGGGTGGTAAAAAGCTACCTGTAAAAGAGGTAGCCATAGAGACAGCTCACAGATGGTTAAAGGAGAACATACCGAACTTAGACATTTCAAACCATGTAATTATACACCCAAAACTAAAACCTGGAAGTAAGGACCTTGTAGAACTGTTTGAAAGGTTTCAGTTTAAAGGAGAGGTGCCTTTAGCAAACGATACATCCTTTGGAGTTGGATTTGCACCTTTTTCCGATATAGAGACTATAGTCTATGAACTGGAAAGAGCGTTAAACAACAAAGAATTCAAAAAAGAACACCCTTACGTTGGAGAGGACATAAAGATAATGGGTGTGAGGAACAAGGATAACATCCGTATAACCATAGCTATGGCTTTTGTTGATAGATACGTGAAAGATATAAAAGATTATGTAGAGAAGAAAGGTATAGTGTCAAACTATGCCTACTCCATAGCCCAAAGGCTCACAACTAAACGTGTAGACATATTCCTAAACACAGCAGATGATATAGAGAATCAATCTGTTTATATAACTGTTACAGGAACATCAGCAGAAGCAGGAGACGACGGACAAGTTGGTAGAGGAAACAGAGTCAATGGTTTAATAACACCGTACAGACCTATGAGCTTGGAGGCTGCTGCAGGTAAAAACCCCATAAGCCATATAGGCAAGATATATAACACTGCCGCTATGGATATGGCTGAGAGGATCGTGGCAGAGATAGAAGAAGTGGAGGAGGCATACTGTTACTTAGTCAGCCAGATAGGAAAACCTATAACAGAACCACAGGTATGTGATGTAAAACTAAGGACAAAGTATGATATCTCTAAGATAAGAGATAAGGTTGAGAAGATAGCCCAGGAAGAGATCGAAAAGCTTCCATCAACTTGGAGGAAATTCCTTAACAGACACTTTAGATTGTACTAAAATTTTAAGCCTCCGGAGAGGAGGCTTTTTCTAAGTAAAAAAGTAGCCTTGCTCCTATCAAGATTATGTCGAACATTATCCGGAGCCACATTATCACTATAAATACAGAACCCATGATAACAAAAAGAGGACTCTTTGAGAAAACAATCGAAGTAACAGCTTCAAAAATCCTTTTCAATAACAGTATTAAGATAGATACAACTAAAGATACGATAAATACATCTCTTCCCATAGATTTTTCAAACCTTAATAGGAAGAAGTAGCCAGAGTATACAAAGGAAGATAGTATAACAACTTCAAAGATATAGTTTAAAAACAGTAGACTATACAGTTTAAGTACTAAGTTATGTAGATAAATTGTTACAGACTCTCCAAAGAGTACATTTAGATATAGAACCAAGCTACTAAAGTAGTTTACGAGCCATTGGATGAGGACTTTTATAAGATAGAGAAACAGTATCAAAGTAAACAAAAAAGGTAGAGAAAGAGACATAAGGTAAAGATTAAACCTCGGTCTGTTCTGTTTTTCTGTCACATAGGAAAAGGCTCTATTTAGCGAGAGGAAAAAGTCTTTCGAGAAGTAGATAGAGAGTATGAAAGCTATGATATTTAAACTGTTTGGCTGTTTAGAAAGGTTGAACATCCCCTGGACAAACCTCTCTGTAACTTCCGGAAAAAGCTGATAGAGTATATAGAAAACTTCTCTTATGTTTAAAATCAGAACCTTAGAGACCAGTACCGTTATAAATAGGAATATAAAAAAAAGAGAAAGGATGAAGTAAAACGTTAAGGATGCAGAGTGGTAACTAAAGTTCAGGTTAAAATAGTCCTTTAGAGATAGTAACAGAGATCTAAGAAAAGTTCTACCCCTCAGATTTTACGACTTCCTCCAGTTTTTTCACTTTCTCTTCTAACTCAGCCACTTCTTTTGCCTTTTCTTCATCAGTTAGATTATCACTTCTCTTTACAAGGGATGTGAGTTTCTCTACTACATCGTTTAAAGCATGTTTTGTCTTTTCAGTAAACTCCGCCTCTCTTAGCTGCCCCTGTATTTCAGAGAGCTTTGCCAGTATTTCATCCTTCCTTTTGTAAGCGAAGTAGCCACCAACAGCAGCAGCTATAGAACCAACTATCAGAGCAAGGGCTGTCTTTCTCATAACTAATCCTCCTTAAGATTTCATAATCTCTTCTAGCTTCCTTATCTTCTCTTCCACGATGTTTAGTATCTCATCTTCCTTCTCCCTTGGTAGTTCAGTTGAACTCTCCAGGAGAGCTTTAATAGATTCTTTTATATCCATAACCTGTCCTCTTACTTTCTCGTATAGCAAGCTATCTTGGATAGAGAGAGTTAAATCCTCCAACTTTCTAAGTATTTCTTTTCTCTTTTTGTAAACCACAAACCCTAAAAACATACCAAATACTACACTGATCAGAGCTATAAGAACCTCCCTGGCTTTCAACCTCTACCTCTCTTAAAGAGTTTTAAAACCTTAAGTATTCCAGTAATGGAACTAACATTATCTAAAAGTACAGATAACTTTGGGAAGTATATTTTGTTATAGTCTAAATATAGTGTGTTGATCAGCTTTTTCAACCTCAACAACACTACTATCCATACTACTGTCCTGATTATCGCCATTATAGCGATGATCATCATAGAGAAAGCTATTACACCAAGGAAGAATGTATCCATCAATTAAACTCCAGGTTTGTAAACAACTTCGAAGTTTGGAGACTTTAACATCGTATTACTAACTGTACACCCTCTTTTACCTACAGTTATAACCCTCTCTATCTGCTCCGGAGTCAAATCTCCTTCAAAAGACACTTCTAAAGTGATGTTTTCATATCTGTTCTCTGATTCATGCTTCTCTCCATAAGCTTTTATCTCCAGATTCTTTATTACCAATCCTTTATGTTTAGCGTAGGCATCCACAGTGATGCCAAAGCAGTAAGCAACGGACATAAGCATCAAATCTGTGGCATTAAAGGTTGTATCTGATAGGTTCAGCTCAAAGTCTTTACCTTCCATCTTTCCAACGAAACCTTTATCTTTAAGGGATACTAAGCTGACTTTTCTTTCTCTCATCTCAACTCCTCCAAAACTTTATTCCTGTAAACCTTTAACAGATTATGGGCAAGCCTAATAGGCTCTGGAAGCTTATATCTCCCTAGGGAGTTAATTATAACATAAAGACTACTCTCGAGAGAGATATTGTTCCCTGGTGATACAAAAATAGGGTTTGTACTCTTTTTCACCCTCAATGAATATCCTCTTACCTCTCCATCTACAAAAACCGGACTTTTTGCCAGAGGAACGTTTGAAGGTTCTTCGCACCTTCCATACAAGTAAGACTTTCCACAGCCCACTGTTACAGTGTCTGTCATAATGCCAAAGTGGGAAGCTATACCCATCTTCCTTGGGTGGAGTATTCCTTGACCATCGAATATGAAAACATCTGGGCTGATCCTCATTTTCTGGTAAGCTTCCATGACTACAGGAATTTCTCTAAAAGCCAAGAATGTGGGTATATAAGGAACATCTACAAACACTTCCCCATAGTTTATCTCCAAGACGTTAAACTCTCTATCCATAACCACTATACAACTTATCCCTAGGGTTTTATCTTCCACATCCATAAAAGTACAGTCTATCCCAGCCATAAACTTAAAGAACTTAACATCTTTTCTATCCTTCAGGTTTAGCTTTTTTGAAAGTTCTAACTGGATCTCTATAAATCGTTGAATATCCATCTAGTACTTTTGAACCTCCGAAGATACTAACTTAAAGCTTATACTCCTATCTACTCTGTATATGTTCTGATATATAGCTATTAAGAGAGAAAAAGATATAAGGGCTGTCCCTCCATAACTTAGAAATGGTAAAGGCACACCAACTACCGGAAGTAAACCTATGTTCATGGATATATTTATGAAAGCCTGTACTCCTATCAAACTACCTATTCCATAACAGATAAACTTTCCACCCATGTCCGACAGACCATAACCAATGTAGAGTATCCTCAAAGACAGAAATAAATATACCAACACTAATAAACTGGAAACTAAAAAGCCCCACTCCTCTCCTATTGTAGCGAATATAAAGTCTGTGTGTTGTTCTGGGAGGAAGTAGTACTTTGACTGTGAACCCTCCAAAAAGCCTTTACCTATTACCTGTCCAGAACCTACAGCTATTACAGCCTGGATTATCTGATATGCGGACTCCTTTGAGTGTTCTTCTGGATTCAGAAAAGCTATTATCCTGCTTTTTTGGTAGTCCTGTAGATGGTTCCATATTACAGGAGATAGAAGCAGGATACCTAAGTTAAAAACCAGTATATACCTACTTTTAAACCCTGCAAAAAACACCATAAACAGAACTGGTAGAAGAACCAACAAGGCACTACCTAAATCCGGTTGAATCTTTATAAGAACAAATGGCACCGCTATCAGACCTATCAGTTTTAAGAAGTTTTTAAAGCTGATAGGAAGCTGGATTTTTGACAAAAAGTGAGCTACTGTAAGGATTATTATCAGTTTCATCAACTCTGATGGTTGAAGCTGAAAAAAACCAAGATTTATCCATCTTTTTGCTCCAAGGACCGTTGTTCCAAACAGTTTAACGAACACTAACATTAAAACTCCAAGGATGTACAGAATAAACGACAACTCAAGTAACTTTCTGTAATTTACGAATCTTGGAATAAAGAGAATTATCAGTAGCGAAAGTAAAGAGAAAAAAATCTGCTTTATATAGAGGTTAGAAAACTCATGAAAAGAGGCACTATATATATTTATAACACTCCAGATTATCAACAGCACGGAGATTAAAAACACGTAAGGGTCATAATCTTTAACTATAGATCTTATATCCATACTCCCATCCCTTTTCAATCTATAACTTTTTGGTAGTATGCTTTCCTTAGTATAGACGCAGCTATAGGCGCTGCAACTTTTCCACCACTTTCCCCATGCTCCACAAACACAGCTGTAAGATACTTTGGGTCATCATAGGGAAGAAAACTCACAAACCAAGCATGGTCCCTCAAATCCCATCTGTGGTATTTCTTATGCCTAGTAGCATAGGTGTACACCTGAGCTGTTCCGGTTTTTCCTGCGTTCTTTATAGGAACTGTCCCCATAACTTTAGCTGTTCCCGCGTAACCATAAACAACCTTGTACATACCGTACTTTACAGCTTCGACGTTGTAGCTTTTGAACTCCATCTTCCTTATAATTTCCTTTTGTATATGTACCAATCTCTGGGTTTTATTGTCAAAGTACGACTTTAGTATGTTTGGTTTTAGGACATATCCACCGTTTATAATAGGAAGTACCATCTTTGTAGCTTCAAAAGGAGTTATAACAAGGTATCCTTGCCCTATACTGAGGTTTACCGTATCCCCATGAAACCAAGATGTTTTGAGAACTTTCTTCTTCCAAGTTTTGTCCGGAACTATTCCAGATTTTGTCTCTATGTCCGGGTTTAACTTCTCACCAACACCGAAGAGTCTGGTATACTTACTGATACTCTCTGCACCAACCCTCAATCCAAGCTGGTAGTAGAAAGTATCACAGGACATCTCAAGAGCATGGGACACATCTATATATCCACACCCCCTTTTATCCCAGTTCTTGTAGACGTATTTTCCTATACTGAACTCACCTTTGCTTAATATCTTAGTCTGAGGTGTTATCACTCCATTCTCAAGAGCCACTAAACTAACCAATGGCTTGTAGATAGAGCCGGGAGGGTAGAGTCCACTGAAAGCTTTGTTTAAAAGGGGCTTATATTTGTTAGTCGTTAGCTGTTTCCACTCTTCTAGTGTCATCCCCTGGTAGAACTTCTGGAGGTCGTACGTTGGGTAGCTGAGGAGAGTCAATATCTCATAGGTTTTTGGGTCCACTATCACAACAGCTCCAGACTCTTTTCCAGACTCTTTAAAAGATTCATAAGCTATCTTCTGGAGTCTTATATCTATCGTAAGGTAGATGTCGTTACCCTTTTCAGGCTCCTCCTCCCACAGTATTTTCTTCTGTCTACCCATAGCGTCTACTAGGACAGTTTTCTCACCTGGTTTACCTCGTAAGATATGGTCGTATATCTTCTCAACTCCAGCCTTACCTATCAACATATTGATGTTCAGGGTTGGGTTCTTATTTAGATCCTTTTCTGATGGGTATCCAACGTATCCTATAACGTGGGGCAGATAGTTAGCATACTCTGTATAAACTCTCTTTGGGACTACCTCTATGTACAGACCATTGAAAAGGTAGCTGTAGTTCCAGAATCTGAAAACCTGGTCTTGAGTTAACTCTTTTTTTACTACCACAGTAGGGTGTAAATTCTTACTTATCATCTCTTCCTGTTTTTGGGTAAGGGTTATGTTGAGATATTTCTCTAAGTTGTGTTTGAACTCCTCTACTGAATGGTTCTTCTTCAGGATATAGGGAAAGCAGATAAGCTGGAAGGTTGGGATATCGTAAGCAAGTAACACACCGTTCCTATCGTAAATTCTACCTCTAGGTGGGTTTGTAATAAACACTTTCATATAGTTTCTATCTGACAACTCTCTGTAGTACTCACCTTTTATAACTTGGAGATAGAAGAGTCTTGAAACTATTACGACAGCTACCAAAATAAATAAGATGGATACTATGTGAAACCTGTTAAACTTCCAAATCTTTACCATACAGTGTTTCTCTCAAACCAAAGAAAATGTAAAAGGCTGTAAGGTTAAGCATCATATAGTATAATTCAAATCCAAAGATACCTACATAACCAGTGTAGTAGTGCAGAAATATCCCTTTTAAGAGCACATACAGTACGTTTAGTATCAGAAAGGTCAATGTCTTTACGAATATATTCGATATCAAAAATTTTCTTTTTAGTAGAACTATGACAAGAGCCAATACAGGAAACAGAATACCATCCACTATCCTGTCTCCAGATGAGAGGCTATCTAAGATGGAACCAAACAGTCCATAAAAAAGTATCAGAGGAGCCGGTCCATATCCAGAGTAAAGGGAAAAAGTAACTAGGTATACCAGAATAAAGTTTGGGACTATATCTATTCCGATTGAACTCCAAACTGAAGAAGACTGTAGTAGAAGAAGAATAAGCCCAAAAAGAAAATACTTTAAGACAATCATCTTGATACGACCATAACATAGTTCAGACTATTCTGTCTGTAGAGTAAAGACACCTCTATAGTCCGGAAAAACTCTCCCTCTTTCTGAGACACACTCTTAATAACCCCTACAGGTATACCAACAGGAACATTCGGAGACACTGCATCAGTTATTACAACATCCCCGATCCTAACGTCCTGTTCAGGTTTAACATACTTTAGATAACCAGTTTTTTCATCAAATCCTTGGTAAAGACAGGACTCTCCAGTTTTCTTTGTCCTCACAGTTATCTTAAAGTTTTTATCACTAACAGCCAAAACGGAGGAAAAGTTTTGATATACCATTTCTACTAGCCCTACGAGATATCCGTCAAAGACCACCAAATCCCCCTTTTTCACTCCATCTCCAGAGCCCACGTCTATTCGGAAAGAGTTAACCCACATATCTGGAGACCTACCGATAACCTTGCCAACAATAAACCTTTCTATTCCATAATCCGTTTTAAAACTAAGATATCTCCTGAGAACGTCGTTCTCTAGCCTCAGATACTCAAGCTCATTTATCTGGAGCTTTAGCTTTTGAACCTCCATCTTAAGAGCTTTGTTCTCTGCATGCAGCTCCTCCTTACTACGGAAGTACACAAGAAGATTCTCATTATTCTGTCTAAAATTAGACAAAAGAAACTCTACATACGAGAAAAAAGGAGGAAAAACTCTTTTGAGAACAACTACAAACGACACAGACAGAACACCCACTAAGAGTAAGACTATCAATATTTTGTATCTTTTTGAAAAAGAAGACTGCATTACTTCATAGAGACTTTCTTTATAAGTTCTATACTTTGGATAGTCTTGCCTATACCTTTTGCTACAGCTGTTAGAGGATCTTCACAGTAAACTACAGGTAGGTCCGTCTCTTCTTTTAGTCTCTTGTCTAATCCGTGTATCAGAGAGCCTCCTCCTGCTAAAACTATACCCCTTTCCACTATATCCGCTGCAAGCTCTGGTGGTGTCTTCTCTAAAGTTGACTTTACAGCGTTCACTATCTGGGTGATAACATCCTCCAAGGCTTCCCTTATCTCTTTTCCGGATATCATAATACTCCTTGGCATGCCTGTCATATCCCTACCCCTTATCTCAATAGTTTTGTTATCCCTGTCTGTAGAATATGCAGAACCAAGGTTTACCTTTATACTCTCTGCAGTCTGTTCTCCTATAAGGATATGGTTGTTTCTCTTTAAATAGTTTATAATAGCTTCATTCATTTCATCGCCAGCAACCCTTATAGAGTTAGATATCACAAGTCCGGATAGAGATATAACAGCTATCTCAGATGTCCCACCACCTATGTCAACTATCATATTTCCGCCTGGTGTGTCTATTGGTAAGCCAGCACCTATAGCAGCAGCCATGGGTTCAGCAATAAGGTAAACCTCCCTTGCACCTGCCTGTCTTGCAGCATCTATTACGGCTCTTTTCTCCACTGTCGTTATTCCGGAGGGGACACCTATAACTACCCTTGGTCTTGGATTTAGTATACTGATTAAAGGAAAATTAGTATGCACTTTTTGGATGAAGTATTTAAGCATAGACTGAGTGGTATCAAAGTCTGCTATAACCCCATCCTTCAGTGGTCTTATAACTTGTATATGCTCCGGAGTTTTACCTATCATTTCCTTAGCTTCTTTACCAACAGCAAGAACCTTGTTTGTAGCCTTATCTATGGCAACTATTGATGGTTCAGACAGGACTATCCCCTTACCTCGGACGAATATCAATGTGTTAGCAGTTCCAAGGTCTATACCAATATCGTTAGAGAACATACCAAGAAATTTATCTATCATCAAACCATCTCCTTCCTTTTTATCACTTCTATGATTTTCTCTAAGAATCCTGAAAATCTTAGGATGTAAGAACCTTGCTTCCCTTTTTCCCTCACAGATACAGTCTCACTCTCTGACTCTTTATCTCCCACCACGAGCATGTAAGGGACTTTTTGAAGCTCCGCATCCCTTATTTTCTTATTCATCCTCTCGTTTCTATCATCCAACTCTACCCTTACACCGCTGCCTTCAAGAACTGATTTTAGTCTCTTCGCATACTCTAAGTGCTTGTCAGCTATAGGTATAATCTTCACTTGGACTGGAGAGAGCCAAACAGGCAAGAAGCCTGCATAGTGCTCTATTAAAACCCCTATAAATCTCTCTATGGAACCAAAGATAGCTCTGTGGACCATATATGGTCTATGCTTTGTGTTATCTTCCCCGATGTAGTACATATCAAACCTTTCTGGAAGGTTAAAATCAAACTGAATAGTAGAGCACTGCCAGAATCTACCTATCGCATCCCTTATCTTTATATCTATCTTCGGACCGTAGAAAGCCCCTCCTCCTTCATCTACCATATACGGTAGTCCTACACTCTCTATCGCCTTCTTAAGAGAGTTTGTAGCAACATCCCACATTCTATCATCTCCAACTGACTTCTCCGGTCTTGTGGATAAGAACACCTCAAACTCGGTGAACCCATAAGCCTTCAGTGTGTCGATAGCGAGATATAGAACATCCTTTATCTCTTCCCCTACTTGATCCTCTCTACAGATTATATGGGCATCATCCTGAGTAAAACCTCTGACTCTCATAAGCCCGTGGAGAGTTCCACTTCTTTCATACCTATAGACAGTTCCCAGTTCTGCAAGTCTTATAGGAAGCTCTTTATAGCTTCTCTGTTTTGATCTGTATATCTCTACATGGAAAGGACAGTTCATAGGCTTAACATAGTACCCTTCCTCTTCTACCTGCATCCTTGGGTACATATTCTCCTGATAGAAACTAAGATGTCCACTAGTCTGCCAGAGAGTCTCTTTACCAACATGAGGGGTGTAGACTAAATAGTATCCCCTTTTGATATGCTCTTCTTTCCAGTTGTCCTCTATAAGTTTCCTTACTATAGCCCCCTTTGGAAGCCAGATGGCCAGTCCTCCACCTATATTCTCATCTATCAAAAACAACTCTAACTCTTTACCAATCTTCCTGTGGTCCCTTTTCTTTGCTTCCTCAAGCATGTCTAGATAGTTTTTTAGCTCTTTTTCTTCCCAGAAGGCAATTCCGTATATCCGTTGGAGCATTGGGTTAGTCTCTTTTCCTCTCCAGTACGCTCCCGATACAGATATAAGCTTAAAGGCACCAACTTTGTCTGTAGAAGGTAGATGAGGACCTCTGCACAGGTCCACAAAGTCCCCTTGACTATAGACAGATATCTCTTCTCCTTCTGGAATAGTGTGTTTTATTATGTCTATCTTGTATATCTCTCTTTTTTCCTCAAAGAACCTTATAGCCTCTTCCCTACTTAGAGTTTGTCTGTGTATAGGGTATCTCCTTGAAATTATGCCCTTCATCTTCTCTTCAATCTTCGGTAGGTCTTCTTCTGTAATCCTAACTCCTTCCACTTCCACATCATAGTAAAAGCCATTCTTTGTAGTAGGACCTATACCCAGATGGACATTCTTGTCTCCGTACATCTCCTTCAAAGCTTGAGCCATAATATGAGCGAGAGAGTGTCTTAGAATCTCTAAACTCTCCGAGTCTTTCTTGGTTATAAACTTGATCCTTGAACCTACCTCTATAGGAGTGTGCAGATCTATTATCTCCCCGTCAACAACGGCTCCTATAACATCTCTATACTTTCCATTTAGGTTGTTTATCAGATTTCTTACTGTCTGATTTTCTTGTATTGAAATAAATCTGTTTTCATTCTCTAAAAGTAGATCTATCATTAATAAACCTCTTTCTCTTTAGACTTCCTTGTAAATATTATAACACTTTCAGGCTCCACTACTATCACATCATCTTTATCGAAACCTTCTAACATCAGGTTAACTTTCACTTCATTCTTCCCTTCCTTTAACCTCTTACCATCTACATAAACAACCACCTTATCGAAGATTGGTTTATTGAATATCTTCCTTCTACCTTCAACTATAACTTTTACCTTTTCCGGCTTAATCTTGATTACCTCTAGGTCATTCGGAATATTTATAACGTCAACATAACTATAAAACTGATACCTCATCTTTACAGTAGAAGAGACACCAAACCAAATCAGAATCGCAACAGTTAAAGAGAGTAATTTCAGCAAGAAGTTCTCTAAGAATATAGAGTACAGACCTTTTTTTATCTTTCTAAGCTTTAGCTTCATCTTTTCCTTTTTTTAACTTTCTTCTTAGTATCTCAAAGGTTGAAGGTTTTTCTATCTCTAGAAGTTTGTACAGCTTCTTCTTCAAAACAAGTGCATCTAGGTTACTGTGTAGATTTCCATCGTAACAGATAGATATCTCACCTCTTTCTTCCGATACAACAACAGCCACTGCATCACTCTCCTCAGTGATCCCTATAGCAGCCCTATGTCTAGTCCCCATACTCTCTGGAACAGTGGTAGATATGGTGAGTGGTAAAAAGGCTCTTGCATAAGCTATCTTCTTGTTTCTAATCACTACAGCTCCATCGTGTAAAGGAGTTTGAGGTGTAAAGATGGATATCAACAGTTCTACAGAAAGATCTGCATCTATGAATACCTGCCCTTCTATGTAGTTTGTCAAGTCCACATTCCTCTCAAATACTATTAGAGCTCCTATCTTCCTATCAGCCATAAATAGGCAAGCCCTTATAACATCGTCCACGACTTTCTTGTTAGACACACCTATATACTTAAAGAGTCCTCTCTCCCCGAGCTTAGCAAGACCTTTCCTTAGTTCCGGCTGAAATATCACTATGGTGATGAAGATCGCAACACCCCAGAGATTATCAAAGATCCACTCTACAGTTTGTAGCCTTAACAGTTTAGACAACATCCAAAAAGAGAATAAGAAGATAAGACCTATCAGAATCTGCCATCCCCGGGTTCCAGCCAAAAATTTAAGGAGATAGTAAATAATAAAGAACACGATAAATATATCTAACAGATCTGTGTAAGAAATATTCCTGATAGCATAAGGTAGCTCCTTTACATCAAACAATCTTGTATCCCCTTATTACATCCAGTATTGTTAAGAATTCGGCAATCTCCTTCACGTCGTGAACTCTAACGATGTGAGCTCCATTTAAAACAGCATAAGAAATGGCTCCAAGAGAAGCAAACAACCTCTCATTAGGAGGTATATCCTCTTTTGCTAACAGATTCTTTAGAATAATATTCAGAAAAGATTTTCTTGATATTCCTATTAAGATAGGAAGTCCTAAAACTTTAAATTCGCCTAACCTCTTTATGATCTCTACATTATGTTCCGGAAGTTTTCCGAATCCTATTCCAGGGTCTATAATAAACCTGTCTGGCCTTATCCCCTTAGAAATACCAAACTCTATCTGCTTCTTTAAAAACTTGAGGATGTCTAGTACCACATCGTCATAGTATATATCCCCTTTCTGCATATCTGCAGGTTTTCCTCTCGTATGATTTACGACTACCGGACAGTCAAACTTTGCAACTACATCAGCCATTCTATTATCGAAGCTAAATCCACTTATATCGTTAACCATATCAGCACCTGCCTTAAGAGCCTCTTCAGCGACAATAGACTTATAAGTGTCTATAGAGATAAAGAATCTATCCCCCAGTTCTTTCCTAACTACCTCTATAACCGGGATAACTCTATCTAACTCTTCCTCAACAGAAACCGGTTCAGCTCCTGGTCTTGTGGACTCTCCACCTATGTCTATGATATCCGCTCCATTATCAAGCATATAGGTAACTTTCTTTATAATCTTATCTACATCCTTATAGTCACTATTTCCATTAGAGAAAGAATCTGGAGTTACGTTCACTATTCCCATAATGGCTGTTTTTGTCCCAAGGTTGATAAATTTCCCCTTATAGTTAATCTTAAAATGAGACTTTTTTAAGTTTATCCACTGCTGGGTTAATTCTTTAGCTTCTTCTGTTCTCCTCTTTAATACAAGTTCATTTATAACAGCCTTAAACTCTTCTTCATCCTTCACTTTTCCAGGTTTTGAAAAATGGTCAGTAAAATAAACAGTATAATAATCTTCCTTTTGTACTTTGATTAATGGAAAATCCAACAAACTAATACCCCCTTGATAATAAACTGTAGATATTATATCTGATGATTAATCTACAATTTATAAAAGTATATGCAACACCATTGCAACATATATGCAACAAAAAAAACAGAATTTATAGAGAAATAAATAACTATATAACAATAACTTAACTATTTAGCATAAACATTGATTAAACTAAATTTAGAACTTTATATGGGAGGTAAAAATTATAGCAACAGTCTCAAAATTAAAGGAGTTGATGCAGTTACCAGGAGCAGTTGCTGCAGGAGAGTTTTCAGATGATGGTAAGCTTTTAGCTTACTATGGAGATATCACAGAGAAAGCTGCAGAAATTGCAGCACTGATGGCAACTGCCAACAAGACAACAGGTAATGTGCAGGCAAAAGGATGGAGTGCTTATACTGACAAGGAAGGATTCTGGCCAGTTTTAGGTTTTGCTGTTGCAGATGGTAAATATGTAGCATGTATTATGGGAAATACAGGAGTTTTCTTTGAATTGGATAAGGCAGATTTTGACAAAATTTTTGAAGTTCTAAGTAAAAACATGGCAGCTTTTAAAAAAGCTTTTATCAGTTAAAGGTGTTTTTGCAGCAGGGGAATTTAGTAACGATGGAAGATTGATAGCTTATGAGGGTGATATATCAGAAGGAGAAGCTGCAACGGCAGCAGCTATGTGTGCAGCAAACAACACAATGTCAAGGATGCAAACAGATGGATACACTGCTTTTTCAGGAAAAGAATGGACTCCTCTTTATGGATGGGCATTGACAGGACCAAAATTTTCAGTTTGTGTGGCAGGTAATGTTGGTGTTTTTGTAAAGAATGATGAAGTTTCTTTATAATGAAGTTTTCAAGGCTTTACTTTCAGGATAAACCACTAAGGGGGATATAGTACTCCTTTTTTGAGTATAACTAAATATTTAAGGAGGAAATATGTATAAATTTTTATCTTTAGATTGGATAAAGGCATATCAAGATGAATGGAGCAAAAACAATAAATTGATAGAAAATTTGAAAAATTTTACAGCAAACATCAAATACTATATTGATGGAAATGAGTCAGAGGCAGTCACCTTATAGTAGAAAATAGTGTTGCAAAAGAATCAGAAAAAGCAGATAATAGAAAATATGACTTTGAAATGTAGGCTACACACCAAGATTGGAAAACTCTAGCTAAAGGAGAGATGGGTCCAAAAGCTGCAATGCTAACAAAAAAATTAAAATTTAAGGCCTCCATGATTACAGCAATGAAGTATATGGGACCTTTGAGGAAAGTTTAAGAATGATGGGAAAAGTTCCAACGGAGTGGTAATATTGAACTTTCAAATATTAGAACATATTTCTAGTGGTATAGTATTTATAGATACTAATAAAACTATAAAATTTATAAACTCCTCAGCAAAAAACTATTAAAAAAACAAGAAGGAGATAGTTGCAAAGGATGTTTTGATATATGTAAATTTTGCCCTGCAGATAAATCATTAAACTTTGTAGAAACTTTCGATACAAAATTATCATGTTGTGAAAAAACAGTATGCTTTTTTATAAAGCCTGTTTTTGAAAAGGATAAACTAGTAGGCTTCATAGAAGAGATAAAAAACTCTTCTAAAATATCTGAATATATAAAAAAGAATATATAAAAAAGATAGAGTCTGAGAAAAAATTTAATAAAATTATTTTAGAATCAGTAATAGATGCCATTTAGTAGTTGATAAAGATGGAACTATAATCCAATACAATCAAATAGCGAAAGACTTTATCTGTAGAGAGATAAATGATTTAAAAGTATGGATATTCAAATTTTGCTGAATAAAAAACTATCAGAATTACCAGTAAACCGTGATGATATGACCCCCTGCCTTGGGAAAAGCAAAGGCCTCCATAGTTTCAACCAAACTTAAAACAGGAAAAGGAAAGATAGTGTTATTTTATGTTGTCCTGGAATGTATGCTGACTTCAGAAGACAAAAGAACATCTAGACTCATTTCAAAAAGCCCCATTATGAGTTATATTTTAGAAATTGCAAAAACTATAGTAGATACACCGGCAAACGTTCTCTTGGAGGTAGAGTCTGGAACTGGCAAAAATATCCTTGCTAGATATATACATAATATATCTTCTAGAAGAAATATTCCTTTTGTGAAGATAAACTGTGCTGCCTTCCGGAAAATTTATTAGAGTCTGAACTTTTTGGCTATGTAAAAGGAGCTTTTACTGGAGCTGTTAAGGACAAATATAAAAAGAAGATTAAAAATATTTCGCAAGAAGCTATAAAAATTCTTCTAGAATGCGACTATCCGGGGAATATTAGAGAACTAGAAAATATAATAGAGAAAATATAATAGAAAGAGCAGTTATCCTCTCAGAAAATGGAATAATAAAAAAAGAAGATTTACCAGAAGACGTGTTGAGAAGGAAAAAAACCAAAAAGATTAATAAGAAAAATTTTGTTACTGAAAGAGAGATAGTTACAGAGACCTTACAAAAGACAAATGGTAACAAAAGTTTAGCTGCAAAGTGTTGAGAATAGATAGAGTTACTCTTTGGAGTAAAATTTAACATTTCTGAAATTTAAAAACAAGAAAAGTCCTGGCATCGACCTACTTTCCCGATCGGTCTCCCGATCAGTATCATGGGCGCTGGTGGGCTTAACTGCCGGGTTCGGAATGGGACCGGGTGTTTCCCCACCGCTATTGACACCAGGACTATCCTGACACTTGAATAAGAGAGAATCCATAGGTAGAATAAAGGCCAAGCCAAACGGGCTATTAGTACCACTTAGCTTCACCCATCACTGAGCTTTCACCTGTGGCCTATCAACGTGGTAGTCTCCCACGACCCTTCAGGGA
>JAOABC010000029.1 GCA_026418535.1 Hydrogenothermaceae bacterium | reverse complement strand
CACTTTCTCCCTACGCAGGCACGCTGGAAGAGGGTAAAGAAGTATCCCTTGATAGCCTAAAAAGGCACTACGAAGAAATGCTAAAAAGGTACGATTTTATAGTGGTGGAAGGTGCTGGTGGTGTGGCTGTGCCTATAAAAAGAGACTACAACTATGCTCATCTTGCAAGAGATTGGAGCTTAAAAACTCTGCTGGTGGCAAGAGCAGGCCTCGGCACCATAAACCACAGTTTTTTAAGTTGGTATTACATGAAATCTATGGATGTGGAACCCATTGCCATAGTTATGAATGGTTTTGAAGGTAAGGATGTATCCGAGAGGACAAACCCTACTATAGTAAAGGAGCTTACTGGGTTAAAAGTAGTACAGATTCCAAAGATAGAAGGATTGCTGTTGCCTTCCAACTACAGAGACTTACTTGCTGAGCTTGTCGGGTTCTAAACGATAGTAAAAGGCTACCCTTTCCACAAGCTCCCTAAAGTGTGGTGCAGCAACTGTTCCACCGTATGGGTC
>JAOABC010000028.1 GCA_026418535.1 Hydrogenothermaceae bacterium | reverse complement strand
CTACAAGAGCTTTCAAAGGATAAGGGAAGCCCTCCAAAGTTTGGAGGGCGTGGAAGAGGTTCAGAGGCTCATGGGTTGAAAGCTTAGCTTTCCATCCACGAGGTCAACGAGGACCTTTTGTCCGTCTCTTATTTCACCCTTTATTATTAAGTTTGCCATGGGCGTCTCTAAATGTTTCTGGAGGGTTCTTTTGAGTGGTCTTGCACCATAGGCGGGGTCATATCCCAGCCTTACCAGGTACTCCTTTGCAGAAGTTGAAAGTTCTATGCTTATGTTCCTTTCGGAGAGCCTTCTGTTTATGTTGGCCACAAGGAGGTCTATAATTTGGAAAAGCTCTTTCATGGTAAGAGGCTTGAAGACTATTATCTCATCTATCCTGTTTAAAAACTCAGGCCTGAAGTAGTAGCGAAGCTCCTCCAAAACTTTTTCCTTTGCCCTTTCAAATTCTTTCTGTACTTTTTCTTCATCACTATCAAGGGATATGTTCAGAAGATACTGAGAGCCTATGTTGGATGTCAT
>JAOABC010000027.1 GCA_026418535.1 Hydrogenothermaceae bacterium | reverse complement strand
GACCTCATAATGTCCATAAAAGAGCATTTTCCACAAGTCCAGGTTCACTCCTTCTCCGCACCAGAGATAGTATACCTTGCGAAGATAGAAAAGTTAAGCGTGGAGGAAGTCCTAAAAAGGTTAAGGCATGCCGGTCTTGATTCTTTGCCCGGGGGTGGTGCGGAAATACTCTCTCAGGAAGTGCGTAGATTTCTTAGCCCTGGTAAGTGCACTGTGGAAGAGTGGGAGCTCGTCCACAAAACGGCCCACAGGTTAGGCATGACCTCCACCGCTACCATGATGTTTGGTCATGTGGAAAAACTCCACCACATAGTGGAACACCTTGAGAGAATAAGAAGAATACAGGATGAGACTGGAGGTTTTACAGCCTTTATACTCTGGACCTTCAAAAGGGGGAACACAGAATTGGATAATGTAGAAGAAGCACCATCCACCTATTACTTGAAGGTGCTTGCCCTATCAAGGATTTACCTTGACAACTTCAAAAACATACAAAGCTCTCATGTAACCCAGACCATGCAAGTAGGCGTAGTA
>JAOABC010000026.1 GCA_026418535.1 Hydrogenothermaceae bacterium | reverse complement strand
CCAATCATACCGGTAAAATCACCGATAAGAAATATAACCTCATGCCCCAACTCCTGAAACTGTCTCATCTTGTTTAATAAAACCGTATGCCCCAAATGCAGATCAGGAGCGGTGGGATCAAAACCTGCCTTTATCTTAAGTGGTTTTTTATTCATATAACTTTCTTTTAGTTTTTCTAAAAGCTCCTCTTCCTGAATAATCTCAACTGTTCCTCTTTTTATAATATTTAATTGTTCAAGAGGCGATTTCATAATCTTCTCCCCCTAATTTTTCGCAAAATCTTTCTATATTCAGTGCAACTCCCTTACTGTTATCAATTGTAACAACAACATATGAAATTCTGACATCTTCGGTGGCAACCTCTAATTTTCTTGGTACGCCTCTGATAAACCTTTCCAAGACTTCCTCAACTCTGTTGCCAATTACTGAGTCATGAGCCCCTGTCATCCCTACATCTGTTATATAGGCGGTGCCATTTTTCAGTATAGCTTCGTCGGCAGTCTGAATATGTGTATGGGTTCCTAAAACTGCAGAAACCTTGCC
>JAOABC010000025.1 GCA_026418535.1 Hydrogenothermaceae bacterium | reverse complement strand
GCGTCATAGGTGGTCCAAGGGTATACGGTGGTATGACCCTGCCCGTGGAGCTCATCATGGAGAAGATATACTCCGCCCTTGGCATAAAGAAGGAAAAGAAGGTGGTAGTATAAAAACTTAAGGAGGTGTAAAGATGGGTTTGGAATACGTCAGGATTTCACCAGGCTTTGAGAAATACATGCCCAAGGACTATGTGGACCTGGTCCAGTATGGGCAGTTTGGCAGAGACATAGATGTCCAACAGCTGGGGCAGTTTAAGGAGCTCGTGGAAGAGCATCCTATGTGTGCTGGATGTTTTATGGCTTACTTCATAAGGGTCTTCTACGCTGCCCTTCCTAAGCCCGAAGATACCATAGTTCTCGGAACCGCGGGTTGTGCAAGGCTTGCCCTATCTCAGGCTGCTGTGCCCTTCATATACGGAAACTACGGAGATACTAACGCAGTGGCATCTGGTCTCAAAAGGGCTCTCTCCATAAGGTTCCCGGACAAGGACAAGGATGTGGTGGTCATAGCTGGTGACGGTGGTCTCATAGACATAGGCTTTGGT
>JAOABC010000024.1 GCA_026418535.1 Hydrogenothermaceae bacterium | reverse complement strand
CATCTCAACGAAAACGGTGTTATCAGGCCTGAGAATAAGTTTACTATCACCCTGCCTGAGTTTAAAATCAGAGACTCAAAAGTTATTGGCAAGCCGGAGGACAAGTTTGAAACTATGCTCTTTCTTCCGGAGGGAGAGGGAAGACAAGGGGAAGGTGGTCTTAGAACAAAAGGATATTTTAAGTTTAGCTACAAATTAATGGGAGACGGCTTATGGTATATGTGTGATTTGGATGGTAATCCGGTGAAGCCAGCTCCAGAGGACATACAGGAAAAAATTTTAAGATATTTAGAATCTTTAGAAAATGGTAAAGATATTAAAGAGTTACCACTAATAACTGTTATTACCGTGGTATTAAATGGTGAGAAGTATTTGTCTCAAACTATTGAGAGCGTGCTTTCCCAAACTTATCCTAATGTTGAGTATATCATCATTGCTTAAGCTTCCTCAAGAGGTTGACTTAACAAAATACAGGTTGTAAGATTGTAATCTGAAAGAGTATATTTGCAAAGTAGGCATGGGGATTTATAATAAAGACAGGAGGTAAGGTATGATAG
>JAOABC010000023.1 GCA_026418535.1 Hydrogenothermaceae bacterium | reverse complement strand
ACTTAGTATTTACGTTGTAGGCTTTTTTATCCTGACAGAATAAAAAGGAAATTTTTTCATCAAAAAAGGAGACTGTTTAGCAGTCTCCTTTTCCATTTATTATTAAATTAAAAACTTATCTTATGATACAGACTCTCTCTTAACTCTAGCCTTTTTATTAATTGGCTTCTTAAGAGACTTTTTATTCTCATTGATGACTAACTGAGGTGTCGCATTGTTTTCTACAGTATCCTTATTTACAATACATTTTTCAATGTTTGTAGAAGAAGGTACATCATACATGACATCCAGCATTATCTCTTCGATTATAGCACGTAGTCCTCTTGCTCCGGTATTCCTAGCAATAGCCTTTTCAGCGACAGCCTCTAACGCGTCATTTTCAAACTCCAACAGTACATCATCCATTTCAAATAGCTTCTGATACTGTTTTACAAGAGCGTTCTTCGGCTCTGTAAGTATCTGCATAAGTGCTTGCTTATCAAGTGAGTGTAGTGTAACAATTATTGGAAGTCTGCCTACAAACTCAGGAATAAGGCCAAACTTTAAGAGATCCTGTGGAAGTA
>JAOABC010000022.1:461-568 GCA_026418535.1 Hydrogenothermaceae bacterium | reverse complement strand
CTTACCAAAAACGAATGGAATGGGCTAAATGTGGAAGAAGAAGACAAAAACCTTCTCATCAAAGTCTTTGGCACTGCGGGGGAGGCGGAAGGTGGTGGCTCCGGCAA
>JAOABC010000022.1:0-451 GCA_026418535.1 Hydrogenothermaceae bacterium | reverse complement strand
GCCTTGGACGCTGGTGGTCTTGGAAGTTTTGTGTGTCAGATAAACATCGCACCACCAGTTAAAAGTAAAGAGTTAGAAAGTTTTCTCCGCAGGGGATGGAACAGCGGTATTTTGATGGAGGTAAAGCCATGAATAGAAAGAGCTACTTTTTTAAGGTTGTCACACCTTTGCACGTGGGTGCAGGTCAGGGGCTCTCTTACGTGGACCTGCCCATAGTAAGGGAAGTGCACACACAGTTTCCCTTCGTGCCGGGCAGTAGCATAAAGGGTGCGGTGAGGGATTATTGCCTGAGAAGCTTAGCGGGGAAATACCAAATAGAAAAGGTTTCCGTGCTTGACAATGCTCTTACCAAAAACGAATGGAATGGGCTAAATGTGGAAGAAGAAGACAAAAACCTTCTCATCAAAGTCTTTGGCACTGCGGGGGAGGCGGAAGGTGGTGGCTCCGGCAA
>JAOABC010000021.1:315-588 GCA_026418535.1 Hydrogenothermaceae bacterium | reverse complement strand
GTTCTGTGCTCACTAACAAGTATGCGGAGGGCTTACCGGGGAAAAGGTATTATGGTGGATGTGAGTTTGTTGATGTGGTGGAAAACTTGGCCATAGAGCGAGTTAAAAAGCTATATGGTGCGGAGCATGCTAACGTCCAGCCCCATTCAGGGGCTCAGGCAAACATGGCTGTTTACATGGCAATTCTTAAGCCCGGGGATGTCATTCTTGGCATGGATTTAGCTCACGGTGGGCACCTAACTCACGGTGCAAAGGTTAACTTCTCGGGAAAGG
>JAOABC010000021.1:0-305 GCA_026418535.1 Hydrogenothermaceae bacterium | reverse complement strand
TTCTACTACGGTTTAAATCCCGAAACAGAATTAATAGACTATGACCAGGTGTGGAAGCTGGCAAAGGAGCACAAGCCCAGAATTATAGTGGCTGGAGCCTCCGCTTACCCGCGCATAATAGATTGGCAAAAGTTTGCGGAGATAGCGGAGGATGTGGGAGCATACTTGATGGTGGATATGGCTCACTATTCGGGTCTCATAGCCGGCGGTGTTTATCCAAACCCAGTTCCTTACGCCCACTTCGTGACATCANCAACCCATAAGACTCTAAGGGGTCCAAGAGGAGGTTTTATACTGTGCAAGGC
>JAOABC010000020.1 GCA_026418535.1 Hydrogenothermaceae bacterium | reverse complement strand
TAGCAAGACAATAGAATTAACTGATGATGCCTTTAAGACAAACAGTTTACCTTTCAACTCTGTTTTACACTTAGAAAAGAGTTATTTTTTTCCAAAAAATATGCTTATCAAAGAACTAGCCACAGTTAAAGAGCAATTTTTAGAAAAAATTCTCCGTGAAAGAGCAATTTTATCAGCAATAAAACATTATGAAGTGATGCATAAAGAGATTGTGCACTTTGATAAAGGGAATAAAATTCCATATGCAGGACGTGTGTTTGATAAAGACGAAATAACTAACCTTGTAGATGCTTCCCTTGACTTTTGGTTAACTAATGGTAGGTATTCTGATGAATTTGAAGAAAAATTTGCAAGATTTCTTGGTGTGAAATACTGCTCTCTATGTAATTCAGGCTCATCGGCTAATCTTCTTGCATTTATGGCTCTTACATCTTATAAATTAGGTGAAAGGAGGATAAAAAGAGGTGATGAAGTTATAACTGTTGCTGCAGGATTTCCTACGACAGTAGCACCTATAATTCAATATGGCGCAATACCAATATTTGTGGATATATCAATACCTACTTATAATATTGATTGCTCACAGTTAGAA
>JAOABC010000001.1 GCA_026418535.1 Hydrogenothermaceae bacterium | reverse complement strand
TAAGATGTGTGGCGAAAATAGAGTGAAGAGAAGTATAAGTTAACTAGATGCAATGGTTTCTTTTTTTAAAACAGCCTCTCCGTTATCATTTGCTAACTTACTAGTTTTTGTATATATTTTTGTATATAATTTTGTTATGAGATTTATTATCATACTGCTAGTGTTTTTTTTACCTGTCCTTCGCAAGTGGTGTAAAATTAGCGGTCCTTTCTTATGGCAATCCTATAGAGGAGTATAAAAGGTACAAGATTTTAGCCGACCATATAACAAAAGAAGAATATAAATGTAGATATACAGATAGTAAAGGATATAAACACACTCTTTGATATGTTCAAGAGCAATCAAGCACATATGGCTATCGGTTGCTTCTATTATTTACTTTGAGTTGAAAAAGAAGTACAACGTTGAAGCTGTAGCTGTGTTGAAAATAAACGGTAAGGCTGTTGAAAATGGTCTAATTGTAACAAAAGCGGACAGTGAAGTTACCCACATAAACCAACTGAAGGGAAAGAAGATAGTCCTTGGAAGTCCTATATGTATGAGCAACTGTGTAATACCTCTCTATATGTTATCAAGAGCAGGAATAACTCAAGAGGATGTTCCAAACATCTGGAGCGCTGGAACAGATAAAGGTGCTATAATTACCCTTTTATCCGGATTAGCTGATGTTGCTGGAATAAGGGAGGAAAGTTTAAAAGACTTTGAAGACAGAGTTAGAGTCATAGCTAAATCTCCATCCTTTCCTCGCCACATTCTGATGGTATCTAAAAACATAGACCCTAAAATTTACAGAGAGATAGAGTTATCTATATTCAATATCCAAGAAGACACATTAAACAGAATGGGGATAGATGGTTTTGTGAGACCTCAACCAAACATGTTTGAAGTTATTAGAGATATCAAAAAATACTCCAGCTTTTTCCCTTTATAAGATGATAAGCCTTAACAACTTATCTATTAAACTGAAGACATCCCTCCTAACAGCTGTATACATACTTCTCATTCTTATACTTATCTATCTCACTAACCACCTACAACTTCAAACAAAAACTGCATCGAGAGAGGGTAACCTCCTTAGAGGAAAACATCGTAAAGCTTTCAGAGAGCTATAAAGACAGTATAATAACCTTAAACTTAGAGAAGATCGATGAACTGGTAAACTTCATTAAGAGTATAAGATCGGTTAGAGCTGTCTTTGTTATGGACAAAGATGGAAAAGTTATAGGGGGGGAACAGATGTAAAGTATCTAGGATACCAAAACATAGATACATCATCATCATCTTTAAAGGGTAAATATTCTCTCTTTGATCACAGGTTAAAGGTTGAGCAGTTTGATGTTGGAAGGATTATGGTAATATTCGATGAAGAATATCTGAAAAAAGAGGTGTTTGAAGATATAAAGAAAGTTCTGTTTCCTCTTATGTTTGTAGTTAGTTTCATAATAGTGGCGTCCTTCCTGGGAACGTTCCTTATATCCTCAGCTTTGGTATACCCTCTTATAGAGTTAAAGGAGAGAATTCTAAATCTTTTTGTGGAAAACTTTAACCCGAACTGGACAGAAAACACAACTAAGGCAAAGGATATAGAGTGTATAAACGGTATAACTACTACGTGTTGGCTTTTTACAGATAAACCATACAAAAACCTGCTATCCATCTCCGAAAAAGCATCCAAGGTATGTCCAACCTGTAAAATATTCATAGACAACTCAAAAGATAAAATTGTCCAGCTCTCTTACAGCTTCATGATAATGGTATCATCTCTCAATAACTTCATATCCAAGTTAGAAAAAGCTCACAAAGAGAAAGAAACTCTCAGCTGTATGGCTGCCATGGGAGAGATGAGTGCAAGATTAGCCCATGAGATAAAAAACGCTCTATATTCAATATCAAACGCCGTAAACTACATAAACCAAAATACAGAAGATAAAACTATAAAAGACTTTGGGAAAATAATAAAAGATGAGGCTAATAGATTGAATGAGATAACGATATACTTCCTTAATTTTTCTAAACTATTAGAACCTAAGATGGAGAAAGGGGATATAAATAAAACTACAATGGGGGCGTTTGAACTGTTGAAGTATGACTGTGAGGATGAAGATATAAACCTTGTCCTTCTCCTGGACCCAGAACTACTCCCGATAGAGCACAACCCAAACTTGATAAAGCAGGTCCTTTTTAACTTGGCAATAAACTCCATAGATGCTATAAAGCAGAAAGGGACAAACAGTGTTGATCAGATAGTTATTAGGAGTTACAGGACAAGATAGAGGGAAAAGAACTGTTTAAGAATAGAGATAGAGGACAATGGAATAGGTATACCAAAGGATTTACTGGATAAGATCTTTAAACCGTTCTTTACAACCAAACAAAAAGGGACAGGGTTAGGTCTGTCTACAGCGTATAAGATAGTCTATGCTCACGGAGGGAACTTGAGCGTTGAGAGTGAGTACGGTAATTACACGAAGTTTATTATAGACATTCCTTTCGAGAGGTGAGGAAAAATGGATATACTACTAATAGATGATGAAGAGTCTATACTAAAGATAATGAAAACTCTCCTTGAGAAAAATGGCTATACTGTTAAAACTGCAAAGTCTAAATCTAAAGTTCTAGAGATTTTAAGCAGAGAGAACTTTAAGATCATCCTAAGTGATTTTCTTCTTGAAGATGGAACTGGTTTAGAGATACTCGGAGAGTTCAGAAAAAGAGATAAAACTACCCCCTTCATAATAATAACTGCCTATGGTTCTATAAATGGTGCTGTAGAGGCTATAAAGGAAGGTGCTAACCACTATATACCCAAACCTATAGATACACAAAACCTTATAAAGATAGATAATAGAGTTCTTTAAGGAAAAGTCTCAAAACATAAGTGAGATGGAAGAGTTTGAGGGCATCGTAGGAAAAAGTAAAAAGATGCAGGATATATTCAAAGAGATAACTATACCTAGTAAAAGTGAGTCCTCCATCTTGATAGAGGGGGAGAGCGGAACTGGAAAGGAGCTTGTAGCTAAAGCTATCCATAGGTTGTCAAAAAGAAAGGATAAGCCTTTTGTGGCAGTAAACTGCTCTGCGATTCCCTCAGAGCTTTTTGAAATGAGTTTTTTGGACATGAGAAAGGAGCCTATACTGGAGCAAACCAGAGAGATATAGGGAAAATAGAGCTTGTAGGGGAAGGAACCTTCTTTTTGGATGAGATAAGCGAGATGCCTCTTTTTATGCAGGCAAAGTTAGTTAGAGTTTTACAGGAAAGGGAGTTCTACCGGATTGGAGGGAAAACCCCGATACGGATGAGATGTAGGATAATCTCAGCAACCAATAGAAATTTGGAAAAGATGGTGGAGAACAGAGAGTTCAGGGAAGACCTTTTTTACCGGATAAACGTGATACATATAAAACTTCCACCTCTACGGGAGAGGAAAGAAGATATACCACTACTTACAAAGAAATTCTTAGAGAAATTTAGTAAGTTGAATGATAAGACAATAGTGGGAGTAGAGGAGGATGCTATGGAACTATTTATGGATTATGACTGGCCAGGAAATGTAAGACAGCTAGAGAATGTGATAGAGAGGGTAGTAGCATTATGCCAATCGGAGTTTATAAAGGTGGAACACCTACCCAAGAGGATAAAAGAACATAGCTATAAAACTGCACACTCTCTTGATTTAGATTCTGCTTGGAACCTAAACCTTTTTGAAATAGAGAAGAACGTCATCTTAAAGATACTCCAAGAGGAGAACTACAACCAGACAAAGACAGCCCAAAGACTTGGAATAAGTAGGAAACAGTTCCGGACAAAGATGAAAAACTATGGTCTATTATGAAACTACCGTATACACATAATCTGGGTAAATAATACTTCTTAGCCTTACCTTTATCTCCGTCTGAAAGTTGTGTGGGATTGTAGACTTAAGTTATAGGAATGTTAAAGATAATCCCCTATCCCAAGCTTGCATATATAAGACTATGTGAATATAGAAATATTCTTATAGTCTTTATATCCAGATATTTTTAACATAATATGTATTTGACAACAAAAAGGTAATGTTTTATACTTTTTTTAAGTTTTTGAGAGTCCTTGGCGCCAGGACAAACAATTAAGCTAATTTAGGAGGTTAGGTATGAGAAAGTCTTTAGCAGCAGCAGGTTTGTTAGCAGTAATAGGCTACGGTATGGTTTCTGATGTAAAAGCTGAGGTTCCCACATTTATAGGGGATTTAAAGCCGGAGTTCGAGCTTAGACCGAGGTTCGACTGGACTAGTAAGAAGGCAACACCAGGTGCTACGGAAGATGCTACAGCTCTAATTACAAGAATTAGACTTGGAGCACATATAGATAAGATTTTTCAGGTAAATGGTCTTAAAGGTTATGTAGAGTTAAACGATGTTTCTGATTTATTAGACAAAAAAAGAACCTATGGTAATGTATGTCCAGGTAATGTGGAGTGTAAATATCCATTTATAGCTGATCCATCTGTTACCAGATTAACAGAAGCTAAAATATCTTATACGTGGGGTAAAACCACATTAATTTTAGGTAGAACGAGGGTTAATTTAGACGACCAAAGGTTCATATCTGACGCTAACTGGAGACAGACACCTCAAACCTTCGGAATTGTGGGAATAAATAGCAAAGAGATTCCAAACTTAGACTTATTAGTAGCTATGGTTTATGAAAGGAAGTGGTGGGCTCAGGATGGTTTGATAGCAGCAAATTTAACTGGTGTGAATTTTGCTAACACTTCAAGTCTTGACTGGTCTTTTGACAAAGCACCATGGATATTCCATGGAACCTATACAGTTGCTCCTTTACTAAAGTTGACAGGTTATGCCTACCTTATAACTGACGCAAGTAATACATATGGAATAAATGCGAGAGGAGATATTAAAGCCTCAGACATACTATCTTTTAACTACTTAGCTGAATACGCTACTCAAACAGACCCTTACGAGAGAAAGTACCTACCTACAAAACCTAAAGTTGATGGTGATTTTTGGAGAGTCTATGTTGGAGCTACCTCTGGAGGTTTATCAGGAAGAATAGGATACTATGAGTTCAGTGAGTACAAAACTTCCGGAGGAATAACAAAAAGAGGATTTTCCACACCTTTAACTACATACCATGGGTTTGAAGGTTGGGCGGATGTTTTAGCAGCAGGAACGGCTAATGGTTTCTATTATGGTTTAAAAGCTTGGCATCTAGCTGTGAGTTATAAACATAAAGAATATGGAAACTTTGATTTTATATACTATAAGTTTGACTCAAAGACAGGAGGAAAAGGCTCTTACGGTGATGAGATAGATCTACAGTATACTAAAAACTTAACTAAGAAATTATCTCTCTTAGCAAAAGCTGCCTTTTATAATGCTGATAAATCTATTTCTTTAAATCAGAATTTAGGAGTCCCTTCTTCACCTTCTAGTGATGTCTCTAAATACTGGTTACAGTTAACTTATAGGTATTAATCTACTATTCTCCCACCGGATGGTGGGGTTTTCTTGATGGTAAAACCTCTTTTTGCCCGCCTTATGGCGGGCCTTTTTGTTTATTTTTAATTATGTAATATTCAAATATTTTTATATGTATCTGTGTAATATGTATTTGACAAAGAAAAAAAAGCGTATAAAAATAATTCAAAATAATTCAAAAACATCATTGTTAGGAGGTAAAACAATGTATAAGCTAGTTACTGTGGGGTTAGCAGCAGGGTTAACAGTTGGATTTTTTGCCCATGCAAAGGCTGAGGTCACGCTAAAATCTGCAGAAGTTATGGCTACTACCTGTTTCGGTTGTCATGGTTCAGAAGGAAAAAGTGCAAACAAAAATGGGTACTCTATCGCCGGAAAGCCTGCAAAGGTCTTAGAGATGGACCTCAGAGCTTATAAAGAGGATAAGAAAAAAGGCACTATAATGAACAGAATAGTAAAAGGATACTCTGATGAAGAGATCACAGCTATAGCTCAATATATATCAACCTTAAAATAAAAAGAAGGAGGTTAGTATTATGAGAATTTCAAGAAGAGAACTTTTGAAAGTCACAGCTGTAGCAGGAGCTACAACTTTTATAGGATTAGATAAAGCATTTGGCATGTCCTCTATGCTATCTCAAGAACAAGTAAAAGGAAAAGCTCACGTAGTGGTAGTAGGTGGTGGATTTGGTGGTGCTACAGCAGCCAAGTATATCAGAAGAGCAGATAAAGACATAGCTGTTACTTTGATAGAACCTAATGAGAAGTTTATAACCTGTCCTTTCAGTAACACAGTTATAGGTGGATTTAAAAAGATAGAAGAGATAACTTTTGATTATTCTGTATTGAAGTCAAAGTACAGTGTTAATGTGGTCCATAGATCTGTAGTAGAGATAGATACTACTGGAAAAAAAGTAAAGTTAAACGATGGCAAAACTGTATCTTACGATAAACTAGTCCTCTCTCCAGGTATAAGTTTTAACTTTGGAGCTATAGAGGGAGCTTCAGAATCTATGGTTAACGACATTCCTCATGCTTGGAGAGCTGGAGAGCAGACATTAGTGCTGAGAAAGCAACTGGAAGCCATGCCAGACGGTGGAGTATTCGTAATGGTAGCTCCTCCAAACCCATTTAGATGTCCTCCTGGACCTTACGAGAGAGCAGGACTGGTTGCTTGGTATCTAAAGAACGACAAGCCCAAATCTAAGATAATAATTTTGGATGCTAAAAATGAATTTGCAAAGCAGAAATTATTTATGGAAGCATGGAATGCTCTTTATCCGGGAATGATAGAGTGGGTTCAGGCTGACCTTGGTGGTAAGGTTGTGAAAATAGATCCTAAAACAAAGACTGTAGAGACGTCCTCCGGAGAGAAAGTTAAAGCTGACGTTTTAAACTTCATCCCACACCAGAGGGCTGGAGAGATTGTCTTAAAATCTGGACTTGCAGATGAGAAAGGTTGGGCACCTGTAGTAGCAAAGACATTTGAATCTACTAAAGCTAAAGATGTCTATGTCTTAGGAGATTCATGTATAGCAGGACCTCTTCCAAAGTCAGGATACTCTGCAAACTCTGAAGCTAAAGTTGTAGCCAACGCTATAGTTGCATCTATAAACGGCCAGAAGATAGACGACATAACCATGGTGAACACTTGCTACAGTTTAGTCTCTCCAGATTATGGAATATCTGTTGCTCACATCGTTAGAGTCAGTGATAAGGGGTTTGAAGCTGTGTCAGGTTCTGGAGGAGTAAGTCCAGTTGGAATGGATGAGAAGTTCAGGCAAAAAGAAGCAGTATACGCTCAAGTCTGGTATGACAATATAGCAGCAGATACATGGGGGAAGGGGTAGTATAGATATCTAACACAAAACTCACTATAGTGTAAAATATGGGGGATTTAAAATCCCCCTTTTTTATTTAGACAAAGGAGGTATAAAATGAACAGAAGAGATATTCTAAAAACGTGTTCTTTATTTGCAGTAGGAAGCATGTTTAATCTTTTTAAGTTTGAAGATGCTTTGGCTGTAGAGGGAAGTTATTTTAAAAAGTATAAAAAAACCCTTCTTGTTAAGGAAGATGGGACACCGTTGAAAGAGACAGATATACAATCTAATACAGCCCTTCTGTTTTTTTACCCATACAGGTCAACTCCATGCTACATAATAAATACTGGCCGAGAAGTAAAGCCACTGGATATAAAACTTAACAACGGTAGTGTTTACAGATTTACAGGAGGTATAGGTTCCAAAAAGGGTATAGTGGCTTACTCAGCAATCTGTCCTCACCAGTGGAGCTATCCAACAAAAGACTTTTCTCTACTAAACTACTACTCATCGAAAGAAAAGTCTGAAATTACCGGAAAATCCGGAGTAATCCAGTGCTGTGCACATATATCTGTGTTTGACCCTATAAACGGTGGATCTATAGTTGAGGGGCCAGCAGAGTTTCCCTTGGCAGCAGTGTCCTTAGTAATGGAAGGGGGGAGTATCTACGCAACTGGTATAATAGGTAAAGACCAGTTCAGTGAGTTCTTTGATCTTTACAAGTCAGACATGATAGAGCAGTTTGGCTCTTTAGAAAAAGCAAAAGAAGAGATGGATAAAACAGTTGTTATGGAGGTAGAAAAACATGTCAAAGAACAGATTAAGTGTTAACAGGAGGGATTTGTTCTTAGCTACAGCATCTGTAGTGGCAACTGGTTTTCTAGAACAATCTGTAGCTGGTGGTATTTCAAACTACACAGAGAGTAGGTCAGACAAAAAAGCTAAAGTGGTGGTTATTGGTGGTGGATATGGTGGTATCACAGCAGCTAAGTATATAAAGAAACAAAATCCAGAAGTGTCTGTTATTCTTATAGAGAAAAACCCATTTTTTGTATCTTGTCCGATGAGCAATCACTACCTTGGAGGTTTCTACGAGTTCTCAGAACTGTGTTTTGCTTACAATAACCTGACTGTAAAGTACGGTATAGAGGTTATAAACGATAGAGTACAGGATATAGACCTGGATAAGAAGGTTGTTATCACTCCAAACTTAAGAGTATTCTATGACTTCTTAATCCTATCCCCCGGCATATCTTACGATATAAATGAAGAAGAAAAAGCGTTCTATAAGGCTTATCCTCCTGCTTTCAAACCTGGGGGAGAGCATCTGTACTTAAAAAAGCTGATAGAGGAGTTTGAAGGTGGAGATATAGTTATGACAGTTCCAGCCTATCCTTATAGATGTCCTCCTGCTCCTTACGAAAGAGCTGCAGTGATCTTGAACTATCTGAAGAAAAGAAACCTAAAAGCCAAGTTGTACTTTATAGATGCAAACGAGAGACCTATAATAAATGCTGAAGGATTTATGAACGCATACTACGAACTGTATAAAGGGTATGCTGAATATATAACCGGAACATACGTAAAGTCTATAGATCATGGAAAAAAGATAGTGAAAACCACAAACGGAGAGTTTAAGTTCAGTTTAGCGAACGTGATACCCCCTATGAAGGCTTCAAAGATAGTGGAAAAGATAGGCCTGTTAGAGCCAGGTCAAAAATGGGTAGAGGTAGACACTTTTACCTTTGAAACAAAAATTAAAGATGTATACGTGATAGGAGACTCTGCAAGAACCTTCTTACCTAAATCCGGTTTTGGAGCCCATATGCAAGGTAAGATTGTGGCAAACAATATTACAGAAAAGATAACAGGAAAGAAGTCTAAGGATGAACTCCTGATGGTTCTATGCTACTCTATGGTAAGTGATGAAGAGGCAATAATGTCAGAGACAAGCTTTAGAATAGAAAAGTCTTCTGGAAAAATCATCCCAACCCACAGAGAAGATAACACAAGGAGAAAATCCACTGTTAAAAGATACAATGAATGGGCTAAGGGTTTATGGAGAGATTTATTTGGATAATCTGTCCTATCTAGAACATATAAGCTGTCCCAAATGGGACAGTTTTCTGTTACACACACAATAAAAACGTTACATTTAAACTATCCTCTAATTGGCACAGAATTTGCCCTAAGTTTTTTAAGAAAATTTAACAGGAGGGTAGCATGAAGATAGTAAAGAAAGTGTTGACTGTAGGCGGGTTGATGGTATTGTCTATGTCAGCCTTTGCACTGACCTTACAGGACGCAGTAATAGAGAATCCCCAAGCTAAAGAGATGATTGTAAAGGATGTTCCACCGGAAGGAAAAATATACGCAATATCACCAGACTGTAACCTTGCAGACAAAGAGTTGTTAAAAAACTAGCCGAGAAAGGTAAAGAAGTGTACAGCATAGTCTCAAAAGGAAACTGCGTGGCATGTCAATGTGTAGAATGACTGTTCAGGCAACCACAGGTCAGTTAACATTTGAAGAAATTTGTCAGTTAACAGCATTTCTACTAACACAGGAGTAAACAAGTGAAAAAGATACTTTTCCTTCTATTGTTTGTGTTATTTGCCAATGGGAAGGCAGAGATAAACTGGGTGGACTACAACAGAGCTTTTGAGTTGGCAAAGAAGGATAACAAGCTGATACTTGTTTACATACACTCTCCAACTTGTCACTACTGTGATCTGATGGAGTTTAAGGTCTTTGATAGCAAGAGAGTGGAAGATACAATGAGTAAAAACTTCGTGCCGGTTAAACTCAGGAAGTGTAGTAAAGAAGGTATAGAAGTTAGGAAAAAGTACGGATTCACAGGGACCCCTATGTTCTACTTCTTCAAGCCAGACGGCACTTTTATAAAGTCTGTGTTTGGTGCATGGGAAGAGAAAGACTTTTTAAAGATACTGGAATATTTTTATACAGGAGCTTACAATAGTATTAGTATGACAGAATACTTTATGAAGTAAGGAGGTTTTTATGGACAGAAGGACTTTTCTAAAGACTGCAGCGGTAACTACAGCTGGTATTAGCCTCAGCGGTGTTGTTTATGGTGGTTTTGCAGCAGAGTTGATAGACAATCCATCACCTAAAAAATCTTACACCGATGCCCTAAAAGAGATTACACAAGATAAGTCTGTAAAAGACTCGGACAAGGTGAAACTGGTAGCTCCAGAGATAGCTGAAAACGGTGCTGTGGTTCCTATAACAGTTGAGGTTGAACTTCCTGTAGAACAAGTCAAAGCTATTCACGTATTGACAGAAAAAAACCACAACGCAAGGACCATGAGTATCTACTTTACTCCTGCTAACGGAAAAGCTTATCTATCTACAAGAGTAAGGTTAGCTGAAACTATGAACGTTGTTGCTGTTGCGGAATTAGCAGATGGTAGTTTTATTAAAGCTCAAAAGTTAGTAAAGGTAACCGTTGGTGGTTGTGGATAATTTTAAACTAAAAGAAGGAGGACTGTTATGCCAAAAAGTGCAATGGTAAAGATCAGCCCAAAAGAATATAAAAAAGATGATCTAATAAGGATTGATAGCGTTATAATGCACCCAATGGAAACAGGTTTGATGAAGGACAAGGAAAGTGGTAAATACATAGCAGCTGAGCATATAACTTCCGTTGAAGTTTTCTACGGAGACGATAAAATTACCACTATGGAAGTATCTGGATCTGTAAGTGCAAACCCATTTATATCCTTCTACGTAAAGGCTACAAAATCTGCTCCCTTAAAGATAGTGTGGAAAGACAACAAAGGTGACGTAACAGAAAAAGTAGTAGATATAAAAGTGTAAAGTAAAGCCCCTTATGGAGGCTTCATACTTTGATAAATTATTTTCAGGAGAGTAGCTATGCTAAAAAATAGAAATGCATTATTCTGCCTTGTTTTAGCTAGCTCAGTAGTGTTGTCAGATCTAGCACTCTCTGATGAAGCGGGACAAGCAATATCAGAAGAAGACTTAAAACTTTACCAATCTGGCATAAACCCAGGAGAAGTTTTTGCCCAGGAGGTTGGTGGAGCTCTTTTCCATAGACCAATGGGTATTTCCAACAAGTTTTGTGCTTCCTGCCACAGTGAAGAAAAGTTAAAGAAGGCGGTCGGAAGTTATCCGAAGTACGAGCCAAAGCTAAACACTGTTATATCTCTACAGCAGAGAATACAGATGTGTCAGAAACTAAATCAAGGGGTAGATAAACCTTTTCAAATTAGGTTGTAAAAGACTACTACAACTACGGTAAGTATGTGTTTGAGTTAAAGAGGGGAAAGAGAAACTTAGCTTGCTCCAGTTGTCATGAGAATGCTGCTGGTTTAGTACTGAGAATGCAGAGGTTGTCACCATTAGGGCATGAGTACAATGGTTTGAAGGGAACTACAGCAGCAGCTCACTGGCCTGGATATAGGATGACCTAGAGTAGGGTTGTCACTATGGAATAGAGGTTCCAGCAGTGTATGTCTCAAGCTGGGATGAAGGTTCTTCCATTAGATTCGAAGGAGATGGTCGCTCTTGAGCTTTACGTCACATCATTTGCTAACGGAGCTGCTATAGAAGTACCAGGGCTTGTGAGATAGGAGGATTGGAATGAATATATCAAGAAGGGATCTTTTTCACCTTGCTGCTATAGCAGGGTTTTCTCTAACTGCGGAGGATGCTTTTGCAAAGTTAAACAATCTAAACCCAGAAAAGCTGTTCGAGTTTAAACCTGTTGGGAATATTACACTGCTACACATATGTGATTTACATGCTCACCTAAAGCCTCTATACTGGAGGGAACCATCAAACCTAATCTCAGCTAAGGAGCTTGTGGGGACGCCTGGTTTCTTGTGTGGACAGACCTTTATGGACTACTACAAAATAAAACCAAAAAGTATGAGAGCATACTTCGATACCTATATAACCTTTGAGGAGCTAGCTAAAAAGTACGGTAAGATGGGGGGAGTGGCTTACATAAAAACCTTAATCAACCAGATAAAAGCGGAGAGAGGAAGTGATAAAGTTCTCTTTATGGACGCTGGAGATACATGGCAGGGCACTGCTGTAGGACTATTCACGAAGGCTAAAGCGATCGTGGAAGCTCAGAATGCCCTTGGTGTAGATATAATGGTTGGACACTGGGAGTATACATACGGTAAAGATAGAGTTTTAGAGCTTGTAAACAAACACCTAAAAGCTGAGTTTATATCTCAGAACGTAGCAGATGACATCTGGGGTGACCTGATATTCAAGCCTTACACTATAAGGGATGTTGGTGGTACGAAAGTTGCAGTGATAGGAAACTCATTCCCTTACACTCCTATAGCCAACCCGAAGGAGTTTACAGAGGGATGGACTTTTGGAATACAAATAGAGAGGTTACAGAAATTTGTTAAGGAAGTGAGAAATAAAGGGGCAGATATAGTAGTCCTTCTCTCTCACGATGGTTTTACTGTAGACCAGGCTGTAGCGAAGATGGTAAACGGTATAGATGTTATACTGTCTGGACATACTCATGACCCAGCACCAAGTCCTGTAGTGGTAAACAACACTATCATAGTTATATCCGGAAGCCATGGAAAATACCTTGGAAGACTAGACCTTGAGGTGAAGAATAAGAAGATCACAAACTTCGCCTTTAAGCTCTATCCTGTAGCATCTAACTTTATAAAACCGGATAAGGAAGTGGAAAACCTTGTAAACAAACTCTATGAACCTTACGAGAAAGAACTATCCCAGGTAATAGGAAAAACTCAGACCACTCTCTACAAGAGAGACACCTTCTACTCTACATTCGACAGGGTAATAATGGAAGCTATAAAGGAAGAGGCAGACTGTGAGATTGTTTTCAATTCTGGTTATCGTTGGGGAACAACTCTGCTGTCAGGAGATGATATAACTGTAGACGACGTTTACAGTATGACCGCCATAACTTATCCAGATGTTTATAAGTTTGAGATGACAGGAAGCCAGATGAAAAATATACTGGAAGATATAGCGGATAACGTCTTTAACTCTAATCCTCTCTACCAACAAGGTGGAGATATGAGTAGGGCCCTGGGCTTAGAGTATGAGATAAGGATAAACGGAGAACCAGGGAAGAGACTGTCCAACATAAAGGTAAACGGAAAAGACCTAGACCCAAATAGAAACTACGTAGTGGCAGCATGGGGTGGCAACATGCACAGAGCTGGCAAGAACATAAAAAAACTCAGGCCAGTATACGACATAACCATAGACTACATAAAAAGAGTTAAAGTGGTAAACCCTCCTCAGAGATCTAACGTGAAGATAGTAGACTATCCATGCGGCTGTCCAGATAATACAGGAGGATGTTAACAAAAGAGGGGGGGAGTAGATGAAGAGAGTTTTCTGGTTTACATTAGCTGGAAGTCTACTTTTTATTTCCTGTGGAGGGACTATAAAGGACATATCCTTACAAACAGGAGACTACCTTGGAACAGGTTATGATGAACCCAAGAGAGAGAAAGTTCAGTTAAAAGAAGAAGCCAAGGAAAAGAGGTCTATTATAAAAAGTCTGTCTGTTGCTGTTGCAGAACCAGCTGAAGATGAGGAGATGCCCGATATCTACGAAAAATCTGTAAACATGTTTCCGGAAGAGGTAGATATCCTTCTCAGGACTGAGCTTGAAAACAGCAACTTTAAGATAATCTACGTTTCCCATATATCTAAAGGAGCTCAAGAACTAGGAGTAGAGAACTTCTGGAAGAATATGAACCTCTACCTTGTGTGTAAACTATCGGAATGCTCTAAGGTTCTAAAAAACAATCCTCAACTAGTCTCCCAATTTCCCATAAGGGTCTATACTTACGAAAAAGATGGAAGGGTAGTTATAGGTACCTTCAGGCCAAGTAAAGCTATAAAGTATATGGACAATCCGGATGCTGAAGCTATAAGGTCTCTAAGAAATTTAGATAGAGATATAAAAAAAGTTCTAGATAGTATCTCAAAATAATCTTTAGGAGGTTGGCTGTTATGAAAAAGCTTTTTAGAAGCGGAATCTTAGGTCTTGGATTGATGACGTTAGTTCCATCTATTTCTGAAGCAGCTCCAAAATTCTACTTTGGAGACGGACAAGAGATGGAGATCTTCTTCATGAACCAGCTATGGGCTATCTACACTATGAATAGAACTGAATGTACTGCTACTACTAATAATAATTGTACACAATATACAGACTATAAAGATAGAGCAGATTTTCTGCTTAGAAGGTCAAGAGTAGGTTTTCAAGGGGAAATAACAGAGGGCCTTTCTTGGAGAGTTTGGTTTGCTTATGATAACGTTGGACTAGACCCTCATACAGCAATAACTAAGAACAACAACATTGGCATAATCGGCAGTAATACAGGTAATAAAGAGTTTTACCTTTGGGACGCTTTCTTTACATATTCCCTTCACAAAAACTGGGCCAACATAACAATGGGTTACTTTAGACCCCAGGTAGGTAGAGAGAGTATAACAGCAGGGTTTGAAACAACCGGTTTAGAGAAGAACTTAACTAATTTTTATCCAAGACAGCATTTAGTTAAGACAGGTCCAGGTCGTGAAACAGGTATAAACATAGGTGTGCTTTACAACGACGAAAAAGCAAAATGGGGCATAAACTACAACTTCGGAATATTTAATACAGACAACTATAAAACAGATAAAAATTGGAACCCCTTAATTACCGCGAGAGTAGCTCTATCTCTTGGAGACCCAGAGATGAAGAGGTACGGTATGGGCTATAAGATTAACTACTTTGGAAAGAGAAACGGTATTACAGCTGCTGTTAACTACGCATACCAAGGAAGAACAGATGATTTTAAATCAAATAAGATGCTTGGGTTTGACATACTCGCAAACTATAAAGATCTTAACTTTAACTTTGAATATGATATCCTCTCAAGAGACTTTGATATTTCAAAAGACAGCTACGATGACAAAGTTTGGCACATAAGAGCTGGATACAACTTCAACCTGCCAAATAAAACTATACTTGAACCTACTATAAATTACTCTGAGCTTAAGGGGGATGGGGGAAAGTCTCCGAATGGGAATGGTAAGTTTAAAGTCTTAGATGTTGGTTTAAACTGGTATATAAAGCAAAACAACCTAAAGTTAAATCTCCACTATGTTAAACAGGATGGAGATCATAAATCCCCATACTCTTGGTACGGTAAAGACAAGGCGGGAGACTACATCGGAGTTGGACTACAGCTTATATTCTAAATCATAGTTTAGCCTTTTCTCCTACCCTACTTTAGGGTAGGATTTTCTATTTTTAGGAGGTCTAAGATGGTTCGTATAATTCTTGGATTTCTCTTTCTCTTCTCCACTGCATTCTCTATGGAATTAAAGCAGTTTTACAAAAACATGTATATGGTCCGGGGTGTTGATGCTATGCCTTCTCCGGAGAATATGGGTTTTATGTCTAACGCTTATGCAATCCTGACAGAAGAAGGGTGGGCGATGATAGACAGCCTATCTACTCCGGAAATGTCAAAGGAGTTTTACACTGAACTTCAAAAAGTGAAAAAAGTTCCTGTAAAGTATCTTATAATAACCCACTACCATCCAGACCACTGGTATGGAGTTTCTACATTTAAGGAATTAGGAGCTACTGTGATAGCCCATAAAAATCTAAACGAATTTTTCAAAACTCCGGAGAGTAAATTAACCCTTGAACTATCAAACCAGAGGTTTGGAGGTATCTACAAGAACGTAAAACTAACACAGGCAGATGTAGAGATAACTTCTCCGAAGGATATAAGCATAGGAAAATACAGCCTATCTATAATCCCGATGAACCCAGCCCACACAAATAACGACATAGTAGTGCTAGTAAAAGGAGAAAATGTCTTCTTTGTGGGAAATCTAGTTTACCTAAGTAGGATACCTTTCGCTGGAGATAAAGGCTCTTCCGTAAAAAACTGGATAAAAGTTTTGAAGGATATACAAAGGATGAACCCGAAAGTTATACTAGGAAGTCACAACGAACTTTTAGACAAGAAGGCTTTAGAGTTCACTTTGGGGTACTTAAACTATCTAAGGGATGCAGTGAAAAAACTGAAAGAAGAGGGGAAGTCCCTAGACCAGATAAAAGAGTTTATAAATCAAAGCTCCCCTTACAAAAACTTCGTAACGTATCAAGTGTTTAACGACCCAAACATATACAAAATATACAACGACCTTGACCTGGAAGATTTTGAATAATTCAGGAGGTAGAAAAGATGAGAAAGGTTTTTGTTGTTCTACTTTTGCTAATTTTATCCTCCCTATCCCTTGCAGACGACAACCCTAAGGCAGTTGTGAACCTCACAACCGGAGATTTAAAGAGGTTTGAGATATACCTACTTGGTGCTATAGCAAACTCAGCAGAGTACTACAAAAACAGTCTCAAAGAACTTAAAGTAGCAGTAGTGATACACGGTGATGCCTACAGATTCTTCCTGAAAGACCTGAAAGATTCTCCCTACAAAGACGACACTAAACTTATAGAAAAACAAAAAGACATAGAAACAAGACTTATTAACCTTGTTAAAAACTACAACGTCAAATTTGTGATGTGCAAAGAAGGAATGATGGGAAGGAAGATAAACCCTAAAAATGTCTACAGCTTTGTTGAATTTGTAGAGAATGGTTTTATAGCACTTGTAGACTTCCAGAATAACGGCTATGCATACATACCACTACACTGATTTTTGATATAATTTTCTCCTAAAACTGACAGGAGGTTTTTTTAATGAAAAAGATATTCTTATCTCTCATATCAGCATCCTTAATATCTATCCCAGCCTTGTCATCAGAAAAACCAAAAACAGCAATGAAGGAACAAAAAATGAAAGAACAAAAAAAGTCAGAACTTCCATCAGGTAAAGGTGTGGTCGTATACAAAGTTGATGGAGATCCGGCAGACATCATGATAGCACTGAAAGGAAACTTAGAGGCTTCTCAGATAGTAGTAGTTACAGCCACAGACCCTACTGCCCCGCTAGTAAACAACATCAGCCTATTTCCAGATTGCAAAAAGCTGAAGGTTGACTACATACAGAACTTCTTAGTAACGAGTATCTCAACCCTCTATAAAGTATACACAACAGACCCAAATGCTATGGCTCTATCTCCACTGGTTATAACCGTCTACCAGTATGAAGGAGACGATAAGACCTACATAGTTAGAACTAGACCATCTCTCCTTTTAGATAAAACAAAGTATCCGGATGCCAAAAAAGCCATAGAAGAGTTAGAAAACAGAATAGACAAAGCTATAAAACAACTTATGTAAGATGATGGCAGGGCTTACAGCCCTGCCATATATCTATTATAAATCTTTGAAAATCATCATCTTTTATTCTATATTATCTTAGCAAAAAAAACAAAAGAGGTGATCAATCTAATGATCTACGATACAGAGTTTGGTGTGGTTGTAGTTGGTGGAGGGCATGCAGGCATAGAAGCTGCTTTAGCTTCTGCAAAATTAGGAGTAAAAACTGCCTTGATCACTTTAGACAAAGAGAAGATAGGGCTTATGCCTTGTAACCCTGCTATCGGTGGTATTGCGAAAGGAATAGTGGTCAGAGAGGTAGACGCCCTTGGGGGAGAGATGGGAAAAGCCGTAGACCAGACAGGTATACAGTATAAGATGTTGAACACCAGGAAAGGTCCTGCAGTTCAATCTCCAAGAGCACAAGCAGACAAAGAAGAGTATAGAAAATACATGGCAAACAAAACATATAACACAGAGAATCTTACAGTCATAGAAGATGAAGTTGTAGATATAGTCTTAAAAGATGGTAGAAAAGAAGTAGAGGGAGTAATAACCTTAAATGGACTGAAGATAAGGACAAAATCTGTTGTGATAACAACTGGCACATTCTTAAACGGTGTTATACATATAGGAGATAAAAACTTCCCTGCAGGAAGGATGGAAGAAAAACCATCCACAAAACTACCTGATTTCTATAAAAGAGAAGGTTTTGAACTTGCAAGGTTTAAAACCGGAACACCGGCAAGGTTAGACAAGAGAACTATAGACTTCTCAAACCTTGAAGAAGCAAGGGGAGATAACCCAGCTCCAAAGTTTTCTTTCTGGACAGAACCTGTTGGAAGCTACTGGTTCAAGTTTGAAGATGAAGTTCCATGTTACATAACATATACCACACCAGAGACCCACAGGATAATAAAGGAGAACTTACACAGAACAGCCCTTTACGGTGGAGCTATAACTGGTATAGGACCAAGATACTGCCCATCCATAGAGGATAAGATAGCCAAATTTGAAGGGAAAGAGAGACACACTATATGGCTGGAGCCAGAGACTATAGATGGAATAAGTATATACCCAAACGGTATGAGCACATCTTTACCTGAAGATATCCAGTGGGAGATGTACAGGTCTATACCCGGCCTTGAGAATGTGGTTCTACTAAAACCAGCCTATGCTATCGAGTATGACATAGTCATGCCAACCGAACTCTACCCTACCCTTGAAACGAAGAGAGTTAAAAGTTTGTTCCACGCAGGAAACTTCAATGGTACCACAGGTTACGAAGAGGCAGCTGGACAGGGAATAGTTGCAGGAATAAACGCAGCTTTAAGATCTCTCGGAAAAGAAGAACCATTTATTTTAAGCAGAGATGAGAGTTACATAGGAGTAATGATAGACGACCTAACAACAAAAGGGGTGATAGAACCATACAGACTCTTCACTTCAAGGTCAGAGTACAGGCTGCACATCCGGCAAGACAACCCAATTCTAAGACTTTATCAGAAGGCTTACAGTATAGGCATGTTATCCGAAAAAGAGTACAAATTTATCAAAGAGTTGGAAGAAGAAATCAGTATATGGATGAATAGATATAAAGAGGAAACATTAAAGGTTGAAGATAAGAGAGTATCTATCTTCACGTATCTACAGAAACCGGAGATAACCATATACAAACTAAATAAAGAAGGTATACCAACACCAAAACAAGATTATGTCAAACAAGAAGTAGAGATATTAGTAAAGTACGACGGTTATTTTGAGAGAGAAAGAAGACTGAACGAAAAGATGAAATACTTAGATGGAATTAAGATACCTGCTGATATAGATTACTCACAGGTTCCAGGACTAACTAAAGAAGCTAGTCAGAAATTGACAAAAGCAAAACCGCTTACCCTTGGACAGGCGGCAAGGTTAGAGGGAATAACTCCAGCTTCCATAACAGCCATACTAGTTTATATAGAAAAACTCCGGGAAAGGAAAAAAACAGGTTGATAAAGGTCTTCTGTACCTTATACTTATAAAAGTGGAGAGATATGGCTTACTTAGAAGAAAGAGTAGAAAGTTTAGAAAAAAACGGTAGAGAGACTGCTTAAACTTTCTGAACAGATACTAAAGTCTATGTAAAAATCTAATCTTCAGAGAGAAAAAGATAGGATAGGATGGAAAAAAGTTAGAATAGGAAAAGAAAAATTGGAATGAAAAGTTTGAAAAGGAGAGAGCCGAAAAAGATAGAAAGTTCAAGGAATGGCAGGAGAGGTTTGAAAGAGAAAAGACTGAAAATTATAGAAAATCTAATATTTTCCAGCCGGAGGATGTTTTAAGCTACCTGACAAGGAACAGAGTTTATGTACTTGCAATGAAAGGAGATGAGATAGATATTTTAAACTACAATGAAATTAAAGGAGGATAGTATGATAGATTCAGAGAGAGAAAAAATTATACAGTATCTTAATTACAACATATCCTTGGAACACTCAGCTATTATACAGTATCTATTCCATGCCTACACGATAGGAGATCCGGAGATTGAAAACGAAATTGAGGAGATAGCACGAGAAGAGATGAGACATCTTAGGATGTTTGCTCATAGAGTAGTTGAGCTTGGAGGAAAGCCTTCTATATTCGATAGAGCAACTGTATTTTTAAGTGCACCAACTTACGAAGAGCTTATGCAGTTAAACATAGACGCTGAAATGATGGCTATAGAAGAATACAAAAGACAAAGAGAAGAGATCACAGACCAAAGTACGAGGAAAATACTAGCAAGAGCTATAGAAGACGAGACATCCCACAGCACAATCTTTAAAAAAATGAAAGATAATCTGAAGAGTATAGCAAAAAATAGCTCTTCTGAAGTAGACGAGAATATGGCAAGAGTAGTTCAGCTCCTGAACGAGCTGCTACAGAAACAGTATAAGAAGATACTGGAACACCTCTTCCAGTCCTTCGTCTTGAGACATAAGAACCCTATATTAAGTGATGAAATAGAGCAAAAAGCTATAGACCAAATGAAACACTTCGGCTGGATAGCAGAGGAGATATCAGAGAAAGGATTTAGTATAGACGTTAGTCTCCCCAAAGCTACAGTGTCAGAAAATCCAGAGGAAGTTATAAAGTATACAAAGCAAGAGGAGATAGATTCTCAGAATGAATACAGATCAGTTGCAAATAGAATGGAAAATCCTGAACTATCTTTGATCTTACAGAGAATAGCAAATAGGGAGATTCATTACACAGATTTAGAGAGATTCTTAAAAAATGAGGATATAAGTGAAAGAGCAGCATCAGAGATCATTAGAGCTTTTACAGTAGGAAGTTTGTTCAAAAAGGGTGGCTAAATAGCTGCCCCTTTTAAAACCTCTTCACACTGACAACTAAACTTTTCCGGAAGTTTTTCCAGAGCTTTTAATATAACCTGTTTTATCTCTTCATTTTTTATATGCATCATCTGGACCACTTCATCTGAAGTTAATCTACTTTCTGATATTCCAGCAGCAAGATTGGTAACTATACTTATAGACCCAAAGTGCATCCTCAACTCTCTTGCGAGAACTACCTCCGGAACCAAAGTCATCCCAACTACATCAAAACCCAAATTGGAAAATATCCTGATTTCTGAAGCACTCTCCAGTCTTGGCCCTTCTGTTGCAACATACACACCCCTATCTACAAAAGAGGAAGAGTTTTCTTTACACGCTTTTATTAATGTATATCTTACAACAGGACAGAAAGGCTCCGTGATGTCAATGTGAACTACTCTTTTACCGTTAAGATACTCTTCAACCTCATCCTTAAACTGAGTATCAGCAGTTTTAGAGTGTATACCCTCATAAAAAGTTTGAACCCTCGATTTAGTAAAATCCACGAAATTATCAGAAATAACAAAGTCTCCAGGTTTCAGATCTTTGTTTATACCTCCAACTGCAGATATAGATATAACCTTGTTTATCCCAAGTTTCCTAAAACCCCATATGTTTGCTCTAAAATTTATCATATGAGGTGGGAATTTATGTCCTCTACCGTGTCTCGGAAGAAAAACAACAGTCTTGCCGCTGTACTCAGCCACTATATAGTTATCTGAAGGTTTTCCAAAAGGGGTAGAAACCTCAACCTCCTCTATTATGTTTATCCCATCTATATTATATAAACCACTCCCACCTATTATACCTATCATACAAACCTCTCATTTGTTATCATAGTACAGATATCTTCCACAATTAGGACAGGAAAGCATCTTTTCTGTTTTAAGGAGCTCTGAAAAAACTTTCGGCGGTATAATCATATAACAACCAGTGCAGGTAGCATCCTGAACTATAGCTATAGGTTTTGTTTTTACTCTTTTTTTAATGTTCTCATACTGAGAGTACTCTTGAGGCTTTAAAAGTTTAACCAACTCTTCTCTTTCTTTTTGTAATTCTGATAGAGTTAGGGAAAGTTCTCTCTCTTCATTCTCCAATTTCCGAATCTTCTCATCTATTCTTGTCAGCTCTTTCTCTTTTTCCTTCTCTTTAATCTGTATAGTTTTTTTTAGTTGCTCCATCTCTTCCATAATTGAAAGTATCTCATCCTCTAACTCCAATATAGACTCTTCTGCCCTTGCTTTCTCCCGGAGAAGGTTCTTATATTCATCGTTAGTCCTCACCTTCTCAAGAGCTTTCTCTACATTGGATATTCTACTATTTAAGTCTTGTATATTTAACTCTTTTTCCTTCTTTATAAAGTCTAACTCTTTTAGCTTTTTGTTTAACTGCTCAAAATGAATAGATGCGCTTTCTTTCTCTTTGTGTAAAGTTTCTATAGATTTTGGGAGGAATTTGATTTTTTCTGAAATTTCCTGGATCTTAGTGTCTATTTCTTGCAAAGCAAGCAAACTTTTAACAGAATTACTATCCATATTCTCTCCACTTACTTCTTTAAGAGGAAGTGGGCCTGGAGGGACTCGAACCCCCGGCCGGACGGTTATGAGCCGTCTGCTCTAACCAACTGAGCTACAGGCCCTATTGAGTCAAGACTAGTATCTTATCATATTCAGCCTGAACAGTCAAGCGGAGGAGGAGGGATTCGAACCCCCGGAGGGCTGTCAACCCTCAAGTGATTTCAAATCACCCGCTTTCGTCCACTCAGCCACTCCTCCTAACAATAGATTAATAATATACTACAAAAATCATGTAAATTCAAGAGCAGGTAAGAAACTGTTTAAAAATCCAAGAAACAAGGATAGAAAAGAAGAAGTTCAATTAGTATAGATCCAAACATAATAAACCTACCAAAAAGAGAGGTGGACCACTTTGAGAGGAGTACATTTGTTTATAGAGTATCATGATGATAGTGGAGTTAATATTTTTGGTATGTGTATTAATGCTTTCTATTTTTTTAACAGCCTCTCCGTTAATGGAAATAAGTGGAAAATAGAAGTATAATAACTGAAATTTCAGTATTAGAGGTAAAAAATGAAAGCAGCTTACTATAAAGAGCTTAAGGGATACAAGAGAATAAAGGTTGGTCAACTACCGAAGCCTGAGATAGAGAGAGAGGATGAAGTTTTAATCCGGATAAAAGCTTTCTCTCTCAATCATCTTGATGTTTGGGTTATGGAGGGTAAATACCCTATGGAGATTCCTCTTCCTCATATATTCGCTTCTGATGGGTCTGGAGTAGTAGAAAAGGTTGGTAGTTCTGTGAAACATCTGAAGGAAGGAGATAGGGTGGTTATATTCTCCGGAATATCCTGTGGTATATGTGAGAGGTGTATATCCGGAAAAGATAATGAATGTGATAAGTTCAGGCCTCTTGGGACCGTAGAGAGTGGTGTTTCTGCTGAGTATGTGAAGGTCCCTGGAGTTAACGTGTTTAAGATACCTAAAGGCCTGTCTTTCGAAGAGGCGAGCTGTATACCAATAACCTACATAACATCTTGGCACTCCCTCGTAAGTAGAGCAAGGATAAAACAGGGTGAAACCGTATTGATACACGGTGGGACTTCTGGAGTAGGAACAGCTCTGATACAGATAGCAAAACTCTACAATGGGACTGTTATTACTACCGTGGGAGATGATTGGAAAGAGGAGAAAGTTAGAGAGCTTGGGGCAGACTTCGTTATAAATTACGGTAAAGAGGACTTTCTTCTGAAAGTTAAGGAGTATACAGAGGGAAAACTCTGCGATATAGTGGTTGACCATATTGGGGCTCAAACTTTTCCGAAGTCCATCCAGTGTGCAAAGAGAGGTGGAAGGGTTATAACCTTTGGTTCCACTACCGGCGCGGAAGCGACGGTCAATTTAAGACAGATTTTTGGAAAAAATTTAACTATACACGGTATCTATATGGGAACTAAGGGAGAGTTCTTAGAACTGATGAAGCTCTTTCCAGAAAAACTAAAACCTGTTATAGATAGTGTATACAGTTTAGAGCAGGTGCAGAAGGCTTACGAAAAGCTACTCAGCAGGCAGTTCTTTGGTAAGATTGTGGTAAGGATCGATTGATGGTGGATATAAGAAGTCTGTCTGTTATATTAGAGAATAAAATCATCCTTGAGGATATAAACCTTAAGATAGATAAGGGTGAGATAGTAGCTATAGTTGGGCCAAACGGTAGTGGAAAGACGACTCTAATAAAAACTATACTTGGTTTTCTAAAGCCTTCCTCAGGGATAGTCCACATAAACGGTAAGCTTCCCAGAGACTATATAAAAGATGGTAAACTAGGATATTTACCCCAGAAGTCCTCCTTTGATGCAAAATTTCCCGTTAGAGCCCTTGATGTGATTATGTTTGGGTTAGTAAATAAGAAGGGTAGAAAAAAGGACAAAGAGAAGGTAGCAAGAGAATACATAGAGTATGTAGGAATGGGTGGTTTTGAGGAGTATCCCTTTGGGAAACTCTCCGGAGGACAGCAGCAGAGGATAATGATAGCCAGAGCTCTCATCTCCAGGCCAGATATACTTCTCCTTGATGAGCCATCTACAGGGGTGGATGTGGTAGCTCAAGAAAACTTCTATGAGTTTCTCAAAAAGATAAATCAAGAGAATAAAATAACTATAGTTATGGTATCCCACGATGTGGGAGTGGTTGCAAACTATGTCCATAAAGTAGCAGGACTAAACAGAAGACTACACTTCTTTGGAAGACCGAGGGAGTTCTTCCAGACAAAGGTACTGGAAAGCCTGTACGGTTTGGATGTGAACCTTTTAATCCACTCTCCGGAGTGTGTAACCTGTCAACACTTTATGCCTGATAAACTAGTGGAAGGTGTAAAACATTGATGATACTGGACATTTTTACTGTAGACTTCTTAAGGAATGCTCTGGTAGGTGGAGTCATACTTGCTATAGTCCTTTCTGTCCTATCTCTGTTTATATACATGAAGAGCTGGTCCTTCATAAATATAGGAATATCCCATGCAGCTTTCGGTGGATTGGCAATCGGATACTTAGCAGGTATATCTCCATCCTTAAGCGGGAGCATATTCGCAGTTATAGTGGGACTTATAATAGGATACCTAAGTAGGACTAACAAACTACACGAAGATCTATCTATCGGTATACTCCTATCTCTCTCCATGGCCCTTGGAGTAGTCCTTATATCTTTTTCAAATAACTACAACTCAGACCTCTTTGCCTTCCTCTTCGGAAACATACTAACTATAACAACAGAGGATATAGTACTCTTGGGTATCTTTACACTCTTTACATTGGTCTTTTTTTATATGTTCTTTGACAAAATTCTCTACTGCTGTTTTGACGATGAGCTTGCAAAAGTATCCGGGATAAACAGTGAGCTGCTATACTACTCTCTTCTCTCTACAGTAGCTATCGCTACAGTCCTATCTATAAAGTTGGTAGGCTCTATACTCTCCTCAGCAATGATGATACTACCTGCTGCCACTGCATCCCAGATTTTCTGGCATTACCGAAAAATACTTATCTCATCTTTGCTAATAAGTATACTGACCGTTGTATTGGGAATAGTTATCTCCTTTGAGTTTAACTTACCATCCGGATCAACGATAGTTATAGTATACTCTCTAATATTTTTCATATTGGCAATCACTAAGAGGATACTTAGGTTAGATGTATAGGTTGATAGGTAAGAAGGAAGGCGAGCTACTCACCATAACAGAGGAAGAGCTAAAACACCTAAAAGTCCTCAGGCTAAATCTGTCTGACAGAGTAGAGGTGAACGATTTAGAAGGGAATATCTATGAGGGAGAGATACTCCAGATAGACAAAAGAAAGGCTTTAGTAAAGCCTATAAAGAAACTGGAAATTATCCAAGAAGAGTTAAATATCCATTTGTTTCTCTGTATGCCAAACCAGCTTTCAAAGGTAGATGACATTATAGAACCTATATCACAACTGGGTGTCAAAATACTTACTCCGGTTTTATCAAGGAGATCAGCTGTAAAACAGAAGGATGTCCAAAAAAAGATAGATAAGTGGCAGAGAATAGCCTTACAGTCTATAAAACAGTGTAAGAGACCATTCCCTTTAACTATTGAAAACCCGATAGAAATCCATAAAATTAAGTTAGACGATTGTCTTAAGTTGGTTTTCTATGAGAAAGAGAAAAAAAATACTCTTAAGAGTTTAGAGGTCAAACAGGAAAGAGAGGTGAGTATACTGATCGGTCCGGAAGGTGGCTTGGAAGAGGAAGAGGTAAATCTGTTGAAGAGAGAGGGTTTTATCCCTCTATCCTTAAGTAGAACGGTTCTAAGGATGGAGGCTGCTGTTATAGTGGCTATATGTCAAGCTAAGTTTAAACTAACATAAGGAGGTTTAGAAAATGAGAAAAGTATTAGCAGGAAGCTTAGTAGCCTCAGTATTTCTTGCAAGTTGTGCCCAAACCTACAGACCATCAAACACTACCTACGAAGGGGGATTAATGGGTGCAGTAACTGGTGCCACAGCAGGAGCAATCCTTACAAGCGGGAACAAATGGAAGGGTGGTGTTATAGGTGGAGTTATAGGAGCTATAGCCGGAGCTACAATAGCGGAGATATCTAAAAGGGGAGCTGTAGAGGCTATCCAGACAAATCAGCCTGTAAGATACCAGACAGAGGATGGTAGAGGTGTATACGAGGCAACACCGGTTGGATACGATGCAAAGACAAGATGCCATAAAGTCCAAGAGAAAATATACGAGAATGGAAAGCTTGTAAAAGACCAGATCAAGGAAATCTGTGAGAGTGAAAAGATAGAGAGGAAATACTGATTTATAGCCTCAGAGGCTATACCTCTCTGGAGTTAAGGTATGAAGGTATACCATATATTCACCCCTCTTTTTGTATTAATAATCATAACACACTCCCTTGCAAACCAGATAGACATAGCAAAAGTATCTATAGTATTTGAGGAGAGCGAGTCTATAGAACCGGATACCCTTTTCTTACCTGTATACGTAGATTCATCAGGACAAAAAGAGTCAGAGGTCTTGTATATTCTCGGAGAGTTGGATAAAAATGTTAGAGCCCTTAGTTTATACTACTCAGGTGGAAGCTACTCTGTATACAAAAACTGCTGGTGGGAAAAAGAAAAGATGAGATGTTCCGGATACAAAGGAAACATACAGTACCAGTTCAGACTAAAAGAGCCTAAAGATCAGAACCTAATCCTTGAAACTTTACGGAAGATCAAAGATAGCTATGGAGAAAGGGTAAACTACAGTGTATCAAACCTGTTCTGGGGAGTGTCAGACAACTTGCTAAAAATCAAGATAGAAAATTTAAGGTTAGCTATAGTGGACAGTGCGATCAACTTCTCTAGAGAGATAAGTGAAAAACTAAAGATGGATTGTAAAATCCATAAAATGGATTATGAACACTCAAGACTAGTTCTACTTAGGGGCGCTCACATAGAGCAGACTAAAACCTTTCTATCGAAGCTCCGGAACCAAAGAGAGAAGAAGGTAGAATCGGTGTAAGAGCTTTGGTTGAATATCTCTGTAAAGTAAAATAGTATATAAAAGGTAAAAGGAGGATAGAATGCCTTTTCCAGTAAACAGATTAAGAAGACTTAGGAAAAATGAAAATATAAGAAGATTAATCAGAGAAACTACCATCACAGTAGACGACCTTATATACCCAGTATTTGTGGAGGATGGAGAAAACATAGAAAAAGAGATTTTTTCCATGCCTGGGATATACAGATATTCTCTAGACAGACTTCCAAAGGAACTCGATGAGGTGGTAAACCTTGGTATTCCCGCTGTTCTCCTATTTGGAATCCCATCCCATAAAGATGAGGTAGGCTCAGATACATGGAACGAAGAAGGAATAATACAGAGAACCATCAGGTTTATAAAGAAAAATTATCCTCAACTTTACGTTATAAGCGATGTATGTTTCTGTGAGTACACATCCCATGGACACTGTGGAGTACTCCATGACAATGATGTAGACAACGACGAAACTTTAGAGAACACTAGGAAACAGGTCGTATCCCATGCTAAAGCTGGAGTAGATATGGTAGCTCCTTCTGGAATGATGGACGGGGTGGTGAAAACCATCAGAGAAGCTCTTGACTGTGCAGGATTTGACCACATACCTATCATGTCCTACTCTGCAAAGTATGCTTCTTCCTACTATGGACCGTTTAGAGAGGCTGCGGACTCTACCCCTGCTTTTGGAGACAGGAGAACATATCAGATGGACCCAGGAAATAGAAAAGAAGCCCTTAGAGAGGTTCAGCTTGACATAGAAGAAGGTGCAGATATAGTTATGGTAAAGCCAGCTCTTGCCTATCTGGACATAATAAGGAATATAAAGGAGCTGTTTAACATCCCTATTGCCGCTTACAATGTGAGTGGAGAGTACTCTCTTATAAAAGCTGCAGGTAAACTTGGTTGGATTGATGAGAAGAAAGTTATGATGGAAACCATCACTTCTATAAAGAGAGCTGGAGCTGATATAATTATTACATATTTCGCTAAGGAGGTAGCGAAAATAATAAAATCATGAAAAGGCTACTTCTTATAGACTCATCATCCTATATATACAGAGCCTTCTTTGCTCTACCACCTCTTACCTCCGAAAAAGGACTTCCTACAGGAGCAATCTACGGTTTTATCCGGATGCTACTGAAACTCCTTGAAGACTTTCAAACAGATTATGTGATTGCTGTTTTTGATGCAAAAGGAAAAACCATCCGGCACGAAGCTTACCAAGACTATAAGGCAACCAGGAGAGAAACACCGAACGATCTAAAACCACAGATTCCATATATAAAACAGATACTCACACTTCTAGGGATAAAGATAGTGGAGATGGAGAAATACGAAGCAGATGATATTATAGCTACCCTTAGCAAAGAAGCCACAAAGAACGGTTTTGAGGTTATCGTAGTCAGTCCGGATAAAGACATGATACAACTTGTTGGAGAAGGTATTAAGGTCTACAATCCTATAAGTGAAATCCTTTACGATAAAATCGAGGTATACAAAAAGTACGGAGTAGAAGCCAACCAATTCTTAGATTACCTTACACTTATAGGAGATACTATAGACAACGTTCCAGGTATAAAAGGAGTTGGCCCAAAAGCAGCCCGACAGCTCCTTAATCAGTTTGGTTCACTAGAGAGAATTATGGAAAACATAGAAAAGCTTCCCCAGAAGTATAGAAAGTTATTTAAGGGTATATCCTTTGAGGATGTTAAAAAGTCCAGAGAGTTACTTAAACTCTACACTGTTCCCTTTGATATACAGATAGAGAGCCTTAAAAGGGAGAAAGCAGATTTTATAAAATTAAAGGAACTTTTTGGAGAACTTGGTTTTAAAAGCTTTCTAAAAGATAGTCCCAAAGAGAAAGTCAAGGAAAAAAGAGAGTTTGAACAGAAGAGTTTATTCTGATGGTAAACTTCAGTGAGAAAGAAGTTGTAGAAGGTCTAAAAAAACACTTTCCGGAGCCAAGAATAGAACTAGACTACAAAAATCTATACCAACTTCTGATAGTAGTTATCCTTTCTGCCCAGACTACAGATAAGAGAGTAAATCAAGTATCTCCAAAACTATTTGAGAAGTATCCATCTCCCAGAGACTTAGCAAAGGCAGACATTCATGAGTTGGAGAATATTCTAAAACCATTAGGTTTTTACAGGAGAAAAGCTCTCCTCATAAAAGAGTGTGCAAACTCTTTGGTTGAGAGGTTTGATAGGAAAGTACCAGATAGTATAAAAGAACTTACGATGCTTCCGAGAGTAGGGAGGAAAACAGCTTCCACTATACTGGTAAACACTTTCAACATACCAGCCATAGTTGTAGATACTCATGTTATGAGAGTTGTAACGAAGAGATTGAAGATATCTCAAAGAAGAACTCCGGAGAAAGTGGAAGAAGACCTCTCAAGGTTCTTCTTGAAAGATAACTGGATCTATATATCCAAAGCATTAGTCTTATTTGGAAGGTATATATGCACAGCATACAATCCAAAGTGTGGAGAGTGTAATCTATACTATATCTGTTCGTACAAGAAAAAAGCGAGGTAATCAAGATGATTGTCCCCATAGTGGAAAGGCTAAAGAGGGAAGAAAGACAGATACTTATATTCACCCATGAGAACCCAGACGGGGATGGGATAGGAAGTATGCTTGGACTCTACCTCTTCCTAAAAAAGAAAGGAAAGGATGTGGTAGCAGGGATGAAAGACAGCGTTCCCTACATATACAATTTCCTACCAAAGTGTGAGGAGATCCAAAAACTCCCTATAGACAGGAAGTTTGAGATAGCAATCTTGGTAGATGCAGCATCAAAGAGTAGAGCAGGAGTAGATATAAATGCAAAAGAAGTGATAAGGATAGACCATCACATAGGTGGAAGCTTTGAGAGCCCCTACGATTATATAGAGGTTGGATGCCCATCTACTACCTACCTTGTTGGTGAGATACTGCGTCATTGGGATGAAGAAGAGATAGATCAGGAAATCGCCACTTGTCTCTACACAGGACTTATAACAGACACAGGTAGTTTCAGATATAACAACACAAATAACAGAACCTTTGAGATGGCAGAGTTTTTAGTCTCAAAAGGAGCGGACCCATTCCACATATCTAAGATGATTTTTGAGAGGAATAAGCTCTCCACACTACTACTACTACAAAAGTCCTTATCAACCTTAGAGCTTCACTGTGGGGGAAGGATAACCTTGATGACAGTATTCAGGGATTTCCTGAGAGAGGTTGGAGCAGTAGAAGAGGAGACAGAGGGCTTTGTGAACTTTGCAAGAAGTATAGAAGGAGTGGAAGTTGCTATACTGATGATACAGAAAGAAGACCACTATACATGGAGAGTGTCTCTCAGAGGAAAAGGAGAGATAAACGTCCAACAGATAGCATCATCCTTGGGAGGTGGTGGACACAAAGATGCAGCTGGTTGTAGATTGAGAGGAGAGTACTCTGAGGTAAAAAACAGACTGATAGAAACATCCAAGAAATTCTTAAAACAAAAGAAAGAGGCTTTGGTGGTATAATTTTTAAAATCCCTAAAGAGGTCATCTAAGATGGAAGAAGCAAGCTGGTTTGAGTTGGCAGGGATAATATTCTTCACATGGATGGTCATAATAGTAGGTTTACTGTGGGGGCTATCTATAAAGGCGTCTTACAACGAGGAAAAGCAGAAAAGTAAAGACCAAAAAGATGGGAAAGAGATCTAATATCAATTTACCATTCATTCTTATAACTGGATTTGGAGTGCTTGCTACACTCTTTTTTTTATATCTCTTTGTTTACAATAAGGCAACAGATACAGTCAGAAAAGACCTGACCATCCAAAAAGCATACCCAAGAGTAAAACCCCAAGAGTTTGTAAACCAGCTATCTTACATAGCAGAAGAAGAGGGTTTCTCCTACAATCTGGTATACACAGATAACTCAACATTCCTGATAAACTTGTACTCTATTCAAGAAATAGAGAAAGCAAAGGGTGTAAACCCAAATGCCGTTGCCTATGTAGGAGTTAATCTGGTAGTGTATAACCTTGGGAATGGGACGGCTGTAGTTGGTAATAACCCTTATATCTGGGATATAATCTACGATAGTAAGGTTCTAGATGAGTATGCTCAGGATTACAGCTCTAGGGTCAGTGATATGTTAGATAAGGTCTACCTTACTCTGAGAGAGAAGAAGAAATCCATCTAGGGGGAAAGTGATGATAAAATTCGGAACTGACGGGTTTAGAGGTGTTATTGGGGACAACTACACCTTCGAGAATTTAAGGAAGATAGCCCAAGCCCATGTAGACTCTCTAAAAGAGAGAAAGGGTAAAAAGGTGGTCATAGGTTACGATACAAGGTTCATGTCTAGGGATTTTGCACTTGTGGTTGCAGAGGTTTTCTCTTCCAATGGATTCGAGGTTGTGTTATCTAAGGGTACAACCACCACTCCAGCCCTATCCTTTGCTGTTAAACATCTAAAGTTTGATGAAGGTGTGATCATAACCGCATCTCACAATGGATACAGATACAACGGATACAAGATAAAGGCTAAATATGGAGGACCGGCAACTGAGGATATAGTAAAGGATGTTGAGAGTAAAATAGGAAAGGTGGATGTAAAAACCGGATATTTAAGCTACGAAGAAAAAGATTTACAGAGTATATACATAGATAGGTTAAAGAGCTTTTTTGACCCTAACATATTCAAACAGAGACATATAAAATTAGTCCATGACCCTATGTATGCAACCAGTGCCAATGTCTATAACAGGATACTTGAGGACAGTTTTATCACCATAGAATCTATAAATAACTGGAGAGATCCCTACTTTGGAGGACACCATCCGGAGCCTATAGATAAAAACTTATCTTTACTGAAAGCAAAAGTGTTGACCGTGGGTGCTGACGTCGGTATAGCTAACGATGGTGATTCTGACAGAGTTGGGATAGTGGATGAAAATGGGAGTTTTATCAGCACACAGGTACTGTACGCCCTTCTACTGTTACACACTGTGAGAAACAGGAATGAAGAAGGAAGTATAGTTAAAACTGTATCCACTACCTACCTTGCAGACAGAATAGCAGAGAAAGAGAAAAGAAAGATCCATAAAACACCTGTAGGGTTTAAACACGTAGCAGATATAATGCTAAAGGAAAAAGTGGCCTTTGGTGGTGAAGAGTCTGGAGGGTACGGGTTTGGTTTTCATATTCCGGAAAGGGATGGGATTCTATCTGGATTGCTCATACTAGAGATGATGAACCTCTATTCGAAATCTATCTCGGAGATAGTTAAAGATCTGTTTAAAGAGTTTGGGGAAGCTCATTACCGGAGAGAAGACTTAAAAGTAGAAGGAAACAAGGGAGTAGAATTTGTTAAAAAAATGAAAGATATAGAAACAACAGAGTTTGCAGGATTCAAAATAAGGGAGATAGACAAAGCTGATGGTGTCAAGGTGATATTAGAGGACGATAGCTGGATACTCTTCAGAGCCTCCGGAACGGAGCCTGTTCTGAGAATCTACGCAGAGGCTCCCTCTACAGAGAAGGTAGACAGACTAATAGATAATTCTATTTCCATGGTAGAATAATCTAAAAAGGAGAAAGAATATGGAAAATATGTATGAACCTTATGAAATTCTTCTATCTGAAGATGGAGAGATAGTGGCATTAGTAGAGCCGGATGAGAAAACAGAGGAAGTGGTTGAGAGTAATACATCTCCGGAGACAACAGTAGATGTGAGCTACGATGAAGAGGAGGGAGAGCTTTTCCTAACCTTATCTCTAATATTCGACGATGTAGAGATATTCCTCGGTCTGCCTTACGGAGAAACATGGGACAGCCTGATAGAGAAAGAAGCGATAACCCTTGCATTCGTATCAAAAGTGGATTTTGAGTCTGAGAAGATAGAGGATATTCCTGTCCTTGAGATAGAACTTGATGAGCTAACAGTTGGGTTTATAGAGGGAGCAAACAGGGTAGCTCAGGTTCTACTTGGAGAGAAAGAGGAAGAATGAGTTTAACTTTCCGGAGAAAAGTAAATTTCTACGAAACAGACGCCCAAGGAGTGGTCCACCACTCAAACTATCCAAGGTATTTTGAAGAATGTAGAGGTTTTTTCTTAGAACAGATAGGTTTACCCTATCATATTCTCCGGAGAGAGTATTCAGTGGATGTTGTTCTCTTAGAGTTAAAGATGAACTACATTAATTCCCTTCTATTTGGGGATGAAGTCAGGATAGACTTTTCTATAAGCCAGATAGACAGCTACTTCTTCAGTTTCGAATACACAGTCCTAACCGACAGAAAAGTAGCTACAGCATACACAAAACACTGTTGTATAAAGTCAGACAGTAGAAAAGTTATAAAGATTCCACAGATACTAAGAGAAAGATTGGAGATGTACTATGCTAGATAGAGTAGTGGAGATAGCAAAGAAAAAGCTAACCAGATACGAGTACGAGATATTCTTTTTGAAGAATAGAAAACTCAAGTCTGAATCACAAGACCTTAGAGTAGATAAAATTATAGCTTCTGAGGATGTTGGTTTTAGTGTTCGGGTAATAAAGGGTAAAAAGCAGGGGTTTTCTTACTCCACCGTTTTTGATACGAAATCCATAGAAGAAACTATAGAGAGGGCAAAAGACCTTTGTGATGTAGTATCAGGAGAAGAGACGGTAGTTCTAAAGGATAGACTGCAAAAAGCGGAAGAGATAGAGTATTACGACCTTTTTGCTACAAAACTTCCTGTAGAGGAAAAGATAGGAAAATCCATAGAGCTGGAAAGGTTAGTCAAACAGACAGACGATAGGATAAAGGCAGTAAGGAACTCAACATTCATAGAGAACATCTTTGAAAAACACCTGATAAACTCTTTTGGTTTAGAGGTAAGAGAGATAGGAACAGTATATACGGCAATGGTGTCTGCAGTGGCAAAGGAAGGAGAAGACTCCCAGATAGCCTGGAGCTACAACTCAAAGAGGTTCTTATCTGACTTAGACTTAGAGGAGATAGCTAAAGAAGCCGTTTTCAACTCCACATCCCTTCTCGGAGCAGGTAGTATAAAGACAAAGAGTATGTTAGTCTTGTTCCCCCCTTCCAGTATAGTTGAACTTCTGGACACTTTCTCCCCAGCTTTCCTAGGAGATAACTTAATAAAGGGAAAGACTCTCTTTAAAGATAAAGTTGAGCAAAAAGTTGCCTCCGAGAAAATAACCCTGATAGATAACGGCGTACTTTCAAAAGGTTTAGCTTCTTCATCCTACGATGGAGATGGAGTGATAAAGAGGAAGACTGTAGTTGTAGAGAACGGATACTTTACAGGGTTCCTCCATAATCTAAGCACAGCTAAAAAAGCTAACTCTCAGTCAACTGGGAACTCATCAAGAAGCGACTTTAGAACATTTCCATCTGTAAGTATAACAAATTTCTACATAGAGAGATCTGATGATGACATCCAGAAGATAATCCAAGATAAGGATGAGGTGTTCTATGTAATTGACATGATGGGACTTCACACCGCAGACCCAATATCTGGAGACTTCTCTTTGGGAGTAAACGGCCTAATAATCTCTAGGGGAGAGATTGTCAGAGGAGTTAGAGGTGCAATCATAGCAGGAAACTTCTTAGAACTACTTCAAAAAACTGTAGCAGTTGGTAGAGATCTAAAGTTCTATGCTAACATAGGAAGCCCATCTGTCCTGGTAGAAGGAATTACTATAGCAGGAGATTGACCTGAATGCCCAGGGTGGGATTTGAACCCACACGCCCTCTCGGGCACTACCCCCTCAAGATAGCGCGTCTGCCAATTTCGCCACCTGGGCAATAGATAAAATATTATAATATTAGTAGAGGGAAAATGCAAGTAGTATTAATCCAAGAAGGGGCAGACCTGGACACCCTTTCCTCTTCATTCGCCCTAACAGTTTTAAAAAAAGATTTGAAAATAGCTCTACCTAACAGTTTTAGCCTGTCAGCAAAAAAGGCATTAGATGAATTTAGAGATCTACTTCATAACAGAATAATAAGCAAGGATAGCTTGGACTGGAAAAAGGTAAAGAAATTGTACCTAACAGATTCCCATAGCATCCCTAACGGTTATGAAGGAAGATTAGTGATATACGACCACCACCCTACAGAGTCTAATAGAGACAAAACAGAAGTTCACGTAGAAGAGGTTGGCTCTGCAACAACATTGGTGGTTGAACTTTTAAAGAAAAGAAGAAAGATACTTACCTCCCGGGAAGCCACTCTAATATCCTTAGGTATATACGAAGATACTGGTAGCTTTAAGTTCCAATCCACAACGTTAAGAGATATAGAAGCTTTAGAGTATCTAATGAGATTTGGAATAGATTTTAATAAAGTTAGAGATATAGTAGAAGATAAGTTTGATACAGAGGACATATCTACTTTAAACCAACTTATAAAAAACATACAGATATTGGAACTAGAAGACAAGAGAATTGGGATAACACATTACAATAGTAGATACTCAAAGGATATATCAAGGCTTCTAAAATTTATAAAAGATTTTGAGAGTTTAGATGGCTATTTTGCGATAGTAGGACAGAAAAACAAGGTGAGTATCATAGCTAGGTCAAAAAACAGAAGTTTAGATGTGTCTAAGATAGTCTCCTCTTTTGATGGTGGGGGACACTGGTATGCTGCAAGTGCTAAGGTTAGAGGTTTTAGTCTAAACGAAGTTGTGGATATTCTAAGGTTTACTCTGTCAGAGAGAAAACTGAAGATAGAGGAATTTGTGGAGAGGAACATCCCTATCTTAAGTGATGAGGATAGTATAGTCCAGGTCCAAAAACTTCCTCATTTTCCTATGTATGTAGTTGTAGATAAGAATGGGAGATTTCAAGGTTGTATAATGGACAAGACTGTAAGAGAATTGATAAAACACGGTCTTGGAGACGAGAAGATAATAAATTACACTCAGGATACGATAACCATCGGAATAAATAGCTGTATATTTGAGTTGGTAAAGTTATTTAAGACAATTGACCAAGAAATATTTCCAGTCTTAGACAGAAGTAAGTTTGTTGGAATAGTAAGTAGGAGAGAGCTGTCTAGAAGGTTATTCAAGCAGGATATAACTATCCATGTAAGTAGATCAGTAAAGAAGAAAAACGTAGTCACCCTCATAAAAAAGACCTTTCCTCCGGAGATAGTCCAAGAGTTAAAGAAAATAGGGGAAATAGCTAAGGTTATGGGTTACAGGGCTTTTGTAGTTGGAGGGGTGGTGAGGGACATGTTAATGGGAAGGAAAAACCTTGATATAGATATACTTGTTGAAGGGGATGGATCAGCTCTTTTGAAAGAGTACGGAAAGATCAGAAACTACAGCTACTTTATATACCCGGAGTTTCTTACAGGATACGTAAAATTATCAAATGGATTAAAGATTGATTTTGCAACAGCAAGGAAAGAAATTTATGACTACCCTGGAGCTTATCCAAGGATAGAGAGAGCCAATGTCAGAGAAGATCTCCTCCGGAGAGACTTCTCCATAAACACTATCACTGTAGAGATCACAGAAGGAAACTTTGGCACTTTATACGACTACTTTGGAGGAACAGTAGACATTAAAGAAAAGAGGATAAAAGTCCTACATCCGGTTAGTTTTGTAGAAGACCCTATCAGAATACTGAGGGCTGTAAGGTTTGCTGGAAGGTTCAACTTTAAGCTACGCAAAGATACGGAAAGGCTTTTAAAGAACGCTATAAAGAACAATCTATTGAGCTTCGCACCACCAGGGAGGATAAAACTTGAACTGGATCTTACCTTCAACGAGGAGAACGTACTAGAAATAATAAACCTCATGCAGGAATATGGAATACTAAACTCTGTGTTAGAGGTAGAAACAATCCCAAATCAGGCACTCTATAAACTCCAAAAAGTAAGGGATATGATAATTATGTTTAAGAAATTCTTCTCCACAGAAGTCTCAAAAACCTTTGTGTATCTCTTGACACTCCTATCCTCAAAACCTCTTGAAAGGTCTTATTTTATTCTCAAAAATTACCACTTTGACAGGGAGTCTAAGCATATCCAGAAAGTTTTTAGATATATCCTTGAACTTCGGGAGAGATACAGTATACAGACAGTATTAGAGTTGCTGAGAGAGCACGTTGATGTAATCGTAACAGTATCTGTACTTTCAGAAGATAAAGTGACGTCTAACATACTGGAAGTGTATCACAAGTCTAAAAACCCATTGATAAGGGGGGATGACCTGATAAAACTTGGACTAAAACCCTCTAGCCTTTTTAAAAAGATTCTGGAAGATGTGAACTCAAAGTATATTCAAGGGGCGTTTAAAAGTAAGGAGGATGGGATAAAATATATAAAGGAAGAATATATAAGTAGGTTAAGAGATGAAGATTCTGATAGTGGAAGATAATAAGGAACTGAACGAATCTCTAAGAGAAATACTAAAAATGGAAGGACATATAGTAGATTCTGTTACAGATGGGAGAGATGCAGTTATTCTAATAAATAAGATTCAGTACGACCTTGTCATACTGGATATAATGCTACCAGGTTTAGATGGATACAGTGTTGCTAAAGTAATGAGGGAAAGGGGAGTAAAAACACCTATCGTCATGTTAACAGCATTAGGCCAGCTAGAGGAGAAACTTAGAGGTTTTCAAGTCGGGGCAGATGACTATATAGTGAAGCCATTTGAGATCCCGGAGCTTATAGCAAGGATAAATGCTGTATACAAGAGGATAAACTCGATACAGTCAGATGTGATTCAGTTAGAAGACCTAACTGTAGATTTAAACAGGAGAGTCGTCCTTAAAGGTGGGAAAGAGGTAGAGATAACACCAAAACTGTTCTGCATCTTAGAACAGCTTCTCCGGAATAGAGGGAAAGTCCTAACTTACGAGATTATAGCCGGAAAATGTTGGGAAGCCTCAGAAAATCCATCAAGTGATACCATAAGGGCAAACATGAAACTACTTAGAAGAGTAATTGGAGACAAAGAAAAAGATATCATAAAGACCATCTCTGGAGTCGGGTATAGGATTGAGTAAGGAGTTAGACGAATTTCACAGTTTAAGACTGAAGATAGTCCTCTTTATACAGTTCCTTATATTCTTGGTTCTTTCCATCATGTCCTACTCTGTATACCTATCTTACAAAAACCAGAGGATAGCAGAGATACAGGAAAACAACAAGACTATATACTTAGATATACTACAGTTGATAGACTCCGAAGGTGTAAATCTAAAGAAGTTGATAAACTACAACCTCCCAAACAACACAACCGTGTGTATAGCAGACAGAGCTAACACAGTCTGTATAAAGAACGAGGATAACTTTATATCTTTCTCTAAACAGTCTACTAAACTGGAAGAAGAGAGTTACATAATCTACTCGAATAACTCAAGAGCTTACTCTATAGTAGTAGCTACTTCAACAAAAGAAATGAGAAAAGAACTGAAAAAATTGAGATTTTCAATACTATTTTCAGACATTCTCGTATTGGGATTATCTGGGTTCCTTGCTTATTCTGTGTTTGGTAGACTGCTTGAACCTATAAAAAGAAGTAGAGATAAGTTAAACCAGATTCTACAGATAATATCCCATGATATCAGAACTCCTATCTCAATTATAGATACAAACCTATACCTACTGAAAGTAAAATCCGGTATTAAATCAAAAAACTTGGACAACATAGAGAAAAATGTAAAGTACATAAAAGCTCTGCTCAAGAACATAGGTTACCTAAATGAAAAACCATCCAATAAAAGAGAGGAGATAAATATAAACAACATCATAAAAGAAATATTAGAAAGGTTCAATCCTCTGATACAGCAGAAAAGGCTGACAGTTATAGTGGAGGAAAAGGATAACCCTGTATTGAAGGGAGATTATGTAGACTTTGATATACTATTTAGCAACCTTATAGACAATGCCATAAAGTACAGCTATGATGGAGGTAGAGTGGAGATAGAGATTGACGGCAAGAGTATATCTATAACTAACACAGGACCTCAGATAGCAGATAAAGATAAAGTATTTAAAAAGTATTACCGGGAAGAAAGTTCCGGAACTATCCCTGGTATTGGAGTTGGACTTTCCATTGTAAAAAAAATATGCAACAATTATAACCTAAAAGTAGACGTATATTCAGAGAATGGATTGAATAGATTTACAATCCGCCCCTAACCTAAAAGTGGGGGTTTTTACTACCCCCATACAGACTATTTCTTCTCTGTTTGGAACTCAATATGATCTTCTTTACAGACATACTTCTCTCCACTAACCTTCTGAACCAGAGGGTCTACCTTACAGGATATCTCTTCTATCTTCCCGGCCACTTCTTCTTTAGCCTTCTTTACAAAGTAAAGAACGTATACTACCATAACTAAAGTGAATGCCAAAAGGAACAAGACATAAGTTTCCATCTTAAACACCTCCTTTATGTTAAAATCTATTTATGTTCATAAAGCTAAATTCTATAGCTGTAGATAATATGATTAAAATCACATTTTTTATAATTTTTATATTTTTAATCACCTTTACAAAAGGTGAAGAGTATAAGGCCTATGGATCAGATCATGAGCTTGTAAAGTTAAGGGGCAATTTTTATATTAAAAATCTTGAAGTCTTTGAGATTGACGAAAATGGAGAGTTTGGTAGTGTCTACATATACAAGGTAGTAAATGAGGCTAATCTTGTAGAGGTGGCTTATAACCTAAAGGTGGGCTATTATGAACTGAAGATGGCAAATCCTCTTATACAGCCGTTTAAACTCAAGAAAGGGGACATTATAAAGGTAGATTTAAGAAACAGACTACCGAAGAACTTTGAGAGAAGTAAAGTTTATGTAGATATTTATAAAAAGAGACTATTTATACCGGTAGAAAAGGATGGAAAGAGATTTGTTATAACCTTTCCTGTAGGAACAGGGTATGAAAAGTACCCAACACCTCTTGGCTCTTTTAAGATAAGCGAGAAAAAAGTAAGCCCAGATTGGATAGTACCTTCAAGTGTAAGGAGTGAAAATCCAAAATTACCAGCAGTTGTCCCTTACGGGAACCCAGATAACGGACTTGGAACAAGGGCTTTGAGGTTAAACGGTAGTTCTTATATGATACATGGAACTAACAAGAAAAGTGAAAAAGGTGTTGGTATGAATATAAGTTATGGTTGTGTAGCTATGAGGAACGAAGATATAGAAAGGATCTTCGATATTATAGATTTAGGAACAGAGGTTATCATATACGATTCCTCAAAGATAGATACTCCCACCTTTTAGGTGGGGCAATTTACTGTTTTTATCTCCTTCTTCCAGCAGTTGGTCTTCTATCTGACCTTTTATAACTCTTCTTCTCCTGTTTCTTTTCCTGAGAGAAATTCTCTGGATTTGAGTTTATTATCTCCAATTTCTTGTTTATTTTTTTCTGAATCTGTATAAACACCTTGTCCTGCTCCGGAGTTATGACAGATATAGCTGTTCCTTCTCTACCAGCTCTTCCTGTTCTCCCTACTCTGTGGATATAACTCTCAATATCCCTTGGAAGTTTATAGTTTACAACAAGCTCAACACCCTTTATATCTAAACCCCTTGCTGCAACATCTGTAGCAACCAGTATCTTAAGTTCTCCGGTCCTAAACTTCTTAAGAACTAACTCTCTCTTGTTCTGACTAAAGTCTCCGTGAATTGCACTTGCGTTGAAGCCGTCATTCTGTAGTTTTTCAGCAACTTTATCTGCTTCTAACTTAGTTTGGGTAAAGACTATACTCTTCTCTGAAGTATAGTCTGATAAGACCTCTTTTAGAGTTTCATATAATTTTGAAGGAGAAACTCTATACACAATCTGTCTGATCTTCTCAACTGTGACCTCATCTGGCTTTACCTTTATAGTTTCATAATCCGGTTTTAGAAACTCCTCAGCCAACTCTAAGATCTCTCTTGGCATAGTTGCAGAGAATAGTAAGTTTTGTCTATTTTCAGGGAGATTTGACATGATAAACTCAATGTCCTCTATAAAACCCATCTCCAACATCCTATCAGCTTCATCAAGAACCAACGTATTCACACTTTCTAACCCTAAGTGTCCTCTTTCTATCAGGTCCCTTACTCTTCCTGGTGTTCCAACAACAATCACATCACTTCCCTTCTTCAGAAAATCTATCTGGTGTTTTATAGACTTCCCACCGTAAACAGCGAGAACAAAAACTCTTTTGTTCTTTCCAAGGTCTTTGACTTCCTTTGTTACTTGTATAGCTAACTCCCTTGTAGGAACAAGGACTAAAGCTTGTATTCTTTTGAATTTTGGGTTGACCTTCTCTACGAGAGGTATACCAAAAGCTGCTGTTTTGCCTGTTCCGGTTTGAGCCTGAGCTACTATATCCTTTCCACTAATAGCTAATGGGATAGCCTTCTCCTGTATCTCTGTAGGTTTGGTGTAACCTATGGACTCTAACGACTTTAGAACCTCCTTTGAGATTCCTAACTCTTGAAAAGACTTTGACATAAAATGCCTCCTTAAAATTTTTGATTTTAAAGAGGAAAGATACTCTTTGAACATTAGATAACAACGTTTTTCCCCAGAATCTAATGTTTCTTTTAGAGGATATTTCCTCTTTACTTGCAAATAATATATCACATATTTTCATTTTATCCAATGATTAAAGGAGGCTGTTTTTAAAATCAAAAACCGTTGATATACAACGATAACCCAGCATACCAAAAAAATACCAAAAATATCAACTCTACTATCATCATAATTTAGAATACAGGAATTTATGTCGAAGTTATATTGAATCTATATCGGTATGTTGTGAAATGATCTGAGATAGTTCCTCATCAAGTGTATAAATTAATTTTGTCTTTTCGGATCTATTCCATAACTGTCTTACTATTTATTGATGATTCTTTTCAGGTTAATATTAAAAATCTTATCTGTCTTTGTTTCTTGAATTTTTAAACTTTCTGAATGAATAGTTTTTTTAAGTTATAATAGTAATCAAACCTTTTTCAGGAGGATAATTTTGCCTTTAGTAGTTCAGAAGTACGGTGGGACTTCCGTTGGTTCGATAGAGAGGATAAGGAACGTAGCAAAGAAAATAAAAAAAGCTGTAGATGAGGGAAATAAAGTCGTAGTAGTATCCTCTGCTATGACTGGAGAAACAGACAGACTGATAGCTCTAACAAAAGAGCTCTCAAACAGACCAGACCCAAGGGAACAGGATATGATAGTCTCTACAGGAGAACAGGTGGCTATAGGTCTTGTTGCCTTAGCCCTTAAAGAACTTGGAGTGAATACTATAAGTCTGACAGGTTGGCAAGTTCCTATAATCACAGACAATGTCCACACAAAGGCAAGGATTAAAAAGATAGATAAACACAGGATAATGAAACATCTTGACGAAGGAAAGGTAGTGGTTATAGCCGGTTTTCAGGGTATCAGTGAAGGAGGAGACATAACTACATTAGGTAGAGGTGGTTCAGATACGTCAGCCGTTGCTCTTGCAGCAGCTTTAAATGCTGATGTCTGTGAAATATACACAGATGTACCTGGAGTGTTTACAGCCGACCCAAGGATAGTAGAGAATGCTAAGAAAATTCCAGTTATATCTTACGAAGAGATGATGGAGATGGCATCTTTAGGCTCCAAAGTGATGCAGATAAGGTCTGTGGAGTTTGGTGCAAAGTATGGTGTTAAGATACATGTAAGGTCTTCCTTTAATGATGAAGAAGGAACTTGGATAGTGGAGGAGAATGAAGAGATGGAAAAGGTAGTGGTAAGAGGTATAAGTCATGAATTAAAAGAATCAAGGATTACATTAGTTAGAGTTCCAGATAAACCTGGGGTTGCAGCAAAACTGTTCAGAGCCTTGGGAGACAGAAACATCGTTGTGGATATGATAGTTCAGAACGTATCCCACGAAGGTCATACAGATATATCTTTTACAGTTAACAAGGTAGACGCAGATTTGGCAGAGGAGATAGCAAAAAAAGTGATAGCAGAGATAGGAGCTGCTGGAGTAGAAAGAAATGACAAGATAGCTAAAATATCCGTGGTTGGGCTTGGAATGAAAACTCATGCCGGAACAGCTGCAAAAATGTTTGAAGCCCTATACAAAGAAGGCATAAACATCTATGCAATATCTACATCTGAGATAAAGATATCTTGTCTTATAGATGAAAAGTATGCAGAACTTGCTGTAAGAACATTACACGAAGCATTCATAGAAAACGGGGAAGGTGAGGTGTGATGAAACCCCAAAAGAGGGAGATAAATAAAGTCCTTGTTGCAAACAGAGGAGAGATAGCCACAAGAATTATAAGAGCCTGTAAAGAATTGGGAATAAAGACTGTTGCTATTTACTCTGAAGCGGATGCTAAGAGTATATACGTAAAGAAGGCAGATGAGTCTTATCTCATAACAGGAGACCCTATACAAGCTTATCTTAACTACTTCCGGATAGTAGACCTTGCGAAGCAGACGAGATGTGATGCTATTCATCCAGGATATGGGTTCTTATCTGAAAACCCGGAGTTTGCTGAATACGTAACTAGACAGGGTCTGATATTCATAGGACCAAAGCCAGAGCATATAGCCCTGTTTGGGGACAAGATGGCTGCTAAAAAGAAGATGAAGGAGCTGGGGGTCCCAATACTTCCAGGTAGTGATGAACCAATATCAGATATGACTAAAGCTAAGCAGATAGCAGACGAAATCGGCTATCCGGTTATCCTGAAAGCCGCATACGGTGGTGGTGGAAGGGGAATGAGGATAGTCCGGGAAGAGAAGGACTTTGAGGAACTATTTCAATCAGCTTACAATGAGACAAAGAAGTTCTTCAGTAAGGGAGATGTTTTTATAGAGAAGTTTGTAGAAAACCCAAGACACATAGAGATACAAATAATGGCTGACAAGTACGGAAATGTGATACACCTTGGAGAGAGAGACTGTTCAATCCAGAGAAGACATCAGAAAGTGGTAGAGATCGCTCCATCTCCAAGATTAAACCCTGAGGTTAGAAGGGAGCTTTACAGGACAGCTGTAAAGGCTATGTTTAAGGTTGGTTACGAGAACGTTGGAACTCTGGAGTTTCTTGTAGATGAAAAGGATAACTTCTACTTTATAGAGATGAACACCAGATTACAGGTTGAACACACAGTTACAGAGATGGTAACCGGAATAGACATAGTTCAGAGGATGATAGAGATAGCCCAGGGAGAAAAGCTTGGATTTCTTCAGGAAGAGGTTTCCATGAGAGGGTACGCTATAGAGTTTAGGGTAAATGCAGAAGACCCTAACAGGAACTTTTCACCCTCTGTAGGTCTCATAACTTCCTACCACTCTCCAGGAGGACCTGGAGTTAGGGTGGATGCAGCTGTCTATAAGGACTACGTAATACCTCCTTACTACGACTCTATGATAGCAAAGTTATCTGTGTGGGCTTTAACATGGGACCAAGTCGTAAACCGAGCTCAGAGAGCCCTTGATGAGTTCATAGTAAGAGGTGTGCCAACGAACCTACCATTACTGAGGAACATAGTTAGAGACCCTGACTTTAGAGCAGGAAGGTTTACCACAAGGTACATAGACGAGAAATTGCCTCTCTTCAATCTACAAGCAACAGAGAAGAGAAGGGAAGACTTAGCCCTGGCAATAGCAGCTGCGATAGCAGCTCATCATAAACTATAGGAGGAGTTAGATGTCTGTTATAGTAGAGGTTAGAGGTAGAGAAGTTTTAGATTCAAGGGGAAATCCTACGGTAGAGGCGGAAGTAGTGCTCGAATCGGGAGTTGTTGCCTCTGCTATAGTGCCAAGTGGAGCATCAACAGGTATGAACGAGGCTTTAGAACTGAGGGACGGAGATAAGAAAAGGTTTTTAGGAAAGGGTGTACTAAAGGCTGTTGAGAATATAAACACCAAGATAGCAGACCTACTGATAGGTGAGGATTCCTTAAACCAAGTAAGGATAGACAGACTTATGATAGAGGCGGATGGAACGGAGAACAAATCAAACTTCGGAGCAAATACTGTACTAGCTGTTAGTCTTACTGTTGCAAAAGCATCTGCATTAGAATTAGGACTACCTCTATACAGGTATATAGGTGGTACAAATGGAAAAGTATTGCCAGTTCCTCTCATGAACGTTATAAACGGGGGGGCTCACGCTGACAATGATTTAGACTTTCAGGAGTTTATGATAGTCCCTGTCTGTGGAGGCTCTTTCAGAGAAGCGTTAAGGGCGGGTGTTGAGACATTCCATACTTTGAAAAGTGTCCTTAAAGAGAAAGGCTACTCAACCAACGTGGGAGATGAGGGTGGGTTTGCACCAGCCCTGAAGTCTTCTAAAGAGGCTTTAGACATACTGATGATCGCTATAGAGAAAGCAGGATATACACCAGGGGAAGATATTCTCCTTGCTTTAGATGCTGCATCCTCTGAATTCTACGAGAATGGTATATACAGGTTTGAGGGTAGAGAACTAACATCTGATGATATGATAGTGTTGTACCAGGAGATAGCGGGAAGTTATCCTGTTGTATCTATAGAAGATGGTCTTGCAGAGACAGACTGGGAAGGATGGAGAAACTTAACCAAAGTTATAGGAGACAAAGTTCAGTTAGTTGGAGATGACTTGTTCACTACAAACCCTCGGATAATAAAGGAAGGCATAAAGAATAGTATAGCTAACTCTGCACTGATAAAATTAAACCAGATTGGTAGTTTAACCGAAACATTAGATGCGATTGAAATAGCTAAGAACTCAAACTACACTGCGGTGATTTCCCACCGGTCTGGGGAGAGTGAAGACTCATTTATAGCAGACTTGGCGGTTGCCACAAACGTAGGGCAGATAAAAACAGGTTCTGCTTCAAGAAGCGATAGGATAGCAAAGTACAACCAGTTACTGAGGATAGAGGAAGAATTAGGAAGCTATGCAGTATTCAAAGGAAAAGAGGCATTCAAGAAGATTTAGTATAAAGTTTCCGGATATAGGGGTAAGTGTTGATAGAATAGTCACTCTTACTTCTCTCTTCTTACTTTTTGTTTTTTTAAACACAGTTTTTCTTTCGGAAAAAAGTGTGTTCGTCCTAAAGGAAAAGATAGAACTGCAGCAATCTCTTCAAAAGCAGATGGAACAGCTATCTAAAGAGAACAAAAAACTTTCCTCTCAGATAGAGTATCTCAAGAGTGATAGCTTCTACATAGAGAAAAAAGCAAGAGAGGAACTTGGTCTAATGAGAGAAGGAGAAGAGATATACATCCTAGTCGGTTATAAACCTCTCTCACCAAGACCTTCAGAAGAAATCTCTGGAGAAAGATGGATAGACAAGATAGTAAGCAAGTATACTGGGTTAAAAAATGAATAACTTCCAACTCTACATATTTGACCTTGATGGAACTATACTGGACTCTAAAGAGGATATAGCCATAAGTGTGAATTACGCTTTGGAAAGAGTGGGCATAAGCCCAAGGCCCTCTGAAGAGATAGTTAAGTTTGTAGGATATGGAGCTAGGAAGTTAATAGACGACCTGTTTCCTGAACTACCTCAAGATATAAAAGAAGAGATTCTAGGGCATTTTAGGGAGTTTTACTCCTCAAACCCTGTTATAAAGTCTACCCTCTACCCAAGGACGGAAGAGATTATCCAGAGCCTCAAGAAGAATGGTAGGAATATTGCAGTAATTACGAATAAGTATGAGTCGATCTCTATAGATATCCTAAAGTACTTTGGTATATACGAATTTATAGATATGGTAGTTGGTGCAGACACAACACCGGAGAAGAAACCAAACCCCTTACCTGTATACTACACACTGGACAAACTGAACCAGAGAAAGGAAGATACAGTCATCATAGGAGATAGTGAGGCTGATATCCAAGCTGGGAAAAATGCAGGTATCAGTACATGTCTTGTCCTCCATGGTTATGGAAAAAAAGAGATAGCATTAAGTGTGAAACCTGACTTTGTAATAAGAGATTTCTACGATTTTGAGGTAGAGAGATGAGTAAGTGGAAGACGGCAATAACCTTCAACACTAAGGAAGAGAGCTACATCAGGGGATATCCGCTGACAGAGATGATAGGGAGCCTATCATTTACAGAGAGCATCTTTTTGGTTCTGAAGGGAGAACTTCCTACAGATCATGAGAGAAAGATGCTGGATGCTATATTCACATCTGTGGTAGATCACGGGGTTGCACCGCCATCAGTTGTAGGTATGAGACATATATTATCTGGAGGTAACGAGCTACACGTCGGTGTTGCTGCCGGGATACTGGCATTTGGTAGATACCACGGCGGAGCCTTGGAGGATGCTATGAGGATTTTCCAGGAGAGTTTAGCATCTTCAGATGACCTGAGGACTGCTGCCAGAGAGCTTGCAGAGAAGGTTGCTAAAGGAGATCTGAGATTAGCTGGATTTGGACATAAATACTACAAAGAGTTTGACCCAAGGAGTAGAAAACTCCTCTCTCTCGCAAGGGAGTACGGTTTTTTTGGTAAACACTGTGAGTTTGCCACTTTACTTGAGGAGGAGATAGAGAGAGTAAAAGGAAAAAGGTTGGTTATGAATGTAGACGGTGCCATAGCCTCTATAACCTCAGATATGGGATTTGACTATAGGTTAGGAAAAGGCTTCTTCATAATTGGGAGGATAGCAGGATTAGTAGCCCATGCCTTTGAAGAACTCACTACAGAAAAGCCATTCAGAAGACTTGATGAGGAGAGAGACATAGAGTATACGGGTTTTCCGCCCAGACCTCTCGCCATAGATGAAAAAGATTGATATAACAGACAAAAGAACACAGAACATCCTTCTCTACCTTTCTCTCTTTCTGTTACTTATCATCTCCAATCTCTATATATACAGTAAAATCACAAAGGTAAGGGATGTATTCAACCCTTACCTATTTCTGTTCATACTGAATATAGACATTATCTTCCTACTTATAATTTTAGGTTCAAGCTTCAAGTATCTGATAAAAGTCTTCTTTGAAAAGGGAATAACTGGAAAACTTAGGGTAAAGCTTTTCATCATTTTAACATCCTTAGTTGTCATCCCTTCTGCTTTATTGTTTACTGTGTCTGTATCCCTTATCTCCAGTGCTACGAACATATGGTTTTCTGGGAAGGTTGGCTCTGCTATAGGTAAAGTGGACGAAATAGTATCCTACAACCTTATAACTAACCAGGAATGGCTAAACAAGATATACACACTCATATATAAAGGGGAGATAATACCAGAGAATGCTTATAAAAACTTTGGACTCAGTAGCTTAGCAGTATTTAATAGAGATTTACAGCTTCAGGAGTATTACGGGGAGAGTCTTAGTCCCTCAACCTTACAGATGTTGAACAGGGAGGGGACGTTTATACTTGAGGAGAGTGTAGTTTTGTCTGGACTTCTACCAGAAGACAAAAAGGTTTTAATCGTATATAGACTACCAAATTACTTACTCTTATCCAAGGAAGAGATTAAAGTTATATCAGATGTTTACAGTGAGTTTAAATACTACAAAGCACCGATACGAATAGGTTATATACTAATGCTTCTGACAATAACTGTAAGTGTCATATTTGCCGGTTTTTGGTTCTCAAAGTTCATAGCGAGACAAATAACATATCCTCTTGAAGAACTAACAAAAGCTGTGGATAGACTTTCTCAAGGAGACCTATCTGTAAAAGTAAACCTGAAGTCTTCTGATGAAGTTGGTATCCTCATAAAGGAATTTAATAGGATGGTAGACCATCTTGGATATTTATATCAGAAGTTGCAGGATAAAAACCAAACACTAAAGAAAAACAAAGACTACCTTGAGGCTATCTTAGACAATATAAAGACAGGAGTACTCTACTCATCTCCGGAGGGTATTATAGAGAACATAAACAAGTCTGCAGTTTTCATCGTTGGAGAAGAGTTGTCTCAATTTAAGAAGAGGAGTATAGAAGACCTAAATAAGATGATATCTATAGACCTTAGATCTGAGGACGAACAAATACTGGAGTTATCCGGAAAAAACCTCTTAGTTAAGGTAAAACATATAAGCCAAAGTGGATACGTGATTGTTATAGAGGATATAACGCACATAATTCTTGCTCAGAAGTTAAACACTTGGAAGGAGATAGCCCAGAGGATAGCACACGAGATAAAGAACCCCCTAACCCCTATTAGACTATCAGCAGAGAGAATAATGAACCAGTATAAGAAGTCAAACCCAAACTTAGGAGAGATAGTAGAGAAGAGTGTCAAAGTAATACTCACAGAGGTTGAACATCTATCAAACCTTGTAAGAGACTTCAGCCAGTTTGGTAGGAGCTTTACAGATCCAGAGTTTACACAGTTAAACTTGTGTGAAATCTTGAGAGAGATCATCAGTATGTATAACTTTGAAGACTTCAACATAGAGTTAAACTGTGAAGAAGGCATCTACATAACTGGGGATAAGAAGTTGTTAAAACAGGCTTTTTCTAATATAATCCAAAATAGTTTTGAATCCGCCTTCAAACTTCAGATCACTACAAGGAGGTTCGACGGAGGAGTGGTGATAGAGTTTTTAGACAACGGTCCTGGTATTCCACCTGATCAACTTGAAAAGGTCTTTCTGCCCTACTACTCAAAAAAACCAAAGGGTAGCGGACTTGGACTTACGATAGCAAAGGAGATCGTCCAGAGTCACAAAGGTAGCATAAAAGCTATGTATAATAAAGATGGAGCTAATATAGTGATAAAGCTTCCTGGAGAGGAGAATGGCAGTAAAGAAGATAAGCTATGAAGAACTCCTGATAGATATAAAAGCGGAAAAGTCATCTAGAGAGGTTGAACCTGCTCCCTTCTTCAGCGGACAAAGTAGGGTTGAAAAAGTATTCAACACAGGTCTAAGTGTGAAAAGTGAAGGGTACAACATCTTTGTAGCCGGTCCAGATGGAAGTGGTAGAACTGTGTATACTAAGCTAAAACTTGAAGAAGCATCCCTGAAAATGGAACCTCCAGAAGGTATAGTCTACTATCACAACTTTGAAGAACCACTGAAACTAAAATACATACTCCTAAAGAAAGGAACTGGAAGATATTTGTCCTTAAAAGTAGATAGCATAATCCAGAGGTTAAAGGAAGAGTGTATAAAGATACTTGAGGATAAGAGATACGAAGATGAAAAGATAAGGATACTTAAACAAGCAGAAGATAGGAGAGAGAGGATTTTTGAAGAGCTCAGAGACAGAGCTTTACAACACAACCTTGGAGTGGTCATCACTCCGACAGGTATAAACTTACTCCAATCATAAACGGCAAGATATTCCCCAACGTAGAGACCTTAACAGATAGACAGTTTGAGAAGTTTCAAAAGGATGTAGAAGAGTTTGAAGAGGCCTTCAGAGAGTATATAAGAGAGCTTAGAGAAATAGACCATATCTGGAAGAGATGTTGAAGGGGCTAAAGCTAAAAGTATATAACCAGTTAGTTGATAACATATACTTCAAGATAGAGGAGGAGTTTAGATAGGAAAAAGAGACACTTGAGTTTATCCATTACCACAAGGGAAAAATCATAGAGAACATATACATATTCGTAGAGTGTAAGATCACAGAAAAGAATCCTTTAGTAAATAAGACGATAGAGCAAGACATAAAGTTATTTAAGCTTAACGTTATCGTAGATAACTCAAACTTAAAAGGTACCCCTGTAGTCTTCGAGACAAACCCATCCTTTAAAAACCTTTTTGGTAATGTATTTTACGAAGCTTACATGGGAGTGCTGTTTGCTAACCACATGAACATAGTTGCAGGAAGCTTACACAGGGCAAGGGGAGGGTTCCTGGTCCTCTACGTGAAGGATATACTAAAAAACATCCTCCTCTGGGAAACACTCAAAAAAAACAGTGATAACTAAAGAGATAAAAATAGGGGGAAACTCTAACTTTGATATCTTCTCCCTTCACATAGGGATAGACCCAATACCAGTTGAGTTCAAATCAAAGATTGTGATGATAGGGGACAATCTTGTATACGAACTTCTATCAGAATACGACCCTGAGTTCAGCAGAATTTTCAAGATAAAGGCTGAGTTTAATCCAGTGAAAGTGGTGAAAGAGGAGGATATCCAGAAGTTTCCCATGTTTATAAAAAAAAACTGATAGAGGAGGAAGGTCTAAAGTAGGTCAGTACGGATGGTATTAGTGAACTTCTGAAGAGGTGACATCTGAAGATATAAAAACTGTCTTGGAAGAGAGAAAATACAGAAATAACCTAATCGAAAGAAGATAGTAGAGCTTATTAAAGAAGGCAAAATAATTGTTGACATAGAAGGAGAAAAAGTGGGACAGGTAAACGGTCTGTCCGTTTACTACATAAGAGACATCTCTTTTGGAGTACCAAGTAGAATTACTGCGTCTGCATATATAGGAGAGAAGGGAATAATAGGCATAAAAAGGGAGGTTGGATTAAGTGGCCCTATCCATGATAAAGGAGTGCTTATACTAACAGGGTTCATAGGTAGAAAATATGGTTCAGATTTTCCCCTAACTTTGTCGTGTAGTGTTGTATTTGAACAGTCGTACGGAGAGGTAGAAGGAGACAGTGCTTCAGCTGCAGAGGCTATTGCTATACTTTCAGAGATAGGTGAAATCCCTATCAGACAGGATACAGCCATAATAGGCTCCATAGACCAACATGGAAACATACAACCTGTAGGGGCTATAAAAGAGAAGGTTGAAGGTTTCTTTAAGGTCTGTAATGTTGTGGGATTAAGCGGAAAACAGGGAGTGATAGTCACTTCAAGGAATATAGACAATCTGGTTCTAGATGAGCAGGCCCTGGCAGAGATTAAGAAAGATAACTTTCATATATACGCTGTAGACAGTCTGGATGATGCTATAGAGATACTCTCTCAGATGGATGCTCAGTCTTTTCACAGGAAGGTAAAAAATAGACTAGAAGAGTTCTTTAAAAGCTCCCAGAAGTTATCTAGGTAGAAGTAAGACCTCACCTTATCTTTAAAGTAGATAGAGCTATGATAGACAAAAGTAAAGATATTATCCACACTCTGACAACTATCTTTGGCTCCGGAGTTCCACTTAGCTCAAAGTGATGGTGGATTGGAGCCATCTTAAATAACCTTTTACCGCCCGTTATCCTGAAATATCCGACCTGAGCTATCACAGAGAGAGTTTCAAGGACAAATATCCCTCCCACAATAGCAAGAACTAGCTCTTGCTTCGTCAAGATGGATATCAGACCTAGAGTGGCGCCAATCGACAGAGAACCTGCATCCCCCATGAACATCTCTGCTGGAAAGGAGTTGAACCACAGAAAACCAAGTCCTGCCCCAAGGAGAGCCATCATAAACACCACTAACTCTCCAGCTCCATCTACGTATGGAATATACAGGTACTTAGCTAAAACTACATTTCCAGCTATATAGGCAAAGATTGCAAAGGTAGCTATAGATATGAGAGATGGACCAATAGCTAAACCATCCAATCCATCTGTCAGATTTACAGCGTTCGATGCACCAACTATAATGAAAACCATAAACAGTATATAGAAGACACCTAAATCAAAAGTTAGATTCTTAAAAAAGGGAACATAGAGCACAGAGCTAAACTTGGGATAAATGTAGAGGACAAAAGAGACAACTATAGCAACTACGAACTGTAAACTGAACTTTAATTTTGAGGATATACCTTTTTTATTCCTTATCTTTACAAAATCATCAAAGAATCCTATAGCACCAAAGGACAAAAATGTTATAAGAACTAACCAACTGTATAGGTTATCAAGTCTACTCCACATCAGGAAAGTTATGAACACAACTATCAGTACTAGGACGCCCCCCATAGTTGGCGTGTGCTTTTTCATTCGATGCCAGTCCGGGGTGTCCTCTCTCACATAACCACCCCTTTTGTTCTGGAACTCCTTCAGACGATCTATCAAGTATGGTCCAAAGAGCAGAGATAGGAAAAAAGCTGTGATAAGGGCATAGAATCCTCTAAAAGTTATATACTTAAACAGGTTTATATCAAAGTATTCATAGAGTATGTGATAGAACAAACCACAGTCTCCTACTTACATCTGTTTGGTGAAAGAAGTCTGTCCATTATTATCGCCGCAGCATTCCGAACTGATAGATGGTTGTAGTTTCCGGCTCCAAGAATCGGCTCTAAAATGTAGTCACAACTCATAACTAACTCTTGGGGCATACCCCATCCGGTTCCAAAAAGTATCAAAAACACATCATTTCTCTTCTGGATTATATCCCTCATCTGACTGTAAGAGACAGTCTGCGGATATATCTTAGCAGATGTTCCTATTAGTTTTGGAGACTTTCCAGTATCTTTCTCTATCTCTTGGATAACCTCTGTAAGGGAAGACCTGACTCTAACCATCTCCCCTGCCATGGAACGTCTTGGATTAAAAGAAGCTCCAAATCCCTCTGTCCAATAATTTATCTGCTGTTTTATTATAAACTGCTGGGTTTCAAGGGGTTGAATTATGTAGTAAGCTGCAAGCTCGTACGTCCTTGCAGGTCTGGCTATATCATGGAAATCTAAAGTAGTGAAGGATGTGCACACCCACCTACCTTCTTTATTTACAGCCGGATAGTGCAAAACTGAGACGTAAACGTGGTCGTTAACCATACTACTCCTCTAAAGGTTTTATTCCATCTTTAACAAGTTTGTATATTATACTATCCACTACAGCCTGCCAAGAGGCTTCTATTATATTATCAGATACACCCACAGTTCCCCACTTTTTATCCTTATCCCTACTTTCTATAAGTACCCTTATCTTAGCGGCTGTTCCACCACTCTCGTTCACGATCCTGACCTTGTAATCTATTAACTCAACCTCGGAGAGAGACGGATACCTACTTACAAGAGCCTTCTTAAGTGCTCTATCTAAGGCATTAACAGGTCCATGTCCTAAGGATGCTGTATGCTCATAGTGGTTCTCTATTTTTATCCTTACTGTAGCCTCAGATATTGGAGCTATATCTGTATATCTTCTGGCTATTAAAACTCTGTAGGCGTCAAGGTTGAAGTACTTTCCTAACGTTCTAAGGTGCTTTCTTATCAGTAATTCTAATGAACCTTCCGCAGCTTCATAATGGTACCCTTGGCTTTCTAGCTCCTTTATCTCTTGGACCAACTTAGTTAATCTTTCATCACTGTAGTCTATATCTATGCCAAGTTCTTTTGCTTTGTATATGATATTACTCTTACCTGCAAGGTCAGATACTAAGACTTTCCTTGTGTTACCTACATCATCCGGAAAGATATGTTCGTAACTCTTTGGTGTTTTTAAAACCGCTGAAGCATGAACACCACCTTTGTGAGCAAAAGCAGAGTCTCCAACGTATGGCATGTTCTTAGGAACAGGCATGTTTACTATGTCTGAAACGAAGTTAGATATCTCCTTTAGCTTTTTTAGATTGTCTCTTCCAACAGTTTCATAACCGAGTTTTAGAGTGAGGTTAGGTATTATGGAGCACAGATTTGCGTTTCCACATCTCTCTCCGATACCGTTTATAGTTCCATGGACCATTACGGCTCCATTTAGGACCGCAACTATAGAAGACCAGACTGCCGTATCTGAGTCGTTGTGGGCATGTATACCCAATTTACCATCTATTCCACTTTTCCTAACAGCCTTTATGATATTCTCTATCTCGTTAGGGAGGGTTCCACCGTTTGTATCACAGAGGACTAAGTAGTCTGCTCCAGCTTGTTGGGCCACCCTTAAAACCTCTATAGCATAATCTGGGTTTGTTTTGTATCCATCAAAGAAATGCTCAGCATCGAAGATAACTTCATCTGCATACTTCTTCAGATATTCTACAGAGGAGTGTATCATCTCTAAGTTCTTTTCTAGCGTGGTTTTTAGAGCATCTGTCACATGCAAGTCCCAAGATTTTCCAAATATCGTTATAACTGGAGTCTCTGCTCTTATCAGGTCCTGTATCTGAGGGTCTCTCTCCACATTTAAGGAGGCTTTTCTTGTAGAACCGAAGGCAACTATCTTTGCGTTTTTCAACTTCAGGCTCTTAACTTCTTTGAAGAAAGCCATATCCTTCGGGTTAGACCCTGGCCAACCAGCTTCTATATAGGGAACTCCAAAGCTATCCAGTTTCTCAGTTATCCGGAGCTTATCCTCTACAGATACACTTACCCCTTCAGCCTGAGTTCCATCCCTAAGGGTTGTATCATATATTAAAACTTTCTTATCCATAATATTCACCTCATTCTCACGTTTACTCCCACATTTCTCAGATAAATCTTGAGTTCTTCTATTGTAAGCTCTTTAAAGTGAAATAGGGATGCTGCTAAAGCTGCATCAGCTTTTCCTTCTGTAAAAGCATCGTAGAAATGTTCTTTTTTCCCAGCTCCTCCAGAAGCTATAACAGGTATCTTAACCGCTTCTGACACAGCTCTCGTTAGGGCAACATCGTATCCACTTTTTGTTCCATCCTTATCCATTGATGTAAGGAGGATCTCCCCTGCACCAAGGTCGTAAATAGCCTTTGCCCACTCTACAGCATCTATCCCTGTGGGTGTTCTTCCTCCATTTATAAATACTTCCCACCTATCTTTATCAACAGCTTTTGCATCTATCGCTACTACGATAGTTGAGGAACCAAACCTCTTTGCAATACTCTCTACCAGAGAAGGATCTTTTACAGCTGCCGTGTTTATAGAAACCTTATCAGCACCACTCTCAAGAAGTTTCCTGACATCTTCAAGTGTCCTTACACCTCCACCTACTGTAAGGGGCATGAACACTGTTTCCGCCGTCTTCTTTACAACATCCAGTATAATACCTCTATCCTCAGCAGAAGCAGTGATATCTAAAAACACTATCTCGTCAGCTCCCTGGGCGTCATAAGCAGCAGCTATCTCTACTGGATCTCCAGCATCTACTAAGTTTACAAACTTCACACCCTTAACTACTCTTCCTCTATTTACATCAAGACAAGGAATAATCCTTTTTGCTAACAAATGCTCATCTCCAGAAAATGTGAATATATTTTTTCTATACAGAAGATATTTTCTACCTCTATCACACCCAAGGTTTTGAGATACTCCCTGTAGGATAAGTCTACCTTTATTCCTTCCTTTTTTAGGAGGGCTGAAAATTTCTTTGTCATCCTCTCTCCGTGTTTATCTAAATCAAAGAGGATTATACACAGGTTACAGTTTTCCAGTATCTCCTCTATTACATCATAGTATCTCCTTCCCTTTAGTGTGCAGATATTCCGAACACCAAGGGCAGTCAACTTGCTAAAGTCTCTCTTCCCCTCAACTAAAACACAAACCCTATCTGCTGATCTGGACTTTAAAGAGTCTAACCAGTCCTTTAAGGATGAAAAACTCACTTGCCTCTACCAAAGAGTTTATTGATAAACTCAAGAATCTTTTGAAAGACAGACTTTTCTTTCTTTGTCTCTTGGAGTATAGCCCTAACTTCCTCCTCACCTTTCACATCCTTTAGGTAGTTAGTTATGATGAGGAAAACCTCTAGAGGGTTAAACGGAATCTCGAAGACCTCAACTACACCGATAGCTTTATAGTACTTTATCTCTTCTTGGGTGGGAGAGTGAGATATAATCATAAAAGGAATATTCTTCAGATCAGGATCCTTTTTCATCATGGCAAGGATCTGTAATGAAGGGATATTTCCAAGTTTTGGTAAGGCAATAACAGCATGAAAGTCTTTGTTGTTAGATATGTAGTTTTTAGCCTCCTCCACAGTCTTAAACAGAACTACTTCTGAATCACTTAGAGATGCTACTTCACTTAGAACTTCAAAACTCATCTCATCTTCATCAAGAAGAAGAATCTTCATGTCAGCACCTCATACGAACTGTATTTCAGGAAGATTTGGTATTAAACCTTTCTCAAAAGCCTCCTTCAAAAACAACTCTATAGCTTTTATACCCCTCTCACCGTAATCCATGGTAAGATCGTTCACGTACATACCTATGAATTTGTCTGCTCTATCTTTATCCATGCCCCTTGCAAACCTTAAAGCATACTCGACGGCTTCATCTCTATGAGTTAAGGAGTACTTTATACTCTCCCTGAGTATCTTAGAGATCTCTCTCATCACACGATAACCTAGATCCCTCCTTATGATGTTTCCCCCCAGTGGTAGAGGAAGTCCTCCGGTTCTTTCAAACCACCACTTCCCAAGGTCGACCACACACACTAGACCCTCATCCTGGTAAGTTAGTTGACTTTCGTGGATGATAAGTCCTGCATCCACAGACCGATCTTTTATAGCGTCCGCTATCTTATCGAAAGGTATAACTTCATAGTTCAGGTTAGGTTGATAGAGTTTTAAAGCAAGAAAAGCGGATGTAAGTGTTCCCGGAACTCCTATCTTCTTTTTCGGTAATTCCGAAGGATCAAACTCCTCCTTTGATACAATCATAGGTCCGTAGTTGTCTCCCATACTCCCACCACTTGAGAATAGAGCGTACTTATCTGCCACATACGGAAAAGCATGAATGGAGATAGCTGAAACCTCGTAAGTTCCCTTGAGTGCTTCTCTGTTTAGTGTTTCTATATCTGCTAAAACATCTATAAACTCATACCCTTTAGTATCTACTTTTCCGGAGTTTATGCCGTAGAACATAAAAGCATCATCAGAATCAGGACTATGGGCTACATGTATCTTCATACATTTACCTCTACAATTTTTGACTATTATTATACTACTTAAGATAGTGTAATACACTCATAAAATCAGCAGGAACCTGTGCTTTTAAAGAGATCTTTTCCCCTGTAAAAGGATGGATAAACTGAAGTTTGTAGGCATGGAGCATATGCCTCCTTACTGATTTTAGGAACGGAATTTCCACCTTTTTGATACCATAGATTTTATCTCCCACTATAGGATGTCTTATACTAGAAAGATGTCTTCTTATCTGATGCTTTCTTCCAGTTTCTATCTGAACTTCGAAGTGCGAAAATCCATTCCCTTTTTTTATCAGTCTCACTTTTGAGATGGCCTCTTTTCCGTCTATCTGAGAATTTATCATCTTTGTGGAAAACAGACTTTCATTATGAGATATGGCTAAGTATATCTTCAGGATACTCCTATCTTTCCACATCTGCTTAAAACGTTGGTATACAGAGTAATTTTTCCCAAATATTATCACTCCGGACGTCTCCATATCTAACCTATGGATTGCCTTTATATCTTCGTTTCTATATCTCTGTCTTAAGATTTCCTCAAGGGATTCCTTTGATTTATCGCTAAGGAGGAAAGGAGGTTTGTTAACCGCTATTATGTACCTGTCTTCGTATATCACCTTTGGCTCTACATCCCTCTCATCTTCTACAAAAGACAGTTCTACTACGTCTCCCGGTTTTAAGGTATGGGTAGCTATCCAAACTCTCCGGTTATTTATAAACACATTCCTACTGTCTATCAGCTCTTTAGCTCTGTTCTTTGATATACCAAGACCTTGAGCCAAAAATTCCTTTAAACTCTGCTGATGTTTCACAAGAAGTCTCTTCATACCTCTCTTGCCTTATTAAGGTATATCTTCCTAACCTCTTCAAAGAACCTAATATTTCCCTTGTAGTCAATATATGTCCAAGGGAAAGGATGGAAAGAGCCATGATGGTAAAACAGCTCCATCTCCCCGTAAACTCCTTTCCCTATACAGATCCTACTTCCTCTATCTTTCTTTGAAAGAGCAACCACCTGATACTCATCCAACCATACAGGGTCTATATTAACAGTCCTATTACCCCTTAGACTGTAGTGATCTTCTAAAGAAATAGCCCATTTCTTTATAGACACTCCTTCACACTTTTGGATAAGGGTATCCACCACCACAAACTTCTTGTGTAGTCCTACTCCCATCTCTCTATGATAGTATCTAGCATAATCTACATTGAATGACTGTGTTTGAAGGAATATCTGACCAAACTCTGAGGTTATCCTTTCTTCCACAGAATGGAGATCGTCATCCATCTTTCCGTTCCACATCAGAGCAAAAATCAAGATAGCCAGGTCTCTAATGTTTCTTCTCTCTCCTTGCCATCCTTATAGCGTGCTTTAGTAGAGGGGCTATCATCCTCAGGTTATCCCTCACACCCCTGGTACTTCCAGGAAGGTTTACTATCAGAGTGTGGTCTCCAGCTATACCACAGACACCTCTCGACAGTAGAGACTTAGGGGTAAACTTTACTCCTAAAACCCTCATAGCTTCTTCAAATCCAATCATCTCCTTGTCTACCACCTTTAAAGTTGCCTCCGGAGTGACGTCTCTCTCACTAAAGCCAGTTCCACCGGTTGTAAAGAGTATATCTACCTTATCCACGAGACTCTTTAGTTTCTCTACTATTATCTTTTCTTCGTCAGGTAGGATATGATACTCAACCACCTTTCCGTTGAACTCATTCTCTATGATCTCAATAGCCAGTTTACCACTCCTGTCTTCTTCCTCTCCCCTATAACAGCTATCACTTAGGGTTATAACTCCACAGGTCAACCCAGATAGGTCTTCCTCATAGTCAGACTTTCCTCCAGTTTTAGACAGGAGTCTTATCTCTGATATGACCATATTTTTATCAAAAGCTTTACACATATCGTAAACATTTAAAAGAGCTGCAGATACAGCTGAGAGAGCCTCCATCTCAACCCCAGTTCTGCCTATACACCTTACGTAAGACCTAACGTAGACACCATCCTCATCTAATCTGGTTTCTACAAAAGCCTGATCTATGAGTATTAGATGACAGAAAGGCAGTACTTCCGGAGTTTTCTTTGCTCCCATTATCCCGGCCATCTGGGATGCTACCAAAACATCCCCCTTAGGTATCTGCCTATTCTTTATCATCTCAACAGTTTCTTTTGATAGGTATATCTTACCCTCAGCTTGGGCCGTCCGGATGGTCTCAAACTTCATAGAAACATCTACCATTTTCATACATCTTACCTCATAGAGATTATCTTACGACGTAAACACCATTTAGATTCCTTCCCTCCTCTCCCCAGTCTAGACCATAACCAACCACAAACTTATCTGGAATAGTAAAACCCACAAAATCAGCTTCGTAGTCTACCTCTCTTCTATCCTTTTTATCTAACAGAACCGCTGTTCTTAACTTCTTCGGATACCTTAAGGACAAGGCCTCTACTAGAGCCTTCAGAGTTCTACCTGTATCGATAATATCATCCACTATAAGAACATTCCTATCCTTTATATCAACAGACATATCTTTTATGAATATAACCTCTCCGAAACTCTCCATTCCAGTTCCATAAGAAGACACCTGCATAAAATCTATATAGACCCTTCCCTCTATCTCTCTCACCAAGTCAGCAAAGAAGATACACGAGCCTTTCAGTATACCTATGACATAAAGATCTTCCCCTGCAAACTCCATACTGATATTCCGTCCCATCTCCTTGATTTTTTCCTCTATGGTTTTACTGTCTATCAATAACTCTAAATCTCTGCCCTTTATCTGCATACCCTATACTCCTTTTTTCATTCTATTATATCCTCTTCCTCATTAAAAATGCATCTCCCCCATCGCTGTAGTAACCTCTCCTTATAAGAACAACCTCAAATCCATAATTCCTATAAAAATTTACAGCCTTGTCATTCTCAACAAATACATCAAGGTAAACCTCCTTTACCCCTTTGTCTTTCATCATCCTGAGAGCAAACTCTATCAGCATTTTTCCTAAACCCATACCTTGGTACTTTCTATCTACAGCAATCATGAGAATCTCACCACTATCCAGGACGGTTAGAAACTCTAAAAAGCCTACTACAGTGTTTCCTTCAAGGAGTATGTATCTATTAGACAGGTTAGACCTTAGATACTCACTGGTATATCTCTTTTTGAAGAGGGATGATAACAGATCTAAAACTTTAGTTTCATAATTGTCTGTGTAAGCTATTATATTAAAATTCAAATTCTCCTATTTTCTTAGGACTATCTTCCCAGCTAAGTTTTCTACTTATTTTTACCACCACTTTATCGTAATCAAAACCGGTATTGAACTTTATCTCTGTTGTCTGTTTAGGAACGAATGCCTCTTTCTTCGTTATAGTCTGCCCATCTGAGTACACCAAACTTCCATGTTTGAAGAACTGTAAATCTATGTAGTATTTTGGGCTTCCATGGTCTGCAGTTGGAACATTATGTGGAACCTTCAGGTTGGTTATATAGAGAGTTGTACTATCTTTATCCTTAATGATCTGAACCCTGAAAAAATCTGGCTTTGTTGTAGGGACTACGAACCCATGGTAGTAGACTTCTTTTGATGTATGGAACAAGTCAAAAGGGAACTTCTGTATAAGCTTGCTATTCTTTGGTTGCATATGACAAGTCTGACAGTTTTTCTCCACATTTGCACTTTTCCACTGTTTGTAAGTTTCTTGATGACATCCACTACAGATCTCCGACTTGGTATACTGTAGATTTTTAGTGGAAGGATGAGGAGGTGAAAATACATCGTATGGACCGTGCATAGATTGAGTTGCATCCTTAAAGTGACAGGAAACACAGTTAACACCATCAGAGAGGTTAGCCTCCCTCAGTTTTGGTTTTTCCCCTATATTTATCTCATAGGGAGCATGGCAAGAGAGACATCTTTCTTTAGAGTAATTTTCACTAGCTCTTTTAAATTCTGGACTAATCCACGCCAAGGCGTGTCTTGAGTTTTTCCACTGCTGATATATCTCCTGATGGCAGTCTCCGCATCTCTGAGCTATGGGTCTCTTCAGTAAGTCCTCCTCTTGGAAGATCTCTTTAACTTTATCACAAGAAACCAGGAATATCCCAAGGAAAGCAATCAGATATCGCACTTTTCACCTTCAAACTCTTCTATGATATGTCCAAGTTTGTTCTTCTTAGTCTTTATGTATCTCTCATTATGAGGGTTTGTTCCAGTAAAAAGAGGAACTCTTTCCACTATTTCAAGCCCAAACCCCTCTAAAGCAACTATCTTCCTTGGATTGTTGGTCATCAATCTCATCTTCTTAACACCTATATCCAACAGTATCTGAGCTCCGGTTCCAAAGTCTCTCAAGTCAGATTGAAATCCAAGCTTATGGTTAGCCTCAACTGTGTCGTATCCTTTATCCTGTAAATCGTAAGCTTTTATCTTGTTTAAGATACCTATACCTCTGCCCTCATGTCCTCTCATGTACACAAGGACACCCTTTCCCTCCTGGGTTATTATCTTTAATGCTTTGTGTAGCTGGTTCTGGCAGTCACATCTGAGAGAACCAAAGATATCTCCAGTCAAACATTCAGAGTGAACCCTAACAAGAGTGGGCTCTTCTGGGTTTATATCCCCCATCACTAAAGCTACATGTTCTGTTTCATCAAGTGTGTTTATGTAACCGTATATCTTGAAAACACCATACTTTGTGGGTAAGAAAGCCTCTGCCTCTCTTTTTATGTACTTTTCCTTCCGGAGTCTGTACTGGACCAAGTCCGCTATTGTTATTATTTTAAGGTCGTACTTCTTGGCAAACTCAAACAGGTCGTTCAACCTTGCCATAGTCCCATCATCCTTCATTATCTCACAGATTACACCAGCTGGATAAAGCCCCGCAAGTTTTGCAAGATCAACGGAAGCCTCCGTATGACCTGTTCTCTCTAGAACACCTCCTTTTTTTGCCATAAGGGGGAATATGTGACCGGGTTTTACGAAGTCATCGGGTTTAGCATCCGGAGAAACAGCTAACCTTATAGTTAGAGCTCTATCAAAAGCCGATATACCGGTAGTGCTACCGTACTTTGGATGAGCGTCTATAGATATACAGAAAGCTGTTCCTTTTGGGTCTGTGTTGTTTAGAGTCATCAGAGGGATATCGAGTTCCTTTAATCTCTCGGGGAGCATAGAGAGACAGATTAAACCTCTTCCTTCTTTAGCCATAAAGTTTATAGCTTGAGGTGTTACCTTCTCAGCTGCCATCACCAGATCTCCTTCGTTCTCTCTATCCGGATCATCTACCATAATAACCATCTTCCCTTCGTAGATATCCTTTATGGCCTCTTCTATAGTGTTGAACCTCATGTTTTTCCCCTTAGAAGAATTTTTCTTTTAACATTTTAATATAGTTGATGATTTTATCAATGATACTCTCCTCCTCTTTCTCCTCTTTTTTCTCCGGAATACCAAGGACCCTCCTTAACTCTTCTTCTACTCTCTTCTCTTGTACTTCATCCTTTTCACTCTCTCTTTTCTCAACAGGAGGACTTTTTTCTTCTCTTACAACTCTCTCCTTCTTCACAGGCTCTTCCAGAACCATCTCCTGGAACTTCTTCACCCAAACTGGTAGATAGCTGACATAAATGTGGACAAGTAATCCAATAAACAATAAAGACAAAACTATTTTAAGAACATTCAAAAACAAAACCTCTTAGATTTTAAATATAAATTTAAGAAATATTTCGGCTGTGTCAAAGTATAGATGAATGATGAAGGGAGCCTACTAGCCCCCTTGAGATTTTATGTTGTTGAACCTTCCTCGTCTAAGTAGAGCTCCCCGAACACTTCGTCTGTTATCTGAACATTCTCACCCTTAAATCCAGGAAGAGCCTCCATTCTTACCCAAGCTGACCTGTACCATATATCTGTTGGAACCTTGTTTACAGGTGCCACTTCCTGAGCCTTGGTCTCTGCGTGATAATCCCAGTTCATATAAGCATTAAAGTCCTGAACGATGTCCGTTATAACCATACCGTAGTCGTTGATTAGAGCCTTCTGGAACTGATGCCATCTAGTTATGGAGGAATCTCTCAGAGTCAGTCCAAAGTACCCCACACTTCCCTCAGACTTCAAAGATGCTATGCCTCTCGCTATGAAAGCTTTGAAGGCTTTTAGAGTTTCCGGAGGGTCTGTGATGAATACATCAAAGGACTTTATCCACTCCTCCGGGAATGGATTCCTTAAATCCCACCTTATGGCCTCTGCATTGTCTATACCAAGTTCTTTAAATATTCTATTATCAAAATCTATAGATCTTTCGTCTATATCCAAGACTAAAACTCTCCTTGGCAGTCTTGTAAGAGCAACAGCAAGACCTGTTAAATCATCTTCTGCACCCATAACAAGGATGTCTTTATTCCTTAAATCCTCCCTTGAATCTAAGAACAGAACCCTAGATACAGTAGTCTCTGGAGTTACACTACCTTGATCATAGTCCTGTATAGCCTTTGGTCTATCTTTTGTGACTTGTAGGAAGGTATGATACCAATCTAAATTTGCATAGAAAGGAATACCTCTACCCTCACAAGCCTTGCAGGAGTAATCCACAGCAGGAGGAATCTTTAACTCTTTTACTATGTTGAACCCTTTTTCAGTTAACAGGATCTCATCGTTCTCTATCTTTGCTATACCTTCAGCTACAAGCTCTTTTACTATCTGAGATGTAGCAGGAACAGGTTGGTCTGCACAGTCTACAATCTTCCAAAAGTCAGAACTTACCAAAAGACCGGCTAAAACCCTCTCAACACTTCTACCGTAGAGTTTTATGCCTGTCTTCTCAGCAGCCCTTGAAGCGATAATACCTAAGATCTCCTTTGTCAATTTACCACCTCTCTATGAAATTTATTCTTCAATCATATCAGACACAAACTTCGGCAATACAAACAGAGAACTTAGTATTGTATCAGAAAGATATTTTGTATTCAACCTACTGATATTCGTATCTTTTATATCAGAGAAGTCTACACTGTCTGAAGCTATAGTAAAGCTCCACATACCGGCTGGATAAGTTGGGATAAAAGCAAGGTAAGTCTTGCTATTTTTAAATACCGCCCTTATTTCTTTCACAGCAGTCCTAAAGTACTCTTCTTGTAAAAAAGGAGACTCAGTCTGGGCTGCCATGATACCACCTTCCCTCAGTGCCTGCTCTACCTTCTGGTAGAAGTTTCTCTTAAATAGAGCCTCTGCCGGACCGACAGGGTCAGATAGGTCTAGAAGTATAACATCGTAGTATCCTTTTCTCTCATCTAAGAATCTATTACCATCCTCAACAAAGATTTTAACTCTCTCATCAGACAACTTTGAGGATATGGAAGGAAGATACTCCTTAGAGACCTCTATTACCATCCTGTCTATCTCACAGAGATTGACTTCTTTCACAGAGCTGTGTTTTAAAACTTCCCGAACAGTTCCACCATCCCCACCTCCTATTACCAGTACCCTTTCTGGGCTTGAATGAAACAGGAGAGCCGGATGAGCCAACATCTCATGGTATATGAACTCATCTCTTTCACAAGTCTGAACGGCTCCATCTAAAACCAGCATCTTGCCATACTCGTACGTATCTAAAAGTAGTATCTCTTGATACTCAGACTGAAAACTCTTACTTTCCCTAACCTTTACAGTTAAACCCGTATTTTTAGTCTGATACTCTGTGAACCAAATCAATTCAGACCTCCAAAGTTTTATGGTTTTACTACTACACAGATACTGCCTTGAGTTATGAACTTTCTGTAAACATCTACAACGTCTTTCAGAGTTATAGACCTTATAATATCAGGATATTTTTCATCGTACTCATATCCAAGACCTACAGCCTCAAACCATCCAAGGTAGTATGCCTGCTTCGCTCTTGTCTGATGGTCCATGAGAAAATCACCGATCAGTTTTTCTTTTGCGATTTTGATGTCTTCCTCAGAAACCATCTTCTCAAAAGAGTCAATTACAATCTTCATATCAGAGATAGCATCATCTGTTTTTTCCGGAGCTGTTCCAATATAAGTAACCATCGAACCAAAGTTTAATCTTGGCATGTATACACTACCTACAGCATAAGCATAACCCCTCTTTTCTCTTAACTCCTGAAACAGTTTTGAAGTAAAACCACTCCCAAGGACAGAGTTGAGCAATCTGAACTTGAAGTAATCCCTATCCTTTACAGCCGGGGCTTTATATAAGGTCAGCACAGTTGACTGAGCCCCTTCCCTAGTATAAAACTTACAACCGCCTTTAGACGACTTTATCTCTACAGAAGGGAAATTAGGAATATCACCTTTTGGAATGTTAAAGAAGGATAGCTTAGACTTCATTCTGTCTAAAGGTAGATCACCTACGATAGATACGATGAACCTTTCTCTACTGAATAGCTTTTTCCACATCTGCCTTACATCTGAGACAGTGATCCCATTTAAGTCTTCTTCTCTTCCTAGTGGAGAAACCTCATACACTGTCTCCTTAAAAGCCTCTGATCTGAGCTTATCAAAAGCATAGGAAAAACTCTCCTCTCTTTTGGCTCTTAACTGAGACTTTACATTTTCTATCTCGATAGAGAGTTTATCCTCCGGGAAGAGTGGGTTTTCCAGGATATCCTTTATTATCTCTATAGCCTTTTCAAAATCATCAGCCCTGACAGCAAACTCTATAGTTGAAAACTCTTCAGAAACAGAGGCTGATATAAAACCTCCACTGTCTTCGAAAAATTTATTTATATTGAGTGAACTGTAGTTCTTCGAGCCTTTCAGAAGGAGCTTTAAAGTTATGTTTACAAGCCCCTTTTTTCCAGAAGGGTCTTCAATACTTCCACCCTTTATAAAAAAAACTCCAGACACTATTCCCGGACCTTTTGTCTGTTTAAGTATAAATTCCATACCGTTTATGTTAGTTTTCTCCAAGTACTTTTCTCCTCCGAAAGAGAGATTGTAGACACCAATTAACAAAGCAAGAACAAAATAAAAAAACTTCATTTAAACATTATATCATCAAGGAGATCAAAATTCTTTAGGATAAAAAGATAGATGAAAGGAGAGAGGGGGGGGGAATCTCCCCCTCTGTTTAGTCAGTTTCTTATCAACTCTCTTAACCAGATATGTTTATCTGCAGCTTCAGCACCTTGACCAACAACAGACATCCAGCTTAAGAAATCTGGAACCCAGTCAAAAACTATGTAAGACACTGTAAAGAGTATGTAACCTATCCAGAACATCACCCACCAAGTAGGAATAGCATCAGTTACATAGGTAATCTTGTCTATAGCCCTTGTATTCTCTAAATGTCCTGCCATTCTCTAATACCTCCCAGCTTTTTTTTCAGCTTCTATAATCTTTTCCTCTTTTTCTAAGAGGTCATACTTAGGACCTTCTATATCCTTAAAGTCTCCCTTAACATAAGCGTAGACAAAAAGTAACAACCATCCAGTTAGAGCGATAACGTAGGTTATCACTTGGACTAAAAAGCCTTTTAACTCAAAACCTGCCTGGAGGTAAGCAACCGTCCTAACAGCTATGATGGAGCCTACCACAAAGAGGAATATGAACAAGGTCATAAGAGCTATCGTTCTCTGAGATATCCTCATCTCTAAACACCTCTCTTAACTAAAATGGGGGCTAAAGCCCCATTCAAATTCAATTAACATCACTTTAAAGCCCACTCTTTTGTAGGTTTAATTTCCCAAGAACCTAACCACATTATGTAAGTGAGTAGCCCTATACCTCTTTCGTTAGGGACTATGTTACCTTTTTCATCCTTTTCAAAGTACCAAGGGTATCTAGGCATGTTTGACCCTGGAGAGGTAGATTCTGGGTTGTAGAGGTGAGCAACCTGCCAATCTATGTTATGGACAGCGGCCTCTCTGATAAGATCAGGTCCAACCCTCTTTGTTCCCCACAGAACAGGAGCTTGAAGCTCATTTTGGAACTCGGAAGGGTAGGACACGGTGTTAGAAACACCCTGTATACCAAACCTTAGAGTCTCGTTAGATACAGGTCTAACCATCTGAGAGTGACAGTTCCAACAACCTTCCGCAACATACCATCTATGTCCCACTTTAAGAGCTTTAGCAAAAGACTCCTCGTTAACATCACCATAGTACTTCTTAAACTGTTCAGAGTAATTCCTAGCAATCCACTCAAAATCAGCCCAAGCAGATGTGTTTTTAGCCTTTGCTTCAGCAGACAGGTCAGAGACCTTTTTCATAGGTATATCTTTCAAAACGTAAATAGGTAATGCCCAAGATACAAAGTCAGCGAATAGGAAGAAAAGTAAACCTGCTACCAAAACTATAAACGGAAAACGTTCCATTTTACCCATATCTCAGCCCCCCTTATGCAGATTCTCTAAGCTGAGCTTCTAGACCTTTGCCAGCTACAGCAGTTTTATAGAAGTTCATAGCGTACATGAAAAGCCCAGTTAGCATCATAATACCAGCAACAGACCTGAAGTACCAGAAAGGCTTAGAGAAGTTTACAGAGTCTATCCATGGATTTAGCCCTATCCAGTCAAAACCTTGAACGAGACCGGCAGCTGTTAGGTCAACGAACATGGCTATAACACCTATTGTCAACAGCCAGTAAGCACCTTCCGACATTCCCTTAGAGTACATAGTCTCTTTTCCAAAAAGCCTTGGCCATACATACTCAGCCATTCCAAGAACCCACATTCCGAATGTTCCAAACATTATCAGGTGAGCATGTCCTGTTACCCAGTCTGTGAAGTGGATGACTTTCTGAAAGGTAAGAGTAACATGGAAAGCGCATTGGAAACAGGTAATCCAGTAGAAGATAGCTCCTGTGTACATATATCTTAGAGGAACGTTGTACTTTAGAACCTCTGCAGAACCTCTTAGTGTCATCATGAAGTTAATAAGAACTGAAGTAACGGCAAACTCAATCGCGACTGTTGCAAATACCGCAGAGTACTGAGCAAACATAGGTATTGGAGACCATAAGAAATGATGGACACCGTTTAATGGATAGAAGAATGCTAATCCCCAGAATCCAAGTAAAGATAAGCCATGAGACCACATTGGCTTTTTCATGATAACTGGAACGAAGTAGTACATCAATCCCCAAGCTACAGGTGTAACGTAAAGGCCGACCAAGTCATGGATGAAGGTTGACTGAACAGCTCCTGCACCAGAACCTGCAGACCAGAATCTTGGTATAAAGTTGCCCATGAATACAACGAGAGGAGTCCAAACTAACATAGCTGAGATATACCATCCTGTAACATATAGAGGTGCCTTTTGAGATGCCTTAAGTATAGGTGCACCAAACTGTATACCATGGAGGAGTAACCAAGCAACTATAATAGGGTCTAACCACCACGGAGTCTCTCCCCACTCAACGTTATCAGCCATTCCAAGGAAGAGGATAGCAACAACTGTTATGAGTACAGCTGCCTGTAGACCTATAAACATAAATCCACCTAAATACTTCTCGTTGAACACTTTATATCCAGTAAATCTTGGAACAGCCCAGTAGAGAAGTCCAGTGAACATATTTACCAAGAATCCATAAGCAGCCCCTGCAGTGTGTATCATCCTAACTCTACCAGCAGATAGGAACTCTATTCCAGGGAAAGGATAGATCCCATCAAGTTGGAGAGAGTACAAAAATCCCATTAAACCAACTATGATAAAGAAGATAAGACCCATGGCAACGTGGAGCTTAACCAGGGTGTAGTTTACGAGGTTTGTTAGCTGAGCCTCGCCACCTGCTGTTGCTACATTAGTAGCCATATCGTACACCTCCTTTAATTATTTTCCTTTGTTCATCAAATAAGCGATATAAGAAACTAAATGCCATCTGTCCTCTTCAGATAGGTGGTCGAACTTAGGCATTGGGGAACCTTCTAATCCTACGGTTAGGACCCTAAACGTATCCTTAGGTGACGGACCTGCAGACCTAACTGGATAAGTGAGGTTTGTTGGAGGAACTGGTAGAGTAGCAGCTATTGGACCGTCACCTTTACCGTTTTCACCGTGGCAAGCCGTACAGTTTACAGCGTATAGCTCTTTACCCTTTTCTATGGATTCTTTAGTAGCGAAGTAGTCTGGTACCTGCTTAATCTGAGAATAGACAGACTCTCCTGGTCGCTCTTTTTTCCATTTGCCAGAGAAGGTTTTAATGTAGGCTATAACAGCTCTCTTTTGAACTTCTGGGACAAGATGGAACGACGGCATAGCTGTTTGAGGTATGCCCCAGTTTAGGACGTGTAAAAGGTCTTCGTCTGTAGGTAGTGTGCCTTCCGGTGTAGATTTCCATCTGAAGACTCCTGTGTAGAAGTTTGGTGGTTTATTCCTGAAAAACGGAGCAGCCAAGCTGTTACCATCTCCATTTTCACCGTGACAACCTACACAGAACTTGTTGTAAACCTTTCTTCCAGCCTCTTCCATCTCAGTTAATTCTGCGCTCTTCTTAGCTTGTACAGGTTTTGAGGAGTAGACATGAAGAAGACCGTAGATAAAGAGAGCTGGGAAGAAGAAGAACAGAACCCACCTGATAGCGGTGTTTTCTCCCATGTGAAACCTCCTATTAGAATATGATTTAAATCAATATTAAACAATTTTTAAATGGATTGCAAGGTTTTAATTTAACGTTAAATTTATATTTCTTTGATTACTTTATATACTTCTACTGACGGTGATCCTTTGAGCATCTCCTTTGGAGGTGGGTTTTGATGAGCTTTAGCAAATGCATCACTTTTCGTGTAGTTTAGAAAACTATCCATATCTTTCCAATACGTTATCACTATCACACTATCGTTCTGGGGCATACTGGGGAAACTCTTCCCACCTAACACCTTCATACCCATAAAACCTTCTATCTGATCTATACCATGTTCACCAAACTTCTCAACAGCCCTCTTTTCAAACTCCTCTCTATATTCTGAGTTTATAGAGAATCTTGTCAGCACCAATATCATCTCAAAAACACCTCCTATCTCTATTTTAGGACCATCTGATGAGCTTTACCTACCAGTTTTGTAAAATGATAATAGCCTTTTTTCTGAAGATGTTTTATCAAACCTTTCTTTATCTTCAGAGGCGAGTATGGTTCATAGAAGTTAGCCGTTCCAACCTGTATCTGAACCGCCCCTGCTAAGAAGTGCTGTAAAGCATCCTGGTATGTAGTTATACCACCAACTCCTATGATGGGAACACTATTACCGTACTTACTGTAGACCTGCCATATCATCCGGACTGCGATAGGTAGAATTGCAGGTCCAGATAGTCCTCCTGTTACCGTTGATAGAATTGGCTTTTCTGCTTCTACATCTATAGCGACTCCAAGGAGTGTATTTATCAACACTAGACCATCTGCTCCAGCATCTACACAGGCATCAGCTGTATCAACTATGTTCGTTACATTTGGGCTAAGCTTTACTAACAGTGGTTTTTTGGTTATCTTTTTTATCTTAGATACCAGATCGAAAAGGACTTGAGGGTCACTTCCAAAGGCTATACCCCCTTTCTTTACATTTGGACAGGAGACGTTCAGTTCTAAACCATGGACTCCTTCTGTTTTATCCAGTATTTCTGAGACTGCCAGGTATTCTTCTTCATTCTCCCCGAAGACGTTAGCAAATATCTTCGTATCATAACTTCTCAGTCTAGGTAAGATGTTCTCTATAAAGTACTCAACGCCAGGGTTTTGTAGACCTATTGAGTTAAGCATACCAGCAGGGGTTTCTACTATTCGTTGGGGCATGTTACCCTTCCTGGGTTTTAAGGAGAGACCTTTGACTACTATGGCTCCTAATTCTGATAAGTCATACAGTTTTTCTACCTCTAAACCGTAGCTAAAAGTTCCGGAGGCTGTCCAGATGGGATTTTTAAACTCAAGTCCAAAGAGAGTGTAGGATAGAAGACTCTTCTCTTCCATTTTAAACCTCAAGATGTGTTGTAGAATATTATAACATTCAAGTCTAAGAGGAAAAGCATGGGGAAGAGAGTTCTTTTAACAGGTTGTGCAGGGTTCATAGGGTGGAAGACTGCAAAGAAGCTTCTAGAAATCGGATACAAGGTGATAGGTGTTGACAATATAAACGACTACTACGATGTAAGGCTAAAAGAGTATAGACTCAGGGATCTAGATGGGGAGAGTAACTTCCGGTTCTTTCCTGTAGATATAGAAAACCTTCAAGCATTAGATGTAATATTCAGAATGTATAGTTTTGATGCTGTTTTTAACTTGGCTGCAAGGGCTGGTGTTAGATACAGTATGTTAAACCCCCACGTATACATGACAACGAACGCTAATGGAACTTTAAACCTTTTAGAGCTCATGAGAAAGTATGGAGTGAGAAAGTTTGTACTAGCATCAACATCTTCTTTGTATGCAGGACAATCTATACCATTTAAAGAGGACTTACCAGTGAACACCCCTATATCCCCATACGCAGCATCTAAGAAAGCTGCTGAGGTAATGGCTTACACTTACCATCATCTGTATGGTATAGATGTCTCCATAGTCAGATACTTCACTGTGTACGGGCCTGCAGGAAGACCGGATATGAGTATCTTCAGGTTTATAAAGTGGATTGATGAAGGAAAACCGATAATCTTGTACGGGGATGGCTCTCAGTCTAGGGATTTCACTTACGTGGACGATATAGCAGATGGAACTGTACTTGCAATGAAAGAATTAGGGTACGAAATTATAAACTTAGGTGGTGGGAAAAACCCAATACCTTTAAGCAGAGTTATAAACACCATAGAGGAGCTCCTTGGGAAAAGAGCTATGATAGATTATAGGGTTTTCCATAAAGCTGACCTTAAAGAAACATGGGCAGACATAACAAAAGCAGACAGACTACTGAATTGGAGTCCAAAAGTGAGTTTTGAAGAGGGTATAAGAAGGACAGTTCAGTGGTATCTTCAAAACAGAGAATGGTTAAAGGATATTGAAGTTGGGGGTGAATAGTCTAACCTAACCATCTGTTTATACTTTCTATCAACTTAGCTGATAGTTTTTCTTCAACAGACCTGTCTATGTTTAGAATCTTTATTTCCCTTAAGGGTGTTTTCAAGATAGACACAAAGATGTCCCAATATCTGTCAAGCTCTTTACGGTCGTATACTCCAAGAAGGTAGATAAACTTCACCAAAAAGGATAGGTAGTATCTGTGGATCTGTCCTGTCTTTATAGAGTAATACAGTGTCTTCTTGTAGAGATTAAAGATCGCCTTATCTGGATACAGAACATAGTTATATATCATGTTAGAGATGTCTGTGAGGATAGATAGTGATTCCAAGCTTTCCGACACCTTAAGACCAAAGGTTATGACCTTATCTATCTCCGATATGTAAACTCTCTTTTCCCTGTACTTCTGAAAAACAGCCTTAATATAGGTAAACCTATCAAAGTATACGTAGGGTAGGTTTTTTATGAGTTGTCCGTTTTGGATAAAAACGGTCTCTATACCTAACTTCTGACCGTATATGGTTATAACCACATCACTGTTCCCAACAAACCTTCTACTTAAGACAAAAGCCTCATCCTTTATGAATGTCTCCAAGGCAAGTTATCCCTTCTTCCACCTGTCGTTTATGGATATCTCAAAAGAAACAGGAACTGTCTTTAGTATAAACTTTCCTGCTTTCTCCATAGCTTTCCCGACTATACTGGCATTCTCTTTTATCTTGGTTTTTTCACTCTCTACTAGAATTTCATCGTGAACCAGATTCACGATTTTTGAGCTACTGTCCTTCATCTTAGAGAAAAAGACTACAGCCATCTTTAGAAGGTCACTTCCGGATCCTTGTATTGGATAGTTAACAGCGTCTGTAAACCTACTTGCCAGAATCTTCCTTCCAAAAAGTGTCTTTACCTCCAAAACTCTATGCTTCTTTAGTTTTTCCTTCACAGCGTTATGCCATCTGCGGAAACTTTTGTAGTAATCAAAGAAGTCCATGTGGAACTGTTTCGCTTCGTCAAGAGATATTTCTATATCATAGTTGGCTTTCGAGTACTCTACCAAAAACTTAGGAGACATACCGTAGATGAGACCAAAGTTTATAGCCTTTGCTAATCTCCTCTCCTCCGGGGTTATATCTTCGTACCTCTTTCCTATGATTATGGAGGCAGTAACTCTGTGAAGGTCTCTTCCTTCTACGAAAGCTTTTATCATTCTTTCGTCTTTTGTATATTCTGCTGCAAGTCTTAACTCTATCTGGGAATAGTCTGCTACTATGAAGACCCTACCCTCTTCAGCTTTAAATATCTCTTTTAAGCTTGATGGGATATTCTGAAGGTTTGGCCTTAAAGAAGTCATCCTTCCTGTTGGAGCTCCTATCTGTTTAAACTCCCCAAAGACTCTTCCATTGCTTATGTAAGAGAGTATCTCCAATAGTTTATCTAGAGACCTCTTCAAAGTTCGGATGGTCAGTAAAAGACGAACTTCCTCGTAGTCTAGGAAGTTTCTTAAAAATGTGTCCTGGGATGAGTAAGAGCCTTTCTCCGTTTTTGGAAGCTCTATCTTTAGTCTATTCACAAGGCAGTTTGTTATCTGGTTAGGGGAGAAAGGATCCACTGAAAATCTTTTCCTAAAATCAAAGTACAATAACTGAAACTCTGATTTTTTATCTTCAAGGGTACTATTTAGGAGGTTTAGGTCCACCGGTATACCTGACAACTCAATCTCGGCTAAGATGGGAATTAAAGTCATCTCTAGAATGGCAACAGGATTTTTTAGTCCAAATACACTCCCTATTTTCCCGGATAAACTTTCCTCTCCATCTTTGTTGAGTATATCTCTGACTACTTTAAAGACATCTCTGAGGACTCTTATGTCTTCTGCTGCGTACTCAAGCTGCTGATTTGTTAGATGCTCTGAACCCCAGTCAGACTTTTGAAGTCTTTTGTCTACATCTTTTCCTGTAAATCTGCTTGTAACTGCCTTTAGAGAATGTCTATCTCCTTCGTTTCCTTCTGATATTATCTGAGATGCTATCATAGTGTCGAAGTTTAGTTTTGGTAGAACCCCAAAGTTCGTATACAAGAACTTTATATCGAACTTCAGGTTATGACCTACTATACCCCTCTCCCTTAGTAAGTCCGCTAAAAACTCGCTAACTTTGCCTCTATCATTTATCTTTTGGACGTCTACTATGAACACTTTTTCTTCATTTCCAAGTTGTATCAGTCTTATCTTATCTTTAAAGGGATTAATATTTTCAAAGTTCTCTGAAGCCACCTCACAATCAAAGTATATGAACTTTTGTTTTTCGAGGACTCTACTGACCTTTTCTAAACCGGAAAAGTCCGTGATGTATTTTAAATCATCTCTGTCTGTAAGTTGAGGCGGTAATGAGTCAGAATCAAACAGATACTTCGTCATAGCTTACAAGGGAAGCCCCCTCTTCCATAAGCAGTTTTAAAGATGTTTCCGATAGGTCTTCAAATACACCTTTTATACCATCTGAGAGAATGAAAACCTGATATCCCAAGTTTATTGCCCCTAAGGCTGTGTTCTTTACACAGAAGTCTGTAGCAACTCCACATATAAAAACTCTCCTTATACCCCTTTCTTTCAGCAGACTGTCTAAGATAGTCCCTTGGAATCCAGAGTAGGCATCAAACTCTGGAGAGGTACCTTTTGAGATGATGAATTTGTTGTCTGCTGGTATTTTCAGACCAGGGTAAAATTTGGCTCCTTCTGTCCCAGCAACACAGTGAGATGGCCAAACACCACCAAAATCTCTGAAGGATGTATGGTTCTCCGGATGCCAATCCCTGGTAAAGAAGACAGGGAGAGACTTTCTTTCGAACTTCTCCACATAGTTGTTTATAACAGGCACTATTCTGTCTGCTTCTTTCACCGGGAGAACTCCCAAAGGCATAAAGTCGTTCTGCATATCTACCACTATTAGAGCATCTCTGTTAGAAATGGCTACTTTCATTCTTCTTCCTCCTGCTTTTCTTTACAATCTATGCAGAGGGAAGCTACAGGTCTAGCCAGTAGTCTCTTGTACGGTATCTGAGTCCCGCAAGACTCACATATACCATATGTTCCAAACTCTATCTTCTGCAGTGTGTACTCTATCTTCTTTAAGAGTTTTCTGTCTCTGTCTAAAGTCCTGAGAGTAAGTATCCTCTCTGTTTCAGCCTCAGCTCTCTCTATCTCATCTGCTCCGGAGAAGGATAATGATTCACCTACGTTTTTCTTTGTGTCTTCTAGGACTCTATCTCTCCACTCAAGAAGTATGTTCTTTAGATTCTCTATCTCTTCAGGCTTTAAATGTTGCATCTGTATACTCCTAGCAAGATTAAATGGCTCAATTTTAACATACACTCTCTAAAAGTTAAATTGGATTAGTGTAGAGAGATTAGTATCCCATTTTCGGACACGCCAAGATGTTGGTATGTTATGGTAGTAAGCGTTATAGGATATCTCTAATGCAAGCCCACCTGTTATTTTGTTTATAATAGAATTTTCAAAGACCAAAAAGTAATCTTCTTCAGATCTACTAGAAACTTTGTATATTGACTTGTTTGTAAACCTAAGATTGTCTGCAAACTTAATGGAAAATCTGGTCTCTACATTGTGGAGTATATAATTCTCTTCGTAGTCTCCAGTAAAATGACTTTTCTTATTCAGTTTGTTATAAACACCTGAGATGTAATACCCAACAGTAATGTATAGACTCTTTTCATCGTAGATATACCTACCTATCCCTGGACCAGCTCCTACCGAGTGTTCAAAAGTTTGGAAAGGGTTTCTGTAGTACTGGGTATCCCAGAATAGAAAGTATGGCTTTAGCCTGTACTCAATACGGTTAGCTAGATTCACTCTCTCGCTTATCTTACTGTCTCTACTTTCACCATACAGAGCCGTTAAGCTTGTCTCTACTCTATACCCATCTTCCATGTATTTTTGATTGAACTTAAAGTTAAAAGACATGTTGTCTATGTTACCCTTGTTTTGGATGAAACCTATAGATATTGAGAATCTGTTTGCTTTTACCGTTTCCTGACTAAAACTGACAAGTGGCATAAGAAACAGAAACACAAAAAAACTCTTCCTCAAACCTCAACTCTTCGTGGAGAAATGTTTTCTGTATAATATTTTAACATCAAGGTTATGAGGTTTAAAAACTTGAACTGGAAAAAAATAGGATTTATAACAGGTCTCTCCATTCTATTCTTTGTTGTTATCCTTGTAGTTTATACATTAATATTGATAAAGACACTTCCGGATGTCCGGCAACTAGAGTACTGGAAACCTCCAGAGGCTTCTGTTATCTACGACTACAAAGGAAGAATATACTCTGAACTATACATACAGAAGAGGTACTATGTCCCGATAGAGAAGATTCCGGAGACTGTAAAGAAGGCTTTCATAGCTACAGAGGACAAGAGTTTTTACAAAAACATAGGTGTTGATTTCTTCGGTATACTGAGAGCTTTCTTTAAGAACCTATTGTCTAGAGGTATATCTGAGGGAGGTAGCACCATCTCTCAACAACTTGTAAAAAACCTCTTCCTTACTCCAGAGAAAAGCATAAACAGGAAGATAAAGGAAATAATACTAGCTATAAACCTAAACAGACATTACTCAAAAGACCGTATATTGGAGATGTACCTAAACCAGATATACCTTGGACAGGGAAGTTATGGAGTTGAAGCAGCCTCTCTAACGTACTTTGGTAAACATGTATGGGAAGTTGACCTGTGTGAAGCTGCTGTTTTAGCAGGTTTACCGAAAGCTCCAAGTAAGTACAACCCATATGCCAATTTGGAGCTGACAGAGAAGAGAAAAGTTATAGTTCTATCAAGGATGTTAGATGAAGGGTACATAACAGAGGAAGAGTTTAAAAGCTGCAAAGAAAAACCTATCAGACTTGCAGCAAAGAACAAGGAAGTAAATTTTGACTACTTTACAGAGCTAATAAGACAGTTCGTAGTCCAAGAGTACGGAGAAGAAGCCATAACCACTGGAGGATTAAAGATATACACAACAATAGACAGAGATTTACAGGTGTATGCTCAGAAAAGACTGCAAGAAAGATTAGATCAGTATCAGGGTATCTACGGATTCCCGAAGATATCAAAGGATGAGGAGGAATATCTCTTAGAGAGATATAGAAACCAAAATGTCACTCCGGAAAATCTTATAACAAACTATGTATACGTAGCCAAAGTTCTGTCTGTAAAAGGAAAGAGTCTTAGATTTCAGATTTCCAACTGGGAAGAAAGCCTAACAATACCTTACCAGATAAAGAACTTATCTCCAGACAGTTATGTGTATGTAAAGTACTTAGGAAACGGCCAGTTTAAACTGCTTCCGTTCCTTGAAGGTGCCATCGTCTCTATAGACTCAAAAACTGGAGAGATAAGAGCCTTAGTAGGTGGATATGATTTCATAAAGTCTCAGTTTAATAGAGTGTTCCAGAGTAAGAGACAACCTGGTTCAGCTATAAAGCCTATTATATATGCAGCAGCTATCTTGAATGGGTACACTCAGGTATCCGTATTAAGAGATGAACCTGTTTCTTTTTGGGACTACAGCCAAAACAGAGAGTGGGTACCCAAGAACTATGACGGCGTATACTACGGGAGAGTCTCTCTACGGAAGGCACTTGCAAAAAGCTTAAACGCAGCTACAGTAAACCTCCTAGCTGAGATAGGTTTTGATAATGTTATAGATGTTGGTTATAGGCTTGGTATAAAGCAAAAACTTCCACCTTACTACTCCCTAGCCCTTGGATCCATTGAGGTAACCCCTATAGAGTTGGCTAAAGTCTTCGCAACTTTTGGAAACCAAGGGATAAGGTGTGAACCTTTCTACATCAAAGAAGTTGTAGACCAACTGGGAAATGTACTCTACAGGAAACAATCTATATGCCAGCAAGTTCTCCCTCCTCAGGAGAATGCAGTAATAGTAGATCTTCTTAGGTCTGTTACAATCGAGGGAACTGCCGTAGCCGCATCATCTCTACCGTTCCAAGTTGCCGGTAAAACAGGAACCACAAATGATTACGCTGATGCGTGGTTTGTAGGGTTTGACCCTGATATAACAACATTAGTTTGGGTTGGATACGATAAGAGAAGAACAATAGGAAAGAGTGTCTCCGGAGCAACTGTTGCCCTTCCCATATGGATGGATGTTATGAGTTACCATAACAGAGGTACTCCTTATAAGGAATTTCCAAGTGTAGAGGGAACGGTGTACGTTCCAATAGACCCTGTCACTCTAAAGATTGCAAACGATAACTGTCCTGGAAAGTATATAATGTTTGTTTCTGGAACTAATCCAACAGTGGACTGTGATGGTGCCCAAGTAGATCTATCTGACCAACTCTCAAAACCAGCCCAAGATATGGAGCAAATCCAAGAAAAACAGGAAGTTCCTAAACCGGAAAATCCGGCTACTAACAGTGAAGTCATTATTGATATAATAAATCAGAAGAAACAGTAAGGAGTCTTGTATGAACAAGTATAAATATCCGGATGATAGAGGATACTTTGGAGCTTTCGGGGGTAAATACTTGCCGGAGACACTGATACCAGCCCTAGAAGAGCTTGAGGAGAAGTACAACCAGATAAAGAAGGATGGAGATTTCCAGCGAGAGTTAGTCTACTACCTGAATGAATATGCTGGAAGACCAACAGTTCTGTACTACGCAAAGAGACTTTCAGACCTGGTTGGAGGAGCAAAGATATACCTCAAGAGAGAAGATATGCTTCATACTGGAGCCCATAAGATAAACAACACCGTTGGACAGGTTCTACTTACTAAGAAGATAGGAAAGAGGAGAATAATAGCAGAAACTGGAGCAGGCCAGCATGGTGTGTCTACTGCCACAGCAGCCTCTCTTTTTGGTTTAGAGTGCACGATCTACATGGGGGAGGAGGATGCGCAGAGACAAGCTCTAAATGTATTCAGGATGAAGCTACTTGGAGCTCAGGTAGAGATCGTGAGAAGTGGAAGCAGGACACTTAAAGACGCCGTAAATGAAGCTCTTAGGGACTGGGTTACGAACGTAAGGACAACCCACTATATTATTGGTTCAGCCCTTGGGCCCCATCCATTCCCGATGATAGTAAGAGACTTCCAGAGTGTTATAGGTAATGAGACTAAGAACCAGATTATGGAAATAGAGGGAAGACTTCCAGATGCAGTAGTGGCCTGTGTTGGTGGCGGAAGTAACGCTATAGGTATATTCTATCCATTTATAGAGGATGTTCAGGTTAAGTTGGTTGGTGTAGAGGCAGCTGGTTACGGCTTGGAGACAGGTATGCACGCTGCAAGTCTAAACAGTGGCTCTATCGGTGTCTTACACGGTATGAAGTCTTACTTCTTACAAGACCAGTGGGGTCAGATAGAACATACACACTCCATATCAGCAGGTTTAGATTATCCTGGTGTAGGTCCGGAACATGCTTACCTTAAGGAGTCTGGAAGAGCAACCTACCTAACTGCAACTGACGAGGAAGCAATAGAGGGATTCTTTCTACTGTCACGGACCGAGGGAATAATACCAGCTTTAGAGAGCTCTCATGCAGTAATAAAAGGCATAGAGATAGCAAGAGAGCTTGGTAAAAATAGAGTAGTTGTGATAAACCTTTCTGGAAGGGGGGACAAAGATGTCCAACAGCTTAAAAACTATCTAGATACTAATCCAGAGACAAGGAACAGAATCCTGGATAGAATCAAAAAGGTTTACGGTATCTAATGGAGATCCTCCTACCTATAGCTGACGTCTATACAAATCCCATCAAACTTATCTTTATAGGGTTTGTAGTAGGTATACTCTCTGGTATGCTAGGGATAGGTGGTGGGATCATCTTAAATCCTGTTCTGATAAAGATAGGAGTTCCCTCTGTCATCGTGGTAGGAACTTCTATAAGTCAAATAATAGGAGCGTCTTTATCAGGATTTTTGACGTATCTTAGGTCCAACTTAGTTGACATTAAGATGGGTCTTTACATAGTAGCCTTCGGTACTATTGGGGGTATATTCGGTGTGTTTACAATAAACTACTTTAAACACCTAGGAAACGTCAGAGACTTAGTCTTATCTGTTTATGTTGTCTACCTCTTTATAATGGGAATACTGATACTGATAGAAACTGTAAAGAACAGAGGAAAAGAAGGGGAAGGGAAGCTAAAGACTCTTTGTGATAGGCTTCCGGTTAAAACGAAGTTTAAAGTAGGGGAAAGATCTGTTCTCATCCCAGTATTTATAGGATTACTCTCCGGAACTCTATCAGCCATAATGGGCATAGGTGGTGGAAATCTTGTAACTCCAGCTCTTATGTACCTTGCAGGCTATCCTATAAAAATGGCTGTGGCTATAAGTGTGTTTCAGATGGTTTTTATCGCCTCTTTTCTTACATTCTTCCACTCCCTGTTCAACCACGGAGTGGATATAGTGTTAGGACTAATCTTGCTCATAGGTTCTTCATTTGGAGCTGTATTCGGAGCTATGATAGGTCAGCGGTTGAAAAAGGAGTACCTAAAACTGTCCCTTGTTTTTCTGATGATCGTAGTTGCAGTGTACAGCCTGATGCAGCTTTTAGAGGGTAAAAGGGAAGTTTACAGAGGCTTAATGCCAGATAACTACATATCCTACTTGTTAGTCCATCACCCCTACTTATATTCTATAGCAGTAGTGATGTTTAGTTTGATCGTAGGTTTTACAGTAAGTATGCTTACCTTCCGGCTAAAGACTCTCTTTGTTGAGAAAATCTACAAAGAAAATTAAGAAAGATGCTTAGGGTTGGCTTTATAGACTACCTAAACACTCTGCCTTTTAATATAGAGAATATAAAGGATATAGAGGTTGTGAGAGATGTTCCTTCTGTTTTAAATAGACTTATCTACGAAGAAAAGATAGACATCGGAATAGTTTCCTCGGCAGAGTACATCGATCATTACTACAGATACTTTATCATTCCGAATCTGTCTATAAGTTCCAGGAAAGAAGTTCAGTCTGTCTTACTCTTATCAAACATCCCCTTAGAGGATATAGATACCGTCTACATGACGAGAGAGTCTAAAAGCTCAGTTTTACTCCTTAAAGTTATCCTTGAGAAGTTCTTCAACAAAGCTCCGGAGTATAAATTCTTCGAATCTCCTAAAAACAAAAGGACAATCTTGGTCATAGGAGACAGTGCTCTAAAACTGAAAAGGGAGTTTCTGTACTCCTACGACTTGGCAAAAATATGGTATGAGAAAACCAAACTACCTTTTACCTTTGCTTTATGGTGTGTTAACAGAAGTAGTTTTATTCAGAAGGAAGAAGAAGTGTTTAAGTTTTATGAGAAAGTAAGAAGGAATGTTGCTGAGTTCTTTACAGAGACTAAACACTTAGATGAGGGAATTCTAAGCTATTTGAAAAAACTGGACTACTCACTATCGGATGAACATATACGGTCTCTTACCCTTTTCTCAAAGTATCTGTATCAGATGGGTCTGATAAAGTCTATTCCGGATTTTAGATTCACAGATGGAACCATAATTACAAGGGACGGGACAAAAACCGTATACAACTTCGAGTATCAAGAAGCGTACCACAGTACAAAGGCAGGTGCTTACACAGAGAGTTTGGAAAAGTTCGTAAAACCATCTGGACTGGCAATATTGCTGACGGAAGAGAAAGATGTAACCATCCTGGATGTTGGGTTCGGTCTGGGATACAACGTTACCACAGCCATAAAATTTGCAAAATCTGTTGTAGAGAAGCCTAAGATAGAGATAATTTCCATCGAGAAAGATGATAGATTCTTAGATAGGATAGAGAAGATAGACTATCCGAATATACTGAAAGAGGAGAGAAAGTTTATACTTTCTCTCAAAGAGACAACTGTAGATATAGCAGGGGAGAAGTTGAGAGCCTTTTACAATCAAGAGGGAACTATTAAACTTACTGTGATAGTGGAAGAGGGAAGAAAAGTCCTTAACCTGCTAAAAAGAGATAGAAAGAGGTTCAATATAATTTTCTACGACCCATTCTCTCCTAAGGTAAATACAGAAATGTGGACTGTAGACATCTTCAAGGTTATAAACCATTTAATGACAGATGAAGCAACATTCCTAACTTACTCAAGTGCTATTCCTGTCAAAGTTGGATTGATTCAAGCAGGGTTTAAGTTAGGCTATATAGAGCCTGTAGGGAGAAAAAGCCCATCCATAGTAGCAACAAAGAAGGGGAACATAGTTCTGATAGATGAAGAGGAAATGATAAGGATAGTTAATTCCAAGTTTGCAGTCCCCTACAAGGATGAAGACTTCTCTCTCAGTTCCACGGAAGTATGGAAAAGATGGGAAAGGGAGATACAACAGTCTCCCCAAAAAATCTGACTACTCACCTTCTATAAAAGGTTTTAAGTACTTAGCTCTATGAGGATGCCTTAGCTTTCTTAAAGCTTTTGCCTCTATCTGTCTTATCCTTTCTCTTGTAACTCCAAATCTCTTACCTACCTGCTCAAGAGTATGCTCTGTATCATCTTCTAAACCAAACCTGTATCTTAGGACCTGTTCTTCCCTCTCTGACAGAGTTGATAAAACTTCATCAAGTTGGACTCTTAGAGCCTGTTTTAAGACGTGAGCCTCCGGAGAGAGGACAGTCTTATCTTCTATAAAATCTCCAAGGTGAGACTCTTCATCTGTCCCTATAGGTGTTTCAAGGGAAATGGGCTCTTGGGATGTCCTTAGAATCTTTCTAACTTTGTCTGTAGGTATTCCCACTCTTCTTGCGATCTCTTCAGGTGTAGGTTCTCTTCCAAGCTCTTGGACCATAGACCTTGAGACTCTTATGAGCTTGTTGATCGTCTCTATCATATGAACCGGTATCCTTATCGTCCTCGCTTGGTCAGCTATAGCTCTAGTTATAGCTTGTCTTATCCACCATGTGGCGTAAGTAGAAAACTTGTATCCCCTCTTATAGTCGTACTTGTCAACAGCCTTCATGAGACCTATATTACCTTCCTGGATTAGGTCCAAGAACTGTAGACCTCTATTTGTATACTTCTTAGCGATGGACACTACAAGCCTTAGGTTCGCCTTGACCATCACCTGTTTAACATTGTTTATCTCTGTTCTTCCTTCTTGGATAAGATCGATCACATGTTCAAACTCTGAAGGTATAGTCCCTATCTTGTTTTTTATCTCTTCTATTTCGTTCTTTAGTCTTAGAGTCTCTGTCCGAAGTATCTCAAATCTTCCAAAGGAGAAACCGTTATCCTCTATTCTCTTAAGCAAGTCAGGGTCTTTCTCGTAAGAGCCATCTAATAGCTTCTCAACATTACTATCTATCTTCTGGATTATCTTTATTCTCTTGTCGTAGTCTTTTTCGTTCTTCTTCAGTTTTAAGTAGAGCTCTCTAAGCTCATCTGCTATTTTGTCAAGTTTAGTAAACTTTATGTTTAGCTGTTTTATAAACCTATTCAACTTCGCATGTTGCCAGATAAAATCTCTCTTTGCTTCCTCCGTCCTTGTCTGGAGGTAAGTTTTTTCTTTATCCTTGAGGTCTCTGTATAGAATAGCAAGCTCTAAACCTTTCTTTATAAAGTCTGAGGTCGTTTTATCGAAAGTGTCAGGAGTATCAAACTCATAGTTCAGGTCATCTGTTATCTCTTCCTTTTCTTCGGGCTCTTCCACACTGAGGATATCCTGAATCTTTATCTTGCCATCTATAACCTTAGCCCACTCATCCAATAACCTATCGGTCAAAAAAGATGTCCTTAAAAGTCCCCTGAATACTTTCTTTCTACCCCTCTCTATCTTCATAGCAGAGCTTATCTCTTCATCCCTAGTTAGAAGAGGTATCTTACCCATCTCTCTCAGATAAAGTTTTACAGGGTCGTCAGCCTTTGACCATACATCGCTGTCCAGATCTATCCCAAGGTGTTCTGATAGTTCCTCTTCTGTTGAGACAGCTTGATCATCTCTTACATCTATGTTTAACTCGTTAAGATACTCTATCAGTGCCTCTAGATTTTCGTCTGATGTGAAGAAGTCTTCGTCTACGTACTTAGTTATCTCTGTATAGGTAAGGTAACCTTTTTCTTTTGCAAGGTTGATAATAGCACGGACATCATCTCTCTTATAAAGGTTTAAAATCATCTAGAACCTCCTATTTAAGGATTTATTTGAAATTTTCCTGTAGGCTAAACTCAGTTTTTCTTCCTCTGTAAGGCTTGCATATGTTGTGAAATCTCTCTCTATACTGTCACTTACTCTCTGATGGATTTTGAATAGCTCTTGGTAGAACAACTCCTCTGGGACAGAGTACTCTATAGACTTTATCTGCTCTTTTACTTCTTCGTATTCTTCTGAAAGGATAAGATTAAAGTAATACTTCAAAAGAGGAGAAATATTGATTTTATCACAAAAATCACAGTCTTTTAACAAGTAAGGTCTTTCAAAGGCTGTTTTTAAAAGAGTTTTCTCGGGAAAAGTAAGTCTGTTTAGATGATTCTTCTCCTCTATCTCTTCTTTAGATACGTTATGGTTAACGTTGGATACATCCTTTTGGAGTTCAGACAATGATAGCCCAAGCTCTTCCGATACTATCTGTAAGTAAGAGTACTTCAGGTCTACATCCTGGATTGATGATAGTAGCTCTGTTAGGATTTGGTACAGCTTTTTATAGCTCTTGAATCGCTGCTGGACATCTTTCAGTGTCTTAGACTCCTTTATTTTCCTCGATGTGTACAGAATGATGTTCTGTGCATGCTCTATACTATCTAAGACAGCTTTAGATCCTTTCTTTGAAAACTCATCTGGATCTTTAGAGTCATCGTATATAACGTACCTTACATCTATACCTTCTGATAGAAGAGCTTTAGCTGCTTGTATGGTAGCCTTCTTACCAGCATCATCATTATCGAACATCAGATATACTGTCTGTACAAATTTAGACAACATCTTACTGTGATGTGGAGTAAAGGCTGTTCCTAGGGTGGCTACTATGTTCCTCACCCCAAGCTGCCAGAGGGATATCAGGTCTATATACCCTTCTACGACTATAGCCTGGTATTTTTCTTTTATGTAGTTTAGATTTTCAAACATACCGTACAGGATTTTACCCTTTTGGTATACAATACTCTCCGGAGAGTTTATGTATTTTGGCGTCATGTTTTGATATAAAGCTCTACCCCCGAAGGCAACCACATTTCCCTTCAGGTCTTTGATAGGGAAGATAACCCTTCCCGAAAACTTATTAACCAGCCTACCGTTCTCGTAATTAGAAAGAACTCCTATCTCTACAAGTTTCTGTATGTCCAGATTTCTCTCTTTACAGAACTCTAAAAACCTTTCCGCCTCTTTGGGAGAGTATCCTATCTCGAAATGTTTTATAGCATTGGAAGATACACCTCTACTCTTGAGATACTCTTTTACATCTTCACTGTAGATCAAGCTATCTCTGTAGAAATCTTTTATCTGGGATGTTATCTCAAAGACTGCTTTTAACTGAATCTGTCTATCTTTTCCTGTATACTTAATCTTTATACCGTACTTGTTAGCTATCTTCTCTATAGCTTCAGAAAAGGATATTCTCTCGTACTCCATAATGAACTTTATCGCATCCCCACTTACTCCACATCCAAAACACTTAAAAATATTCTTTGTTGGGGATACCACGAAAGACGGAGTCTTTTCGTTATGGAACGGACACAGAGCGATGTAGTTCATCCCTGCTCTCTTTAGGTTTACATAATCTGAGATAACCTCATAGACATTAGCTGTCCTCTGAACTTCTTCCACAGTTTCCGGAGATATAGCCATAAATTATTCACCTTTTTACTTTAGTAAGACAAGCGAATATAAAATTTAAATGTTTGAAAAATTTTTTCAAGAGCTTACACAAACTCTGTTATAATAAGCTGTATAACACCCACGAAAAACCCTATCACTCCGCCTAAATTTGTGATGTAGTTAAGCTGTCTCTTTGAAAACCCTAAAACTATGTCTTCCAAAGTCTGGATATCCACCTCCATCAGTGTACTGTATATAAGCTCTTCTGATTTTAAATCTTGAAGTATTCTTATAAAATCCTCCTTCAGATACCTTTCTATCTCAACCTCTACGTTTTCGGACAGTATTTCCCTGAGTTTAGGCTTTATTCTCTCCTTTATCCTTTCTGACAGAGAGTTCACTATATTTTGAATAAAGTTTATGCTAGTCTCCTGTGATAACTGCCTCTTTAAGTTTTCAAAGATATTGTCAAAAGCTTTATCTACTATACTGTTTATAGTTTCCTGGAGACTGTCTCTAAAGTTTTGATTATCAAATAATTTATGTAACTTCTCTGGACTGATAAAGTGGGAAGTTATCGTCAATCCTATCTTCCTTACTATCTCTTCTCTATTCCTAGGTATCAATCCTGGGGTGAATGGAACTCTTTTCCCAAAAATGTACTTAGGTTCAAATGGTCTAAAGATCATTTTTATAGCAAGCCAGTTGGTGGAATAACCTATCAACGCTCCTATTACAGGTGGCAATAGATAATCTATCAATCTCTCAACCTCTTTATGAAACCATCTATATCGTTCTTGACTTTATATTCCCTTGCTTCTTTATCGCTACTGAACTTTCCAACCAAAACCTTATGTAACCCTCCTTCCTCGATAATGAAAGCGTTTGGATATTTGGATTTCTCTTGTAAAGCTTTCTCTTTGGTGCTAAAGGCCCCAACTTGTATAGAGAAGTATCCGGAGGTTAGTTTAGATACGATAACATCTTTTTCAGTTTGCTTAGGTATTTCCTCTATCTGCCCTTTTTGGCTAACCAGTGGCTTGTTGTTTTCAACTTTATCACTCTCTGTTTTCTGCTTTATCTGTTTCTTTTCTTCCTGCTTGGTGTTTGCCACTTCGGTAGTCCTGCTTTCTTGAGATGATTTTATATCTCTTATCTTTTTCTCCTCTGGTTTAGAAACTTTTTCTTCAGAGGTTTTATTCTGTTGGACTGTTTTTGTGTCTAGGGCTTTTTTCTCCTCTGGTTTAGGGGCTATCATTTCCTGGTTGTTAGTCTGTAGAGGTTCTACAGACTTACTTGGAAGAGCTTGAGATGTTTGTGTATTTTTAGGTACTATAACTTCTTGGGCTGTCTGGGGAGGTTTTACTTGTGGAGGTATGTCCTGTGGTTTTGGTAACTCTTCTTCAGGTAAGGAAGGATTAGAGATGGGCTGATTTATATCTTTCACTACCATAACATCCGGTTCTGAGATAGTTTTATCCTGCTGGGAAAAGAAGTTTAGGCCTATAGCTATGAATATTAGGGCTAGAAGTAGACCGGATAAGTACAGTAGAAGTCTCTCTATCTTCTCTTTTCTTCTCTTTTCCTTTACACCTCTAAACACATCCTTTAGATCTCTGTTCTCCATAACTACATCCTCTCCACAGGGGCTATTCCCATAATTTTAAACAATATCCTTAAAACACCTCTTATAGCTTTCAACAGATACAGTCTTGCGTACGTCAGCTCAAGATTATCAGGGTCTAAGAATTTGTAGCCGTAGTAGTATCTGTGGAACCTTACAGCAAGCTCGTAGGTTATGGAGATTATCTTATTGGGTTGATTTTTCTCGGCTGCATCGTAAAGCATATCTGGAATGGCCGATATGTACTTCACTATGGATTTTTCTATATCTTGGTTTAAGAGGGAGAGGTCTGCTTGAAAGTTTTCTTCTGGATTAAAGGACAGTCTCTCTAAAGCTTCTCTGAAGACACTACATATCCTCGCATGGGCATACTGAACGTAGAAAACAGGGTTCTCGTTGCTTTTCTGCAAAGCTACATCTATATCGAAGTTCAGATGGGTATCACTGTCTTTGGAAGCAAAGAAGTAAATAACTGCGTCTTTCCCAACTTCTTCCACTAGCTCTCTTAGGGTTATGAACTCTCCAGACCTTTTTGACATTTTAACTTCTTGTCCCTCTTTAAACAACTTTACAAGTTGGATAAACATTACCTTTAACCAGTTTTCTGGAACTCCAAAGCTCATCACTGCAGACTTCAATCTTGGGAAGTATCCATGGTGGTCTGCTCCCCATATGTTTATTACAAATTCATAACCTCTCTTGTACTTATCGTAGTGGTAGGCTATATCTCCTGCAAAGTAAGTATAACTACCGTCAGACTTCTTTATAACCCTATCCTTATCGTCCCCATATATGGTAGTTCTCACCCACAGTGCTCCGTCTTTTTCATACAGCATCCCCCTATCTTTCAAGAAGCTTATAGCATCATCAACCTTCCCGTGTTCATAAAGATGTTTTTCACTGAACCATATATCAAACTCAACCCCTATACTCCTAAGGTCTTCTTTTATTCTATCTAGAAGATAGTTTTTACCGTAGTTTGCACAGAACTCTACGGCGTCATCTTCAGATAACATTGAAAGGATCTTCTCTTTTTCAGTCAGGAATAGTTCTTTTGCTATATCCTTTATGTACTCCCCGTGGTACCCATCCTCCGGAAAATGATAATCTGGCTCCTCTATCTGTCTAAACCTTGCATATACAGACTGACCAAGCTTCTTTATCTGATTTCCAGCATCGTTTATGTAGAACTCTCTCTCAATTTTATAACCGCAGTATCTGTAAAGTTCAGATAGGACTTTTCCTATAACTGCTCCCCTACCATGACCAAGATGCAGAGGGCCTGTAGGGTTTGCACTAACATATTCGATGTTTATCTTTCCTTTAGAACCCTCTTTTATTCTACCAAAATCGTCCTTTTCCCTAATAACTTCCTGAAGAACGCCCCTGTAGTATCCATCAGAGAGAAAAAAGTTTATAAAACCACCTCCAGCAACTTCAACCTTTGAGAATGTATCCATTCCAGAGAGCATCTCACTAACTTTCTTCGCAATCTCTACTGGTGAACTTTTGAGAGTTCTAGCGAGAAGAAAGGCTACGTTTGTAGAGAAGTCTCCTAGCTTCTCATCTTTTGGGATCTCAAGAGATATCCTATCTTCAATCTGGGAGACCTCAGGAATATACTGCTTTAGTTTTTGTATAATCTGTTGTTTAATCTTCTGTTTCAACTTTTCTCCTCTTAAGTTTATTACATATAACAGCGCTTAAAACAACGGTATAGACAGTGATAGTGATAAGAGTTATTATATCAAATTTGAGTCCCAGGACAGGAAGAAAGACAAGTAAAGAGTAGCCTAAGGCTTTTAAGTTACATCCCTTAGAGTATTTAGCGTTAAAGAATGGTAGAAAAATAGTTAAACCTGTAAGAGCTATATGGGATAGTCCTCCGAACTCCTCTACACTAAACTTTCTAAAGTGTAAAAAAGTAAGCAGAGTAGTACTGATACAGATAGTAGTAGAAGTTTTCAATCTTCTACTGTTTCTCTCCTTACCTTTGCTCCTATACCCATAAGTTTGTGGTCTATATGTTCATATCCTCTATCTAAGTGGTAGATGTTGTGTATCTTCGTCTCTCCTTCGGCTACAAGTCCAGCTATAACCATAGCAGCACTGGCCCTTAGATCTGTTGCTCTAACATCAGCTCCACTGAACTTACTAACTGGTCTTACTATCGCTGTCCTACCAACTATCTCTATATTTGCTCCAAGCCTGTTTAGTTCCGGAACATGCATAAACCTGTTTTCAAATATGTTCTCCGTAACCTCAGAGACACCTTCAACAAAACACAGCAATGTCATAAACTGTGCCTGTAGGTCTGTGGGGAAGAGAGGATACTCTCTTGTCTGGATATTGACAGGTCTAAGAACCTTATCCCTCTTTACAGTCACTCTGTTTTCCCCTACCTTTACAAGGTATATACCTATCTTCTCTAATACCTCATCCACATACTCAAGGTATTCAGATGGGTAGTTTTCTATAACGATGTTCCCTTCTGTGAGAGCTGACAGGACTGCAAACGTCCCAGCTTCTATCCTGTCTGGTATAACTCTGTGGTTAGTTCCTTTTAAGGAGTCTACACCATTTATGACTATCCGGTGAGTACCCTCTCCCTCTATGTCAGCTCCCATCTTCTTCAACATCTTGCACAGGTCTACAATCTCAGGCTCTAAAGCTGCGTTCTCTATGACTGTCCTACCTTTAGCAAGAACTGCTGCCATGACTATATTTTCAGTTCCAGTAACCGTTATTTTATCAAAGAATATATGTGCTCCCCTCAAACCTTTTGGTGCGTAGGCTTTTATGTACCCGTGTTCTATCTTTATCTTTGCCCCCATACTCTCAAGGGCTTTAAGATGAAGGTCTACAGGTCTTGCACCTATAAGACAGCCTCCAGGGAGGGCAACCTCTCCATAACCAAACCTACTTACCATCGGTCCCAATACAAGTATAGAAGCCCTCATCCTACTTACCAAGTCGTAGTTTGCTTGGAGAGACTTTGGATTTGATAAGCTGTAGGAGAACACATTTTTATCTATGTTCGTCACTTTAGCTCCAATATCTTCTAAAAGTAAGTGCATAGTCTTTACATCAAGTAAGTCGGGAACATTCTCTAGTATCACCTCCTTGTCTGTGAGGATAGTGGCTACTATCTTCGGTAAAGCTGAGTTCTTAGCCCCTGAAACCTTTAAAACACCCTCCAACTTCCTCTGCCCTTCTATTATTAGAGCTTCTTTCGATTCTACTTCTACCATCATCTTACTCCTCCAAATTATAACCTATTATAACTCTATCTATACCTTGAAGGTCTTTCTTAACCTCTATACTCCTGTATCCCTTAGATTGGATTATCTGAAAAACCTTATTTGATTGTCCTATCCCTATCTCAAAGGCAACAAAACCGCGATTCTTTAGGCGTTCTTTAGCCCATATGGATATCTTTTCGTAAAATTCTGTTCCCTCTTTACCAGAAATTAAAGCCTCTCTAGGCTCAAACTTTACCTCTTCCATCAAATTCGGAAATTCCTCTTCCCTTATGTATGGTGGGTTTGAGACTACAAAATCAAATTTATCATTGAGCTCTAGATCACTGAATATAGACACCTTTAACAGAGACAACCTATCTAAAACACCGTGTTTTACAGCGTTTATTCTGGAGACTTCTATGCTTTTATCAGATATGTCTATTGAAACCATCTTTAGATTTTTCCTCATTTTCAAGAGGGATACTGAGATACACCCACTTCCAACTCCTACCTCAAAACCTAATACCTCTCCTTTTTCTGGAACTCTCTTTAAAATCTCTTCCACAAGGATCTCTGTCTCTGGTCTTGGGACTAATACGCCTTCCTCTACGTAAAACTCAAGACCAAAGAACTCTCTCTCCTTCAGTATGTACGCAAGGGGTATCCTCTGCTCTCTCTTTTTTATAATACTCTCTAAAATATCCTGTTTGGATCTCTTAATCTCAACATCTGGCTGTGTTACTATTCTCTCCTTTGGGATATCTAAGGTTTTAGAGAGTATGAGAAAAGCTTCTATGTGGGGGTTTTCTACACCAACGTTTTTTAGCCTTTGTATTATGTAAGCTAAAGCCTGTCCTATCTTCATCCTAATTTCTGAACTAAGAAACCTTTAAGGTAAAAAGATGTTGGTATATTTACTAAGTAAGGATGGTCTAAATCTTGGTGTAGAGTGTCAATATACCTCACTATAAAAGATGTATCTCTTAGTGCTTCATACAGTGTATCTAACAGGTCTTGGTGAGATATATGGTGAGAACAGGAAAAAACAGCCATATAACCTTCTGGATTTAAGAGTTTTAGACTGTTTAGGATTAAGTACTTAAATCCCCTTATAGCCCCTTCCCGTTCATTTTTACTCTTTGCAAAGGCAGGTGGGTCTATGACTATCATGTCATATCTGTTATCTGTTCTAAGCTCCTGTTTTAGGAAGTTAAAGACATCTCGCTTAACTATCTCATATTCCTTATAACTGTTTAACTTCAGGTTTCTCTCTATCAGACTTACCGCACTTTCAGATATATCCACAAACTTTACAAAAGTAGCACCCTTTGAAAAAGCATAGACGCCAAACCCTCCGGTATTTGAGAAAAGATCTAAAACTCTGAACTCTGGCTTTACGTACCAAGAGACTTTTTCTCTGTTTGCCCTTTGGTCAAGGTAGAAGCCTGTCTTCTGTCCTTGGAGTAGATTTACAGAAAACCTCAACCCATTTTCAGTTATCCTTATCTCTTTCGGAATATCTCCGTATATGACACTCTCTTCCGAGGTTAGACCCTCCACTTCCCTTGAGTGTCTATCAGACTTCTCTACTATACCTTTTGGATCTAATAACTCCACAAGGGATGCCAGAATCTCAGACCTCAGGTTTTCCATTCCAGCTGTGTTTATCTGAATGGATAGATAACCACTGTAGTAGTCTGCCACCAGCCCAGGGAGCATATCAGCCTCAGAGTGAACTATACGAAAAGCATCACTTTTCTTCCTTATATCCTCCCTTAACTTTAGAGCTCTCTCTATCCTCTCTCTTATAAACTCTCTGTCTATCTGGACTTCTTGAAAAGACAAGACTCTAACGGTTATCTTGCTTCGGGGGTTTATATAACCAATCCCCAGAAACTCACCTGAGCCTGAGTAGAGTCTGACCAATTCTCCTACCTTCACTCCGGAAGGTACTCTCTTTATCTCCCTGTTGTAGACCCAAAGGTTCTTAGACTTTATCTTCTCAATACCCGCACTGTTTAATACCAATTTTTTCATATGGCTAACTCTATAGCCATCTTTATATCTCTGAAGAAAGTCTCTTTCTCTGTGGGATTTCGGAGGACGTAAGCTGGATGGTATGTTATAAATACAGTTCTTCCTCTGAAATCTAAGACTTTGCCCCTCTCTTGAGTTATCTTTGGCTGGGTCTTAAGTATGCCTCTGTAGGCTGTTGCCCCGAGGAGACATAGCACCTTTGGGTTCACGATCTCTATCTGTCTCTCCAGGAAAGGAAGACAGGCTTCTTGCTCTTGGATGGTAGGTTGTCTGTTCTCTGGAGGTCTACATTTGTTTATGTTAGCTATGTATACCTCTTCCCTTCTTGAACCTGCTCTTTCTATAGCCTGGGTTAAAAGTTGCCCTGCCTTACCTACAAAAGGTCTACCCTGGAGGTCTTCCTCCTCTCCTGGAGCTTCTCCTATGAACATTATATTGGAAAATGGATTACCCTCCCCTAACACAGCCTTATTCCTTCCTTTATGAAGTTCACACTTAACACATCTGTGTATCTCTTGGTTTATCTCTTCTAATCTCCTTAACTTCTCCTTTTTTACTTCCTGCAATCTTTCCACTATAAGCTCATCAAATCCGACATCTTTTAATATCTGGAGTATCTCTCTCAACATCAGATTATCTCTCCTACCATCCCTTTTAGAATAGTTTTGGTATGAAGGTAACCTATCTCTATAACATCTCTTTTCCTGTTTGTTGCAAACAGAGGTATGTTCACAAGCTCTGGAGGTTGGATAAACATATTACAGAGTGGTTTTCTAGACTCTATATTAGACCTTATTGCAAGGTAGAAACTCCGTACACCTATAGATACCATGTTGCTAAAGTCTCTCTCCTCTTCAAGAAACGGGTTAACCTCAACCCCTATTATGTAGTCTACCTTAGCAAGCAATGGCTCCACTGGGAGGTTGTTCATAACACCTCCATCAACATAGTAATACTCCCCTATCTTTACCGGTTTAAACAAGATCGGAAGTGAGCAGGATGCCTTCACCGTTTCTACTATATCTCCCTTTGATAGATACTCTACAGAGGCTCTATTTAGGTTGGTTACACATACATAAAAAGGTACAGGTAATTCTGAAAGGTCTGCATATTTTATGTAGCTTTTAATAAACTTTTCCATAGAGTCTATCGTAAAGAGTGCTTTCTTTGAAAAGGCTGGCTTTACATACTCTAGCACGTTAGTCTTTAAGGCTATTCTCTCCATCTCCTCCGGAGAGTATCCACTACAGTAGAAAAGGCCTATAATGCTACCAGCACTAACTCCGGAAACAACAGAGGGTACTATGCCGTACTCTTTAAGTGCTTTTAGGACTCCTATGTGGGCTAAACCTCTTACGGCCCCTCCGGATAATACTAAGCCTACTTTCAAATTACTCCCACTCTATAGTGGCAGGTGGTTTTGAGGATATATCATAAACAACCCTGTTTACTCCCTTTACTTCGTTTATGATCCGTCTCATTATCCTGTCCAACAGGTCATAAGGGAGTCTTGCCCAGTCTGCTGTCATTCCGTCTGTGCTCTCTACAGCCCTGATAGCTATAACCTTCTCATAGGTTCTGTAGTCTCCCATAACTCCAACAGTTTGGATAGGGAGTAAAACAGCAAAAGACTGCCAAAGCTCTCTGTAGAGCCCTGCACTCTTTATCTCCTCTAGGAGTATAGCATCCGCTTCTCTGAGTATCTTTAAATCTTGTTTGTTAACTTCCCCTATAATCCTGATCGCAAGCCCTGGACCTGGGAATGGTTGTCTGTATACGATTTCATCTGGAAGGCCGAGCTCTTTTCCAAGCTCCCTCACCTCATCCTTAAATAGCTCTCTAAGTGGTTCTATCAGTTTTAGGTTCATCTTCTCTGGAAGACCACCAACGTTGTGATGAGTCTTTATCACCGCAGAAGGCCCCTTGACAGATACACTCTCTATAACATCTGGATAAAGAGTCCCTTGAACCAAAAACTCTGCATCAGATATCTTTTTAGCCCCTTCCTCAAATATCTCAATAAACAAGCTTCCTATTATCTTCCTCTTCTTCTCCGGGTCTGTAACACCCTCTAAAGCCTTTAGGAACTTGTCTTTAGCATCTACTACGATGAGGTTTATATGAAAGTTGTCTCTAAAAGTCTTCTCTACCTGTTTTCTTTCACCCTTCCTCAAAAGTCCATTATCTACAAATATGCAGGTTAGATTGTCTCCTATAGCATTGTGGACCAAGACCGCAGCCACAGAGGAGTCCACACCACCGGAAAGGGCACAGATAGCCTTCTTATTACCAACCACTTCCCTAATTCTCTTCTGCTCCTCCATCAGAAAGCTACCCATAGTCCAGTCTTGTCTGCAACCTGCTATCTTTACAGCGAAGTTTTTAAGTATATCCTTACCTAAAGGAGTGTGAGCAACTTCTGGATGGAACTGAACTCCCCATACCCTATTTTCTCTGTTCCTTATAGCTGCAAAAGGAGCATTAAAAGTTCTAGCTAAAACTTCAAAACCCTCCGGAAGTCTTGTTATCTTATCTCCATGGCTCATCCATACATGCATATGCTTGGGAAGCTCGTAGAAAAGGTCGTCCCTATCCAGGATATCTATCTCAGCTTTACCATACTCATGCTTATCAGACTTTACAACCTCCCCACCAAAGTAGTGAGAGATAAGCTGAAGTCCATAACATATACCCAGTATGGGAATTTTTAACTTAAAAACCCTCTCATCTGGCATAGGAGCATCTTTCTCATAAACAGAAGCAGGACCTCCGGAAAACACTATTCCCTTTGGGTTATGTCTCTTTATCTCTTCAATAGGTGTGTTGTACGGGAGTATCTCACTGTAGATGTGGAGCTCTCTTATTCTTCTTGCTATAAGCTGAGTATACTGTGAACCAAAATCTAAAATAACTATACCTTGATGCAATTTACCTCTCCTAAAGAAATTAGATTATAAATATTATAAACCCGTTCGGTGAATAATGGTCATCCAGAAAATAATCATCAGGAATGAAATATGTCCGAAATAACGATATCAGACTCCTCTTTTTGGTTGCCATTTCAAAAAATGGGTCCTATATTTAAAATAGTGGTCGTAGTATAAGTAAAAATACTTGACAAAAAAACACTAAGGAAATATTATAGTAAGTGTATAAAAACTATTAAAGGAGGTAAGAGAGATGGACAAGAGATTGATTCCAAGTTTTGCACTTTCACCACTGAGGGAGCTTGCAAGACTAGAGAACGAGATCAACAGACTTTTCAAGGAGTTGGTTCCGGAAGAAAAGTTTGAAGCACAAGTTACAGTCTGGTCTCCAAGGGTGGATATGTACGAGAAAGACAACAACCTTATCGTGGAAGCTGAGATACCTGGAGCCACAAAAGAAAACATAGAAGTAAAGGTAAAGGACAACTCTATAATAATTAAAGGAGAGGTAAAAAGAGAAGAAGAAAAGAAAGAAGAAAACTACTACAGGAGCGAAAGATTCTATGGAAAATTTGAAAGAATCCTACCTCTACCAACAGATGTTAAATTAGAAGAAGCAAAAGCATCTTTTGAGAATGGTATACTTAAGCTGAATATACCAAAAGTCTCTCAAGAGAAAGAAATAAAAATAGATATATCTTAACATCTATGAAGGGGGCCTTTAGCCCCCTTTTTTATTTATAAAGATCAAATAACATCTTCACCCGGCTAAAAATCCAAACACAATCCCCACCTATGGTAGAATAGATAAAAAACTTCATTAGGAGAACTTTATGATTGACCTACTTAGAGATTTTAAGAGAGATTACTGGTGTGGAGAGATCTCTGATAGCAATATAGGAGAAGAGATCAGTCTCTTAGGTTGGGTAGACACAGTTCGGGACCATGGGGGAGTTATATTCATAAATCTTAGAGATAGGGAAGGAACAGTTCAGGTAGTCTTTGATCCCTCGAAAACAGACCAACAAGTTTATGAAAAAGCTAAAAGGATAAGAAGTGAGTATGTAGTGGGTATTACGGGAAAGGTAAGTAGGAGACCTACGGGGACAGAAAACCCCAAGATGAAAGCTGGAAATATAGAGATAGTAGCAGACAAGCTCTTGATACTGAATACATCAGAACCTTTACCTTTCCAGATAGAGGATGATATAAACATAAACGAAGAAACAAGGCTCAAGTATAGATATTTAGACCTGAGAAGAGAGAAGATGAAAAAGAACATCATAATGAGACATCAAGTCTACCAAGCTGTGAGAGAGTTTTTAGTTGGGAATGGGTTTATAGAAGTGGAGACACCTATGCTTACAAAATCTACTCCAGAAGGTGCAAGAGATTTTCTGGTACCAGCAAGGTTAGAAAAAGGTAAGTTCTACGCCTTGCCTCAGTCTCCTCAGTTGTTCAAACAGACTTTAATGATGGCTGGTCTTGATAGATATTTCCAGATTGTAAAGTGTTTTAGAGATGAAGACCTGAGAGCTGATAGACAGCCAGAGTTTACCCAGATAGACTATGAGATGTCCTTTGTCTCACAAGAAGAAGTGATGGCATTATCAGAAGCTTTGATGAGACACATCTTCAAAAGTGTAGTAGGGATAGATATACAGATTCCCTTTAGAAGGATGAGCTACGAAGAGGCTATGAACAGGTATGGGACAGATAAGCCTGATTTAAGGTACGGATTGGAGTTGGTAGATATAACAGATATAGCATTGGATGTTGAGTTTAAAGTGTTTAACGAGGTTGTAAAATCCGGAGGAATAGTAAAGGGGATAAATATAAAAGGTGGTGGAAAGTTTTCCAGGAAGGAGATAGATGAACTTACAGAGTATGTGAAGAAGTTCGGAGCTAAAGGCATGGCATGGATAAAACTGGAGAGCGGAGAAGTGAGTTCTCCTATCTGGAAGTTCTTCACTCCGGAAGCAAGAGAGAGACTCCTCTCAAGGATGGAAGCCCAGGATGGAGACTTACTAGTATTTATAGCTGACAGTAAAGATATCACCCACAGAGTTCTTGGATTCTTAAGGAAACATCTGGCTGAAAAGTTAAACCTCATCCCAGAGGGAAGGTGGGAGTTCCTCTGGGTAGTGGACTTTCCTCTCTTTGAGTGGGGTGAGGAGGAAAAAAGACTGGTGGCTGTCCATCACCCGTTTACAAGCCCTAAGGATGAAGATATAGTAAGGTTGGACGATGCTATAGAAAACCCTAAAATTGCCTTAGAGTTTAAGTCTAAAGCATATGATATGGTTTTAAACGGGGAAGAGATAGGTGGTGGCTCCATCAGGATTCACATAAAGCAAATACAGGAGAAGATATTTAAACTTCTGAGCATATCTGAAGAAGAAGCCAAAGAGAAGTTCGGTTTCTTACTAGAAGCCCTTAGCTATGGAGCTCCACCTCATGGTGGTTTGGCCTTCGGACTTGACAGGATAATGGCACTTCTGACAGGTTCTGAAAGCATAAGGGACGTGATAGCTTTCCCTAAGACACAAAAAGGTATCTGTCCTTTTACTGGAGCCCCAGACTTTGTCAGTAAAAAGCAACTTGATGAAGTTGGCATAGCTGTGGTGGAGGAATAGGATTGAAAGTAGCTCTCACAGTAGCTGGCTTTGATCCTTCTGGAGGAGCAGGTATACAGGCTGACATGAGAGTCTTTACACTCTTAGGGCTGTACTCTACATCTGTCATAACTGCCATAGTAGTTCAAAACAGCTTTGGAGTCAAAAAGTCTATACCCGTAGACGCCGGACTAGTCAGATTTCAGATAGAGACTATCTTAGAAGACATAAAACCGGATGTGTTAAAGGTAGGAATACTCCAAACTCCGGAGAATGTAGAGGTATTAGCAGACTGTATAGAGAGGTACGACTTAAGACTAAACGTAGTAGACACTGTGTTGAGGTCAAAGAACGGAACACCCCTGCTTGAAGAGGAAGGTATAGAGACCTTCATAAAGAGAGTTGTACCATTGTGTTATATTATAACACCAAACACAGATGAGGTATTTATCTTAACAGGAATAGAGATAAAAAGTATGGAAGATGTTAAAAAGTCTTGTGTTGAGCTATGGAAGATGGGAGCTAAGTATGTTATAGTAAAGGGAGGACACTTTGAAGAAGAGGAGCTGGCAGTAGACACACTGTACGATGGGGAAGAGTTCTACACAGCAGTATCACCTCGGGTCAAAACAAAAAATACCCATGGAACCGGCTGTACCTTTGCATCTGCATTAGCATCAAACTTAGCAAAAAGAAAAGATGTATACACATCTTTCCAGATAGCTAAGGCTTACATGTATGGAGGACTTTCTAACCAAGTTGAGATCTTTAGAGGTAAAGGGCCGGTTAACCATCTATGGTTATCTGGAATGTAGTATTCCCATCAAAGTGTGAGATATGTGGGAAGCCTTTTGTAATAAAAGATCAAAATCTCTTCTGTAGTAATTGTTTAGACCAGATAGAGAGATCTTTCTCCTTCTTTTGTAGAAGCTGTGGAGTAGCTGGAGAGAACAGTTTTCCTCTCTGTGATAGATGTAAAAAAGATAGGATGTACGATTATATCCACTCCTTCACAAGCTACAGTAAGGTAAGCCAGATAATCATAAAATTTAAACTGTCAGGATACAAAAACCTATCCAAAAACATAGCCTCTCTTATAAAGAAGGACCTTCTAGACTTCGTAAAAACCCACAACATCCAAACTGTCTTATACGTGCCTATAAGTAAAGGTACATACAGAAAGAGAGGCTTTAACCATCTTGAGCTCATACTCAGAGAGATAGTCCCAAACTTCCTCATAAAAGACTGGTTAGCAAAGAATAGAGATACCAAACTCCAAGTTGAACTATCCAAAGAAGAAAGAGAGAAGAACCTAACAGATGCCTTTTCTCTAAAAAAGGAGGCCAAGTTTTACGGACAGAACATCCTAGTGTTTGACGACATACTAACAACAGGATCTACTCTCAGAGAGATCGGTAAACTGCTACGAACCAAAAAGGTTGGTAAAATATATGGGTACGTTATAGCAAAAACGTAGGAGGGTCTGATGAAAATCACGGTGATAGGAGCTGGATACGTAGGTCTGGTTACAGCTGCCTGCTTCGCGGAGCTAGGAAACGAAGTTATCTGTGTAGAAAAAGTTTCATCTAAACTGGAAAAACTCTGCAGAGGTATATCTCCCATCTACGAGCCTGGATTAGATGAGATGTTACAGAGAAATATACAAAGGGGTAGAATATCTTTCACAGATAGGATAGAGGAGGGAGTAGCTTTCAGTGATGTTATATTCATCTGTGTTGGAACACCGCAAAGTGATACAGGAAAGGCAGACCTATCTCAGGTTGAAAAAGCATCAAGACAGATAGCCATAAACATGGATAGATACAAGCTGATTATAGAAAAATCTACAGTACCCGTAAATACCCATAAGTGGGTAAAGAGAACTGTGGAGAGATATGCAAAAAAGAGTGTAGAGTTCGATGTGGCCTCAAACCCAGAGTTTTTAAGGGAAGGAAGTGCGATATACGACTTTATGAACCCAGACAGGATAGTGGTAGGAGTAGAGTCAGAAAAGGCAAAGGAGATTTTTAAAGAACTGTATAAACCTTTTACAGAGAAAGGATACCCTCTCCTAATAACGACTCCACAGGCTGCAGAACTTATAAAACATGCTTCAAACTCCTTCTTGGCTATGAAGATATCATACATAAATATGGTAGCTGATTTGTGTGAAAAAGTTGGAGCAGATATAAACGAAGTAGCAGATGGAATGGGTTACGATAAAAGGATAGGTAGAGCCTTTTTGAACGCAGGGTTAGGTTATGGTGGTTCATGTTTTCCAAAGGATGTAAAAGCCTTTATAAGGATAGCGGAAGAACATGGAGTAGACTTCTCCTTACTTACGGAGGTTGAGAAGATTAATAGAAAAAGAAGAGAGAAACTTATAGAGCTGGTAGAGAACACCCTCTGGATAAATAAAGAAAAAAACATAGGAATATGGGGGTTGTCCTTTAAACCAGATACAGACGATATAAGAGAGGCTCCATCCATAGACATAATTAAGGCTCTCTCAAAAGCTAGAGCAAACCTGAGGCTCTACGACCCAAAGGCTATGGAGAACTACATGCAGATATTCCCACCTAGTGAAAATCTAAAGTATGTTTCTGATAAGTACGAGGCAGTAAGAGATGCTGACATTCTGATAGTTATCACCGAGTGGAAGGAGTTTAAAGAGGTAGACTTTGAGAGAGTTAAGTCTCTGATGAGATTACCTATCATAGTGGATGGTAGAAACATATACGACCCTTACCAGATAAGGAAAATGGGGTTTGAGTACTACAGTATAGGAAGGCCATAGAGTGAACATAGTAGAACATAGATTGAGGAAGAGAGATACAACAACTCCCAAAAAGAGAGTCTTCATAGCTATTATCTTAAACATAATGATAGTGGTTTTACAACTTATTTACGGTTTTGTGTCAAACTCTATCTCTCTACTTACCGATGCTCTCCATAACCTTCAAGATGTTGTATCTCTCATTATAGCCTTGATTGCAATCATGATAGTTCAGAAACTACCTACCAAAGAGATGACCTTTGGATTTCTGAGATCTGAAGCTCTAGCAGGCTTCGTTAACTCTCTACTCTTGATATTAGCTATCCTAACTGTAATAGTGTTCTCTGTACATAGACTTATAAATCCAGAAGAGGTAGAAGGTGTATACGTCATACTCTTTGGTCTTGTGGGGTTTATTGCAAACTTAGTATCTGCTAAGATGCTTGACTTTCATCATCACCACGAAGAGGAAGACCACCATCACGAAGATATAAACATAAAAGCAGTATATCTACATCTACTGAGTGATGCTAGTATATCCCTTGGAGTATTCGTAGGAGGAGTGTTGATATACTTGTACAAGGTCTACTGGGTAGACCCTGTTCTGTCTATACTGTTTTCCCTGTACATATTAAAGGAGAGTATCTCTATCATAAAGAAAAGCTATGACATACTGATGGAAGCTGTTCCAAAACATATAGACGTAGACAGGATCCTCCAAGAGATGAGGGATAACTTTAAGGATATAAAAGAGATACACGACCTGCATATCTGGTCTCTGTCTTCACATGACCTTTACCTGTCTGCTCATATAGTAGTAGAACAAATGTCTATCAGAGATTACGATAAACTATTGGAGAAGCTAGAGAAGTTCTTCAGAGAAAGGGGTATAAACCACATAACAGTCCAACCTGAGAGTGAAGAGTTCAGATGTGAGATCTTACATTGACTATAGAGAGGATTTTAAAAACCCAAGCGGAGAGTATAAAGACAGTCCAGAACACCACAACGAACGAGATAGAGAAATCTAGAGCTATAAAAAACAATTTAAAAAGTAGATATACAAGATAAGGAATAGCGATTAGGAATACAACGAATACAAAACCGAACATAAACAGAGCGATAAAAGCTAGCATATAACTTTTTAGAGAAAGCTCTCTATTCATATATTCTTAAGGGTTTATATAGAGTGTCTCTCTCTACAGGTATCTTTCCTGCTTCTTTCATGAGTCTTATCAACTTCTCCTTTGTTTGAACTGTTGGAGATTTTGCTCCTGCAAAATGGGCTATCTTCTCTTCCATCACAGTCCCATCCATATCATCCGCACCAAAGTTTAGAGCAACTTGAGCCACTTTCTCCCCTATCATAACCCAGTAAGCTTTTATATGTGGTATGTTATCTAGCATAAGCCTTGATACCGCTATAGTTTTCAAGTCATCTAATCCCGAGGTATATTCGTAGACCGGTAAATCATTGTTTTCTGGTTGATAAGCGAGGGGTATAAAGCAGGTAAAACCTCCTGTCTCGTCCTGAGCTTCCCTTATCTTTATCATATGGTCTAATCTGTCTTCATACCTTTCCACATGTCCGTATAGCATCGTAACTGTGGAATGTAGACCAAGTTTATGTGCTATCTTATGAATCTGTAGATATTTCTGATAGCCTATCTTTTTTGGAGCTATAACTCTTCTGATATCCGGAGAGAATATCTCTGCTCCACCCCCTGGAAGGCTTCCCAAACCTGCTTCCTTCAATTTCAATATAACATCCTCATAACTCAAACCAGATATTTTAGACAAAAAGTCAATCTCGACAGCTGTAAAGGCTTTTATATGTAAATCTGGGAAGCTCTCTTTTATAGCCCAGACGATGTTAAGGTATCTCTTAAAGCTCCAATCTGGATGGAGTCCTCCTACGATATGGACTTCTACTGCTCCATTCTCCACTGCATGTTTTGCATTCTCTAAAATCTGGTCAGTACTCATCTCGTAGGCTTTAGGACTGTTTTTATCCATATCTGCAAAGGCACAGAACTTACAGTCAAGAACGCATACATTAGTAGGATTTATCTGTCTGTTTATCACAAAATAGGCAAACTCTCCGTTCTTCTGACGGGTTATGTAATCAGCTATGGTTCCAACGGTCAGTACATCCTTCGTCTGGAACAGTTTTAGACCATCCTCAAAGTCCAGCCTCTTTCCTTCCAAGATCTTATCTATCACAGCAAATATCTCTCTATCTTTAACTAACTTCAAAGCAAGCTCTATATCCATAACTCTCTCCTACTTAGATAATTCCTGTAGATGTTTGAAGAACTCTGGATAAGATATGTACACACAGTCTGCATCCTTTATCTTTATACCTTCATCTGCTATAAGGCCAAGAACGGCAAAACCCATAGCTATCCTATGGTCTTTGTAACTATCCACAGTTCCACCTTTAACTTTTTGACCACCTTTTATGATCATGCCATCTTCCAACTCCTCAACTTCCATCTTTAAGGCCCGTAGATTGTTTACCACAGCCTTTATTCTATCACTCTCTTTAACTCTAAGCTCATCTGCTCCAGTTATAACTGTTTCTCCTTCTGCTTGTGTAGCCACTATTGCAAGTAGTGGTATCTCATCTACCATGGAAGGTACTTCTTCCTTTACCACCTTCGTAGCTTTCAGATCTGCAGACCTGACAACGAGGTCAGCAACTACCTCACCAGCCTCATTTCGAATGTTGATATATTCTATATCCGCTCCCATCTCTTTCAACTTCTTAAAGAAGCCATCCCTTGTAGGATTAACTAGAACATCTTTAAGTATAACCTCAGACCCCTTCACTATAGTCGCTGCAGCAACAAAAAAGGCTGCAGAACTCGGGTCGGCAGGAACACTGATAGACATTGACTCTAACTTTTCTACATTAGACACGGATACTCTATAACCATCCTCTCTCTGTTCCACCTGTAAGTTTACACCCATTCCTATAAGCATTTTCTCAGTGTGATCCCTCGAGATAACCGGCTCCACTACAGTGGTAATCCTATCCCCATACAGACCTGCTAAAAGTAGAGCAGATTTAACTTGAGCTGAAGATCTCTCGTTGTGGAACTCTATTCCTTTAAGCTTTCCACCTCTTATAGACAGGGGAAGATTGTTACCCTTATTTCTTCCGTCTATCTGAGCTCCCATCATCCTTAGCGGATCTACTACTCTTCTCATAGGTCTTCTTCTTAGGCTGTCATCTCCAGTCACAGCAGAGAAAAAACTCTGTCCCGACAAGACTCCTATGGTAAGTCTCGTGGTCGTCCCGGAGTTTCCCATATCCAGTATATCTTCCGGCTCCTTTAATCCAAACAGACCGTTTCCGTACACGTGTATGACCCTAGACTCCTCTTCTATCCTTACTCCTAGTTTCCTGTAGGAGTTTAAAGTGGTAAGGGTATCTCCTGCCTTTAGAAAGTTCCTAACCTCAGACTTTCCGGAAGCTAAGGATGATAGTATTATAGCTCTGTGAGATATTGACTTATCAGAGGGAACCCTTATAACACCCTCAAGCCTATTTACCGTAGATATAAACTTCTCCATATGCAAAACCTCTAAAAATTTATAAACCCAAGTTTAATGACGATGTATAAAAAAATAAAAATTATAGCAAAAAAAAGGAGAAAGTAATAAAGTGATAAAAACTTATCTCTACCATCTACCTTTGTCTGGTAAAAGGTACCATGAGCAGAATCTACATGCAAAGGAGTTATTGCCTTTGAATTTTGCATGAAAGCTACCATCAGAGCTCTGGAAGTTATTATGTTCACTAACCTTGGGTATCCATGAGTATATTGATATATTCTCCTTATAGCTTCAGGATAAATCTCTATATCTCCATTACCGGCAACCCTTAACCTATGGTATATGTAGCCTTTAATCTCTTTTTCAGAGAGAGGAGATAAAGATACCTTGTTTAGTATCCTCTGATTTAACTGCCTTAACCTCTCGTCATTTAGCTTCTCTTCCAACTCTGGCTGTCCAAACAGTATAATCTGAATTAGCTTTTCCTTTTCCGTTTCAAGATTAGACAACAATCTTAACTCTTCCAATGTCTCTATGGGCAGATTTTGAGCTTCATCAACTATAATCAAAACTTTTTTCCCTTCTAAAACTTTCTTTTCTAAAAACCTTTTGATAATTTTAAGTATTTCATTTTTTGAAATATTTTTATCATAGCTGACTCCAAACTCATCTAAAAGGACTTTTAAGAACTCTTCAGGAGCCAACCTAGGACTTAGAATAAGGGCATATATGTAATTTTCCGGCAGTTTAGATAAAAACCTTTTTAAGATTGTTGTCTTCCCAGTCCCTGGTTCCCCTATTATGACGCCAAAACCCTCACTATTCTCTACTACGTAATGGAGCAAGGTCTCTGCTACTCCATGAGTCAGAGAAGGAAAGAAGTAGTTGTAATCTGGAGTTATCTTAAAGGGGTCTTCCTTTAGACCAAAGTATTTAAGGTAGTTCATCTATCTCCGCTCTCCTTGGGAAAAAAGATAGACCTGACCCTATCTTTTTGACCTGTGGAGATAGCTTTTTCCTCTGTTATGTAGTAATAGATTATCTCTCCTTCAACGCTGTTTTTATCCTGATGAACTTCTGCCTTACCTTTCATGATGATAACATCATGATCCTTTATGTACTCAACCTCGTTTGACCTTCCCCATCTGTTGTTCTGTTTAAAGTAGACGTTTCCCATTGCCAATATCTTTGATATGTCAGATCTATCGTCTAAGAATATCTTCAGGCTATCTGCCTTGAGGTATATATCCCCTCTGTTTACTTCAACGTTTCCTCTATATATGACTAACTTTTCTTTGCTGTAGTACTCAACCTTGTCAGCAGTTATAACTGTTGGGGGCTTCTTCTGAGGGCTTTTCTCCTGAGCATACAGAAAAAGGACTATAAATATGGATATCAAAGTATACCTAACCATCTGATCTATAAACCTCTGTTTTGACCTTATTTAACATCATATTTTTACTTTTTATATCAAAAAGGAGATTTTTTCCCTCTATTCTGATATTCTTTGAGTAGATAGTATTGTCTGTATCGTTGTAAGCTAAAGATTTTTGGACAAGGATAACCAATCTTTGGGTACTCAGTACAGTGTCGTCTGAGTTTATCATTACATCTCCTAGGAGAAAAACCGTCTCTTTATTGGGAAAATAGAGAGCTTCCTTTGACTTTACCTCTGTTTTTCCATCTCTATCCTTGATATTTATAATGGGAGAATTTATATATATTTTCCTTCCGTAGTCTACTATAGACTTTCCTTCCATAGTGTAGTTCTCTTTTCCAACAGAGGAAAGTATGAAACCTTCTATCTTAGAGTTTCTGTATCCAAGTCGTGATATCTCCTCCTTTTCCATGAGGTTTATAACCTGGCTTACTAAAAATCCGGATAGAGAAAATATGGCCATATAAACAAGACTACTTTTAAAGAGTTTTTTTAATATCTTCACTATCCTCTTCCTTTTTCTGGGCTCTGAAATCCCATTTAGGACTGAACATCTCTTGGAAAATCTTTATGTATATCTGATTGTCCTCTCTAACAGCTTTGTCCTTTAGGTAACTTGTAGGTCTGTGGAGCAGTTTGTTTATTAAAGACCTCATAGCCAGGTCTATCTGTTCTTTCTCCTTCTCGGTAAGATAAGGTATCTCCTTTAGTAGTCTACGGAGTTGTTTCTCTCTTAGAGAGTCTGCATACACTCTTACCTCGGATATTATAGGACTGACTTTTTGTATCTCTAGCCACTTGATAAACTTGTCTACCTCTTGTTGGAGGATAAGTTCAGCTCTTTGGGCTTCTATCTTTCTCTGTTCTATGTTGTTGTTCACTATTGTTTTCAGATCGTCTATGTTGTAGAGGTAGACTCCTTCTATTTCATTTACAGTGTCCTCAACGTTTCTGGGCACAGATATATCTATTATGAATACGTGGCTTTTTCTCTTCTTTACCACCGATTTTACATCTTCTTTCTTCAGGATTGGGTTGGAAGCTCCTGTAGACACTATCACGATGTCTACTTCTGGAAGAAACTCTACAATCTTATTAAACCTTATAGCACTTCCCCCAAACTTATCAGCAAGCTCCACAGCTCTATCGAAAGTTCTATTTGAGACGAATATATGCTTTACCCCTATAGAAGATAGGTTTTTTGCTGCAAGCTCTGCCATCTCCCCAGCACCGATTATCAAAACATTCTTTTCATTCAACTCACCGAATATCTTCTTTGCTAAAAGAGCTGCAGCATAGCTTATGGATACAGCTCTCTGGGATATACCTGTAGAGGTTCTTATCTTCTTAGATACGTTGAGAGCTTTATCGAATAGTCTTGTCATTATATGTCTTACAGCTCTAAACTTCTTAGCCTTGTAGAAAGAGTCTTTAAACTGACAGACTATCTGGGGCTCTCCAATTACCATAGAGTCTAAACTGGACGACACTCGAAAGATGTGAGTTATAGCTTCTTTGTCTGCGTAGAAAAAGATATATCTGTCAAATGAGTGGATTGGTGTTGAGAAATACTTTGATAGATGTTGGATAATCTTCTGTCTTAAGTTCTCTGTACTAGATGCTACCCCGTAAATCTCTACCCTATTACAGGTTGAGATGAAGCAGACCTCCAAAACTTCTTCCACTTCTGAAAGAATATTAAACAGGTCCCCTACCTGGCTGTCAGACAGTGCAAACTTCTCTCTTATATCAACTGGAGCTGTCTTGTAGTTAAGCCCTAAGGCAAATATCTCCATTTTTTCTCCTGCTTAAACTCATGGATAATATTATACACTCTGCTATAATATAAATCAGAATATCCGGAGGTTTAACATGTTTACCAAACACTTCACCCTAAAGGAAGCTAACTACCTACTTCCTCAGATAAAAGCAATAGTTGAGGAGATTATAGAAAAAAGAGAAGTTATGCATTCTAACATCATGTGCTACGAAGACCTTCTTGAGAAGGAGAGGGATGAGAGAGAGGAACTGGAGCTTATGTACATAAAAACTATAATCTCCCTTGACAACCAGGAGATAAAGGAGCTTATAGAGGTTATAGAAGGGTTTGGAGTTTTAGTTAAAGGTTTAGATCCTGTTATTGTAGACTTTCCAGCTATGAACGATGGAGAAGAGATATTTCTCTGTTGGAAGGAAGATGAAGATAGGATAGAGTTTTGGCATGGCAAGTATGAAGGTTTTGCAGGTAGGAAACCTGTAAGTATGCTGAAAGTAGAGCAAGGAAACAAGAGGTACTTCAATTTTTAATAAATGGCAATCTATAACCATGACCCATTATGTTAAAGACTACAAAGAAGCTCTTAAACCTTCTATCTATTACTGCGTTGTAATCTTCATAGTAATTCAAGGTTATGTTCCAACATCTTCTGTCAAACACGAGGGATGCGGTCTTTCTTTGAACGTATCCCATTGATAAATTGTTCAAGATAGCTCCGGAGAACCTCAGATTACCATACCCAATGCTTAGGCTGTTTGATAGCTGTTTAGACTTAGTTATCTCACTATCGTAAGTGTAAGACACCCCATAGTTTAACCACTCCCTTGGGGAGAAAGTAAAGGAAGAGACAGTTCTGATGAGTTTTTCCTTCTCCAGATCATAGAATGAAGTGCTATCTAATGTATACCTACCAAAGTTAAACAGGATACTGTTTTTTAGGGGTTTTATATTGGAGAGATACTGTAGTTCCCCTATCTTGTAAGCACCTAAGAATGTGTATCCGGATGATATCTCCCACCTTAGATAGTATTTAGAAGGAAAGTTAAGGATGTTATAGAGATATAGTTCTACATCCTTCTTTTCATCCACTCTATCTTCCCTATCATAGTAAGGTAGGTTTGTCTGGTTGACTTTAGATACATACTCGAACATAATCCTTGGTATGATAGAGTGGACAAAACCACTGTAACTTTTTGCTATGTTTGTCTGGATAGTATTTCTGAAAGGTATTAAAAATCTTGAATCTACTGCACTTTCGTTCTTAGTGCTAAAATAGAGGGTTAACCTTGGCATAATCTGAGCTATATTTAAAAAGCTACCAAATCTTGAATGGTTGTACAGAGAAACGATATTATCTGTCCTTATTCCAGAAAAATCACTCTCTGAGAAGAAATGGTTTGTGTCTGAGAGAAAATCTATGTACGTACTCTCTGAGAAAACAGTAACGGGTTTTCTGTACACTCTTACCTCCGGAAGTCTCTGGATTGTAGACTTGTTTGTAGACTTCGTTAGGTCGTAGAAGTAGTCAAAGTTAAGTTCTACTAAATAGTCCCCATACTCCCTCCTGCCAACGATGTAGGAACGGGTAAAAGGTGTATATCTAAGGGGAGACAGATTGTAGAAATCTTCAAAGAAGTATCTATCACTAGGTAGGTCTACCTTTGTGTAAAACTTCCAGTTTTCCAGAGGAGAGTAGTTACTATCTATTTTAAATCTCCATCTGTAAGTAACCGGAGACTGGGACCTCCTTATCCACCATCCTCCAGATTTATCATCCTTAAAAAAGTCTAACTGAAAATTAAGGAAGCTTTTTTCATCTAAAAGTCTTCTATACTCTGTGGCTAAACCTACACCTTGGTTGTTCCGGTAGTCTGGGGTTAAAGTTACATCTGAGTAGTCGTTTATAACATAGAAGAATGGTATCTTTAGGATAAGGGTGTTATAACTGTCTCTACTTATAGTAGGTTGTAGAAATCCCGTCTTCCTCTCTGCCAAAGGGTATGAGAAGTATGGAGAGAAGAAAAGAGGAACATTACAAAACCTAAAAGAAACATTGTAGAGTTTTAAACTATCCTCTTCCTTTCCATGTCCTGTCTTTGTCCGGATATACCAATCCATCCTATTAAAAGGGCATGTGGAGAAGTCTAAATCTTTAAAGTCATACTCATCTTTCTCTTTTCTCAGAACCTTTCCTTTCACGAAGTAGATTTTATTTAAAGTCCCTTGATAGTTCCTTACTTCCCCTTCTTCTTTCTCTATATCCCACCAACCTTCACTGGCTGTACCCTCAAAGGTATCTGTCTTAATATAGAACTCTGAAGGAATCTCTATCCTTCTGGTGTTTGTGTCGTATATTATCTTCTCCCCTTGGATAACTTTTCCTCTGAACTGGACTTTAACCTTTCCAACAGCAGTAATAACACCATCTTTATCTCTCTCTAATTTATCAGCTTCTACTACTACTGGCTCTTGAGAGTAGCTTAAGTATATAATAGATAGTATTACCAGTACTACACGGTGCAAAAGCCTCTCCTTGTAAAAATAATTGTAAATTATACAACAGGAGTGTCTAAATTGGAAAAACCCAGAGAGTGGCTAAGAGAGAAGAGTATAGCCAAAAAAGTTCTTACAGAGTCTAACCTAATTCTTGAGGTTGTAGATGCAAGAATACCAATAGAGACAAAGAACAAAGTAGTAGAAGATCTAGTCATAGAGAGGAACAAAAGTCTTATAGTTGTCCTGAACAAAGTGGACTTAGTCCCAAGAGAGTTTATAGAGAAGGCCAGTTCCCTTATTGAGAAAGATTTCCCTGTCGTGCCTTTTTCAGCCCACAGGAAATTTGGAGGGAACGAACTTCTTTCTAAGATAAGAGAGATTGCCAAAGAAAGAGGTATCTTGAAAGTTGGTGTCCTTGGCTATCCGAACGTAGGGAAGTCTTCAGTGATAAACCTGCTAAAAGGTAAAAAGGTTGCAACTACCTCTCCAAAACCAGGCATGACTAGAGGGGAGGTACTTGTAAAGTTAGAGGAAGGTATATTCCTACTGGATACTCCTGGAATAATAACTCTCGAGTATCCGGAAAACTTGGCTTTAAAGTGTGCTTGGATTCCTGAGAAGCTACAACTACCGGTAGAGGTTTCCTCAAAACTTTTAGATAAGATATACCAAGAGAGACCACAAGCCATAAAGGAGACTTACAGAGTAGAACCGGAAGAAGACCCTCTAATTACTCTAGAAAAGATAGCTAAAAAACTAAACTATAAAGCAAAGGGGGGAGAATTGGACCTGGAAAGGACAGCCAAGAAGGTACTGTGGGACTGGATAAAAGGATTTATAAAGGCATACTGGATTTAAAACTGATAAGGTATAATTTAAAATCATAATCTTTTGAGGTAAGGCTTTGGTATACGAGGCTTTTTCTAGAAAGTATAGACCAAAAACGTTCAGTGAAGTTATAGGTCAGGACTATGTTGTAAAGACTCTAAAGAACGCTATAAAGTTGAGTAGAATATCCCATGCGTACATATTTGCTGGTTCAAGGGGAATAGGAAAGACAACTATAGCAAGGATATTCACTAAAGCATTAAACTGTAGGTCTCCACTTGACTTTGAACCTTGTAATCAGTGTGAGAACTGCTTGGAGATAGAGAAAGGTAGTTTTCCGGATATGTACGAGATAGATGCTGCTTCAAACAGGGGAATAGACGATATCCGGTCTATAAGAGACAACGTTAACTACTCACCTATAAAAGGTGGTTATAAAGTGTATATCATAGACGAAGCACATATGTTAACTAAGGAAGCTTTTAACGCTCTTCTAAAAACACTGGAAGAACCTCCACCAAGGAATATATTCATCTTAGCCACGACAGAGTCATATAAAATTCCGGATACTATAAAATCCAGATGCCAGATCTTTCTGTTCAAACCTCCTACCAAACCACAAATAAAACAGTATTTAAAAAGAATCTTGGAGAGTGAATCTGTTGAGTATGAAGAGGAAGCTTTGGAGCTACTGGTTGAAGAGGCCGAAGGGGGTATGAGAGACTTTGCCAGTTTACTAGACCAGATAGTCACATTTTCAGAAGGAAAGTTAACGAAGAAGACTGTAGAAGAAATACTAGGTATTATTCCAGAGAAATACGTAAAACATATCTTATTTGCCATAAAAAAGATGAAACTAGAAGAAGGGGTAAAAACCTTAGAACTCTTAGAAACAGAGGGATACGATATAAACGTACTCTGGAAGCAACTGACAGACAAACTCTATCAAGAGCTGATAGAGATATCACTAAAAGGTAAAGGGGAGATCTTTTCCCAGGAAGAGGAAAAAAAACTTATATATATCTTATCCATCTTCAACAGAGCAGCTACAGAGAGTAGAAACTTTCAAAACCCAAAGAACGTTTACCAACTCTACCTACTCAAGCTAAGGTACTTAGAGTATATAAAACCTATTGAAGAGCTTCTATCTGTGGGAACATATAAAGAAAGTAAACCTCATAAGGTTGATTCTGTAGAGGAATACAGTAAGGTAGAAAGTCATCAAGAGCCAATAAAACCTGTAGAGGAGATATACAGAAGTTTAAAGCGAGAACCTGTGTTAGCCAATCTGCTCACAAAGTTTGAAGTGGAGATTAGGCCGGATCTGGTTGTGTTTAGAGCGAAGGAAGTGGAAGCAGGTGAGTACTTCCAAGAGAAGAAGTCAGTTATAGAGAATATCCTGGGCAAAAGTATAGAGATAGTTATACCAAAAGAGAAGCCTCAGCAGAAAAGAAGTGGAAAAAGAGATGAATCTGTTGATAGAATATTAGAACTTTTTCCTGGTTCGAAAATAGTAAAGTATGAAAACAGGGAGGATTAGATGTTTAACTTTGGAGACCTGTCTCAGATGATGAAACAGTTTCAAGCTATGAAAGAGAATATAGAAAGAGCTAAAGAGGAGTTAAGTAAGGAAAAGGTTGTTGTGGATGTTGGTGGTGGAATGGTAAAGGTGGTGGTAAATGGTATTGGGGAGGTTGTGGACGTAGATATAGACCCTTCCGTTTTGAACGATAAAGAAGTTCTTAAAGACCTGTTAATATCAGCTTTAAACGAAGCTATGGATAGATCTAGAGAGTTGATGGCTCAGAAACTCTCTGAAGCATCAGGACTACCTCTAAACCTTGGAAAGTTTGGTGGGTTATTTTGAGAAAGGTTATACCAACATCTATCAAAGATGTTATTGAGATCATCTCAACTTTTCCAGGATACGGAGAAAAGGCATCTAAGAGATTTATCTTAAATTTATTAAAGATGCCAAAAGGGGAGGCTGTGGACTTCATAAGAAAGTTAGCTCTTATGATAGACAGGGTAAATTCCTGTGTAGAGTGTGGCATGTATACTGAAGATGAGGTTTGCCACATATGTAAGGACGAGACCAGAGATAGAAAGATAATCTGTGTGATTGAAGAGTCTTTCGATGGGTTCGTAGTAGAACAGACCGGAAGGTTTAATGGTTTGTACCACGTTCTAGGTGGAAGGTTATCCCCTTTAGAGGGAACTAGCCCAGAGGACTTAAACATATCCACTATTCTCCCAAGGATAGATAGACTGGGTGTAGAAGAGGTTCTCATAGCCACAAATCCAACTGTGGAGGGAGAAGCAACGGCTAACTACATACACAACCTTCTAAAATCAAAGAGTGTAATAGTCAGTAGACTTGCCTACGGTCTTCCTTTTGGAGCAGTCTTAGAAAATGCGGACGACTTTACATTAAGTAAGGCTATAGAATATAAATATAGGATATAGATTCTGGTATAATAGTCTCAAAAAAACTTAGAAGGTAGAAAGTTGGAAAACAGGAAAGTTCCCCTCGAAAAAGATATCGATATAGAACTTGAGTATAGAATCTACTCTCTCTATGACAGGATAAGAAAGAGATGGAAGCTTGTATTAGGTATCATGCTGTCTGTCTTCCTGTTAGCATCTGGATACTACTACAAGAAAACCCTGGACATGAAGAAAAAAGAAGAAGCATCTGTTTTAATCGTGGAAATAAACGAAAAGCTCTCAAAGGAAGATACTACAGGGGCTCAAAAAGTTATAGAGGAGTTTGAGAAGAGATACAGAGATACAGACTATAGAAAGGTTGTGTTAGCTTACAAGATTCTCCTACAGAAGGAAAAAGGTATAGATGACACTAAAACTGCAGAAGAACTGAAAGAATCTCTCTCAACAGAACTAAAAAGTGGGTTAAAGGAATATTTAGCTTACATAAACTACAGAAACGGAAAGATAAAAGAAGCAAAAGAAAGCCTTCTATCTATAGAGCCAAAAGACTATAACTACTTTTCCGGAAGAATGCTCTTAGGATTTATATACAAGAAAGAGTCCGACTTATCGAAAGCTCAAGAAATGTTTAAATCTCTATCAAACTCAAAGTATAGATACTTCTCTTTAATAGGTAAAGAGAACCTGTAGGAGGATTTATGGAAAAACTCTATGAAGGTAAGGCAAAGATAGTCTACTCTTACGAAGAGCCGGATAAAGTGGTAATACACTTTAAGGATGAAACTACAGCTTTCAATGCTCAAAAGAGGGATTTACTAGAAGGTAAAGGTATCCTAAACAATAGAATCTCTTCTATAATCTTTGAGTTATTAAACAGAAATGGTATACCAACACATTTTATAAGACAACTCTCTGATAGAGAGATGCTTGCTTACCACACAAGGATAATACCTGTGGAAGTAGTAGTAAGGAACTTGGCTACAGGAAGCATAATGAAGAGATTAGGTATTCCGGAGAGAACAGAGTTCAATCCATCTCTTATAGAGTTTTACCTAAAGAACGATGCTCTTGGAGACCCGATCATATGTTATGAGCATGTAATAGCTATGAACCTTGCAACAGATGAAGATATTAGAGAGATAAAAGAAATATCTTTAAAAGTAAACAGTCTACTAAGGAACTTTCTAAAAGATAAGGGTATATCACTGATAGACTTTAAGTTGGAGTTTGGAAAAACATCGTCGGGCAAAATCATGGTTGCTGATGAGATATCTCCAGACACGTGTAGATTCTGGGACCTAAAAACCGAAGAGAGAATGGACAAAGACAGATTCAGATTAGACTTAGGAGATACAACAAAGTTCTACAAAGAGGTACTAAAGAGGATTGAGGGATGAGGAAGATAAAAAAAGTAGTTATACCTGTAGCTGGATTTGGGACAAGGTTCTTACCAGCTACAAAATCGACTCCAAAGGAAATGTTACCTATCATAGATAAACCTATCATCCACTACATCGTAGAAGAGGCGGTAAAAGCTGGAATAGAGACAGTGATATTTATCACAGGAAGACACAAGCGAGCAATAGAAGACTACTTTGACTACTACCCTGAACTTGAGAACCAACTCCTTAAAAACAGGAAGGAAGATCTAGTTGAGATGATAAGAGGCATCTCCAACATGGCTGAGTTCGTATACGTGAGACAAAAAGAGCAGCTCGGTTTAGGACACGCAGTTCTAACTGCCAAACATGTAGTTGGAGATGAACCCTTTGTAGTTATGCTTGGGGATGAGTTAATCATAAACCAAGATAAACCTGCAATAGGTCAGCTTATAGAGACTTACTATAAGTTTGGCAAATCTATAGTAGGTACTACGTCTGTACCAAAGGAAGATGTCAGTAAATACGGGATAGTGGGTGGGAAAGAGATCATGGAAAGCATCAGGCTTGTAACTAGTATGATAGAGAAGCCAAAAGTTGAGGAAGCTCCATCCAGCAGTGCCATAATAGGAAGGTACGTTCTCACACCATCCATATTCCAGGAACTGGAAAACACACCTATAGGTAAAGGTGGAGAACTGCAACTTACAGATGCAATGGTAAATCTACTCCGGAAAGAGGCAATATACTCGAAAGATATAGAGGGAATAAGGCATGATACCGGAAACAAGTTGGGTTACCTTAAGGCCATATTAGACTTTGCTCTTCTCCAATCAGATATAAGGGATGACCTGAAAGAAATGCTCTTTGAAAAGTGCGAGAAGTTCAAGGAGATGGATGAAAAACACTTTTAGAACAAAGAAGAAGTTCGGGCAACACCTCTTAATCTCAAAGGATGTTATATCCAAAATGGTTCAATTTTTAGAAGTAAAGCCTGAGGATGTGATAGTAGAGATAGGAGTAGGAACAGGGAATCTTACAGAGTCTATACTGGAAGAAAACCCAAAGGTTTTGTATGGGATAGAGATAGATAGGACAGCTCACACTCTGATAGAGGAGAAGTTTAAGGGCAAGGAGAACTTCAGGCTCATAAAGTCCGACTTCTTTGATGTGGACTTTGATGACTTACTTAGAGGGGAAAGAGTAAAGTTTACTGGCAATCTACCTTACAATGTTGCGACCAATATAATGATAAAAACAGTCTTCTTTATAGATAAGATCGAGTTCTGTTTGTTTATGATACAGAAGGAGGTGGCAGAAAAACTCATCGGAAAACCACGAACAAAGGACTATACATTCCTCTCAGTCTTTCTTCAAACATTCTACAGTATATCATATCTGATGAGTGTCCCTGCAAGGTTCTTCTATCCTCTACCGAAAGTCACATCTGCTATAATAAAGATAGTTCCTAAAAAAGGACTTAAGATAGATAATCCTTACCAGTATAAATATTTTCTATCTGACCTGTTCCAAAACAGAAGAAAGATGCTTCGCTCAAAACTTGATTCCAAAACCTTAGAAGAAGCTGGAATATCACCCCAAAAGAGAGTTGAAGAACTTTCCTTAGAAGAGATCTTATCCCTCTACGAGGTAATGAAGAGTGGTCATAGGTAGCTTGATACTCCAGATGTACTTACCCCAAGCACACTCTCTAAAAGAGAAAAGGATGATAGTTAAGTCCTTGAAAGAAAAACTAAGGAACAAGTTCAATGTCTCTGTGGCTGAGGTGGATAACCACGACAACTGGCAGTCCGCAACAGTGGCTGTTGTGTCTGTATCTCTGGATGGGAAGTATATGGATAAGACACTGCAGCAGATTGTGAACTTCCTGGATGAAAATTTTCCAGATCTGCATATAGATATAACAAAAGAGATAATATAGGAAGGTGGTAAAGATGGAAAAGAAGACAAGCAGAATGAAAAAGATAAACTCTCTACTTAAAAAGGAAATAAGTAGTATCCTTCAAGAAGAGTATGAGTTTGGGAGAGATAACTTTATATCTATAAACTTAGTAGACACTAAAACTGACTTGAGCTTAGCAGACGTTTACATCTCATCTTTGAAAGAAGAAGAGGAGATAGTAGAGAGCTTAAACAAGGAAAGTAAACATATAAGATACATCCTGAGTAAGAGGATAGATATAAAGAAGACTCCTCAGCTGAGATTTAAAGTTGACAAGTTCAATGTTGTCCTTTAATCTCTAAGACTCTTTTGTACACTCTATTTTTTGGGATATTGAACTTTTCTGAGAGAATAGTGACTATCTCTTTCACTGTCTTTCCTGCGTTTAGGAGATTCAAAATATTATCGTCTATATCCACACTCTTCTCAACTCTAGAGGGTGTTACGATGATAACAAACTCCCCTCTAAGCAGGTCTAGTTCCTTCTCCAAGTAGTTTAACACTTCGCCCACTTTACCATGTATGAACTTTTCGTGAACTTTAGTAAGCTCCTTTGCTATCACTACATCTGCTTCTCTGTCTATATTCTGAATCTCCTTAACTGTCTCTAAAACCCTCTTTGGACTCTCGTAGATTACGAATGTGTAACCTAACTCTATATAATCTCTCAGCTGTTGACCTCTCTTAGCATCCTTCTGATTTAAAAACCCTACAAACAGAAACTTATCTGTAGGTAGCCCAGATGTAGAAAGAGCAACGGCTGCAGCAAATGGACCTGGTATGGGAACCACCTCTACTCCCTTCTTTCTACAGAGGTTTACTATTCTGTAACCTGGGTCTGAGATACAGGGAGTCCCTGCATCAGACACCAAAGCAACATCCTCTTTGTCTAATATCCTAAATACCTTAGTAGAGACTTTCTCCTCGTTGTAGTCGTGGTAAGATATCAACTTTTTCTTCTCTATACCGTAATAGTTTAACAGTTTTCTTGTATTTCTTGTGTCTTCACAGGCTATAAAGTTTACCTTTTTCAGGGTTTCGAGAGCTCTGAGAGTTATATCTTGAAGGTTTCCTATGGGAGTGGCAACTACATACAGTTTACCTTTCATTGTATACTTATAGTGCTGTTTTGGACCTTTATAGTCCCGAGGAATATACCATCCTTGTATAGATTTATAACTGCACCGTTTAGGTTATACTGGGCGGGTATGTTTACTGTCTTTCCGGATATCTTATCTATCCTTATAGACCTTGTCAGTAAAACTTTAGAGCTATATGGCTCTATGTAGGTTTTGTTATAAAGTTTGTTAATTTTATCCCCCTCTTTTACAGATAACTCTATATCTTTCAGATACAGAGATGTGTCGTTTTTTATGTGATAGAACTCTTGGATAAGGAGACTATCCTTCTCTATGTTTGCCACATAGTTTACATAGTAGCTAAAACCTTCTACAGGGTAGCTGATGTTTATAACTGCATTCTGTGGCTTTTTGGATCTGAGCTTCACCGTAATCTTAGGTGCCACCGTATCTTGCCAACTGAGAGATGAGGACAACCTACTTGGAAAGTTTGGAAAGGTGGAGATCACTATACCTTTTTTAGTATCTATGATTATGTATCCATCTTTTACTGAGATGATCGTTCCGCTTATTACTCTACCTTCTCCCTCAAGGGACACAACCTTACCTAACATATTCTCTATCCATTTTTCCTTCTGAGGCTCAAATACATAGCCAATAAAAGATACATCTTTTTTATTATCCGGTTTTATTAATACATTCTCTGCCTTCCCTACAGGTAGAAGCTTTATAGGTCCAACTACACTTTCTCCTTCTGGAAGTATAAACTCAGTTCTCTGAATGTAGGTAGATAAACCTGTTCTGTTGACAATCAATGTATCAGCAAAGGCTAAGTTGATTACAATAACGGCTGTAAGCAAAAGGAGGGAGAATCTCTTCAAACTTCTTACCTCTTCAAGATTATAGATTTACTATTATACAGATATTTTCAAATCTATAAAGTCTAAAAGCTCTTCAAGTGTAATAGATTCAATTTCATCTATATCTGAATCTATTATGTTCTCTATTATCCTCTTTTTCTGGGAAAGTCGCTGGATTATCCTCTCCTCTACAGTACCTTTGGTGATAAAGTAGTATATGTTCACTCTATTTTTCTGTCCTATTCTATGGACTCTATCTTCTGCTTGCCACATCTTAGCAGGGTTCCAATGAAGTTCAAAGAATATAACGTAATTCCCAGCGGTTAATGTTAATCCTTCACTTGAACTCCCTAAGGTTCCCACGAAAACCTTACATCTATCGTCATTCATAAATCTATCCACAGAATTATCTCTCTCCGATTCGTTTAAACCTCCGTGGAAGGTCACTATAGAATCAGCAGGTAGTACATTCCTTAAATTTTTAACTATCTTGTCTACACCTTCCTTTACAAAGTTAGAGAATATTACTACTTTCTCATCATTATCCACAATCTCTTTAATCATCTCTAACATCCTATCTGATTTTGGGGAGGATATAGACTCCGGAGGGAAGTTACATATCTGCCTAAGCTTCTGTAAGGAGTAGATGATGTTTTGCTTCATTATGAATGAAAAATTCTTCTCAAACCTATGTTTCTTAAAAACTCCCTCTATTCTCCTTTTTTCAGCACTTAAGAGTTTCTCGTAGTACTCCTTTTGAAGGTGTGAGAGCTCAAACCTTTCTACCTCCGGAGGTAACTTCTCCGGAAGGTCTCTGATAATATCTCTCTTTAATCTCCTGAGCATAATAGGTCTTATCAAATCCTTTATTTCATCCTCTGATATCTTCCTGTCTATCCTCTTCTCCGGGTTTAAAAACTCGTATACAGAGAGTATATCAAGTATGTGGTTCTGCAGAGGTGTCTCAGATAGAGCCCACTTATAAGAGGCTCTCTTAGATATAAACTTCACAGCTTTAGACTTGAGAGTCTCGCTGTTCTTTATATTGTGAGCCTCATCTAACACAACTAAATCAAGGTCTTTTGAAAACTCTTTTATCAGGTTCAGACTATTTTTATAGTCAAACTTAGAGTATCGTAACTCACTATGTATAGATGACTCCTAATCTTCCACAGTATCTCCCTATACCTCTTCTCCTCAGATATAACAGTGAAACTTATCTCTGGAGCCCATCGCTCTGTATGCTCCTTCCATACGGATACCAAACTTGAAGGAACAACAACCAAACCCTTCCTAACAACACCTTTTAGGAAAAGCATTCTGATTGCTGTAGTGGTCATAACAGTCTTCCCTGTTCCCATCTGGTCAGCAAGTAAAGCAGATTTATTTGAAACCAAAAACTTTACTCCCTGAATCTGATAATCAAAGAGTTTATGAGGAAAATCCAAAGTGGAGAATAGGTCCAAATCCACAGAAGGCATAAGTATAGGGGTGACAAGGTGGAAAAGAGATAGATTTCTATACTTCTTTCTCTCTTTCTTTTTGCTGTCTTTAAAAGGGTGGCTTTGAGGTTTTAGACTTTCTATATCAAGTTGTGTGTATATTTTCCCAAGTCTTCAATATTAGGTATAGGAAAAACCAAGTTCTTAGATACTTTAAGAACCTCCGGAGAAAACTCTACCCTATAGCTCTTTACCTCAACCTCTTCAAACAGATTTCCTGTACTCAACATCCTCCTCCCGCTCGTTGAGAAGCTCTATAGCCTTCTCTATTCTGTCAAAGGGTTCCATCAGATTATAGTGTTTAAAAGTGTCTTGGAAGATTTTCAAGAACTTTGGCAAATTAACCTCATCCTTCGGAGAAAACCTTAAAATAATAGTATCAAACTTCGGATTTTGGCTTTGCAGTTTTACACTGAATTTGTCTATACCTCTCAACTCATCATGCTTCTGAATTAAGAAAGAGGGGGTTTTAACATAATCCCTTAACCCAAAAATATCTTTCTCCTTCAATAATAGAACATCGTACTCAACTTTAGAAGACTCAACTAGTTCTTTACCAACCTTCTCAACAAAGACAGCATCCCTAAGAGACTCTCCATAGAGAATCCTCTGAAGTTGGTCTAACTTAACCTTTGACGTTATCCGGAACTCCAAAGGTTTAGTTTTCTCGTCTGTAGATGAGAAGAACTGCTCTCAAGAAGTCAGAAAAGACTCTATAATGAAGATAGCAGTATTTCATTGCACTGCATACCTCTAACTTTTAGCCTTATTATAACAAAATACACCTTCAAAAGTTCTTACTATACCATTATCAAAAATATTGACAAAGATAGACTAAAGTATTAATATATAGATGTAAAAAATTCAGAGAAGGAGGTTATTAAAAAATGGGAAAGGTTATTGGAATCGACCTTGGGACCACAAACTCAGTTGTTTCCGTAGTTATAGGAGGAGAGCCAGTTGTAATAGCTAATCAAGAAGGCTTTAGAACTACACCTTCTATAGTGTCTTGGACCAAGGAAGGTGAGATTTTGGTAGGAGAACCTGCAAAGAGAAGAGCAGTTTTAGACCCTATAAACACCATATACGAAGCCAAGAGGTTCATAGGTAGAAAATATGACGAAGTGACCCAAGAGATAAAACACGTTCCTTACAAGGTTGTAGCAGATGATAAGGGGGATGCTGCCTTTGATGTTCCTAACGCCGGAAAGGTTGTCAGACCAGAGGAAGTTGGAGCTCAGGTTCTGAAAAAGCTAAAAGAAGCTGCAGAGGCTTATCTAGGAGAGAAAGTCACCGAGGCTGTAATTACAGTCCCTGCATACTTTAATGAAAGACAGAGGCAAGCAACGAAGGACGCAGGGAAGATAGCAGGTCTAGAAGTTAAGAGGATAATAAACGAGCCTACGGCAGCAGCCCTTGCTTACGGATTAGATAAAAAGTCTGATGTAAAGATACTTGTATACGACTTTGGAGGTGGAACATTTGATGTGTCTATACTAGAAGGTGGAGATGGGGTTATAGAGGTGAAAGCTTCAGATGGTGATACACATCTTGGTGGTTCTGATATAGATGCTAGAATCATCAACTGGCTTGTAGATGAGTTTCAAAAAGAGTATGGAATAGACTTAAGAAAGGATAAAACAGCCTTCCAAAGACTGAAAGAAGCAGCAGAGCAAGCAAAGAAAGAGCTCTCTTTCAAAATGGAAACAGAGATAAACCTTCCGTTCATCACCATAGATACAAACACAAACCAGCCATTACACCTACAGAAAAAACTCACCAGAGCAAGACTTGAGGAGATGATAAAGGACCTTGTTGACAGAACCATGGATATTGTAAAGAGAGCTCTTGAGGCTGCAAAACTAAGACCTTCCGATATAGATGAAGTTGTTCTGGTTGGAGGTTCTACAAGGATACCGTTAGTCCAGCAGAGGATAAGAGAGTTCTTCGGTAAAGAGCCTAATAAATCTGTTAACCCAGATGAGGTGGTGGCTGTTGGTGCTGCTATCCAGGGTGGTGTTCTAAAGGGAGAGGTCAAGGATGTTCTACTGATAGACGTTACTCCTCTCTCCTTAGGTATAGAGACCCTTGGTGGAGTTATGACTGTCCTTATCCCAAGAAACACTCCTATACCTACAAAGAAGTGTGAGCTATTTACAACAGCTGTGGACAACCAGACTATGGTTGAGATAGCTGTCTACCAGGGAGAGAGAAGTGTGGCAAGGGAGAACAAGCTCCTTGGTAGTTTTAAACTTACGGATATTCCTCCTGCTCCAAGGGGAGTGCCACAGATAGAGGTTTGCTTTGATATAGACGCAGATGGTATACTCCACGTTACAGCTACAGATAAGGCAACTGGAAAAGCTCAATCTATAACAGTAACACCTTCCAGTGGTCTAACAAAAGAAGAGATAGAGAAAATAGTAGAAGAAGCTAAAAGACACGAAGAAGAAGATAAAAAGTTCAAAGAAACTATAGAGCTGAGAAACCAACTTGATGCCTTAGTATACAGTTTAGAGAAAACTCTGAATGAGAACAAGGCTAAATTTACTCCGGAGGAGATATCAGAAGCAGAGAGTGTTTTATCTGAGGCTAAAAAGGCCATAGAATCAAACGATAGAAACAGCATACAAACAGCTATGGATAGAGTCCAAACTGTAGCTAATAGGTTGGCTACCAAGCTATACGGACAAGGTGGTGGCCAATCAGGTGGACCTAACGATGTAATTAACCCAGAGGTTCAGTAGAATTATGTCCTTGGAGGGTTGAAAAGACCCTCCATTTATAATATATTTAGAACCAAAATTCTTTAGGAGGTTTACCTATATGGGAAACCAACTTAGAACAGTTTTATTGCTCGGTATCTTGACAGGTCTGTTCCTTGCAATAGGGCACCTTGTGGCAGGAAAAATCGGAATGATAGTGGCCTTCTTGGTTGCCTTGGGAATGAACTTTTTCGCATACTTCTTCTCAGATAAGATGGCTCTGGCCATGTATGGAGCACGGGAGATAGACTACGAGGAAGCTCCATGGTTACACCAAATGATAGAAGAACTCTCCGCAAAAGCAGGCATACCAAAACCAAAGGTCTATCTGGCTCCAATCCATATTCCAAACGCTTTTGCTACAGGTAGAGATCCAGAGCATGGAGTGGTAGCAGTAACATCAGGAATACTCCAGGTTCTGAACAAGGATGAGTTAAGGGGGGTCTTGGCCCACGAGATAGGACACATAAAGAACAGGGATATTCTAATATCATCTATAGCTGCTACAATCGGCGGTGCTATTTCAATGTTGGCAAATATGGCATACTTCTCTTCCATGGCAAACTCTGACGAGGAAAACGGCGGGAACATCATACTCCAGATAATAGGCTCTGTGATACTATTTATAGTAGCACCTTTAGCTGCAACTCTCATACAGATGGCTATATCAAGGTCTAGGGAGTACATAGCAGACGAGACTGGAGCAAAGATATCCGGATGTCCCCTCTGCCTTGCAAACGCTTTAAGAAAACTTGAAGAGATGGCAAACAACCCTAATCTACAGACAATGGCTTCTCAAGAGATAAATCCGGGAACTGCCCATATGATGATAGTTAACCCTCTGAGAGCAGACACAATAATGAAACTCTTCTCTACACACCCCCCTACAGAGGAAAGAATAAGAAGATTAGAAGAGATGGCAAGAAATATGAGGTACTAGAAACAGAGGGAGGGATATACCCTCCCCTAATTAATTTGTAAGTTTAAGGAAAGCTTCAATATCCATCTGATTTTTCTTGTAATCTAAAGTCGTGGAACGTTAAGGCATTCTTTCCCTTAAGTTTCGATTCTGCTAAAGTAGTTACACTCTCTTCAAAGACTTGGTTGTACGTTTTACAGGATTTATTAAAAGATATGCCTATAGAAACTGTTGTGGATATAAAGCTATCTCCAACCATAAACTTAAAGCTCTCTACACTGTTATTTATATTGTTACAGATATCTATAAGTTTACTCTCATCTATGTCTCTATGTCATAAACAACAACTGCAAACTTATCTCCACCTATACGACCTATAATTGTAGAAGATGGTAGTATATTTGTAAGTATCTCTGAAACAGACTTTATAAACAGATCCCTTATCTCTTGTCCATAGGAGCTGTTTATGTACTTAAAGTTATCTAAATCTATCATAATTATTCCATAGAACGCTTTTTCTCCTCACACCTTTTATAGATATCATTTAACTCTTTCATGAATCCATCCCTGTTAAAGACACCTGTTAGAGAATCTTTTAGAAGTTTTTCTTTATACTGACTTCCAAGTGCTCTGTACTCTCCAATAATGTAATCATACTTATTCGTTATCCCTATGAGCATATTTTTAAGTATTCTCTCCTTTATCTTATAGTCCATCTATCTCCTCTAAAGCGACGAGTATGTAAGTTTCGTTAAAAAATTCTCCTGGTTTTCCGAATCTATCAGGTCCTATCTCCCCAAAAGTCAAAAAGCCAACTATACTAAACATCCTTAAGTAGTTGTGGTAAATCTTCTGCTCATCAGATGTTCTACCATCTGAAGAGAATAAATAGTTTTTCTGGCCGTGCAACTTGTATTTGGAATTATATCTGGATTTCTTTTATTACAAACCGTTATATTGCTAAACTCTCTTCCTCTCATATCTCTATATCCCTAAAGACGTCTTCACTATCTCTAGTAGAGAGTTTTATAAGAGATCCATTTTCTATAAGCCCAAAGAACTCAAGAGATCTAGACTCTACGTTAAACTCTTTAAACGTCCTTATAGACTTTACATAATTCCTCTCTTCGTCTATTAAAAATAGAGGAAACTCCCACAGAACTTGAGATGTAGTCTCACTGTTAAGGTCTTCTGGCCCTAGACCTGTATTGTTTAGTAAGTTTGGCAAAAAGTACTCACTCCTCATACTATCTATTTCGAAGATCCGATTAGCCTCTCCCCTAGTTATACGATATGTGGCTCCGACTGGTATGAATCCAAAGGATACAGTGTTATAGGATAATACATTAACCAACCGGATTATCAAAATACCATCATCCAAAACTTTATCTCTGTAAGAGACAAATGCAGTAAACCAATTAAAGTTAGAGGATGTAACTCCTCCATATAGTCTTACCTTTGGAAAATCTGAGTTTTTAAAAATTCTGTTCAGGAGAGTGTTTAAATATGTATTTAGCAGATGTAGAAAACATTAAGTATGTACTGTGCTCATCCTCCTTTAAGAACTCTCTCAATCTTTTTTCTAACTTTTCCAAATCCACTTTAGAGAAATCTTCTATAAATAGAACTTCATAGAACCCATCCTTTTCAAACTTTAAACTAAAACCCCTAAAATTCGTATCCTACCTCATCATCTTTCATAACACCAACAGCTGAAAGTGTTATATATTCTGAGTTAGATAGAGTTTTACTGAGAGAAGAAAAGAACTCTCTACTGAGATATACAGTTGGAGGTAAAAAGGACAAACGGCTCCGGACTGTCCTTATCAGATACCTCTATTAGCTTTTCCAAATATACTATTATCTTTCTCAAAAAAAAGAGCAAACTCTCATTTTTTTCTCTTTTTGTCTATTTATTATATAAATATAAAACTATTTAAGCAACTCTTTTATGTTTGATACAGTTTGATGAGTGTTGTGGCATTTGGAACAGTTATACTCAGATATGTAAGAGAGATTTTTATACACCTCTTCTTTGTTTTTTGACTGAAGAGCTTTTGATAATAACTGGATTTTTTCATCCATATCTTTTCCGTAGTATAACTGCTCTGACAACTTACTACTATGACACTCTGAACAACTCTCAGAAACGGCTTTAAATCTCTTTATGAAGTTGCTACCTTCCAACTGTGCCTTGTCCAGTTTACCATCCTCTATATATATCCTCACTTTTTTCATAGAGTCCGTCATTTTTTTCATATGGTCTTTAAAACTGTTTTGGTTTCTTGTGATAGGATCTTCTACATTTATAACTTCAAAGGACGGATAGTGATACATGACTTTTGTGGTTATTTTATACCTCTGGTGACATTGGGGGCAGGACTTACCTACCACATCAGCGTATCTCTTGATTCCCTTTTGGTCTTTTGACTGAACTGCTTTAAGAAGCAGTTCTACTTCATCTTTTTTTAGACTTTTATCAAACTCTGGAACCATCTTCCCTATACCAATATAGTTATCCCGAAGATTTTTTGCCCATTTTTCTGCATTTTTCCAGTCGTTTTCTTGGATGTTTATAAATATACCCGTAAAAGCTGTAGACATAGAGTACATGGAGTTTAGAAACTCAAACTTGTTTGAGTTTGGAGGGTAATATTTAGATATATCTTTCGGAGGTTTTTCGAGCTTTACCTCCTGAGCTCCGGATATGGCTACAAAAGAAAAAGAGATGATTAGGACACTGAATCTTCTCATGATTAACCCCCTGAAGTTATTGGTGTGTAATAAAAGTAAAAATTCTTTTTAGAAGATACAATGAGTTTATATAGGTTTGTATTGAGTTCCGCTACTGTTTAATATACTCTCTATCAAATCTATCTTTACTTTTATCTGCTCTCCAAACTTAACTTTTTCATACTTTTCTATCTTCTGTAGAAGTTGAGAAGTTTTGGCTTCCTTTATCCTGTTTATAGTTACATGAGGAATAAATGGTTTTATGTCCTTGCTAAAACCTAGACTGAATAGGACATTCTCTACTTCTTCCTTTATACGGATCAAAACCTGATTTGGTTCTACTTTTATGTATAGAACCTTTGGCTCTCTGGGGTTTGGAAATGTCCCTACCCCTTTTAAAACCATAACTACTGGAATCTCTATATCTAGAAGGTTAGACAGTTTCTCCTTTATAATCCAAACATTCTCTAATGGAACATTCCCGATAAATTTAAAAGTCAGGTGTAGATTCTCTCTTTTTACCCATCTTCCGGAAATGACTCCTCCAAAGTCTTTCTTTATGTGTGTGAGGTGTATATCTATGTCCTCTATCTCTATAAAAGTCCCAATGAATATCCTCTTAGAAGAACTCATCACTCAGGACACCTCTACAGACCTCCCTAACCTCTCCCGTCATCCGGATGTTAAAGTTAGGATCTACCTCTATAGTAAGGGTACCCCCGGGCATATTAACCTTTATCCGTCTATCTGTAAGACCTTTTTTCACCATCACAGAAGCAACACCACAGGAAGAACTTCCAGAGGCGAGGGTAAACCCTGCTCCCCTTTCCCATATGAGTATACTAACCTCTTCCTTTGAGAGAAGTTTTACAAATTGGACATTAGTTCTGTTAGGAAATAGTGGATGGTTTTCTATTAATGGACCGAACCTTTTTATATCCTCTTCATTTAACTCATCCACTATCACCACACAGTGAGGATTACCAACGGACACACAGTTTACCTTGAAAGACCTACCACCAACCTCTAAATCCATGTCTAAACATTCATCCTTCTCTATGTTTACAGGTACTTCCTCAGGTTTAAAGGTCGCTTTTCCCATATCTACAGTTATAACTCGTGCTTTACCTTTTTCCTTCTCCTCTATCTTGGCCTTTACAATACCTCCCTTTGTCTCTACAGTGAATTCATCCTCTGTTGTGTATTTATAATCGTAGAGAAACTTACAGAATATCCTCAGTCCGTTTCCACTCTTCTCTGCTTCAGAGCCATCCGGATTGAATATCCTAAGTTTAAAATCCGCAACATCCGATGGATACTTAACAAGCAGACCATCACTTCCTATACCATAGTGAACATCGCACATTTTTTTGACCAGGTCGGGCTTTATCTGGAAGGTTATATAATCAGAATCTATAACTATATAACCATTTCCAAGACCGTGAGATTTAACAAAAAAGTTTCTTTCCAATTCCTGCTCTCCATCATAAGGGAGTTTAAAGCCAGTTATATTATTATATTACAAACTAAAAAGGAGGTTTTCTATTGAAAAAACTTTTTCTAACTCTAATCTTAAATCTAACAGTAGTATTAGACAGTTTTGCCATACAGGCACCTAATTTTGCTCTAAAGGATGAAAGTGGGAAGGTGGTAGAGCTTTCTAAACTAAAAAGTGAGGTGGTATTCTTGACATTCTGGGCTACCACTTGTCATTCGTGTAAAGATGAGCTACCACAGATTAGTAGCTCTATATATCCAAAGTACAAAGATAGAGTTAAGTTCTATGCTGTTGTAATAGATACTGACAATCCAAAGTATATTCCATCTATAAAGCAAGAGTGGAGTTTTAATCTTCCAGTTTTGTTCGGAAACAGTGATGTTATGGAAAAGTACAGAATAATAGGGACACCTATAACATACATAATAGGTAAAAATAATAACATAGTAAAGATATTTATAGGTCCCCAGAGTATGGAGAAGTTTGAACAGGCTATAAAGAAAGGATTAGGAGAAGGTTGATGGAAAATGTAACCTTACTAGCAGCTTTTCTAGGTGGAATAATTGCTTTTCTATCCCCATGTGTTCTACCTATAATCCCAGGCTATATAGCTTACATATCCGGCGTATCTGTAGCCTCAGACAGAAAAGGTATAGACTGGAAGGTTGTGATGTCTGCTATAGCTTTTGTCTTGGGTTTTTCCCTCATCTTTACATTGATGGGAGCAGCATCTACAGCAGTTGGTTCATTTCTACAGGAATACAGATGGATAATATCAAAGATAGCTGCAATCATCGTTATCATCCTCGGTGTACACTTCACTGGCATACTCCAGTCTGATAAAGCTAAAAAGATACTGATAGGTTTCACGACTTTAGCTCTTACACTCTATGGGATAGTTTTTTTTACTTCGAAGGAGATCTTCGGTAATGGATTCTTTATCTTCATCCTCTCTATTATCCTTGACATATTCTACTTTTCTGGATTATATAAACTCCTGTATGTTCAAAAGAATACAGAGATACAGAAAAAACCTCCTGGTATTGTAGGAGCCTTTTTTGTAGGTACTGCCTTTGCACTTGGATGGACACCTTGTATAGGTCCAATATTGGGAGCAATTCTACTTATGGCTTCACAACAGGAAACTGTGATACAGGGAACCTTACTCTTATTCTCCTTCTCCCTTGGTTTGGGTATACCGTTCATCATCACAGCAGCAGCTATAAACATCTTCTTTAAGTTTTTCAACTTCATCAGAAGGTACTTCTTAGTAATAGAGATAGTAGGTGGTATTCTGCTCATCCTGATAGGTATACTTATAATGACCGGAGAGCTAGAAAGACTATCCTCCATGATATCCTTCTGAATGCTATAATTTTATAGCAAGATTGGAGGTATCCGTTGGAGGAGAAATCTTACTTTAAGATAGCAGCTTCTGGGATGGTCGGAAACATCCTAGAGTGGTACGACTTTACTCTGTACGGTTATCTGGCAGTAATTATGGCTACCCTTTTCTTCCCTTCTGAGAACCAGATAGCATCTATGCTCGTATCCTTTGGTGCCTTTGCAGTTGGTTTCTTTTTCAGACCTTTAGGTTCTCTGATGTTTGGCTACATAGGAGATAAGTTTGGAAGGAAAAAAGCTTTAGTTGTATCTATAATGCTGATGGCCTTCCCAACTTTCTTCATCGGTTTACTACCAACTTACGCTCAGATTGGCATATTAGCTCCAGTACTACTAGTCATACTAAGGATACTCCAGGGGCTTTCCACAGGTGGGGAGTATACTACTTCCGTATCCTTTGTGGTGGAACATGCACCTGCAAGCAGAAGAGGTTTTTTTGGAAGTATCAATTTGCTTGGAGCGGTTATAGGTATCATGTTTGGCTCCCTCGTTGGGGCTTTCTTAACGTTCACACTGACTAAAGATGACCTCATGTCATGGGGTTGGAGAGTCGGTTTTCTCGTCGGTATAGTTTTGGCTTTAGTGGGAGTATACATAAGGAAGAAGACCCATGAAACTCCAGTTTTCCTACAGATTGAGCCTGATAAGAGAGAATATAACCCTCTGGTAAAAACAGTAAGAGAACACTACAGAGAGTTGTTCATAGCCATCATACTCAGCAGTCTTCAAGGTGTGGCTTTTTTTCTGCTGTTTATGTATATGCCAACCTTCTACTCAAAAAGTTTAGGGATGGAGATGTCAAAGGCTCTTTTTATAAACACCTTTGCTATGTTTATCTTGGTGATGTTTATTCCGGTTATGGCTTGGGTATCTGACAGAATAGGTAGAAAACCTCTACTACTTACATCAACACTCCTATATACTTTACTAACGCCTTTTCTGTTCTACCTGATAACCTCTGGAGAAACTGAAAAGATAGTCCTATCTCATGGTACATTTGCCTTAGTGTCTTCTATGTTTATGAGTATCCTTCCAACTGTATTGATTGAGATCTTCCCGGCAGATGTAAGGAATACAGCCTTTTCTTTAGGATACAACATCTCACTGGGTATATTTGGCGGGACTGTTCCCATGGTTGCCACATATTTGATATACAAGACTAACATTTTGATCTCCCCTGCTTTCTACCTTATGGGAGTTGCCTTTGTAGTCTTCCTGACTACATTCTTTATTAAAGAGAGTTATAGAAAGAACCTATAGGAGGAAGTATGGCAAAGATAGTAAAGTTCAATGTTGAGAATAAAGCTGATTTAGATGAAGTTAAAGGTCAGTCCACTGAAAGTTCAAAGGTTTTAAAGATATTAGAAGTAAAGGAAGATAAGTTAGTGGGCGAGGATGAAGAGGTACTCGTAAAGAAGGCTGTAGAAGATCATATACTGTCAAACTTTGCAGTTAGAAACATCTTAGGTATGGATATAATCTACAAACTGAGCAAAACAGATCTAGGAGTGATCGGTAAGGTGGCCTACGAACACAAAAGGAGAGAAGGTCTATTTATAGCAGACTTTATTGCAAAAGGTGGGAAAAGAAAAGAAGGTTTCTTTATAGATACGTTAGCCTTTGAAGCAGGAGAACCGGAACTTTACAGGGATATAGTTAAGATTTTAAAAGCAAAGAAGGCTTTACCTCGTTTATAATATATCAGATTAAACTATAGGAGAAAAAAATGGCACTACCAACGTTGAGAATAGGAAAGTATGAGATAGAGTATCCTATAATCCAAGGGGGGATGGGTGTAGGAATATCCTGGGAGAATTTAGCTGGGAATGTCTCTAAGCACGGTTGTCTTGGTGTTGTCTCTTCAGTTGGAACGGGATACAGACATCCTAACTATGTAAAACTGAAGGACGGAAGACCTATCGGTAGTAAGTATATTCACAACAAAGAGGCTCTCACGAGGATAATAAAGGATGCCAAGGAGATTGCTGGTAGTCAAAAAGCTGTAATAGGGGTTAATATCCTCTGTGCAATAACCGATTATGACAGAGTTGTTAAAGACTCTATAGAAGCTGGAGCAAATATAATCATCTCAGGAGCTGGACTACCATTAAGACTTCCTGAGTATGCAGCTAGAAGTGATGTGGCTCTAGTTCCGATAGTCTCCTCAGCAAGAGCTTTAAGAGTTATATGTAAACACTGGACAAAAAAGTATAACAAGCTTCCAGATGCAGTGGTATTAGAAGGCCCCCTATCCGGAGGACACCAAGGGATACCATATGAAGACTGTTTTAAACCCGAGTATCAACTTGAAAACCTCCTACCGGAAGTTTTAAAAGAGAGAGACCACTGGGGAGACTTTCCTGTAATAGTAGCAGGAGGAGTATGGAGTAAAGAAGATATAGAATGGTATATATCTCAAGGTGCAGCAGGTGTCCAGATGGGGACAAGATTTGTAGGAACTTTTGAGTGTGACGCCTCTCCAGAGTTTAAGAGAGTCATAATAAATGCGAAAAAAGAGGATATAGTACTGCTAAAGTCCCCTGTTGGATACCCTGCCAGGGGAATAGTAACAAAACTTATAAAGGACATAGAGGAGGGAAAAGCTCCGGAAGTCAAGTGTACTTCTAACTGTGTAGTTCCTTGTAACCATGGAGAGGAAGCTAAAAAGGTGGGATACTGTATAGCTGACAGGCTTGGAGATGCTTACCTTGGAAGGTTAGAGACAGGACTGTTTTTCTCCGGATCGAACGGCTATAGGATAAAGAGGTTAGTGCATGTTAGAGACCTTATCAGAGAGTTAGTAGAGGGTATTCCATCTGGTCAGGAAGAAGAGAAAAGTTTGATTACAGTCTAAATTATGCTCTTAGTTCCTTGGTTTACATACTTTGCAGTTTTACTTTATCTAAAAAACCTCCGTAGAGAGAATCTATACTACCTCCTTCCTGTCATTTCTCTGTGTTTACATTACACTCTACCCTACTTTAATAAAGCTTATAATCCTTATCCTTTATATTTTGCAGGGATAGTGCTTGCAAACATTCAAGATAAAAAATTTATAAAGCTGTGTCTACTTATCTTTTATACATTACTAACTGTATCCATACTATATCTTCACGAGAATACGGTTCAAAAAGTCATAACTTCACTTTCCACTGTACCCTTGTTGTATCTAGCGATAAAACAGAGCTTCTTACTACCTAACATATATATCTTCACATACTGTATCGTCCTTATGGGAGCTTCACTTTTAGAAATAGCTCTTTTTGAGCTACTCAGTTTGGCTATTCCGGTTTATATACTGATGAACTCTATCAACTCTATTATCCATAAAAAAGAAGAGGAGTTAGAAAACTTTAAACTAAAAGTCAGAAAGAGCATAGAGTCAGAGATTGAGAGGGAGATAGAGAAGTTAGATATAAAACTACAGCTTATACAAAGAAAACTTAAAGAGATTTTCAAGCTGAACACTTATACCATAAAGGAGATAACAATAGATGAGATGGCGGATAGAGTTGTTAAAGGCTTATCAGACTTGGGTTATACAGGTTCTGTGTTGGAAATTCAAAAGTACGAGATCGTAAAGAAAGAGGGGTTTTTCCCAAACCTAAAAAACTATTTAGATCTATTCCCAAACATAGAGACTGTGACAGAGCTTGAGAATAAAAGACTTTTCATAATACCAATCTTTGTAGAAGATGAGAGACTTGGGACTCTATCTGTCTACTCTAAAAGTGAGGTAACTAAAGAAGAGGCAGAGTATCTCATTACCTACGCAATGTCTATAGGAACATCTATAGCAAAAATAGACTACTTTATGCAGATCATAAAGCTTAGGGAGTTAATATACGCAGCAATAGAATCTATCAATATTCCTCTTGTTATAACAGATGCAAACCTTAACATAGAGATTGCTAACAGAGCCTTCTTAAAGTTTGTAGGGAGAGAGTCGGTTAAACGAGAAAACATACTTAACCTTAATCCAGAACTAACAACTCTAAAGAGAAATATAAATAACGCTAAAATACCCATAGAGGAAATCATAACAATAACAAGAAATAGAAAGGAGTACATCTACGATGTTCGTGTCTACCCTGTTTTGTCAGAGAATAAACCTGAGAGTATGGTCTTTATAATAGAAGATATAACAGAGAGGAAGGAGATGGAGAAGCAAATTCTACACTCAGAAAAACTGGCAGTTATAGGAAGGTTAACTGCCAGTATATCTCACGAGATCAAAAATCCTCTCGCTATCATATCCCAGTCTGCCTTCTCCTTAAAGAGAAAGATCATCAGAAGTTGTGACAAAGAGCATCAAGACAGTTTAGTAGAAGTTTTAGAGAGAATAGAGAGAAGCACAAATAGAGCTAAGGATATAATAGACAGACTGCTAAACTTCTCTAAACCTTACTATAGCAAAATAGAGAGTGTCAACTTAAAGGAGGTATTGCAAGAGGCTATAAATTTATCAATACTCCAAACACAAAAAAATAACGTAAATGTAAGTTCGCATCTAAAAGACATACAGATAAAGGGAGACAGGAACTCTTTGATACAGCTCTTTATAAACATCATTGTAAACGGTATAGAAGCGATAAACTCAACTGGAAAGGTCACCATAAGGATGCATGAAGACAAGAAGAGCAAGGTTGCAAAGGTCAGTATAAGGGATACAGGATCTGGTATACCTCAGGACCTCTTGGATAAAATATTTGAACCGTTTTTCACAACAAAGGATAAGGGAACCGGTCTTGGACTGGCTGTCAGTTATAGAATAGTGAAGGAGCACAGAGGAGAGATATCGGTAGTGAGTAAAGAAGGTAAAGGAACAGAATTTATAGTAAAACTCCCATTATTAGAGGAAGATCATGAATAACAGAGGTTTTATACTACTAGTTGATGATGAAGAGGATATTTTAGTCACTCTGAAAGATATACTTGAGGACGAAGGTTATAGAGTGGATACAGAGTTAGACCCAAAGAAGGCCTTAAAAAAAATAAAAGAGAACGACTACGATTTAGTTATATCGGATTTAAAGATGCCAAATATGACTGGAGAAGAGCTATTAGAAGAGGCAAGGAAGTTTAACTCTGTAGTAGGATTCATAATGCTAACAGCTTATGGCACCATAGAGAGTGCTGTTAAATGTGTGAAGAACGGGGCTTTTGAGTATCTCTCAAAACCCCTGAACTTCAACGAACGGAAAGTATGGGAAACTATTGAGAATTCCATAGAGAAGGCTAAGGCTCTAAAGAACTCTCAATTCTACAAGAGTCTACTTAGCACTGCCCGCAAAAGCACTCATGAACCTAATATTATCATAAACAACGAGACAATGGAGCAGATAATAGAGTACTGTCAGAAAATAGCTAACTTTGACTTTACAGTTCTGGTGTACGGGGAGAGTGGAGTAGGTAAAGAGCTTATAGCTAAGTATATCCATCAGATAAGTTATAGGTCAAACAGAGCATTTTTACCTATAAACTGTGCTACTATACCGAAAGATATAATGGAAGCAGAATTTTTCGGAGCAAAGAAAGGGGTCTATACAGGTGCTGATACAGACAGAGTAGGAATAATAGAGCAGGCAGACGGTGGAACATTGTTCTTAGATGAGATATCGGAGTTGCCATTAGATATACAAGCTAAATTCTTAAGGTTTATCCAGGAAAAAGAGGTAAGGAAGATAGGAGATGTGTCTACAAAGAAGGTAGATGTAAGGGTCATATGTGCTACAAATAAAGACTTGTACACACTTGTAAAGGAAGGGAAGTTCAGGGAAGACCTTTACTTCAGACTTGAAGGTATAAAGATAACTATACCTCCCCTAAGAGAGAGAAGAGAAGATATACCTTTACTTGTTTACGGTTTCTTAGAAGATTTTAACAGCAAGTATAACACAAACATAAAAGGGATATCTTTATCTGCAATGGAACTATTGGTTGCCTACCAATGGGAAGGAAATGTTAGACAACTACAGAATGTAATAAATGAAGCTTGTATCTTAGCTATAACAGATGAACTTATAGAGCCAAAACACCTCCCAAGGTACATATCCGGAATTGATAACAGAGAGTTTATGGTATTTGACTACAACATAGCCAAGAAGATAAACGACGAAGTATTTACCAAGAAGTATCTAAAAAATCTACTAACCGTGACTAGAGGTAATATATCTAAAGCAGCAAAAATTGCAAACATAGAAAGACAGTCTCTGCAGAAGATACTAAAAAAGTACGGTATAGATGCTTCTGAGTTTAGGACTTAATCCCTGTCCATGTGTATTTTTGAAGGGGTAGTTCCTCTTTGACCTTGATACTTTCCTCTATAAGGCCTCTCTGAAGGTTTTATCATCTGGGCAAATACAAGTTGACATATCCTCATTCCTGGATATATCTTTATGGGTATAGAGTTTGCATTGTAAAACTCAAGGGTTATATTACCTTCAAAACCTGCATCAACCCAACCTGCGTTCTCTATAAACAGTCCAAGTCTACCAAGGGAAGATCTACCTTCCACAAAAGCAGTGATAAAGTCCGGAAGCTTAACGTACTCAAGGGTTGTGGCAAGGATAAACTGTTTAGGCTTTATAATCAAACCTTCTTCTGTAACCTCCTCCCTGACTAAGAGGTTACTGAAGTAAGGGTCTCTAACATCTAAGACATCTATACTATCCGGATAAACTAAAAAGTCATGTCCAAGTCTCAGATCTACGGAAGATGGCTGAATCTGAGAGTCTTTTAAAGGCTCTATTTGAATTATGTCATTTTCTAAGTACCTTTTAATTGTGTTGTCATTCAAAATCATAGTAATATATTATACACCAAAACTTTCAGAGGAGAGTAGAGATTGAACATATACCTAAACCTTAAAGAAGAGTTAAGAATAGATCCTTATAGAGAGCTCGTCTTCCATATACCTCTCTCACAGTTAGAGCTTCCGGAAGACTATATAGTGGTGGACGGTGAAGAGGTAAAGGTGAACCTTCACCTGTTGAAAAACAAAGACGAATACATCATCACTATATCTGTAGATACTCACATAAAGATGAGATGTGATAGGTGCCTAGCAGAGTATCCTCAAAGGATCTCTTTCTCCGAAAGTGTTATATTTACTAAAAAGGTAGCAAAACATAATGAGTTATCTGAAGAAGAACTCCATACAGAGTATTTGGAGGACGAAGAAGATTTCAACCTTAATCAGTTTGTAAGGGAAGAGATAATCGTAAACACTCCTATGAAGCTTCTTTGTAGAACAGACTGTAGAGGACTCTGTCCTTTCTGTGGAGTAGATAAGAATATAAAAGAGTGTGACTGTGAAAGAAGAATATGGAAAGAAGCTTCACCTTTCTCAAAACTCCAAAGGTTAATTAAATAGATTTCTGATATAATATTTTCTTTGATTTTTTAATTAGGAGGTATAGGTATGGCAGTTCCAAAGAGGAAAAAGTCTAAAGCGAAAACGGCTATGAGAAGAGCTCAGTGGTTGAGGATGCCCTTACCTGAACTATCCATATGTCCGGAATGTAACCAACCAAAAGCACCCCATAGAGTGTGTCCTCACTGTGGATACTATAAAAACAAAGAGGTAGTTGAGGTCATATAGTGTATATAGCTCTTGACGCAATGGGAGGGGACTACGCTCCTACCTGTAATATAGAGGGTGCAGTTAAGTTCGCATCTGAGTATAAGACAAGTGTCTATCTGGTTGGTAATAAGTCCATACTAGAGGAGCATATAAAAAGGCAAAATTTAGACATATCTAAACTACCAATAGAAATAGTCCATGCTGAAGAAACGATCGGGATGGATGAGTCTCCATCCATAGCCCTAAGGAAAAAGAGGAACTCCTCTATGCACATCGCTGGGAAGCTAGTGAGGGAAGGTAAAGCCCAAGCATTTGTCTCTGCAGGAAACACTGGAGCTGCTATGAGTATAGGTAAGTTCGTTATAGGAGCAGCAGAGGGCATAGAAAGGCCGGGAATAGCTGTAGCCTTCCCGAACAAAAAAGGCTCAAGAACTGTTCTGATAGATGTTGGGGCTAATGTAGACAGTAGACCAAGACACCTCCTATACTTTGCCGTAATGGGACATACTTACGTAAAGGAGATACTTGGAACCTCAGATACACCAAAGATAGGTATACTGAGCATTGGAGAAGAGGAAGGCAAGGGAAACGAGCTGGTAAAAGACACCTACCCCCTGCTGAAGATGACAAAACTGAACTTCATAGGAAACGCAGAAGGAAGAGACATATTCACCGGAGACTTTGATGTTATCGTTTGTGATGGCTTCGTAGGGAATGTAGTTCTTAAAACTGCAGAGAGCTTGGGGACTATTATACTGGAGATGATAAAAGAAGAAGTTGAAAAGAGTTTTATATCGAAGGTTGGAGCAGTTTTAATGCTTCCAGCCCTAAAAAGTTTTAAGAAGAAAGCAGATTTTACTGAGTATGGTGGTGCTCCTCTCCTTGGTACTAAGGGGACATGTATCATAACTCACGGTAGAGCGGATGGAAAAGCTATAAAGAATGCCCTTAAATTCGCTTCAGAGTTTGTTAACCATGACTTTAACAATAAGCTTCTCCAAAATCTAAACACCCTGATACCTATGGAACTGATAAGAGCAAAAGAAGAAGAGATACAGGAGTAATCTATGGGTAGTAAGATAAGTGGTATAGGAATGTACGTTCCTGAGAGGGTGGTTACAAACTTTGACTTAGAGAAAATATTCGAGACTTCTGATGAGTGGATCACCACAAGGACAGGTATAAAAGAGAGAAGGATAGCTGATGAATGGATAAAAACTAGTGATTTAGCCTTTGAAGCTTCAAAGGTCGCTTTAAGGGAAGCTGGTATCTCTGAGAGAGAGATAGACTTAGTAATAGTAGCCACTTCTACGCCGGATAACATATTTCCATCTACAGCCTGTATACTGGCGGATAAACTTGGGCTTAGGAATCCTATGGCTTTTGATTTTTCTGCTGCTTGCAGTGGTTTTATCTATGGACTAACGATAGCAGACTCCTTTATAAAGAGCAGGAAAGCAAGAAACGTCTTAGTGGTTGGTAGTGAAGTTTTCTCTAAGTTGATAGACTGGACAGACAGGACCACTGCTGTCTTATTTGGGGATGGGGCAGGTGCTGTTGTGTTGTCTAACTCTGAGGATAATTCAGATATCTTATCGACCGTGATGAAGTCAGACGGTTCATACGGAAACCTACTCCACTGTCAAGTTGGAGAAAAGTTGAAGATGCATGGTAGAGAGACTTTCAAGCAGGCTATAAAATCCATGGAGTCTACATCCATCAAATCTCTACAGAAGGCAGGTATAACTAAAGAAGATGTAAAACTGGTAATCCCTCACCAGGCAAATATAAGGATAATAGAAGCTTTAGCTGAGAAGTTAGAGATCCCCTCTGAAAAGGTCTACTCTAATATACACAGGTATGGAAACACCTCTGCAGCCTCTATACCTATAGCTATGTACGAGGCATACAGGGAAGGTAAATTTAAGAGAGGAGACTATCTCCTCCTAACAGCTTTCGGTGGTGGTCTAACCTGGGGCTCTATAGTTATAAAATTTTAGAACTCTATATTCTTCTCAAAATCTTCCGGTTTTATAGACTCTATCCAGTCTCTCAGGTCTTCTGAAATCTCCTCTTTCTCTGTCTGTTTTGCTTTAGATAAAACCTCCTCTGCTACAAGTATAGGAGACCCTGTTCTTAGGGCAACGTTTATAGCATCACTTGGTCTTGAGTCTATCTCAACAGATTTACCGTCGGATAGTCTTAAGGTAATCCAAGCGTGGTAAGTGTTGTCTATCAGAGAGTGTATCTTTATGTTCTCTACTGTTGCAGAGAGATTTTCTATTATGTTTACCAGAAGCTCGTAGGTTAGTGGTCTTGGATAAGTTAAACACTCTAACTTCATAGCTATACTGTTCGCTTCAAAGACCCCTATCCAAACGGTTAGGATATCATCACTTTCTTTACCCCTCAGTATAACAACAGGCACGTTTGATAAAGGGTCTAAGGTTATTCCTTGAACTTCCATCTCAACCATAATCTATGCCTCCAAGATTATTCCTTCCATCGAGAACCTATTAACAGTATTTATTTTAACCTCTACTAACTCTCCTAATAAATTATCCCTTCCGTAAGAATATACAAGCTTGTTTGTCCTTGTTCTGCCAACAAGCTGTCCATCTTCCTTCTTCTCCTCAAATAGGACTTCAACTACTCTGTCCTGGTATTTCAGGTTATTCTCGAAGGTGATCTCTTTCTGCATGTTTATCAGGTCTGATAACCACCTTGAAGCCTTTTCTTCCGGAGCGATGGATGTTAGCAGAGCGGCAGGGGTTCCTGGTCTTGGAGAGTACTTGAAAGCAAAGACCTGGTCGTATCTGACCTCCTTTAACACTCTTACAGTCTCTAAATAGTCATCGTATGTCTCTCCCGGAAAACCTACTATTATATCCGTAGATAAGGCTATATCCGGAATGTACTTTTTCAGAAGTTCAATCTTTTGAAGATAATCTCTCTGGGTGTATCCTCTGTCCATAGCCTTTAAGATTCTGTCTGAGCCTGCTTGAATTGGAAGGTGAAGAGCTTCACAAACCTGAGGGATATCAGCCATAGCTTTTATAGTGTCTTCATCCAGGTCTTTGGGATGACCTGTTGTAAATCTTATCCTCTCTACTCCTTTAACGTTAGCAACAGCCACTAAGAGCTCCCAGAACTTCACATCTCCAAGGTCTTTCCCATAGGCAGTCACATTCTGACCTATTAGATGAACCTCTTTTACTCCATCCTCAACCAGAAACTGAACTTCCCGGAGTATATCTCCTATTCTTCTGCTCCTCTCTTTACCCCTCGTATATGGAACTATACAGTAGGTACACTTCTTATCGCAACCTCTTATAACAGTTACGTAAGCTGTATACTTATTTTCCCGGACAGTTGGATACTGATTTAGGAGGTTCTCGTTCTCATCTATCTCTTCAAGTATTTCTATAGCCTTATTTCCAAGTTTAGCCTGTTGGAGGAGTTTTGGTAGATTGTGGATATTCGTGGTTCCAAATACCATATCTATAAATGGAGCTTTTTGGAGTATTTCGTATCCAGCTCTTTGGGCTAGACAGCCACACACTCCTATCACAGCTGAAGGATTGTTTTTCTTTACTTTTTTGAACTCCCCAAGAGCTGACAGGACTTTTTGATCAGGCTTTTCTCTAACAGAGCAGGTGTTTACCAGTATAACATCTGCCTCAGACCAATCTTCCGCAGGTTTGTAACCTAAAGACTGTAGAATCCCTGCCATCTTCTCAGAATCGTTTACATTCATCTGACACCCAAACGTCCTTATGTAATACTTCATACACTTACCCCTTTAAATAGATAATTCATCCCCCTTCTTTACTTCCTCCTACCAAGTGTTTATGATTTTAAATTATTCCAAGCTTACACTTATTTCAACTTTCCCCAAACACTCTCTTATAGATGTAAGGTACATTCTTTAAAAACTCATCTACCTTGAATATGGAGTCTATCTCTTCCTTAGATAGCCTTGAGGTGACATCACTGTCTGCTAGTAAAGCATCTTTAAACATAAGTCCATCTGTATCCCAAGCTCTCATAGCATTTCTCTGAACTATATCGTAGGCCTCATCCCGGGAAAGTCCCTTTTCTACTAAAGCTACTAATACCTTTGAAGAGAAGTAAAGCCCTTTGGACTTATCCATGTTCTTCTTCATGTTCCCCGGATATACCACTAGATCTTTTAATACACTCTTTGTAAGCTCTAAGATGTAGTTTAGAGCTATTGAGCTATCTGGAAGTATGACCCTCTCTACCGAGGAGTGGGATATATCCCTCTCATGCCACAGAGCTATGTTCTCCATGGCAGGAATCACGTTGGACCGGATGAGTCTTGCAAGACCTGTTATTCTTTCACAGGTTATAGGGTTCTTTTTGTGTGGCATAGCAGAAGAGCCTCTCTGACCTTTTTTGAAGGGCTCCATGGCTTCAAGAACTTCTGTCCTCTGAAGATGCCTTATCTCCACTGCAATTTTTTCCAGGGATGAAGCTATCAGGCCGAGGGTTGCCATGTACTGAGCGTGTCTATCCCTTTGGATTACCTGGTTTGAGACTGGTTCTGGTTTAAGACCGAGTTCCTGAAGTGTTAATTCCTCAAGCTCTGGAGGGATATTTGAGAATGTTCCAACAGCTCCAGATATAGCTCCGACAGAGACTACATCCTTAACATCCCTAAGTCTCTCTAGATGCCTCTTGAACTCTTCATACCAAATGGCAAATTTTAGACCAAAAACCATCGGTTCTGCATGGACCCCATGAGTCCTCCCCATCATCACTGTATCCTTATACTTAAAGGCATTCTCTTTCAATATCTCCAGAAGTTCTTCTATATCACTCTCTAATACCTCTACAGACTCCTTTAATACCAGTCCAAGAGCTGTATCTATAACATCTGAGGATGTAAGTCCAAGGTGGATAAACCTTCCATTCTCTCCTACCTGCTCCGCTACTGCTGTTACAAATGCCAACACATCGTGATTGTAGACTCTGTCAAGTTGGTTTATCCTCTCTATAGTTCTGTCATCTATTTGGACTTTTTCTATTATATCTACCAGTGCACTATCTGGGATTTTCCCCAGTTTGTTCCAGGCTTTACATACAGCTATCTCAACATTAAGCCACTTCTGGAACTTGTTCTTCTCACTCCAGATATCTCCCATCTTCTGTAATGTGTATCTCTTTATCATCTAAGCTCCTCTTGCAGTATTTTATTTACCACAGCTGGGTTTGCTTTACCTTTGGTCTCTTTCATTATCTGTCCTACAAAGAAACCAATGAGTTTACTATTTCCTTCTCTGTACTTCTGTACTTCCGCAGGATATTTTTCCAGAACTACCTTGACTATCTGCCTTATCTGTTCTTCATCAGATATCTGTTTTAGCCCTTTCTCCTCCACTATATCAGCAGGGTCTTTTGATGTCTCGAATATCTGATCGAAAACCTCTTTACCTATCTTTCCGGATATAGTTCCCTCCTGTACGAGCCTTACAAGCTGTGCCAACTGACTTGGCTTTACTGGAGATCGGTTTATCTCGATACCTCTATCGTTGAGTTTACCTAGGAGTTCGTTCAGAATCCAGTTCGCTGTTTGTTTTGGAGCCTCTGGATAGAACTTTAAACTTTCTTCAAAGAAAAGAGCAAGGTCTCTGTCAGAGACTAAGACAGTAGCGTCGTACTCCGGAAGTCCAAGGTCCGTGATGTATCTCTCCACTTTTCTGTCTGGAAGCTCCGGTAACTCTTTCTTTATCTCTTCTATTATTTCTTCTTTTATGACTATTGGTAAAAGGTCTGGGTCTGGGAAGTACCTGTAGTCGTGGGCTTCCTCTTTTGTCCTCATTGTGTAAGTTTTTCCGGTGTTGTGGTCGAAAAGTCTTGTCTCTTGGATGATTTTCTCACCTTTCATTAGAAGTTTTGACTGTCTTTCAATCTCGTACTCTATAGCTTTTACTATAAATCTGAAGGAGTTTATGTTTTTCAGTTCTACTTTTGTTCCAAGTTGACTAGTTCCCTTTGGTTTTAATGATATGTTTACATCACATCTTAGCTGCCCCTTTTCCATGTCTGCGTCAGATACACCTATGTACCTCATAATTAGCCTTAGTTTCTCAAGATACTGTCTTGCCTCCTCTGGAGAGGATATATCCGGTTCTGTTACTATCTCCATAAGAGGTGTTCCGGCTCTGTTTAAGTCAACGTAAGAATAACTTCCTTCATGTATGGTTTTACCTGCATCCTCCTCTATATGGAGCCTGTGTATCCTTACCTTCTTGTAATCATCCTGAGTTTTTATCTTTATCCAGCCATCTGTAGCAAGGGGTCTATCATACTGAGATATCTGATATCCTTTTGGTAAATCCGGATAGAAGTAGTTCTTTCTTGCCATTATAGCTAGATTATGAACCTTACAGTTCAGAGCTATTGCAGTTTTGACGGCGTACTCAACTGCCTTCCGGTTCATAACTGGTAAACTACCTGGATGGGCAAGACATACAGGACACACGTTCGTATTAGGTGATGATGCAAACTCCACCTTACAACTACAGAAAAGTTTTGTATTTGTAGACATCTGAACATGGGTCTCTAACCCTATAACAACATCAAACTCTCTCTCTAAGGACAAAGCAAATTCCATACTCATACCCCTTTCCTATTTTTTTCCGGTGAGTGGTGCCTTTAGGTTCTTTATAGCTCTGTCTCCGGCAAACTTAAACCTAATATCTTGCTTAACTAACTTCTCTATCTCAGCCTTTATCTGTTTTTCAGCTTCATCAGACGCATTCTTGTAGCCAAGGACATAAGCCACTACCGCAACAAACGCAAAACCAAAGAACTCCACTATCTTTCCCAGTATAGGTGAGCTAGTCTGTAAAAACAGTCCTCCTACGGCCATAACTAAACCCAATCCTAAGATGATCTTCCAGTATCTAAGCAGGAAATCTCCAAGCATAAATTAAACTCCTTTAGTAAGTTTTTGGAAAATTATTATAACTTAGAAGCAGCCTTCACTTCCAAAGTTCATCTTTAAATCTATCCTTAAGGGTAAGTTCATATAAAAATATATACTTTAGAAAAGTGTAGAAAAAAGAGGATATAGCAACCAAGAAACCCCTCCAACCATCCATAAAACCAAACTTAAGAAAGTAGTTTTTAAAGAATGTAAAGAAGGGATTGAAGATAAGTTTATAGAACCTGAATTTTTTACCATTTTTGTAGTAAACCTTCGCCATACCCTTTGCATAGTCCACCGTCTTTGTATACTGATGATAGAGGCTTCTATAAGAGTAGTGGTAGAGGTCACCCTTTAAGCGACCTGTAGATATCTTCTCTAAAAAGAGTACATCTTCGTGTAAATCCCCTTCGTACTTCAGAACACCTTTTTTAAACAGCCTAAGCCTCCACTCTGGATACCACGTGTACTTCAGAAACTTTCCTAAGTAGTATGTTCTCCGAGGGACCTCATAAGCTTGATACCTTGGATTCCCAAGCTCTCTTTTTATACTCTGGAAAAGTTCTTCACTTACTTCCTCATCTGCATCCAACATCAAGATCCACTTATGCGATGCAACACTCTCTCCAAAATTCCGCTGAACTGCAAAACTTACCCATCTATTATAGAAGACCTTTGCACCGAGAGACTCTGCTATTTCAACAGTTCTATCTGTAGAACCACTATCAACTACAATAATCTCATCTGCTATATCTTTTATACTCTTTACAACTCTCTCTATATTCCTCTCTTCATTCTTTGTGAGAATGATGACAGAAAGTTTTTCCAATATTCACCTCTAAGGAAAAATTAGAACAGACAGATTATACTATAATCTTAGACTAGATTTGATAGAACTAAAAGTGGAGGCGGGGGGAATCGAACCCCCGTCCGACAGACGTCCGACCGACAGACATCTACATGCTTAGCCTGTGTTTGATTTTCACTTTCCTTCCCACACAGGCATGGGTCAGAAAGCTATCCCCGTACAATCTCAGCAACTTCCTCAGGGGAGGTTGGAAGTTACCTAGCCTGTATCTCTTTCGCCCTTTCCTAACCTACAGGCAAAGTCCGGAAGGACGTCACTGCGCTAATTAGGCAGCGAGAGCGAGTTCGCGTTCGGGATCTGTTGTGTTTTGGTTTTTTACGCAGTGTCCTTCTGCGGCATGCTTCCCGTTGTCTACATCTGCCGTCGAACCCTTATCGCCCCCATATTCAACTGAATTATACATTATATCAAAACTTAAAAGTTTCAATAGAAAATATAGGCTGTTAAAATTTTTCGAAACATAGTCAATTTCTAGATTATTACCATAAATTTTATCTGTTTTCTCTAGAAAAATATCACTCTCTGAGGATTAGAATATGTTGTGGAAGAGAACGGTTAAGAGTAGTCCGCATACTACTAGGTATACAAATATAACAAAGGCTGCATAGATCGGTTTCATCCCGGCCTTTTTCATCTTCTCTATATTTGTCTCTAAACCGAGGGCTCCCATAGAGACTGTAAGTAGGAAAGTGTCAAAGATGTTTATCTTAGATACTATATCAGCTGGAATTATACTTAATGAGTTCACTCCTACGATTCCCACGAAGCCAAAAACAAACCATGGAATGGGTATCTCCCAAAGGTTTATACCGTGGGTAGATTGTTTCTTTGCAAGATAGATACTCAAAACTATGAGAAGAGGGGCTAACATCATCACTCTTGTAAGTTTCGTTATGGTTGCAGTATTTCCAGCTAGTTCAGATATAGAAAACCCAGCAGCTACTACCTGTGCCACTTCGTGAATAGTTCCCCCAACGAATATCCCATAACCTATTTCGTCCAAACCGAAAAAAAGACCTAATTTGTAAAGAAAAGGATAAAGAAACATGGCAATAGTGCCAAACACTGTTACCGTAGCAACAGCCATAGCTGCCTGATGCATCTGAGCCTTTACAACCGGAACAGTTGCCAGGACAGCTGAAGCTCCGCAGATTGAACTACCTGAAGCTATAAGATAACTCATCTGAGGACTCAAATTAAAAAATCTCTGGGAAATCCAGACACCAAAGATAAAGGAAGACACAAGGACTACAGCATCTACTAATAGCCCCTCTATACCCACCTCTAATATATTTTGGAATGTAAGTCTAAATCCAAGTAAGATGATAGCAAACCTTAGTATTTTTTTCAGGGAAAAGTTTATACCTGGTTTTAGGATCTCCGGAATTTTTAGAACATTCCCTACAATCAATCCTATGATTATTGCTACTATCAATGGACTAAAGTTTACAGTAGACTTTACAATCTCTAAAGAGGATATGTATATTGAGATAAGAGCTATGAATCCAGAGAATACAACTCCCAACAATAACTTCATACAAGACCTCCGGGACTTTTGCTTATATTATATGGAGGTCTATTCTATACTGTGTTTTGATTTTTAAATAGGTATATTTAGGTTTTAAATAGTTTAAGTTACGCTCTGGAACTCTCTTATCTTTTTCGCAATCTCTCTGATAGCTTCTACTTGGCTCATACCTTGTTCCATCAGTTCTCTCACAGTTTGAGCTTTCGCAAGAGTATTTAGGATCTCTATAATATCTCCGGATGGGTTACAGCCTTCTGTAAGGGGTCTACCGTTTTTAAGAGCTTCGTCTATGCACTTTTCTATCTGTTGGAGAGAGAACTTTATGGAAAGCTCTTTTATCTCCTTGATGTTCATAGCTATCCTCCTATATTGGTATAATAATTAAACTATATACCGGGTGATAATTTATGGAAGTGATAAAAGTCATACAAGATGAACTTAACAACCTTTTAGAGATAAAGACAGAGGACGGTTATACAGTAGAGGCGGTTCACTACAGAGGAAACACCCTCTGTGTTTCCTCTCAGGTTGGATGTTCCATAAGGTGTACCTTCTGTGCATCTGGAATGAATGGATTTATCCGGAACCTCTCATTTCAGGAGATAGTAGACCAGTACAGATTAGTGGTAGAGAGTGGTTATGAGGTAAAGAATATAACATTTGCCGGCATAGGAGAACCTCTACTTAACTGGCAGAATGTAAAAACATCCTTTGAATACTTCAAGTCTCTAGGTTTAAAAGTGTCTTTCTACACTACAGGATTTCCTATTCTATACTTCAGACAGCTACTAGACATAAACCACAATGGAGTAACTTTATCTATACACAGTGTGTACGATGAAAAAAGGAAGTCAATAATACCAAACAGTCAGAAAGTAGAGGAGCTTTTAGAGATTTTAGAAGAACACATAAAAAACTTATCATCAAGAAAAAAGAAACTCTACAGTTTAGGATATCTGTTGATAAAGGATATAAACGATTCAGAGAAAGAGATAGAAGAGCTCATAAGAATATCAAAGAGGCTTAGTCTGTCTGTATCCCTGCTTAAGTATAACGAAGTAGAAGGAATACCTTACAAAACAACTCCAGATAAAGAGTATGAAGCTATTTTCCTAAAACTCAGAGAGTGTGATATAAAAACAACTCTTTCAAATAGATACAGGACAAGAAAAATAGGCGGCTGCGGAACACTTATGATAAACAGACTAAACTACACCACTCTTTAGTATATCGTGAATGTGCACTATTCCGACAGGTACATCTTTCTCCACCACAGGTAGAACTGTGATGTTATATCTCTCCATTAGCTCAAGTGCTTGTAATACGTAGGAGTCTGGAGTAGTATACTTCGGATTTACAGTCATAACATCCCTCGCTAAACTTCTATCTAAGCTAAAACCCTTCTTCACAGCTCTCCTTATATCCCCATCTGTTATTATCCCTAACATTTTACTATCCTGTATAACCAAAGTAGCTCCGTATCTTTTTTCAGATATCTCTATGATCGCCTCTTTTAGGGGAATTTCTGGATTTACTACTGGTAGCTCTGTCTTCATTATCTGAGACACCCTCATTAACCTTTTACCCAGAGAACCTCCAGGATGAAATCTTGCAAAATCCTCTTCTTTAAACTCCTTCAAAGTCAGAAGGGCTATTGCTATAGCATCTCCGAGAGCAAGAGTGTTAGTTGATGAAGAGGTAGGAGCCAAATTCAGTGGACATGCCTCTCTCTCGACATGTATATTTACCACAACATCCCCATACCTTGATAATGTAGAATTCTCTTTGTTAGTAATAAGTATGATCTTATTTCCCCATCTTTTTAGAATAGGGACTATAGCTATCAGCTCTGGAGTTTCTCCACTATTAGATATAGCTATCACTACATCCTCCTTTTCAACCACTCCCAGATCTCCGTGGATCGCTTCTGCAGGGTGTAGGAATATGGAGGGTGTTCCCGTAGATGATAAAGTTGAAGCTATCTTTTGAGCAATTATTCCGGATTTCCCTATCCCAGTCAGAATTACTTTACCCCTGGAGTTCAGTACGATCTCCACCGCCTTAGAGAAACTTTCACAGAGGTTGTTCTTCAGATTGGAAAGAGCATTTATCTCTTCTTCTAAGACCTTCTTCCCTATCTGGATTATATCCCTACTTTCCACAACCGCACCCACTACAACTCCCACATCCTGACTTTCTAACTATCCCTTTTCCTTCAAGTTCATCAAATGTAAAGCTAACATGATCTCCCTCTGAGGATGAGAACTCTACACACTCTCTTATAAAGTCGTATCCTTTAACAGTATAAACGACTGAGTCTATCTCGACTGTTGAGTCTATCTCCGGAAGGAAGTCCCTCATACTGTAAGTTTCACTCTCGTAAGAAAGACAGCACATCAACCTACCGCATATTCCGGTAAACTTTGCAGGTGTAGGAGGTAAGTTCTGTCTCTGAATCATCTCTACACCAACCGTATCAAACTTATCCAAAAATGTAGCACAACAACACTGCTGACCACACACCCCTACAGCTCCTATCATCTGGACACCATCCCTAACACCTATCTGTCTCATCTCTATTCTCATCCTTATCTTCTTTGCAAGGATCTTAACAAGTTCTCTAAAGTCTACTCTACTCTCTGCTGTATAGTAGAAGATCACTTTCGACCTGTTTAATGGTATGTAGACCTTTAGAAGGTTCATCTTCAACCCAAGAGTCTTTATTTCTTCTTTACAGAGAATTAAATATTTCTCGGCCTCTTTGAGGTGCTTATCAAAGGTTTTAAAGTCATCCCTGTTTGCCTTTCTAAGGAAAACAAGACCTTCCATCTCCTCAAAATCTTCATTACTCTCCACAACCTTTACAAGCTCCTGCCCTTTTTCAGATTCAATCAATATAAAGTCATCTTTCTTTATGAAAGTAGGAGCTTTAAGCTGAGAAAATTTATTTGTATCCGGAAACCTTATCTTTACAACTTTAATATCCTGTCCTACATCTGTATCTAAAATACCCATTTTTCACCTCACTGAATTAATCTAAGAAAAAAACCTTCTATCACTAATTTTTTCTTAACCCCATTTGAGATGGCCTTAATCAAAATTTCATACTCTCTAATAAACTTCTCAAATAACTCAGTCCTTACTTTCCCAGAGGCTACATCCTTTCCGAGCAAAGTATAAATTATATCAAATACTTTTATAATCTGTTGTGGCTGTAGATTCTCCAAGTTTGATGATAACGAGAGTAGCCCTTCTCTGTGCTCAGGGTTTAGTATCAACCTATAAAGGTCTTTACTGTAGTTGTATATAACCTCGTTTTCTAAAAAATAAACAGGTAGACACATACTACCATCTGCCATCTCTGACAGCATCTTAGCTTTCTTCTCCTGTATCCCTTTCAATAGGAGTATACTCTCAACTTCTTCTTGACCTAATTTCCTAAATTTTACTTTCTTTAGTCTCGAGAGGATGGTTGGTATTAATTTTGCCTGGTTAGAAGTGGTAAGGATTATTAGAGTTCCTTCTGGAGGCTCTTCCAAAGTTTTCAAAAAGGCATTACTACTCTCTGTGTTCATATTCTCAGCTTTCTCTACTATCACCACCTTTCCTTTATCACCCTTCAGTTTTAAAAACTCTCCTATCTCTCTTATTTGGTCTATCTTTATCTCTGAGTTGTCTGATTGGATCAACATAAGGTCGTGGTGAGGCGTAAGGTTACTTTTCTCGTAAACATTCATTATTGTGTTGTCTATCAGCCTACAGTCTTTACACTCACCACAGCCAAAGCCCTCTCTCTTATCACAGAGGTAAGCTCTTGCTGCATAGAGAGCTAACATCTTTTTACCTATACAGTTCACACCTTCAAAAAGTAGGGAAAGGGAGTCATAACCCTTCTCTAACAGTCTTCTTACTAGAACTTTCTCCCTTTCGTGTCCTATCAACTTCATGCAATAATCTTTTTACTCTTGAGGGTCTGTAAGACTTCACTGAATATCTCTTCTGGGCTACCATCAGCTCTTATAACCACAACTCTATCCGGCTCTAACTCAGCTATCTGTAAGAATCCTTCCCTAACCTTCTTATGAAATTCTATCCCTTCACTTTCGATTCTATCAAGTTTTTTTAACCTGCTAAAAGCTAGATCAACATCTAGGTCCAATAGAAATGTTATATCTGGCTTTAATCCTTCCGATGCAACTTCATTCAGATAATTGACAAGACGAAAGTCTATCCCTCTAGCATAGTGTTGGTAGGCTAAAGTAGAGTGATAAAACCTGTCTGATACTACTACTTTACCTTTTTGAAGACCTAGTTTTATAACGTTATGAACGTGGATGTTTCTATCTGCTTCATAGAGAAAGAGCTCGGCAATCTGGGGAAAATTTTCTTCACAGTGGGAAAGGAGTATATCTCTTATTCTCTTCCCAAGTTCTGTTCCTCCAGGTTCTCTGGTTAGAACAGTCCTGTATCCTTTCTCTTTTAGATAGCTATACAACATCTTAGCTTGCGTTGTCTTTCCACTTGCCTCTATTCCCTCAAATGTGATGAATATCCCTTCCTTCATCTATCCTTTACCATAAAAATCATAAAAAATCTTTGTTGGTAGTATATAATCTTATCATAAATCAAGCAGGAGGTCTTAAATAATGATAGAGAGAGAAAAGGTAGAGGAAGTTTTAGAGCAGGTTAGACCCTACTTGAGGTTTGACGGTGGAGACGTTGAGCTTGTAGATATATCTGATGATGGAACTGTTTATGTTAGACTGGTGGGTTCATGCTCCGGATGTTCCATGTCCTTATGGACTCTAAAAGGCGGCGTAGAGGCAAGATTAAAACAGGCTATTCCGGAAGTAAAAGAGGTAGTAGCAGTTAATTTAGGACAACCTTCTTTCTAAACGATCACAAAGCTCCCTTACAGGGAGCCTTCATATCTCTATCATATTTTTATGATATCATTTTTTTATGAATCTAAAAAAGAGGAACGTCTTATACTCAAGATACAAGCTCGTAAAACTGTTTGTATACAATATACTAGAGAATGAAAGGTACTATCTGAATGTTATATACAACGTTATAGGGCTATTTTTAGTTATTACTTCCTCTATTACGGTTATCTTTTTACTTACTCCAGCTGCAGAAAGAATACCTTCAGACTTACACAGTTTTCTCGTATGGTATGAAGAGTTCACAATTATCTTTTTTGGGATAGAGTATCTCTTAAGATTTTGGGTGTCTTCAGATTTTTTAAAGGAGTATAAGGAAGAGTTAGAGAAGAAGAGTTTTATAGGAGCCATAAAAAGACCAATACTAACGAAGATAAGATGGATGTTAAAGCCAACTTCTTTAATAGATCTTATCAGTATAATTCCTCTTTTTAGACCTTTAAGGGCTTTCCGGATACTAATGCTGGTGCGGATTTTTAAACTATACAGATATCTATCTCACTTAAATGGTATCTTTGCAGCCTTTAAAGAAAACAGCTATATATATGTAGTTATAATAATCTTTATTTCTTTCATTATCTTTCTTTCTTCAGCTATAGTTTACGTATATGAGCATAATGCTAACAACCAGAATTTCAATAGCCTGTGGAGTGCAGTTTACTGGGGTGTAATTACAGCAATGACCGTAGGATATGGAGATATAACTCCAACAACTCCTGTTGGGAAGTTTTTTGCCTCTCTTTTGTCTATTACAACAGTTATTTTAATCTCAGCCTTGACAGCAACATTTTCTGCGTCCTTTGTAAATAGATTAATCGAGTTAAAGGAGGGTAATATTATGATAAGAGACTTAGAGAACCATATAGTGATATGCGGTTATAATGAAACTGCTGAGGAGATACTCGAGAATATAATGAAAGCCAAGATAGACAGAGAGAGAGGAGTAGTTTTGCTTACGAATATAGACAATAAAGATTTAGGCATAGAACTATCTAACTTCATCATCTATAAAAAAGGTGACTTTATTATGGAGAAGAACCTTATGGATATTGCTATAGACAAAGCCTCTGACATCGTTATAGTAGGAGAAAAAGTTGAAAACCTTAACGATAGAAATATAGATGCTCGGACAGTGTTAGCTGGTATGCTTATAAAGAGTTTAAACCCAAATGCAAGACTCTACATAGAAGTATTAGTAGATGAGGACGTAGAGGTCTTTAAAAACCGAATAAGGGCAAAGGATATACTAGTACACGGTCAACTTATAGGTAAGATAATGTTCTCAAGTATATTAAACCCTGGAGCAACACAGTTTATAGAGACTATAATAGACAATGAAATTGGAATAAAAAAAGTTAAATTGAGGGAATTTGGAGAGATAAAGACATTTGGAGAGCTACTTAAAGTTGCAAGGGAAAGGAATCTGCTTCCGGTAGGGTTAGAGAGGAACAGAGAAGTTATACTAAACCCTGCAGATAACTTTACATTGGAAGAAAAAGATAACGTGTTTATTCTATAGAGGGTGGAGTAGCCACCCCACACACAGCTCTATCTCAAAGTATCTATCAGTTTATTTAAGGTTTCAGCTGGAATAGCTCCAGATACCATCACACCTTTAGGGAAAATCATTGTTGGTGTTCCGTTTATGCCAGCAGATTTGGCAAAGTTTATATTATTACTTATAATGGATTTAGCTGTTTCACAGCTCTTCTCAAGGGATTTAAGGAGGTTCTGGTCTCCTTTCGTGATAGCATCAAAAGACTTGTTTAGTAGCTGTTGTTTCTGATTGTTTTCCTTTTGGCAAGCTATATTCTCTGATATCCCTTGAGCCTCCTTGTGGAAAGGCAGTGGATAAAGAAGCATCTCAAAGACAACATCTTTCCTTTCAGAGATGACTTTTTCTATCTCTTTGTGTAGTTTTGCACAGAATGGACACTGAGGGTCTGTAACTACATACACCTTTGTTTTACCACTACCATAGGTGATGTTAGACTGAGGTAGATTAGATACATTTACAAAGTTAATATACTCTATTAGACCCTCTTTTTTTAACATCTCTGCTTTATCTTTCCCTATCAACTTAGCAAGTTTAGCCTCCTTCTCACTGTTTGCCTGACTTTGGAGTGCCTGAACTTTTTCCCTCGTCAGACTAACTTTTTTGTTTAGGTCTATAATCTCTCCGCTTATGAGATACTTAAGGTTACAGTCCACATATACAGGGACCTTTTTTCCACCGAAATCAACTATCACCTCGTACACTCCGGAGATAGGTGAGTCAGAGACATTAACTACTTTTGCATTGCCTATAACAGGGGCAAGAATCTTCTCCACTTGAGAACTGCTAACTTTAGTGTTGCCACCCAAACAACTTTCCGTAGCAAAAGAAGCAGATACACCGCAGATTAACAAACTAGCCAATAAACTTTTTAACTTCATACTTTCTCCTCAGACACTTTAATTTTTAATTTACATTTTAAATATTATATAACTTTCCCAGAAAATTCAAATAAACAGAGTGTAAATGTCAAATCTCTATCCTTAGGCTGTTTAAAAATCCAAGAAACAAGGACAGATAGAGTAGAGATTCCTATCTACAAATTCTTTAGCTTTATGAAAATTAAAGCTGTAGTAATTGCATCATTTAAGGCGTCGTGCTTGCCGAAGGAGGGGATGTTTAGCTCTTTTACTATACTGTCAAACCTCAAATCTACAAACCTTTGTGGTATTTTCCCAACTTTGTAATCGTAGTACATTCCGGAGACTTCTATCTTCTTGTTCGGTAGAGGTATGCCTATTAAATCCTTTGTATATTTATTTACCATAGCTACATCAAACTCTAAGTAGTATCCCACTACTGGTCTACTTCCTAAAAACTCTAGGAATTTATGTATAGCTTCTTCTATAGGCATTCCACTTTCTAGATCTTTTCTTCTTAAATGATGTATTCTTATAGTCTCTTCATTTATATGGAAGGATGGTTTAACTACTGCACTTAATCTATCTTTTAACATTATCTTATTACCGACTATTCTTACTGCACCTATGGAAAGTATATGGTCTTTTTTAGAGTCTAAACCTGTTGTCTCTGTGTCAAAAGCTACAAACTCATCTTCCGGGGTCTCGTCGAAGAGAAAGGAAAAGCTTTCATCTTTTAATCTTCTTTTCATATACCAAAGCTTTAAATTTCTTATTACACCCATTAGGTTATGTAGTTTAGCTTGTAGTGGTTTACTATAAAGTCTTTAAACCTGTTTACTACCCTAAAAGATTCTTTAAGTAGGTCTTTTTCAAGATTTGAAAGCTTATTTATGCCCACATGGTCATCGGGTATCTTCTTTGCCTCTATCTTTCTCAAACTCTCTCTAAGCCGTAATGTTAGCATAAACTCAAGCGACTCTATCAACTCTCCTGCAAATTCCTGTCTGAAAATCTGGAGTTTAGATAACTCTTTTATCCTACTGAATGTGTTAGTTTCTCTTAATTTATACTCTACAGAAAGGGCTCTTACCCCATGGATAATAGGGAAAATACCTCCTTTTTTCAGGTCTATCTCCCCTTTTACTGCCTCAAACCCTCCAAAGATGTTAAGGGGTGTCTTGAACTGGATAGTAGGCAAAGCAAACCAAGAGAGAAAAGTTCTGTTATCTGAAATCTGTTCAAATATGAACTCCTTTAACTCCTGAGCTAACTCAGACTCTCCAGCAACCGACTTTAAATCTACAAGGATAGCCAACTTTAGCATATTGTCTGGATTTATATGGTTAACATAATCAAAAATAGAACGCTTATAGTCTGAGAGAGATTTCCTCCAGTAAGGGTTTGTTATCATAACATCTCCCTTACATTCTGGGTAACCGAGTTTTTTTAGAGCTTCTTTAAACTCTCTACTAAAATCCTCTAGAAGAGGGCTATTGAATCCATCTTTAAGGAGTAAGCCGTTATCCTGGTCTGTCTTTAGTATCTGTTCTTCTCTTCCTTCACTTCCCATTATAATTAAACATGTATTTTCCCTTATATCCTCCGGAGCAAGTATCTCAAAAAGTTTTCTAAAGATCTTCTGGTTTATCTCAGAAACGAACTTCATTATATGCCTGGTTCTTATTCCTTCTCTATGGAGAATTCTTACAGTGTTTACCATAGACTCGGAAATCAGTTTTATATCTTCTAAGCTCTTAGACTTCTCCACTCGGAGAGCCAGAAACTGTGGCTGATTAGAATGCTGAGTAAGTATGTCTAGTTCGTTCAGTATGCCTACTAAATTGTCCTCATCGTCCTTTACGATAACCCTTTTTATACCATACTTCATCATCGTTATTATCCCGTCAAATAGAAAGTCAGAATTCTTCACAGAAACAATATTCCTGTTTGCAATCTCACCTATAGGGTCATCAACGCTTTTCCTAGCTAGGATAACTTTTTTTCTTAGGTCTGTATCTGTAACTATTCCGTAGCCATCTTCAAACCTAACAACTATACTCTTGGCCATCTCTTCTGTCATCCTTTTGACAGCTATCCAGATAGAAATCTCTCCAGAGACTATCAAAGGTTTCTGAAGAGGAATATCCTTAATCCGGGCAAAAAGATAGGGACTCTCAGAAGCCAAAGATGAGAGTTTTTCTCTTGTACTTTTTTCTATATACCTGCTGAACTCTTGATTCTCTTCCTTTATACTCCTAACAATGGCTAGAGGGACCCTGTAAAAAACTGTCTCATCAGCAGTGAAGAACTCGTTTTGAGAAGAGTTCATTATCTTTCTGTAATCAAAAATATCCTTTTCTCCTAGGTAGTTTACATCTCTACCCTCTGGATCTTTCTCTATCACCACCCCCTTGAGCACTACGTAGAGATAGGTATCAGTATCTTCTACCTTCTGATTTTCTCTATGATATACCACTTCTATGTTTTCTACTATCTGATTGATCTGATGCTCACTCAATAACTCAAAAGGGTAGATGCTCTTTAAAAACAGAGTTATATCAGCTATACTCATAGCCTCTCACCTATAGTAAAAAAAGGGGATATACCCCTTTTCCTGGTTTAATGTTTAACAGCTCCTTCAGCACCTATACCAGTCTGAGATCTGAAATACTGGGTCTCAAATCCTTCTCTATCCTCTTGAGCTCTTTTAGAGTTGTCAATTTTAGATATAAGTATGGTAAGGATGAACGTAGTTGCCATGGAGAAAATAGCAGGGTTTTTGAGCTTTATTATAGGCTCTGGATTCTTAAACACATCTACCCAGACAGTTGGAGATATGACTATTAAAACTAAGGCCACTATAAGACCAGCAAGAGCACCCCAGAATGCTCCTGTTGTAGTCAGATTTCTCCAGTAGATAGACAAAAGGAGTATTGGGAAGTTTACAGATGCAGCGATAGCGAAGGCAAGCCCAACCATGAATGCAACATTCTGCTTCTCAAAGACTATGCCAAGGATTATAGCAAGGATTCCTATCACAAAGGTAGCAATTTTAGATACCTGTATCTCCTTCTGCTCATCTTTTGTTTTAGCTATCACGTTGGCATACAAGTCGTGAGATAGAGTAGAGGCTCCTGCCAGGGTAAGCCCTGCAACAACAGCTAGTATAGTTGCAAAGGCAACAGCTGAGATAAACCCCATAAACGCAGGACCACCAACAGCGTTGGCAAGTAGGACTGCTGCCATGTTCTCTCCACCTTGAAGAGCCTTCTTATCACCTATCAAGTTCTTTGACTCATCGGCAGCATCAACTATCTTTGGAACGTTGTCCACTATTATCTGTTTTGCATTTACGAAGAACTCCGGATGTTGGACAAATAAGGCTATAGCACCAAAACCTATGATGAAAGTTAGTATATAGAAGTATCCTATAAATCCTGTGGCGAAGAAGACAGATTTTCTTGCCTCCTTTGCGTTAGGAACTGTAAAGAACCTCATAAGTATGTGGGGCAATCCTGCTGTTCCGAACATAAGAGCAAGTCCAAGTGAGATAGCATTAAGTGGGTCGGAGACTAAGCCTCCCGGAGCCATTATGGATTCACCCTTTGAATGGTTTTGGACTGCAGTCTGGAAAAGGTCGCCAAAACTAAAACCAAAGTGGATAAGAACCATTATAGCCATAAATGTAGCACCACCTAGAAGCAGAATAGCCTTTATTATCTGTATCCAAGTAGTAGCAAGCATCCCACCAAAAGCAACATAAGTTATCATAAGAGCTCCTACTATGATTACAGAGTAGAGATAAGGAATGCCGAATAGAAGCTGTATTAGTTTTCCCGCACCAACCATCTGAGCTATAAGGTAGAAAGTAATCACAGAGAGAGAACCGATAGCAGCAAGGAGCCTTATCCTTGTTTGTTCCAACCTAAAAGATGTCACATCTGCAAACGTATACTTACCAAGATTTCTTAGTGGCTCAGATAGAAGGAACATAACTATAGGCCAGCCAACTAAGAAACCTATAGAGTAAAGAAGTCCGTCGTATCCAGAAGTATACACAAGACCAGCAATTCCTAAGAAAGAAGCAGCAGACATGAAGTCTCCAGCCAAGGCAAGACCGTTTTGAAATCCAGTTATACCACCTCCTGCTGTATAAAAGTCTTTAGCTGTCCTTGTCTTTTTCGCTGCCCAGTAGGTTATTCCAAGGGTAGCTATCACAAAGAGAAAGAACATGGCTATAGCTACAAAGTTTACAGTTTTTCCTTCTGCAGCAAAAGCAAGCCCTATAACACCAGCAGAGACAAGCCACATTATCAAACTGAACCTTGAGATCATCTTACACCTCCTTAATGTACTTATTCTTTATTTTTTCAGAAAGCTCGTCGTAGTCTTTATTGGCAATGTAAACGTATATACCTGTAAGTAGAAAAGATATCACTATAACACCTATTCCTATAGGAATACCTACCGTCACAACACCTTCCCCTAACTTAGAAGCCAAAAACTCTTTGTTAAAAGCAACCATCAAAATAAATCCAAAGTAGACAAACAACTCTATCAGGGTTAGTACAACCATAACCCTACTCCTCTCAGAAACCAGTTTTTGGAAGTCTGGGTCTGACTTGATTTTCTCAATCATCTTCTTGTCCATATCTATCACCTCCTACGTTATTTAGAAGTTGTAGTTTGCTATAAGTCTATACTCGTCAAAGTTCTGACCTGGAATAAAGTCTCTCGCGTATATACCCCTAGCCCTTAACTCCAAATTCTTAACAACTCTACACTTCCAGGTTAAGTCCCAGTTGTACTCTTTTGCATCTTTTGTTTTTGCCGCGTAGTCCGCTTTAGAGCCAACATCAAAATAAGAGTATGCTATATGTAGATTTAGGCCCTTCAGAGGCTCAACGTTGAACCCTATCTTGTAAGCGGATGTATCTGCAACATAACCAAGCCTTGTAACTGTCCCTTGGACGAATCCAGGAGTTCCACCCCATGGAGTTATAAGACCTCCATTAAGAGCCTTGTCCTTATCGCTATCAGTGATAGAGTAAGCAGCGTATATGTTCACACTCCCAACAGGACTAACACTCAACCTTAAACCAAAGAGGTTAGCACCAACATCCTTACCAAGACGCTTTTTAACATTATCTCCGATGTTAGTCTCATTTATATACTGAGCGGACAAAGTTGTCTTTACCTCTCCTAACTTTGTAGTGTAATCACCCTGTAGATATAGTATGTTTGCTATATCCCAGGCTACGTAGTCCCAAGCCTGAAGCTTTAAGTTAGGTATACCATCGTACATAACAGCTAAAACCGTAACTCCCGGTGTATTTTCTCCGGTTGCCTGTTTACCCATATTCATAAAATTTCCGGTGTCATACTTTGCCACTGACTGGGCTGTTGTGTATCCTCCACATCCATAACCTGCCTGTAGGGCAAGTTTTGTGCAGGCACCGTAAGAGTTCGCAAAAGTTCCATAAGCCATAGACCACAGATGGCCTACTATGAGAGTAGTTTTGTTTAAATCTTTGTTAGTTAGTATAGCACCCTCAAAGAGGTTGGGGAGCATTCTGGCATCGTCCATACCTACCATAGGTGTGTTTATCTCCTGTCTTCCTACTTTAATATTAGTGTTCTTGTAAGAGTAGTTTAGGTAGAGCTGACCTATGTAAGTTACCCTTTTTCTATCCTTTCCAAACAGAGTTGGATCCATGTGTGTGTTTGGAGTTCCATCATCGTTATATCTGTTTGGGTTGATAGCATTTGTAGAGTAAGCCATTATACCAAACTTTAGACCATTCACAGCAGCAGTCTCAAACCCAAATTTACCCCCGATAGCAAAAGCAGACCTATCGCTCTTTGAGTGAGCCTGGTTATAGTCTCTATTAATGTAAAATGCTCTGAACTGACCCATCACTTTTGACTCTTTAAAGGCAGACTCCAAGTCTGAGGCAGCCATGACTGAGTTAAAGCTTACTGCCATGAAAGCTGACGTTGCTAAGAACTTTTTCATCTTCTAACCTCCAGCTTTTAGTAGTTATTAAAAATTTGTTATATTCTAATGTTTATAACAGCGTTATAATTTGGCACATCAAGCAGAAAAAAACCTCCCTTTATGTAGAGGGGGGGGTTTCATCAGTCTTCTTATTCTTCTAAGGTAGATGTGTCTCCTATCTCAAGTCCAAGTTCTCTTGCCTTTAAGAGCCTCATCATTATCTTTCCACTTCTAGTTTTTGGTAGTTTGTCGACAAACTCTATCTCGTCAGGAACTGCTATAGGGCCAAGGACTTCCCTAACTGTGTCTTTTATTCTCTCTTTTAGTTCATCAGAGGGTTTGTACCCTTCTTTTAAAATTACAAAGGCTTTTATAGACTCTCCCTTTATGTCGTTTGGTTTTCCGATCACTGCCGCTTCTGCCACTGCATGGTATAGCAGACTCTACTTCAGCAGTTCCTATCCTATGTCCAGCCACAGAGAGGACGTCATCCGCCCTACCAACTACCATAATGTATCCCTCTTCGTCTATCGCAGCCAAGTCTCTTGCTGAGTAGAAGCCAGCAATTTCATTCCAGTACTTCTCATACCTTTCTGGCTCTCCCCAGCAAGTTCTAAGCATTGAAGGCCATGGATTCTTTATAACCAGATGTCCTACTTGATTTGATGGCATAGGATTCCCCTGTTTGTCCACCATCGCAACTTCGATTCCGAACATTGGTTTTCCTGCTTTTCCAGGTTTAGCAGTGTATGATGGAAGAGTAGTTATCATGTGAGCACCTGTCTCTGTTTGCCACCAGGTATCCACTATAACAGCTTTTTCCCTTCCTATATCTTGTAGTACCAGAGCCATGCTTCGGGATTTATAGGTTCTCCAACAGAACCAAGGACTTTCAGAGAAGAAAGGTCGTACTTCGCAGGGACCTCTTCCCCGAACCTCATCAACATCCTAATGGCTGTAGGTGCTGTATAGAAGACGTTTACTCCATACTTCTGGACGTATTCCCACCAGATGTCCGGATGAGGGTAAACAGGAACACCCTCCATCATAACGGATGTAACTCCATTCAGTAGAGGTCCGTAAACTATGTAACTATGTCCTGTAATCCAACCCACATCGGCAGTACACCAGTATATATCGTTTTCCTTCAGATCAAACACATACTTCGAGGTCGTGTACGTGTTTACCATATAACCACCTGTGGTGTGTAGAACACCTTTAGGTTTTCCTGTTGTTCCGGATGTGTACAGGATAAACAATGGGTCTTCCGCGTCCTGAACCTCCGGAGGACATTCCCTTGGAGAATTAGCGATCAGTTTATAGAAGTCTACGACGTTATGCTCTTCATATTCATCAGACAGCTCGCTATCTCTGTCCTATAAAACTATCTTCTCAACAAAATCCAGATCTCTAACAGCTTCCTTTAGTGTAGGAAATAGAGGGATCTTCTTCTTCCCTCTCCTCTTTGTGTAAGTAGCTGTTATAACAGCTTTAGCCTTAGCGTCATCTATCCTTATCTTCAAAGCCCCCTCACTAAAACCTGCAAAAACTACACTATGAATAGCACCTATCCTTGCACAAGCAAGTATAGCAACAGCAGCCTCTACAGTGTTAGGCATATAGATGGAAACTCTATCTCCTTTCTTTATACCCAGAGATTTCAAACCATTTGTAAGTCTACTCACTAAGTCAAGTAGCTCTCCGTATGTAATCTTCTTCTCGTTTCCCTCTTCATCTACAGATATAAAGGCAACTTTATTTCTCTTTCCATGATTCACGTGTCTGTCTATACAGTTGTAGCTTATGTTAGTTTTACTACCTATGAACCACTTAGCATAAGGATAGTTCCACTCTAAAACTTTTTCAAACTTTTCAAACCATACAAGCTCCTGAGCTATCTGGGCGTAAAACTCCTCCCTGTTTTGTATAGACTGCTTATAGAGAGTCTCATAATCTTTAACCCATGCTTGCTCCACTATGGAGGAAAAAACTTCTCCTCTACCTTCAGTAGTAAGTCTGACTTCTCCATCTCTTACCTCCTTATAAAACACAGTTTTATTTGAAAAAATAAAACAGCATTTTAGCAAAAATGATTTAACTGTCAAATCTATGGCAAAAATATAACAGTGTTTTATTTTCTCTTTTAAAAGAAAAGGTTACTTTCCATTTAGATCTCTTAGTTAAAGAGATTTAAAAATAAAATAGTGTTTGATTTTAATAAAAATCAAAATAGATACACTATTAAACTTTTTTAACAAAAACTATTTTTGTAAACAAAGCTAGTGATAAATAAATATTTTTATATTAGATAGAGAATTTTATTGGATCATTCCTTTCTATGTAGATATAAATCTGACATCACTTAGAATAAGTCCACATATAAACCATGTAGTATATAAAGTTACAGCTATATAACCTGCTATTATCATATAATATTCCATAAGGAAAACAAAATATATGAAAATATATGATAGGACAGTTAAAATAGTAAATGATGGAAAATTTTGAAGTTCTAAATTTCGATGTAAAAGAGGAGTTCAGAGAGAAGAGGTTAGACCAGTTTTTGGCCTTGGTATACCCGGAATACTCTCGGAGTTATTACCAGAGTCTTCTTAAATCTGGAAATGTCCTTGTAGATGGTATTCCTATCTTAAAAGCTTCTTACAAGATAAATGTAGGACAGACTGTAACTGTAAACATCCCTCCTCCGGAGCCAATGAAAGTTACTCCCGAGAGTATACCTATAAAGGTTTACTACGAGGATGAAGATCTAGCTGTAGTTCACAAACCGGCTGGTATGGTAGTCCATCCATCTGTAGGACACACATCCGGAACTTTAGTAAACGCCCTTTTGCACCACTTTAAGAATGTCTCTCTCTACCAAGGAATAGAGAGGGCAGGTATAGTCCACAGGTTAGACAAAGACACAGAAGGTATAATCGTAGTTGCAAAGACTGAATTTGCTCATAAAGAACTACAGAAGATGTTTGCAGAAAGGTTAGTGGATAAAAGATACAAGGCTGTGGTAGTTGGGATAGTAAAGAAGGATTACGGACTGATAGACATACCCATAGGTCGCTCATCTTTCGATAGACAGAAGATAGGGACAGTTTCCAATAATCTCCGGGATGCTCTAACGGAGTTCTGGGTGGAAAAAAGAAGTCAACAGCTAAACATAACATTAGTTGACATAAAACTACACACAGGTAGAACACATCAGATAAGAGTTCACTTCTCCACGTTAGGATATCCCCTGTTTAACGACTATGTCTATGGGTTTAAACTGTCTAACGTTGATAGATCTTTAAAAGAGGTTGCATATAGGTTAAAATATCAATCCCTGGTTGCTTATAGGTTATCTTTTAAGCATCCAAGGACAGGAGAAACTTTAGATTTTCATGTAGAGGATATGCCACCTCAGATAAAGAAGTTGGAGGAGCTTATAGGTTGAGGCTCGTTTTAGTAATACTAATATTTTACAAACTGTCTTTTGGAAATACTTATCAGGATGCCTTGGCCTTATTTAGGTCAGACTTTGTTGATAGTTTTGACTCAAAGAAAACTATTCAAACTATAGAAAAAAACAGAAGATTTGCTATCTCCAGCTACTTAGCTTTAAAGTCCGCATCTCATCTCTACTTCTCCGGGAGTATTGAAGAAGGAAAGAAGTTTATACAGTTTGTTGATGAAAAGGCCCTCGGAAAGGAAGATATACCTTTTTTCCTGTATCTCAAACACCTACTTGAAGGTTATAAAGAGAACAGAGATAACTTAAAGAAGTTGGTACTTAATTATCCGGAGAGTTACTACGGTTACAAAGTGTTCCTAGAGAACATTGATATTTTCAAAGAAGAAGAAAAGGTAGAGATTTTAGAGTCTCTCACAAGAAAGAAGATGAGAGAAAGAGCCACATTCTTACTCTTTACACTATCAGACCAAGAGGCTATACTGTATATAAGACTACTTCTCTCTACCTCACCTACAGAGAAAAAAATTATCTTTGAAAGCATACCTCCGGAGTCAAAATACTACTTAAAAGCCTTAAGACAGATGGCTGAAACAGATAGAAATTACGAAGACAACTTTTTAAAAGCTCTCTCCCAAACCTCGGATGAGTATGAGAAAAGTGTGCTGAACTTTGCCACAAAAAGCTTCTACAGAGGGGAGGATATCTCGAAGTATACATCCCTAATACCGAACAGTTCACCTTACTCTCCAGCTTTAAGATGGTTAGAGTTTCTCTCACAGTACAGAACTGGAAACTACTCTAAAGCCTTAGAGATACTACTAAAATACAGTGATAAATTTGAGAGAGACACCGCAAACTACTGGTTTTACCTGGTTTATACGAAAATTGGAGACGAATCAAAAGCCCAAGAACACCTCTCCCTTATAAATAGCTATCAACCAGAAAACCCATCCCAGTTGACACACTACAGAGCCCTACAAGATTTTAAAGAAGGTAGATTTTACAAATTTCAAAAAAGTAAATTAGAATACACAGAAGAAGATGTAGTAAAAACACTCTCCACGCTGAAGAAGTACAATTACAAAATGGCATACTTAGAGGGTGTTTATCTTACAAAGAACGGAATGTGTGCTGAAGTATACAACACTTTGATGGAAGTAGGTGTTAAATGCTTTGACAGAAACTCTCTATACACTTATGTGAAACCGTTTGGAAAAGTTGGAGAGATCGATGAAAATTTAGTATACAGTATTATAAGACAAGAGAGCTTCTTTGATCCATTCGCCATATCCCCCTCAAACGCAGTTGGTATAACACAGTTTATACCAAAAACAGCAGCCCAATTTGCAAAAAAGCTAAACTTGCATGACTTTAACATAACCCACCTATTTAACCCAGAGCTTGCTATAAAGTTCTGCGTTGAGTATCTATTATACTTAGACAAACTCTGGAAAGGAAACAAAATCTACATGATAGCCTCCTACAATACTGGAGAAAATGCAGTAAGGAAGTTTCTTGAGAACAATAAAATAGAAGACCCTGCTGAGTTTATAGAGTTTTTCCCATACAAAGAAACAAGGGACTACGTGAAGAAGGTGATAAAAAACTACGTAATCTACAAAAGCTTGGAGTGAGAGATGTTTACAGGCCTGATAGAAGAAGTAGGAAAAGTGTCCGAGATAAAGCTGAAAGGTAGCTTGACATTGTATGTAACCTCTGACAAGATAGCAGAAGATACTCAGATAGGAGATAGTATAGCCGTAAACGGTATTTGCCTAACAGTAGTTTCTGTAGTATCTGATGGGCTTTCTTTTGAAGTATCAGAAGAAACGGTAAAGAGAAGTAACATCTCGAGGCTAAAAATAGGAGATGCTGTAAATCTGGAGAGGGCTATGGTCGCCGGAGGTAGGTTTGGAGGACATATAGTTCAAGGACATGTTGACTGTGTGGGATACATAACATCCATAACACCTTTAGGAAAACATACAGAACTGGAAGTAGAGATACCGCCCCAGTACTCTGATTACGTGATAGAGAAAGGTTCGATAGCCATAGATGGGATAAGCCTGACTGTAAATTACATTAAGAACTCAACAGTAAAGCTTAACATCATCCCCCACACCATGGAAAACACTAATCTAAAGTTTAAAAAAACTGGAGATGTTGTAAACCTTGAGTTTGATATACTTGGAAAGTATGTAGTAGAGACTATGAAGAAGTATGGATTCTCACGGGATGAGAAGCTGAAAAACCTTTTAGAGAATTGGTAATGAGAAAAAAAAAGAAGAACATACCCCATTATGGAAATGTAAAAGCGATAAACTACCGAGCTATATACGAAGAGAAGTTCTACGACATTTTAGGACAGTTAAAACTACCTCTCATGATGGTCATATTCGTAACAATGTTTGGAACATTACTGTTTATGATAGTAAATGGTCCAGAGAATGCTGTAAACGGTTTATTCCATACGGTGATAACTATATCCACTATTGGGTACACAGAAGGATACAGCGAAAATGTGGCTCTAAATAGGTTCATATCTTCTATATTCGTAATGTTTGCTTTCCCCCTTGGATATCTATACGGTTTAGTAAAGGTCTTACAAGTTTTAACCCAGAGCAATATGGGAGAAATATACAAATACTGGAGGATGTATAAACTGATGGAAAACGTACAGAATCACTACATAATCACCCCTTACAATCAGATAACAAGAGAGATAATGGCAGACTTTAGGAAAAGGAAGATACCCTTCATCCTCATAGAGCAGGATGAATCTAAAAGAAGCAAGATAGCGGAGGAGGGTTATAACTACTTCATAATAGATGAACCTCATAAAAGAGCTGTTTTACTGGGAGCATTTATAGAGAGGGCGAGGGGTCTTATTACAGCCCATGAGGAAAACACCCAAGACCTGTCAGTAATAGTAACTGCAAGACTCATAAGACCAGACAAAGATAACTTTTACATCTTTGCTACAGCAACTACGGAAGGTTCTGCAGAGAAAATGAAACTCCTTGGAGCTAATGAGGTGATAATACCTCAGAGTACGATAGGTAAGAGGATTGTCTCTATGGTTCTTCATCCTCCATCCCCCCTTGTTTCAAACTTCTTAAACAAGATAGCCTTTGGAGAACGGACAGATATAGACATAACTGAGATACATATCTCAGCAGAATCCTGGATAGTAGGAAAAGCCTTGAAGGATATACACCTTAGGAAGAACACCCTTACAACTGTAGTTGCAATAGTAAAATCTGGAGGCAAGATGGATATAGCCCCTAGTGGGGATTATGTTATAAAAGAGGGAGACACCCTTCTACTACTAGGAAAACCAGAGAACATAGAAAAGGCCAAAAAGTATCTAACAAATCCAGAGGAGGTTTGACATGATAAACTGGGGAAAAGTCTGGTCGGACTTTTTCATATTCTTAGCCCTCACTTCAAATATAGGTTTTATATTCAGTCATGACCCTTACCAACTTGTAGTAGCCATAGGTGTAAACCTGATAGCAACTGTCCTAAAGTTTGGAGTTAAGAAGATACTTGCAGCTGAGTTACTTGCAACAGCTTTTGTTGCAGACTTGCATCTAATCCCTGCTGCTATATTCTACTTCTCTAACTTTCATGTTGAGCTTGCTATAGGTCTAGCAATAGGAGCTGCTGTAGCGAACATCATATCCATAATACTACTCATAGTAGAGGTAATATTCGAGTATATAAAACAGGAAGAGGAGAACTCTTAAGAGAGACTGAAGTCCTCTCCCAAGAATATCTTTCTAACTTCCTGGTTTTCAACAATCTCAGATGGTTTTCCATGGGCTATCACAGTCCCATGGGCTATGATGTAGGCTCTATCTGTAATCTTTAGTGTTTCCCTTACATTATGGTCTGTTATTATAACTCCTATATTCCTCAAGACAAGTCTCTTTATCAGGGAGTTAACCTCTTTAACAGAAATAGGGTCTACCCCTGCAAATGGCTCATCCAGCAGTAGAAAAGAAGGGTTTATTATCAAACTCCTTGCTATCTCAAGTCTTCTCCTTTCTCCTCCAGATAGTGTAGAAGCTCTCCGGTCTTTAAGGTAGTCTATTCCAAACTCCTTCAAAAGTTCTTCACATATTCTCTCCATTTCAGCTTTAGAGATATCTTGGAACTCCAAGAACATCATCAAATTTTCCCAGACAGTCATGTCCCTAAAGATAGAAGACTCCTGGGGCAAGAAAGATATACCTTTCTTCGACCTCTCATACACTGGAAGGTTCGTTATATCCTCATCGTTAAGTAATACTCTTCCACCATCTGGCTTAACAAAGCCAAGAAGACACTTGAATGTGGTAGTCTTTCCAGCTCCGTTGGGCCCAAGTAGACCCACTATCTCTCCCTCTTGGACATATAGAGAGATTGAGTTTAAGACGGCTCTTCCCTTATAGATTTTAGATATATTCTCTAACTTTAAGAAAGCTATGTTCATGTTAAAATTATATCAAAAAGGAGTAGAGATGGCCTACTTTTTATTTAAAACTGAACCTGAAAAGTTTTCCTTTGAAGACCTTTTTCGGGAAGGAAAGACAGTATGGAATGGTGTAAAGAACCCACTTGCCCAGAGATTCTTAAGGTCAACTAAGATAGGGGACATAATCTTTATCTACCACACTGGAAAGGAGAGACAGATAATAGGAACAGGAGAGGTTATCTCAGAGGCCTACCTCTACAGTGATGGATACTACGTAGTAGATGTTAAACCTGTAGACAGGCTGGAAAAATCAGTAAAACTGAGAGAGTTGAAGAGCTTGGATATCTTCGGAGAGTCTCCTTTGCTCAAGATACCAAGGTTGTCTGTTGTCCCTATAAGCCAAGAAGAAGCTAAAGTGATACTATCCCTTTCCAAGAGCAGTTTTAAGTAAGCTTATTCTATCTATCATCTTTTCTTTCTCTTTCTCCTCTTTAAAGAACTCTAACAGCTCTTGCTCTTCAAACTCTAACTTACCAGTCTGTTTCATCTTCTCTGCAACATAATCTGATATAGTTAACAACTTTTTACATCTGTTGGTGGCTTTTATCTTTACATCCTCAATCCTGTCTCCACTCCTTTTTACATAAACAGATACTGTATGGCAGCCAGACTTCCCTTTACCTACTTCTTCATAATCTTTCAGCTCTTCTTTGACTATGTTTTTTAACATACTCACTGACTTTTATTCCTAGTCCCCTCTATTTGATTAAATCTAAAGAAATTGAATATATTCAAATAAGGGCTCTCTTCTTTTTTATGGATTAGGTCTACTAAAAGTTTTACTGTTATTGGTGTGAGCAGTATTCCATTCCTGTAGTGTCCAGTTGCTACATAGAGATTCTCCGTATCTGTCTTCCCGATTATAGGCAATCCATCCGGAGTTGTAGGTCTAAAGCCATACCACTTGTCTGTGAACTCCCTGTTCTTCATATTAGGAAAGGTCTCAAGAAGACCTTTAATTAGAACACAGACTCCTCCAACTGTATTCTCAGCTTTAAACGATACGTTCTCTTCAGTTGCACCAACAAGAACCATGTTACTGTTCTTCCTTGGTATTATGTAAGCCTTTTTACTGTAGAATATCTTATCTAAATCTCTTTTATTCTGTCTAAAGGAGATCATCTGACCTTTAACTGGAAAGACTTTTATATTGTATATCTCCCCCGTCCATGCCCCTGCAGAGATTATACAGAAATCTCCGGAGACATCTCCCTTGTCCGTTTTAACACTCACAAACCTTCCCTTGTCTGTGTTTATCATTACAGCTATAGTTCTCTCCATTACATTTACTTTCGTGCTCTTTACAAACTTTATCAGGGAATTTGTAAGAAGCCTGTTGTCAACCTGTTTATCATCCGGATAGTAAGCTCCTCCAACTATCTGTTTACCCAGTATATAACCTGCTGTCTCCAACTCATCTCTACTCAACCACTGAGCTCTTAACCCCATCTTGTTGTAGTTAAAAACTCTCCTCTTTAGCATCTCTGCATCTTCCTCAGAAAAAGCAGGGGAGATAATACCACACTCCCAAAAACCTATATCATCACCTGTATCCACCATCACCTCTTGGGCAAACTCTCTGTACATATTCCTACTTTCTAAGCAAAAGTCTAAGAAGGCTCCAGATAGTCCCTCAGCCTGAGGAGCGAGCATACCTCCAGCTGCCCAGGATGCCCCTCTCCCAAGAAAACCTTTTTCTATCAAGACAACCTCATAACCAAGCTTTGAGAAGGCCCTTGCTAGTGAGAGGCCTATCACTCCACCACCAACTATCACTCCTCTCATCTAAAACTCCACCTTTAATCCATCTTCTGCAGCTATCACTTCTACACCTGTCCTGTCTGAAAGAGCTTTTGCAACCTTAGTTGGGTTCTCCCTCAACATCTGTAAACTATAATGTGTAATTACAGCTTTCTTCGGGTTAACTTTTCTTATTATCTTTTCAACATCTTCAGCTGAAAGATGAAAAAAGTTATTGTTTGGTCTTAAAAAAGTTGTGTTGAACACCATTATATCAGGGTTTTTCTTATATCCAGCTATCATACCTTTGTAGAACTTTCCACAAGGAACAAATATAAACCTTTTCTTATCAGTAGAGAACTCTATACTGTAGGTCTTTGCTCCTTGGTGAATATGCTCCACAACAGGCCTTATAGTTATTCCTTCGTAGTAGTAGTTTCTATATATCTCTGTCTGCCAAATCTGCTTAAATCCTTTCATAGTATACTTTAGGACTACAGGGTCATCTCCCCCTATAGCGTCTTCCGGAGCAAGAAGGAAAGAGAACTTCTTTTTATTACTCTCAGTCCCAGACTCCACAACTGACCCAACGTCCGCCACATGGTCCAGATGTCTATGGGATAGGACTATAGCATCTAACTCTCTTGGATCCCTTCTAAACTCAAATATCCTTATTAGGCTACCTGGTCCTGGGTCTAGAAGGATATTCTTACCATTAAGGTTAAGCCAGATACCTCCGGAGTATCTTAGCTGTCTGAATACAACGGTCCTTCCACCAGCAGTTCCTAAAAACAGGATATGGTCTAAAATATCAGTCTTCCTCCTTCTACAGGGATAAAACTACCAGTAGTAAAGTCTGTCTCTATTAGATATTTTACAGCTTTATAAACCTCTATACCACCTGACCACCTTTTTAGAAGGGTCTTATTTAAAGGCTTTTCTGTATCCTCTAAATTCTCAGGAGGGATGATAGGACCAGGTAGAACTGCATTAACTAAGACATAGGGAGCAAACTCTTTAGCAAAAGCTTTAGTGAGAGTCAGGAGTGCTCCCTTAGAAACTGTGTAAGGTGTGTAATTCGGATAGGGGGTAATAGCTGAGTAGTCTACGATGTTTATTATCCTACCCTCTCTTTTTTCAAACATCTTCTTACCAAAAACCTTGGAAAGGTAGAAAGGGGCTTTAACATGTATAGTGTAAAACCTATCTAAATCTTCAAAGGTTGCACTATCAAGCTTTGTCTTGTAGTATAAAGAGGCGTTGTTGATAAGTATATCCACATCAACTATACTCATAACTTCTTCGGCTAGCCGGACGATCTGGGACTCTGACAGCAGGTCTGCCTTAAATGTATAGGCCTTTACTCCAAAGGACTCTAACTCTTTCTTTAGTCTACTTGCTTCCTGTTTTGAGGAGTTATAGTGTATCACCACGTTTACACCGTCCTTAGAGAGGTTAATAGCTAACTCTCTTCCTATCCTCCTAGCACCACCTGTTATAAGAGCTGTCTTTCCATTTAACTTCAAGTTTTTACTCCTCTATCAGTCTTATAGCATAGTTTAAGTTATCTGTAGATAGATTGCAAGAGAAGTTTTTACACACAGATATACTACAGTCTTCCCCGATATGTATAGACTCTGTGTATGGAGCTATCTTTGAAAGGATACAGCTACTTTGGGGATCTTTGTAAAGCACTACCTTCTGGGGTAAGAACTTTTCATTTAAACTCTGTAGTCTGTCTTTACAATCTCCTGTAAGGACTACCTCCGCCACAGGGTAGAAGTATAGCATCAAACCTATGATAGACATAGAGTGGTAAGATGGCATTCTCTTTAAGTCTGAGGAGAAGAAGCGGATACACTTTAGAGCTCTATCATAGTAAGAGTCATTTGAGGTTATATGGTAAAGTTTGATTAGGTTGTTTATCATCACAGAGTTTCCTGAAGGGTAAGCACCATCAAAGATAGGCTTTAGTTTAACTATAAGGTCTTTATCGTGATGAGATAGGTAATAGCCTCCTTCTTCAGAGTCGTAGAGTAGACTGTTTGCTAGATTCTGCAGTGTGATTGCAAATTCAAGAATAGTAGGATTACCTGTGGCTTCATAGAGTTCTATACAACCCCATATCAGAAAAGCGTAGTCGTCTAACATTCCCTCTATCTTAGTCTCACCATCTTTGTAAAGGTGGTACAACTTCTCCCCATTAAAGAGTCTACTTTTCAAGAAGTTGAACAGGTTGTAAGCTGTATCTGTAAACTTACTATCTTTCAAGGATTTCCCTGCTTTTGAGAGAGCAACCATCATGAAGCTGTTCCAATCTGTCAGGATTTTGTCATCTTTCAGAGGGTGTACTCTCTTTTTCCTATGTTCAAACAGTTCTTTCTTCCAGAGAGTAACCTTTGAGTTTAACTCTTGGAAGTCTACCTTTAGATCTTTTGATAGAGTCTGCAAGTCTGACTTTAGGTAGAGGATATTCCTTCCAGTCAGCTCACCGGTAGCTTCTTCAAAATAGTTTCCTTCTGGTTTTATATTAAACACTTTTGTAAAGAGAGATATATCTTCTCCCAGTATATTCTCTATCTCTTTATACTCCCAAGTATAGAATTTTCCCTCATCTCCTTCACTATCGGCATCTTCACTGGAGTAGAAACCTCCTTCTTTACTTAGCATATCCCTCATAAGATACTGGAAAGTCTCCTCTACAGCTTCTTTGTAAAATTGATCTTTCGTTATCTGATAACACTCAGCATAAGCCATCATTAAGGTTGCTTGGTCGTAGATCATCTTCTCAAAGTGTGGAAGGAGCCACTGCCTGTCTGTAGAGTATCTATGGAAACCAAAGCCTACATGATCGTACATACCTCCAAGTTTAATAGCCTGGAGGGTTTTTTCCACCATGTTCAGTGCTTCCCTATCTTTCTTCAAATAGAAATATCTCATAAGAAAGAGTAGATTCTGAGAGGAGGGAAACTTTGGTCTGATAGAGAATCCTCCATACTGACTATCAAACCTGGACTTAAACTCAAAGAAAGCTCTATCTATAACAGATGGTTCTATATTCTCCAGTTCTGGGCTACTCTGGGTTTTTAGATACTCTACTACCTTTTGACCTCTGCTAAGCAGGTCTTCTCTGTTCTCTTGCCAGTACTTTGCTACAGATAAGAGTATTTCTTTTAAACCTATCCGTGAACCTCTTGTTTCTTTTGGGAAGTAAGTTCCCGCAAAAAAAGGTTTCTTATCTGGAGTCATGATCACCGTTAGTGGCCAGCCTCCATTTCCATTGAACAGTAGACATACTTCCATATAGACAGCATCTATATCCGGCCTCTCTTCTCTGTCTACCTTTATCGAGATGAAATGTCTGTTTAATATATCAGCTACTGCCTCGTCCTCAAAAGACTCCTTTTCCATTACGTGACACCAATGACAAGATGAGTATCCTATAGAAAGGAAGACTGGTTTATCATCTCTCTTTGCTTTCTCAAAAGCCTCATCACACCAAGGATACCACTCTACCGGATTGTAAGCATGGGCTAGTAGGTATGGGCTTTTTTCGTATACAAGTCTGTTTGGTTTTCTTTCCATAGCTCCACCTTTAAAAGTTTTTGATAATCTTAAAGGTAGAGTAGAGTCTGTTCTATGAAGATAGACACAAAATAAAAAGCCCCCTTTAAGGGGGCTTCATCTATAAGAAAACTATTGACCTATTAGTGGATATTTTTCCAGATCTTTTTTTTCCAAGCGAAGGTTATACCGGCCATAAATAATAAGTAGCCAATAACCCATATACCCAGTGTATTTCTCTGGTCTCTGTGAGGGTCTGCTATCTGGTCTAAGTAAGTCACTACTTTCTCTGTGGACTCTTTCGTCAATCCTAGCCTTGGCATGGAGGTTCCAGGTAGCGTATTCTGAGGGTTATTTATAAATGTCTCTAAATATTCCACATTCTTTGCTTTACCTATTACAGATAGGTCTGGAGGAACTTTTCCAAGATATTCCTTTAGTGGTTCTTTAGGTGTATCTGAGAGTACTTTCTGGTACTTTATGCTGTGACATCTTCCACAGGCTTCTACAGTTATCTCTTTTCCGGTTAGGTCTTTCTTGGTAACAGATTTCAGATATGCAACTACATGCCCTATATCCTCATCAGACAGTTGAGCCATAGGTGGCATTGCAAACTTTGGGTTCTTTGTTGCATCTTGAGGGTTCTTTATAAAATAGGCCAAGAAGTGCTCGTCCAGAATCGCCCCTATGTTTGAAAGGTCCGGAGGGACTACTTTAAAGGAGGTTATAGAAGTTTGGATATCCATCCCTGGGTTTACACCATCATTCTTAAGTCCGTGACAGGAAGCACAGTTTGTAGTAAACAGCTCTTTACCCTTTACAGGATCTCCAGTTGTTGGTATATTTTTAGGGACATCTTTATATGTATGGTCTGGTTGCTTCACCTCACCGTGCATAACGGAGTGGGCATACGGCTCTATCCCCCAGTATCCTATAAGTACTAAGACTATCAGTATGAGAAGTATTTTAAGCTCTTTCATCTTACATACCTCCTGCCAACCTTTTTTTCTCTATTCTAGATATTATAGGAAGAGCCAAGAAGAATATGAAAAAGACTATACTTCCTACAAACCCAAGCCATGCATACAGACCAGTAGCAGGCAGTTTTCCCAAGATTGTAAGGAATAAGAAATCAGCTACAAATATCCAGAACATAATTCTATATAGAGGTCTGTGTTTTCCACTCTTTATTGGTGATGTGTCAAGCCACGGTAAAAATGCTACTATAAACATGCTAAAAAGGAATGCTATCAGACCGAGATTTTGACTGAAGAAGAAACCTCTCAAAACTTCATAGAATGCTAAGAAATACCACTCAGGATATATATGATGAGGTGTCTGTAAGTAGTCAGCAGGTATGAAGTTAATTTGGTCCATGGCGAACTTGTACTGGTAGAAAACGAGGTAGAAGAAGAATACAAGAAATACAGACATGACGAAGAATTCCTTTGCCATAAATACAGGCCAGAAGGATATACCTTTACCTTTCTTCTTGTCTTCTTTTGTAAGTTCTCCTCCGTCTTCATTATTTGAGCCTACTATTCTTACAGCGTAAAGGTGTATAGCCGTGAATATAGCCAGTAGTAGAGGAAGTAGCATTACGTGGAGGGCGAAAAACCTTGTGAGGGTTGCGTCTTCAACGATGTAGTTACCTCTGATCCATATAACCAAGTCTGGTCCTATGAAAGGAATCTTTTCAAAGAGAGTTGTTATAGTCTGGGCTGCCCAGTAGGACATCTGTCCCCAAGGAAGTAGGTACCCTGTAAATGCAGTAGCTGACATGAGAATAAAGAGTATATATCCGGTTATCCAAACTATCTCTCTAGGTGCCTTGTAGGAACCGTAGTAAATACCCCTTGCCATATGGATAAACAGAACAAGGAACATGATAGATGCACCAACTGCATGGGTATGTCTGAAGAGCCATCCATACTCAACGTCCATCATTATCGTCTTGTTTACACTGTCAAAAGCAAGGTTTGCATCTGGTTTGTAATACATAAGTAGGAATATACCACTTACAAAGAGGATAGCCATAACCAGCATAATGAGAACACCAAAACTCCAAAGGAAGTTGATATTCTTTGGAACGTAATACTCCGTCAGCATCACTTTGACCAGCTGTCTGACGGCTAGCCTTTCATCAAGCCAATCCATAAACTTCATAATCTAACCTCCTTTATACTGTTAAACCTTTTTCTTTCATCTGTTTGTACTCTTGCCCTTCCTCTCCAAGGACTATACTGTTTCCTTCTATCTTGAAAGGAGGAACATCAAGGGGTCTTGGTGGTGGTCCGAATATGTTTTTACCACAGGCGTCGTACTCTCCACCGTGGCAAGGGCAGTGCCACGTTTTCTTCTCCGGCTCCCAGTTAGGGATACAACCAAGATGAGTGCATATCCCAGCTACCACTGTGTACTCATCCTTAACAGACCTATCTTTACACTGGACCATATCTGGAGACTTTCTGAGGATGAAAATGGGTTTTCCTCTCCAACTTACCACTTTTATCTCACCAGGCTGGACAGTAGATAGATCAAATTTTGTAGTGGCTTGAGCTTTTACCTCCGGAAGAGGCTCCCAAGTTTTATACATTGCGTACAGCACTCCACCAACTCCAACTACTGCCCATCCACCCATAGCGTACAGCAGGAAGTCTCTTCTTGATAATCTCTCTTCTGCCATACTTTAACCTCCTAAATGGTTTTTATTGATAAAAATCATACAACTTTTTATTTAGTTTGTAAATACTAACTTGCTAACCTTCACCTATAAAAATTTTACTTTATATGTTTAATTATCATTTAAATAACAAAAACCCTCTCTATGCTATAATTTACGCTATGAAAGAGATAACTTTTGGCAGTGTGGTCATAGGCTTTACAGAGAAAGAAGATGGGAACCAGAGAATCTTAGAAAATAGGAAAATATCTTTTAACGTACTGATACCTAACCAGAAACATACTAACCTAGTAATAAGCGCAAAGAATGATCTACTACAAGAAGCAGATGGTCTCTACACTTCAGAGAAAGGGTTGGTTTTAGGCGTCTTGACTGCAGACTGTATACCAATCGTTCTGTTCAACCAGGATGAGTTGTCTGTAATTCATGCAGGCTGGAGAGGTCTATTTAGAGGTATAGTAGAGAAAGCTTTTTCTTTCTTTTATAAAAAACCAACTTTCTGCTTTATAGGTCCTTCTATAAGAGTATGCTGCTATGAAGTGGGAAAAGATTTTCTAGAACAGTTTGAGGTTGAAAGTAAATACTACATCCAGAGAGACGGAAGATACTTCTTATCTCTACAGGATATAGCCAAGGAAAAACTAAGAAGCCTTGGGTTAGATAACATCCAAGATGTGAACCAGTGCACGGCTTGTAGTGGAAAGTACTTCTCTTTTAGGAAAGGAGACTTTGATGATAGAATATTGAGTTACGCATACATCAAGGAGTGAATGATGGGACTCAGAGATTTTATAGACAAGCTTAAATCCGGGAGAAAGCTGAAGATAGAAAAGGGTTCTTGGATAAAGTGTGATAGATGTAAAAACTTACTGTTCAGTGAGGAGTTAGTCAAAAACCTTAAGATATGTCCACATTGTGGATACACATTCCGGATGACCGCAAAGGAAAGAGTAGACTCTCTGCTTGACAAAGTATACACTTACGACCTTTTCCAGAAGATAAAACCTGTAGACTTCCTAGGCTTTAAGGACACAAAGAGATACAAGGATAGGATTAAGGAAACTCAAGAGAAAACAGGTCTAGATGACGCAATGATAGTCTCCCACGGGATGATGTTCGATAGAGAGGTGGTGATTGCAAGTATGGACTTCAACTTTATGGGTGGTAGTATGGGTAGCGTTGTGGGAGCCAAGTTTGTCAGAGGAGTGGAGTTTGCTATAGAAAAGAGAATTCCTTTTGTCTCCATTGCCTCCTCAGGAGGAGCTAGAATGCAGGAGAGTATCGTATCTCTGATGCAGATGGCAAAGACCTCTATAGCAGTAGATAGACTGAATAAGGCGGAGATACTCTACATCTCTGTTTTAACAGACCCTACTATGGGTGGGGTGTCTGCCAGTTTTGCCTTTTTGGGAGATATCATCATAGCTGAACCAGATAGTCTCATAGGTTTTGCAGGACCAAGAGTGATAGAACAGACTATAAGACAACAACTTCCGGAAGGTTTTCAGAAGTCTGAGTTTCTGTTGGAGAAAGGTCAGATAGATATGGTAGTTGACAGAAAGAACCTAAAAAAGACGATCTACACACTTATAAAACATACCCATGGCTAGAGTAGTAATAGTAGCGGGAGCTCACAACAGTGGAAAGACCACGTTTATAGAGAAGGTGATAGGTATACTATCCTCCAAGGGATATAAAGTAGCGTATATAAAACACGATCCAAAGGGTAAGGCTATAACAGACAGAGAGGGTAAAGACAGCTGGAGAGTTTTTAGAGCAGGAGCACAGCAGGTTCTTGTAGTATCTCCTGATAAGCTATCTCTCTTCATAAGTCAGAGAGATTGTACCTTGGAGAGTGTTGTGGGACTGTTAAACGTAAGCAAACCAGATATAATATTAGTAGAGGGTTTTAAGAACTCTGGTGGTTTTGATAAATACGAAGTTATCCGGAAGGAAGAGAACAGAGAACTGATGTTGATAGCTGACACTCTACTAAAAGGTGTAATCACAGATTATTATCCATTCAAGTTAACTTTTGATCTGAATGATCCTACAGAGTTTGCCGAGTTTCTAGAGAAAAACTACATCATGGGTGAAAAATGACTATACATCTAATCTTTTATGGGAAAGTACAAGGTGTAGGTTTTAGGAAGTTTGTGAAGAAAAAGGCAGAAGAGTTTTGTATAACTGGTTATGTTAAGAACCTTCGGGATGGAACTGTTGAGGTGATAGCTCAAGGGGAAGAAGAGATATTAAAGAGGTTCCTAGAAGAGATAAAAGACGGGCCAGAGAGGGCGATTGTCGAGAAGTTCCAGCAGAAAAACATAGAAAAGGGAGATTATCATGAATTTAAAATTAAGTATTAAGACAGCTTTATTTTGGGTTTTAGTTACTTATTCCTTTGGATTTGCAGAGAGTTACACAATTCAGAAAGGAGATACGATTCAGAAGATATCTCAGAAATTTAAAGTTTCAGAAGAGGAGATAATAAAAGCAAACAACATAAAAGACCCAAAAAAACTAAGAGAAGGACAAAAAATAAAGATACCAACCACAAAAGTTTTAGAAAGTAAAAACTTAAAAGAGAGATCCTATAAAAAGGGTAGTAGAGAAGAGATTTACGAGGTTAGGCATGGAGACACCTTGGAGAAGATAGCAAAGAAATATGGTATACCAGTTAAGGAAATCATGGAATACAACGATATGAGGGACGAGAAAATATTCGCAGGGGACCAGTTAAAGATACCTCCATCCTCTCAAGTTCTAAAGAGGAAAAGAGGAGAATCAAATAAGAGGGTAGACTTTTCTAAGTGTGAAGTGTACACCCTTAGTAGAGGTGGAACATTAAAGCATGTATCTAAGAAAACAGGTGTAGATGTAAAAACCTTAGAGAGACTCAACAACGTAGACTCCAATGTATGGTTAGAAGCTGGAGCAAGAGTGTGCTTAGGTGAGAGAAAAGAGCAGGATATAGAAAAACAGAACTGTGAGCTATTCTATAAACCAAAGGAGAGGGTATCTCTCTCAGAAGTATCAAGACAGTTCAACATCCCTAAAGAAAAAATAAAACAGCTAAACAACCTCTCCAGGGATTATATAGATAAAAACCAGACAGTGTGCTTAAGAACTCCGGAAGATATGCCCAAAAAGAGTATTCAGACAGATACAAACTACACTTACTACAAGGTAAATAGGGGAGATACTTTAGAGAAAATAGCAGAAAAGTTTGGAACATCTAAGAGTATTCTTGAAGAGTTAAACAACTTAAAAAATAACAAATTGATTGCAGGACAGAGTATAAAGATCCCTGTAACGGACAGTGAAGTTAAAAGGCAGGTAGAAGAGGAACCTAAAGAAAAGAGGCAACCAGAACAGACCGCGAAGGTAACCTTACCACGGGAGGTAAAACCGAAAGTAGAAGAAATCATACCTTCAACAAACGGTATAAAACTTGGTTGGCCTGTAAGAGGGTCTATAGTCGCTAACTTTCAGAACGATGATAATGCTAGACATCTTGGGGTAGACATATCCTCCTTATGTAGTGATAGGGTATTAGCAGCTGATAGTGGGAAAGTCATATATGCAGGAGACAGCATAAAAGCTTTTGGTAACCTAGTAGTTATAAGGCATGATAATGGACTTACTACAGTTTATGGATATCTTGACAAAATATCTGTCTCTGAAGGAGTGAGGGTTTCAAAGGGAGACGAGATAGGAAGAGCAGGAAAACTGAAAAACTCTGATAGCTGTGGTATCTACTTTGAGGTTAGAAAGAATGTTACTCCTATAGACCCGTTGAAAGTCCTTGAGTAATGGTATAATTTTCACTTAAAAATTTAGAGGTGAGAGAATGCCCGAAGAGTTTCCACGGATAAAGAGACTTCCTCAGTATGTTTTTGCTGTGGTAAATGACCTGAAAGCTAAGATGAGAAAAGAGGGAGAAGATATAATAGACTTTGGGATGGGCAATCCGGACTTACCACCAGCCCAACATATAATAGAGAAACTCTGTGAGTCTGCTAAAAAGAAAACAACACACAGATACTCTATGTCTCAAGGTATACCGAGACTAAGAAAGGCTATCTGTGATTTTTACAGGAACAGATACGGTGTAGAGTTGGATCCTGACAAGGAAGCCATAATGACGATAGGTTCAAAAGAAGGTCTTTCTCACTTGATGCTTGCTATGTTAGAACCGGGAGACATAGCTATGGTTCCAAGTCCAAGGTACCCTATCCATTACTATGCTCCAGTTATTGCTGGTGCCAGTGTTCTGACTGTCCCTCTACCTTTCGAGGGCTCAGAGGAGGAAAAACAGGAGCTGTTTTTGAAGAATATATACGATAGCTACGAAGACTCCTATCCGGAGGCAAAAGTCCTGATACTAAACTTCCCAAACAACCCAACCACTATGACAGTATCTTTAGACTTCTTTAAGGAAGTAGTAAAGTTTGCTAAGAAAAAAGGATTGTGGATCATCCATGACCTTGCTTACGGAGACTTATGCTTTGACGGCTATAAAGCCCCAAGTATACTCCAGGTAGAAGGTGCTAAGGATGTAGCTGTAGAGACTTACTCTATGACGAAAGGTTTCTCCATGGCAGGATGGAGAGTTGGTTTTATACTTGGTAACGAAACTCTGGTTTATAACCTTAAAAGGTTAAAGAGTTATCTTGATTATGGTATGTTTACACCTATACAAGTTGCAAGTATAATAGCGCTAGAGAGCGACTACTCTATAGTCCAAAAAGCAGCTGATACGTACAGTAAAAGACTGGATATACTTGTAGCAGGGTTGAACGCTGCAGGATGGAAAGTAGGTAAACCGAGGGCTACGATGTTCCTCTGGGCAAAAATCCCTGAGAAGTTCTCTCATATGGGCTCTATAGATTTCAGTATGATGCTACTGAGAGAAGCCAAGGTAGCTGTAGCTCCAGGGATTGGGTTTGGTGAGCATGGAGAAGGTTATGTTAGGTTTGCGGTAGTTGAGAATGAGAAAAGGATAAGACAGGCTATAAGAAACATCAAAAGATTAGCGAGATGATTCTCTACATCTTGAAAAGGTTATACCAACTCATCCCTCTCGTGGTAGGTATAACTTTCCTCTCTTTTATCATAGTACAACTTGCTCCAGGAGATTACTTGGACCAGCTGAGGATGAACCCTCAAATCTCAGAGAAGACCATAAATGATATGGTAAAGGTGTACGGTTTAGACAAACCTCTTATAATCCAGTATATCAATTGGTTGTTAAATGCTCTGAGGTTTGACCTTGGATACTCCTTTAGCTATCAGATGCCCGTTTTAGAACTGATAAAGGATAGACTATTCAACACTCTTTTTCTGTCAGTAGTATCCGGGCTAATAGCCTGGCTATTAGCCATACCCTTAGGGATAGTAGCAGCTTTAAAGCCAAACAGCTTAGTAGATAGGTTTATACAGGTATTCTCTTTCACCTTCATGTCTATGCCAGGGTTTTTCTTTGCCTTCTTAATGCTATTTTTTGCCGTAAAGACCGGACTGTTTCCAACAGGAGGGGCTTACAGTCCAGACTACGAACAGTTATCCCTCTATGAGAAGATACTGGACAGACTGTGGCATGTGAGTCTTCCAGCTATCGTTATAGGAGTGGGTTCTTTAGCTGGATTAGTGAGATTAGTACGTAGCACGATGATAGAGCAACTACAGTCTGACTATGTGCTTTTTGCAAGAGCAAAGGGTCTACCAGAGAGAGATGTGATACTAAAACATGCTTTACGGAACACCCTAAACCCCTTTATAACTATACTGGGGTTTGAGATAGCTTCACTACTCTCTGGCTCCGCTTTGATAGAGATAATAATAAACTGGCCTGGGATGGGTATGTTGATGCTGGATGCAGTTCTTTCCCAGGACTTATACTTAGTTATGGGAGGGTTGTATATAGGTGCGATAATGCTGATAGTCGGTAATCTCATAGCCGATCTTCTCCTTGCCAAATTAGACCCAAGGATAAGACAGAGGGAAGTTGAAGGCGTCCTGAGATGATAGAGAGTATAAAGAAAAACAGACTGGCTTTTTTGAGTTTACATATCTTACTTGTGATGTATATTCTCACCATATTCGCTGATTTCATATCACCTTACCCTTACGATGTTCAACACAGGGACACTCCGTACCATCCACCTACCCAGATACACTTCTTTGACCAAGAAGGTAAGTTTCACCTTAGACCTTTTGTATACGGTTACAAGATGGTAGACCCTATAAACAAACTGTACGAGATAGACTACTCAAAGAAGTACCCCATTTACTTCTTCACATATGGAGAACCTCACTATCTGCTAGGTCTATTTAAGACGGAGATACATCTCTTTGGAGTAAAGGAAGGTAAGATATTCCTACTGGGAGCAGACAGTCTGGGGAGGGATATACTCTCAAGAATTCTCTATGGAGCCAGGATATCCCTATCTATTGGACTTATAGGGGTATTACTGTCTTTTACTGTAGGAACAATTGTTGGAGGTATATCCGGATACTTTGGTGGGAGGATCGATAATTTCATAATGAGAGTATCAGAGATACTGATGTCTTTTCCTTCTTTCTACCTTATGTTAGCTCTCAGAGCTGTATTCCCTATAGATCTATCTTCTACACAGGTCTTTTTTATGATAGTGGTTATACTATCCTTTATTGGATGGGCTGGGCTTGCTCGGGTTGTACGGGGTATGGTTCTATCTATAAGAGAGATGGACTACGTCTTGGCTGCAAGGAGTTATGGAGCAAGCTCTTTTAGGATAATAACAAGGCATATAATACCAAACACATATTCATACTTACTAATAGCTGCCACTCTTTCTGTACCTGGATATATACTTGGTGAGAGTGCTCTATCTCTCCTTGGATTGGGTATACAAGAACCTTATGCCAGTTGGGGAAACATGCTAGCATCGGCTACAAGCTATACAGCAGTCTCTTCTTATCCGTGGATACTTGCTCCAGGAGTAGCTATATTCATCACGATCTTAGCTTTTAATCTCCTCGGGGATGCCCTCCGGGATGCGTTAGACCCAAAACTGAGAAGACTTATAAAATAAACCTGTGAAGTATCCACAAAAACAAGCAAGTGTTACACAAGCTCCAAGTCTATCTTTTTACTATCTTCATCAACAGAGACTATTCTTACCTTTAGTTTATCACCAAGTCTATATCTGAGTTTATCAGATTTAAAACAGTGATTTTTTTCATCATACTTCATATCTTTTGGTAGAGAAGCCACAGGAATTAGGCCCTCTATTATGTATCTCTCTACCTCTACAAATATTCCGAACTGCATAACACCTGTAACCACACCATCAAACTCTTCTCCTACTTTATCTTTCAGTATTCGGAGTTTTAGAATATCAAGAGCATCTCTCTCAACGTCGTCAGCTAACCTTTCCATCGATGAGCAGTGTTGAGCTATTACACTCAGTTTGGCTGGTAGCTCCTGCAATTCCTTTTTAGTGAACTTTTTCTTTACAGCTTTCTTTAGAAGTCTATGGACCCATATGTCAGCGTACCTTCTTATCGGTGAGGTAAAGTGAGTGTAGCATTCTGAAGCCAAACCAAAATGTCCTATATTATCCGGAGAGTACCTGGCCTGTTTCATAGTCCTTAGGGCTAAGAACCTTACTAACGACTCTTCTGGAGTACCTACAGCCATATTTAATATCTGCTGTATAAACTTAGAGGTGATCTTACCTTTTGGATAATCCACCTTATAGCCAAGTCCAGCCATTATGTCTATGAAGTTATCCACCTTTTCTGGCTTCGGATTCTCGTGTATCCTGTATATAAATGGAAGGCCGTTTTTTTCCATGTGCTTTGCTACTGTCTCATTAGCTATTATCATGAACTCTTCTATTATCTTGTGAGTGAGATGCCTCTCATAAGGAACTACGTCGTAAGGGTCTCCCGTTTCTGTAAAGAGTATCTTAGACTCTGGCATGTCAAAGTCTATACTTCCCCTCTCTTCTTTAGCCTTCATAAGTATTTTGGCTAATTCCTCCATATATCGAAGGGGTTCTACCAGATCTCTAAACTTCTCTAGCAATTGAGGCTCTCCTAAGATTATACCCAGAGCCTGATCATACGTCAGCTTTGTCTTGCTCTCTATCACACTCTCGTATATATCGTAGTCTAATACGTTACCTTTGTTATCTATAAGCATCTCACAGGTAAAAGCATACTTTTTCTCAAATGGTCGTAGACTACACAGGTTAGCTGCCAATCTCTCCGGAAGCATATGTAATGCTCTCTCTGGTAAGTAATAGGTATTCCCTCTATTGAAGGCCTCCCTGTCTATAGCGGAACCTTCCTTCACATAGTAAGATACATCAGCTATATGAACGAAAAGCCTATACTTATCTTCTTCTTTCTCTATAGCTACCGCATCATCGTGATCCCTTGCACTCTCCGGGTCTATAGTAAAGCATACCTGTTTGGTCAAATCTCTTCTGTTCTTCGTAATCCTTACTGTTGCTGGTAGTCTTTCTGCTTCCTCTAAAGCTTCCGGTGAGTGTTGCACAGGTAGATCATACTTCCTTGCGACTATCTCAGCCACGGTCTGGGTGTTCTTAACTTTCCCAAGAGATTTTAAAATCTTACCTTTTGCCTCTACCTTTCTCTCTGGATACTGGATTATATCAACAACCACATAGCTGTCCAGTTCGTATTTTTTAGCATCAGCCTTTGAAACGTAGATTTTATGAGGAACTACAAAATCTAGAAGATGGACGAAGTATCTGTTCTCCTCTTTCTTTAACTTGCCTACTGCTGTTTTTAGCCTCCTCTCAACTACCCTTACGATCCTTGCCTCTTTCTTTCCTCTGTATACCCTCTCTTCAGCTAAGACAGTATCCCCATCAAATAAATAATCCATCTCTATAGGAGGTATAAACAGGTCTGGTTCTCCATCCTCCCTTATAAGAAAACCAAATCCACTTTCATGAGCTTCAACCTTACCTTTTATATACTTTTTCTCTCTTTCCTTTTCTTTTATCAACGTGTATTTACCTTTGTAGAAACGTATCACTCCTTTCTTTTGAAGTTTTTTAAGGACTTTCTTCAGATCTTTTCTATCTTCCTTAGTGAGCTTTAATCCCTTTAGTATCGTGTTAAAGAAGACATTTTCTTTCTTCTTCCTTATAAATTCTATTACCTTCTCTTCGTTTATCTCCAATTTTCCCCTCTTTTTACGAACTTTTATATAAGGTTATATTTAAACAGGCCCAATTTCAACCTTTAGTCTCCTCTTCTTTTAAAATATCTTTTAAAACATCTTTTAGTATAGTTGCTCCTAAATCTATATCCTCTTTAGTTATTATCAACGGTGGAACAAACCGTAGAGTGTTGATTCCAGCAGTTCCCACTATCAGACCATTTCTAATGGCTCTTTCCATCACCTTCCTGGCTGAGATACCATCTGGCAAATCAAGACCTACCATAAGACCCATTCCTTTGGGAGTGTATCCCGTCTCTCTCAGTTTTTCCATCAGATATGATCCGATTTTCTCAACATGCTCAAGTAGTCCCCTTTCCAGTAGCTCGTGTAGGACTACCTTGGCTGATACTGTAGAGAGGTAGTTTCCCCCGAATGTAGAGGCATGAGTTCCAGGGGTAAAAGACTTTGCAATCTCAGACCTTGCTACGATGGCGCCTATAGGAACACCGCCACCGAGCCCTTTAGCGAGGGAGAAGATATCTGGAATGATCCCATAATGCTGAAAAGCAAATAACCTACCAGTTCTTCCAACACCACTCTGAACCTCATCTATGGTAAACAGGATACCCCTCTCTTTACACAGACCGTACAACTTCTCTAAGAAAGCTCTGTCAACAAGGTTAACACCACCCTCTCCCTGAATTATCTCTATTAGAACAGCTGCAGTTCTATCGTTCAGAAGAGCTCTAACAGACTCTATATCATTGAACTTAGCATATTTGAACCCTTCTACCAATGGGTAAAAACCTTTGTGATACTTTGGTTGTGCTGTAGCGGTGAGAGCTGCAAGAGTCCTGCCGTGAAAACTACCCTCAAAGGTTATTATCTCGTATCTATCCTCTCCTCTATCATAGAAATACTTCCTTACCAACTTTATAAGGGCTTCGTTTGCCTCTGCTCCACTATTACAGAAAAAAACTTTCCCATCTTTTACAGAGTTCTCAACTAAGATCTCTGCAACTTCTTCTTGAGGTTCTATCCTAAACAGGTTTGATATATGTAGTATCTTACTTGCTTGCTCACAGATAGCCTGTGTTAAAGCCGGATGGTTGTACCCAAGACAGTTTACTGCTATCCCAGATAGCATATCCAGGTATTTCTTCCCTTCTTTATCATACAGGTAACAACCTTCTCCTCTTTCAAAGTAGTAGCCTAACCTGGAGTAGTTTTCCATTAGATAACTCATGAGGCCTCCTTCTTGAAGATAGCTATATGTATAAGCCCAAAAAATCTCTTTGAGTATGAATAAACCCTAAAACCACTCTTACTAAACAGTTCCACTAACTCCTTCTCTCTCTTTGCATTCTCTACAGATTTCACGAAGTAATCCCATTCCTCTTTTGAGAAGATCAACCTTCCCAAAGGTCTGAAAATCTTGTCCATAAAGAGATGGATAAGAGTATACAAAAAATCACTCTCTGGTTTTCCTATCTCAAGTATGGATACATAACCTCCTTTCCTCAGAACTCTTTTCACCTCTGGTATAGATTTACCGTGAGGTAGATGTCTAAAGACTAAAGAAAAAAAAAGGTTATCTAAAGTTCCATCTTTTATAGGTATCCGCAGAGCGTCTGACCTTATCAGTAGGACACTTTTTCTTCCAGATAGTTTACCCTCAGCAACCTTCAACATCTTTAGGGATACATCCAAACCTATGAGCTTAAAACCCTCTCCTCTCTCCAGCAGCTTCTTTAAGACCTCTCCAGTTCCAGTTCCTACATCTAATATAAAATTCCCTAAAGGTGTACTATCTATCAGTTCCAGTTGCCATCTGTCTATCCTTCTTAATGTGACAAAAGTCAGGAATTTATCGTATACTTTATGTACACTGTCAAATACTTTTTCTGCTATGTTTTTTTCCATTTTGGACCAACTGGTGTATCCTCTATAACTATGCCCTTTTCATTAAGCTTATCTCGTATATAGTCCGCAATAGAGTACTGTTTTTCCTTCCTTGCCTTTTCTCTCACATCCAAGAGTACTTGGATAATATCTTCGTTTAATCTCTCTTCCTTTTTCTCAACATTTATTTCTTCTGTCTTAATACAGGGCTGTAAGCTGTCAAACAGACCGAAAATGTCCCTGCATATGTTGTGTAGAGAGTCAGCAGCCTCTTTATAGGATTCAAGGACTTTCTCAGATATACCTCCTTTTCTTATAGCTCTATCTTTTAAAGTGTTCATTTCTCTAGCCAAAGCAAAGAGAGAGGCAAGGGCTTCAGGGGTGTTAAAATCATCACTCATAGCTGAGTAAAAACTACCCTGGGCTTTTTGAACCTGACTGTATAAGTCTCCTTCAAAATCTTCAGTAATAGGTAGTCTCTTTAAAACTTCATATCCTTCTATGACGTTCTTTAGTCTTTCGTAAGCCTTCTTCGTCTCTTCCATCTTCTCCCAGGAAAAGTCAAGGGGGCTTCTATAATGAACAGATAACACAAGAAGCCTGAGGATATCTGGTTTATACTTGGAGTAGATCTCTTTCATAGTAATATAGTTTCCTAAAGATTTAGACATCTTCTGGCCGTTTACTGTGACCAATCCGTTGTGGACCCAGTACCTTGCAAACGGTTTTCCACTTAGAGCCTCCGCCTGGGCTATCTCGTTCTCATGATGAGGAAAAGTAAGATCTAGACCTCCCCCATGGATATCTATAGTCTCTCCAAGATGTTTGAATATCATCGCACAGCATTCTGTGTGCCATCCTGGTCTTCCTTTACCCCACGGAGAGTCCCAGTAAGGCTCACCAGCCTTTGAAGCTTTCCAGAGAGCAAAGTCTAAAGGGTCTTTTTTCTTTTCCCCCGGTTCTATTCTTGCCCCTACTAATAACTCATCAACACTTCTTTTAGAGAGTTTTCCATACTCTTTAAACTTTCTTACGGAGAAGTAGACATCTCCATCTACTTCATAGGCATATTCTTTCTTTATCAAGTCTTGTATAAACTTTATGATATCTGGAATGTGGGTAGTCACCCTTGGTTCTACATCAGCAGGTTCTATTCTAAACTTTTCAGCATCATCAAAGTACTCCTTTATGTATCTATCAGAAATAACAGAAGCGGGAACACATTCACTCTTTGCTCTGTTGATGATCTTGTCATCTACATCGGTAAAGTTCCTTACAAATAAGACGTTGTATCCTAAATATCTTAAATATCTCCTTATGACGTCAAAAACTATCAAACTTCTTCCATGTCCTACATGGTTGTAGTCATAGACAGTAACTCCACAGGTATATATCTTTACCTCACCTGGTTTTATGGGTGCAAAATCTTCTTTTTCTCCGGTTAGTGTGTTGTATATTTTTAGGCTCATCCTATAACCCTCTTTTAGGTTTAGTATATCTAAATTTTACCACACCTCATCTGTAACCCTCATTCCTCTTTTTTGAGATAAGCCAATAAACTAAACCAAGTATGAGTATGACTCCCCCTATTGAAAGTATCTCTATGACCTTATCTTTTTCACCTATGGAAAGAGATGCTATAAGTAGCTTTCTAATCATAGCTGCTAAAGCTATACCTATAAAGGCTGCTATTGCAAACCCTCCACCCTTAAAGTGTCTTAACTCCTCATTTATCAGTTCTCCAACTGCCCAGAGTATAAGTAAACTACCTAAAATTAGAACTATAGCCTCTTCAAATGGCACTACATTAAAGATGAGTTTGTACACGTCATAGAAAAACAGGACTATAACGAATAAAGCTACCAGAACTAATGCAGAGAGTATTGCAAGGTCTATAATATCTGCGAACTTCTTGGCAAAGAAGAGTAGCTTCTTCTCAAGTGGTGTCATAACAGCATACTTTGAAAGTTCCTCTTCTCTGTAAGCTGTAGTAAGTATATCAAGGTTTATATCCAAAAGTTTTCCTATCGAAACGACGTACTTGTTTCTCTCACTTCTGTCTCCCAACTCTAGATCTATCTTCTCTATTATAAACCTACGGACAAAGTTAAAACTTGCGTTTACATAGTGAGTGGGTAGTCCGATACTAACGTGAACTTGACCCATCTTCATAAGACGCAAAAAGTAATCAACATTATAATTACCACTAAACAGTTCCAAAAACCACTGTCTCAACTTTTGTTTGTGATTCTTCATTATAGACTCTTCATTTAAAAACCTATAGGTTTCCGGAAATCTGAATATGAATCTGTAAAATCTATCAATAAACTCATCCTGATACTTCTCCATCAGAGGTCTAAGTTTTTTTATTCTCTCAATATCATCTTGATTAAATTCATAATCTCGTTTTAGTTGTTCTAAATTATCTATCACTGTATTGCTTCCTCGTTAGAATAGTTAGAAGGTAATTATACAAAGAATCGGAGGTTGTGTAAAGAAATCGCTACCCCCTGGGAGGGATAGTTTGAACAGCATATATCAGTCTTTGATCAGCTCTTCTATGTCTTTTGCGATCTTGTCAACTGGAAGGTATATACCAAGCCACTCCTCAACCATAACACCATTTTTATCTATAATTAGAGTTCTTACAGGAGTATGAGAAATCATCTTATGTTTCATTATATGGCCACCGTGGTCCATCTCCATTATCTTCTCTTTGACCTCTATCCCGTAAGCGTCCCAGACTTTCCTTAGATCTTCTAATTTTCCAGTTAAAAAAACAAACTCATCTAAAACTCTAGTTTTTTTGTACTCTTTAAGTCTATCTGGAGTATCGCTAGGATCAACTGTAACTAGTATTATCTGATACTTCCCAGCTAAACCCTTTTCCTTGAGCTTCTCGGATGCCTGTTTTAATGCAGCTGTAACAGTAGGACAGACATGCTTACAGGAAGTGAACCCAAAATAAAGTATAACTACCTTACCTTTAAAGTCTGATAGCTTTGTTGGTTTCCCTTCTTCATTAACTAAATTCTCCACTTCCACTAGAGGTTTTGGAAACCCCTTAGTACTTCCCTCCAAACCAAACCCAGCACCAGCAAAAGTAAAAGACATCAACAGTACAAGGGCAGACAAAACTCTAATCATATATACTTCCTCCTATAACGAAAGTAGTTTAAATTCTACTTTAATTTAAAGTTAAAATCAATATGCGAAAGAAACTATTTTTAAAAATAGAAACCATTGATACATAAAGATAATAAGTATATCTAAAAATACCAAAAATATTAATTCCAATATCATCGTAGTACTAGGAGTATGATTTAGTCACTGTAAACAGGTGATCTACCTCTCTTTTTGGTAGATTATTATGTTTGGATCTGTACTGCCTTAGTTAGTTTTTGGATTAGGTCTAAAATAAATTCAACTTCATCTGTCCTTGTTTCTTAGATTTTAAAACAGTTTCTTATCTCAGCAAAGTCAGAACTGCACCGTAGAATTTTTAAGCTATCTAAGCCCCCTACGGGGGCTTCGTACATTATACAGTTAAGTATAGAAGTTCTTCTTTTCCTACTTGATGGAAGTTTAGGTATCTGTATACCTCATCTTCCTTTCCGGCAAGTTTCTTAGGAACTATACTCATATACTCTTCCACTGTTGGCAATCTTCCAAGTATAGCACAGACTGCTGCGAGCTCTGCAGAACCAAGGTAGACTTTAGCGTCTTTACCCATTCTGTTGTCAAAGTTCCTTGTAGATGTAGAGAAGACCACAGCTCCATCTTTCACCCTTGCCTGATTGCCCATACAGAGACTACAGCCTGGAACTTCTAACCTTGCTCCTGCTTGTCCGTATACTGCGTAATATCCTTCTTCTCTTAACTGTCTTTCATCCATCTTCGTAGGTGGAACTATCCAGAGTCTTGTTGGGACTTGCCCTTCTCCTCTTAAGACTTCTCCGAGGGCTCTGTAGTGTCCTATGTTTGTCATGCAGCTTCCTACAAATACTTCGTCTATCTTTTTAGGTCTTCTCTCATCTGCTAAGACTTCTGATATAGTGGCTACATCGTCTGGGTCGTTAGGGCAAGCTACTATTGGCTCTTTTATCTCTGATAGATCTATCTCTATAACTGCTGCATACTCTGCGTTTTCATCTGGTTCTAGGAGGGTTGGGTTTTCAAGCCACAATCTCATCTTGTCTGCTCTTCTTCTTAAGGTTCTTGCATCCTGGTAACCTGCTTCTATCATAGCTTCTATAAGTTTTATATTAGACTCTATATATTCGATGATAGGTTCTTTGTCAAGCCTTACTGTGCAAGCGGCAGCACTTCTCTCTGCGGAGGCGTCAGCAAATTCAAAAGCCTGTTCTACTTTAAGGTACGGCAATCCTTCTATCTCCAGTATCCTTCCGGCAAAGATGTTTTTTTTGTTCTTCTTCTCTACAGTCAGTAGACCTTGTTTTATTGCGTAGTATGGGATTGCGTTTACAAGGTCTCTGATGGTTATGCCTGGCTGTATGGTTCCTTTGAATCTTACTAAAACAGACTCTGGCATCACTAGGGGCATTGTTCCTGTAACTGCAGCAAAGGCGACCAGACCTGAGCCTGCCGGGAAGGATATACCTATTGGAAACCTCGTATGACTGTCTCCTCCAGTTCCTACTGTGTCTGGCAGTACCATCCTGTTTAGCCAGGAGTGTATTATCCCATCTCCTGGTCTAAGAGATACTCCTCCCCTACTTACTATAAACTGGGGTAAGGTGTGGTGTAGCTTTATATCTGCTGGCTTTGGATAGGCTGCTGTGTGGCAGAAGCTCTGTATAACAAAATCACAACCAAAACTTAGAGCGGCAAGCTCCTTTATCTCGTCTCTGGTCATAGGTCCTGTGGTGTCCTGAGAGCCTACTGTCAGAACTTCCGGCTCTACATACATACCTGGTCTAACTCCTGGCATGCCACAGGCCTTTCCAACTATCTTCTGGGCTAACGTGTAGCCTACTCCCTCTTTTTCTTGTGGTTGTTCTGGTCTAGTGAAGATGTTTTCCTCTGGTAATCCAAGAACCTGTCTTGCTTTCCTTGTTAGACCTCTTCCTATAATGAGCGGTATCCTACCACCGGCTCTAACTTCATCTGGAAGGGTGTTTGGTCTTAGCTTAAATTCAGATACAACTTCACCGTTCTTTACTATCTTACCTTCGTAAGGGTATATCTCTATTACGTCCCCCGTCTCTAACTTTGTAACGTCTACTTCTATCGGCAGAGCTCCTGAGTCTTCAAGGGTGTTGAAGAATATAGGTGCTATTATCCCTCCTATAACTATACCTCCGGTTCTTTTGTTTGGTACGAAAGGTATATCCTTACCTATATGCCATATTAGGGAGTTTGCCGCTGATTTTCTACTTGAGCCAGTTCCTACCACATCCCCTACAAAAGCTACCGGATAACCAGATTTTTTAAGTTCACCTATCTTCTCTATAGCATCAGGCATTTTTGTTCTTAGCATACTCATAGCGTGGAGAGGAATGTCACTTCTTGTAGATGCTTCTGTAGCTGGGGAAAAGTCGTCTGTGTTCGTCTCTCCAGGTACTTTAAACACTATAGCTACTATTTTCTCTTCTAGCGGCCTTCTGTTTAAAAACCACTCAGCATTAGCCCAGGACTCTACAACCTGTTTTGCGTATGTATTGGTTTTTGATAACTCTACCACATAGTTAAATATATCGTATACAAGGAGAGTGTTTTTTAAAGTGTTGGCTGCTGCTTGAGCCACTTCCGGGTATCTGTGGGATAGGGCATCCACTAATGGTCCTACATTGTAACCACCAAGCATAGTCCCAAGTATCTCTACGGCCTTTTTAGGAGTTATAGCCGGAGAGTGGACTCTCTCTTTTACTATATCGTCCAAGAATTTGGCTTTTACGTAAGCTCCCTCATCTACACCAGGACTTACCCTGTTTATCAGTAGATCCATCAAAAATTCTTCTTCTATGATAGGAACCTCTTTCAGTAGCTCTATAACACTCTCTACCTGTTTTGCAGTTAGAGGTAGAGGAGGGACTCCAAGTTTCTCCCTTTCTTCTACATGTTTTCTATAATCAGCTAAAAATTCCATATCATCACCTCTATAAAAAGATTTTAAAATATTTTAACCTAAAAAGGTCCCTAATCAAACATTGTTTTATTGAGGTGATCCGGATGATAGAGGTTATAGACATAGGATTAGTAGATTATAAAGAAGGAGTGGCCTTTATGAGAGAGGTTCATTCAGGAGCTGTAAAGAGAGGAGATAAGAACTACCTTATACTCTGTCAACACTACGATGTTTATACAGTTGGAAAGCATGAGAGTAAGGTCTTCCCTGTGAGAACTATAAGGACAGACAGAGGTGGTTCCGTTATCTTCCATACTCCAGGACAGCAGATATTCTACTTCGTCTTTAAAGTAAAGTCTCCCATGTCTTTCTATCGGAAAGTTGTAAACTCTTTTTACAGACCTCTTAAATCTCTAAATCCTCAGATAGAGTACATCCACCGAATTCCAGGGTTTTATGTGGGAAACCGGAAGCTTGGGTTTTTAGGGTTTAGGTACAAAGATGGTTACTCCCTTCATGGGGTGGCTATAAACTACGATGTTGATCTAGAAAAGTTCAATAAGATCAGTCCCTGTGGCCTTGAGGGTTATCAGACTACTTCTCTAATAAGAGAGGATGTTAAGATTAACTTGGAGGAGTTAAAGAGATTACTTGTAGAGAGTGTATCTGCCAGTTTTAGATAGATATGTTTGGTTCTGGTTTACCTAAGTAAAAGCCTTGAGAGTAGTCTACCCCAATATCTCTAACAATATCAAGAACTTCTTTAGAGTGAACAAACTCCGCAATAGTCTTTATACCAAGCTTTTTTGAGAAGTTGGTTATGGTCTCTACTATAATCCTCAACTCGTAGTTCCTATCTATCTCCTTTATCAAGGATGAGTCTATTTTCAAATAGTCTACTTTCATCTTTAAAAGGTACTCAAAGTTTGAGTACCCGGAGCCAAAATCGTCTATGGCAATCTTAACTCCGTATCTCTTTATTTCTTTTATAAACTCTAAAACCTCTTCAAAGTTCTCTAAACCCTCAGACTCTAAGAGCTCGAAAGTTATCTTAGCTGAGCTTTTACTAAGCTGGGCGAATATCTGGTTAGTTATATTTTCGTTGAGTATGTCTTTTATAGACAGGTTTATGGATATCTCTACTCTATGTTTTCTTGATACCTCAAAGGCTTTGAATATCACTACCTGTGTTATGTAGTGATAAAGTTTTGCTTTCTTTGCAACTTCCAGGAAGTAGAAGGGAGATATGTAGTTTTCTCCCTCCTTAATCCTTACCAGGGCTTCGTACTTCTCTCTAGAGCCATCAAGATTACTTATGATTGGTTGGAAAAACACTATGAAGTTATTGTGCTCCATAGCATTTTTTATTGTTTTTACCCATCTTCTGTTTTCTTGAAACTGCCTTTGAATTTCTATCCCTTCATCGTATACAAAGTAAGGTTTCCTGTTATCTTTTGCATACTTTAGAGCCATATCAGCTTTCTCTAAGATGTTCTTTGAACTAAAATCCTTGGAGAATGCTACACCAACTGTTATGTCTAAATTAATCTCGTACTCCCCAATCTGGAAAGGATTTGACTGAATATAGAAGATAAGGCTATTTACAAACAGCTCTAACTCTCTAAGAGACAGATGGTTATCTATCAAAACCGCAAACTCATCCCCACTTACTCTATATACTGTGAATCGATGGATATCTACAAAGTTGGACAGTCTGACAGAAAACTCTTTTAAAACCTCATCTCCTACATTAAAACCATAAACATCGTTTATCTCTTTGAAAGAGTCTATATTAATTATTACTATCCTTGGGTTTGTGGATTTTTAGATATCTTCTATAAGTTTAATCCTGTTTGGAAGACCTGTTAGATAGTCTGTGAAGAATCTCTTTCTCTTTTGAGTTATATCCCTGTTTAGACAGATAAAGTTTTTAAAAATACCATTCTCGTCCGTGTGATTTCTATATTCTTCTCACTACCGTTCTTTTCTATAGAGATATTTGACAAAGAGGCCTTTTTCCAAAGCTCTTTTTAGCATGCTACCTAGTAGTTTATTTCTATGTAGATATCTGCTCTTTTTTCCTTTGAGCTCTTCCTAAGAACATCCAACCAGACGCTCAAAGGCTTTGTTGTGCTCCAAGATATACCCTTCCATGTCTAGTATAACTACAGCCTAATTTGTGTTTAAAAATACCTCTTGGACAACTCTCAGTTTAGATTCCAGTTTCTTTTTTACTGCTTTTAGTTCGCTGCTTAGTCTGTCTGTTTCAGTTAGGTCTCTTGCGTTCACAATAATGGCAGATATTTTTCTTTTCTCATCGTATAGAGCATTAACACTCTTGATAACATGGATAAAACTCCACCATCCTTAGTCCGGAAGTATGTTTCTTGATCTACACACCTGCCTGTGTTTCGAACACTTATCATTCAAGTGTTGTATATAGACTCTTCTACGGCTATCTCTAGTATGTTTCTTCCTATGACTTCTTCTTTTAAGTAGCCGAGAATATTAGAAAAAGATTCATTAACATACTGAATAACACCATCCGGAGTTATAGTAAACACCGTATCCGGAAACTTTTCTATAATCTTACACACAAGGTCTACATCTACAGGAGGGAATGGCCTTTCAGAAGTTCTCATTTTTTTCTCTGTGGACGTTGTACTTTAGATTCCTAAACCAGATTACAGCTTCCTCTTTACTCTGGAAATACATAGATTTTATAGGCTGTGGATGGTTTGTATAAAACAACCAGAAGTATTTACCATCCTCCTCTTCCAAAGATACAGCTGATACACTCTCTATATAGATTACCTATTTGCATCTATCTCAAAGAACATGCCTAAACACCCTCTTCACTCTTACTCTTTAGTTCCATGTGCTTTTTTATGAACCATTTAACAGAGGACACTATAAGTATAACCAATACTACTAATGCTGACAAGACTTTTGCAGTCTGTATTTCCAGAAAGCCTATCCTATACATACTGAACCATAGAAAAACATAGGCGAGATACAGCCCATATAGAACTAGGAGTATAGAGAAAGATTCCCAAACTATCTTCCCAATCATCTCTAACCTCTTGTTTTTTTCATTAACTATTATAGTATACTTTAAAGTTTAATTTTTGTTAGGAGACTGGATGGTTTTCCTTTTAGTTTTTTTAGTGGTTTACTTTGGGATGAACTTTTACTTTTTCTACAAGTTAAAGAGGTTTATAAACTCTGGCTGGTGGCTACTCTACCTGGCCTTTTTATTTACCCTTTCTCCGGTTTTATACAGGTTTTATGATAGAGTTGGCTATGAGAACAGTTACTTAAGCTTCTCTATCCTTATCTGGATGGGTTTTCTTGTCTTGTTTGTCTTCTACCATCTTCTTTTAGATATATACCATGGAATTTTAAGGCTTTCTGACAAACTATTTGGTCATAACCCGTTACCTCACATTCCGGTAAAACTAGGATTTGTCTTGGTTTTCATCCTGAGCTTCTTCTCTACAGTCTATGGATACTACGAAACTCTAAACATAAGAGAGTATAAATTTATTATCTTCTCCAGGAAGGTGGATAGAGACCTAAAGATACTACATATATCAGACCTTCACCTAAACCAGGTGATGAGAGAGAACAAGATAAAGTTAATTCTATCGATATACAATAAGGAAAAGCCAGATATAGTCATCTCCACGGGAGACCTTGTTGATGGTAACCTAAAAGAAAAGGAGAGCTACGTACACCTCTTGAAACAGATAGACCCACCTTTAGGCAAGTATGCCATCCTTGGTAACCATGAGTACTACAATGGTGTAGAGCAGGCTATTGAGTTTACTCAAAAGTCTGGGTTCAGGTTGTTAAGGGATGATTACATCTATCTTCCTAACAACTTAGTTATAGCTGGTGTAGATGACGATGAGGCAATAAGGTTTGGTGTTCTTAGGAAGAGGAATGATGTTTCTTTACTGCAGGAAGTAGATAGAAGTAGGTTTGTTGTATTTCTTAAACATCAGCCAAGGGTAGATAGGGATATGTTCCGGATGTTTGACCTTGCCCTCTGTGGACACACTCATGGAGGAGTTTTTTATCTGATCAGGTATATCCTTAAAAGGATATTTATAACAGATGCTGGTCTGGTGAACTATGGTAACAGCTACTTATTCGTTAGTAGAGGTGTGGGAACAGGTGGGCCACCGATGAGGATAGGAGCTCCTCCAGATGTTGCTGTATTCAGTATAAAAAGGCTCCCGTAGAAAATCTACGGGAGAGTAGAGGTTAGTATCATGAAAACTCCATGTATATTATACCACTATATATTCGGTTATTCGAATATATAGTATGCTTTCTTTGATTTTACCTGTATAAATTCCTCTATTTCTGGATTGTAAGCTGTTAGTTTATTTCCAAGGACAGCCCCAGTGTCTATACCATAACATCCATTGTTTATGTACACTTCGTCGTAAACAACATGACCATACACAATCTTCATATGGTTCTTCCTTACCTTTCTACTTTTAGTCCAGTCTACTCTCTCCGGAAAACCTTTTTCTGTGTATCTACCAGTAGCTTCTCCATACAGGACAAAACTTCTAACTTGTTTGTCAGTTCTGTATAAAAACTCATCCTTTATCCCCGCATGGGTAACAACCACTTTTCCATTTATGACTATGTACAATGGAAGATTCTCGTAGTAGCTTGTCACCTCTTATTTTATCTTCTCCTGAAGATCTTTGCTTAGAGAGAGAAATTCATCTACAGTCTTCTGCATCCTATGAGACACAGTTACGTTGGAGCCCTTTAGTCACCTAACGAATCTATCTAGATGGTTACTCTTAACCTCTAAAAAACCTATCTTTCTTGTACATCTGTAATGTAAAAAGCAAAGTTTGGATGTTGTAAGCTCTTCTGTCTATTGTATCTCCTACACTTATAACTAAATAGTCCTTACCGTATTTTTCCTCTATCAGCCTCAAAAGTTCTCTAAAGTCTTCTAGACAGCCGTGTATGTCTCCTACTACGAAGTATCTCTCCTTTATCTGTACCTCTAAGAATCTTTCCATACTAGTAGTTTAACCCCTCGTAGACTCTATCTATATTAAATCTGATCATATCTAAGTAAGAAGGATTTTCTCCCTGCGTATCTAAGAAAATTACTTTTGCATTAGTCTTAGAAAGGACAAGATCAAGAACTTTTTTGTTGTATAACTGTTTTGAAGTAAATACAGATTTTACATTGTTAGCTTTCATCTTCTCTATCACATTGAGTATGTGCTTCGGTGTTGGCTCTCTACCATGTCCCATCTCTATATCAGCTAGGTAGATAAGCTTAAACCTACCTACAAAGTATGGGAACTCGTAGTGGTATGAAACGAAGTTTCTGTTTTTTAACTTTGAAAACTTTTCCATTCCATAACTTGTAAGCTCATCCAGCTCTTTAGAAAACCTGTTATAGTTAGCTTCGTAGTAAGCTTTGTTTTTAGGGTCTTTTTGGGATAGATAGTCCAGTATGAACTTTGCGATTGTTTTACCGTTTAAAAGGTCTAACCAAAGTGCTGGGTGGATATCTTCGTGATCTCTGTCTTTTACTAGGAATAAGCCATTTAAAGAGATTAGCGGAAAAATCTTCTCTTTCGGTAGGCTTTTAACTACACTTTTTATACCATGATCTGAAGATCCTATGTAGATAAATAAGTCACTGTCGTATATTTTCTTTATATCTGTAGTTTTGTACTCGTAGAGATGATGGTTTACGTTTGATGGAATGATATAAGATACCTCCACTCTATCACCACCGACCTCTCTTACTATGTCTGAGAGTGGTTTGACTGTGGTTGTTATCTTTATCTCTCCTCTTGATTGGAAGGTCAAAGTCAAAACTGTGAGTAAAAGGATTATAAATCTCATTTCTCCACCATATGTGTTGTTTTTTTTAGGTTAACATAAAACATCTGAAATTAAAATAACATTTATCAGATTTTAAACTTACTTTTTAACTCTTCTGTGGTTTTTACTAAGCCTTGGGATATCTCCGGAGACAGGGTCATATGTTGATTTAACGATTTGAAAGTCTCTGGTATTCTTTCAAAGTTAAATAGGGAAAGCTCTCTTATCTCTTTTAGAGACGGTAATCTTCTCACAAGCTCTCCGTTTTCTATATATAACTTTAAAAGTGCAACACCGTTTTCTACCTTCTCATCAAAGTAGGTGATCACATCTTTATGAATCTTACTATTCCTGTATAACCGGTAGATCTGCTTTTTGTAGGGAACTGTAACTTTCTTCCTACTTAGTTTTATAGTTGGCCTACCGTCGTACTCGACCAATTTATAGGCACAGTCAAGGTATGGAACATCACTGCTTGTATCAAGTTCTGTTCCTACCCCAAACCCGTTTATAGGTGCGTTTTTTTCCATAAGATCTTTTATCTTGAACTCATTTATGCCACCACTTACGAATATGATGGCATCCCTAAAGCCATTCTCATCAAGTATTCTCCTGGCTTCCTTAGAAAGTATGTACAAATCTCCACTATCTATCCTTATACCTTTTATCCTTGTGCCTATTTTTTTTGCCACTCTTATGGCGTTCTTTACCCCATTGATCGTATCGTACGTGTCCACCAGGAATATCGTGTTTTCTGGGTAGACACTGGCGAAGTTCTCAAAAGCTTCTTCTTCTGAGTTGTGAGCCATTATGAAAGAATGAGCCATCGTTCCGTATATCGGTATACCAAAGTTTTTTCCTGCCAAGACGTTTGATGTGCCACTAAAACCACCTATGTAACTACTCCTTGCAGCTATCATCCCTGCATCTGTCCCGTGAGCTCTTCGAAGTCCAAAGTCTACAAGCATACTACCTTTTGCCACTGAGTAGCATCTCAATGCTTTTGTGGCTATTAAAATAGATATCTGAACCGTGTTTATGAGGAAGGTCTCTATGATCTGGGCCTCTATGATGGGTGCTTCTACTTGGATGATCGGCTCATTTGCAAAGACTATCTCTCCCTCTTCTACCCCGTATAGGTTACCACTGAACCTAAAATTCCGAAGGTAATCTAAAAACTCCGTAGAAAACTTCTCTGTACTCTGCAGAAAGTCTATATCTTCTTTAGAGAACCGGATATTTAAGAGATAGTCTATGAGTAGCTCAAGACCTGCATTTAGGAAGTAGTTTCTATTTTTGTTTGGTCTTATGAAGAAGTTAAAGACAGCTGCTCCGTTCAAACCCTTCTCAAAATAGACCTGTGCCATCGTAAGTTCATACAGGTCTGTTAGCAGAGCCATATTTGAGCTGTTTACGAACCTATACATTTTCTCTTTCTGCTAAATAGTTTGATATGGTGTCAGAGAGGAATGTGATATTACCTGCTCCTAAAGTTAGGATAACATCTCCTTTCTTAAGTATGTTGAGTAGAAGGTTTTTTGCCTCTTCTAAATTTCTAACGTAATATACTCGATCTCTTTTACTACTTATACACTCTGCAAGTAGTTCTCCAGAGATGTTCTCTATAAACTGCTCTCCTGCAGAGTAAACTTCTGTTATGACCACCATATCCGGAACACTGAAGGATTCTGAGAACTCATCGAAGAGTGTTTTAAGCCTTGAGTACCTGTGAGGCTGGAAAACAGCGATCAATCTTCTATCTGGATAATAATCCCTTGCGGCTGATAGTGTAGCCCTAAGTTCCGTTGGATGATGAGCGTAATCATCTATAACCGTTATAGCTCCACTGCGTTTTATTTCAAACCTTCTACTTGCATTTTTGAAGCTCTCTAGAGCCTCTTTCACCACACAGAAAGGTATACCAAGCTCAAGAGCTACAGATATGGAAGCTAAAGCGTTGTACACATTATGCTTTCCTGGAACAGAGAGATGGACCTCTGAGTATCCATCAACCCTGAATTTGTACCTTCCGTCCCTAACTTCTAACCCCACAGCTCTTACGGTAGCTTCCTCTGAAAGACCAAACTTTATAACCTTCTTCTCTATCCTACCTAGAATGGACCTTACATTAGGGTCATCTATGTTAAGAGCAACAGCTCCATAGAACGGAACCTTATTAGCAAAAGAAACGAACGCCTCTTTGATCTCCTCTAAATCTCTGTAAAAGCCTATGTGTTCTAGATCTATGTTGTTTATGGTGACTATGGTCGGGGTTAGCCTTAAGAATGAGCCATCACTTTCGTCTGACTCTGCCACCAAGAACTCTCCTCTTCCGAGCTTTGCGTTGCTTCCGAAAGTAGAAAGTTTACCTCCTATAACTACCGTAGGGTCTAAACCTGTCATCCCTAAGATAGTTCCTATCATTGAGGTAGTGGTTGTTTTTCCATGACTTCCCCCCACAGCAATCCCATACTTGAACCTCATAAGTTCTGCCAACATCTCTCCTCTAGGAATCGTTGGAATCCCAAGATTTTTGGCTTTTAGAATCTCCGGATTATCCATCTTTACGGCTGAAGAGTAGACTACCACATCTACATCCTTCACATTTTCTTCAGAGTGCCCTATATATATCTTTGCTCCAAGTTCTTTGAGTCTCTGGATTGCTTGATTTTCTTTTATATCTGAGCCTGTTATGGTGTAACCTTGGTTTAGGAGAAGCTCGGCTATCCCGTTCATACCAGACCCGCCGATTCCTATAAAGTGAACTTTCCTCACTTTTCCTCTAAACATAATTACTCCTCTTTGAGATATTTTTCTGCGACTTTTCTGTCGTCAAACTGATATTTATTCCCTTTCACTATCTGATAAGTCTCATGGCCTTTGCCGGCTATCAGGACAATATCTCCTTCCTTTGCTAACTCTATCGAGAGTTTTATAGCCTTTTCTCTGTCGACCTCAAGGATTACCTTACTTTTATCAGATACTCCACTTAGTATATCTTCCATTATATCTCTAGGATCTTCATCCCTTGGGTTATCTGACGTTATAACTACTAAATCAGAAAAGCTCTCAGCTACCTTGCCCATTAGTGGTCTTTTGGACCTGTCCCTGTTTCCTCCTGCTCCAAAAACAGTAATTATCCGGTTTTTCTTTATTTTATTTAGAGAGTTTAGTATCTTTTCAAGGCCATCAGGAGTATGGGCATAGTCCACTACAACCGTTACTCCCTTTCTCTTTACTACCTCAAACCTACCTCTAACAGGTTTCAACTCTTTTGATTTCTCCACTAAAAACCTTTCATCAAACCCATCAAGTATAAGGTAGGATAGGGCAGCTGACAGGTTGTAAACGTTGAACTCTCCAAGGAGAGGAGCGGATATAACCTCTCTGCCAGTGTTTGTAGTATAACTGAACACTGTCTCATCTAAGGATAAGTGTATCTCCTCAATTTTAAAATCCGGAGAGCTTACCCCAAAGCTTGTCATCAGGAATCTATCTTTGAAATTTTTGTATATCCTTCTTCCATAAATATCATCAAAGCTAACAGATCCTTTCGGCTTTGGATTGAATTCTAAAGTTTGGTAGAAAAGTTTTTCTTTCGCTCTGAAGTAGTCCTCCATATCCTTATGGTAATCTAAATGGTCTTGAGTTAGGTTTGTGAAGATTGCTCCATCAAACCTTGTGCTGTACACTCTACTCTGGTCTAAACCATGGGAGGACACTTCCGCCACTACAACGGTAACTCCTCTATCTTTCATCAACTTTAGAGTTCTGAACCACTCTATAGGGTCTGGTGTTGTATGCCCCTCTGATATTATCTCATCATCGATCCTATAGTTTATTGTCCCTATAAGTCCGGTCTTGTAACCTGCAAACCTAAAAAACTGCTGAAGGATGTTAGATACAGATGTTTTACCGTTTGTTCCTGTAGCTCCTACAACTTTTAGATGGGAGGAAGGATTGTCAAAGAATCTATTTGATGCCACAGCCAGAGATTTCCTAGTATCTGGGGAGTAGATCACTGAAACACCCATTCCTCTGAGTTTTGAAGCATACTCCAGATCCTGTATAACTACCGCTGATGCTCCAAAACTTATAACATCTTCTAAGAAGATGTGTCCGTCATAGGTTTTCCCCTTTATAGCAAAGAATACAGACCCTTTCTTTATATCCTTAGAGCTATTGGTTATATCTGTAATTGGAACGTCGCTACCATATAGGAGTTTTCCATCTACAACCTCAAGCAGTCTCTTCATCTAAACCTCTAACATCTTCCGGATTGTCAGTTCAACACTCTCTCCTAAAACTTCAAGATTGTATCCTCCCTCAAGCATGAATATAAATGGCACGTTTTTAGACCTGAGAATGTTCTCAACTATTTCTCCTATTCCTTCTGTGGACACTTCAAGGTAAGTTAGGGGATCATCTTTGTGTAAGTCGTATCCTGCAGATACTAAGATGATATCTGGATTAAAACTTTCTACCAGTTTTGGTAATATGTTTGAATATATCTCTACAAAAATATCATCCCCTGTTCCAGCAGGAATGGTAACGTTGTAGGTATATCCGTATCCTTTTCCTTTTCCTCTCTCCTCTTTTGAACCAGTTCCTGGATAGAATGGGTACTGGTGAGTTGAGAAGTAGAACACGGTGTCATCTTCGTAAAAAGCCTCTTGAGTACCGTTTCCATGGTGAGCATCAAAGTCTATGATGAAAACTCTAGGATAACCATTACTCTGAGCGTATCTTGCCGTGATGGCTACGTTGTTAAACAGACAGAACCCCATAGCTTTTGCATGTTCCGCATGATGTCCTGGAGGTCTAACAGCACAGAAGACCCTTTCTACTTCTCCTGCCTTGATCCTGTTTACTGCTTCTAAACCTGCCCCAACAGCCGTAACAGCTGCATCATAAGAGAATCTACCTACATATGTATCCGGGTCTAAATAGCCGCCTCCTGCAGAGCAAAAATCCATTATCTCCTGGGGATAATAGGTGTCATGGACCATAGATATATTTCTGGCAGATGCTCTTATAGCAGGGATAAGAACTAAACTATCCTTTAAATTTTTGATATGCTCGTTTATAGATACTAACCTATCCGGAGACTCTGGATGACCTTTCCCTGTATCATGTTTTAGACATATATCGTCGTAGATGTAGCCAACTCTTCTCATGGTAGAAAACCTTGGGATTTTTTAATGATAAAATTTTACCAAAAACTTTGAAGAAGTTTTGTTGTCTAACATCCAGAAGTTGGAACATCCGGTTGTGAAGAATTTAATCTTTAAACTCAGGAATAATAGTACACCTCCTAACCTTTTTAGAGAGACATTATCCGTCTTAGCAAAGATTCTACTCCTTGAAGCTCTGAAGCATGAGGAAGTAGTATTAGAGAGGGTAGAGACATCTCTTGAGAACACTGTATACCAGAGATTAAAAGAAGAAGACTTTGTTATAGTTGCCGTTTGAGGGCCGGTCTTCCGATGTTAGAAAGTTGTTTAGAGTTATTACCCATGGCCAGGTCTTGGTTCCTTGGAATAAAGAGAGACGAAAACACACTGAAAAGTAAGGTATACTACAGGAGAGCTCCGGAAGTTGAAGGAAGACTATTATCTTAGTAGACCCGATGGTGGCTACTTCCGGCTCTATATCCCTGGCTATAGACTCTATAAAGGAAGGTAATCCAAGAAAAATAAAGTCTCTTCACATCATAGCCTCTCCGGAGGGATTGAAGAAGTTAGATAAATATCCAGATGTAGAGTTCTTCGTAGGATAGATCGACAGGGGACTAAGCAGTAGAGGGTACATAATTCCCGGAATAGGTGATGCAGGGGATAGAGCCTTTAACACAGAAGACTGATGGAAGAGATAGAAATCATTGTAAAGGCGTTATTTTTAGGAGTTGGAGCTGCTATCTCTCCAGGACCTATTTTAGCTCTCATGGTCTCTGAAACTCTTAAGTATGGTAAGAAAGAAGGCTTTGCTGTTGCCCTATCACCTTTAATAACAGATATACTGATATTCCTGATATCTTACCTCCTGCTGTACAGAGGCATATTTTACACTGACAACATCCCAAAATTCTTCTACGTAGCAGGAGGTGTTTTACTCGTATACATTGAGTATAAGAATTTGAGATACAGATACAGAACTATGGAGTACTCAAACACAAAAAGAGGATTTTTTATTCCCCCTTTAAGGGTTTAACTGTAAATCTATTTAATCCATACACTTACGGTTTTTGGTTTTTTATAGCCATAAACTTCTTCTCAGAGGAGTTCTTCAGAACTCTACTCTTCTTTATCTCATTCTTTGTAGCTTTTCTGGTTACACAGCTCTACATTATTATTTTAATATCAAAAACAAGGAAATTCTTGAAGGAGAAAGTATACACTACCATAATAAAGTTAGTTGGATTTGCCTTTATCTTCCTAGGGGTAAGCTTTCTAACTTCAGCAATAAATTAGGGTTTCGTAATAAAATATTTGGTGAAAATATTTGAAAAGGAGTAAAATGAAGTTTAGAAACCCCACAGATTTTACTATAGGAATACTAGGTGGCGGTCAGCTTGCGAAGATGATAGGAATGGAGGCTAGAAAGATTGGTTTTAACGTATTAGTCCTTGACCCCTCTAAAGATGCGGTGGCATCTACGGTTAGCAGTCTTATAGTGGGTCAGATGTCTGATAGAGAAAAACTATCTGAGATGAACAGTCTTTCTGATATTATGACCTTCGAAATAGAGCATATAGACACACAGATTCTAAGAGAAGTTCTGGATACAGACAAAGTTTTACCCTCTGTTAACTTACTTGAGATAGTCCAAGATAAGTACAGACAGAGAACTTTCTTTCAAAAGAGAGGCATTCCTGTGCCTGTGTTTAAGGAGTTGGAAGATTACAGAGACTTAAAAGGATGTATACCCTGTGTTCAGAAGGCAAAAAGGGGAGGATATGACGGAAGAGGTGTTGTCCTTATAAAGAGTAAGGAAGACTTGGTTAAAGCTATAAAAGAACCCTCCTACGTTGAGGAGTATGTTGATATAGAAAAAGAGTTGGGAGTTATAGTTGTTAGGGATAGGAATGGAAATGTTAAGGTTTACCCGGTTGTTGAGATGGTATTTAAGCAGGAAGGGAATCTCTTAGACTATCTAAAAGTTCCTGCAGACCTTGAAGGCGAAAAAGTAAAGGAAGCACAAGACATAGCTGTATCAGCTGTTGAGGTCCTTGGTGGAGTTGGGGTGTTTGGTGTAGAGCTATTTCTGGATAAGAGATATAGAATCTTACTTAACGAGATAGCTCCACGGGTTCATAACTCTGGCCACTACACGATAGAAGCCTGCGAGACAAGTCAGTTTGAGCAGATGGTAAGAGTTCTTACCGGCTTACCTCTTGGCTCTACCTATCAGTATATCCCAGCTGTTATGATAAACCTTCTTGGAGAACCAGGATACAGAGGAAAAGTTGTCTACGAAAACTTGGATAGAGTAATGGAAATAGACGGGGTTTATGTTCACATTTACGGAAAAAGGGAGACTTTTCCTTACAGGAAGATGGGACATATAACTATACTGGATTTTAATAAGAGTAGACTTTTAGAGAAGATGGCCAAAGTTAGAAGTCTTATAAGAGTGAAAGGAGAGATAAAAGATGATAGGAATAATAATGGGTAGTGATTCAGACCTCCCGGTTATGAGTAAGGCTGCAGAGATTTTAAATAGATTTGAGGTAAAGTACCATCTAACCATAGTTTCTGCTCATAGAACTCCGGATAGGATGTATAAGTTCGCTAAAGAGGCAGAGGAAAGGGGAATAAAGGTTATAATAGCCGGAGCTGGAGGAGCTGCACACCTTCCCGGAATGGTAGCATCTCTTACTCACATTCCAGTAATAGGAGTTCCTATAAAGACATCTTCTCTCAACGGTTTAGACTCTTTACTCTCTATAGTCCAGATGCCTGCAGGCATCCCGGTAGCAACAGTTGCTATAAATAACGCTGAGAATGCAGCCTTACTTGCCTTATCCATCCTTGGAACCTCAGATAAAGAAATAGCTCAAAAGCTAAAGAGTTACAAAGAAAGTTTAAGGGATATGGTGGAGGAAAAAGCAGGGAGATTAGAGCAGATAGGCTACAGAGAGTATCTAGGTCAGATGTGACAACTCCTTTAGAGCCTCTACAACATCTTCAACGGTTGACTCTTTTCCACAATTTCATCTTCGTAGTAAAAGTAAGGAGATACTTTTAGAGACTTAAAGAACTCCCCACCCTCTGTTTTTTTATCCTTGTACTCGTTCAGTATAAAACTGTCCTGGAGTTTATAGCTACACATGAGGATCAGTAGATCTGCATCTGGGGAATCTACCAGTTGGAATCTCTTTATAGCTTCTGTGTAGTGGTTCTCAAGGATATGTTTGATCCCTCTCAAAAACCAGATTGATCTCTGGTCGATAGTACTGTTTATGAGTTTATCCACATCCTCTATAGTTAGAAAAGAACCATCCTCTCTCTTAAAGACTATCTTTAGTTTTCTAAAGTCCTTTATCTCTATCATCCAAAATATTCCAAAAACCTTCTTAGTCTTAACTTAGTTCTTTCAGCTCCTATCACATCCACAAGTAAGTCTAATCCTACTCCAGAAGACTCTCCGGTTAAGGCTATCCTTAACGGATGGAATAAGGCTTTTCCTTTTATGTTTAACTCCTTCTGTATCTCCTTAGTTATACTCTTAAATTCTTCTTTGGATAAGGTTTCTCTATCTTTGACTTTTTCGTAGAATGTTTGAACTACTCTGTAGAAATTCTCCTCTAAGCGGACTTCTTTGATCACCTCTTCGCTGAATATAGTCTCATCAACGAAGAAGACTCTCCCTCTCTCTTTTATATCTAGTAATGTTTCTATACTATCTCTTATAGCTTCCATCACTTTTCTGTAGTACTCAAAGTTTGCTATGTATCCAAAACCTTCGAAAAACTCGGTTGCTCTCTTTGTTAGATCATCTAAGGATATTATCTCTCTAATGTATACACCGTTCATCCATCTTAATTTAGTCCTATCAAAAATAGCTGGAGAGCTATTCACGTCTTCCAGTCTAAACTGGTTGAAAATCTCTTCTTTAGATAGTATCTCTTTTTCCTCTTTTGGATGCCAACCAAGGAGAGAGAGGGCGTTAAACACTGCTTCAGGTAGATAGCCTTCATCTTTTAGAGCTCGGACAGAGACAGCCCCGTGTCTTTTTGATAGTTTTGTCCTGTCCTCTCCCAAAATTATAGGAAGGTGTGCGAATTTTGGGATATCAAAACCCAGGGCTTCATAGATAACTATCTGTTTTGGTGTGTTAGATAGATGGTCTTCTCCTCTTATCACATGACTGATATTCATGAGAGCATCGTCTATCACTACTACAAAGTTGTATACTGGTATACCGTCCTTCCGGACTATCACAAAGTCTCCAAACTCTTTGGTATCTATCTCTACTACACCTCTTATTATATCTTCGAATACAACTATTTTATCCGGAACTTTGAACCTTACTGTAGGTTTTATTCTTTTCTCTTCGTAAACTTTTCTATCTTCAGGAGTTAAGTTCCTACACTTTCCGGAGTATCTGTAGGCTCTACCTTCTGATATTGCTTTCTCCCTTTCCAGCTCAAGCTCTTCTTCTGAACAGTAGCAGTAGTAAGCGTGTCCTTCTTCTATTAGCTTTTGAACATATTTTTTGTAGATATCCACTCTTTCAGACTGTCTGTAAGGTCCAAAATTACCACTTACATCCGGACCCTCTTCCCAACTTATCCCAAGCCACTTTAGGTCCTCTATCAGCATATCTTCGTACTCTTTCTTTGACCTCTCCAAGTCTGTATCCTCTATCCGGAGGATGAGTATAGCCCTTTCGTGCTTTGCAAAGAGATAGTTAAACAGTGCTGTCCTTGCGTTGCCAAGGTGCAGATATCCAGTCGGGCTTGGCGCGAATCTAACTCTCTTCAAAAGGAAAAACCTCCTACATTTTTAAACTACCTATTTTATTATAAATGAAGGAGATGAAAAACTACTTTACCTTTGCTCCAAGTCTCCTTCTTTTGATCTGTTTAAAGTTCTCTATATCTTCCCAGCTTCTTGTGTTTAGGATATCTTCTTTTTTTGCCCATCCTCTTCTTGCGAGGGCTACCCCTATATCTATGTAGGCAAAATTTGACAGACTGTGACTATCTGTTGAGATAACAAGTTTCACATCGTTCTTCACACATTTCCTTATCCATACATCTGGTAGGTCCATCCTTGTTGGTTGGGCGTTTATCTCTAGAGCTGTATTAGTCTCTTTAGCTAACTTTATTATCTCTTCAGAGAGGGGATATCCCTCCCTACTGCCAAAAGTCTTCCCTGTTGGATGTCCTATGACACACACATAAGGGTTTTCCATGGCTTTTAATACCCTGTCTGTGTTGTCTCTGTTGAAGTGGGTATGAATCGAGGCAACTACCCAGTCTAACCTGGATAGTATCTCATCCGGAAGGTCTAAACTACCATCCAGCATTATATCTACCTCTATACCCTTCTTTATAAAATTAAACCCTAATTTTTTGTTTATACCATCTATCTCTTCTATGTATCTAAGTATGTCCTCTTCATCTAAACCGTGAGCTACCCTCACAGCCTTTGAGTGATCTGTTATGGATATGTACTGGTAGTTATAGTGTTTTAATAGGTGGCCTACTATCTCCTGGATAGTGTTCATCCCATCTGTCCAAGTCGAATGGATGTGTAGGTCTCCTTTTATGTCTGAAAGTTTTACTAAGGTGTGGATTTTACCTTCTAAGGCCAGCTCTATCTCTCCTCTATCTTCTCTCATCTCCGGAGGTATCCACTGTAGCCCAACCACTCTGTAAACATCCTCTTCCCTGTCTCCGGCAATCTTACTTCCTGTCTTTGCGTCGAAGACGCCATACTCACTAACTTTAAGTCCTTTTGATTTTGCTATATCTCTAAAGCGGACGTTGTGTTCCTTTGAACCGGTGAAGTACTGAAGTCCACTACCCCACTCCTGGGGGTCTAGAACCCTAAGGTCTACCTGTCTATCTTTTTCGTATATGATAACGCTTGCTTTTGTGTCTCCTTTTGCTATTACCTCTTTCACATCCTCCAGTGTAGTAAAGTAGTTTAATACTTTCTCTCTATCCTTACCTTCACAGGCTACAAGTATGTCTATATCTCCTACTGTTTCTTTCTTCCTCCGGAGGCTTCCTGCAAGCTCTATCTGTTTTATTTCCTTTAAGGTCTTTAGGTTTTCTACCAGTCTTTTTCCTATATTCAGTGCATCCCATAAAAGTAGTCTCTTTTGACTACTTTCGTATACTTCTAAGGCTTTTAGCAAACTCTGAACTTTCTTTTCCCCAAATCCTTTTAGAGATGTTACTCTACCATCTTTTAGAGCTTTTATAAGCTCTTCTTTAGTGTTTATGCCAAGTTCTTGGTTTATCTTCTTTAAGGTTTTTGGTCCAAACCCTTGGACTTTCATCAGTTCTATAAAATCAGTTGGGATCAGTTTTTTGAGTTCTTCGTACTTGTTGATCTTTCCAGTTTTTATGAACTCTTCTATCTTTTCCTCTATACCGCTACCTATCCCTCTAAGATGGTGTGTTTCTCCGGATTGAATGTAGTTTCTGATATCATCGGGCAGGTCATCTAATATCTGAGAGGCTCTCTGATAGGCAAGACTCCGGAACTTATCATCTAGGAAGTCGTATATGTGGGACATATTTCTAAATATACCAGCTAGTTTTTTGTTTATGTTCTGATACATATCTTACCACCCTCTATTCTCGAGAGTTTCTATATAAAAGGTAGATATTTCTTATGGTCCTGTCAATTCCCTTAACTTCTTACCTATATCTGGCTCTCTCATGAGAGACTCTCCTATCAAAAATCCATCAACTCCACACTTTCTTAACTCTTCTATTTCTTCCCTTGTGGATATACCACTTTCTGCTATTACTACTTCTACCCCCATCTCTTTCAATTTAGGCGCTAAGGTCTTAGAGAGGTTTATATCTACAGTGAAGTCTTCTAAGTTCCTATTGTTTATCCCTACTATCTTGGCACCTGCTTCCACAGACTTAATAGCTTCTTCTTCAGAGTGGACCTCAACTAAAGGCTCTAGATCTATCTCCCTCCCGGAGGAGATGAGCTCTTTGAGTCTTTCTTTGTTTAACACCTTTGCTATTAAAAGATAGCTATCAGCTCCATAGGCGTATGCTTCCAGGATCTGTCTTTCATCTATGATAAAGTCCTTCCTAAGTAGAGGCATCTTAACGACCTTTGAAATCTCGGCCAAATACTCTATAGAACCCTGGAAATACTGTCTATCTGTCAGAACAGAAATAGCCCTTGCTCCGTTCTCTTCATATTCTACAGCTATTTTTACAGGGTCAAAAACATGCCTTATCACTCCTTTTGAAGGAGATGCCTTCTTAACTTCTGCGATGATGTTTATTCCCTTACCTTTTAGAGCCTTTTTAAAGTTCGACACCTTCTTCTTTCTATCTAGAGCCAATTTTTCCAGGATTTTCAAATAATCTGTGGTATAGCTTGTAAGCTCTTCATACTTTGTCTGGATAATCTTCTGTAGTATGTTCATCTACTTACCTCAACACCACTAAGAGGTAGACTATACCGATAAATATTCTGTACATACCAAAAGGTATAAAGTTATGGGTAGAAACGAATCTCAAAAGCAGTTTTATAGCCAACATTCCAAACACAAAAGCAGTGAAAAAACCTATTAAAAGATTGTTCCAGTCCGAGAGGTTAAAACTTGCATGGTTTTTGTATATATCATAGAATGTAGCCATGAACATAGTAGGAACTGCAAGGAGAAAAGAAAACTCAGCAGCCGTCTTTCTGTCCAAGTTCAGGAGAAGTCCTCCTATTATAGTAGCTCCAGACCTTGATGTACCTGGAATCATAGCCAGTGACTGAAATACTCCAAGTAAAAAGGACCTACTGTAGTTTACATCCTCAATTTGTTTTATACCATACCCTTTTTCTTTATGGTAATATTCTATGACTATAAGCACAACACCTCCAAAGATCAACATAAACACTACAACATAGGGACTAAACAGAGACTTTATAAGCTTGTACAGCAAAAAACCAAGTATTCCAGTTGGTATAAAGGCTAAAACGAGCCTCTTCATAACCTGTACCTCAAAGAACCTCTTCCAGTATAGAAAAAGAACAGCCATTATAGAGCCTAGTTGTATAGAAACCTCAAAGGCTTTGTGGGTTTCTGTCTGCTCTACACCTAAGAGATGAGACACCAGAATGAGATGTCCCGTTGAAGATACAGGTAAGAACTCTGTCAGACCCTCTATTACTCCAAGTATAAAAGCCTCTAAACTGCTCAAACCATCACTCCTTCTTTATCTGCCGGATTTTTTCTTCAAAGTCTTCTACATCCTTAAAATCTTCATAGACTGATAGAAATCTAAGATAGGCTACTTTATCAAGCTTTTTAAGCCTTTCCTTAACAAACTCTCCTATCTCGTAGCTTGTTGTGGTAAGCTTTCCCTCATCTAAAAGGTACCTCTCTATCTCTTCAGCTATGTTCCTTATCTGTTCCTCTAGTATTGGTCTGCTTTTAGAGGCGAGTTTTATTCCATTTGCTATTTTATCTTTATTAAACGGTTCGGTCCTCCCATCTTTCTTTATGACTTTTATTGTCTCTTCTTCTATCCTCTCATAGGTGGTATACCTGTATCCACAGGCTAAACATTCCCTTCTTCTCTTTATAACCATCCCATCTTTTGACTGTCTCGTTTCCAAGACTTTATCCTCTAAGCTTCCACACTTCGGACACTTCATCTTATATACCTTTTATCACCTTTTCCATTTTCTGTAAGGTTATCTCTAAGTCTGCCTGAGAGTGGGCAGTGCTTAAGAAGAATGCTTCAAACTGGGATGCAGGAAGGTAAACTCCCTCTTGGAGTAAACCTCTGAAGAACTTTGAAAAGAGCTGGGCGTCTGAGGTCTTTGCCGTCTGAAAGTCCACCACCTCCTTCTCTGTAAAGAAAGCGGTTATCATAGAACCCACTCTGTTTACTGTTATAGGTTTTCCAGTAATCTTTGATATTTCCTTTATACCTCTTTCTAAGAACTCACCCTTCTTATTAAGTTCAGGATAAGGGTTTGTCTCTTTTAATAGGTTTAGTTGTGCCAGTCCTGCTGCCATTGCAAGTGGGTTTCCAGAAAGGGTACCTGCTTGGTAAACAGGTCCCACTGGAGACACGTACTCCATAATCTCTCTTCTCCCACCGTAAGCTCCAACAGGTAAGCCTCCCCCGATAACTTTACCAAATGTAGTTAAATCAGGCTCTATTCCGTATAGTTCTTGAGCTCCGCCGTAGGCCAGTCTAAAACCCGTCATAACCTCATCGAATATCAGTAATGCCCCATACTCTCTTGTCAGTTCTCTTAATCTCTGATGGTATTCTTTAGGTGGAGCTACCACTCCCATATTGCCAGCAACTGGCTCGATAATGACACATGCTATGTTTTCTCCGTGCTTTCTAAATGCCTCTTCTAAGGCTTCTGTATTATTGTAGGGTAAAACTATAGTTAAGTTGGCTAGTTCTTCCGGAATACCAGGGGTCCCAGGAATACGTAACGTGGCCACTCCGGAGCCTGCAGAAACAAGAAGACTATCTCCATGACCATGATAACAACCTTCGAACTTCACTATGTACTTTCTTCCTGTGTAGCCACGAGCAAGCCTTATGGCACTCATCGTTGCTTCCGTTCCGGAGTTTACGAACCTCACCATCTGGACAGACTTTACCCCTTCCACAACAGCTTTTGCCATCTCTACCTCTATCTTAGTGGGAGCTCCAAAACTTGTCCCGAAGTTTGAGATCTGCTTCATAGCGTTTAGTATCTGGTCGTGGGCATGTCCGAATATAAGGGGTCCCCAAGATAAAACATAGTCTATATACTCATTACCGTCCTCATCCCATATCCTACTTCCCTTACCTCTGCTTATGAAGACAGGGTCTGCTCCTACTGACTTAAAAGCTCTTACAGGAGAGTTAACTCCCCCAACTAAAAACTTTTGAGCTTCTATAAACAGAGCTTTAGATCTGTCTAATCTCATTAAGACCTCCTTTTTGGCTTTAAAAATATGATAACACAAAGCATCAATCAAGGTTTGGAGCCTTTTGAGGCTTTATTATAAACTTTGATAACTTTGGAGCGTACTGAGCAAACAGTATCCCAACTATAGACATTATCAGTATGTAACTTCCAAAGAGAGGCAAAAAGTTGGTAGGAGATATCTTTGAGATTACAATTGAAAACTCTCCTCTGTTTATGATTGAGAAACCTGCCGTTATGGAAGTTCTTTTAGATAAGCCATAGTACAGACCTCCAAAGTAACCAGTTAAGAACTTACCCAGTATGGATAGAACCACTATTATGAAGAGAGTCAAGAGAAACTTAAACTCCAACATACTTCTATCTATAACGATATTAGCACCAAATAGGAAGAAGAATATTGCAACAGCCAACTCTTTTATAGAGAACATGCTTTTTTCAACTTCGTGTGACTTGCCAGTCTCAGATATTATCATTCCCATAAGGAAGGCTCCTATGGCTTCAGATAACCCTATAAACTGAGTTAACCCTGCAAAAACTATCAGACCACCAAATGCAAAGAGTATGAACAGATCTTCGTTTATGAATTTGTCTATAAAGTTAGATAGCCTCTCCCTGAAAATCATTATTATCAGGTATACAAACGAGAATACTGCGATAACCTTTAAAGCAATTATACCAAAGAGGGTTGGTGTCAACTCGCCCCCTGCCATAACACCTGCTAAAACAGCGAGGAGGAGCGGGGCAACTATATCCTCAAACACCATCAGACCAAGAATCATCTCAGTTTCTGGGTTTGCTATCCTCCTATTATCTGCTATTGCCTTTGTAGTTATAGCTGAGGATGATGCATAGGCTACTGCTCCTCCAAGTAAGGATATTAACCAAGAAAATCCAATGATCTTAAGAGCTAAAAGTATGAGAAAGAAGTTGAAAAACACATCTAGAAGCCCAACGACCCATATTCTTCTTGCAGTGGACGTCGCCCTGGCTATGTTAAACTCCAAACCCAGATAGAAAAACAGGAGAACTATACCAAGCTCACTGAACCTTTCTATAGTCTCATCTTCATGGACGACTTTACCCAAGAACAGACCTATAAGAATGTAGAATATTACAGATGGAAGCCTTAAAACCTTTCCTAGATATCCAGCTAAGAAGAGTGTTATGTTTATTAGTCCAAACTCCAGTAAGAAGGGCATATTGAAACCTTCTATCATCCCAACTCACAGTGAGGGTAGAATGTCTGAAAAAACCTCTCTATCTGTTCTTTGTTACCTATTATTACGAGGGTATCCCCTTCCTTTATAACTTCATCTGGAGACGGATTCGTTATCGTTTGGTTACCTCTGATGATAGAGACTACATTTACTCCTGTATGTTTTCTTATCTGTAGCTCTCTTATAGATCTATTTGTTATGGGAAGGTTCTTCTCAACATTTACCCACTCGATCACAAGGTTTTTCATAAACATCTCTTTTTCTTCTTCCCCTTCTGGTTTAAAGTAAGCTCCCATTAGGATAGAGCCAAGTTGATTTGCCTCTTCATCACTGAGGACAAAGGAGCAAGCAGGTTCGTCAAAGTCATCCTTACTGAAAAGGTAGATCTCTCTCTTACCGGAGATGTGGATGATGACGCTCACTTTTTCCTTGTTTGCTGTGATCACTGAGAACTTCTTTCCTATCCCTGGTAGATCTGTCTCTCTAAACTTCATTTTATAACCTCAGAAATTCTTTTTATGGTTAAATTATATAAAAATTCTGACGAAGAGTAAAATATCCGTAAACCTGTAGGAGGTTATGATGAAGGTAGCTGTCATATCTTTTGATGTTAAGTATATTGAGAACCTTAAGAATATTATAAAGCAGGTAGAGATAATACCTTACAGGGATACGATATCTTTCCTGAAAGAATTTGAAGCTTCAAAGCCAGACCTAATAATCTATGACACCACCTCTGGAATATTTGCAGAAGACGATATTAAGTATCTCCTTACGAGAGGTGTAATAGATAATAAAAGGATTATGGGTCTAACATCTCCGGAGAATCCAATAGACACAGAATATTTTCAAAGTAGGGTAATATTCTTTGATAAATTCAAACAGATAGATGAGGTTGTATCTTTCATAAACAGTATGGTAGATGTGAAGCCTACACAGATTCAGGAAGATAAAATTGGAAAGCAGAAAGTCATTCCGGAACATAGAGAGGAGGTTTACGAGATTGTAACCTCTGATGTTACACCTGAGTTTGAAATAGAACCTATAGACCTTGATATTCAAGAAATTGAGAAAAGTGTTAAGATAGAGCAGTCCCCACAACTGGAACCAGCTTTCCAGGAGATAGAGCTTAAAGAGGAAGAGTTTCAGAGTATAGACTTTGATTATGGATACGAGATGGAAAAACCAAAAGAAGCGGTAAAGATAGAAACTCCTTTGGAAATAGAGTTCTCTTCTTTGGAAATGCCAGAGATACCTAAAGAAACTAAACAAGAGGTTATAGAAATCCCAAAAATAAAAAACACTCAAAGAATAGGGTATAGCTCTACAGAACTCCAATCCCTAAAGGAGACTTTAACTCCCAAAGTAGAACCTGCTAATCAAGTAGTAGAGATTAAAGAAACTCCTCAGATTAAAAAAACATCTGAATTCTTTAAAGAGTACTTCCAAAAGAGAAAACAGGAAGAACTAAGCAAAGGAGTAGAGATTATGGTAGCAAACTTCAACATTCAAATCACAGACCAAGAGCTAAAGAACTTGGCTCTACAGATAGCAAGAAACTTCTTAGAAAAAGACCGTGCGATGGAAAAGATAGTAGACTATCTTCAGATAGACTTCCAAGAGGAGACAAGAAAAGAGTTAGACAAATTAAAACAAGATCTAAAAGAGCAGTTAAGAAAAGAATTTCAGGAGAAAATGTCTTCAGAGATAGAGAGATTAATAAAAGAGGAGTTAAAAGACTTTGTTGCAGAGATAACCGCAAGGATAGTAAAAGAGAAAATAGATCGAGTATTTAGGAGTTTTTAGTTGTTAGATAGGTAATCAGAGCGATTAAGGAGGAGGAAAAAATTATAAATATATGAACTAGTGTTGCTGACAGAAAAGCTAAATCTTTTTCAGCTCCAAGGATTACAGCTATCCCTGAAAAACCAGACTCATAAGTTCCTATTCCAGCAATTCCATGGATTGGAAGGACTGTGGTTAAATCAGCAATTGAAAATGCAAGAAAAGATAGACTCACAGACAGACCTGTTAAAGGGAAAAGGATGATATAAAAAGCCAAAAATTTAAAAGCTAAGGTCATAATGGTCAAGATATAGATGCCTATCGTATTCTTGAATGTTAACTTACTTTGATAATTTAAAACTTCGTGGTGTTTTATCTTCTTCATAATAGTGGCAACTGGAAAGAAAAACAAAGGAGAAAGAATAAGAGTGGATAAACCTAACAGAAGATTATCCAGGTATAAGAAATAGAAGAACAGGAAGATGGACACTATTCCTATGCCGTCAAACAACCTTGTTGTTATAAAACTTATAGTTGTATGACCTAAGCTTAAGCCCTCTTTTTTTAACATATAAAAGAAAGATAGCTCTCCTACTCGGAAAGGTAATATTATGTTGAAGAATGTATTAAAAACGGTTAACTTAAACAGTTTTTTTAAGTCTTTTAAGTCTAAACTTAGACTCCACCTTAAAGTCCTGATAAGGTAACTTGCTAGATACAGGGCAAAGGCAAGGAGAAACTGTTGGAGAGTTATGTTCCGGAACAGAGTTATCAGCCTATCAAAGCCAATAAACCTATCAAAAAAGTACAGAAATCCAATGGTTATAACTCCGGAGATTAAAAGCTGAACAGTTCTCTTCCTATCTATCTTTAGCATTTAGGATTTCTTTTATGATGTAGGGTCTCTTCCCTTGGGATTCGTAGTATGTCCTTGTTATTAACTCTGCTATTATTCCCGTTGATATGAGCTGTATACCGGTGATAAATAAAAGCATACCGAAGGTTAATAGAGGCCTGTCTCCTATAGGTTTGTTAAAACAGATCTTTTGGCAGGAGAGGTATAACATTACAAAAAACCCAAGTAGGGAAAGTAAAAATCCAGCTCCACCAAACACTCTCAGAGGTTTTGTTCTATAGTCTAGCAGGAACTTAACAAGTATAAGGTCTAAAATGACCTTAAAGGTTCTGGATATCCCATACTTTGATTTTCCATATATCCTTGGATGGTGTTTTACCGGTATCTCTATTATCTTTGCACCAAGAGGCTTTGAAAGAGCTGGTAAAAACCTGTGCATCTCTCCATAAAAGTCTAAATTCTTTGCTATATCAGACTTGTAAGCTTTAAGAGAACAGCCGTAGTCGTGTAGGTACACTCCCGTAACCTTGGAGATGAGCCAGTTTGCTATCCTGGAAGGCAGTGTCCTACTTATAAAAGCATCTTTCCTATCCTTTCTCCATCCACTTACAATGTCGTATCCTTCCTCTATCTTTTCAAGGAGTCTTGGAATATCTTCTGGGTCGTTCTGAAGGTCTCCATCCATAGTGATAATCACATCTCCCCTTGCAACCTCGAACCCAGCTGACATAGCAGCAGTCTGACCGAAATTCCTCCGAAAGTTCACACCAACAATATCTTTATCTTTCCATCCTATCTCACTTATTATCTCCCAAGATCTATCTCTACTTCCATCGTTTACAAAGATTATCTCGTATCTTTTTCCGGAGTTGTAGAGCCTCTCAAGGACAGATTTTAATTTTTTGTACAGGATAGGTAGATTCTCTTCTTCGTTGTAGATCGGTATGACCACTGATATGTCTATCTTCTCTACCAAAACACTAAACCTCTCAAAATTCTTTGAACTTATCTTCTGTCAAGTCAATTAGAAGTTGTTTTATCTGATTTTTCATTGGGTCTTTATCCTCTGTTACCTTTAAAGCTTTCTCAAGATAGTACTTTGCAAGTTCTTTCTCCTTCATAACTATGTATATCCTACCGATCTTGTAAAACAACTCTGGGGAGCTTAGACCAAATCCAGTTACCTTAAGATAGTTTGAGAGACTCTGTTTAAGAGAGTCTCTGTCTTTTGATTTAAGATATATCTCGTAGTAGTAATCTCCAAGAGCTATGTAGGAGCTTGCAAAGTTTGAGTTATAAAGGAGAGATCTGTTTATATTCTCTAAAAATAAAGTGTCGTTACCTGAATTTCTGTATATCAGAGCCAAGTTGTAATAGGCTTTATCTTTACCTTGGTAGGTGGGATGAGTTGCCGACTGCTCCAACAGAGATATGGCTTCCTTCTCTCTGTTTGTTAGAGCATAGAGAACTCCTAAGTTCGTTATCAACTCCGGATTATCACTAAACCTACTGATACCTTCCTTAAAGGCTTCTTCAGCTTTAGTGTACTCTCCAGAGAACTGGTAGGCTAAAGCAAGAACATTATAAACCTCCGGCTTTCTATAGGTCTGTACAGCTTGCAGTAGATAATGAATTGCTTGAGCGTTATTCCCAGCGTTAAGAGATGACACACCCATCTCGTAGTAAAACTTCCCGTCAGCAGGACTCTTTGAGATGTTGTCCTGCTTTGATACACAGGAAAAAGCTAAAAAGCTGACCAAAAAGAAGATAAACTTTCTAATATACATAATCGTATTATATCAGATTTCTTCTACCTTAAGAACTATCTCAAGCTCTTTTATCTTCCTGCTTATTGTATTCCGGTGTAGACCAAGGAGTTTAGCTGCCTCTGTTATATTACCTTCTGTGTGCTTTATAGCCTCCTTGATGAGTATATATTCCGCGTCTTCTATCAGTTTTATGTATATGTTTTTTCTTTTTCTCGTTAGTAACTTCCTAACCTCTATCTCTAAACCCTTCTTCCAGTCAAAGTTTTTCTCCTCTTCTCCTTTTATGTTTACAGGTAGCAGGTCTGGAGTTATCGGTCTGTCTCTGTAAGTGGTTATAAGCTTAAATACGAGGTTTTTCAGCTCTCTCACATTACCCGGAAAAGAGTAGTTTGTGAGAAATTTTATAGACTCTGGAGTAAAACCTCCAGATTTTAGGCCAAGTTGGGATAGAGCCTGTTTAGTAAAGAGGTTTACAAGCTCTGGGATATCCTCCTTTCTTTCCTTTAAAGTTGGTAGATGAATCTCAAAAACAGATATCCGGTAGAAGAGGTCCTCTCTGAATTTACCCTCTGCCACAAGCTTAATCAGGTCCTTGTTTGTTGCAGCTATTATCCTAACGTCCACCTTTATAGGTTTTCTTCCTCCTATAGGGACTATCTCCATCTCCTGTATAGCTCTAAGTAGCTTTGCTTGAGCTTCTAAAGGCATCTCTCCTATCTCATCTAAAAAAAGTGTTCCATTGTTTGCCTGTAAAAACTTACCCTCTTTAGCTTTATCTGCACCTGTGAAAGCACCCTTTTCATACCCAAAGAGTTCACTCTCTACAAGTCCAATAGGTATAGCTGCCATATTTATGGGTATAAAGGGTTTATCTGACCTATCTGAAAATCTATGGATCAGGTTTGCTATTATCTCTTTACCTGTTCCACTCTCTCCAGTTATAAGGACAGGTTCTTTACTGGCACCAGCCCTTCCAACTAATTTAAAGACCTCCTTCATAGACTGGCTGTTCCCTATGACTTCTTCTTTTGGTACAGATGATACAATCTTCAGCCTTAGGCTCTGCTTTATCTCATTTACTACCGACTTTATCTTCTCTATATCAAAAGGCTTTGTGATGTAGTCGTAGGCTCCTAGCTTCATAGCTTCTATGAGATACCTATGCTCAGAATGTCCGGATATGATTACTACGTATGGACGGTCTTCCATTCCGTTCGTGTATCTAAGAATATCAAACCCATTAGAGTTCTTTAACCCTATATCCAGGAAAATCAACTCCGGCCTCTCCCTCTTTATGGTCTCAGTGGCGTTCTCTCCACTTTCAAAGTCAAGAACCTCGATAGACTCCTTCTGCAGTATTCTCTTAAGGACATTCCTTACAGTTTTCTCATCTTCAAATATTAATCCTTTCATATCATTCACCTTATTGGAAGTAGTATCTCAAAAGTAGAATTCTTAACATACCTTAAAATTCCGCTGTGAGACTTTACTATATTGTAAGCGTTGGCAAGCCCCACTCCAGTTCCGGATGGTTTTGTAGAGAAGAAGGGTAAGAAAATTTTGTCCTCTATCTCCTGTGGAACTCCCCTTCCAGAGTCTTTTATTCTCAGGTATACCTTATCCATCTTTGGTGAGTATATTGGGTCAGAGGATACTCCAGTTTCAACCCAGATGGTTCCATCCTCTCCTGCCTCTTCGACACCATTCTGAATTATATTATAAATAACTCTCTGGATGTAGTCTGGGTCTATCATCAAATCTGGAATACTTGGGTCGTAGTTCCTGACTGTATTCAAGTTGGGATATATGATTTTTATCCTGTTTAAAACCTTTTCAATAACTATATGGATGTTCTCTTTCTTTAAAGAAAGGTTTATAGGTTTTGTAATATCCATCACATCCTTTAAGAACTTTTCGATCCTTTCAATGTCAGAGAGCATATCTTCTAACAAGTCGGTCTCATTTGGATTTTCTTTTATATACTGAGTTGCCGCCTTCAGTCCGGCTATGGGACCTTTGAGGTCATGAAAAAGTTCTGCCAGTAGTTTAGAGAAGGAAGATATACTACCCTCTTTCTTTATCTCTTCCTCCAGCTTTACAACCCTGGTTATATCCCTCAAGAATATTAAGACTTTGTCTCTATAGTTATAACAGTCTATCTGGAAAACTCTACCCTTTAGCTCTTTCTGTATCCCTTTTACATTCAGGCCGTCCCTAACATACTTTAATCCAAGTATGTAGTTTATTATCTCTCTAAAGTCGTTAATCCCTATGATGGATTTTAGACTCTCCATCTCTTGGTTTTTGTAGAAGATATCACCCTCTTTAGAAACTACAAGTATAGGCTCTGCTACCCCTTCTAGAAGCTCTTCACAGTTTAGATTCTTCATCCTATCAAGCTTAGGGCTCTCTCCGCTATCTCTGTAGGTGCTATACTGGTTAGACAGGCTAAATCTCCCCTCTTACATTCACCTTTACCGTGGATATCACAAGGTTGGCAGGATAGGTTTTTGAAGATGTAACCTCCCTCGTCCTCTAAAGGCGAAAACCCAAGGTAAGGATGAGTAGCTCCGTACACCATCAAAACAGGAACCCCCACTGCTCTTGACATATGGGCTACGGCCGAATCGTTGCTTATAGTTAAGACACCTTTAGAGATAACTGCCAAACTCTCCCTGATAGATAGTTTTCCTCTCAGGTCTAATATACCCTTACTGTAACTTCCTCTGTCCATCTCTTTATCTCTATCTGAGCCTACCAAAACTATATTATAATCCTGTTTTACTAAAATCTCAGCAACTTTGTGGTAAAGAGGATAAACTTTGTTTTTGTATCTTGCACCAGTTCCTATAGATATAAATCTCTTTGGAAGCTCTTTCTCAAACTTCTTTACCTCTTTCTCTGAAAGAACCAACTTTGGTCTATACTTTTCTAAGTCTTTAATGTTTAATTTCTCTAAAGGTTTAAGGTAAGCTCTGACTATGTTAAACTCTCTGCTTAGTCTCCCAAACCTCCTTTTTATAGAGTTTTTCTTGTACCTGAAAACTTTACCATCTATGAAGATGGACATTATAAAACTCCGGAGGTTCTTGTGTAGGTCTAATACGTAGTCGTACTTCCCTAATGTTTTAGCAAATCTGACTATGTCTCCTAAACCCTTCAGCTGATTTCTATCTACACCTATTACTCTACTTAACCTATAGTCCTCTTGGAACAGTTGGTGGAAAGGTTTTAAGGTGAGAAAGTCTACCCTACAACCTGATTCCCAAAGAGGTTGTAGTACCACACTTGAGAGTATCACATCCCCCAGGGATGAGAGTCTAATAACAAGAACGCTCTTTACAGCATCTGTCTTAATCTCTCTATCTCCTCTCTAAACTCCTGAACCATGGTTGGATGGTTGTACTTCATAGCCTTCTCTATTCCTCTCTCGTAACTCTCTATGGCTTGTTCTATATCTCCAAGGTTCATATAACATTGAGCTAAAGTTCTGTAGGCTGCTCCTTGGTCGTCGTATATACTGAGATACTTCTTCAGCTCTACGATGGCTTCTTCATACCTTCCTGCTCTGTAAAGTTCCAAACCGAGTCCATATAGACCTAATGGGTTGTTGGGGTTTTTTTCTAGAGCTTTCTTTAACTCTTCTATCCTGTTCAACTCTTCAATCCTCCAGTTTGATGTAAGGTTCAACCCTATCAAAGTTAGGTATAAATTTTAACTCTTCAAAGGAGATAAAATAACCCTTTGACTCTCTAATTTGTATGATTAACTTAGCCCTTTCCTCTCCAATATAGGGTAGTGTCTTTAGAGTTTCTATGTTAGCCTTGTTTATGTTTATCTTAAGCTGTTTCTTCTCTACAGTCTGTCTATGAGGGTTTAAAGGTATTGAAGCTATCAGAGTCATAGCTATCAAGATTATAAATATCACTCTTGACTGGACAGTTAGTAACTGTTTGTTTAGTGTAATTAAGTCTATAAGCTTCAAAGTAAATCTCTCCCTGTTATCTCCTGCTCTAATCTGACTTCCTTGATGGCAAACTCTAGATCTTCCTTAGTTATTCTAACTTCGTTGTCTACTTTCTTCAGTAAGAAAGGATAACCATCTAAAGATATAGAGCTTATCATGTCTAACAACTCTTCTACTTTAACTGTATCCTTCTCCGGATGTTGTATGAACTCTATCAGGTTTATGTATCTAGGGGTTGAGTACTTTGAGTAGAAAGAGAACACCTGTAGATCAGACAGAAAGCTTGATATGTCTGATATTATCTCTCCAAAAGATGACTTTAACTTCTGTATGTCTTGGGGTATCAACTCCTTCGAGTATCCAAGTTTATTCAGAGAAGAGGATAGTATCTTTATATCCGGAACAGATGACTTAAAAATATCGACTCCAGAGCTAGTTTTTGCTATACCAACTATAAGAGAGTCTTTTATGTTTGTGAGTTTAAACAAAATATACATCATCTCATAGTAAGCTATCTTTGCCAAAATAGCTTCAACCACATCTTTCCTTGGGTTTATTCCACTTTCGCTAAGTGTTGGTATTACAATATCATTCATCAGCTCTAAGGAAGTAGAGTATATACCATCATAGTCAGTGAAAACGGTTTTGTCTATCTTCCGGAGGATAGACAAACATACGGTGTTTAACGTGACTTCCATGTCCTCTGACTTGACGAACCAGTCAGATCTTGGAAATGGTGTTATAAGTCTACTTGTTATAGTCCCATCAAATACTATCAAATCTGGTTTTTTCTCTAAACTGATCCTGTAGAGGGCTTTTAGCTCTGAGAGAAACATCAAAAGAGATAGGTATGACTTCATAAACTCTGGCTTTTTAGAGAAAGAGATAACAACATCTCCGATAATGTAATTCTTTCTATCCTTGTATCTGAGATCATAGAAGTAGCCGTATCCACCAACAAGTCCAAAGTTAAACCCAATAAATGACTGGAATATCTGAGAACCATCAGCCACAGCTACAGAGAAGTCATCTCTCTTTTTTGGACTATACTCAGCCCATTTGCTCTCCACAAACTCCCTTGTTAGCCCCGTGTCAAGATCTGAAAATACCAACATCCTTAAAAACTCTCTTTTCCTCTTTAAGATTCTGTAGAGTTCTTCATGCATACCAAATTCCAAAAAAAATATGTATGATAAAATGTATTATACCATACCAAAAGGAGGACAAAAGTGTCTAAACTGGAGAAGATTTTTGAGAGGTTACTTTGGGAAAGTAGGTTGATGGTTATCTTGGCGGTAATAGCCTCTATATTCGCTGCTTTAACTCTTACTATAATAGGGACATACGATATAATTCTTGTTTTTATGGAGCTATTTCACGCTTTTACAGATATTGAGACCTATGAGAAGTACCACAAGGAGGCAGTCATACATATCATAAGTGCTATAGATGCATATCTTATAGCTACAGTTCTTCTCATATTTGGTGTTGGTATATACGAACTATTTGTAAGTAAGATAGACTATGCGGAGGAAGATGCGAAGTCTTCCAGAGTTCTGATAATCCACTCCCTTGACCAGCTTAAGGAAAAGTTAGCTAAAGTTATTGTTATGGTGTTGATCGTAACCTTTTTTAAATATGCTGTTTCTTTTAAATATGAAGATATACTTAGCCTATTGTACCTTGCAGCTGGTATAATACTAGTTTCCTTAGCCATATACTTCATTGGGAAGTCTCACGGAAAACATGATTTAAAGGCTAAAGAGCATTGATCGAAGGTGAAAGATGAAATCTGAGATTTTAGTTTTATTGTCTTCTGTAACTCTCATAGGTGGTATAAGTTGGTTTTTCTTCGGCGGTAAGAAGAAGAATGAAAGTTTTTCAGGGGAAGATTCCCAGACAGAGATAGCAGAGTTCAATATAACCGGAATGCACTGTGCAGGTTGTGCGGCTGGGATAGAAGCTACCATAAAGATGATGGACGGTATAAAGACGGCCTCTGTAAACTTCGGAACATCTAAAGGTATATTCACCTTTGACCCTCTAAAGGTAAAGAGAGAGGATATAATAAACAAGATAAGAGAGCTTGGGTACGATGTTAGTCTAAGTTTAGAGGATCTTGAAAAAAAAAGTTAGATGAGCTTTTATTTCTGAGAAAGAAACTGTCCTTATCTCTGGCTGCTCTCCTCCTCTTGTTTTCGTCTATGTTTGCACCATATGGAGCTTTTTTTCAGTTTGTACTTGCTTCTGTAGTTCAATTCTACGGTGGTATTGAGTTTTTAAGGTCCTCTATCTTATCCTTGAAAAACAGACTAGGGGATATGAACCTACTAGTGTCTATAGGAACACTCTCAGCCTATATCTACTCTTTACTTGTCTTACTTATCCCGGATGTTATCCCTGAAGAGGCAAGGCATCTGTACTTTGAAGCGTCAGCCTCCGTCATAACCTTCCTCTTGATAGGTAGGTATATCGAAGCAAAGACGAAGCTAAAGGCAACACAGTTTATGGTAGAACTTATCTCCCTAAAACCCAAGAAAACAACAGTTATAGTTGAGGGGAAGGAGCACACTGTGGATGCTGATAGTTTAGTAAAAGGAGATGTTTTCATAGTGAAGCCAGGAGAGGTTATTCCAGCAGATGGTTTAGTTTTGGAAGGTTCTTCTGAGATCGATAGATCCTCTATAACCGGAGAGTCTAAGCCGGAGTTTATTTCAGAGGGGAGTTTAGTGTTATCCGGAAGTCTAAACCAGCTTGGAGTGCTCAAGGTTAGAGCATTAAAGAATGCTAAAGAGAGTACCATAAACCAAGTTATAAACCTACTCTTAACTGCTCAAAGTAAGAAGCCTAAGATAGGAAAATTGGCAGACAGGATAACTTACTACTTTGTCCCTACCGTTTTGGTAATAGCTATTTTGACTTTTGACCTTTGGTATCTCTTGATGGGTTCTTTAGATTATGGGTTTGTGAGCATGGTGTCTGTTTTGGTCATAGCCTGTCCATGTGCCCTTGGCTTAGCTACACCTATAGCGATAGTTTCCATAGTAGGTAGGGGTGCAAAGGAGGGTATCCTCTTTAGGAATCCAGAGGTGATAGAGACAGCTGAGGATGTGGATTTAGTAGTGTTTGATAAAACCGGGACCATAACTACCGGAAAGATGGAGGTTGTGGACAGTCTAATACTAGATAGGGATTTCTTAGGAACTGTCTTCTCCTTAGAGAAAGATGTTAACCATCCTATTTCAGAATCTATCTACAGGTTCGGGTATGCATATGTAAAAGGTTCTGAGAGTTTTGATAGTAAAAGTGTGATTCCTGGAGAGGGAGTTGTAGGCAAATTAGGAGACAGGGTGGTATTCGCTGGGAATAGGAAAATGATCGATAAGATGTCTGTAGAGATACAAAAAGAGTGTGAGGAGTTTTTCAAGAAATACAACCAACTGGGACATACAGTAGTCTTTGCAGGGATGAACCATAAGATAGTGGCTATGTTTGCTCTTTCTGATAAGATAAGAAAGGAAAGCTTTGAGGTGGTCGAAAAGCTCAAAAGGAGAGGTGTAAAAACCGCTATCCTAACTGGAGATGAGGAGAAAGTTGCCAAGGATGTGGCAGATAAGATAGGGGTAGATTTTTTCTACTGGGGTCTAAACCCTGTTGATAAGTATAGAATAATCCTTAATCTGAAGAAAGAAGGCAAAAGGGTTGTGTACGTGGGAGATGGTATAAACGATTCAGTTGCAATGACCACATCCGATATATCTATAGCTGTCAGTAATGCTACAGAGCTGGCTAAGAACAGTGGAGACATAGTTCTTCTAAACTCTGACTTGAAGGGAGTTATAAAATCTATAAACTTATCGAAGATCGGGCTAAATGTGATAAAACAGAACCTGTTATGGGCTTATCTCTACAACATACTCGGTATACCTATCGCTGCAGGACTTCTCTATCCTGCTTTTGGTGTACTCCTAAATCCTATGTACGGAGCTTTTGCTATGTCCATAAGTTCTATCTCTGTAGTCTTAAATAGTCTGAGGCTCAAAAAGCTGAACATCGAAAAATGATAACCATCATTACTTTATAAAACCTGTATATATTAAAATCTCTAAAAAATCCGTTGATGAGGTGATTGTATGAACAAACCGGAGATCCTTGCACCAGTAGGGCACTATGAAGGCCTTGCTGCAGTGATAAAAGCTGGAGCTGATGCTATATACATGGGCTGTGGTAAGTTAAACCAGAGGGCCCTGAAAAGTGAGTTTGATATTAATGATGTTAAGGAGATTAGAAAGATTACACAGGATAAAGGAATAAAGCAGTATATAGTCTTAAATTCAATAGTATTTGAGGAAGACATCCCTTGGCTTAACGAAACGTTAGACCAGTTAAAGGAGATAGGTGTAGACGCTGTAATAGGATGGGATATGGCTGTTCTATCCGGATCCATCCAAAGGGGAATAATAACTCATCTATCTACTATGGCTTCTGTATCTAACTCTCAGTCAGCACTCTTCTACCAGCAACTTGGAGTTAAAAGAATTGTTTCTGCAAGGGAGGTGAAGCTTGAGGGTTTACTAGCCTTGAAGGAGAAGACAGGCTTAGAGATAGAGATATTCGTTCACGGTGCTATGTGTATGGCTGTATCCGGAAGGTGTTTTCTAAGTCATGATGTTTTTGAGACGTCCGGAAACAGAGGAGAGTGTTATCAGGTGTGTAGACACGAGTTTGAGGTTAAGATAACATCAAAGAACACAGGAACAGACTTCATACTAGGATCTGACTACATACTATCTGCAAGAGACTTAGTTACTCTCGACTTCATAGACAGGTTGATGTGGGCAGATAGTTGGAAGATAGAAGGAAGAAACAAAAACCCAGATTATGCCTACCTTGTAACCTACGCTTACAGAGAAGCAAGGGACAGAATACTGAACGAAGAGTGGCAAACCAAAGGATACCAGGATTTATGGGACTTGCTGGAAAGAGCCTACCATAGAGAATGGGATAGTGGTTTTTACTTCGGACAAGGTCTATTTGGACTAAATGCATCTGTGGCAAAAGAGAAAAAGGTATACATAGGAGAGGTTGTGAAGTTTTATCCAAAGATAAGTGTCGCTGAAGTTAGAGTAGTAAACAGTCCTATGAAGATAGGAGATACTATACATATAATCGGTAAGACAACAGGTGTAGTAAGGCAGAAGGTAGAGTCTATGCAAGTAGACAGGCAGAACATAGAACTGGCTGAAAGGGGTATGATAGTGGGTCTAAAGACCGTAGAGAGAGTTAGAGAAGGAGACAAGGTGTACCTTATGCAGGAAGTTGATCCATCTGAGATGGTAGGTAAGAGAGAAACTTCAACAGTCTAAATAAAATATCAAGGGTGGCAAAAGTCACCCTTGATCTACTTAGAGATCTTTATCTCTAACTGGTTTTTTAGACCAAATTCATAGGTAATCTTAAAACTTTCTTCTTTCATCTTAAGTGAGATAATTATGCTCTTATCCTGGTCTTCATAGAAGGATATCTTTCCTACTTTCTGCTTGTTTATCTGTATGTCGTTTTCAAACTTATTTATGTCATACTCCGGATTTCTGTTTTCAAAGACGCCTTTTATAGTTAAGGAGGTTTTATCTCTGTTTATCTCCACTACTTTAGAGAGCTTTCCCACTTCTATAGGAAACTTGAGCTTTATGGATGTTTTCTGTTGCTTTTGAGCCTCCGCCTGTTCTCCTCTCTGCTGTAGTTGTACTTTATCTTCTTTCTTCTCCTGAGACTTTTCCTCTTTTAAGACTTCCGGCTTAGGTTCTGGTTTTTTGAGGTTTTTCTTGTGGAGTACAGGTGTTGAATAACTGTGTTTGGACTGGTTTTAGATCTTTTGTGTCCACAACAGCTGCATCTATGTAGATAACCTCACTCTCGGTGTAGATCACTTCAACTTTTGCTAATCCATCCTTAAAGTACTCTCTGGGTATGGTGTTTGGTATTAGTTGCCCTGTTCCGGTGTAAGTCAGTTTTACATCCTTACCTATCTTGTCGTACACTTTTATAACTCTACCTAAGTTATCTACTGCCTTTATCCTCAACTTGAAAGGTTGTCCTGCCTCTATCTCCTGTGTTATCTCTATCTCAAATTTACCTATGCTCTGTATCTCCGGTTTTACTACCTTTAAAGAGAGCTTTTTGAAGGCTATTGTCTATAACTGCTTTAGATAACTTCTCTGCTATTAGTGTAAGGACTTGGTTTATATGAGACTTTTCAACTACAGCATTACCTTCTATGTCGTAGAATGATAGTTTTACAGTGTAAGGATAGTTAGAGAGAAAATAGTCTGGAGATTGGATCACCACGTTTTCAATCCTACCAGTTACCTTTAAAGAAGACGTGGTTTCATCTTTACCTTTTAGCCTAAAGTAGATAGGTTTTTCGTTCAGGTATGCCTCTATGGAGTACTCTCCAACTTTTGAAGGATATACCTTTACACTGAACTGGCCATCCAACAGATCCTTTGGAGATATGGTTGTTCTGTCTATGTTTAGACTGTTTGATTTTAGCTTTAGACTTCCTGCAGAGCGAAAGTTATTAGATGGGTTTCCAAATTTGTCTGTTGCCCTTAGTTTCAAAGTGTACTCCTGACCTGTTACCATCACTTTATCGTAATCTATCTCTAGTACACTAACCTCTCCAGGTTTTACCTTTATCTGTCCGTAGCTGATAACACTAAGAAGAAGGATAAGGAAGAAACCTATCCTAAAATAAAACATTTTTTTCTTTAAGACCATTTAAATATCCTACAAGATCATACCATCAAAATATAGAGTTTTAATATAGTATAATTTTTAGACAACAACTCAAAGAGGTGAGTATGGGAAAGTTCTACATCACTACTCCTATTTACTATGTTAACGATATCCCACATCTTGGACATGCATACACAACCATAGCCTGTGATGTTATGGCAAGGTACCACAGACAGATTGGCGTAAAGACTTTCTTTCTCACTGGAACAGATGAACATGGGCAGAAGGTCCAAAAAGCTGCATCTGAAAAAGGTGTTTCCCCAAATGAGCTTGCCGACAACACACACAAAACTTTCAAACATCTTTGGGAAAAATTGAACGTATCCTACGACAGGTTCATAAGAACTACTGATGATGACCATATAAAGGCTGTCAAGTATATATTCCAGAAGTGTTATGAAAATGGAGATATATACCTCTCAGAGTACGAGAGCTATTACTGTGTAGGGTGTGAGGAGTTTAAAACGGAGACAGAAATAAAGGATTATGATTACAAATGTCCTATACACCTGAAAGAGTGCGAGAAGGTAAAGGAGGAAAGCTACTTCTTCAGGCTTTCAAATTATACCGATAGGCTTCTTAAGTTTTACGAAGAGAATCCAGACTTTATACAACCAGATTTTAGAAGGAACGAAGTGATTTCTTTTGTTAAGCAGGGTTTAAAAGACTTATCAGTCTCCCGGAGAAGGGATAGAGTTAGTTGGGGAATTACTGTTCCGTTTGATGAAAATCACACCATCTATGTTTGGTTTGATGCTCTCACAAACTACCTCACTGCTGCTGGATATCCAGATAGCCTGAATGAGTTTTGGCCAGCAGATGTTCATGTTGTAGGGAAAGATATCTTAAGGTTTCATGCTGTTTATTGGCCTGCATTTCTAATGAGTGCTGGGATAGAATCTCCAAAGAAGATATTTGCCCATGGTTGGTGGACGGTAGATGGACATAAGATGTCCAAATCTCTTGGAAACGTAGTCGACCCTTTTAAGGTCAGTGAGGTGTACGGAGTAGACCAGCTCAGATACTTCCTTCTGAGGGAGATGCCGTTTGGACTAGATGGGGATTTTTCTCACTTAGCTGTTATAAACAGAATAAATGCGGACTTGTCCAACGATCTAGGGAACCTAATTTCAAGAAGTTTAACCATGGTCCACAAATTCCAAGGTGGAGTAGTTTACAACTACACAAACCAGACTAAGCTTGAGGAAGAGTACAGAGAGGTTTACTTAAAAACCCTATCAAACTACAACATCTATATGAAGAATCTAGAGTTCAGTAGAGCTCTTGAAGAGGTATGGCAGTTTATAGACTGGCTCAACAAGTACATAGTCAAAGTAGAACCTTGGAAGTTGAACAAAGAAGACAGAGAGTATCTAAAGACAGTCCTGTATGTTATAGTTGACGGTGTGTATGGAGTCCTTTGGATGTTGAACCCTTTTATGCCTACAAAGGTGATGGAAGCTCTCCAGATGTTAAACTACAACACAGTCCCAACATCAATATCGCCATTCTCTTTTAGACCCCAAACAGAGATAAACAAAGTAAGTCCACTTTTCCCAAGGGTGGAAATAAAGGAGGAAGAGAAGAAGATGGAAGAAAAAAAAGATGAAGTAAAGCAGGAAGATTTCATAACGATAGAGGAGTTTGCCAGGGTAAATATGAGAGTAGGTAAAGTTTTAGAAGTTCAGAAGGTGGAAAAGTCAGATAAACTATTAAAACTAAAGGTGAGTCTTGGAGATGAGGAGAGAACAATAGTATCTGGAATAGCTCAGTACTACACTCCAGAGGATCTAGTTGGGAAGAGTGTTATAGTTCTTGCGAACTTAAAACCCAGGAAGATATTCGGTATAGAGTCTCATGGGATGCTACTTGCTGCAAAAGATGGAGAGAAACTGACTATTCTAACTGTTGATAGAGAGGTTGATACTGGAAGCGGAGTTTCCTAAATTTAGGGTATTAGATCAGGAGGTTTATCTATGCCTTACATAGAAGAGAGAATATCTAAAGCTGAGGATAGGATAGATAGGCTAGAGAGAATAGTGGAGGAATTCTCCGAGAGTATAGGAAAAGAGTTTAACAAACTCTGCAACCTAATCTACGAGTCAAGAGTGGATGTGGAGTTTGATGCACTGAGAGTTAAAAAGAGACATATATCTGAAAAAGGTAGGATTAGAGAGTTTGACTTTATACTCGTGTGTAATAAAGCCTGAGTATGCCAAGGATTTTGTGGAGTTTGTAAAGAGTGGTGAATTCTGGAACCACTTTCCGGAGTACAGAGATAGAAAGTTTTTACCTATATTCTCCACTCTCTACATGCTGGAGGATATTTTAAACTACCTGACAAAGAACGGAGTTTATACCTTTGCAATGAAAGGAGATGAGATATATATACTGAACTTCAAAGAGGTGGATCTCTAAATTGAAGAAGATAAGAGTTGCTTTAGCCCAGATCAATCCAGTTGTAGGTGACTTAGTAGGAAACTACCAGAAGATTGTTGAGTTTATCGAGAAAGCTAAGAGTTTAGAGGTTGATCTAGTAGTTTTTCCGGAGTTGGCTCTAACAGGGTACCCTCTAGAAGACTTACTATTAAAACCTAGTTTTATCCAGAAGAACCAAGAGTACATAGATAGGCTATCTAAGCAAGTGGAAAATATTATAGTTGTATTAGGTTCTATAGATAGACAAGAAGATCTGTACAACACCGCCTTTATCTTTCACAAAGGTAGAATCATAGCCAAATATTACAAGCATTTTTTACCAAACTACGGTGTATTTGACGAAAACAGGTACTTCCAGAGAGGAAACAATCTAACTATCCTTGATATAGATGGCTGCAAGATAGGTATTTCTATATGTGAAGATATATGGTATCCAGAGAACCCTATAAACACGTATGCTGTTGAAGGGTGCGAATTAATAGTAAACATAAACGCATCACCTTTCAGTATTGGAAAGGTGGAAAAAAGGCATGAGTTGGTAAAAGTAAGGTCTAGAGATAACTTAGTTGCTATAGCTTATGTAAACCTTGTAGGCGGTCAGGATGAGCTTGTATTTGATGGAAACAGTTTCATAGTAAACCCAAACGGGGAGTTCATAGCTAAAGGCTCGTCTTTTGAAGAGGAACTTATAGTTGCCGACTTAGATTTAGATGAGATTTTCAGGTACCAGCTGAAAGATAACAGATTAAAGAACTTAAGGTATGAGTATCAGAGGAAAAGAAATGTTCAGGAAGTAATGGTAGACCACTCTCTACGAAAAAAAAAGGAGAGAATACATCAGAACATATCACTGGAAGAAAGCCAAATCCAGCAGGTTTACAAGGCTCTTGTGTTGGGCCTAAGAGACTATATAAAGAAAAGTGGATTTAGCAGAGTAGTTATAGGTTTGAGTGGGGGAGTAGACAGCTCAATTGTAGCTACGATAGCTGTGGATGCTCTCAGTGCTGAGAATGTGAAAGGTGTTCTAATGCCTTCAGAGTACACTTCAAAAGAATCTATAGAAGATGCTTTAGAGCTTGCTAAAAACCTTGGTATAGAGACTTTTACCATTCCTATAAGTGACCTTTTTAGTCTATACTTGAAAAACCTAGAAGAAGTTTTCTCCGGATTAAACCCAGATACAACAGAAGAGAACCTACAGGCAAGAATAAGAGGAAATATCCTTATGGCTCTATCCAACAAATTCGGCTGGATAGTCTTAGCTACAGGGAATAAGAGTGAGATGAGTGTTGGATATTCAACGCTCTATGGAGACATGGTTGGAGGATTTGCAGTCATAAAGGATATACTGAAAACAAGAGTATACGAATTGTGTAGATATAGAAACGGTATATCTAAGGTTATTCCAGATAGGGTTTTGACTAAACCACCTTCTGCAGAGCTTCGGCCAAATCAGACAGATGAGGATGAATTAGCACCTTATGCTATACTGGATGAGATTATAAGGATGTATATAGAAGAAGATTACCCAGTTGAGGAGATAGTAAAGGTGGGCTTTGAAGAGTCTTTGGTAAAAAAGGTCATCAGACTGATAGATGTAAATGAGTATAAGAGAAGGCAGGCTCCGATAGGGATAAAGATAACAGAGAAAGCCTTTGGTAAAGACAGAAGAATGCCGATAGTAAACAAGTTCAAGGAGTTTTGATGGATTTACACTCTCTATTTCTATACCTTGCGGTTATAATATTCGTTGGCAGGATATTTGGCGACATTTTCAACAGGTTTGGACTTCCGTCAGTCTTGGGGGAGATCCTCGCAGGAGTTATACTCGGTAGTAGTGTGCTCGGTATTGTAGAGCTTAACTACGCCATAAAAGTGCTGGCAGAGATAGGTATAATACTCCTACTGTTCCAGGTAGGCCTTGAGGCCGACATCCATCAGCTTAAAAAAGTTGGAGTTCCAGCATTTGCGGTAGCCTCTGTAGGTGCTATCTTACCTATGTTCCTTGGTTTTTTGGCCAGTTTTTACCTGTTTAATCTTCCGGTCGCCACATCCCTATTCATAGGCGGGACTCTGACAGCTACAAGTATAGGTATAACTGTAAAAGTCCTTTCTGACCTTGGAAAGATGCATTATAGGTTTGCCCAGATCGTTCTTGCAGCTGCTGTTTTAGATGATATATTTGGAGTTATAGTCCTTGCTGTTCTGTATGAGTTCACAAAACAGGGGAGTGTAGATCTAAACCATACTCTAACGCTGGTATTTTACATAGCCACCTTTTTCCTAATTTCACCGCTGTTGGCAAAGATAATAGCCAAGATGATAAATATATTCTCCCTAAAGCTAAGGAGTGAAGAGTTTATACCTGTAGCCATAATGTCCATGATATTTCTATTTGCATACCTCTCCTATGAGGTTGGTTCCCCAGAGATACTTGGAGCATTCACAGTTGGGCTTGCTCTCTCAAGGAGATTTATATTACCCTTTGCAGCTTTCCTCCGGATAGAAGAGAAAGAAAAAATGGTGGATAAGATAGAGCACTCAATTCATCCTTTAGTCTATGTTCTGACTCCCATCTTCTTTGTATCCATAGGTTTGAGCCTGAACCTGAAGGTTATAGATTTTAGCTCTTTGGAATTTTGGAAGATGTCTATAGTTTTACTTTTCATAGGGATAGTTGGTAAAGTGTTGTCCGGTTTGTTTATAAAGACATCATCCTTTAAGGAGAAGCTTTTAATAGGATTCTCTATGCTTCCAAGAGGAGAGGTTGGTCTTATATTCGCAGAGATAGGCAAACAGTCTAAGCTCTTTGATGACATTGTATACGCAGTGATAATATTCGTAGTAGCATTTACCACACTGATGGCACCCTTGACATTAAAGTATCTGGCATCTAGGGAATAGTCATATGCTAGCAAAGAGGATTATACTTTCTTTCTTATGCCTACTGACAGTATTCTATCCTGTGAAGGCAGGGAAGAAAGCTCTCATCTGGGATGATACAGAGACCCTTGGAACCTCAAACTCCCAAAACGAAAACTACTTTTTCTATACGAAGAACCTCTCTGAAATAGATGGTAGCTATATCTTTAACTTCACATACGGATACAATGATAAGACAGATATAGCTATGAACATACCATTTGGCTACTTAAAAAGCTTTGAGAATACATATTCAGATATGGGAGACCCTTTCTTTGAAGTAAAGTACAGGTTCTACGAGAAAAATAGTCTGAAGTTAGCCATAAAACCTTTCGTCGGTATACCGGTAAAGAGAGAGAGCAACTTCAGTGAGTCTCACTTTAGCTACGCCTTAACATTGGTATCCCAACTGAACTTTGATAGGTTTACTCTGTATGGAAACTCTACTTACATGGTTCACAAAGAAAAAGTAGAGGAAAACGAAATTTTCCAGTCTCTCTCTATAGACTGCAGGCTAAATTCAAACTTTAATCTAGTATCATCCCTCTACCTGAGCTACTATGAAGAGTTAAGGAAAGGTGGATTGATCGGTATATCCTACAGCTGGAGAAAGCTTGAGATGGCCATTGGAATAGGAAAAGTGTTTAGTTCGGATAACGACTACTCTCTCTATGGTGGTGTTACCTTTAGGTTTTTCTGAGTAAGTTTAGATAGTCATGTTTTGTGTTTATACTTCTATAGGAGCCAAGCTCTTTGTCTACCTTCTTTATCTCTTCTATCGGAGGGATAAAGAAGTTCAGTCTATCTACCCAGCTTAAGAGAGATCTACTATCCTTGAAAGACTCTTTAGCTTTCTCTATAGCGGTTTTACGGTAAAGTGTGTTTAAAGGCTGTAGTTTACCATCTATCTCCGGTATAACAGCGTCGAAACTATCTATCATGTTCAGATAGAGTTCTATGAGCTCTTCTTCTAGTTGTGGAGTGTCACAGGTTGCTATAAAAACATACTCTCCTTTTATCTTCTCCACAGTCGAGACTATACCGTTCAAAGGTCCTTGGTAAGGATTTAAGTCTCCAATAAACTCAAACTCTAACCCTTTAAGCCCCTCTCTGTACAACTCCTCTTCCCTGTTGGCTGAAACTATAAGTTGAGAGCACTTTTTGGACAACTTCTCCCCTATAACCCTTATAAAACTCTTCCCGTTAAAGTTAAGGAAAGCCTTGTCCTCACCCATCCTCTTACTCTTCCCCCCGGCGAGGATAATACAAGACAGACTTCTCTCCATGAGCTAACTTCCTTTAGTAGTCGTACAAGGCTGTAGTGAGGTATTTCTCTCCACCATCCGGACATATGAAAACTATAACACCTTCCTCTATCTCTTTTGCGATCCTTATAGCTGCCTCGTAAGCCGCTCCAGAAGACTGACCTACGAATACTCCCTCCATCCTTGACAGCTCTCTGGCTCGCTGATAGGCTATATCAGTCCCTATGAACATAGTCCTGTCCAACCTATTCTCATCGAATATACCCGGTTTTATGGAAGTCTCTATATGTTTCAGGCCCTCTATACCGTGAAACGGACTATCTGGCTGAACCCCTATAACCTGTATATTCTGGTTGTATATCTTCAGTCTCCTACCTGTTCCCATCACAGTCCCACCAGTTCCGATACCTGCAACAAAGTGTGTTATCCTGCCCTCCGTCTGGTTCCATATTTCAACAGCAGTTGACTCAAAGTGAGCTTTCCAGTTAGAGTCGTTGTTGTACTGGTCTATGTAGAAGTACCTATCTGGATTTTTTTCAACCAACTTCCTAACGAAGATTATAGCCCCATCAGTACTCTCTAAAGGATTGGTATAATGGATCTTTGCTCCAAAGGCTTTGATTATCTTCTTTCTCTCTCCGCTAACATTTGATGGCATGGCAAGTTCTACCTGAAAACCCAGAGCAGTTCCAACCATGGCAAGGGCTATACCCGTGTTTCCGGATGTTGCATCTACGATGATCTTATCTTTGGTGAGTTTACCAGACTGTATACCATCAACTATCATTCTTGTAGCAGGTCTATCTTTTACAGAACCTCCCGGATTATAACTCTCTAACTTAGCGTATATCTCTACATTCTTAGACTTTATATCATCCGGAAGAGATCTATATAACCTTATAAGAGGTGTATTCCCAACTAACTCAAGAATAGACTTCCTTGTCTTTCTGTATCCTTCGTCATGCTGTCCCAGTATCCACATAAGACTAGTCAACCTCATCTGCGAATTTTGAGACTATTATACCAGTTTGGTATAGGTTAGAGATTGCTAACCCAGAATAACAACAGGTTTTAACATACCATCTTCTAATCTCCCTATACCTATCAGATTATCCTGCTGGTCTAGAACCCTAACAGCATCTACAGATTTCATATTTACCTCAAACTTCTGTCCGTGTTTAAACCTCTTAGCGTAATTTTCCGTCAGGTTTATAATCTCCATAAATCTGAGAGCTTTCTCTAAAGGTATTACAACTCTCTCTATCTCTTCTCTCTCCATCTTCAGTAATCTATCTAACTCAACAGCTTCCTCTACTCTAAACCCTCCTACCTTCGTTCTTCTTAGCTCAGTCATATAAGCACCACAACCTACCTTATCTCCTATATCCTTTATCAGAGACCTTATGTATGTCCCCGTAGAGCAGGACACTTTTATGGTAAAGAAGGGTATATCCACCTTTAGTATCTCTATGTTGTGTATATGAACCCTGACGGGTTTTAGATCTGGATTAATACCTTTCTTAGCAAGTTGGTAAGCTCTCTTTCCTTGTATCCTTTTAGCTGAATAGGGAGGAGGAAGTTGGTCATAACTCCCAACAAAGGAAGCTACTACCTTCTTTAATCCCTCTTGTTGTATTTCAACAGAAGTTGTTTGGACAACTTTACCTTGACTATCATAGGTATCTGTTATCTCTCCAAGTTTTCCGGTAGCTATGTACTCTTTATCCAGTTTTTGGAAGAATTGGGTTAACCTGGTTCCCTTTCCTACAGTTAGGATCATAAGGCCGTTTGCTGCATAATCAAGAGTTCCAGTGTGTCCTACTTTCTCCTTCAGGACTTTTTTAACTTTCTGGACAAGGTCGCTTGATGTTATAAAGATTGGTTTATCAACTAATACTATTCCATCCATCTAGAAGCTCTCCTACAAGATATAAAGAACCTGTTATGAGTATCAGAGAGTTCTTATCAGCTATACTCTTTGCCCTATCTACCGCAGACCATATATCCGGCTGAAAGTTTTCCTCACCTAACCTATAAAAATCCTCTCTATCCATTCCCCTCGAGATAGAGACTTTTGTTCCTATGGTCTCTGAAGAACTCTCTTTTATAACTCTGTACATCCGATCTGTGTCTTTGTCCTTCAGAAAGGAGTAGACTGTGATGATTTTTTTATCTGGGAATATCTCCCTTACTTCTTTGAAAGTCTTTTCTAAGCCTTCTTGGTTGTGTCCACCGTCTACTAAGATAAGGGGATCTTGGGAGATTAACTGCATTCTACCTTGCCAGATAGTAGAGAGCAGTCCTTGATAGACTTTTATTCTATCAGGATATTTTCCTTCCTTCTCCATAAATATTAAGAAGGCAGTTAAAGCTGTAGAAGCATTCTCCATCTGCCTTCTTCCCACCATAGATAACCTCAAATCCGGAAATATCTCACCTCTCAAACTGTAATCAAACTGGTTGAATCCTTTAGCTTTAAGCCAGAAGTCTACATCCATCAAGTAAAACTCTTTTACATCCCTCTCTTGTAGCCAGTAAACAATCTCTTCCTGATTTCTTCCTATAACAACAGGTCTATCTTTCCTCGTTATTCCCGTCTTTTCAAAAGCTATGTCCCGTAGAGTGTTCCCTAATAGATCCATATGGTCAAACGAGACGTTCGTTATAACAGATACATCTGGGTAGAGAGCATTTGTAGCGTCCCATCTTCCCCCTAAACCTACTTCAACAACAGCTACATCCACACTCTCATCATGGAAATACTTGAAAGCTATGAGAGTACAAGCTTCAAAGTATGTTAACTGAAATTCTTGGATTAAATCCTTAAACTCCTCTATGTATCCCTCAAGAGTAGGATTGGGAATACAGACTCTGTTGATCTGCCATCTTTCGTTCTCCTCTATAAGGTGGGGAGATGTGAAGAGACCTGTCTTAAACCCGTGGTGTCTGAAGAGACTCTCTAAATAAGCACAGGTAGAACCTTTACCGTTTGTCCCAGCTACCAACACAGATGGAAAACTATCTTGAGGATTTCCCAAAATGTTGAGAGCCTGTTTTATTCTTTCAAGACCAGGTTCTATCTTAAAAACCTTTTGATTAAACAGTTGGTAGAGCTTCATTCCTTTTCTTTCTCACGAAGAAGAGAGTTAGCCCAGCTAATACCATCATAATCGTTATCATCTGATTCCAAGTAAGACCAAGCCAAGGAATAGGAGGTGTTACACTCCTCCAGAACTCTAAGAGGAATCTCTCAACACCGTAGAGGATAAGGTATAGGCTGAAGATCTGACCATCAAAGGACTTCCTTCTGTACAAAGCAAAAAGTACAAAGAATATAGCGAGATTCCCTACAGCCTCAGCAGGTTGAGTAGGGTAGAGAGGTATGCCGGGGGGTGCCTGACAGTGAGGGTTATCTGGAAATATAATGGCTATATCTCTGAAAGGCGAGTCCTCCGGGACAGGCTTACCATGACAGCAGCCTGCAGATGTGCATCCAAGCCTACCGAAGAAGTGGCCTATAGGTATTGAAATAGCCGCTATGTCCATCAGTTTTAATGCTGGTAGGTTTTTATATACTTTGTATACTATAGCTCCGATCATTCCACCAATGAATCCACCGAACCAGTCTATGCCTCCATTCCACACAGCAAAGAAGTCCAAAACTGAGCTAAAATCTTCTCTGTGTTCCAGAATGTATGCCACTCTTGCTCCCACTATTCCGGAAAATACGGTTATGAGGAATATGTTCTCATAGTCTCTTTCGTTTACCCCTTCTCTCTTTGCAAAGTTTAGTCCTACGTAGAACCCTACAATCAGACCAATAGCAGTTAAAACCCCATAGGTGTGGATAGTAAACCCACCTATCGTTATCAGGTCAGGAAACATCAGAATACCCCTCCATCTATGCTTTCTCCAACTCTCTTTCCTTCAAGCTCTTTAGATATTTATCCAAGACTAACTTCCTCTTTAGAGGTGAGAGATAGTTTATGAAAGGCACTCCATTTAGGTGGTCTATTTCATGTTGTAGTACGATGGAGAGGAACTCTTGGCTCTCCACTACCACATCCTCACCTTTCTCGTTCTTACCTATCACCTTCACTCTCTTTGCTCTAGGTATAGTTATCTGGACTCCAGGAAAACTGAGACAACCTTCTGTAGACTGGATTTCACCCTCTTTCTCAACTATTTTTGGGTTTATAAGGATTATCTTAACTGGCTTCTCCTTCTCATCTTCTCTTCTCCTCTCCTCTCTTAAAGTAGTGTCTAACACAAGAATCTGGTAAGGTATACCTATCTGATTTGCGGCAAGTCCAATCCCTTCCTCTTTATACATAAACTCCCACATCTTATCTATATATTCTTTGAGACGACTATCAAAAAAGTCTACCTCTTTCGCGGGTTCTTTTAGTATCTTATCTGGCCATGTTCTTATCTTATACTCCATCTTTTTTCTCCTTCTAGGTATAAATAGTCATCTCTTCTTTGAGGATCTTAATGTTTTGAGCTATATCTCCTCTAAACACAGAGCTTCCTGCAACGAATATGTTTATTCCAAGCTCAGAGAGATACCGGATATTGTCTCTACTAACTCCACCATCTATCTCTATCATTATATCTGTCCTTCCGGATTCTTCCATAAGTTTAATCAGTTTAGTTACCTTCTGGGCTGTTTGAGGTATAAACCTTTGACCACCAAATCCTGGATTTACAGACATTATCAACACATAGTCTATGTAATAGATTATTTCCTCCAGGGTGTTTATAGGTGTTGCCGGGTTCAGTACTACCCCAGCCTTTGCCCCACTGCTCTTAATCTGGTCTACTAACTTGTGGGAGTGGATAGTAGCATCCATGTGGAAGGATACCATATTCACTCCAGCTTTTATAAATTCTACAGCATACTTCTCCGGCTCTACTATCATAAGATGTGCGTCGAAGGGTAGGTCTGTAATACCCCTTATACACTCCACAACAGGAATACCAAAAGTGATGTTTGGGACGTATCTCCCGTCCATGATGTCAAGGTGGATTATGTCTGCTCCTGCCATCTCTGCTTCTTTTATCTGCTCTCCAAGTTTTGAAAAGTCTGCTGAAAGTATAGAAGGTGCTAGTAGCTTCAATCTATCCTCCTGCCTTTAACTTCAGTTTGTTCTTGAGATTACATACTGAACAAATCTCCCCTGTCGTAGGCTCTCCACAGATGGAACATCTGTTTAGGTGAGGCTTTTCTTCTCCTATGTGTAGTATAGGATACATCTTCCTTAAAAACTCACTGTAGAACCTAAGTTTTATTCCCGGACTTTTTTCTTCTAGTCTGGATAGGAATGTCTTGTAGTCAATGGATGTGGCTCCCTCTGAAAAAGGGCATTCTTCTTCTATGTACTCTATTCCACATAAAACCGCGTACATAGCACTCTCTTTTTCTGATATCTTACACAGAGGCTTTACTTTCCGGATAAAGCTATTCTCTTCAGGAAGAACTGGATATTGTCTCTTAAGATAATCTACACTCCAGTTTAATGTGTTTGAAAACAACACAGCAGACTCATCATCTAAGTTATGTCCAGTTGCCACCACCCGATAACCTAAATGTTTTGCAACCTTATTCATGTAGTATCTCTTCAATGTTCCACATATAGAGCAGGTAGGTCTGTTATCGTAGTTCTTTATCTGAGGTATGGACATAACCTCATCTTCTAAGGAGACAGTGTGGAGAGTTCTGTCCAGTTTTTCTGAAAAGGCTATAGAGATATTAAAGGACTTTTTCGAATAGTCTCCTATGCCAAGGTCTATGTAGAATCCATCTGCATCGTATCCTAACTTTACAAGAGCCTGCCACAGAGATAGACTGTCTTTACCTCCTGAGACAGCCACCAAGATCTTCTCTTTTTTAGAGAACATCTGGAACTCTTTTATACTCTTCTCTACCCTGTTCTCAAACCACTCTATGTAGTGTGTCTTACAGAGGGATAGTCTATGTTGAGGTAAGTAAATCTGAGCTTTTTCTCCACATTTAATACACTTTCTCAAAAGGCTCCTCCAGAGATTGCGTTTATGACTCTCACCTCATCCCTAGGACGTATAATCTCATCCTCAGAAACTATCTCTCCATTTTTAATAACAAAGGCAAAGTCCTTAGATAGGTCTAAAGCTTTAAGTATATCTCCGGATTTTACCTTTGCTTTCTCAAACTCTAAAACTTTCTTCTGCCCTCTGTATACAACCGTTATCTGCATTTTTTACTCCGACTGTATCGACTCAAATAAATTATATCAATTTTTATATAGACTGATGATTACAGCAGTAAGGGCGTTTATAAATACTATGGTGTATCCAGTTGGAAGGTCGAAGTTGTAAGACAGGAAGAGAGAAAAGAGGATTAACCCAGAACCTATAATGGTAGATTTTAAGATGTGGTTTTTCTTAAACAGTTTCAGTGATACAAGTGTTGGTGCTATAAGGATAGAAAAGACCACAAGAACACCAGCAAGTTTGACAGAACTTGTCAGTGTTATAGCAAACAGTGCGAAGAAAGCAAGCTCTCTTTTGAGTCCCTCTGACTTCTCAACCAGAAAGTATATCAGAGCACCTACTATAAGGTATAGAACTGCCACTTTGTAGATTTCAATGTATCCTGTAAAGAGGATATCGTAGGCAAGAAGGTTATTCAGCTCATCCAAGCCATGGGGTGAGCGGGACATAACTATGAAAACTCCGGATATACCAAGGGCATAGAGTAAACCTATAAAAGCCTCTTGAGTATCATCTTTTCTGTGTTGGATGTAAGCTATTAGTAGTGATGCGATAAGAGCGAGAGAGAGAGAGAAGAAGTAGATGTACATACCTTCAAATAGATAGACGGAGATAGCAACCCCAAGAGCTGCCATCTGACCAACTGCCAAGTCAGTAAATATCACACCTCTTCTTATTATCTGTATACCAAAATAACTGTGCACTATCAGAAGTATGACGGATAGAATTAGAGAGGGTAAAAGTATATCTATCATTGTGTAAATCTCTTGACTATTTCATCAAAGAGGGAGTATATATCCTTTGCCTCTGGTACAGCACCTACATCGTGAGGCAGAATAGTAATCCTTACACCAGTCTTCTCTGAGATGAAATTAGCAGGTTTCTGAGGGTGGTAAACATCTTGTAGTACCCTATCAACTTTCTCATTCCTGACTAGATCTATCAGACTATCTACGTGTTTTGCATTTGGAGGTATACCTGGTAAAAGTTCTAATGTACCTACAGATTTTAAACCATATCTAAGCAAGAAGTAGTCGAATAGCTTGTGATATTGTATAAACTTTTTACCTCTCAATGGAGACATTCTAACATCCCACTCTTTTATCTTACTGTCCCACCTTTCTTTGAATGAACTATAATTATTTTTGTAGTACTGACAGTTATACTGGTCTAATCTACAAAGCTTCTGAGTTATAGCATCTGCAAGGATTGGAATGTTATTTGGGTTTAAGTGGAAGTGGGGATTACCCTCTGGATGGATATCCCCATAAGCTCTTGATGTATTCTCTGGCTTATCTATAAGATTGACTAAATTAGATAAGTCTAAGAATCCTACTGAAGAAGGGTTTATCTTTAGATTGTTAGCCTGATTCAATAGTGGAGGTAGCCAACCCACCTCAAGACCTGCTCCATTTATTACGAGCAAGTCCGCATCCCTGAGTTTGATAGTTAAAGAAGGTTTTGGAACTACAAAGTGAGGGTCGAAGATCCCTTCAGCTAAACTTTCAACCTTTCCCTTCTCTTTTACTATCTCCTTCGTTATACTAGCTATGTACGGATACGTAGTCACAACCTTTATCTCTCCTTTGGCAACTGTAAAAAATAAAAACATCAGCCCAATAATTAGTCTCATAGTTGTTCACCTCCTGTAATATCAAGAGGGGGGCTATAAGCCCCCTGTGTCAAATCTAAAAACTGTGAGCCCCGTGTGCTCCTATTGCTATATTGAACTGTAAGATTATCTCATGGTTCGTCTTTCTTTCAAAGGAAGTGCCGTCCTGTAAGAAAAGAGATTTATCGTAGTTATACTGTATTCTGATCCTTGAGAACTCAGAAGGTAAAAAGTCTATCATGGCTGAATATCTGTATAGGTTGTCTGGGAGATTTCTATTTACACCATTTATGAATGTGTCATTCTTATTTATCAAGTCGTATCTGGCTCCAGCTCTCCATCTTGGAGCAAACTTATAGACTACCTGGGAGTAAAAACCACTCTGTTCTCTCTGTAGATTTGGTCGGACTAAGTTATCTAAATTATTATAACCAAATCCGGTTCCCTTTACATCCCTCTGGATATACTCAGATTGCCACGTTATATGTCTGTAAGAGTCTAAGGTGTATCTCACCGTTAGGTCTAAACCGTATATCTTGGTATTTCCCGCAAAGGCATGAGGACTATCTTGATCTTCCAAATGGTTTATTCTGGTTTTTCCTTCTGCATAAGATAGACCCCATAAAATAGAAGTCCTACCTATGTCAAAAGAAGGTTTTACGAAGAAGGTATAGAGGTTTGGTTTTTTTGTATCCGGAACTTCTATATCTGTTCCGGTTCCATCTTTCTTAGTGTTTACTATAAAGCCGTTTCTGTTGAAGTTATATTCGTTGTCTCCCTGGAACGCTTCAACTCCAAGTAACAGGTAGAAAGGAGTTGGTGCAAGCCAGGTTATCTGGGCTCCTTTCTCAAGTAGGTTATGCTCACCGAATGCAGCCCTGTAGACCAGTGGAGCATCTACAAAGTCCCAGTAGTGATGGTGAAACTGATTTAACCTTCCAAACTTACTGTAGAACTTTCCTCCTTTGATTTGAAGATTTGCTGGCATTCCTCTTGTCCGGAAGTATCCCTCTTCTATCTCAAAACCTCTTTCAGAGAGGTGGAATATCCCAACCAGGTCAAAGTAAGGGTCAACTGCATGGGTTAGGTACAGTTCTCCATAATTTAAGTTAAAACCTCTCTCGGCGTTATAGGGAGAGGAGTGACCATGATCTTCATGAGAGTAGAAAAAACCGTGGTTAAATCCAGGTATCATAACCTCTCTATAAGTCTTATCTGTAAGATTTCTGCTTACATAGGAGAAGTCTAATATCAAAGACAGATCCGGGAGGAACTTTGGTTGAGAGAATGGATTAGAAAGTATCTTATCTATAGGGGACTGATGAAGTTTTTTTAACTTCTCTCTTGCCTTCTCTGCGATCTCCTGTTGACCTTGGAGTTGCTTTACTTTCTGGTGGAGTTGATCGATTATCTCCTGTTGCCTTTTTAGCTCTTCCTTCAGCTGTTCTATCTCTGAAGCATATGTGGTTAAAGATAGAGTTAACAGTCCCATCAAAATTAGCTTTTTCATGAAAACATACCTCCTACTTTAGTTTTATAGATGATAGATGTAAGAAAAGAATGTTAAACTAAAGTAGGTGGGCTTCTAGGTAGGATGTTTAGAGGAACTTCTTTAGAAGGTATATGAGAGTTAATAACGGTATTACTCTGGAAATCTCTGCTGATATCTACACAATAGAAAAAAGCTAAGCTGTTTGGGTCATCAGACTGTTGATTTACTTGGACAACACAGACAGGACACTCTGTATGCTGATCATTGTCGTGGTGATGTGTAATCGTAAGAAAGTTGGTAAACAACAGAAGAAGACTTATAAGTGAGCTGAACGGATGTTTCCTAAACATGAAGATTATATTAATCATACTTTAGCTTTTTCTGACAGCTGCCATGAGTATAGCTTCACAAACAACCTGTCCATCTACCTTTGCAACACCTTTTATCTTTCCCATAGATTTTTTCAGATTTATTCCTTCTACCTCGAAGATGATCTGGTCACCAGGAATTATGGGCTTTCTGAATTTGGCCTCTTCTATACTTGCAAACAGAACGGTGCCATCCTCTATTCCAGCTTTCTTAAGCATCATGTAAGCTCCTGCCTGTGCCATTGCTTCTATGACCAATACCCCAGGCATAACAGGATTACCTGGAAAGTGGCCTATGAAGAAAGGCTCGTTGTACGTTACATTCTTCAGAGCGACTATTCTCTGGTTTTCTAAGTCTAACTCTATAATCCTGTCTATCAACAAGAATGGATATCTATGGGGCAATACTTCCATTACTTTCATAACATCTGCATACATCAAGTTCCTCCGAGAAAAACATCAAGAATAACAAAAACGAAAAAAATTATACTTATAAATCCGTTTACTGTAAAGAAGGCCTTGTTTATCTTAGATAGGTCACTCTCTTTTATTAGACTGTGTTCATAGATTAGAAAGATTGCTAAAACAGTTACTCCAATGTAATATGTAACTCCCATATTCGATAGAAACCCAGAGACCACTGTAAAGATAAATGTAACTGTATGGAACAGTCTTGCTACTTTTATACTTTTTTCTACACCTAATTTTGCAGGTAGAGAGTGAACATTGAATCTCCTATCAAACTCTAAATCTTGTAGAGCATACAGAATATCAAACCCAGAAACCCAGAAGGCCATAGCTAATCCGAGGGATACCATAGAGAGATATATTTCACCCTTGAGAGCTATACTAACTGCAAGAGGTATAAAAAAGTACACAAGACCAAGTATAAGATGAACATAGTTAGTAAACCTTTTACCTATCGGATATAAAAGAAGCAGGAGGATGACAACAGGAGATAGGTAGAAGGCTGACAAATTTAGATTGTAGGTAGTATATATAAAAGCTACAGAAGAAACCACTCCAAGAAGAAGGATCTCCCATGGTTTAACCTTTCCGGATACGGATACCCACTTCTTACTCCTTGGGTTTAGCCTGTCTATGGGTAGATCTATATACCTGTTGAAAGCCATCCCAGCTGTTCTTGCAAACACTATAGCCAATACTATCCAAAAAGTCTTATCTAGAGGAGGGATACCTTTCTCTACCATAAATAGACTTGCAAGGGCAAAAGGAAGAGCAAAGATTGTGTGAGAAAATTTCACAAGTTCAAAATAGGTTTCAATCTTATTTAACACTTGTTTAAGAACCTCTTTTGGGGTAGTATTATAATAATAAATTATAACATTTATAGAGGTTCTTAGATTGATCACAAAGAAGGAGGTTATAAAAGTGATAGGAAAATTTATCGTTCCTCTTACTATCATATTGGCTTTTGCCTACATAGGTTTTGGCCAGTTCTTGAAGAGAGGAGATAGTTCTTTTGTAGTTAATCAACAACCCTCTCAAGCTTCTCCTAACTTAGAAGCAGTCGAGAGAGAAAGGATAGCTCTTATAGAAAAAGTCTCAAACGGTGTAGCCACTATATACACAACCCAAGAAATAAAAGTGGTCAATCCGTTCTTCGATATTCCCTTCGGAGATTTCTTTGGGATGCCAAATCAACCGGAGTTTAAACAGAGGAAACAGGGGCTTGGTTCCGGGTTTATAGTCGCTATAGATTATGATAAGAAAGTTGTGTACCTATTAACTAACAACCACGTTATAGAAAATTCAAAGAACATCCAGGTTATGTTTAAAAACAAGGTGACAGTTGAAGGAAAGATAGTGGGTGGAGACAGACTGAGTGATATAGCGTTAATATCAGTTCCCTTTAAGAAAGGGATAGAAAAATTTGCTGCGGAGAACATGCTGAAATTAGGAGACTCTGATGTTCTGAAAGTAGGCAGCACTGTGATAGCTATAGGTAGCCCACTTGGTTTAACAGACACGATAACTGTAGGTATTGTTTCTGCTAAGAATAGACAGATGGAAGATAGACCGGGAGAGGGGTTTATTCAGACAGATGCTGCAATCAATCCTGGGAACTCAGGAGGTCCTCTAGTTAATGTTAGAGGAGAGGTAGTTGGTATAAACACAGCAATAATACAAGGAGCTCAGGGTCTTGGCTTTGCAGTTCCAATAAATCAGGCAAAGTGGGTTATGGACCAGATACTCCAATATGGAAAGGTTAAGAGGGGCAAGATAGGCGTGATAATTCAACCTATAACTCCAGAACTTGCTGAACACTTTGGAACAGCTTACGGTGCTATAGTTTCTTCAGTTCAGCCAGGTGGTCCAGCAGATGTGGCTGGTATAAAAGCTGGAGATGTTATAGTGGAGGTAAACGGTAAAAAAATTCTTGATGTATCTGACTTACAAAACCAGATTATGAGAAACCCTCCAAATACTAAGCTAGAAGTTAAGGTTCTAAGAGATGGAAAGGTCTATACATTCAACGTAAAAACTGTATCCTTTGATGATGAAACAGCACAGATTCAAAATGAGAAAGATAGCCCGGAGAATGTTAATGTAGGTTTAGTTTTGAAAGATATAACCCCTGCTATAATGCAGAGATATGGCCTACCAAGGGTAGAAGGTGGCATTCTAGTGTACGGAGTAAAGAGTGGCTCCAATGCTGACAGTGCTGGACTGAAGGCGGGAGACATAATCTTATCTGTTAATAGGAAACCTGTTAATACTGTTTCAGAGTTTTGGAGTATCATAAGAGATGTCCTAAAGAGTGGTGGGAACAGTGTACTGCTGTACATTCATAGAGGTGAGCTTAGAAACTATATCTCCTTACCTTTAAGATGATAACTCTGTTTGGTGGTAGTTTTGATCCAATCCATTTAGGACATCTTCGAATAGCTGAAGATGTTAGGGAGTATTTTTCTTTTGAGAAGGTGGTTTTTGTCCCTTCTCACTTCTCACCCCTGAAGTATACTCATAGTGCTTCTCCAGAAGATAGACTTCAGATGTTGAATTTGGCCACTTTGGATAATCCTCACTTTGAGATATCCGATTATGAGATAAAAAAAGTTGGGAAGTCTTATACAGTAGAGACTATATCCTTTTTTAAAGGAAATTTAGGATATAACCCTGGGTTTGTAGTTGGTAGTGATGCATTTTTAACACTAAAAAGTTGGAAAGAGCCTGAAAATCTTTTAAACAACACTAATTTCATCGTGGTTGTAAGAGGAGATGATGGTGTTGAGAAAGTACTAGAGTTTACCAAAGATCTAAATAGGAAGGTAAGTTTCAGTAGTGTTGTAGACCCACAGAAGTCCGGAATCTACCTCTTCTCTCAGAGGAGAATGGATATCTCATCCACTGAAGTGAGGGACAGAGTTAAGAGAAGATTATCTATAAAATATCTCGTTCCAGAAAAGGTAGAAAAGTACATAAAAGATAAAGGATTGTACAGCGTCTAAAACAAAGGGGCTTAAACCCCTTTCATACTATCTACGTTAGTGAGTTTTATATCCTTGCTCTGCTCTCTTAACAAGCTTTAGGAAGTGAAATGCTAGAAATATAGCTCTGAAAGCTTGAGCTATTAGAGAGTGCATCTTTCTTCTGTCTGAATCTGAGAATCTAAACTTTGCCTGTGCCATCTTTAATCCTCCTTAAGGTATTAGTTTCCAGAAAGGTTTACCCTGCAATTTCCACAGAAAAGCATAGTGTAGCCCTAACTTAAACCATGCTCCTGCTTTTCCAGGTTCAGCAACACATACATCTAGGTCTCTTCCGTATTCAGGATACTTGGCTCTGTTTCTTGCCACCGGATATATTGCTATCGCCCCTGCCATACCACCAAATATACCATTCTTCATAGACGCAACACATAGCCCTGGGGTCTCTGCCATAGATGCTGTGTTTTGAGGTTCCCTTCCTTCGATCATATCAACTATGTTCAGTGCTGCAGCTTTTCCTGATAGCTCTGCTGTATATCCAGTTCTTGGTGGAGCAGGGGATATGACAGTTCCGTTAGGAGACTTACTTGGTTTAGAGAGAGGTCCAGGTGGCGCAAAAGCTATTCCTGCTGCAAATATGTTCTTATAGAGAGGGTTCTGGTATGTCCGTGGCCAATCTGGACCATCTAACTCCTCGTAAAGTTTACCGTAAACAGCGTCTACCTTAACAAACCCTGCAGGGTTGCATATTTTGTCTTTAATATCGTTTCCATTCTTGTCTATCCACTTTATAGGTTGTCCAGTAAAAGGTGGCAATAACATCGCAAAGTCATACTCAAGTTCTTTAAACTCTCCATCTACATTTTCAATGTATACCTTTTTATCGTCTACCTTGTGGACGTGACTTCTTATCTCATACTTTATCCCATAGTCATAGAATATGGCTTCTGCCATCATCTCAGATGTAAATATCAGAGAACCCCATTTAGCTTCAAGACCATCTATACCGAAGTCTCCTAATCTTGGCTCGTTTGATAACCAGATAAGTTCAACTCTATCTCTTAACCCTCTATCTACTAAGTCATTGTGGACGTTTGTGATGTATTCAAATGCTGCACCTTGACATGTACAACCACCATGTCCAGTTCCTATCACCACTTTTAGCTTGTCTCCCTTCTCCAGTCTCTTGACCATCTCTAAGTATGCTTTTGCAGTCTCTGCAGCGTGAGGTGGCGTACAGACTGAGTAAGTATACCCTTTATCCGGTCCAAGTCCTGGGGTCGCATCAAAGTTTAGTCTTGGTCCAGTTGCAACTAATAGAAAGTCGTAGTCTAATCTCTTTGGTGTCCTCGTATCGTGGCTCTCTACTATAACGTAGTTCTCATCTGGATGTACTTCTGTTAGGAAAGCTCTCTCGTATTTAATCCCGAATTTGTCGTAAACCGGTTTTAGCTTGAACTGTGTCTTCTCTACAGGCATCTGACCTATACCGACCCAGATGAGGGAAGGGATGTAGTTGAAAGTCTCGTTTGGGGTTACTACTGTTATTTCGTGGTTACCCTTTAACTTGTCGGCCAGTATCATGGCTGCATAGTGTCCAGCAAACCCACTTCCGGCAATTACTATCTTTGCCATAGTATCCTCCTTTTGTTGTTAAATTCTTACTAATATATATTATATGATACTACTATATATCGTTGTTAGCAATCACTAACTGATAATAGTCATTGAAAAATTTTAGCAGAATATTAAAAGCAGACTGAACAGTTTTCTTGTAGTAAAATATATGGAAATTAACGGGAAAGGGATCTATCATGAATATAGTTCAGTTTAAAGGTAGGTCAAAGATAAAAGTTTTTGGTAAACAGTCTAAATTACTAAATCCAAAACTATCAAATGCTGGTAATGACCAGACAGTATTTTTGAATGGTATACTCACAAATGACATAAAGGCTCTGGAAAATGGTAGTTTTAACTATAATCTGATGTTAAATGAGAAAGGTTATCCTATAGATGATTTCTTTGTGTACAGACTGGATGATAGTTTCATATTGGATTTTGAGGGTGATGCGCAGGAAAGAGTAGATAGGTTTAGTAAACTTAAACTCTCCTTAAAGGTTTTCTTTGAAGTGTTGGAGCTCAATCACTACTACATCTTTGGAAACGAAGCTGTGGAGTTTTTAAGAGAGAGGTTGAACCTTGAAACTCCTCTGGATAACTTTAGGTTTAGCTCTACAGAAAATGAGACCGTAGTAGGGAAGAACCCTATCCGGATAGGGGTTGATGGTTATGATATCTTTACCAAGGCAGACCTTTCAGAGTATGTGAACTTTTCTGAGATAGAGTTTGAAAGTCTGAGGATTAAAAACTGCGTGCCAAAGATAGGTAAGGAGTTAAAAGAAGGGATAATACCATTAGAGACAAACATATGGAAGTACGCCATAAGTTTTACGAAGGGCTGTTATACAGGACAGGAGGTTATAGCTAGGATTCGCTATAGAGGAAAACCACCCAGGAGTATGGTTAAATTCAAGATGTCTGACTATATTCCGGAGGGCTCAACCATATTCTCAGAAGACAAAAAAGTGGGTATAATTACATCCTCTGATAGGGATAGCCTAGAATCTATAGGCATAGTTCTAAACAGCTATATAAACGTTGACAGGATTTACAACTGTGGAGAAAAAGAGTTAAAATTAATGTGTCAGTGTAGGGAGTTAGAGATAGAGAAAGCAGAGGGGTAAATGGACTTAGCCACTATTGGTGGGATTATAGCTGCTTTGGTTCTTTTTGCTATAAGGGATATTATGGAAGGTGAAAACCCTGCAAGTCTGATTCATATATTTTCTATAATAATCGTTGCACCTACTACACTGGCAGCAGCTGTTGTAGCTACAAAGCAGAAGTATGTAGTTGCTGCTTATAAAGAGTTAAAGATAGTATTCTGTAATCCTCAACTAAATCCAGAGGAGACGTTAGAGCAGATCATAAAGATAGCTGAGAAGACAAGGAAGGTATACTCTCTATAGAGGCAGATATAGGAAGTATAGAACACTTTTTCTTTCAAAAAGGGTTGCAGATGCTGGTTGACGGTCTAGATCCAGAAGTGATAAGAGAGAGATTAGAGATGGAGATAGAGGCTGCAGAAGAATACTACGAAGGTGCTGCAAAGTACTGGATAACAGCTGGATAGACAACGCCGGTTTTCTGTTTAGTTGAAGCGGTTATGAGACTTATACTAGATCTGAAGAGATTGGAGAATCCTGTTAGATGGCTGCAGGTATAGCAGGAGCTTTTACAGCTACAGTTACAGGTATAGTTTCCTCTTATCTACTTTTTGGTCCTTGGGGTCACTAGATGAAGGCAAAAGCCAGGGATATAATAAAGACAAGAGAGATGATTTTAGAAGGAATTATAGGGATAGCCCTTTCCAAGAATCCTAAGATGTTAAGAGAGTAGCTTATAATATACACTGGAAAGCCGAACCTAGAGAGAGTGGTTAATTTTGGCTAAAAAGAAGAAGCAAGAGGAACATGGAGCTAGGGAAAGGTGGGCAGTTCCTTACGCAGACTTTCTAAGCTTGCTCCTAGCTCTCTTTATCGCACTGTTTACCATGATCCACCATAGACAAAAAAGCTTGCATCCTTCGTTGAGGCTATATCCTCAGTCTTTAGTTTTAAACCAATCTCTACTTTCGCACCTCCATCAATCATAGAAGGAGTAGGTGTAAAACAGAAAAGAGATGATGCAAGGAAGAAGATAAAGGAGAGGGTGGAGAAGATAATAAAACAGCTTAACTTAGAGGGTAAAGTCCAAGTTGAGTTGATACCCATGGGTATGAGGATAAGGATACTTGACTACATACTCTTTCCACCTTGTAGTGTTTAGATAATAGAAGATAGTCAAAATCTTCTGCAGGAAGTTAGTAAAGTTATAAAAGAAGGCAATCTACCGTAGAGGTTGAAGGTCATATAGATAACATACCACCTCTACAGGTTATGGTTTTCCAATCAAACTGGAAGCTATCTGCAGCAAGGTCTGCGTCAGTTGTAAGGTTTCTCATAGAACAGGGCTTAGAGCCAAAGATCTTTACAGCCGTTGGTTATACTGATACTAGACTTTAGCACCTAACACATCTGCTCTGGGAATGTCTATGAACAGAAAAATAGAGATAAACCTTATAACTGGAACAGATAAAGAGGCTTACCTAAAGGAACAGAAAACTAAGGAAGGAGCAGAGAAGCTTGAACAGTAAAGCCATACTTAAGGTTATAGACTATGAGATACAGCAAGCTGTTGCTAACTACATAAAAACGAAAGCTATCTATCAAGAGATGGAAGGACAGCTTCATACACTGAAAGAAAGGTTAGGTTTGATTGTTTTAAATGACGAGTCTGTGTTTTCATTGATGAACAAGTTATACTAAGATGGTTCTCCAAGATATAGAAGAGATAGAGAGATTTTTAGAAGAGATGACTAAAGAGCTAGAATCTATCCGGGAGAGGATAAAAGTGATGTACAGTAGAAAGAAGTCTGTTGAGAAACTTCTAAAGAATAGAAAGAGGTTAGTCCAGGAGAAAGAAGATAAAAAGGAGCAAAGAATTGCTGAAGAGGTATATCTTAATAAGCTTATTATTGGTGAGTAGCTTCTCCTTTGCTCAGATTGATGAGTTAAAAAGAGAGTCTGAGAAGATAGAAAAACTTAGAAATGATATAAGGACTGAGTATACAAAAAATCAAGAGATTTTAAAACAGATAAACTTAGAGAGGGAGAGGTTAGAAAAATTAAAGAAGGAGATAGAAGAACAGACTAAGAAAATCAAGGATGAGATATATATAAGATTAGCGAAAGTATTTGAAAAAATGGACCCGGAAGAAGCTGGTAAGAAGATATCTAAAACTGAGAATCCGGAGGAGATCGCTTACATACTCTACAATATGAACGAGAAAAAAGCAGCCACCATCCTGAACAACACAGAGCCAGATATGGTGAATAAGATACTAAAACACTTAACTCAGATAAAGGGTGTAGCTAAACCCTAACTTTTTTAGCTTTGTATATCTGGGCTAATATCTTAGCAACAGCCACGTAGAACTTCTCTGGAATATACTCTCCTATATCACAGGACTTGTAGAGTCCTCTTGCAAGTGGTGGGTCTTCTACGATTTTAACATTATTCTCTCTGGCAACTTCTTTTATCTTTAAAGCTATGTTATCCTGTCTTTTTGCTATCACTTTTGGAGCATCCATCTTGCCCTTTTCATACTTCAGAGCAACTGCAAAGTGTTCTGGGTTTGTCACCACATCTACCTTTGGAACTTCCTTTACCATCCTCCTTAAAGGTAACATCCTCATTCTCTTTCTTATCTCTCTCTTTACAGTAGGGTTTCCTTCATAACTCTTTCTCTCCTCTTTTACCTCTTCCTTTGTCATCTTTAAGTTTTCCTCATACTCATACTTTCTGTAGAAGAAGTCAATAACCGCTATAGGAATAGATAAGACAGCGAATGAAAATATAAGAACCATAATAGTCTTTATGAATTGAGCACCTGGTCACCAAAGGAGATGGTAGCAAACCGGAAGAATCCGGTTAAAAGATAACTCACAACAAAGTAAGAGACCACACTACCGCAATTATAAGTTTTAAGATGCTCCTTACAAGTTCAAAGACTGTTGTAAGGGAGAAAATCCTCCTTAATCCGGAGAATGGATTTATCTTGTCAAGTTTTGGGGTTAGTGGTTTTAGTGTAAATAGAAAACCAAACTGGGCTATATTTGACATAACGCCTACTAAAAGCAAGAACAACAACACGGGAAGTAGCATTATAAGATTGTCTTTGCTGTATGGAGTACAAAGCTTGAGTTCATAGAAGGTATAAGGTATACAGGGTTTGAGAATGTTTATTTAAAGTAGTTCATCATCACTCTGTAACCAAAGGGTAGATAAAAATAAACATCAGAAACACACCTATCAATGTAGCTGATATTGGTATGTCCTGACTTCTGAGGACTTGTCCTTCTTCTCTGGCTTTCTGACGTCTTCGAGGTGTTGCCTTTTCTGTCTTGCTTGGGTCTTTAAGCAGGCATACTACACTACCTACTCAGTATTTTCAGTAATTCAATTATACTACTTACAATACTATCAACTAAACTAATCCTAAGCTTAACGAGAACATTAGTTCCAAACAATAGGATCATAAGCCCAATTAGAATCTGAGCAGGAAGACCGACGAAAAAGATATTTATCTGAGGTATAAGTCTGTTTATCAGAGCAAGAACCACGTTGAAAACTATCAACACCAAAGAAAAAGCAAAAGCTATCTGAAAACCAAGTTTGAATATATCGCCAGACTTTCCCAAGGTGTAAAGAAATACTCTATTGTTGAATGTAAAGTTTATAACCGGAAGCAGTTCAAAACTCTTAAATAAAGAGCTTATAACTATTTGGTATGCTCCAGATACGAAGAACAGCAGATAAAAAAGAATCAGAAAAAAGCAGATAGAACGGAACTCTGTCCAAAGGCAGGATTAAATACGTTTACTATAGTAAACCCCCATAAAGTAACTCACCATCTCAGCAGCGTACAAGAAAACGGATACAAATATAGTAGTTATAAGTCCCAAGGAAAATCCTATTAGAACCTCTTTTAAGACCAGTAAGATAAACACGAGAAGTTCAATCTGTGAAACAGACATAGACAGATCTTGTTAAAGGATTACAGCAAAAGAGAAAACTATAACAAGAAGAACTCTTACGTTTAGAGGAATAAGGTTAGCATTAAGTAAAGGAAAAGCCATGAAAAAAGCTATTATTCTACTGTACTGAACACTAAAGCTATAGCAATAGCTTGATCCGGAGTTATTAAGGGTGTCATTTAGATAAAATAGTCTTAAGGAGCTCTCTTGTGTAATCCACCAACTCTGTAGTCATCCAAGAGCCAAAGATAAGTAGTGCTATAGCTGTAGCCACTATCTTAGGAACAAAAGTAAGGGTCATCTCGTTTATCTGAGTAGCAGCTTGGAAGATACTTATTACTAGACCCATTATAAAAGTTATCAGTATAACTGGGGCTACTACTATGATTGTGGTTTTAAACATAGCATCTGTCAAATTTACGGCCATATCTAGGGTCATCTTCTTCACCTACTTATAACTTTGTATGAGAGCTTTAGTCAGAAGTTCCCAACCGTCCGCCAAAACAAACAGCATAAGTTTAAAAGGAAGAGATATAAACATAGGAAGAATCATCATCAGATATAAGAATACTTGCTACTATAAAGTCTATCACTAAAAAAGGTAAGTATATGATAAACACGATCTCAAAAGCTGTCTTTATCTCACTGATCATGAAAGCTGGAATCAAAGTGGTCATGCTGACATCCATCGGCTCTTTAGGTTTCTCCTTTGATATATCTATGAATAGTTTTAAATCTTCCTTTCTTGTGTTCTTCAGCATAAACTCTTTTATAGGCTCTTTAGCTCTTTCTATGGCTTTTATATCAGATATCTCCTTCTTTAAATACGGCTGGATACTAACCTGGTTTATCTTCTCAAAGACCGGTTTTATTATAAAGAAAGTTAAGAACAGAGAGAGTGCTACTATAACCTGGTTTGGAGGTGCAGTAAAACTCTTATAGCATGTCTCAACAGAGACAAAGCTATCACTATCCTGGTAAAAGAAGTCATAGCTATGAGTAAAGATGGTGCTATACTCAAAAGTGTTACTATAAGTAGTATCTTCAGTGTAGTATCAAGTCGGGTAAAAGCTGTTAAAGTATCGTTTAAAGTATCGGCATATGAGGACCCAAAGAAGGTAAAGAAAAAAGGAAGAAAGTGCTAAACTTCATCTTCTCTCTCGTACAGTTTTTCTATTCTGTTGTTGTCAAAGGATATCAGAAATACTCTGTTATCAAATTCGAATGTAGCAATTCCTCTATCTTTACCAATAAACTTTACATCTCTTATCTTTATGTCTTCAAACCTTCCAGAGGTAGCAAACCTAAGGATGTAATGTTTTAAGATGTAGGAGAGGAATAACAGTAACCCAACAACTACACTTAAAGAAAAAACAAGTTTTAAAATAACCTCAAAATCCATACTACCTAACCAGGTCTATCAGTCTAAAACTGTACTTATCGTTTACGATTACAAGCTCACCTTTACCAAAGGGCTTGTCTTCTAAGTACACCTCTAGATAGTCTTCTATGTTCTTGTTTAACTCTATGATGTCTCCCTCTTTTAAACTGAGAAGGTAGTCTATATTTTTCTCATAAATCCAAGGAATAGGGAGAGCTTCACTTCTATATCGTAGAGTAATCTTAATCTTTCAAGGTTATCCATCGCTAGCTCATTTGAATATAAACTCTGTGAAGTACACATCCTTCACACCACCAAGAGGTAAAATTGCATTCGTTCTTTTTATAATCTCTCCTTTTAGCTTCTCTATACCTTCCGGAGAAGGTAGTTCTTCAGATGTTTTTGTAAATAGCAGCGTATTTATAGAGTCTTCTATCTGAGGCATCCTTTTTGTTGCCTCTGCTTTTATCTTATCATCCTGAACTTCCAAGATGTTGATCACGGAGGCTATAGACAAGATAGTGGATATAATCAACAGAGCTGTGTCTAGAACAGGAAGCTTAGGTGAACTCCACAATGCAACCATAGACGTAAACGGAAATCCTATGAAGATACTAGAAGCTTTTGACAAAGATCTGGCTGCTGTACTACAACAAACATCGGTTATAGGAACACAGCTTAAAATAGTGGAAGACCTAAAATTCTCTTATCAGCAAAACAGAGTCTTTAACAATAACCTCATATCCAACTTTGAGGATGCTGACACAGTGGAGGCTATAACTAACCTACAGAAGGCAAAGACAACTTATGAAGCTTTAATAGCAAGCTTTAACTCTATAAAGAACCTCTCTCTTTTAGACTTTTTCAAGTAAACTTTTAAACCTTTTTTGTGGTAGAACTTTTAAGTTAAACTACAAAGAAGGTAAAATTATGTTTTACTATCTTTTAGCTAGATTTTTTTTATTTCCTTTATAGTGTTTACTATCAGTAGAGGAGAAGAAAGATTAGTGGTAGAGTCAAAAATAATAAAACAGGAGATGAACAGAGAAGAGATAAATAGACTTAAGCTAAAGATCTCTGAGTTAGAAAAGAACCAAAAGTACATTTTAGACTTTCTATCCCAGGGAAAAGAGAGTAATAGTCAATCATCTATGGATATAGAATGTAAGTTAGACCAGATAATCCTCTATCAGAAAGATATTGAATCAAAGTTAGATAAAATGGAAAAGGATACAAAAAGATATCTTCTACCACAGAGCATCATCCAGTTTTTAATACTTGATATATTCTTCGTACTTATGATACTTTTATACAAGTACAAAAGAGGTGCTACGGTGATAGAAAATAAGATATATGATGTGTCATCAAAGATGGAGGATAATAAAAGAGAAACTCTTAAACTACTTATGGAAAAAGCTAAAGATGATCCAAGATTAGCTTTAGCGGTAAAAAATTTTATAGAAGAGGAAAAAGGTGGTAAATAGTGCTATAATATATAATAGATTCAAATTTGGAGGAAAAAAAATGAGAAAAAGTTTAAATGGAGGCTTATTATCTATCTTGATATCCTGCTCTATCGGTTTTGCCTCTACAGATAACAAGGTCTCTGAGGGTATAAACTACTACAAGATGGGAAATTATGAAAAAGCTCTAAGCTCTTTTGAAGAAGTTCTAAAGACAGAACCTCAGAACTCAGTTGCTTTATCTAATCTTGGGTTCATTTACTACAAGATGGGGAACTTATCTAAAGCAAAAGAGTATCTAACCAAATCTCTTTATTATATAAAAGATAAAGAGTTGATATCAATATCTTACTATGTTCTTGGAGATATAGAGAAGAAAAGTAGAAACGAGGATGGGTATCAAAAGAACCTGAAGCTAAGTCTACGGTACAATCCAGAGTTTGAAGATGCTATAAATGAGCTTCTTAATTATTACTACTCAAAAAAGAACTTTGAGGAAATCGTAAGCCTAAATCTAAATCCTAAAAAACTCTCAGAGAATCAACAAATTATACTGGCAGAGTCTTTCATAAAAACTAATAAAAACAAACAGGAAGGTATATCCATATTAGAGAGGTTAAAGTCTTCAAAGGATACAAAAATATCCGTAAAAGCCGCAGAACTACTGAGTCTGATAAGAGAAAAAGAAGATATACAACAGAAAGAGCAAACACCTAAATTAGCCAAAACTACACAGTCTCCACGGAGAATTGAAGCTGTACAGCCAGAGCATCAAAATATCTATCACATATTCAAAACTAAACCAGTGAAAGACATATCTGATATAGAAAAACCTATTTCTAGAACAGAGGTAAAATCAGAAACAGAGCAGGAATTGATCTCATCTGTAATATCAATTCCTTCTCCGGAAAATTTTAACAAAATAGGTCTCTTACAACTTAAACAGGGAAAGATGGAAGAGGCTAAGATATCTTTCATGAATGCTCTGAAAATAGACCCCTTCAACACAGATGCTCTAAACAACCTTGGTATACTTTATTTTAATCTCAAAGATTATGATAAAGCTATAAAGTACTTTAGTGAAGCCTTAAAGAGAGATAAATCATTTACGGAAGCATACTACAATCTTGGAAATGTATACTATAGATTGGGAGAGGTTTCTAAAGCTGACAGTCACATTAAACAAGCTATTGAGAACTACAAAAAGGTAGTATCACTAAACCCTTACCACAAGCATGCTATCTATAATACCGCTAACAGCTACTTTATGTTAGAAGACTACAGAACTGCTATAAATTTCTATAAAAAGATAGAGAATCTAGACGGGAAAATGAAGAAAAATTTGTCTCTAAGCTACTACAATCTTGCCCTTCAAGAAGAAAACAAGGATGAGGCTATAAGGTATTTAAAAGAGGCTGTTATGTACGACCCTCTTTTAAAAGAGGCTAACTTCTTACTAGGTAGATTGCTATATGAAAAAGGTAGCTACAGAGATGCAAAAGACTACTTAGTAAAGGCTTATCAACAGTATCCGGAAAAAGAAAAGGCTGAGGTCATCTACTTCCTTGGTTTAGCTTACAACTTCAGTGATGACAAAGATAGGGCGATCTCTTATTATAAAGAGTTGAGGAACTTGAATCCGGAGCTGGCTGACAGGCTGTTTGAGAGTATATTTCAATAGTACTCTTCTAAGCTTTTAAGTCCAGATTCCGGTATCTGACTTTTCTTTTTCTTTATCATGAAGTTTTTTTATTAAATTTTCTTTTAGATTATCTAAAATACTGTTTAGAGCTTGTATTCTTTCCATTAACTTTAGCTTCTTCTCAGTAGAGATATCTTCGTAAGCTATCTCTTCTAGGGAGTGATAAATACATCCCAGTTCTTCTAAAGAAGCTTCTATATACTCAGGAATAGTCAGAAGAACTATTGCATCGTCCATCTTCTTTAACAAGTCATCTACGTTCACGATATCTCGTCCCATCCAGATTTTATCGTGTTGAGGATACTGATAGCTTCTGAAATTGTTTTTGTGTCATTTTTCAGGTTGCCTAGCGATATATGCCTTTCTAAGAACTCATAAATGTTATCAAGATTTTTTGCAATCTCTCCTCCCTTCTCAAAATCAAGACCTAATCTTAACACTCTGATAATCTCTAAAGCTCTATATACATGGTCAAGTTTTGATCTTATATTCCTAGCCTCTATTGAATTTATGGCCTGCTTGAGTTCAAAATTTATTCTCTCATAAGCTGTAGAAACTATCTTTGGGATCGATTGGGTCTCCAAGTCTGTCTTCAGATAAGCTTGGTAATGGTTAGCCATCTCTACCTCTCTACTGTTTATTGTTCAATCCAAAAGTTTGTTGCATCCTCATACCGATCGCATTATACTGAACTTGTATAGATTCCATATAGATAAACTGCCTTTTTAAGACCTCCATCTCCATCTGGACTCTCCTAGACATTCTCTCCATACTATCTTTTAAGGATGCTATCTGTTTGTCGTAGGACTTTATCAGTTCCACCTAGTACAGTAGTTTCTTCTAGATACTGGGATAGGTTGGTCTTTATCTGTGATGGGGCGGAAAATAGTTCACTTCTGTTCTTTATCAATCCGGAGAGGGATGTGTTTGAAGTGTTGTTATAGATCTCTTCAAGCTTCGAACTGTTTAAGCTTAGAGTTCCGGACGTCCTGTCAAACTTTATTATATCAGCATTAACTAAGTCTTCAAGTTATCTGTAAATTGTAGACCTAAGCTGGTTTAAACCATACTCTCTTGCCAGCTTACCACCCTTACTAGTTTCTGTGTTAATCTTGCCTAGCAAGCTGTTATACTGATTTACTAAATTAGCTAAACTGTCTTTCAAAGGCTTAATGTCCTCTCCAACTATAACATCTACATTTCCGGTTCTTTTTGCGGTAAAACTCATACCCTCTATCACATCGTTAAACTGGTTTGTAGACTTTTCTACCTCCAATCCATTAACAGTTATCTGTGCATTTTGTGCAGTTTTTACTTTTCTGAGATCAAGTTTACTTAATAGATTACCACTGTCTGTTATAGTGATATCATTTTCTGTTCCTGTTTTTGTAGAGGAAATAACTAGTTTGTACTGTGGGGAGGAGGAAGTTCCTACATTCACTACGGAAACCCTAAAATCTCCATTGTAAGTTTGATCTACTGCATTTATCTGGTCTGCCAAAGCTTGTAGAAAAAATGTAGAGTCATAAACTATGTTAAAATTCAACCCTTTTTGGTTGATGGTCAAAGTCCCATTGCTAATACCTGCTATAGCTGTATCTTTACTGGTAATACCAACACTAGAGGTATAAACTGCATTCTGTGCTAGTCGATCTACAGAGGTCTGGTATGTTCCTATCTGAACTTTTGTCTGGTCTGTAACGGATGCAGAGAGGACATTTTCGTCAGAAGAAGATATACTCTTGGAGTTTATTAAAGCAGGGTCTGTGAAAGAAGTTACTAAGTTTTTTATGTTTTTAAGAAGATTCTGTATGTCCTGAATAACACCTTTTTTGACTCTAGCTGACTCTGCTTTGTTTGAGCTAAATACAGCTGCTGACTCTTTAGAGTCTGTATTTTCTCCAATCTGTTATAGTCAAAGCCTCCAGATAATCCTGATACACTTATTTCTCCGGTCATTTTAATCATCTTCCCTTTTTAGTTAAGCTTTCTCTTCAAACAAAACACCCAACAGTTTGTTTATATTTTTATTATGTTTATTATATAATCTGGGGGTACTTACCTTATTACTTCGTTTGTATTTATATCCATTATCTTAACTATCGGCTGGCCTATCTCTGAGTCTATCTCTATTTTCATTTTCAGTTGACTGTTAAGATAACTTAGTTTAGAGCTGAGCTCTTCTATCAGCTTCTTCAGCTCTTCAGTGTCCTTTAGAATATCTTTGTCCATAACGTTTGATTTCTTACTCTGAATTTCAACTTTATCCGGAATAGTTATACCTTGTGGTGTTAACTTTTGGGACATCTCTAAACTCTGTTGGATAGCTGTAGGATCTTCTATAAAGGAGTTACTTACATTATCTACTCTAATGGCTTTACCTTACTTCTAAAATCAAGTTATAAAAGGGAGAATTAGTACATCTCCTTTATAAATATAGCAACTTTAGGTTAATCTGTCAAACTACCTTAGTAACTGTAGAACTAACTGATTCTTAGCGTTAGCTTGAGCAAGCATAGCTGTTCCAGACTGCATTAAGGATCTGTAGTTTAGTGAAGTTTGCCATCTTGTTTGCCATATCTACGTTCCTTATCCTGCTCTCAGCTTCAAGAGTATTTACTCTTGACACCTCATTGTTTGATATTATCTTCTCTAGCTCTATCTGATAAGAACCAAATTTAGCAGCCATATCGTCTACCGCTTTTATCAAAGCATCAACTGTAGAAATAGTAGCGTTTGCAAGGGTTGCAGATGTTACCTATAGTGTATAAAGTTCTACCTATAGTAACGGTAGATGAAGCATTTGTAGCTGTTCCGGCAGTTGCCGTAGTTAAAATAAGGTTTTGGTTCGTTCTTCCACCGTAGTGAATTGTAAATGTAGTTGTAGTACGACTGCTGAATACATTTAATCCATTTAACTCTGTATCTCTAAAAGTCGAAGTATTGGATGCTTGTATAGCCTTTTTCTTTATGTCTGTGAGGATGTTGTAGACCTCTTTTAGTGCTTCTTAGGCTATTTGGGCTATGGATATACCATCGTTTGCGTTCTTAGTTCCTTGCTCTAAGGAAAGAGTATAGCTTCTTAACTGATTGGATATGAAATATCCCGCTGTATCGTCCACTGCTCTGTTGATTCTAAAGCCCGTTGATAGTCTCTCTAGTGACTTATTCTGCTGGAGCTCTGTGTTGTTCAGGTTCATAAGTGTGAAATCTGACGAGTAGTTGTAGTTGATTCTTAGTGCCATGATTTTTACCTCTTGATTCTTTAGAAGAAAATAAGGAAAATATAAAGGAGATGATTTACACCGGCAATCCAGATGAGCTTAGTATAGATAGTGTTTCTCTCAAATGTCTCGGTCTTGAATCAGACAACAAAGGAGAGTTAAGAAACAGGGTTATAGAAGAAGCATCCTCTGACTATATACTATGGATATCTAACAGCTGTGAGATGGATTTTGACTTTATAGAAGAGATAAGGGAGGTGTTGGAAGAGTATCTAGATGCAGATATCATCTATCCAAATAAGGTTCAGATAGGCTTAGATGGTCAGGAAAAAGTGTTTAAGTACGATGAGTTCTACGGAAGAGAGTTTGACCTGATACGGAATTTAAAGTTAGAAAGTGTTATTCCAGAATGGGGTGTTCTTACAAAAAGAGACACTTTCAGAAAGCTAGGAGGCTTTGACCAGAGTTTTGTAAATTACGAATTTTACGACTTTTTATGGAGAAACATTAAAGATCTGAAACTTAAACATACTAACTAAATTCTCCTTTATAGTCTAAAGATTGCATGATACTTTTATAGATACTTCTTATCATTCTCTTAGTTTAAGAAAAAATATCCGGTCTTATGATATAAAGGAGATCTTCCCACTCTTAGGATGGAATAAAGATGAATCTCTTACACTCTCTGCAGCTTACTATCTCCTAGGAGATGCTATATCGAGCTGTTTAATGCATCTGAGTATTATCGAAAATCGGCCATATCTTTCCATAATAAAATTTCTGTCCAAAAGTTGGTAGACAGCTATTTTAATATGGGTTTATTTGAACAAGCAAAAGAGCTACTAAGGGAAGATCAAGGGTTTTCCACGAAAAAGATAAACTCTATAAACCAGAAGATAGATTCCACAAAAAATCTCATTTCAGAAATAGAGAAAGCTGTTATGGAAGGAAAGTTGTAGGAAGTTATCATGGCTATGAACGATGTATATGAGGTATATCAAGGTACTCCTATTCTGAATATAATCGGAGTTGTAGAGTACTTTCTGGGAAACTTGGATAATGCTTATAACTCCTTTTATAAAGCTGTCACGATGAATCCTATTGATGAGGATATTCTACAGAATTTAGTAGATGTGGCAAAGCAGCTAAAGAGAGAAGAAAAGGTCAAAGGATTAATGAATAGATTGTTGGTGGAAAGTCGTGAATAAGCCAAAGGTAATCAGTTCTTATTCCAACATACAACAGACCATACTTTTTGAAAGAAGCTCTAAACAGTGTTGTTATACAGTCTTTAAAACCCTATGAGGTTATAGTAGCTGATGACAATACGGATACTGTTCAGAGTGAAAGAAAACAGAGAGATAGTGGAGCAGTTCTCTAAAAACTATCCTTTTGTTGTCTACCATAAAAACAAGAAAAATCTTGGGGCTACCGGAAATTATAGAAACTTATTTGAGTTGTCAACAGGAGATCTGATTCAATTTTTAGGTGATGATGATATATTTAGTCCAGTTGCTTTAGAAAAGTTATCAAAACCCTTATCAGAAAATAAGGACATATACGTCACTGCAGGAAAAACATTTTTTGTAGATATGGACAGAAGTATAAATCTTGTATATGTAGATAGAGCACGTGTAGAAGCAAACTATTTATTTAAAAACAAAGCTGTTAAAGGAAAGGATGTAATAAAGTATTCATATACAAACTCTATTATAAATATGTTTGGAAGCTTTTCAGGTTTTATGTTTAGAAGAAAAGATGTAGATTTTCCTTTATTCAGATTTGGAAATTATGACTTTAAAGCCAATGCTGATATATTCCTTTGGAAGAGATTAGCAAGGAAAGGATATATATTTTTATACGAAGATTTCCTTAATCTTTTTAGACTCCATGGTGGTAATGACAAACTCAAGGAAGACGTTCAATTAAAAGGCTTAGAAGAAATGTTAGTTTTTTATCGGGAAGATTTGATGGAATATTATGAGGTTCCTCAGGAGGACATCTTCCTCTCTAGCTCAAAAATTATTAGTAATATTCTGACAAAGTTTGTGAAGAAAAACTTTAGATCTAGAGAAGTGAAAAGACTTTTAAAGAGAAACGATACCTTTAATCTTGGTGAAAGAAATAGTTTTAGTATCATCATAGTTGCATACAAGAATGAGCATACTATTAAAAATTGTATAGGTAGTTTTATAGAGACTTTGACAGGTCAAGACGAAGTGATAATATTAGACAACTCTCCTAATAACAAAACAGAAGAAGCTTTAACAGATTATTTAGAAAAGTATAAAAATATAAAGTTCATAAAAAATGAAGATAACCTTGGATATGCAAAAGCTATAAACAAAGGAGTAAGACTCTCTGAAAACAGCTATTTAGTCTTCCTTAATCCGGAAGTTGTTTCGAAAGATTGGTTAGTTAAGTTTAGTCAGCATTTAAGTAAAGACAAGAAAGTAGTTGCAGTTGGGCCTGTATCGAACGCCGCATTTTTCTATAACAACATTATTAACTATCTAAACATACAGCTTCTAAGAGAGACAGAGATTGAAGAAACGGTGAGTTTGCTACAGAATCTGTATAAAGATAGAGGAATAGAAGTAAGGATCTTATCCGGATTCTGTATAGCCACAAAGAAAAATTACTTCTTAAGGTACGGGATGTTTGATGAGATTCTGATTTTGGGGATTTGATGATTTTGATTACTCTATGTTTATCAATGAAAATGGATACAAGCAGTTGGTCATCCCTTCTGTGTACGTTTATCATAAGAACCATCACTCTTTCAAAAAAGAAAAAAGATGTCTTCCGCTCTAAATAAAATAAGTTTTGATAACTTTATGAGAAAGTTAATCAGAAGGTATGGTTATGGAAACATTCCGGAACCTTTTGAATACTTTTCTAATCGAATGGTTCTGTCTGATTTTAAGCCATTTTTTTCCTAGAAAGAGGAAATATAGGTACAGTTTTAACTTTTCAGGAACTTATAAGGGTAAAGATTTCTTTAAGGAAAAGCCAAAGTTATAAAGTCAAATCCGAAGGTATCTGTTATAACAGTAAACTACAAGAGTTATAAAGATGTTTTAGAGCTCGCAAAATCTATAGATGAAAATGACTATAAAAACGTGGACTTTATAGTAGTAGATAACTCTGAAGATGAGATAGAATACGAAAATCTGTCAGTTGGATTAGAGGATATATTTAAAAACAGTAATAAAAACTATTCTGTTTTGAAAAATGTAAACAGTGGTTATGCAGGTGGTAACAACTTAGGAATAAAGTTTGCTTTAGAAGAGCTAAATGTAGACTATATCTGGATACTGAACCCAGATACGGTTATAACAAGTGGTAGTATACTGGAACTTCTAAGAACTATAGAGTTTACAGATATACCTGTTGCAACATGTAAGATGGTAGACTACTACTCTGGAGCTTGCCAGTATGATGATAAGAGTGTAGACTTTTTAGGTCACAGGAAAGACTGTAATACACAAGGTATATTTAGAGCGGACTTTTTAGGTGGTACTAACATATCTTTAAAGAAAGATGTCATAGAGAGAGTTGGACTTTTTGAAGAAAAATATTTCCTGTACTTTGAAAATAACGAATCTTTAAAAGGTTGATAAAATCCGGAATATATCCACTCTTCACACCTTTTACGTATATCTACCACAAAGGGGTGCTTCTACGGAAGACTTTCTAAAAAAAACCTCTATCTATCTACTACTATGTCCAGAATCTACTTTACTGGAACGAAGGAAACTCTGAAAATCATACATTAGGGATAAGTTTATTTAATGCCCTAAAACAAATAGAGAGGATCTACATAATAACTTAAACAAATCCTAGAATTTAAGAGCTGTAATATTTGGAATCAGAGATTTCTCTTACGGTATATATGGCAAAACAGAGATAGACTTCAAAACAAAACCGAATATAAGAGTAGAAAAGGTAGAAACTTCAAACCTAAGAGAGAAACTTAACAACCTTTTAGATTATCTCCTCTGGAAGCCTAAGATTTAGAAGCTTTTAAAAAGCTAACAGAAAATTTGCTGAAATTGAAAATAAGTTACCGAATTTAGCTAAATAATTTAGTTAAATGAGAATAAAGAACATGCAACTTAAATTCAGTGAAGAACTTAATAAGTTTCAAATCTACAAAAATTTAGAAAGAATGAAATTAGAGTTAATAGGATATTACATAAACTTTTTAAGTAACGGTGTTTATGTTGATATGCTTCTCTACGATGAAAAAATGGATAAGATAGTTCCTGTATTTGCGTCTAAAATGTCCAATGAAGAAGTTGTTCTCCCAAGTATACTAAAAACACAGAAGAAATATGTTTTAATATCCACTATAAAGAGATTCTAAATAATTATCGAAATGAACAGAAAAAACTCTTTTTTCAAAGAGAAATTCTATTCTGTAAATGAATTCGTTAACTTTCTGCAAAATACTAACCCCAAAGCTACTCCTTTTATACTACCACAAGAAGTCTACAGTATTGTAACTCCAATAAGGTACTATAGAGCAATCTTAGATAACTTTCTATCTTTTCCCACAGACAAACCGTTAAAAGTGGCAGATATAGGATGTGCTTGGGGACACGGTTCGTTAGTTTTGTCTCAAAGAAATGACTTTGAAGTTTTTGGAATAGACTCTAAGAGTACATAGTCCCTATTGGGATAAATTTTGATGCTTCAAATAGAAGTAAGAAAATAAAAAACACAGATAAACCTATAAACGTTATATACATAGGAACAGTAGCATATGGAAAAGGATATGATCTTTTAGAAAAACTTTTGTTAGATGAAGAGGTTTTAGAAAACGATTTTAAATTTATGATTTATATTCTCTTGCGGATGTTAAACCTGATAGGATTATGTTTTTAGAAAATCATTCGAAGGGTAAAGTTAAATACGCTGGCGGTTACAAAAATTCAGATTTACCCCACATAACAAAAGACGTATATTTAGCTGTTCTTCCTTATGTACACGAGTCATACTCTAATACTCTTAGAGAACTACTATTTTTGGTGTTTCATCATTTATATCTAATGTTTGCGGTGCTGTAGATATAGTATCTAGTTGGAAAAATAGTGTTTTATTCAGGAATGGAGATTTCCAGGACCTTAAAGAAAAATTCATAAAACTTCTGAAAAATCCCAGATCATAGACAGCCTAAAAGTAGGTGCATTAGAAGCCAAAATACCTAGATTGAAGAGGAAGGGGAAATGCTATCAAAGATTTATGAGGATGTATATAGATCCAGAATGTATTGAGAATATAAAGGATAGAATTAAGGTGAAGAAAGAGAGGATTTTGATGGTTTTTGGTATAAGGCCTGAGGCAATAAAAATGGCACCTATTTTGACAGAGTCTGTGTTACTGGTCAAAATAGGCAGATGTTAGATCAAGTATTAAGTTTTTTTAGAATGCTTCCAGAGTATGATCTTAACATCATGAGAGAGAATCAGAACCTCTCTAAACTTACAGCAGGGATTTTGAATGACTAGATAAAGTGTCAGACAGTTATGTACCTGTCGATTTTCACTTTGTACCTACAGAAAACGCAAAGAAGAACTTAGAAAAGGAAGGAATATATAAAAATGTTTGGATAGTTGGCAACGAGAGAGATAACATAATTTTAGTTACCGGACATAGACAAGTTCTGGAGGTATTCAAATAGTGTGAAAGAACTCATAGAAGACAAACAAAAGTATAACAAAATGACTAAAGCAGTTAATCCCTATGGAGATGGAAAAGCAAGTGAGAAAATTGTTAGACTTCTCAAAGAGAATATCGAGAACGTTGAAAAAGTTTAAAAATTCAAGAAACAGGAACAGATGAAGATGTCCAATTATCCTATAAGACCTTTAAGATCTAAAAATTGGAAGAACTCCTTCTGTATCTGGATGCTGTACTCAAGGGCATATATATTATTAAAGTTTTTTATCTTAACCAGATCCTTCTCTGTGGTTATATAGAACTTATCTAAATCGGGTTTAAAATCTACGTAACTGTAGTGGTCTGGAAAACTTATAAACTCTACTATTTTAAAGTTGTGAACCTCAGAGATCTCTCTTACTTTTTCAAAAAACTGACTGTTGTTCCCAAGACCAGCCATCACATAAACTGAAGCTCCCCTCAAATCAGAAAGGTCTATTCTCTCTCCAGATGAGTTGTATAACCTACCTATACTTTCTGATGTGAAGAAGAAGATTTTTTTTAGAGCTCTCACTTTTTCTATGAAGGACTCTCTTTCCGTTAACCTTTCTATCCTTGTGATAAGGATACAGTCCGCATAGTTGTAAAAGCTTTTTGGCTCCCTAAGATTTCCTACTGGTAGTAGATGGTCCTCCCAGAACGGTCTTGTCCCGTCTAATACTAGTATATTCAAGTTCTTCTTTATTCTGTGATGTTGAAATCCATCGTCTAAGATAAATATATCAGGGTTTAGTTCTTCCATAGCTTTCTTAGAGGCCTTAACTCTGTCCCTTCCTACTACTACGTCCACACCTTTATAGACCATCAGCAAAGGCTCATCTCCACACTCCTTTACTGTCAGACCTTTTCTACAGACGGTGATCTCCTTAGACTTCCTTCTGTATCCCCTGGATAGAACTGCAGCCCTTATCCCAATCTCTTTAAGATAACTTGCTATAGCTATTGTTATAGGTGTTTTACCTGTGCCTCCAACTGAAAGGTTACCAACTGATATCACAGGTCTATCAAGTGTGTACATATTTTTTATGCCTTTATCATAGATCAGTCTGTTTAAAACAGCTCCAAAACCATAGATCAGACTAAGAGGAAGGAGTATGTTACGAAACATCCGGAAATAGCTTTCTTATCTCGTTCATAACTATCTCTTTGTTTTTTCCGTACCTTCTGGAGAAGTGGAAAACTATCAGGTGTTTTACGTTTGCACTGTTTGCAATCTCAGCTGTCTGTTTTGTGGTAAGGTGGTAGACTTTTTCAGCCTGTTCCCTATCTCTTTCTAAAAACACAGATTCACAGTAAAGGTAGTCTGAGTCTCTGACTAAGTTCACTATCTTTTCTCTGTTTTCTGGACTGTAAACCACATCTGTTATGTAAGATATCTTTGTCCCTTTTTGTATGTAAGCATAATCTTGGAAGAGATCTTCGTATAAGTAGAGTTTCTCACCTATCCTCAAAGTCCTCCCTCTGTTATTTTGGTCTTCTAAGAAAGTTTTAAACTCTCCCACTTCCCTTCCTCTCAAAGGAAGAGCTTCCACTTTCTCTTTTTTAAGTAGTAGTTTGTTCTTGAACTCAAAAGAGTAACCAAGGACGTTTATCTTATGGTCCAAAACAGCGAACCTTACTCTGTAGAACTTGTTCTCGTAGATAACATTATCCTTTATCTTTTCTTCAGAGATGAAGTCTTTAGCAAACTTCTTCTTTATATCGAACTCATATGTCTCGAAGAGCTCACCACTTATCTGCTTTACTCTGAAGATAAGTTGAGGTTCGAACTCAACAAGGTTCCAGGTGTATCCCTGTAGCTTTGCGTACACGTTCTCTGCAAGAGGATTGATACCAAAAAACTCTACAGTGTGGGGTCTCCCCAGCTTATACCTGAGTAGAGTGTCAAAACCTATAAAGTGGTCCATGTGGGTATGTGTTATGAACACTTTAGTTATCTTCTTTATAAGCTCCCTGTCTAACCTATGGATATTCCCTACATCAAATAGGACATACTCTCCCAGCTGGGGTATCTCTATAACTATTCCTGGGTCTTCATACTTCTCGTTTATCAGGTAATGTTTTATTCTAGGTTGACTCATCTAATATATCCATCTCTCTAAACCTTCTTTCCAGGCTCTGTAGAATCCGGATATAGGTTCATCTATAACTGTTTTTCCGTTTATGCTCAAGATAAGTTTGTCCTCAGATAATACTCTCCCTATTACATTTATATGAACACATATCTCTTGGGCTGACTTTTCTAACTTCTTTAAATGTTCCTCATCTGTAGAGATGACCACTATAGACCTAAGCTCATCAAAAAGCTCAAAGTCTTCTCTGTATGGTGTGTCTATACTTAAGGATAGCCCGAAGAATCTGTTTTTTCTGAAGGTAGGTTCTAGTAATGCTGTTATCAGTCCTCCGTCTGAAACGTCGTGGGCGGATTTAATCTTTCCTATATTTCTATGGACGAAGTCCATCATCTTTTTTTCTATCTCAAAATTTGGTGGTGTTATGTTTCCGGATACTAAACCGTGAACTTCTTTTAGATACTCACTTCCAGCTACGTTTGGCTCTGTGTTCACCTCTCCTACAATTAGGATTACATCTCCTACAGACTGGTAGTGGGAAGGAATGGCTTTTCTATAGTCTTCTAATACTCCTACGGCTACTGTGGTCGGTGTAGGGTATATGTTCAACCTACTGTCCTTCAGGACTGTCTCGTTGTACAGAGATACGTTCCCACTTATAACAGGAACGTTCAGCTCCCTACAGGCATCTGCCATCCCTTGGGTAGCCATCTTAAACTGCCACATGATTTCCGGATTCTCCGGATTACCCCAATTTAGACAGTCCGTGATTGCAAGGGGTTTTGCACCAGTTATATAGACGTTTCTAACAGCTTCTAAAACAGTCCTTTTACCGCCTTCGTATGGGTCTAGGTATACTTTCTTACCATCACAGTCAGAGGCTATAGCTATGCCTTTTTCTGTCTTGACTTCTGGTCTAACTACCCATTTTAACCTTAGCACAGCAGCGTCACTTCCAGGTTTGAACACTGTGTTTGTTCCAACTTCATGGTCATACTGACTATATATCCACTCCTTACTGGCTACAGTTGGAGAGGAGATAACTTTCAGTATAGCTTCTCTTAGGTCTGGTTTTTGCAACTTATCCTGTTCAAAACTTCTCACATCTTTTAAGTAATCTGGCTCTTTTGTAGGTCTGTTGTATACAGGAGCATCATCCACTATAGCAGAGATTGGAAGATCTACTACTTTCTGACCTTTGTAGAACACCTCCATCCTGTTTGTATCTGTGGTCTCTCCTATAACTGCAGCTTCAAGACCATGTTTTTTGGCTATCTTTAAAACTTCCTCTACATTTTCATCCTTTACAGAGTATAACATCCTTTCCTGAGACTCTGAGAGGAGTATCTCATAAGGGCTCATATTTTCCTCTCTTAGAGGGACATTTTCAAGGTATACCTTTACACCCATCTTAGACTTTGCTCCAAATTCGGAGGTTGAACCTGCAAGACCAGCAGCTCCAAAATCCTGACAACCTTCTATCAGCCCCTTCTCCATAACTTCTAAGGTACACTCTATTAACCTCTTTCCGAAGAAAGGGTCTCCTATCTGGACGTTTGGTCTCTTTGACTCTGTTTCTGTACTAAACTCTGCAGATGCCATCGTAGCTCCATGTATTCCATCTCTTCCAGTTGTAGAACCTACCATAACCATCTTTTGACCTATGCCCGTAGCTCTGGCTCTGTACATCTTATCTTTTTCCAATACTCCAAGACAGAATGCATTAACTAGAGGATTTCCAGCATAGACTTCATCAAAAATAGCTTCACCACCAACAGTAGGCACACCTATACAGTTTCCATAAAACCCTATTCCTTCAACCACTCTCTTTACTATAGGCTTTGTGTCTTTTATACCTTTTCTAGTCCCGTCTCTCCGGATATCTCCAAATCTTAAACTGTCCATAAGAGCTATAGGCCTTGCTCCCATAGAAAGAATGTCTCTTATAATTCCCCCTACTCCAGTTGCAGCTCCATGGAAAGGTTCTATATAAGATGGGTGGTTATGGGACTCTATCTTAAAAGCGATAGCATAGTTTTCATCTATTTCCACAACTCCGGCGTTTTCTCCGGGTCCCTGTATAACCCAGTCTGCCTTTGTAGGAAAAACCCCAAGGTATGGTTTAGAAGATTTATAAGAACAGTGTTCACTCCAAAGAGCTCCAAACACTCCAAGCTCTACTTCGTTTGGTTCTCTCCCAATAAACTCAACAATCCTTCTATATTCCTCTATGTTCAGTCCATGTGCTTTCAGAATTCTTTCTTCCATTCAGCTTTTCTCCTATTTAAATTTTTGTAGAATAATTATACTAAATAGAAGAACTCTAAAAATGAAATTTAAGCCCATAAAGTAAATAAAAAGTGTATTTTTTTAAAATCTCTATCGTTGTAAAATATTTAACAGTAAAAAACAAAGAGGAGACTCCTAGCCAATGAAAGAACTTTACGTAATCACAGATGAGAAACTCACCCCTTACGATAGAATACTTAGAATGGTAGAGGAAGCCCTTGAAGGAGGCGCTAAGCTCGTCCAGTTGAGAGACAAGAACAACAGCGACGACTTTTTATTGGACTATGCTGTAAAAATCAGGGATCTCTGTCACAGATACGGGTCTTACTTCATCATAAACGACCGGGTACAGTTAGCCTTAAAATCCAGAGCCGACGGAGTTCACGTTGGAGAAGAAGATGAGAACATAGAGAGAGTGATGGAACTGATGAAAGGTAAAATAGTAGGGGTATCTTGCTATGGAAGTGTTGAAAGAGCTAAAGAGATGGAAGATCTAGGAGCATCCTATGTTGCCTTTGGAAGCTTCTACTTCTCCCCTACAAAACCAAAGTCCAAGATAGTTCCAAAAGATATAGTCTCTCAAGCAAAAAAAGAGCTTAAGATACCTATCTGTGTGATAGGAGGCCTGACAGTTGAGAGAGCGAAAGAACTTGTAGTCCTTGGGGCAGACCTAGTGGCTGTTATAAACGATGTGTGGACGGCTGAATGTATAAAAGAAAGGTGTAGAGAATATTTAAGACTATTTACTTAGAGATGAACCCACCCTTTGAGGGTGGGTTGATTTTTACACAGAAGCTTTCTTAACAGCCTCTAAAACTTCATCGTAGTTAGGCTCTTGAGTTATCTCCGGAACTATCTGCTTATAGGCCACGGTTCCATCTTTTCCAACTACAAATATAGCCCTTGCAAGTATACCAGCTAAAGGACCATCTCCTATCAACACTCCATACTTCTGACCAAACTCCTTGTTTCTGTAGTCAGAAGCACAGGTTAGATTTTCTATACCCTCAGTGGAGCAGAACCTCTTAGAAGCAAAAGGTAAGTCCATAGAGATAACCACCACATCTGCACCGGGAATCTGGGATATAGCCTCGTTGAACTTTCTTGTTTCGGTAGCACAGACAGGGGTATCTAGAGAAGGAACAGATACTAAAACCTGAACCTTGTCAGAAGCACCCCCAACCTTCTTCTCAGACAGGTCAGTAGCCACTACTACTACCTCCGGAGCTTTGTCTCCTGCGTTTACCTCATTTCCAACTAAGTTAACCGGATTTCCCTTAAGTGTAACTGTTACCATTTATAACCTCCTTCTATTTACTACTCCCTCCATTCTAACATTACATAAAACACTTCATGTATGAGATAACTCAAAACACCTCTATGATAAATGTTATTCCACCGGAAAAAGGCAGATGTTAAAATTAAGTATCACACAGTTCCACCTAAGACCAGCCTTTTTATTCTAACAGTAGGCTGAGCATCACTTACTGGAGCCCTCTGTCCATCCTTACCACAAGTCCCTATAGCCCATCCTAAATCGTACCCTACAGCGTCTATATCCTCGAGAGCTTTAGGACCATTGCCCAGTAGAGTAGCACCCCTTATAGGATAAGTTATCTCTCCATTCTCTATAAGGTAACCCTCCATTATCTCAAAGACAAAATCACCGTTGACAGTGTTCACCTGACCACCGCCCATCTTAACTACATACACACCCTTTTTCGTATCCTTTATTATATCATAAGGATTATCTCTTCCAGATTCTATGTAGGTGTTCGTCATCCGGACTATAGGAATATTCTTATAACTATCCCTTCTTCCGTTGCCTGTAGACTCTCTGCCCTCTTTCATAGCAGACAGTCTATCGTACATGTATCCTTTCAGTATACCCTTCTCTATCAGCACTTTCCTCTGAGCTGGAACACCCTCATCATCAAAATTGAAAGAGCCATTCTTTCCCTTTATAGCCCCATCATCCACCACTGTAACAAGCTCAGATGCAACCTTCTCCCCAATCTTCCCAGCGTACACAGACAGACCATTGTTAGCAAGGTCTGCCTCTAAACCATGTCCAACCGCCTCATGGATCATAGTTCCACCAGCTTCTGAAGACATAACTACAGTAAAACTACCAGCAGGAGCAGGTTTTGCCTTTAGTCCCAAAACAGCCCTCTCTGCAGATTTAGTGGCTACGTAATCTATCACATTCACGTAGTCCTCGTTGAAAAGCTCATACCCTATTGTTCCTCCGGTAGCTTCGTAACCTCTGTATAGATTCTCCCCATCATTGGCAACAGACTCAACAAAGAACACAACTCTTACTTGACTGTCCTCAGTCATCTCCCCCAGTGAGTTTACTATCAAAATATCTCTCTTAACATCCCGAAGAGTTACTGATACCTGTTTTATAGATGAGTCAAAACTCCTAGATATATCATTAGCCCTAAAAAGTATATCTTTTTTCTTAGAAATATTAAAATCATCTGGATCTATGAGAATTTCTACTTTTCCGCTTAAATATCTCTTACCTACAGAGATCACACCGTCCCCTTCAGACTTTGCCACTGTTTTAGCTAGTTTTATCAGGTTTTCAAAGGTAATCTCAGAAGTAAAACCATAGTAAGTCTTAAAGTTCTTTATAAGCCTGATCCCGACACCACAGTCTCTTCCTCTTAGACTCTTCTCGATCCTATTATCTTCAAGGGTTAAAGTTAAACTCCTCAGATCCTCAAAGAATATCTCCCCATACTCCCCACCTCCTGACATCAAGGTAGACAGAATATAGGGAGCACTCTCTTTTATAAAATCTTTCATAATACTGTCCTCCAGATTGATATCCGATAAATATTTTAAACCATAAAGTCGATTGTAAAGAATTTTACAAACTTTACACAAATTGACACCTAATGAACAAACATACGTATTCATCTAAATTATTCTTATTCAATAAATTTCTTTTTGGCACAACTTTACAAAGATCATAGAAAATTTATCTTAGGAGGTTTGTTATGAGACAGATAGCGTTCTACGGAAAAGGTGGTATTGGGAAGTCAACAACTTCTCAAAATACCGTTGCTGCCCTTGCAGAAAGTGGCAAAAAGGTAATGATAGTTGGTTGTGATCCGAAGGCTGACTCAACAAGGCTGATACTCCATGCTAAGGCTCAGGCTACTATCATGGAATTTGCTGCGGAAGCTGGCTCTGTAGAGGACTTAGAACTAGAAGATGTTCTTAAAGAAGGGTTTTTGGGAATAAAGTGTGTTGAGTCGGGGGGTCCTGAACCGGGTGTTGGTTGTGCAGGTAGAGGTGTTATAACAGCCATAAGCTTCCTTGAAGAAGAGGGGGCCTACGCGAAGATTTAGACTATGTATCTTACGACGTTCTGGGAGACGTTGTGTGTGGTGGTTTTGCTATGCCAATCAGAGAAGGAAAAGCTCAAGAGATTTATATAGTAACATCCGGAGAGATGATGGCTATGTACGCGGCTAACAATATCTCTAAAGGTATACTCAAGTATGCAAATTCCGGCGGAGTAAGGTTGGGAGGTTTAATCTGTAATGAAAGAAAAGTAGACAGAGAGGATGAATTGATAAACGCTCTAGCTGAAAAACTAAGCTCTCAGATGATACACTTCGTTCCAAGGGATAACTTAGTTCAGAGAGCAGAACTAAGAAGGATGACTGTTATAGAGTACGATCCACATTCAAAACAGGCCAATGAGTACAGAACCTTAGTAAAAAAGATAGATGAGAACAAGATGAAAGTAATACCAACTCCCCTAACTATGGATGAGCTTGAAGACCTCTTAGTTGAATACGGAATAATAAAGGAAGAAGACAGAGAAGGTCCTGTAGTTGGGAGAATTGCATAATGTAGAGTAAAAAGGAGGTTTACCATGACAACAGAAGTATTACCAAAAGAAGAAGCTCAAGGCGTAGTAGAAGAGATAGTACAATCCTATCCGAAGAAGGCAAAGAAAGACAGAGAAAAACATATCAACATAGTAGATGAAAACTTTCCAAAGGATACCAAATGTGTCCCTAAATCTAACGTCAAATCCAGACCGGGTGTAATGTCTGTAAGAGGATGTGCCTACGCTGGTTCAAAGGGAGTGGTTTGGGGACCTGTTAAGGATATGATACACATATCTCATGGACCTGTAGGTTGTGGCTACTACTCTTGGTCAGGAAGAAGGAACTACTATGTTGGTCATACAGGTATAAACACTTTCGGAACAATGGACTTCACCTCTGACTTTCAAGAAAGGGACGTAGTGTTTGGAGGAGACAAAAAGCTCACGAAAATAATCGAAGAGATAGAGATGCTTTTCCCTCTCAACAAAGGTATAACCATACAGTCAGAATGTCCTATAGGTCTCATAGGAGATGATATAGAAGCTGTAGCGAGACAGATGTCAAAACAGGTAAACAAGCCTGTAGTTCCAGTAAGGTGTGAGGGATTTAGAGGAGTTTCTCAGTCTCTTGGACACCATATAGCCAATGATACTATAAGAGACTGGATTTTTGAAAACAAGCAAGTAAATACTAAAGAATTCGGTCAAGATATACCAGATTCTCCATACAACATAGCTATCATAGGAGACTATAACATAGGGGGAGATGCTTGGACTTCCAGGAAAATACTGGAAGATATAAGTTTAAATGTAGTAGCTCAGTGGAGTGGAGACGGAACGCTCTCAGAACTGGTGAATACACCGAAAGTAAAACTGAACGATTACACTGTTACCGTTCTATGAACTACATAGCAAGACATATGGAAGAAGCTTTTGGAATACCTTGGGTTGAGTACAACTTCTTTGGACCTACACAGATATTTGAAAGTATGAGAAAGATAGCCTCTTTCTTTGACGAAAAGATCAAAGAAAGAACAGAGTATCTCATAAACGAAGTATACGGTCCTAGGCTCCAGAAAGTCATAGAAAAGTATAGACCAAGAATAGAGGGTAAAAGGATAGCATTGTACGTTAGTGGACTAACCGAGACATATAGTAACTGCCTTTGAAGACTTAGGAGCTAGTGTTATAACTTTAGGCTACGAGTTTGCTCACGATGACGATTACGAAAGAACCACTCACTACATAAACAACACAACTATAATTGTGGACGACGCAACAGAGTTTGAACTGGAAAAAATACTGTCAAAGCTAAAACCAGACTTGTTTGGAAGTGGTATTAAAGAGAAATACCAAGCCCAGAAGATGGGTATACCGTTCAGACAGATGCACTCTTGGGACTACTCCGGACCATACCATGGAATTGAAGGGTTTGAGATATTTGCAAGAGACGTGGACATGGCTGTAAACGGGAATGTATGGAAAATGCTGACCCCACCATGGAGATCATAGTTTAAACAACTTAAGGAGGAATGTGTCATGGGAATAGATAAAGAACTAAACATAAAAGACTACTTGAACTCTTCAAGCAGAGCGAGTTCAAGGAGCTTCTAAAAAACAAGCAATATAAGTACGAAAACAGAGTCGGTGAAGAGGATATAGAAAAAGTGAAAGAGTGGCATAAGAGTAGAGAATACCATGAACCAAACTGGAAAAGAGAAGCTCTTGTGGTCAATCTATAAAAGCATGCCAACCTTTAGGTGCATACTTTGCAGCTATTGGGTTTGAAAAGACTCTGGTATACTCTCATGGTTCTCAAGGGTGTAATGCTTATTTTAGGACCCATCTTGCAAGACACTTTAAAGAACCTTTCTTTGCTTGCTCTAGTGCTATGACCGAAGATACTGCAGTTTTTGGTGGTTATAACAACATGTACGAAGGCCTGGAGAATGCTTGCACTCTATACAAACCAAGTATGATAGCAGTCAACACTACCTGTATGGCTGAAGTTATAGGAGATGACCTAAACGCTTTTATCAAAAATGCCAAGGAGAAAGGACACATACCTGAAGATTTACCGGTTCCATATGCTCATACTCCTTCTTTCGTAGGTTCTCACATAATAGGTTACGACAACATGATGTACGGAATACTGTCCCAGATGAGTAAACCCTCCGGCGAAAGGAAAGACAGAATAAATGTGATAGTTGGTTTTGATACTTACATAGAGAACTTTAGGGAGATAAAAAGAATTCTCAATCTCTTTGGTGTAAACTACATAATATTAAGCGACCCATCAGATGTTTTAGACTCTCCCACAGATGGTAACTACAGAATGTATTACGGTGGAACAAAGTTAGAGGAACTCAAGGATGCTGCAAACTCTAAAGCTACCATACTACTACAGAAATATACAACCAGGAAAACAGAAAAACTGATAAGAGAAGATTGGGATCAAGAAGTAAAAGTTGTAAATCCTATAGGAATTAAGGGTTCAGATGAACTTATCTTAGCAATCTCAGAACTTACAGGTAAAGAGATTCCGGAGCAGATTGAGGTAGAAAGAGGAAGAGCCTTAGATGCAATGGCAGACTCTTACTATTGGTTATACGGTAAACAGTTTGCATTCCAGGGAGACCCAGACTTAGCCTACGGACTATCCCGTTTTCTGATGGAGTTAGGAGCTGAACCTGTTCATGTGATGTGTACAAACGGAACAAGAGAGTGGTTGGAAGATATGGAGAAACTAAAAGAGGAATTCTTCCAAGGGAAAGAGATGAAAGTCTATGCTGAGAAAGACATGTGGCACCTAAGGACACTTTTAATGCAGGAGTTTGTTCCTTTCCTTATAGGGACCTCCTATCACAAGTATCTAGAGAGAGATCTATACGATTTAGGTTTCCCTGTTAAACTTATAAGGATAGGCTATCCTATATTCGATAGACATCATCTCCATAGATTTCCTACTATTGGATATAAAGGTGCTATACAGCTACTAACTTGGATAGTAAACGCAGTACTGGAATACGTAGACAACAACACTAGAGATATGGCTATAACTGATTACAGCTATGACCTTATAAGATAAATATTAAAAGTGGAGGGGAGTCGATATGAAGATAGTCCTAAGGAAACTGAACGACAAACTTATGGCCTATATCCCAAAAAAGGATTTAGAGATAGAGGTTATAAACCAGACTACGGACGGAGAGTACACGTATATTGAGCTGTTAAACGGATAGAGGTTCCAGTTTGAGGAGAAAATAGAAGCTCTACCAAAAACTTACAATGGCAAAAAGGTTGAATAGTCAAAGAGAGGACAGTTATGTCAAAGTTGTTGGATAATACAATTTTTGAAGAGAAGAGTTGTTCTATAAACAGGGAGAAGTCTGAAGAAGACAGGAAAAAAGGTTGTACGAAAAAGAGTAAACCTGGACTGGCTGCTGGAGGTTGCGCATTTGATGGAGCACAGATCGTACCTGCCTATCGCAGACGTAGCTCACCTTGTTAATGGTCCTATATCTTGTAGTGGGTGCAGCTGGGATAATAGAGGGACCAGGTCTAGTACTTCAGAGTTGTATAGGGTCTGGTTCACAACGGATCTAACAGAGAACGATATGGTTTTCGGTGCTGAAGAGAAGCTCTTAAAAGCTTGCATAGAGATCAACAGTAAATACAACCCCTCAGCCATCTTTGTATACATTACCTGTGTTACTGCTATGATTGGGGAGGATATAGAGACTGTTTGTAAAAAAGCTTCCTCTATCATACATAAACCGGTTGTGCCTGTTTATTCTCCTGGTTTTGTAGGTAGCAAGAACCTGGGAAATAAACTGGCAGGAAAGTCTCTTTTAGATTACGTTAGCGGGACAGGAGAGCCAGATTTTATAACTCCTTTTGATATAAATCTTATTGGGGAGTACAACATAGCTGGAGAGTTATGGCAAGTATTACCTATGTTCAAGTGTTCAAGAAGTTAGGGATAAGAATTCTGTCAAGCATTTCCGGAGATTCTACATTCCGAGAGATTACTTATGCCCACAGGGCAAAGTTAAACGTGGTTATATGCAGTAAAGCTCTTGTCTCACTTGCAGAGGCTATGGAGGAGAGATACAACATTCCTTACCTAGAAGGTTCTTTCTATGGTATCCAAGAGATTACAAAGACTTTAAGAACAATAGCTGACTATTTAGATGATGAAGCCTTAAAAGAGAGAGTGTACACATGCACGGAGATGAAGGAGAGGGAGACAAAGAGAAGTTAAAGGATTTTTTACCTCTCCTTGAGGGAAAGAGAGTGTTCCTCTACACAGGTGGAGTAAAAAGTTGGTCTATGGTTTTTATGTTGGAAGAATTTAGAATGGAAGTTATAGGAACCAGTATAAAAAATCTACAAAAAAGATATAGAGAAATTAAAACATAGCTTTGAAAAAAGACAAAAACGTCTTTTAGAGAACGGTTCTGCAAAAGATATACTCCGGATAATAGAGAAGGAAAGGGTAGATATACTCCTTGCTGGAGATAGAAACATGTACACCGCGTTAAAAGCTAAATATCCCTTCTTAGATGTAAATCAGGAAAGAGCATATCCTTTTGCAGGATACGAAGGTATTGTAAATATGGCTAAGCATCTCGTAAACACACTTTACAGTCCTGTTTGGAAGTACGTTAGAGGTCAGTAAGATGAAGAATGTATCTATATATCCGCTAAAGATAAGTCCATCTGTTGGAGGTATTCTAGCATCTTTAGGTATCAAGGGAGCCATGCCTATTCAACATGGTTCTCAAGGATGCACAGCCTTTGCAGTCGCTATGTTAACAAGACATTTTAGAGAAGTAGTTCCTATACAGACAACTGCCTTGTCTGAGATAGCTACAGTTATGGGTGATGACTTTAACCTCCATGAAAGTATCGTTAACGTCATAAAAACAAGAGATCCAGATTTGGTAGTTATTCTCTCGACAGCCGTAAGTGAAGTCAGGGGAGACGATATAGATGGTAGTATAGTTAGGTTTAGACAGAAGTATCCGGAACTTTCATACCTACCTATCTTATCTGTTTCAACTCCAGATTTTAAGGGTTCTTTAGAAGACGGTTTCTTCGCAGTTGTAAATAAAGTAGTAAATAGTATTCCTAAATGGGGTAGAAGGGTAAAGAACCAGATAAACATAATAACCTCTCCTTTTCTGACAGGGGGGTATAGATGAAATCAGGGATATAGTAGAATCTTTTGGGTTTAAACCGATTATAATCCCAGACCTGTCTGAATCTCTTTCTGGAGCTGTAGATAAGTTCTACTCTGTTCCAGAAGGGGGCTACTCTTGATGATATTATCTCAATGGGTCGTTCTCAATTTACCCTCTCTATCGGATTTGGAGCAAAGGAAGCAGGAGAAATACTTTACGAGAAGTTTGACATACCAAACTACAACTTCGCATCCCTTTTAAACATAGAAGAAGTTGATGAACTCTTTAAATTACTGTCTACAAAGAGTGGAAAAGAGATTCCAAGAAAGTTCGTAAAACAGAGAAAACAGTAAAAGACTTAGAAGATTTCTTTGAGTTTTTTGAGATCGACCATGATATAACTATAGTAGAGAATTACCGTTTCCATATCCTAAAGAGGTTTTCTTTCTACCTATCTATGTTGAACAGACCGTTAAATCCGGATACAGTAGAAGACCACAGAAGAGCTTTCCTAAAGGCTTATAAAGATTTTTTAGATGGAGATGTGATTCCAAAAAAGAAGAGAACTTCCGAAGAATGCAGAAGAGCCTTATCTACATAAAGATTTAACAAAAATCTCCCCAAATCTATCACTTTACACCACAATCTCTGTTTTACTCTTCTAAAGAATAAATATCTTTTTGTTCATGAAAAATCCCTCCCATATGTTCTTATATGAAGATTAACGATTAATATAACAAAGAAGATTAAGAAGACAAAAGAACTTGCATAAATGTATTTAAAGACAGGATTTAAAAGGATTCCTAATAAAGGCGGGGGTGGGAATCGAACCCACGTATAAGGGATTTGCAGTCCCCTGCCTTACCACTTGGCTACCCCGCCGAAACAGGGATATATGATAACACAATTTACTCTTCTGTGCAAAATTTTCAAAATTATAATTTATCTTTCAAAAAAGTTGACAATATTAGACTAAAGTTCTATATTAGAATAGGACTACTAACAGAAAGGTGAAGTTTATGGCGAAGAAAAGGGATTACTACGAAGTTTTAGGTGTCAACAGGAACGCAACACCGGAAGATATAAAGAAAGCCTACAGAAAGCTTGCAAGACAATATCATCCAGACCTAAACCCAAACAACAAAGAGGCAGAAGAGAAATTTAAAGAAGTCAGTGAAGCATACCAAGTGCTCTCTGACCCAGAGAAAAGAAAGATCTACGATCAATTTGGTCATGCTGGCTTAAGTGGTGCTGGAACCTCTGGAGGCTACGGAGGACAGGCTTACGGAGACTACTTTAACATGAAAGATGTTTTCGATGAGTTTAACACAATATTCGATACATTATTCGGTGGAAAAGATAGAGGTGGCAAAACAAAAGGTAGAAGATATACAAGAGAAGATGGATCAGACCTTTACCAAACCATAACGATTAGCTTGGAAGATGCTTACAACGGAACAACACTATCTACAGAAGTCCCCCGTTATATGATATGTGATGTATGCGGTGGAACTGGAGCAAAAGTAGGCTCTACAGAGAGAATATGCCAAACTTGTAATGGTATAGGGGAGATATATCAAAACCTTGGATTTATAAGGATATCTCAGGCATGTCCTACATGCGGTGGTGTTGGCGTACTTCAGGAACACTGTGAAGCTTGTGGTGGTAGAGGTCTTATTATCAAAAAGGAGGAGATTAAAGTTAGGATACCTCCCGGTGTTGACAGTGGGACAAAGCTAAGAGTTCCGGGTAAAGGACATAGTGGAAAGTTTGGGGGTATAACGGGGGACCTTTGGATAGTCGTAAATATTGCCCCTCATCATCTATTTGAAAGAAGAGGAGATAACATTTATATAAAGCTGAACCTGTCAGTATGGGAAGCGATAAAGGGAACGGAGTTAGATGTGCCCCATATAAGTGGAAAGACGGAGAGGATAGTCGTACATCCAGGAACTCAACCTGAAGAGAGTGTGAAGATAACTGGCAAGGGTATGCCAAGATTAAAGACTTCCGGGTACGGTGATATGATAGTTATATTTAATGTCTCTATACCTTCAGAAAAGGAACTATCAAAAGATGCTAAAAAATGTATCGATAAGTTAAAAGAAGAAGTTAAGGTTGAAAAAAGATTTGAAAAGCCAGAGTAGAGAGGTGTTTAGAGATGGAAAAGAAGAGTGATAAAAAAAAAGAGCCAGTTTACATGATAGGAGCGGTCTCCAGGATGTACAGTATCCATCCACAGACTCTAAGACTCTACGAGAAGGAAGGTCTTCTTGTCCCTTCCAGGACTGAAGGAAAAACGAGGATGTACTCCCAGGAAGACCTTGAGAAGTTAGAGTTCATCCTTTTCTTAACCCGGGAGCTAGGAGTTAACTTAGCCGGAGTGGATGCCATCCTCCGGATGAGAGCACAGATGATAGAGCTACAAAACCAAGTAGAACAACTGCTAACATACGTACAAGAGGAGATAAAGAAAAGGTTCGTAAACGACTTAGAAGCCCAGAGAAATGCTCTGGTAAGGATACCAAAAGTAGAGGTTGTAAAGATAGAGGATTATATATACCAAAAATATAAAGGCAAGAAGGGGGGAGAATGAAGAGAATAAACTGCACCATAGAGCCGGACTACTTCGAGATATTTGCTGTAGAACTGAACGGATACGGTTTTGAGATAACCAAAAGAGAAGAAGATAGGATAGAGTTTACTATCTACGCTCAGGATGAAGAGTTTGAAAGTATAAAGGAGATGGTAGAAGAGATATTCGCAGATATAGGTAAAGGTAAAGTGTCTTCTGTTGAGAATATATCAGAGGAAGACTGGGAGGAGAAGTGGAAAGAGAGCTTCAAACCTATAGAGATAGGAAAGTTCATTGTACTTCCAGAGTGGGAGATATACAACGGGTCCGACTATATACCGATAAAGATAAAGGTGGCTATGGCTTTTGGAACTGGCCTGCATCCAACAACCCAGATGATGTTAAAACTCATTCCGGAGTTTTTAGAGCCAGGGGATAGTATTTTGGATGTTGGATGTGGAACAGGGATACTAGCAATAGCATCCGCAAAGATGGGAGCACAGGTAGACGCTATAGACATAGACCCTCAGGCTGTAGAGGAGTGTAAGATCAACGCTTGGGAAAATGAAGTAAGTATTAGATGTTTCTTAGGAGATGTAGAGGAAATAGATCAAGAGTACGATGTGGTAATCTCAAACCTGCAGATGGAGATTTTCCAGAAATCATTTGACACTCTACCAAAAAAGTTCAGGAAGTACTGGCTTCTTTCTGGTATATTCCAAGATGTGGAGAGGGAAAAGATTCTTAACCTCTCAAGAGAGTACAACTTAAAACTGGTAAGAATTGAGAGTATGCAAGAAGAGGGAAGGAATGATCATGTCTGGTATGGGTTCGTCTTTAAACGTAGCTAACTGTATAGATTTGTCAGTATTAAAACCAGATCTAACTTACTCTGATATAGAAATGGCCTGTCTACAGGGGAAGGAGTACGGATTCTTCTCTGTCTGTGTAAAGCTTTTTTGTGAGCTTTGCTTACAATATACTAAAAGGAACCCCCGTAAAAGTTTGTGGAGCAGTTGGCTTTCCATTCAGAGCTCACACTGTGAAGGTAAAGGTATCTGAAGCTGTAGAGTGTATAGAGAATGGAGCCTCTGAGCTGGACGTGGTTTGGAATATATCCGCTTTCAAAAGTGGTGATCATCGTTATGTGGAGAGAGAGCTAAGAGAGATAGAGATAAACACAAGGGGGTTGTGAGGAAAATTATAGTAGAAACAGGATTCCTAAACTTGAAAGAGAAGGAGACAGCTCTGAAGATACTTTTAGATACTGGGATGGAGTTTATAAAGACAAGCACAGGTTTTAACACAGTAGGGGCTAGAGAGGAGGATGTTAGACTGTTCAAAAGTTTAGGAGGAGATAGGATAAAGGTTAAAGCTTCCGGAGGTATAAAGGATTATCAAACATTTTTGAGGATGACAAGAGCTGGTGCAGACAGGATAGGCACCAGCAGTGGAGTCTCTATAGTAGAAGAGAGTATGAGGACCTAGATGGATATCTCCGTTCCTATTCCTTCCTTCGTAAATATCTCAAGTAAAACGCAGTGCTCAACTCTTCCATCAAGTATATGAGCCTTCCCAACACCATTCTTAATTGCATTTATACAAGCTTTCATCTTTGGGATCATGCCCCCTTTTATAACTCCTTCCTCTATCATCCTCTCTATCTCTGGAATTGTTATGGTAGAGACTGTTTCCCCTTTTTCATTTTTCAGTCCCTCTATATCTGTTAAGAATATAACTTTCTCTGCTTTCAAGGCCGATGCAACAGTAGATGCAACAAAGTCCGCATTTATGTTATAAGCATTGCCCTCTCCATCATAGCCGATAGGGGCTATAACCGGGATAAAACCTCCACTGTCCAGGAAGTTAATTATCTCTGGGTTTATCTTTTCTACCTCTCCCACATGTCCAAGGTCTAAAAGCTCTGAGGGTCTAAAGTCTCCCATACTCCGGAAGTACTCATCTGCGTCTAATTTCCTTGCTTTAATCAGGTTTGCGTCTTTTCCGGTTATCCCTACGGCTTTCACGTGTCCATCTCCAACCTTGTTTATAAGCTGGACTATGGACTTGTTAACAAGACCCCCTAAAACCATCTCCACTATATCCATAGTCTCTTTATCTGTAACTCTCAAGCCCCCAATGAACTTAGACTCTAAACCCATTTTCTTAAGGTAGTTCCCTATCTGAGGACCTCCTCCATGGACTATAACAGGGTTTATACCTATGAACTTTAACATAACAATATCCTGAGCGAAGGCATCCCTGAGGTCTGCCTTGTCCATAGCATTCCCACCGTACTTTATAACCAATGTCTTCCCTCTGAAGTTTGAGATGTAAGGAAGGGCTTCAAGTAGTATATTCGCCTTTTCTATTAATTTCTCCAACTTACTCCTCCATAAATTCTTTTAAAAACTCTAAAAGTTCTTCGTTATACTGAAGCTCTAACCAGTATGTTCCATCTTCATGCTCTATCTTTATACCCTTATTGTTATCCATTACCGTTATTGTGGTAAGACCCTTTGAAAAGTACCATTCATAGTCCTGAGTTAGTCCTCTCATATAGACTGTAAAGCCACCCTTTCTTTTTGATATTTTTTCTACAGTTACTGGAGCTTTGTTTACTATATCATCCTCTTCCCACTCATACGTGGTTACATCTGTGGCTATACCCTTTACTCTAAACTCTCTTTCTGTCTCCATCCTCTAACCTCTTGAACTTTTTGTATATCTCATCCCTGTACTTCTTTTGTAGGCTCTTGCAAAGCTATTGTTGTAGAGTTGGTCCACTAATTCTATCTTCTCTCTGTAGACTGTTGGGGAGAGATTATCTAAGAAATTTTTGGCCTTTTTGTGGGATAGAATGAGGTAGTATTTTGAAACCGTTCCGACAAATACACTCTTTACTCTATAACGAAGTTCATCGTTAACTATCTTCAATCTTATATACGGATAAACACTACCAGTCCTCGGGTCTCTTTTGAGTGTAAACTGAGAACAGTTTTCTAAGATTGCCAAGAGGTATAACTTCTCCTCTTTACTTAGCATCTTCTTCCATAGTCTTTATCTCTCTCAGGAGCTCTTCTACCATCTCTTCCTCGGAGACTCTCCGGATAGGTTTACCTTCCTTAAAAAGGACAGCAGACTTGTAACCACAGGCAAGTCCTATGTCTGCCTCCTTTGCTTCCCCTATAGCGTTTACTACGCATCCCATTATTGCAACTTTTATAGGAAGTTTTATATCTTTTAGACTCTCCTCGACTCTTCTCACAACCTCTGGAAGATTTACCTCTATCCTTCCACAGGTTGGACAGGAGACGATTTCAACTCCTCTCCTTCTCAAACCTAAAGATGACAGGATATCGTAGGCTGTTTTTACTTCCTCTTCAGGAGGGGCTGTTAAGGATACTCTTACTGTATCACCGATTCCAAGGTACAGGAGTATCCCTATTCCCACCGAAGACTTAACAGTCCCTTTCCCAGATGGACCTGCCTCTGTTATACCTATATGTAATGGTATATCTGTCTTTGAGGCAAATATTCTGTTTGCCTCCACGTTCTGTAGAACATCCGATCCTTTTATGGACACCTTGAAGTTTGTAAACCCAGTCTTCTCAAAAAACTCAGACCAGTGGAGAGCACTCTCAGCAAGAGCCTCGGCTGATGGATAGCCGTACTTCTGTAGTAGTCTCTCCTCAAGGGAACCTGAGTTAACACCCAATCTAACTGCTACACCTTTCCTCTCACACTCTTGGAGTATCTCCCTTATCTTCCCTTCATCGTTTATGTTTCCGGGGTTTAGTCTTATACCGTGTATACCACTCTCTAAAGATAGAAAAGCTATCCTAGGAGAAAAGTGTATATCTCCTATTACAGGTATAGGGGAGTTTTTGACTATCTCCGGAAGAGCTAAAGCATCTTCTTCCCGTGGAACAGCCACTCTTATCAACTCACAGCCAACCTGATAGAGTCTGTTTATCTGGGATAAGGTCTCTTCTACATCGTGGGTCTTTGTGTCTGTCATAGACTGGACCACAACAGGAGCACCGCCACCTACCTGAACATTTCCTACGTATACTGGCCTTGTCTTTCTTCTCTCTATCATTCTACCACTAAGACATCTCCTTCCCTTATAAGTTCACCTTGTAAATTATTCATCATCTTCAAAGTTTCAACATCTAACCCAAACTTTCTGGCTATATTGTAAAGTGTATCTCCTTTTTCTACCTTATAAGTTTTTTCTTTTTTATAAGATGTCTTTACAATGTCTGGTTTTTGATCTTTCTTTAGTATAGCAAGGATAAAGTTGTCATCTTTATGCTCTTTCTTTGTATCTTGTTTGTTTGGTTTTGTCTCCGAGACAACTACAGTCTTTTGAGAAGGTAAGTATATGTATCTCTTGTCAAAGACTGTATCTATCTTTGGTATATTTATATTAGCCCCGGGAACTATTAAACCTTTCTTAAAGTGACCGTTGTAGAATCTAATTATATCTGTGTCGATTTTAGTGTCCAAGGCGTAGTTTTCAAGAGTAGTTTCTCTATCAGATTGGATAGTTAACATATCGTATACATTTGAGTTTGTATCGATCCCGTACTTCTGGGGATTCTGAACTATGAGGAGTATGGCAAAGAATCTAGGAACGTATTCCATCGTCTCTTTGGGTAGACTGTACTTTATATCTGAGAACTTATAACTACCTACACTGTCTGCCCTCTTTTGGACACACTTCTCTCCACAGTTGTATCCAGCTATAGCAAGCTCCCAGCTACCAAAAGTGTTATACAAGAACTTCAAATACTTTGCAGCAGCAACTGTAGACTTGTAAGGGTCTCTCCTTTCATCAACGTAATCATTCATCAAGAGTCCAAACCTTTTAGCAGTAGATGGTATGAACTGCCATATCCCTGCCGCGTTAGCTGGAGAGGTAGCAAAAGGGTTAAATCCACTCTCAACTACTGCAAGGTAAGACAGTTCCTCCGGAAGACCTTCTTCTCTAAACACTCTCTTTACCATAGGTAAAAAGTAGTTAGCCCTTTTTAAGGCATTCTCTGTAAAGTATCTTTTTGTCGTTGTGTAGTAGTTAATAAAGTATTCTATGTCTGAGTCTTCAGGTATGGGTATATTCAGAACTTTAGCTTCCTTTATCAGGAAATCTTTCTCTTCACTACTAAGTTGGTACTCTACAAGTCTTGTAATACCTTTTCCAGTAGCAGGAGAGATCTCCTCTTTTACAACTTTCTCTTGTTCTCTTACAGCATTATCTGTCTGTATATCTTGTTTCTTAGTATATTTGTATGTAGGCTTTTGCCTTACTTCCTTAACCTGGACTGAGCAGGAAGTTATAAAGAAGCTAAAGACTAGAGCAACAAAAAGGTAAACTCTCATCTCTACTCCAGATTACAGAGGACTAAACTTAACTTAGATTTCGTCTTCCACAGCTAAGACTTTAGAGTTGAGAGCAGAGACCCTTTTGTGCTCCTTTATTGAGTTGTTTAACTCATCTATATATACTAAATCCACTTTGTAGTTCTTAATCTCTTTATCGTCCATATGGGCGTAGGATGCTATGATTATAATATCTCCGTAGTGTCCCAGTCTCGCTGCAGCTCCATTTAGAATACATTCCCCTCCGTATCTTATACCAGGGATAACGTAGGTAGAAAATCTCTGACCGTTGTTTATATTGTAGACTTCTATCTTCTCAAAGGGAAATAGGTTTGCTGCCTCCATTATAGCTTCATCCAGTGTTAGGCTTCCTTCGTAGTGCAAATCTGCCCCTGTAATCCTTATCCTATGAACTTTAGATTTCAACATAGTTCTATGCATCTACCAACTCCTGTAGGGTATTCAACTATTAATGATAACAGCTAAAATGAGACTTTTTCAACGGGTATAATCATATCAGAACTCTCTCTCTACTATGAATGTGGCCATCTCTATTAACTCTCTCTTCTCCACCGTCTCCGGGAGATCTCTAAGGTTTTCTATAGCTATGTTAACTAAATGTTTTGCTTTACGTATGGAGTTCTCTATACCTCCATGTTTAACTACTATGTCCCTCGCCTTTAACAGCTCCTCCTCAACTGGGTCTACATCCTTCAAAAGCTTGCTGATAAAATCTCTTTCTTCTTGGTTAAGGTTTGAAAGTATAGATATTAAGGGATAAGTCATCTTTCCTTCCCTGAGGTCGTTTAGGACTGTTTTACCCAACTTCCCTGGATCTGCTGTATAATCTAATACATCATCTACTATCTGAAAGGCAAGACCCATGTTCAAACCAAACTTGTAGGCTCTATCCTTCAAATCCTGGATTTTTGAAACTGTCCCTGTTCCTACATAACAACAGCTTCCAAACAGGACAGCTGTCTTACCCTCTATTATCTTGAAGTAGTCCTCCATAGAGGTGTTTATATCTCCTATTCTTTTTAGTTCAAGAAGTTGTCCTTCTGCCATCTTTTTTACTGAGTTACTTACGTTTCTTATCATATCTATATCACCGTAGATTGAAAAGAGATACAGTGCAAGGGAATACATGTAATCTCCTGTCAGAACACAGGTTGGGTTTCCAAATACTATGTTTGCTGTAGGCCTTCCTCTCCTTGTTTGTGAACCGTCTACCACATCGTCATGGAGGAGGGAAGCTGTGTGAAGATACTCCATAGCGTATGCAATAGGGTAAGTATTCTCTGGAATGTATCCTCCCACTGCTTTTGCAAACTTTAAGACCAAGATAGGTCTTAATCTTTTACCACCACCATTGAGAATGTATCCACCAACGTCGAGGATAAACCTAACATCGGAATCTAGATACTCTCTAAGATCTCTTTCAATACTCTCTCTGTCTATTACCACACTTTAACCTCAACATTTTCTAGTATTACATTTTACCTCAAACAGACCAATTAAAGATAAGAACACTACAATAAATGTGAAGTATATATAAGTTCTGTAGATGTTAAAAAATGTAGGTGTGGTTTGTAGGGGTATCTGGTATGCAATGTATCCTTCTTTCATAAGAGGTATATGACTCCTTACCTTTCCCACAGGATCTATAAAAGCCGATATGCCTGTGTTTGCAGCCCTGACTAAATATACTCCGTTTTCTATTGCTCTTATCCTTGCCATCTCAAAGTGTTGGTATGGCCCAGAAGTTTTTCCAAACCATCCGTCATTTGTGAGGTTAACTATCAAGTTTCCTCCCTTTAATACAAAATCACTTACAAAGTTTGGGAAGATAGATTCAAAACATACAAGAGGAACAGCTTTTAGCTGGTTATATATCAGTATTTTCTGACTTTCTCCCTTCATAAAGTCTATACCTTGTAGATACGTGAATATCTCTTCCACTACCTTCATTTTGAAAGGAGTGTACTCTCCAAATGGGACTAACTTCATCTTACTGTAGTAATCTACATAACTGTTGTTCTCGTCAAGTAGGAAGACTGAGTTGTAGACTTTGTCTATATCTCTCTCCGAAGTGAGGATGACATTGTCAAAACCTACGATCTTGGGAACTTTTATATCTTCTATCTGTTGGAAGAAGTACTCTTTTAAAGATGTCTCTATGTAAGGGTATATAGGTATTGCGGACTCCGGGAGGACTATCAGGTCTGGTTTTTCTTTTAAGCTTTGCTTCATGATTTTTGTATACTTATCTATTACCTCCCGGTTGATCTCATTGGTAGGTTTTAGCTTTAGAGATTCGTCTATATTTCCTTGGACTATTGCTACCTTTAACTTTTCTCCACTTTCTGTATAGTTCTCTATCTTACTGTTTCCGAAAAGATACAAGAGTATAAAGAGGGCTACGTTAAAGAGGAACAAAACAACGTGTTGATGACTCCTTTTTTTAACTAATAAAAAAAAAGACACTGAAGAGAAGATCACTAAGAAAGATAGGCCGTAGATACTGAAGATAGAAGCAGACTGGGCTAAAGGGTTTATATAGGATAACATGTATCCGGATAAGTTCCAAGGGAAGCCGTTAAATGGGAAATATTCTCTTGAAAACTCTAATAATACCCAGAGGAAAGGAGCCAAAAACATGGCTCTATAGCGGTATCTGCTGTAGAACAGCTTCAACAGAAATGCAAAAATCAGAAAAGTTCCACTGGAGTAAGCGATAGAAAACAGAGAGAAAAGAATAGAGGAAACTATCAGATTCAGCTCTCCATAGTAAGAGATAGCGTAGACTATCCAGTAAAACGAAAAGAGAGAGAAGGATACTCCAGAGAGAAAACTGAAAAACAGCGATTTCTTTAAATTGTAGTTGGTTATAAAATTAAATAGTATGAAAAAACCTATTATGTAGGTAAAAGGTATGAAAAAGTTAGGAAGAGATAATGACAAAAGCAACCCACTAAGTGAAGAAAGAAGAGCGTTTTTCACTTCCTATAAAAACCTTTTAGAGATTACTAATACATAATATCACATTCTCTAGCTTTTCGAAAGTGTTTAAAGAGAGGATAAGGACTCGTCCGTTAATGAGGCTATTTAAAAATCCAAGAAACAAGGACAGATGAAGTTCAATCTATCTTAGACCTAATCCAAAAACTAACCCAGTATACAGATCCCAACATAATAAACCTACCAAAAAGATAGATAGACCACCTGTTTACAGTGACAAAATCATACTCCTAGCACTACTTTGAGAGAATCACAGCTGAGAGATGTAAAATCACCTGTAAAAACAGAAGTTTTGATAGGAGTGATTAGCCTGATAGAGAGTATGGAGAAGAGAGGGATAAGATGTGTGGCGAAAATAGAGTGAAGAGAAGTATAAGTTAACTAGATGCAATGGTTTCTTTTTTTAAAACAGCCTTACTTTTGGCTTTTTAATCTTTTACTGTGTTATGCTAAAATAAACAGCCTATAGACAAAAACTACCTTTATTTGTTAAACGTTTTGCATAATTTGTTAAACCGAATAAAGAGAGGAGTTTAAATATGAGAGACTTTAATGTGTTGGCAAAGATTGAAGACTACAGAGACCTGAAACATCTAACCAGAGAAGAACTAAAAACCCTCTGTAATGAGATAAGAGAGTATATCATAGATGTAACTTCTGTTAATGGAGGACACATAGGACCATCTTTAGGAACTGTAGAACTTACTGTGGCACTTCTCATGGCCTTTGACCCAGAGAAAGACAGGATAGTTTGGGATGTGGGACATCAGACTTACACTTACAAGATATTAACAGGCAGGAGGGAACAGTTCCCTACTCTAAGACAGTACAAAGGTATAGCAGGCTTCCCTAAGATAAAGGAGAGTAAATACGACCACTTTGGAACAGGACATAGTAGCACCTCTATATCTGCAGCTTTGGGATTTAGAGTTGGAAAGGATTTAAAAGGGGACGAAGGGTATACGGTGGCAATCATCGGAGATGGAGCTATGACAGCAGGACAGGCCTTTGAAGGACTGAACAATTCAGGTTGGCTAGACCCTTCCAAATTCATAGTAATTCTGAACGATAACCAGATGTCAATCTCTCCGAACGTAGGAGCTCTGTACACGTACTTTAATAAGATCATAACTAAACAGACCTTTCAAAAACCAAGACAGAAACTAAAAGAGGCTATCAATAGAATCTTCGGTAAAAAAGCTGTAGAGATCTTACGGAAGATTGAAGAATATACAAAGGGACTATTTACTCCGGGACTCATCTTTGAGGAACTTGGATTTACTTACGTCGGACCTATAGATGGTCACAGTCTTATGGAATTAGAAGAGACAATGGAGAACATAAAGCTTATGAGAGATCCTATCTTACTCCATGTAGTAACCCAGAAAGGTAAAGGGTACAAGTTTGCTGAAGCAGACCCAGTAGTTTTCCATGGGGTTACACCCTTTGACAAGATATCTGGAATATTTAACAAATCTTCTTCTGCTCCATCCTACAGTAAAGTATTTGGAGATGCACTAGTGGAACTAGCTGAAAAAGACGAGAGAGTAGTAGCAATAACACCTGCTATGAAGGAAGGTTCTGGATTGGTGGAGTTTGCCAAAAGGTTTCCAAGCAGGTTCTTCGATGTTGGCATAGCAGAACAGCACGCAGCAACTTTTGCTGGAGCACTGGCTTTAGAAGGTTTCAAACCTGTAGCAGCTTACTACTCCACTTTCTTACAGAGAGCTTACGACCAGGTAATACATGACGTGGCTTTACAGGAGCTCCCTGTACTATTTGCGATAGATAGAGGAGGACTTGTGGGAGATGATGGACCTACTCATCATGGTGTGTTCGATATATCCTTTTTAAGGTTGATACCGAATATGGTAGTCTGTGTTCCTAAAGATGAGCAAGAGTTGAGAAACTTACTCTATACAGGACTTAATAGTGGTAAGACATTTGCCGTTAGATATCCTCGTGGTTCAGGAGTTGGTGTAAAACTTACAGATTTTGAGCTGATACCTATAGGAAGCTGGGAAATTCTAGAAGAAGGTAGAGATATAGCCATACTGGCTGTAGGTAAGTACGTGTCAAGGGCTTTAGAGGTTAGAAAGCAGCTTAAGGTGAAAGGCTATAACCCTACCGTTGTAAATGCAAGGTTCGTCAAACCTATGGACTATGATACACTCCATTCTCTGGCAAAGAGCTATGAGTACATCGTAACTATGGAGGATGGGGTATTGAATGGTGGATTTGGCTCTGGAGTCTCTGAATTTCTAACAGATAACTTCTACACTAACAAGATTGTAAGGTTTGGTATTCCGGATAAGTTTGTGGAGCACGGAAAGATTGAAATATTAGAGAGAGACCTTGGTTTAGATACAGGCTCTATAGTAGCGAGGATAATTCAGATAGTAGAGAAGAATGTCTCTATGAGAAATGCTTTTGCAGGTTAGAAGTAGACAGTTAAGACTGCGTACTGGGTAACATCCTCCACTATAGGGTTAAACCTCCACTTCATCATATACTCTACAACTCTTCTGTTTAGGTTTTGGTCCGAGGTTACATTCAGAAGAACCACCTTTGATACAGTCCCATCTGGAGATATAAATATCTTAATCCTTATGGAGGGTTGTGGAGCTTCTGACTCTAACTTAATAGGAGGAGGTCTGTACAGCACTTTCCTTGAAATAGCATCTCCGGAGGCATTTCTGTCTACCTTTAACAACTCCTCACCAAAACTGGTTGAAGAGTTTAAAGAGGATGCTTTTGTCTCGGAAGAGGTTATCTTACTCAAAAGGGCAAAATTGCTCTCGTCTATGACCATGCTTTCATCTTTACTTCGGTTTATATGTTGTGATGAGCCACTCTTATGGGATACCTCATTTTTTGTAATGGTATTTATAGATACCTGTTTCTCTTTAGTTAATCCTCTGTAAGGACTTACTTCTGACTTTGTCTGAGATATTTCCACTTTCTTTGGAACACTAGCTTCTTTTTGTAGCTCTATCTCTATAGGCTGATAGAAACTCTCTAGAAAGTGAGGTGTAGGGATTATTTTCAGAAGGATATACAAGATCAGATGAAGTATCAGAGATACTTGTAAGGCAAGGATAACTACTTTTCTATCCTCTCTGTATATTTCCATATCCTGACACCTCACAGTGCTCTATTATAGGACATATGTCACATTTTGGCTTCACAGGTTTACATATGGTCTGTCCAAAGGCTACTAGTAACCTGTTTATATCTTTCCAATATTTTTTAGGGACCATCTTCATGAGTTCAAACTCTGTCTCCTGGGGATTTTTTGTCTTTATCCATCCTAATCTGTTTGAGATTCTGTGGACGTGGGTATCTACACAGATGGCAGGTTTACCGTAACCTGCAGAAAGGACTAAGTTAGCTGTCTTCCTTCCCACTCCCTTTAAACTTAAGAGTTCTTCCAAACTATCCGGCACCTTCCCTCCATAACTCTTTATCAGATCCTTAGCTATCTCCTTAAGCATTTTGGCTTTATTTCTATAAAAACCAACCGGATATATGAGTCTTTCTAACTCTTCTTGAGATAGTTTCAGAATATCCTCCGGAGAGTTTACAACCCTAAAAAGATTTTTACTTGCCTTCAAAGTGATCTCATCCCTGGTCCGAAGACTCAGTATGGTTGATACCAATATCTTAAAAGGCTCATCTCCATTCTGAGCCATAAACTCTATAACCGGGGCATTCCATCTCTGATACTCCCTTTTCAGTATGCTTATCACAGTTTCAACTTTCCCCATACGATAAATTATACCAACTGTGAAAAGATGATAAAATAGTATTATCCATTTCCTTTGAGGTGGCTGTAGTTGTCCTATGTAATTTACCAAGAGGAAAAGCAGAAAGCTATCCATATTTTAAACGATGTAAAGGTTAAACTTTACCATAGAGGTTGGTTTCCTGCAACAAGTGGAAACCTTTCCTATAAACTACACAATGAACCGTTAATACTGGCAGTTACCACTTCCGGAAAAGACAAAGGAACTGTCACTCACGAAGATGTTATCTTTGTAGACAAAGATGGACAGCCTGTAGAGTTTACTAGGATGAAACCATCAGCAGAAGTTAAGATACATGCCGGTATATACCAGAAAACAGACGCAAGGTGTGTGGTGCACATTCACACCCCAAACAACAACTTCATATCCTTTGTTTACTTTCTTTATGGAAAGGTAAAAATAAAGGATATGGAGATGATAAAAGCCTTAGACATCTGGGAAGAAGACGCTCAGATAGAGATACCTATAGTAGAGAACTACTTCGATTTAGAGAGATTAGCTCAAGAGTCTGTAAAGGCAGTAAACCCGGAAGTTCCCGCCATACTCATTAAAAATCATGGGATATACGCTTGGGGAAGAGACGAATTTGAGGCGAAGAGACACGTAGAAGCCTTTGAGTTTATGTTTGAGTATATGAAAAATATGATTATATTTAAAGGCAGTTTAGATGTATTCTAAAATTATGAAAGATGTAGGAGGATCTACAGATGGCTAAAGTTGTGTATAGAAGTAGTGGGAAAACTATAACAGATACAAACCAGATCAAAGAGCTCCTTTCAAACTATGGAGTTATCTATGATAGATGGGGAGTGGACAGACTTCCGGAAGAAGTTAGGAAAAAATACGAAGTAGACGAGGAAAATTCAAAGACTATAATAAAGGCCTACAAGGAAGAGTTAGACAGACTAAAGTCAGAGATGGGATACATAACTGAGGATATAGTGGTCCTTTCTGACAAAACTCCAAACCTTGAAGCACTCTTAGAGAAGTTTAAAAAGGAACATCATCACACAGATGACGAGGTTAGGTTTGTGGTGGACGGTAGCGGGGTTTTTCCTGTGAAGATAGAGGATGATATAGTGGATATACACGTAGAGGCTGGAGAGTTGATAGTAGTCCCTGCAGGAGCAAGACACTGGTTCGAACTTGACGAAAACAGGAAGATTAAATGTATAAGGGTGTTTAAAACCTCAGCCGGTTGGGAAGCCATATACAACGAAAACGAAAAAGCCACTATGAGGGACTGAATGACGCCGCAGGAGAGAGATATATACAGACTGTTCATTGGAAAAAACGCAGACTACTATATCCAGAGATGGGAAGAGATAAACACGAGCGGTAAAAAGATAGACTGGAACTGGGCAGGTTTTCTGTTTGGACTTTTTTGGTTTGGCTATAGGAAGATGTATCCTCATGTCTTTGGACTGATGATATTCAGTCTAATCTTACACTACATCCAAAAAATAATGAACACAGACCCTGTTATAGTAGGTCTAACAAACATAGCCATATCGGTGGCTATTGGAATGTTTGGTAACTTTTTATACTACGAGTATGCAAAGTCTAAGATAGAGGAGATAAGTAACTCCATACAAGATGAGAATATGAGGAACTTAGAGATAGCTAGAACTGGTGGGGAAAGTTTGGCAACAGCGGTTGCAATAGGACTGATGTACATATTAGCATCTTCCATAATTGAGTACAGCTTTGGAGGTCTGAAATGAACTTACTACAGGGAAAGAAGGCACTTATCTTAGGTGTAGCAAACGATAAAAGCATAGCTTACGGTATAGCCAAGATCTTCCATGAAAACGGAGCTATCCTTGGTTTTAACTATCTTGATGAAAGGATAGAAAAGAGGGTAAGACCTATAGCCCAAGAATTTGGAGTAGATCTATTAGTTAAGTGTGATGTAAGTAGTGATAAGGATATACAGAACCTAGTGAACCATGTTAAAAATAAGTGGGGGAGTATAGATATAGTTGTTCACTCAATAGCTTATGCTAACAAAGAGTATCTAAAGGATGTATATTACAAAATAGATAGACAGTCGTTTTTACAAGCTATGGATATAAGTGTTTACTCTTTTACTGCTATAGCTAGAGAATTCCTCCCTATTGTGAACCAAGGAGGCAGCTTCTTGACACTCTCCTACTACGGAGCTGAAAAAGTTGTGTATAACTACAACGTTATGGGTGTTGCAAAGGCCGCTTTAGAGGCAAGTGTAAAGTATCTTGCAAGAGACTTTGGGGAAAAGGGTATAAGGGTAAACTGTATATCAGCAGGACCTATAAAGACCCTTGCTGCAATGGGAATAGCAGACTTTGGGGATATACAGAAAGTCGCAGCTGAGAGATCTCCCCTTAAGAGAACTGTCAGTATAGAAGAGGTAGGAAAAGCATCTCTGTTCCTATGCTCAGATCTTGCATCTGGAGTAACCGGGGAAATTCTTTACGTAGACGCTGGATACAACATCATAGGTATGTGAGGGCATAAGGATGAAGCTTACTATAAACGGAGAAATTAGAGAAATTCCAGACAATATAAGTATAGAAGAGTTGATAAACATTCTAGGGATAAAAGCACCTAACTACGCAGTGGCTGTTGGAATGGAAGTTGTTCCAAAGAGTGAGTATAGAACTTGGTGTCTAAGGGAAGGAGATAAGGTTGAGATAGTTACCTTTGTTGGTGGAGGATAATGGGAAACATACAGAAAGTTAGAGGATTTCAAGATATATACGGAGAGAACGCAAGAAGGTACAGGTTAGTAGTGGATACTGCTAGAGAGATTTTCAAGCTCTATAACTTCAAGGAGATTATACTCCCATACCTAGAAGATATATCCCTATTCAAAAGGTCTGTAGGGGAGGAAACAGATATAGTCCAAAAAGAGATGTACACTTTCACAGATAGGGGAGGAAGGCAGATAGCTCTTAGACCTGAAGGGACAGCAAGCTGTGTGAGAGCTTACATAGAGGAGAAACTGTACGGAGAAGGGGGATACCATAAGCTCTTCTACGAAGGAGCCATGTTTAGGTATGAGAGACCTCAGGCAGGAAGATACAGACAGTTCCATCAGGTAGGGGCTGAGGTTTTTGGAGTTTCCTCTGTGTATGCAGACGCCGAGATGATACTGATGATAAACAATCTGCTTAAAAGTCTGAATATCCAAACAAGGTTAGAGATAAACACACTAGGAACGTTTGAATCAAGGAGGAACTACTCAGAGGCCCTAAAAGTCTACTTCTCCCAGTTTAGAGATAGTCTCTGTGAGACCTGTAGAGGTAGATTAGAGAGAAATCCACTCCGGATAATTGACTGTAAAGTTGAAAGTTGTAGAGAGATAGCAAAAGGCTCTCCAGTTATAACAGACTACATATCAGAAGAGTCAAAGGAGAGATTTGAAAAACTTCTAAACTTATTGGATAGATTTGGAATAAATTACAGAGTTAACCCAGGATTAGTCAGAGGCTTAGACTACTATACAGATACAGTTTTTGAGTTCATAACAGATAGAATTGGTGCTCAGGGAACAGTGGCAGCAGGAGGTAGATACGACAGGTTAGTCCAGCAACTTGGAGGACCCCCAACCCCAGCTCTTGGGTTTGCAGCTGGAGTTGAAAGGCTGATGCTACTTTTGGACAGTGTCCAAGAAAAAGAGAAACTTTTTTCAGTGATATCTCTTACAGAGGATCAGTTCCCAAAAGCCTTAGAGTTTATCGAAACCCTGAGAAAGAATGGTATAAAGGGAGAGCTTGTTCTCAGATCCGGTAGTCTAAAGTCTATGATGAAAGTAGCTGATAAGTTCAAAGCGGATTTTGTAATATTTGTGTCGGATAGATGCGAGCTTAAGGATATGAAATCCGGAGAGCAGATCACTTTCCTATCTGACGGAGACCTTATAGACTATATCATTCGGGAGCTTAAAACTGTCTAAGTTCCAGTTACTCAAAACCGATAGATGTGCAAGGTTAGGGAAGATATACACCCCTCATGGGGAAATAGACACCCCTATATTCATGCCCGTCGGAACCCAAGGAACTGTAAAGGCAATAACCGTAGAGCATCTAAACCAGATAAAAGCACAGATAATCCTTGGAAACACTTACCATCTATACCTAAGACCAGGTTTAGATGTCCTGAGAAAGTTTAATGGACTTCACAGGTTCTTAAACTGGAACAAACCTATCTTAACAGACAGTGGAGGCTATCAAGTCTTCTCTCTGGCTGTAGGGAAGGAGAAAGAAGGAAAGTACAGAGCCCAGGTAGTGATAACGGAAGAAGGAGTTAAGTTTAAATCCCACTTGGATGGATCGTGGCATTTCTTCACTCCGGAATTTGTAGTAGAGGTCCAGCAGATAATAGGAAGTGATATTATGATGCCTCTAGATGAATGTCCTCCATATCCCTGTAGTCACAGTTATGCGTCAGACTCCCTTAAAAGGACTATACGGTGGTTAGGGAGGTCTAAAAATGCAAAGACCAACCCTGATCAAGCTCTATTTGGTATAGTCCAAGGCTCTATGTATGAAGACTTAAGGAAGGAAAGTGCTCTACGGACAGTGGAATTAGATTTAGACGGATATTCTATAGGGGGTCTCTCTGTAGGAGAACCTGTAGAGTATATGTACAGTATGACAGAAGTGGTCAACGAGATACTACCGAAGGACAAACCTAGGTACCTGATGGGAGTAGGGACTCCGGAAAATATCATCGAAAGTGTTGAAAGGGGAGTTGATATGTTTGACTGTGTAATGCCAACAAGGAATGGTAGAAATGGCACACTCTTCACACATTTTGGTAGGGTAAACATAAAGTCTACAAAGTACAAGTTTGACGAAACTCCTTTAGATCCTCTTTGCGATTGTTACACATGCAAGAACTTCTCAAGAGGATACTTAAGGCATCTCTACAACGCTGAGGAGATAACTGCCTACATACTTGGAACAATACACAATCTCCGGTTTTATCTAAAACTTATGGAAGACATAAGAGGGTCTATAAAGGAGAATAGATTTATCTCCTTTAAAAAAGAGTTTTATGACAGATATTTTAGCCGTATCCAAAGTTAATATATATGAATAAGTTAACCTTTGAAGACCGGTCAAAACATTCATATACTAAAACACTGTTATAATTGAAATTTCCGGTAAAATGGCTTATACTATTGAAAATCTTACATCAGGAGGTTTGTTATGAAGGTAAAGGTATCTGTAGACAAAGACCTTTGCACCGCTTGCGCCCTGTGTTACGATGAGATACCAGAGGTTTATGAAGATGCAGGAGATGGTATAGCTCAAGTAAAAGCTGAAGTGGGTGGAGATGGAGCAATCATAGAAGGTGACTTGGCTCAAAGAGTTCTGGAAGTTACTGACGAGTGCCCTTCTGGTGCGCTAGTTACTGAAGTGGTAGAAGAGTAATTTATTCATATACAAAAGGGGCTTTAAGCCCCTTTTATCTACTTAATTTTATCAGCAGGAACAGAGACCCTTACGACTCCTCTAAAATCTCCTTCTCTATAACCAAAGGCCTTATCTGTAGAATAAAGTTTCTCTATCTTTGAGACAAGGTTTTTATCCATAAGGTTCTTATCACCGTGGCACGTTAAACATAGCCCTTCAACCTTTAAAGGTTTATAGTATCTGTAAGTTAGAGTTCCGTCTTCTTTTACAGTCTGGATGTAGTATCCAGGAAGCTTTCCGTCCTTGTTTATAGCTTCCTCAAAGTATCTGAGAGCTTCCTCTTCATACCTATCTGGTCTGTTGTTCGGATTTCTATACTTAAAGGTTGTCCTTTTAACCTTGTGGCCTGTCTCTCTCTCTATCTGAGTTGTGATATCCATAGCTCTCTTGGAACATACTTCTACAGCCTGCTCCGGACTTCCTTTTTGAAGAGCTTGCATCAACTCTGCCCTTAAGCTCTTTAGGAGCTTCATAGCACTCTCTTCACCAACCTGTTTTATCTGGTTTTCTTTTTCCAGAGTTAGTTTTGTCTGTTGCGGAGCACAAGAAAGAAGAGCTATACCTCCTAGGCTTAGGAAGATAAACCTCTTCACAACAATAACCTCCGTAGGTTTTTTATAAGTATAACCATTTTTCCTTGGCTGTTTGTATGATATTTAACAAATCTTCATCCTTGACTTGGTGAAAGTTTTGGTAATAAGCTCCTACAGCAAAAAAAGAACTACCCACCTTTTGATAACATAAAACTTCATCAAAATACTGGTGAACCCTCTGATAACTGTCTGTTGGACAGACAGGAACAGCCAAGATAACTCTAGAGGCACCTTGATTTTTCACATATTTTCCAGCCACCATGGCTGTATATCCTGTTGCCATTCCATCATCCACTATTATCACAGTCTTACACTTTACATCCACTTTCCTCTGGACATACTTCTTCTCTTTGTTTATAGCTTCAGATAGAACCTTTTCCTTAATTTTTTTCCAACTGAGAGTCATACACTCCCATATATCTCATCAGCTCCTTATCTAAAAGAAAAGTGCCGTCTGTGGTTATAGCTCCAAAAGCAGCTTCTGGATCAGAGATCGGGGCTAACTTCTTTGCTACAATTAAAGAAAAAGGCATTTTGAGTTTCTTAGATATTTGGTAAGCAACTAGAACACCACCCCTTGGGATAGCTAGTATGATAGTATTCTCCTTGTCTACTGGAATTTTCTCCAAAGATTCTACTAGTAAATTTCCAGCTTCCTCTTTATTTATGAACCTCACAGATTAGAGAGCTCTTGTATATCTGATATTTTCTCCAAGTTTTTATCCCAAGAACCTACAACATCCAAGTCGTTACCTTGTATCTTTCCTTTAGCTTTGTCGATCTTTACAAGGAGAGGAATCTTAGTCATATTTCCTATTATTATAGCCTCTCCAGGGTTTAAAGCAGGAAGGTAGTCCATAAGCTCTTTAGATAGAGATTCGCTTGCACTTTGGACATGTTTTTGGTCTTCTGGTTCAACCAACTTAAGGATTATCATGTTATTCATCTGGGAGAGTATCTCTTTATCTAATCCTTTTGGTCTCTGTGTAACTATACATAACCCTACCCCAAATTTCCTTCCTTCTCTAGCTATCTTTGTCATGTAGTTCTTTGATTCTGTGTTCTTGTTTGCCCCTGCTAGAATATGAGCCTCCTCTATGATAAAGAGGATTGGACTTTTTAGTCTTATATCTGAGGATAGAGAACCAGAACCAAGTCTCACTGCTCTTTTCCTGTCTTCCAGGGCATGCTTTAGAATGTTTGACCCTATAGCGTCTGCTATGTTCTCGTCAATCTCTGAGAAGTTGAAGACGTTTATCTTCCCTTCTTCTATCTTAGTTATCAAATCCGGGGCTCCTACCTGGATGAGATGTCCTATATCTGACATCGTGTCTTCTATCTTGTTTATAACCTCATACAGAGAATCTTCTCTTATTTTACCTTTAAAAGGAGGTTTTTCTGGTTCTTCTATCCAAGATTCAAGATAATAGATCAGTTGTTTAAAAAATTCTCCGGTTTTTACCAGAGTTCTCCAGTCGTTTCCTTTATCGTCCTTGTAGAACTGTAGTATCTCTTGGAGGGCTCTTTTGAAGTATCTATACTGGACAGTTGCATTCTGCTTTATACCTATAAGGTTTGCAAAATCTCTCTGCGGAAGCTTTGTAGGGTCAAAGACAGGCTCTATAACATTTACGACCTTCTTGCCATCTCTTCTAAAATCTGCTTTTGTGTATTCACCATGAAAGTCAAACACAACAACAGTCCCTTTTAGATTGGCTATCTGTTCTAATAGAACAGAGACTGTGTTTGACTTTCCAGCCCCTGTTACTGCAAGTATTGCAAGGTGCCTAAGAACCACCTGAGATATGTCTATGTATACAGGTATCTCCTCTTCCTCAGACAGCAGTCTACCTATCCTGACAGATCTTTTATCTTTAGCCCCAAACAGTCTCTCTAATACCTCTTTTTCCGGTCTTAGTAGCTTTGCGGAAGGTGGAGGAGGTGTTTTTAACATCTCAAGATGGATGCTATCACCTATCTCTTTTATCTCTCCCAGTATCTGTAGGGTTCCCACTACTTTAGTATCAGAGTTGTCCATAATCAAGTCTGTTTTGGATATATCGTTTATACTGTCGTTTATGTATCTGTTGAACCTCTCTACACTTTGGACCATAGCCAAGAGTTTCCTATCTTTACCTTCTTCCTTATACCAGATATAAACAAACTGTCCGAGCTTTAAGGGGATCTTTGAAAGAAGGTTAACTTTTATAGGGCTTGTGTTTCCAATACAAATTCCGATAGCTTCCATATCTTTTACCTACAGGATATTATAATAGTATCGAAATTATACCACAAGGATAGGATGAAACAGTCCAAGAGAAAACTATTGATCTTAAATACAATAACGATGCTCTTTTTTGCATCTACGAAGATAGTTGAGTCTATGATGCCTTTCTTCCTTGTGTACTATATTGGGGCATCTATTTAACTTTCTAGAAGCTGTTTAAAAACCTAAGAAACAAGGACAGAAAGGAAGAAGTTCAATTAGTACAGATCCCAACATAATAATCTACCAAAAAGAGAAGTAGACAATCTGTCTACAGTGACTAAATCATACTCCTAGTACTACGATGATATTGGAATTAATATTTTTGGTATTTTTAGATATACTTATTATCTTTATGTATCAATGGTTTCTATTTTTTAAAACAACTTCATTGAAAATATAGTAAAAAGATGTAAAATAGATAACCGAATAAATATCTAAAGGACAAAACTGTGTACAACTTAACCATAGACGAGGCTGTTTTTTCTGTGATCGACCTAGAGACTACAGGTCTAAATCCGGAGAGAGATCAGATCATAGAGATAGCAGCTTTGAAGGTAGAAGGAGGGGTTATAATCCAGAAGTTCCACTCCTTAGTAAAACCATCTTACGACTTCATACCACTCAGTATAACAAAACTCACAGGTATAACAAACGCTATGGTGATAGATAAGCCAGAAGTAGATAAGGTCTATCCACAGTTTTTTGAGTTCATTCAAGACTCCATCCTAGTTGCCCATAATGCAAGGTTCGATGTCTCTTTCCTATCTAACATACACAGACAACTCTTCTCCAGAGAGTTTGGACTGCCGTATGTATGCACCCAGAACATAGCAAGAGCTCTATTCCCGCATCTAAACAGCAAATCCCTCTCTAATTTAGCTTATTTTTTCAACATAAAATACCAAAACAAGCACAGAGCTCTGTCTGATGCCCAGGTAACCTTTGAGGTGTTTAAAAAGATGGTAGACTATCTACAGGACCTGAACATAAACAAGGTCTTAGATTTGATAAAGATAACCCATGGTAAAACCTTAGTTCATCCAAACAAAAGGAGGAGGTATGTTTAAGGTAGGTATCTTAGGTGTTGGAAACATGGGAGAGGCTATACTGAATGGTATTATAAACTCTTCCATACTTAAACCTTCTGAGATACTAATTTACGATAATAATAGAGAGAGAGTAGAAACTTTGGTTGAAAAGTATGATGTGGCTGCTGCCTCTGATGTGAAAAACCTTGTAAACCTTTCCGAGATAGTGTTTTTGGCCGTAAAACCAAAAGACTTTAAGTCCTCCATAGAAAGTACCGTAGAGTTCTTTAAAGAGGATAAAGTTGTTGTATCCGTTATGGCCGGTGTAAAGATAGAGGAGATAATGGATGTTATAAAGAGAGGTTATGTGGTTAGAACTATGCCAAACACTCCGGCCCTGATAGGGGAGGGAGTTATTGGTGTCTCTTTTGGGTTTGAAAAGGAGGAGATAGAGTTTAGAGTGCTCAAGATGCTATCTTCCCTTGGTTTGGTTGTAAAGGTGGAAGAGAGTTTTTTGGATGTTATTACTGGTTTATCCGGAAGTGGTCCTGCCTATGTGTTTAGCTTTATAGATGCTTTAGCTCAGGGTGGGGTGAAGATGGGTCTTCCTTACAGTCAGGCCCTAGAGATAGCTATTCAAACTGTTATAGGTTCAGCAAAGTTACTACGGGAAAGTAAGGAGCACCCTGCCATCTTAAGAGATAGGGTTACCTCTCCTGCTGGAACTACCATATACGGAATTCATGAGCTTGAGAAGAGAAACTTCAGAGATGCTATTATCTCAGCGGTTGAAAGAGCAACTCTCCGGAGTAGAGAACTCTCAGATAAGTCTTGATGCTATGTAGTTTAGTACCATTATACCCTTGTGAGATAGTGTAAGGCGGTTATTCTCCACCTTTACGTAGTCTCTACTTACAATCTCTTTTAAAAATTCAAGATTTCTTATAAGATTCAGTTCTATTCCTTCTCTTAATCTCAGACCTAAGAAAACTCTCTCTTCTCTTATCTTTTCCTCATCTAAAAACTCTCTTAAGATGACAGCTTTTTCACCTCTATTTACAGCTTCTAAATACTGGTTTATATTCTTCGTGTTTCCAAACCTCTCATATCCTATAAAAGACCATGCAGATACACCTACTCCAAGAAACTCTAGATGTTTCCAGTAGGAGATGTTGTGCCTACACTCATACCCATCCTTGGCCCAATTAGATATTTCGTATCTCTTAAAGCCTCTATCCTCTAAGAACTGATCTACAACTTTGAACATCTTATAACTTTCCTCTTCATCCGGAAGCTCTATGTATCCTTTCTTTACCACCACACCTAAAGGTGTTTCGTCGTAAGCTGTCAACATGTAAGCAGAAATGTGAGTGATAGGAAGTGCTGTATACAGTTTAAGGTCTTCTTCTATCTCCTTTAAAGATTGGTTTGGAACACCATAGATGAAATCTAAGTTTATGTTTTCTATTCCACTTTCAACAGCTCCATACACAGACCTAACTGTGTCAGTTGGTTTATGGTCTCTACCCAATGCCCTTAGGTTCTTCTCAATGAGGGATTGACTCCCGAAGCTCAATCTGTTTATCCCTATTTGTTTTATCGATTTAAACTCTTTTTTAGAGTAACTGTTTGGATTAACTTCCAGAGTGATCTCCAACTCTGACTCAGTCTTAAAGTTCTTAAAGATAAAGTCCAATACTCTGTATATCAGACTTGGAGGGAGTAAAGAAGGAGTACCTCCTCCGAAGTAGATGGTCTTTACACTAAAATTTTTCTCCCTGTACATAAGGAGCTCTTTTAGAAGGGTATCAACGTAGTGTTTGTAAAGTTCCTCATCGAAAGAGACAAAAGAGGTAAAATCACAGTATGGACATTTTAGACTGCAGAAAGGGACATGAATATAAACTCCTTCAATCATAGATATATTGTATAATAATCAGAAAAAAGAGGGAAAAAAATTGGACCAGAGAGAAACAGTCCTCAAAGGCTACGAGATAGCGACCAACATCCTCACTGAAACTAACATAAATGCTATAATCTTTCTCCTACTCTTTATAATTCTAATAGTAATTACTGTTATAGTTATTTCTTCAATCTCGAAGAGGTCAAGAGAGAAGTACAAACACTTAGAGTTTAAGAAGTTCTCAAAGGAGAAAGAGCTAACAGAAAATCAGTATAAAATACTTTGGGAATACTCTGTTAAACTTGGTAGAGACCCTTTCTTGGCTATAGAGTTTAAATCTCCCTTCGAGAAAGTAATCGACCTGTATATAAGTGAAAATCCGAACTTTGACGAAGAGCTTATAAAGAATATGAGAAAGAAGCTTGGGTTTGATTATCTTCCTTGCTTCGCCCCTCTAACGACAACCAAAGATATAGAACTTTTCCAAGGAGGTATTTTAAAGACGGCCAATGGCAGGTCTGTTAAGGTTACCCTCTATGATAAAGATGAACAGTTTATGTATTGGGTTGTGGTAGATTCACCAATAACTCTATCCTCCGGAGAAACGGTTAAGATAAATTTTGTAAGGAAGTCAGATGCTGCTTACGTGGATTGAATCTCAGGTGTTTGACGTCTTGCAGGATAATGGTAAATACATCCTAAAATTGCCTCACACCTTTGAGTTTACAAGAATACAGAGGAGGGAGTATCCGAGAGTTGAGTGTGATTTGGATGTTAGTATCGGCAAGAAAGTAGAGAATAAGATTGAGTGGATTACAGGAAGGATAGTTGACATAAGCCCTTCCGGAGCAAGGATATGTATAGATCAAGAGCAGAAACCACATCTGGACCTTAAGATAGGTCAAGTGGTGTATATAAGTTTCTCAATAATGGAAAAAGACATAGTTCAAGAATCTGAGATAGTTAACATATACGAAAAACAGAAGGTAGCTTGCTATGGTGTTAGGTTTTTAAAGATAAAGGAGAGCGTTCAGAGAGATATATTTGAATTTGTCAAAAGACAGCAACAGCAAAGCTACACAGTAAACAGTCTTGATTTCAAGAAAAGTTTGATTATATTAATAATTTATTTTTTGGGAGGTTTTTCGTTATGGACATACAGAAAATAAAACAGAAGCTCTTAGAGAAAAGACAGAAGATCTTAGACTCCCTAGAAGAGGCATCAAAGGCAGATATAAACGAGAAAACCGGTGTTGAAGACTCTGCAGATATTGTTACTAGTGAACTGAGTAGAGAGACTCATTACAGGTTGACCCAGGCAGATCTAGAAAACCTCTACTTAATAGATCTTGCTCTAAGAAAGATAGAGAACGGTACATACGGTATATGTGAGGAGTGTGGCGCGATTATAGGAGAGAAAAGGTTGGAGGTTATACCTTGGGTTAGGTTATGTATAGACTGTAGCCAGAACGAGGAGATAGTGAGACTGTTCCAACAGAGAAGCGAAGAGGAGTCCCTTTACAACATAATCCCACCAACTATATCGGAAGAAGAAGAAACAAAGACGAACCAACAACTAGAATAAAGGAGGCATTTTTGAAGCTTTACTACTACTTTGGAATATGTCTATTTGTAGTAATTTTGGATCTGATTACAAAGAACTTAGCAGAGACTCATCTATCAGACAAAACAGTCTCTGTTATACCTGGGTTCTTTGACCTGGTTTTAGTTTGGAACACCGGAGCTGCCTTCGGTATACTGGCACAAGCTCCGGATATACTAAGGAAAGCTGTCCTCATAAGCTCTTCAACCATCGCTGCTATAGTAGCAACACTCTATGTCTTAAAAAAACGGTCTCGGTTGTCTAAGATGGAGGTAGTCTCTCTTGCTCTGATAGCAGGGGGAGCTGTAGGTAACTTATACGATAGGTTGTTTTTAGGTGCTGTTAGAGACTTTTTAGACTTCTATATAAAGGAACATCACTGGCCTGCCTTTAACATTGCAGATGCTTCTATATCTATCGGTATCACAATTTTCCTATTTCTAGAGCTCTACTATAAGAAAAGAGTAAGAGTGTAAAATATAGTAAACTAACTTTCTTTAAATTTTGGAGGAAATATTGATAAACCTTATCATCAAGAAGATATTTGGAACCAAGAACGAGAGAGAAATAAGGAAACTGAGTGAATTTGTATCCAAGATAAACCAACTTGAGCCAGAGTTAGACAAACTGACAAACAAGCAACTGATAGAGGAGAGCTTAAAACTAAAAGAAAAAATACACTCTAACGACCATATATCCACTGCTATAACAGAAGGTGAGATCATACCGGAGGTTATAAGAGCCTTTGGTATTGTAAGGGAAGCAGCTAAGAGAACGCTGGGGCTTAGACCTTTTGATGTCCAACTGATAGGTGCTCTTGCTCTTCACAGGGGTATGATAGCAGAGATGAAGACAGGGGAAGGAAAGACCTTAGTTGCATCTATAGCTGTATATCTGAACGCTCTAACAGGTAAGGGAGTCCATGTAGTTACCGTCAATGACTACCTTGCTAAAAGAGATGCTTCTCAGATGGGTAGTATATACAAGTTCTTGGGATTGTCTGTGGGAGTTATAAACACAAACTCTGTATCTTACAAGGTTGAATGGGCTGACGAGAAAGCTTTTGACAAAGTTATAATTTTAGATAAGAGAGTTTGGGAGAAGGGGTTTTTTGGAGATATTCTACCTCCTGAGAAGATAGATGTAGAGGCAAAAAAGGACTTTTTTACTGTAGCAGTTGAAACTGACAGAAAAAGTGCTTATGAAGCTGACATAACCTACGGAACCAACAACGAGTTTGGGTTTGATTATCTAAGAGATAATATGGTTTTCTCAAAGGAGCAGATGACACAGGTTAAAGGTCATCATTTTGCTATTGTAGACGAGGTTGACTCTATTCTGATAGATGAAGCAAGGACTCCTCTGATAATCTCTGGGCCCTCCGGAGAAGATGTGTCAATATACTACTCAAGTGATGCCTTTGTAAAAGGGTTAACCAAAGATAAAGACTTTATAGTAGATGAGAAGAACAAGACAGCTGTACTCACAGAGAAGGGAGTAGAGAAGGCAGAGAACTACTTTAACATAGAGAACCTTTACGACCCAAGGAACATAAACCTGCTCCATGCTATAAACCAGTCCCTTAGAGCTAACACTCTCTTCCACAGAGACAGAGAGTATGTAGTTAAGGATGGGGAGGTTGTGATAGTTGATGAGTTTACAGGGAGATTGATGCCGGGTAGGAGATGGTCTGATGGGTTACACCAGGCTATAGAGGCAAAAGAAGGTGTCAAGATTCAAGCGGAGAATCAAACCCTTGCCACAATAACCTTCCAAAACTACTTCCGGATGTACAAAAAGCTTTCAGGTATGACAGGGACTGCAGAAACAGAAGCTCTAGAGTTCAAGGAGATATACAACCTTGATGTTCTAGTCATACCTACAAACAAATCTGTTATAAGAAAAGATTATCCGGACATGGTTTACAAGACTAAAAAAGAGAAGTTTAACCAAGTTGTAGAGGAGATAGAAAGACTTCATAAAGAAGGTAGACCTGTCCTTGTTGGAACTGTGTCTGTGGAAACGTCAGAGTTCCTGTCTGGACTTCTGAAAAAGAAAGGTATACCTCACAATGTTCTAAACGCCAAGAACCATGAGAGAGAGGCTGAGATAGTGGCACAGGCAGGAAGGATAGGAGCAGTGACGATATCTACCAACATGGCAGGTAGGGGAACGGATATACTCCTTGGAGGAAACCCAGAGTTTCTAGCAAAAGAGATATTGAAGAAAAGAGGTCTGACTCCGGAGAAGGCTACAGAAGAAGAGTATACAAAAGCCCTAAAAGAGGCTCAAGAGATAACATTTAAGGAGAAGCAGAAGGTTATAGAACTTGGGGGTCTTGCAGTTATAGGAACGGAGAGACACGAGAGTAGAAGGATAGACAACCAGCTGAGAGGTAGAGCAGGAAGACAGGGGGATCCTGGTAGCTCAAGATTCTACCTATCTCTGGAGGATGATCTACTGAGACTCTTTGGTGGGGATAGGTTGATAAGCCTTATGGATAGGTTAAAGATTCCTGAGAACGAACCTATTGAAAGTACAATGGTCAGTAAGGCTATAGAGAACGCCCAGAAGAGAGTAGAGGGACAGAACTTCCAGATAAGGAAGAGACTTCTTGAATTTGACGATGTTATGAATAAACAGAGACAAGTTATATACTCTCTTAGAAAAGATATACTTGAAGGTATAAACCTAAGAGAGGAGCTTATACTCTGGCTTACTGATTTGCTCTTATACTACTTAGGCAAGTATGCTCCGGCTGAGGAGTATCAGGAGAAGTGGGATATAGAAGAACTCCAAAAGAGCTTTAAAGAGTGGCTCGGAGTTGAGATTAGCATACCCCAGCAGGAGTGGGACAGGAAAAAACTTGAGGATTACCTGATAAAGCAGCTAGAAAATGTCTACAATCAGAAAGAGCAGTTCTATGGTTCATCTCTCTTGAGGGAGTTTGAGAGGTACATAACCCTCCAGGTTCTGGACACTCTGTGGAAAGACCACCTACATAACTTAGATAGACTTAGGGAGAGTGTCTACCTAAGAGGATACGCTCAAAGAGACCCATTGGTGGAGTACAAGAGAGAGTCGTTTGGGTTGTTTGAGGATATGATGTTTAAACTGAAGTACAATACCTTAGAGTATCTTTACAAACTCCAGCTTCAGTCAGAAGAGTCTTTGGAAAAGGAAAAACAGAGAAAAGAAAAGGAAGTGGAGAAAAACCTAAGGAAAGCTTCTGAGAACATAAAACCTGAAGAAGAGAAGAAAAAGAAGATCCTAAAGTACAAAAATAGGATGGAAAGGAGAAAAAAGTAAAGTTAAACTCGTAGAAGAAGTTTAAAAATTCAAGGAACAAGGCTAGATAAGGTTTATAACAGTAATTTAGAAACAGATATGGGTAAAATGCTATAACTGAAAGACTACCTCTTAAAATAGGGTTAATATTTCTTGGAAATAGAGTATGGAA
>JAOABC010000019.1 GCA_026418535.1 Hydrogenothermaceae bacterium | reverse complement strand
CTATATCATCATGCTTCTCAGGTACTTTTCTTACTGAAGTTATAACCTCAGGGTTGTCATCAAATTCCTCTATCCATGATCCTACTATGTCACAAATACCTTCTTCTAATACTGCAACTTCTACTTCAAATCTATCAGGATAAGCAATATCATCAGCATCCATAATCGCTATGTAGTCTCCTTGTGCTTTTTTAATGAGGTTATTTCTAGATTGTGAACGACCAAGATTTTTTGGGTTTACAAAAACTTTTATCCTTTTATCTTTTTCCTCATAAACTCTTAATATTTTCAGGAGTTCTTTGTTGTCTGGATTGTCTAATGCTATTAAAAACTCAAAGTTTTGGTATGTCTGGTTTAGAATTGATTCAATAGCCATGCATAGGTGTTCAGGAATCTCAGAATAGCATGACATTATACAAGATATTATAGGTTTTGTAGCATTAAAACGGGATGAAAACTTTTCCATAACCTCATTATAATACAACTCTTATTTATTTACAAGTAAGTGAACTACACGACGTATGTAATATATAATGTCACTTTTATCATAAAAAGCTTTTATTAAGTAGCTATAGTATAGATACTGAAGCATTTATATTCTTAGCTTATCTATTATTAGCTTTGGTTCTCTATGAATC
>JAOABC010000018.1 GCA_026418535.1 Hydrogenothermaceae bacterium | reverse complement strand
ATAAGAGACAGTGTCACCGTAGGTGGTCAAAAAATGTCCAAATCTCTTGGCAATTACATAACTCTAAAGGAAGTCTATTCCAAGTATCATCCAGACATACTCAGACTCTTGGTTCTCTTTACCCACTACAGAAGCCCCCTTGACTTTTCCTGGGAGAAGATGGAAGAGACAAAAAGAGCCTACGAGAGGCTTATAAACGCCCTTGAAGACCTTGAGCTTTTGAAAAAGCTACCAAGCTACGAAGAGAAGGGAACTCACCCACTCTTTGAAAGTGTAAAGCAGATGGAGGAAGGCTTTTTCAAGGCTCTTAGCGACGACTTTAACACACCCCAAGCCCTTGCCACGATTTATGGACTAATTGGTGAGCTTGGCAAGATAAAAAACAAAGCCTTTTCCGATGGTAGGATATCAAGACAAGAGTTAGAAGCCTACGAGTTTGCGGTCAACTCTATTATCAGGAGCCTTAGGGGTGTGTTTGGTCTGCTTGAAGACTACAAGCCAGAGTGCGATGTAAAGAGAGTAGTCCAGAAGGAACTTGAGGCTGGAACCATCTTTGACAGCAGGCTTGTGGACCTGCTTGTGGAGGTCAGGGATATGACAAGGAAGGAAAAGCTTTTTTCCGTAGCAGACCATATAAGGGATAGGCTAAAGGAATTGGG
>JAOABC010000017.1 GCA_026418535.1 Hydrogenothermaceae bacterium | reverse complement strand
CATGTGAAGAAGATGTTAGATTACTTCAACGACATAAAAGAACAGCATTCTTTCAGGCTGAGCGATGATTTAGTGGGTTTTGCGCTAAATCCTGTGAGGCTCAGAGAATTTGAGTTTCTACTTTTGGACGAAGAGCTCCCCGCTCTTTCCTATGTAGAGGTAAAGCACGACAAGAAAACCAGATATATAGGAAGGGTTAACGGTATATATGCATACGACCTAGGGTTCTTTGCCAATCCTTTTAGAAACAGAGATGATGGAGTTACTGCTTCTGCGCAGGACTTCAGGAAGATACTCTCCCAGGACTTAGAAGGAAGCTGGAGAAAGGCAGCTTTGCTTGCTTACTTTAGCGACAACAAGAGTCCATTGAGAATTGCAAGTGCGGAGGTGGTATGCGTAGTTCGGGAAGACTTTCCCAAAACTCCTGAACATCCTTTTGATGCAGGTCTTCCTGTTTACAGGGCAAGTGAGGAAACACTTAGAAAAGCCTTTATCTACAGAAAAGAAACTATGCCAGTAGTTATCGGAAGGTTAAAAGGCACGGATGTAAGTGCAACCATAGACCTTGCGGAAGTGCTCAAAAGGCACGTGATGGTTACGGGCGTTACTGGTGCGGGCAAAAGCCACTTCGTAAAGAACCTGATAAAAGCCACCCTAAGTACTTATCCTGAAGTTCAGATTATAGTCTTTGACCCACACGGTGAATACTCCGAGG
>JAOABC010000016.1:499-727 GCA_026418535.1 Hydrogenothermaceae bacterium | reverse complement strand
ACATCCTCCGCATCTGAAGTCATTCTCTCAAGCTCTTCGTAAGAATGTTCTTCCTTTACCACCTTTACAAGTTCTACCTTGTCAAACTGATGTTGACGGATTAGACCTCTTACGTCCTTTCCATAAGAACCGGCTTCTCTACGATAACAAGGCGTGTAAGAGACCATGTATATTGGAAGGTCTTCCTCGGAGAGTATTTCGTCCCTAAACAGGTTCGTAAGCGGAACC
>JAOABC010000016.1:0-489 GCA_026418535.1 Hydrogenothermaceae bacterium | reverse complement strand
AGTATGGCTGCCAGCGTTCTACCTACAGCAAGTCCTGAGCCGTTGAGCGTGTGGGGAAAGTGTAGTTTTCCCTGCGCATCTCTATACCGCATGTTCATACGCCTTGACTGAAAGTCCTCACAGTTAGAACAAGAAGATATCTCTCTGTATCTACCCTGTGAAGGAAGCCACACTTCTATGTCGTATGTCTTTGCGGATGCAAAACCCATATCACCCGTGCAAAGAAGGACAACTCTATACGGAATACCCAAAAGTTTAAGTACATCCTCCGCATCTGAAGTCATTCTCTCAAGCTCTTCGTAAGAATGTTCTTCCTTTACCACCTTTACAAGTTCTACCTTGTCAAACTGATGTTGACGGATTAGACCTCTTACGTCCTTTCCATAAGAACCGGCTTCTCTACGATAACAAGGCGTGTAAGAGACCATGTATATTGGAAGGTCTTCCTCGGAGAGTATTTCGTCCCTAAACAGGTTCGTAAGCGGAACC
>JAOABC010000015.1 GCA_026418535.1 Hydrogenothermaceae bacterium | reverse complement strand
GAGCTAATCGCCCATTTGATGAATTATAAAGTTTTTTGAGCCTGTTTTGTCAATCTTACCATACTGCAGGAGCATGTACTATATAACATTTGGCTGGAGTATTTCCTCTCACTCTCACTCCATGCAATTCTTTAGTTCCAATAACAATTACATCACCTTTTTTGAAGGGTTGCCAATTATTATCAATGAATACCTCTCCTTCACCTTCAAGGGTTAAAATGCTGTCAATCTCTTTTTCGTGGGTATGAGAGGGGATTTCAATACCTGGTGCGATTTCAAGAACAATTATACTCAATTCTGGATGTCTCTCTTTTGTTGTAATAAAACCAATCTTTACACCTTCAAATTTAGGATGTGGTTGCATCTTTACATCGTTCAAATTAATTTTTAAAGCCATAACTCAATCCTCCTTTATTCAAGTTTCATTAAAGCTATATTTTCAATATGATATGTCTGAGGAAACATATCAACTGGTTGCACTTCTATAAGTTTATATCCTCTTTGTTTAAGATATTTTAAATCTCTTGCAAGGGTAGAAGGTTCGCAGGATACATAAATAACTTTTCTTATTCTCTTATCCGCAATTGCCTCAAGCACTTCTTTCATGCATCCTACTCTTGGTGGATCAAGCACAATAACATCTCCATTAATGTCATTTTTAAAGAGCGTTTCCTCTGTTTTTTCACATAAATATGTTATATTGCCAAAATCTTTTATATTTAAAAGAGCATCTTT
>JAOABC010000014.1 GCA_026418535.1 Hydrogenothermaceae bacterium | reverse complement strand
GTAAAGAGTTTATGATAGAAGAAGACTGGGCATATTTCAGGTCTTCCCGGGTCTCCCTTGCGTAGTTTTTGAGGGTCCGTATAAAAGCTCATGACCTTTCTCTGAACCTCTTCCCTGCTGTCCGCAAAGTATATGGCGTTGTTGTAAGNTTTGCTCATCTTTCTCCCATCGGTCCCTAAAAGTTTTGGTGTCTCCGTTAGAATTGCCTGTGGTTCTGGAAATAATTCTCCATACAGCCCGTTAAACCTTCTTGCTATTTCTCTAGACAGTTCTATGTGTGGAAGCTGGTCCTCTCCAACAGGAACGGCCTGAGCCTTGTACAGAAGTATATCAGCTGCTTGCAGGACTGGATAACCCAAAAAGCCGTAGGTATCCGTGTCATAAAACTCCCTCTTAGAAACGTTGAGTTCCCTCAACATTTCCTTTTCCAAATAACCTTCAAAAAGGGCTTGGATGAGCGTATCGGAAATATCATCCAGTATAAGTTCTTCTAGAGCCTCAAAGTCTTCAATCTTGTACGGTAGCTTTGCCACAAAGGCTTTTACATGGTCCCTCAAACCACCCTTAAACATAAAGCTTAGGTCTGTTAGCCTCAAAAGGTTGTATTTGGTATCCTTGTATGTTGGATTCCATTCAAGCCAGCTTTTTGGGGTTATCATAGAAAAGAGTAGAAAAAGCTCCGCATGCTCCTTTACCTTTGACTGCTGAAAGAGCACGCTTTTTTTTGGGTCTATTCCAAGAACTAACCAGTCAATGACCATTTCTTCTATGTTATGGGG
>JAOABC010000013.1 GCA_026418535.1 Hydrogenothermaceae bacterium | reverse complement strand
TCATTCTGTCTACTGCCACCTCCCATTGGGGTGCCCATACTATTAGCTTGGCTATCATGGAGTCGTAGTAAGGCGTTATCTCAAAGCCCCTCGAGGCTGCATGCTCAACCCTTATGCCAAAGCCTCCCGGTGCATAGTATCTTTCGATGGTCCCTATGCTAGGTGCAAAGTTCTTTTTAGGGTCTTCTGCGTTTATCCTACACTCTATGGAGTAGCCGTTAAAGTTAACATCTTCCTGCTTATACCTTAAAGGCTCACCAGCAGCGATTCTTATCTGCCACTTGACTATGTCTATACCCGTTATCATCTCTGTCACTGGATGCTCCACCTGAATTCTGGTGTTCATCTCAATAAAGTATATGTTTCCCTTCTCGTCCGCCACGAACTCCATAGTGCCTGCGCTGTAGTAGCCTATCTCCTTTGCGGTGTTTACCACAAGCTCGCCGTAGTATGCCCTTTTGCCCGGTGTGAGAAGCAGAGAAGGTGCAATCTCCACAAGCTTCTGGTTTCTCCTTTGTATGGAACAGTCCCTTTCTCCAAGATGTATCACATTGCCATACTTGTCTCCAAGCACCTGAAACTCTATGTGATGGGGGTTCTCTATGTATTTTTCCAACAGAAGGTCACCACGTCCAAAGGCTTTTAAAGCTTCGTTGTATGCGTTTTCGTAGTTTCTAAGAAGTTCTTCCTCATTCCTGCATATCCTTATACCTCTACCACCGCCGCCAGCAGAAGCCTTGAGAAGCACAGGATATCCTATCTCTTTAGCTATCTGTTTC
>JAOABC010000012.1 GCA_026418535.1 Hydrogenothermaceae bacterium | reverse complement strand
CGTAACCAGTCTGTGCATCTCTTAACTTTTGCTGTAGCTCTTTGAATTCTCCTACTCCAAAAAGAGAAAGAAGATACCTGTTTAAAACAAGGTATTTTTCTATACTCATTTCCCTCTATATTCTACTATATCTACTGAATCAAGATTTAGTAAGCTTACTAATTTTTCTCTTGTTATCTCCTTTCCGTTCAAGTATATTTTATTGGAATTATCAGGATTAGTTCTAGAAAATGCTAATTCGTAGTATCCTATGTATTTATATACAGCACCACTTTTTGGATTCCGAGCGTAGAGAGATCTCTCATTTTCCTCAGATAGGCGTGAAAACATATCATCAATCAATTTAATAAACCTCCTTCTATCATCAGATATATTAAAATTGCCACAAGTTTGCTCTTCCAAAAAGATAAAGTAACCAGTGCAGTAGTTTAAAAATAACCAATGTATTCTTTCAATATATATATTATCTTTTGTGCGAGTGTAAATTTTGTTATTCCAGAATATTTTCTCAAGAATAGATGTTCTATATCCACTTCTCTCTACCTCTGTTTTTCTTATAAATGGACGTCCCCTGCAGTCCCATAGTTTATTTAAAATTTCATTTTCAATCTCTATCTCCTTCCTTATACTCTCATTTATTAGTTTTTTCACCTCGTTCAGCGAAGTTTGTTCATTTTCAATATTAATAATTGCAACACCTTCAAACTCATAGTCTAAGTTTTTTGAATTTTTAAACAGGTCGCATATCATTTTATATATGACTTTTTGTGCAGGACCTATTCTAGCATTACTCCTATTTTTTTCTTCTATAAAATATATCCTTTTGTCAATAATTATTACAAAATCAACATCCTGAGTAATTAAACCACTGTACGCATCTTTTAAATTTGTACGCATCCAGTAAGAAAATGTTCCTTCCATGGCTACCAGATTAGTTTCTTAAATTCAGGTTCAATGTGCTTTATTTCATAATGTTGATTTGTTAAAACAGTTTGTCCATTTATATAAACAATATGCGGATACCAATCGCCTTCTAATTCCTTTCTTATAAACTCCTTATCCTTCTTGTAATCCTCATCTTTCCATTTTTCGTCATATTCGCGCCAGATGATAACTATGTTTTTTCTGTCTCTCTCACCGAGAATGAAAATATATTTCCTTCCTTCAATCGTATTATTATATCTTACTTTTACCTTTTTGACTTTCAAACCTAAGAGATAGTTAAATGTTTCTGGAATGTCTATGACCATCTCCTGCGGT
>JAOABC010000011.1 GCA_026418535.1 Hydrogenothermaceae bacterium | reverse complement strand
TCTGGATATCGGTTAAAGGGTATTTTGGAAACCTCCTCCGCTATACGCCTTCTGACTTCTTCGGGGAAATCTATTGCCAGCTCATTTGAGGAAAGCTTTATCCTTGAAGGTGTGGTTTCCGTTTTGTAGGGGGAAAGGGGAACAAGCCTCTTACTTATCATGCCTGTTCCTGAGCTTCCCCTTCCTCCTCCTCTTCTTCTTCCCCTCTTCCAAGGTAAAGCTCAAGCTCCGCCACCGTGGATTCCATTAGTTTATCCTCCAGTATACCCTTTATAAGCCTATTGAGCTTTCGCTCATCACCCATCGCAATACCATTAAGCACGTAATAGAGTCTTTTAGGTAAGGAAAGAACCACTCTTTTGTATCTTGCGCCACCCTTTTTCTTAGGTTTTCTTGCCATTTTGCTCCTCCTTGTTTAGTTTTTTCATGCGTAAAATTATAACATGATGCTTTTGCTTTTAGTCTTTATATTATTGATTTCAATCACAAAAGCGGGAGAATCACTCAAAAATTTTCCAGATAAATACAGGGTTATATTCCTACCAGAGGAGCACACGAGTAAAGAAGACCATGCATTTCAACTTAAAGTCGTAAAGTTTCTTCAATCAAAAGGTTATAGGTTTTTCATAGCTATGGAGATGTTTCAACAGCCTTTTCAATCTGCTTTAGATGACTACATAGCTTGCAGAATAGAAGAAGAAGAGATGTTAAAAAGAACAGAATACGGGAAAAGATGGGGCTTTGATGAATCTCTTTACAGGGACATATGGAGGTTTGCCAAGGAAAAAGGCATAAGGATTGTGGCTATAAACATACCCACGGAGTTAGTTCATAAGATAAGGGCTGAAGGTCTGGAAAGGTCAAAAGATGAGCATCTTCCCAATCCCATAATACCCTTATCGGAGGAAGAAAAGAGAGAGCTTAGAGGGTTTCTTGCTTCCCATCCAAGAGTAGAAGAGAAAAGGTTTTTTGATGTTCAGAATGCTTGGGACAACGGCATGGCCCTTGCGATAGTCAGGCTTCTTGAGAAACATCCTGATTATAAGGTTGTGGTATTGGTAGGGAGGGGTCATGCCAACAGTTTGGATAGGGGAATACCGAGAAGGTTAAGAATTTTAAAACCAGATGCCAGCATGCTCATTATAAAAAGGGAAGAATTTCAGAGGGATTTTCTGTTTTCTATAGACTTTTCCAACGCGAGCTCGTCCGCAAGCTCAATGAAGGAACCAAACTGCAAACCATGAGATATGCGTGTAGTTTTCACGGTGGGAAAT
>JAOABC010000010.1 GCA_026418535.1 Hydrogenothermaceae bacterium | reverse complement strand
ATGGTTCCTACGTTCAGGTGCTCTTTTCCTCTTACAAACTTCTCTTTTGCCATCTATCTTTTACCTCCTGTGATATTACTCTTTAGATTTGGCTCTTTGGCCAGCCACTTCTTCAGCTATATGTCTTGGAACTTCTTCATACCTTGCAAAGGTCATGACAAATGTTGCCCTCCCTTGGGTTAGAGATCTTAAGTCTGTAGCGTACCCAAACATTTCTGCCAACGGAACTTCTGCCTTTATAGTCTGAGTGTTTCCTCTCTTCTCCATTCCAAGAATTCTTCCTCTTCTTCTGTTTAGGTCACCCATAACATCACCCATGTAGTCTTCAGGTGTATCTACCTCTACATTCATTATAGGTTCTAATAGAACAGGGTCTGCCTTCTTCATTGCTTCTCTGAATGCCATAGATGCAGCTATCTTGAAGGCTATTTCAGAGGAGTCAACCTCGTGGAAAGAACCGTCGAAAAGGGTGGCTCTTACATTTAAAACAGGGTAACCTGCTACCACACCCTGCTTCATAGCTTCTTGTATTCCTTCGTCAACTGCAGGAATAAACTCCTTAGGAATAACTCCACCGACTATCTTATCTACAAACTCGTACTCTTTTTCTAGGTTTGGTTCTATATCTATCCATACGTGACCGTATTGACCTCTACCACCAGACTGTCTTATAAACTTACCTTCCGAAGTTGCTTTTTTCCTGATTGTCTCCTTGTAGGCAACTTGAGGCTTACCTACGTTCACCTCTAACTTGTGCTCTCTTTTCATCCTGTCTATGATTATCTCTAAGTGCAACTCTCCCATACCGTGGATTAACGTTTGGTTTGTCTCTGGGTCTACAGAGACTTTAAATGTTGGGTCTTCTTTCATAAACTTGTTTAAAACTTGTGACAACTTCTCTTGGTCTGACTTAGTCTTTGGCTCTATGGCCATGGCTATAACTGGCTCTGGAAACTCCATCTTCTCAAGAACTATAGGAGCTTTTTCATCACAGAGGGTATCTCCAGTAGTTGCATCTACTCCAACCGCAGCAGCTATATCACCTGCATACACTTCTGTAATCTCTTCCCTCTGATTCGCGTGCATTCTGAGAATTCTTCCTATTCTCTCTTTCTTTCCCTTATTTGATACTAAAACAGTCTGACCAGCTTTAACAGAACCAGAATATACCCTGAAATAAGTAAGCTGACCTGCGTAAGGGTCTGCCATAACTTTGAAAGCCAGAGCACAGAAAGGTTCACCATCAGAAGCCTTTCTTTCTATATCTTCATTTGTATTTGGGTTTGAACCTTTTACTGGAGGAAGGTCTACAGGAGAAGGTAAATAATCAATAACAGCATCTAACATCAGCTGTATACCCTTATTCTTGAAAGCCGTTCCACAGAGCATAGGAACGAGCTTTCTCTCTATAGTGGCTTTTCTTAGAGCTTTCTTTAATTCATCCACAGATATCTCTTCACCACCGAAGTACTTTTCCATGAGGTCTTCATCTGTCTCTACGATAGCTTCAACCATCTTTTCACGCCATTCTTGTGCTAGATCAACCAAGTCATCAGGAACTTCTTTTTCTGAGAACTTAGCTCCCAGTTCATCTCCTTCCCAGACTACAGCTTTCATGTTCATAAGGTCCACAACACCTATAAAGTTGTCTTCTGCTCCTATAGGGATCTGGATCGGAACCGGATTCGCTCCAAGCTTCTTTTTCATATCTTCGTATACACCGAAGAAGTTTGCACCTACTCTATCCATCTTGTTAACGAAGGCTATCCTTGGAACCCCGAACCTATCAGCCCATCTCCAGTTAGCCTCAGACTGAGGTTGAACACCTTCAACAGATGCGAATACGAAGACTATACCGTCCAGAGCTTTCATAGACCTAACAACCTCAACACCGAAATCAACGTGCCCTGGCGTATCTATTATGTTTAGCTGGTATCCTTTCCAGTATGCTGCAGTTGTAGCAGAGGTTATGGTAATACCTCTCTCTTTTTCCTGCTCCATCCAGTCCATAGTAGCAGCACCTTCATGAACCTCACCTATTTTGTACGTTTTACCAGTGTAGAACAGGATCCTTTCCGTGGTTGTCGTTTTTCCGGCGTCTATGTGGGCTACGATTCCTATGTTTCTTAATTTTTCAATTGGCACTTGCCTTGGCATCTTTAATTTTCCTCCAACTTTCTAATTTTAATTACCACTTATAATGTGCGAAAGCCTTGTTTGCTTCAGCCATTCTGTGGGTATCTTCTTTTTTCTTTATTGAGTTTCCTCTGTTATTGTAAGCATCGTATAACTCGTTGGAGAGTCTTTCGAGCATAGTATAATTTCCTTTTCCACTCCTGTTTCTCGCTGCTTCTATGAGCCATCTTAGAGCCAAGGATATCTGTCTCCTTGGTGGAACCTCCATAGGAACTTGATATGTAGCACCACCAACCCTTCTTGGCCTAACTTCCATTATAGGTTTTATATTCTCTATAGCTTTGTGCAGGGCAATAAGAGGTTCTTCTCCTGTCTTCTCAGAGAGTGCTTTCATAGCTCCGTAGACTATCTTTTCAGCGACACTTTTTTTCCCATCCACCATAACCTTGTTTATGAGTTTGTGAACTAGAATATCCCTGTAAATTGGGTCTGGCATAATTTCTCTTGGCTTTACTGGTCCTTTTCTTGGCATCTGCTTTTACCTCTCCTTTTATAGATTACTTTTTCTTTCCAGCAGGGGCTGCTTGACCTGGTTTTGGCCTTTTAGTACCATACTTAGACCTTGATTGTTTCCTATCCTTAACACCTGCAGCATCCAAAGCACCACGGACTATCTTATACCTTACACCCGGTAAATCCTTAACCCTTCCACCTCTTACCAACACGATAGAGTGCTCTTGAAGGTTATGACCTATACCTGGAATGTAGCAAGTAACCTCGTATCCGTTAGATAACCTTACCCTTGCTACCTTCCTGAGGGCTGAGTTTGGCTTCTTAGGAGTAGTTGTATAGACCCTGACACAGACTCCCCTTTTCTGAGGATTACCCTGTAGTGCAGGAGACTTAGACTTCTTCTCTACCGTCTCTCTTCCTTTTCTAACAAGCTGGTTAATCGTTGGCATACGTTTATTACCTCCTAAAATTTGGGCAGTATATCCACTATATAAAACCTAAAACAAATATTATAAATAAGCAACAAAAATAAATCAAGGGGGGGGACTTTAGTCCCCCCCCTTGATATTTGAAACTTAAACCTCTTTTTGATACTCTTCTACCAATACTGCGGACACTTGAGAATATTTCTCAACACCTGTTCCAGCAGGTATTATTCCTCCTATAATCACGTTCTCTTTCAGTCCGTAAAGATTGTCCACTTTTCCTTCTACAGCAGCATCAGCAAGGACTCTTGTTGTCTCTTGGAAAGATGCAGCAGATATCCAGCTTCTTGTAGATAGAGAAGCCTTTGTTATACCTACTAAAACTGGCTCTGCTTTCAGTGGCTTTCCACCTTCTGATAGTACTTTCTCTATCTCCTCTTCAAGGTCCAACTTATCAACTATTTCGTTCAGTAAGTATCTGCTATCTCCTGGATCTACTATCTTAACTTTTCTTAGTATCTGCCTTATAATGATCTCGAAGTGTTTATCATTGATCTCAACTCCCTGTAATCTATAAACAATCTGGGCCTCTTTTACCAAGAATGCTGCTAACTCTTCTATACCCATGACTTTTAGGATGTCGTGAGGGTTAGGTGAGCCGTCTGTGAGGGCATCTCCGGCTCTGATTTTGGTATTATCTTTCACAATGATGAACTTACCTTTTGGTATCTTATAGTCTCTCTGCTGTCCTGTTTCTTTATTTATCACGACAATCCTTGAACCTTCACTCTTTAGTCTCACTATACCGTCAAACTCAGCCTTTACAGTTCCATTGTCTACTATATCCTGCCCAGCTTTTACTAAGCTTCCGTTTTTGACTATCACGTATGCATCTTCCGGAATCTTATATACAGCAGATCTTCCTTCCCTTGGGTTTATAATGGAAACCTCTTTCGCATCCTCAAATATCCTTATTATACCGTCTATCTCTGAAATAATAGCTTTGTTCTTTGGTTCCCTACCTTCTAAAAGCTCCTCAACCCTTGGTAGACCTCCAACTATATCCCTAACTTTAGCCTTCTCTTTCGGAATCTTAGCGACTACATCTCCCTCAAGGACCCGGAAAGATACTTTTGGTTGTAAAAACTTGTGATAGAGATCTGTCTTCTCAGCTTCAGAACAGCTGAAACACTTCTCCCACTTCTCTTCAAGTTGATCTTTAGATATGAGTAGTATGGTGTTTACAGGCAGATCGTAAGTGTACTCTTTACCGTCATCTCCCTTTATAACCATCCTTGGGGTGTGAAGCTGTGCATCCTTTGGTCTTAAGAATGTTATGGTGTATATGGTCTTTCTCGTGATGTTGTCTATCTCTTCTTTTAGAGTAACATCAAGTATAACGTCTCTGAACTCTACTGTTCCGCCTTTCTCTGCTATGATCAAATCACTGAATGGCTCCCACTCTGCCAAAACTGTACCCTCAGAGACCTTTTGACCATCTTTAACGTATATGACGGCTCCGTAAGGGGCTGGGAATCTCTCTAACGTCTTTCCGGAGTCGTCTACAATCTTTATAGAGCCTTCTCTGTTTATTATAAGTTCCCTACCGTCCTTGTCTTTAACTGTTTTAACACTAAGGAGCTTAACTGTTCCGACTTCTGACGCTACATGTTGGGTTTGAGCAGCCTTAGCGGTAGCAGCACCGCCTATATGGAAGGTTCTCATTGTAAGCTGTGTTCCAGGCTCACCGATAGACTGGGCTGCTATTACACCTACGGCCTCTCCTATATCCACAAGTTTCTTCTGGGATAGGTCTCTACCATAACACTTGGCACATACTCCCTGCTTAATCTCACAGGTTAGGGCAGACCTTATCTTCACTCTCTCTATACCTGCTTTTTCTATCTCTGATGCTACTTTTTCATCTATCTCATTTCCGACTGCAACTATAAGCTCATTACTGTAAGGATCATATATATCTTCCGCTGCGTATCTACCGATAATTCTGTCTTTTAGAGGAACGACTATATCTCCACTCTCTATGATAGCAGAGACTGTTATTCCCTTTAGTGTTCCACAGTCTTCTGCTGTTACTATAACGTCCTGGGCCACATCAGCTAATCTCCTTGTTAGATAACCAGCAACCGCTGTCTTTAGAGCTGTATCTGCGAGACCTTTTCTTGCACCGTACGTGGATATGAAGTACTCTACTACCGACAGACCTTCCCGAAAGTTTGACCTGATAGGTGTCTCTATGAACTCTCCAGAATGCTTTGCCATAAGACCACGCATGGCAGCAAGCTGTCTTATCTGGTCTTTACTACCTCTTGCTCCGGAGGATGCCATCATATACACAGGGTTAAAGTATCCAGGGAACCTCTTCTGATTTTCAACCCTATCCTGTTTCTCTATCTCGTTAAACATATGCTTAGCTACTTCATTTGTAACCTGAGACCATATGTCGACTATCTTGTTATGTCTCTCTCCTTTAGTGATAACACCATCTACATACTGCTGCCATACAGTTTCTGCTTCTTTTGCGGCATTTTGCAGTATCTGACTTTTCTGTTTAGGAACTACCAAGTCTGAGACAGATATTGATACAGCTGCCTTTGTAGCGTACTTGTATCCTATATCCTTTATTTTATCCAGAGTCTGAGCTGCCACCTCGTTTCCGTACATCTCATATATATCTGATATTATCTTAGATATCTTTTTCTTGTCTAAGACTTCGTTTACGAACCTAAAGCCCTTTGGGAATATCTCGTTGAGTATCACTCTACCTACAGTTGTATCGTAGACCTTGTCTCCTATCCTGACTTTTATCTTACCGTGGATATCTATCTTACCAAGCTCGTAAGCCAGCTTTACCTCTTCTGGGCTTGCAAATATCTTACTCTCACCCTTTACACCGTCTATCTGTTGGGAGAGGTAATGCACACCAAGGATTATATCTTGAGATGGCATAGTGACAGGTTTTCCGTGGGCTGGGGATAGGATGTTCTGAGTAGACAGCATGAGGATGTAAGACTCAAGCTGTGCTTCTACAGATAGGGGGACGTGGACCGCCATCTGGTCACCGTCAAAATCAGCGTTAAACGGAGGACATACCAACGGATGTAGTTTTATAGCCTTACCTTCTACCAGCTTTGGCTCAAAAGCCTGGATAGACATCCTATGGAGAGTTGGAGCTCTGTTTAGTAAAACAGGATGCTGCTTTACAACCTCTTCAAGACACTCCCAGACCTCTGGAGCTCTCTCCTCTACAAGTCTCTTTGCCATTTTTATAGATGTGGCGTACCCTTTCTCTTCTAATCTTCTGTACACGAAAGGTTTAAACAACTCAAGGGCCATCTGTTTTGGTAGACCACACTCATGCATCTGAAGTTCTGGGCCTACAACTATAACGGAACGGCCTGAGTAGTCTACCCTCTTTCCTAACAGGTTTTGTCTGAATCTACCTTGTTTACCTCTGAGAGAGTCAGAGAGAGATTTAAGAGGTCTGTTATTCTGAGATACTACTCTACCCCTTCTACCGTTGTCAATAAGAGCATCAACAGCCTCTTGAAGCATCCTTTTTTCGTTTCTTACGATGATCTCTGGAGCATCAAGCTCTATGAGTCTCTTTAACCTATTGTTCCTATTTATTACTCTCCTATATAGGTCGTTTAGGTCTGAGGTTGCAAACCTTCCTCCATCAAGAGGAAGAAGAGGCCTTAGATCAGGAGGTATAACAGGGAGAACGTCTAACACCATCCATTCTGGCCTATTATCTGAGTAGAGGAACGCTTCAGTAAGTCTAAGCCTTCTTATCAGCTTTTTAAGTCTTGAGTCTATTCCTTCTTTTAGTATGACGTTCCTCACAGATTCCTTGATAACCTCAAATATTGGTATATCTGGCCTTATTTCCCTGTATTTCTTGTACAACTTCTCTAAAGCCTGTGGACCTGTTCCTATCTCAACCTCGACCTCTTGGTCTGGATGAATCAGCTGACCCATTTTGTAAGAATGGCCATTCTTCTCAAGGACAACCTTATAACCTAAACCTATGATAGCATCTATCTCCTTTTCAGAAGCGTCCAGATCTCCAAACTTTATCCCGACTTCCCCAAACTTTCTAGAAAGCTCAGAGATGGCTCTCTGATATATCTTAGGATAAGTCATCTTAAAAGATGGGTTGAGGTCATCAAAGGATGCAGCATAACCGTGGAGCTCCTCTTTCAGTTTTTTAGTCAGAACCTCTATATCTATCCTTGACAGGATATCCTTTATCTTTTCAGCACCCATTCCGTACTCGTACTTCTCACTGTTTAGATACTCGTACTCTTTCTGTTGGAACTCCTCTTCAGAGATTACGTATATCTTTACAAACTTGGTAAGTCCTCCCTCTAGTATAGGGAGAGCCTTCTGGTCTCTCTTGAAGACCTCTTCTTCATCTTCATCCTCCGGATGCTCCACTATAATGTAAGACTCGAAATAGACTACCCTCTCTATGTCCCTTGAAGTTAAGTCAAGGAGCGTTCCTATCTTTGAAGGAGTTGACTTTAGATACCATATGTGGACTACAGGAGACGCTAACTCTATATGTCCAAATCTTTCCCTTCTAACATCAGAACGGGTAACCTCAACACCACACCTATCACATACAGTCCCTTCGTACTTCTTCTTTTTGTACTTCCCACAGAGACACTCGTAGTCCTTTATAGGTCCGAATATCCTAGCGTCAAATAGTCCGTCCTTCTCTGGCTTCAAAGTCCTGTAGTTAAGAGTCTCTGGCTTTTTTATCTCACCCCTGGACCAATTCCTGATAATTTCTGGAGATGCAAGTGATAACTTAATAGCATCAAATCTTATAGTCTCTTTTCTCTCTTTTGCTTCCAAGGCAGTAAACCTCCTTTTTTCTTAAAAGCAGGGTTTACCCTGCCATCTTCAAACTAAACCTTGAACTGTTCCTTCTGCTGTTCTGAAGTGTCACAAGTCATACTCTCACCGTCCATTATACACTCAACGTTTAGACCGAGAGCTTTGAGTTCCCTAACGAGAACCTTGAAAGACTCTGGGACACCTATATCGTAGTAATGTTTACCCTTTATGATAGCCTCATAAACCCTCTTTCTTCCCTCTATATCGTCAGATTTAACGGTCAGCATCTCTCGGAGTATGTAGGCAGCACCATGAGCCTCAAGAGCCCAAACCTCCATCTCTCCCAATCTTTGACCACCAAACTGAGCTCTTCCACCAAGTGGTTGTTGGGTGATGAGGGAGTACGGACCTGTAGAACGGGCATGGATCTTATCATCAACCATGTGGATAAGTTTAAGCATATACATGTATCCTACTGTAACTTCCATATCAAAAGGCTCACCAGTTCTACCGTCTATAAGCTTGACCTTACCTGTCTCTTTTATGCCTGCAGAGGTAAGCATCTTCTTGATATCATCCTCAGTTGCACTCTCGAATATAGCTGTCTCCACAGGAATACCTATCTTGGTCAAGTCTTTCACTAAATTGTAGAACTTCTCATCGTCAAGATCCTGTAGGTATCTCTTTAGATTCTCTGTATCTTCCTGTCTTCTTTTAATAAGTAGAGGATCTGATACCTGATCAACAATGGAATAGTACTTAACTATAGCTTCTGTTATACTTTCCCTGTCCCTTAAATTTTCTATCTCCTTTCCAAGGAGTCTACCAAGTCTATTTGCAGCAAGACCCAAATGAGTCTCGAGTATCTGGCCCACGTTCATACGAGAAGGAACACCAAGAGGGTTTAAAACTATATCCACAGGAGTCCCATCCTCTAAGAAAGGCATATCTTCTACTGGCAGGATAACAGAAATTACACCTTTATTACCGTGTCTACCTGCCATCTTATCTCCAACCTGTATCTTCCTCTTCTGAGCTATGTAAACCTTAACTAATTCATTTACTCCCGGTTTTAGGTCTGCTCCTTCTTCTACAGACTCTTTCCTCTTCTGGTAGATATTTTCCCATAACTCTATCTGTGTCCTTGCTTTCTCTATTATTTCTTCAACCTTCTTTATGATCTTCTTGTCCTCTAAGAAGTTTGATGGGTTGATCACTATAATTTTTACAGCCTTGTCAAAGTTCTCGTTAGATACAGTTTCACCCTCTTTTATCACCACCTCTCCAGCTACCTTGACATCTCTAACTACAGATTTCCCAATTAGTACCCCTTTAAGCAGATGGTCTCTCCTCTCTAAGATGAACTTCTTCTTCTCTTCAAGCTCTCTGTTCAATTGGTCTATTTCCCTTTGGGTAAGAGTATCTATATACTTATCCTTTCTGTCTTTTTTATCCTTCTTCTTCCTTGCGAATATCTGGACATCTATAACAACACCTTCAACACCTATAGGAACCCTAAGAGATGTATCTTTTACATCACTAGCTTTTTCCCCGAATATAGCGTAGAGGAGTTTTTCCTCCGGAGTCTGAGCTGTTTCACCTTTAGGGGTTACTTTTCCTACAAGAATGTCTCCTGGTTTTACGTATGCACCTACTCTTACTACACCGTGTTCATCAAGGTTAGCCAATGCTCTCTCACTTAGTCCAGGAACATGTCTGGTAATCTCCTCAGCTCCAAGTTTTGTCTCCCTTGCCTCTACTTCAAACTCCTCTATATGAATAGACGTAAAAACATCGTCCTTTACTAATCTCTCGGATATTACTATAGCATCCTCAAAGTTGTATCCTCTCCATGGCATAAAGGCAACCAATACGTTTTTTCCAAGAGCGAGCTCTCCTTTGTACGTAGAAGTCCCATCTGCTATAACCGTACCCTTCTCAACAACATCTCCAACCTTGACGAGTGGTCTTTGGTTCATACAGGTAGATTGGTTAGAACCTCTGAACTTAACCAACTCATACACATCCATACCTATATCTAAAGGATCATCTTCGTTTATCTCTTCCTGGTTAACTCTTATGGTTATAGATCTTCCATCTACTTTAACTACCGTTCCACCTCTCTTAGCAACAACCACAGCACCACTATCCTTAGCAATCTTAACCTCCATTCCGGTACCTACAATAGGATATTCCGTCTTTATGAGAGGCACAGCCTGACGTTGCATGTTAGAACCCATAAGAGCCCTGTTTGCGTCGTCATGTTCGAGGAATGGTATCAAAGATGCTGAAGCAGATACTACCTGTTTTGGGGATACATCCATGTAGTGGACCTCTTTAGGGTCAACCAGTCTTATGTCACCATAAGCTCTCGTAAGAACTCTATCTTGAGTAAACCTTCCCTCTTCATCTATCTCTGCGTTAGCCTGAGCTATAACATACTTCTCTTCATCGTAAGCTGTTAGATACTCTATCTTGTCAGTTACAACTCCATTATCTACTTTCCTATAAGGAGATACTAAGAATCCAAACTCATTTATCCTTGAGTACACAGTCATAGAGGATATAAGACCTATGTTCTGTCCCTCTGGAGTCTCTATAGGACATACTCTACCATAATGGGAAGGGTGAACGTCTCTTATCTCAAACTTTGCACTATCCCTTGTTAAGCCACCTGGACCAAGAGCAGACAACCTTCTCTTATGGGTAAGTTCAGAGAGAGGGTTAGTCTGGTCCATAAACTGTGAAAGCTGACCACCCTTTAAGAATTCTAAAATAGAGTTTGTGAGATATCTCGGGTTTATGATATCGCTAGGCTTTAGATTTGGGTCTTCTACATCAACAGTAGCAACCCTATCCTTGAAAGCCTTCTGCATCTTCGCCATCCCTGTTCTGGCCTGAAGCTCTAAAAGCTCCCCTACAGGTCTAACTCTCCTATTTCCAAGGTGGGCTATATCGTCCAGGGATTTCTTACCGTATCTAAGTTCCAGTAAGTACTTGATGATAGCTATAATATCCGCCTTCTGAAGAGTCCGAGCCTCCTCATCAAGATACTCCCTTACCTTTATCTCACTGAACTTACTCCCTTTCAGTTTTCCGACCAAAGCAGAGTTCATCTTTGTCCCTTCTTTTAAAACCTCTTTTCCTATCTTTACATCCTCTGCAACAGCAAGAGGTGGATATTTCTCAAAAACCTCATCCAAGTCTATAGGCTTTACAACTGTAGGTATAGTATGAACTTTTGCGTTTATCTTTACCCTTCCAACCCTTGACAGATCATACTTCTGGTAATCAAAGAACATATTCTCAAACAGTTCTTTCGCTCTCTTCATGAAGGCTTTTGGGTCCAAAACAGCCGTGTCTGTGGGCCTCATCTTCTTGTATACATCGACTAAAGCAGCATCTCTGAAAGTATACAGAGAGTTTATTTTTACCTCGTCTTTCTTTAGGGTCTCTATGATTACCCTCTGGTATGGAGATTTATTAGAAATCTGAGGATCAACTACTACTATTTCTTCAACCTTAAACCTATCATCCGCCAAGAGTTTAGACAGTTGGTCTAAGGATACGTACTTCTCCTGTCTAACTGGAACAGGCTGCTTTTTCTCAGACAACTCTTCAAACACTACAGTGACAAAGATGTCCTTATTAGTCAAGCTCTCAAGATCTACTTCTAATCCTTTATCATCAACCAGAACACTCTTTTCTAACTTGTATCTCTCAACCTGTCCATAGAAACTCTTAAGTATTTGGTATGCTGTATCACAACCAAAAGCCCTTAAAAGAGTCGTACCGAGTATCTTTCTCCTATCTATCTTTGCATAGAATATCTCTGCGTTTGTAGCATACTGGACTTCTACCCGAGCACCTTTCTCCGGAATTATGCTACCTTCGTAGTTTATCTTAGTGATAATATCCTTTGATTTGTCTTCCTTTGCCGAGAAGAATAGACCTGAGGACCTTATAAGCTGGGATACTATAACCCTCTCACTTCCATTTATCATGAAGTATGCATAATCTGTAAGCAGAGGGACTTCACCAAAGTATATCTTCTGTTTCTTTATTGTCTTTGGAATCACTTCCCCTGTTTTCGTGTCTGTTTGGTTGACTATAAGCTCCAGGAGAACCCTTAGTGGTGATGCGTATGTTAAACCTTTATACTTACATTCTTCAACACTGATCTTCTCTTTGTGTATTAGTGGACTTCCACAGTGCGGACAGTTTACCCCCGGACCACCAAGAGTGTCATCCGGTAAACTCTTCTTACACTTTCCGCATTCCCAATCTCCTATCTCATACCCTACATACCTTATCTCAAGCTGGTCGTTCAGGTCAATCAAAGGAAAAGACGTTCTAAATAAGTTCTCTAAACCTTTGTGAGGGTCTCTCTTTAGAGGATGTGTGTTGAATTGAACGAAGTTTTCGAAAGACTCTTTCTGGGTTGCAAGAAGGTCAGGAGGTGGGATTACTTCTTTTCTTTTAGATAGGACTTTTCTAAATGGATTATTGGACAAACTCTTTATCACTTTCATCCTTGCACCACCTTATACTGAATTTTTGTTTGCGCTTAAAAACTGTATAAAAATAAATAAAGGTAGACTACCAACTGGTAATCTACCTTCTGTTAAAAACTTATGGGATATCTATCTTTACTCTCTGCCTTCAGCAAATTACTTTATTTCTACTGTTGCTCCTGCTTCTTCTAATTTTTTCTTGATACTTTCAGCTTCTTCTTTAGATATACCTTCCTTAACTGGCTTCGGAGCTCCGTCAACTAAATCTTTAGCCTCTTTCAAGCCAAGACCTGTTATCTCTCTAACAACCTTGATAACGTTGATCTTGTTTGCTCCTGCGCTAGCAAGTATAACATCAAACTCAGTTTTTTCCTCAGCAGCAGGTGCAGCAGCAGCTCCACCGGCAGCAGGCGCAGAAGCGACCATCGCAGCTGCAGATACCCCAAACTCCTCTTCCAAGTCCTTGACAAGTTGAGCCAACTCAAGAACTGTCATAGACTTAATAGCTTCTTTAATCTCTTCTCTTGTGATAGTTGCCATCTTATAAAAACCTCCTATAAAGTATTTTTTAAATTTTTAAGCTTGTTTCTCTTTTTCTTTTCTAATAGCATCAAGAACAAGGACTGTCTTCTGAGGTAGAGCATTGAGCACTCTAACAAAATTTGTAATAGGTGCTTGCAGAATAGCCAATAGCTGAGCAACGAGTACTTCTTTGCTTGGCAGTGATGCAAGGTAGTCGATCTTATTCCCATCAGCGTAAACACCTTCAACAAGTCCACCCTTTACCTTAGCTTCTTCTTTACCCTTTAAAAACTCCTTAACTAACCTAGCTGGCTCTACAAGGTCTCCATAACCGAAAACTACACCAGTTTGCCCCTTGAAAATATCTATTTTATCATAAAGCTGTGTTCCTGTGCAAGCTCTGTATAGAAGGGTGTTTTTAACTACTTTCATCTCCGCATCTACTTTCTTCAGTTTCTTCCTAAAGTCAGCTACAGAGTTAGCATCTATCTTTTTAAAATCGATCAGGATAACTACAGGAGCCCTGTTTAATTTATCCTTCAGATCAGATACTAAATTAGCCTTTTCTCGTATAGACTTTCTTTCTATTACCGCAGTCATCTCTCTTCTCCTTCTTAAGCTGCTTTAGTTTCTATAGATTTTTGGTCTACTTTAACAGAAGGACTCATAGTAGATTTCAAAACTACATTCTTTATATACTGACCTTTAGCACCTGTAGGCTTAGCTTTAACAACTGCCTCTATCACCGCCAGAATGTTGTCTTTAAGTTTTTCAGGATCAAAACTTATCTTTCCAACAGGAACGTGCAGGTTCCCTGTCTTGTCTACCTTAAACTCAACTCTACCCTTCTTAGCTTCGCTTACTGCCTTCTTCACATCATTAGTTACAGTTCCCACTTTAGGGTTTGGCATCAAACCTCTTGGACCAAGGATCTTACCGAGCTTGGCCATCTTTGGCATCATATCTGGAGTGGCTATCACAACGTCGTAGTCTATCCAGTTCTCAGAAGCTATCCTATTTATAATATCCTCTCCACCTACGTAGTCAGCTCCGGCTTCCTCTGCTTCTTTTAGTCTCTCACCCTGAGCTATAACGAGCACCTTAAGCTGTCTTCCAAGTCCATGAGGCAAGACAACAGATCCTCTGACCATCTGGTCTGCATACTTAGGATCTACTCCCAACCTGAAGATAACTTCTACAGTTTCGTCAAACTTCCTCTTAGTTATAGAAGAGAGTTCTTTTAGTTTTGATATAGCGTCTTCTAAAGAATACGCTTTATTTGGATCTAAAACCTTTAAAGCTTCAAGGTACTTCTTTCCTCTCTTTGCCATCTTTCTTACCCCTTGTATCCTTCTATTTCTATACCCATACTTCTTGCAGTTCCAGCGATAGTCCTCATAGCCTCTTCTAGATCTTCAGTGTTTAGGTCTTTTAACTTCATCTGGGCTATCTCTTTTAGCTGAGCTACAGTGATCTTAGCAACCTTATTCCTTTTAGGGTCTCCAGAACCTGTCTTTATACCTGCAGCTTCTTTGAGTAGGTAGGATGCTGGTGGGGTTTTAAGGACAAAAGTAAAGGACCTGTCTGAATAGATAGTGATCACTACAGGAACTATGGTTCCAGGCTTCATATTAGCAGTAGCTGCGTTGAAACTCTTCACAAACTCCATGATGTTAACACCATGTTGACCTAAAGCAGGTCCAACTGGTGGAGATGGTGCTGCCTGTTGAGCTGGAATCATCAGCTCAACCTGTCCTGTAACTTTCTTTGCCATAATACACCTCCTTGAATTCTTCCTTGCCTAAAGACTACCTGATTGAACCGGCAAGTTAAATCTTCTCCACCTGGGAGAATTCAAGTTCAACCGGTGTTGCTCTACCAAATATCGTAATCAACGCTATAAGCTTTTCTCTGTCTGGAAACACTTCTTCCACTACACCATTGAAATTCATAAACGGCCCTTGGATAACTCTTATATTATCACCCTTTGTAAAGAGAAGCCTTTTAATCTTTGGAGCTCCTTTCTGAACTTGTCCTAAGACTTTCATAACATCAGACTCCTTTAATGGAACAGGCATACCACCAGCACTTACAAAACCGGTCAAGAAAGAAGTCTTTTTCACCAGATCTATTAGCTCATCAGTTAACTTGGCTTTTATGAGTATATATCCGGGAAACATCTTGTTCTCAAGGAGTATCTTTGCTTCTGTTTTGTTTTCCTTGCAGGATATCTTCTGGCCAGGTTTAGATATAGGACTATGGGAAATACAGCCTTCATCTCCTTCAACACTCTCCAAAACTCTTACTGTACCATCTTCTATTAAAAGTTTAGTTATACCTTTCTTACCTTGAACTTCTATTTCCCTACTGGAGCCTTTTAAGGAGAGCTTATATCTCTCTTTACCTTGAGATTTTATAACAACTTTCTCTTCAGCTGGAACTATCACCTCATCTACAAGGTGTGATAGATTGTTAAGCTGTAAGTTTTTTAAAAAATTCTCCTTAGCTCTTATCTCTAAGTTAGACTGAGTATACAATGCATACCATCTCTTTCCTGTAGACTCTAATTCCGCCTTTTCTTGCTGTTGAACATCCTTCTCTTCTATCATTAAACGCCTACCTCTCGACTATAAAGGTAATTAACTTTGAAAACAGTAAATCTAAACCCCAAAGATAAATCGCTACTAACAGGGTAAAAACTATAACAACCAGTGTGGCGTTCCTTACAAGCTCCTTAGATGGCCAAACAACCTTTTTAAGCTCTTGATATACTTCTTTTAGGAAGTTCAGATATCTTAACATATTTCACCAAAGGCGGGGCAGGAAGGACTCGAACCCTCAACCTGCGGATTTGGAGTCCGCTGCTCTGCCAATTGAGCTACTACCCCGCATATAAACATACTACTTCATCTCTCTATGGGCTGTATGTTTTTTACAGAACTTACAGTACTTTTTCAGCTCCAGTCTGTCTGGATGTTTTCTCTTATTTTTAGTTGTAGTGTAGTTTTTTCTCTTACACTCTGTACAGGCTAAAGTTATAATTTCTCTCATATCTCTTCCTCTCGTTAGTCAAGTATTTTAGTAACAACACCAGCACCTACTGTCCTTCCACCTTCCCTGATAGCAAAC